>CAZKBS010000005.1:0-111071 GCA_964551435.1 uncultured Micavibrio sp.
TTTTTCAAATCTTTAGTGGAATCTGAAGATTTGGAGCGGGCGACGGGATTCGAACCCGCGACATTCAGCTTGGGAAGCTGACGCTCTACCAGCTGAGCTACACCCGCGATTGGTAGGACAGGCCTTTTATCGCGCTTTTCGGGGTTTTTGGCAAGGGTTTATATTTTATGAAAAAATTCTTTTCTTGCCCGTATCCACAAAACATCTTTACAACCTACGGCTTGAAAAGATAAGAAAGATTGTCCTGCCTTCTGCTGCCTTGGTCAAATTCATCCTTTTGAAAATAAACAAAAGTGGCGCGGCGGGAAACCTGTCAGAATATTTTCAAGTCATGCTCTCAGTCTCAAGGAGTTATTAGTAATGAAGTTGGTCAAACGAGTCCTCTGCCTCATGGGCGTGCTGGTGATTGCCGCCTGCTCCGGCGTCGGCAGCAACTCCACCGTGGACGCGCTGAACAAAGCGCAAGCCGTCGGTTCCCCCTTCACCAAAACGCTGGCTGCGGAATACCGCGACTATGCGAACATGAAGCAAAACCAATTCATGGATCACGCTGACGCGCTGCACTTCGCACGCAAAGGCCTCGCCTCTGCAAGCGGCGTTGTTGTGATGCCCGAAACCCTGGACGACTGGGATCTGAGCGACAAGAACATCGTCGACCTGACCCAAGCCCGCGCCGACCTCGTCGACGCGCTTGAAAACGGCGGCCGCGAGCTGGCTTCCGACAAGGCAGGCGTTGCACAGGCGAAATTCGACTGCTGGGTAGAACAGCAGGAAGAAAGCTGGAGCAAAGACGTTCCCTGCAAATCCCAATTCCACGACGCGCTGAAAGCGCTGCAGGATGTTGTTGGCAAGAAGCCTGTTGAAGAGGCTTTCCCTGCCCCCGTGACCGAAATGCCGAAAGGCGAGCCGGTTGCCGTCGAACAAGCGATGTTCATCGTCTTCTTCGATTGGGACAAGCACGACATCACCGCCAGCGCCAATGACGTTCTGGACGCTGTTGCACAGGAAATCCGCAGCCGCAAAGACATCAACGGTATTGTTGTTGTTGGCCACACGGATACCTCCGGCGGCGTTGCCTATAACAAAAAACTGTCCCTGCGCCGTGCCGAAGCCGTTAAAAATGGTCTCGTTGCCCGTGGCGTGGATGCAGCCAAACTGCGCGTCGAAGGCCGCGGAAAAACCGACCTGCTCGTCCAGACGGCAGATGGTGTCCGAGAACCGGCAAACCGCCGCGCTCAAATCACGCTCGAGTAATCCTCGCGCGCTGCATCGAGAGACGCAGACTTGAAAGAAAACCGGCCAGCAAACTGGCCGGTTTTCTTTTTGGCGCCTATCGGATATGATGCCTTTGTTTTACTTACAGGTCGGTCATGTATTCCAGCACCACGCATAACGTCACCGTTTCGGTCAACCCCGTCTATCTGGATGGAGAGTCGTCGCCGGACAAAAACCTTTTCGTCTGGGCCTATACGGTCAGGATAGAAAACAAAGGCACCGAAGCGCTGCAACTGCGCACGCGCCACTGGAAGATCACAGACGCGCTTGGCCGCGTGCAGGAAGTGCGCGGGCCCGGCGTTGTCGGCGAACAGCCCGTGCTCAACCCTGGCGAAATCTTTGAATATACCAGCGGCACGCCGCTGCCGACCCCCAGCGGTATCATGATGGGCAGTTACGCCATGGAAATGCCTGACGGTCGCATGGTCGATATCGACATTCCGGCCTTTTCGCTGGATGCGCCGGGCGCACCGCGGCAAATCAATTAACAAGGACGGGATGAACGCGACATGAGCTTCAAACCGGTTTTTTACGTGATAGGCATCCTGCTGCTGATTTTATCAGCCGCAATGCTGCTGCCGGTTTTCATCGACCTTGCGCATGACAGCGGCGACTGGCGGGTCTTTGCCAGCGCGCAACTGATTACCGCTTTTGTCGGCTTTGCCCTGATTTTCTCGAACCGAGAGGAGAGCTTCTCCCTCAACCTGCGCCAGACGTTCGTCCTGTCGTCGACAAGCTGGGTTTTCATGACGGCCTTTGCCGCGCTGCCGTTTTACTTTGCGGAAATAAAGCTTCCTTTTACCCATGCGTTTTTCGAAGCGATGTCGGGCCTGACCACCACCGGCGCCACCGTCATCACAGGGCTTGATACCCTGCCCAAAGGAATCCTGCTGTGGCGCGCGATGCTGCAATGGCTGGGGGGGATCGGATTCCTTGTGGTTGCGCTAGCCGTTCTGCCGCTGCTGCAGGTATCGGGGATGCAGATCTTCAAAACTCAATCTTTCGGCATGGAAAAAGTTCTGCCCAGCGCCCAGCAGATGGCTGTGTATATTTTGATGGTCTATGCCCTGCTGACGCTCACCTGCGCTATTTTGCTGTTTGCCGCGGACATGTCGCTGTTCGATGCGTTTTGCCACGCCATGACATCGGTCGCGACGGGCGGCTTCGCGAATTACGACGCGTCCATCGGACATTTCAAAAGTGCAACCATCGACTGGATCGTGATCGTGTTCATGTGGCTGGGCGCCCTGCCCTTCGTACTGTATGTGCGCATGCTGAAGGGGAATGGCCGCGCAGTCATCGACGATGTACAGGTCCGCGCCTTTTTTACTATCCTGCTGTCGATGTCGTTTCTGGTTGCGCTGTTCCTGCTGTCAACCGGACAAATGCCGTTTTTCGACGCGCTACGCAGTTCGGTTTTCATGCTAACCACCCTGATGACGACCACAGGTTTCGCCAGTGGAGATTACAGTAAATGGGGCCCGCTGGCCGAAGGCGTCGCCTTCGTCGCCATGTATCTGGGCGCCTGTTCGGGCTCGACCGCCGGCGGTATCAAAACTTTCCGTCTGCAAATTCTTTTTGCTATGGTGCAGCAGCAGGTACGTCGGCTGATCGTGCCGCATGGCGTGTTTCAGGTGCATTACAATAAAAAAGTCGTCGATAACGATGTCCTGACTTCAGTTGCCGTGTTTTTCTTTGTGCATATCCTGACGTGGATGGGCGTGACCATCCTGCTGCATCTGACGGGGCTTGATTTCACAACCTCCGTCTCTGGCGCGATATCGGCGGTCAGCAACGTCGGCCCGGGGCTTGGCAATCTTATCGGGCCAGCGGGCAGCTTTAGCTCTCTCGATAAAGACGCCCTGTGGATTTTGTCTTTTGCCATGCTGCTGGGACGAATGGAGTTCCTGACCCTTTTCGTGCTGATCGCACCGCGTTTCTGGCGGGATTGATACGGGCATAAAAAACAAAAACCCCCGGTGCGCCGTTTAGGCCGCCGAGGGTTTTGTGTTTTTTAATCTTACGAATAATTTACGGCTGGCCGAAAGTACCGCCGACCGTTGTCAGGATGCCTTGCGACAAATCATCGACCAGCGCCTGCACGATATCATGATACGCCTTTTCGCGCTGGGCGAGCGTCGCGCCGCCCGTCAGCGTGCGTTGGCGGGTTGCCACCACGCTGGCGCGTCCGGTCACAATATCCGGCGCCGCTTCATCGGCAAGCTCGAAGCGGAGCGCCACGCGGGCGTCGAATTGCTCGTCCGGCTCCGTCGGCAGCAGGCCGAGGACGCCCTCTTTCGGCGGCAGCGTGGAGCGGCGGACGGAAGCATCCTCCACAATCACCCGCATCACGTTTTGGCCGCCCACAGGAATCACCTGACGGCTGGCCAGCGTTTGCGCGGCCATCGACGGCGTCACCTTGAACAGGTGGTCAACGTTCGGTGCGCCCATGGGGGCACGGTAGGCATCCTGAATATCCAGACGCGCGGCATTGACGCGAACGGCAGGCGACTTGCCGTAGGCGATATCGGGCCATTCATTCGTGACATTGGACGTCAGGCAGCCCGAAAGCATCAGGACCGCAGCAAAACCAGCGGCAAGGCCCAGAAAACGGCGGCGGACGAGAAAGGAATTCATCATGTATTTTTCTCCTGATAGACATCATCGAGTTCATTGCTGTTGAAAAGATATTCTTCGCTGCAAAACTCGCATTTAATCGATACATGCCCTTCTTTTTGGCAAATATCCTCCAGCTCCGCCCGCGGGATGGTGCGCAGGATATCCTCCACGCGCTGGCGCGAACAACGGCATTTGAAACGCAGGTGCGTGGGCGAATAAATACGCACGCCATCTTCGTTAAAAAGTCTGTATAGAACGTCCGCCGAATGCAGCGCAGGCGACAGGATTTCGCCGTCCGAACAGGTATCCAGCAGCATCACCGCGCGCGCCCAATCGTCGAGGCTTACTTCGGCGGATACTTTGCGGCCCGCGTCGTCTTCGGGCATTTGTTGAATCATAATCGCGCCCGCGCGCCACTGTCCGTCCTGCGGATGCACGGCCAGCTTGAAAGAGGTTTTAATCTGTTCCGACTGCGTCAGGTAATGCTGCACGGCCTCGACGATGCTTTCGCCCTTCAGCTCGACAATGCCCTGATAACGGTTTTCGACCTGCCCCTGATCGACGGTGAAAGCGATATACCCCTTGCCCAGAAGATAGTAATATCCGTTTTCGGTATCTTTCTTGCGCTTGGCCAGTTTCTTCACGGCCTGTTCGTCAAAACTGGCATAGGCGCGGACTTCGCCCATATGGGTGACGTCGGCCACCAGCATGCGGATAGGTCCGTCACCTTTGATTTGCAGGGTAAAGACCCCCTCGTATTTCAGCATGGCGGCGAGCAGCAGGCACAGCGCTGTCACCTCGCTCAAAAGGCCGGAGACCGGCGGCGGGTAGTCGTGCTGCGTCATAATACGCGCCAGAACATCGCCCATACGGACCATGCGCCCGCGCACGTTGGTTTTTTCGAGGCGGAAGGGCTGGATGACGTTATCGTCCACCAGTCCCGATTGTTCCGTGCCATCTTTTTTGATACGAATAGCCATAGCGTCCTATCCTAGCATAGATGGTCGAAAATGGACAAAAAGCCAGCCAAAGACCAGAAAAAAAAGCGCAGCCCGCGCAAAATTACCCCGCGTTATTTGGAAAATGCGGCGCTTTACTATTTGCAGCGCTATGCAAGCTCCGCCGGAAACCTGCGGCGGGTGCTGACGCGCAAGGTAGATCGCTCCTGCCAGTTCCACGGCACGCCAGCCGATGAATTCTACCCTGTTATCGACGCCCTGGTGGCGCGCTACGAAAAAAGCGGACTTTTGAATGATACCCTCTATGCCGAAGGGCGCACGGCCAGCCTGCGGCGGCAGGGCAAGTCGCGGCAGGCGATTGCCGCCAATCTCAAGGTCAAGGGGCTGGCGCCCGATATTATACAG
Source organism: uncultured Micavibrio sp. (assembly GCA_964551435.1). Classification (GTDB taxonomy): domain Bacteria; phylum Pseudomonadota; class Alphaproteobacteria; order Micavibrionales; family UBA2020; genus UBA2020. The sequence continues at coordinate 5,259 of CAZKBS010000005.1, forward strand.
CAGGCACTGGAAAGCGTGGATGGCGACCGCGCCGATACCACCCTGCCCGCCGAACTGGCCGCCGCGCTGAAACTGGCGCGCAAACGTAAAATCGGGCGGTTCAATCCGAAACCGGAAAGCGACCCGCTGCTGCGCCGTAAACAACAAATGCGCGAAATGGGCATCATGGCCCGCGGCGGCTTCAGCTATGATATCGCGCGTCAGGCCCTCGACTTCAATGCCGACGACGTCGATGGCGGCTTCGACGAAATTACTTGATGACTTTCAGGTGGGTGCCTTCGGCGGCTTCGTTATGCGGCTTTTTGGTCAGCACGCGCGACGAGGGAAAAATCACGCGCGCCGTGGTGCCGCGTCCCTTCTCGCTGATCAGCTTGAAGCGCCCGCCGTGAAGCGTCACGAGTGAATCCACAATCGTCAGGCCAAGCCCCGTGCCGGCTTTCATGCCGCTGAAAGTCGTATCGACCTTGCCAAATGGTTGCATGGCTTTTTTGATTTCGTCTTCGGTCATACCGATACCGGTGTCCGTCACATCGATCACCAGCTCACCCGTCGTATCCTCGATTTTTGCGGTGACATCGACTTTGCCACCTTCGGGCGTGAATTTGATGGCGTTGCCAATCAGGTTCAGCATGATTTGCTTCACGCCCAGTTCTTCAGCCACCAGTTCGGGCAGATCGTCAGGGATATGCATGTTCACTTCGACGCCCGCCTGTTCGATACGGGTGGACATGATAATCATGCAGGATTTCAGCGCCTTGGGCAGGCGGAAGGTTGTGACCGCCAGTTCACGGTTACCCGTTTCGATTTTGGATACTTCCAGAATTTCGCTGATGACCTTCAGCAGGTAATTGCCACTGTCGTAGATATCCTGCGCGTATTCTTTATAGACAGGCACACCGAGCGGCCCCATGACTTCGTCTTTGATAATCTCCGAAAAACCGATAACGGCATTGAGCGGCGTGCGCAGCTCGTGGCTCATATTGGCAAGGAACTCCATCCGCGTGCGGCTGGAAATTTCCGCCTGCAATCTTGCCTCGCGCATGGTGTTTTCCGCTTGTTTGCGCTCGGTGACATCCCAGATGCTACCTTCGAAATACTCGACGCTGCCGCGCTCGTTTCTAACCACGCGGGCGTTTTCCATGATCCAGACGCGCTTGCCGTCCTTACGTTTGACTTCGGTTTCAATGCCGGACACGCGGCCTTCGAACAGCAGTTTATCGACAAAAGCCTTGCGATCTTCGGGGCGCACATATACTTGCGTGCCGATATCCTTGACGGCAACCATCAGATCCTCGGCGGATTTATAGCCAAGGATTTCCGCAAGCGCGGGGTTGGCGCTGATAAACCTCCCCTCTGGCGATATCTGATAAATCCCGCTGATGGAGTTTTCGAACATGCCGCGGAAACGCTGTTCCGCATCGCGCATCGCCTGTTCGGCGCGGCGGCGTTTTTCGATATCGGTGATAGTACCGACGACGCGAATGCTCTTGTCCTCGGCCATGCGGAGCATACTGAAGGCGATTTCGACAGGCTTGAACGCATCATTGCCCGGATTGATACGGGTTTCGATGCGGTAGGCCTGACGCTCCCCGCGCACCAATTCCTCGAACATTTCCTTTTGCGGCATCTGGTCTTGCGGCTCCAGCATCAGGAACAGCGACTGGCCGAGGGTTTCCTGAACATCCAGATGGGTAATCCGCTTCCATGTTTCATTCAGAAAGACCAGCTTGCCTGTTTCATCTGTTTCAAAAATAACGTCGGAGACGGAGTTGATGACCGCGCGGTATTCGCGTTCGCTCTTGCGCAGGGCGTGGAACAGCTGGTCACGTTCGGAAATACGGCTTTGCAGTTCGCTATGCGCGCCTTTCAGCGTGCGCGACATTTCGGCAAGTTTTTGTTCCTGCCGCTGGCGTTTTTCGGCATAGGCCGCCCAGACCAGCGTCAGCGCAATCACAATCATGCCCGCCGCCCACGGCGACGAGCTCAGCACCTTCGCCACGCGCGAGGGACGGACATCCAGATAAACATCCCAGAATTTGCCGCCCATTTGCAGGGTATCGCTGACGCGTTCGGTGCTGAAACCAGCCAGACGCCCGCTCTCGTCCTGCATGCGGCGGTCGAACAGCACGTGTCCGCTGTCGCGGTCGCGCATCACGATACGGGCCAGATCATCGACATAGGCCCTGAGGCTCGGTGCAAAAATCTTGTCCGGCGTCGTCATCGCCATAAAAATACCGGTGCCGCCGGATGCCGTACGCAGCTTGAGCACCAGCGCAAGCGGGCTTTCACCCGCCCCCATCCGCTGCGTAAAGGCCGGCCACGGCGCCTTGTACAAATAGCCGATCTGGCCATATTCCAGATCGCGCATGTGTCCCATCAATTCCCTGTATCCGGGCCAGCCGAGCTGCGCACGGTACATCTGGTAGCGGGTTTTATTCTGGATGTCTTCCTGATACCAGACGTCGCTGTCGGTCGTCCACAGAATGGCATCGAGCGGCGCGCCGTCCGTCAACAGATGCTGCACGCTTTGCGCGATGCGCTCGTCATCCTGACGGCCCTGTTCCAGCGTGGCGTAAAAATGGCCGAGAGTGCTGACCATTTTCTCGCTGCGGCGGACAGAGTCTTCGCCGATGCGCACGATGTCGCGGCTGATGCGGCGCAATTCCTGCGCCTTCATATCGCCGATGGTGAAATGCAGAATAACGAAAACAACCGCCGCCAGAACAAGGCCGTTGATCAGCACAAAAGAATGCGCCATGCCCGCCCGCATGCCGCCTGTTGATGACGGTACATCGTCATCCTGTAGCTTTTGCTTCTTTGCGCCCGACTGCAAAGTAGAAATCCCCTGTTGTGCGAGCCCCCCACAGGCCCTTGCCGATTTATCCTCCAATCGGCGGCTTTTGTCACCAGATGATAACAAAAAGGAGGCGAAGAAGAGTGCCTAACCCCATGATTAAACATTATGATTAATCTTTTATTAAAATTGCCTCAAATTATCGAAAAATCTTTGATATCGGCAAATAAGCAATAATATTACATCGTTTTTTGTACACATAATACGATTTTAGGGGCTGACTCCTTCCGTAAATTTCAATACACTCGTTCCTGTTCTCGCCATATAGCAGCCTGAACAGGGTGTGTGTTTAACTGTTGAAATCACTGCCGTATTCCCCGCGCGGGATACGGCCTTGTCACGGGTGCCTTGCACGATGGAAAACAAAAAACGCATTTTTACGGTTCTGTGCATTGATGGCGGCGGCGTGCGCGGGGTAATCCCTGCCCGCATACTGCAGGAAATCGAAGAGCGTACGGGTAAACCGATTTCGGAAATGTTCGACCTTGTCGGCGGGCCCTCGACCGGCGCGATTATCGCGGCAGGCCTGACCGTGCCCGACCCGCAGGAACCCGGTAAACCGAAATACTCTGCGCTTGAAATCAAGAATTTCTATTTCCAGCACACCCCGAAAATTTTCCCCGACCTGAAATTCAAAGGTCTGCGTAAAATTTCCAGCGGCGTCATGTATGACCCCAAACCGCTCGAAGACGCGCTCGAAAACAGCTTCGGCGATGCCAAGATGAAGGACTCGCTGACGCATCTGATGATCCCCGCGACAGATATCAAGAATTTCCGTCCGGTCTGGATCAACAACTTCAAAGGCCAGAAAGACGCCTCGCCCGAAGGCTGGTCGTCCATGACTATGAAAGATGCCGTGCGCGCCAGCACCACCGCCCCCACTTATTTTCCGGCGAAATACTACAAAACCGTGCCGAACGAGGATATGCCCAACGTCACCCACCGCCATGCGCTGATCGACGGCGGGTTTTTCGCGGGCAACATGATGCGCCGCATGCTGACGCAGGCCAAAAAACTGGCGCCGCCCGATGCGGAAATCGTGATGGTGCATGTCGGCACCGGCAACGTCGACCACAGCCTGTCGCCGGAGGAATTTAATAAACTCGGCCCTATCGGCCTTGTTAGCAAATCCAGCGGCAACCTGCTCATCTCCCTCGCCACCAGCATCAATGCCGAAGATATCGCGGACGATGTGCGTGACGAGCTGGGCGACCGCATGCTCAGCTTTGACGGTTTCATCAACCGCGAGGCCGACCCGCAAGACCCGACGCCGACGATGGATGATTCAAGCGCGGAAAACCTCAAGGCGCTTGAACGCTTCGCCGAAAAAATCATCAAAGATAACAGCGCGGATATCGACCGCCTGTGCACCATGCTGAAACGCCGCAGCTACGCGGAAGAGCTTCATCAGGACAGCAAAGTCGCGCTGCAGGCACTGTCGGAAAAACTGGCGGAGCCGAAAACCGTCAAATCTCTCGCCAAACTATATAAAAAGATCCTGAGCTTCGCGAGCGGCATCGACGACGGCAGCAAGCCCGAACCGGGCGATGCGGAGCTGAAAGCCCTCGCCCGCCGCCTGACCGAGACGCACAAAAGCGATCTCGACCGAATTTATAACGTGATTCAAGACAGGCTCGAAAACCAGAGCAAGATTTTGAACAGCATCAAGGAAGCCGGCGACGACCTGACCAAATTCGTCAAAAAAATCACCGGTATCGACCAGAAGCCGGAAAACGACAACCAGAACCCGGACAGCAAAGACGCGCCGGACAGCAGCGGCGACAAACCGCCCACCGCCAGCTACGACGCCCCCGCCCGCCGCCAGCGCGGCGGCCCGTTCTGGCCCGGCAAATAATTCAAACGCTCATAAAAAAGCCCCCGATGTTTCGGGGGCTTTTTTTTGTTTTTTGTCAGGGCATCACACCGTGCGGTTGATGATGATGTCAGATGTAATTTTGCCGTTGGGGATGATGACTTTGTATCCTTCGTCGGTTTTCAGGGTTGTCGTGAAAATATCAATGGTGGTGACAAAGCCGGCCTTACCCGCTGCTTCGATACGGTCACCGATTTTAAACGGGCGCAGGCCGATGATCATGACACCGGAGGCCAGATTGCTGAGCGAGCCTTGCAGCGCCAGACCGATCGCCAGACCCGCCGCGCCAATCACCGCCGCCAGCGACATGGTTTGAATACCCAGCTGCCCCAGCGCGGCGATAATCACAAAAGCAACACCCAGCGCATAGGCAATGTTGCCGGTGAAGGCCACCAGCGTTTCATCGACCTTGCTCGCGGTCATCAGGCGTTTCAGCATATGCACAGCGCCTTTGACGCACAGGCGCCCGATAACGAAAATCGCCAGCGCCCCCAAAATTTCCAGACCATAGAGGCTGACGGTTTCTGTCACTTTGTTCATATCAATATTGAGGTTCATTTTTCTCTCCTTCTATTTGAATGTCATCACGCATAACAAATACAAGGCGCGGAGCATACCGCCCCGCGCCTTGTGATATCTTGCAAATCAGGTTATCAACCCGCCGCCTTTTTCGCCGCAGCGCCCGACAGTTCTGCGCAGGCTTTCTGAATACGCTCGCAGGCTTTGGTCAGCGTCGGGATATCGAGGGCGTAGGACACCCGGAAGCACGGCGAGAGACCGAATTCAGCCCCCTGCACGATGACCACGTTGTGTTTTTCCAGCAGATAGGTTGCGAAGTCGGTATCCGTCGCAATCGTTTTGCCTTCGGGCGTGGTTTTGCCAATAACGCCGTCGCAGGATGCGAAAACGTAGAAGGCGCCTTCGGGGGCCGTGCAGCTGAGGCCCTCGGCCTTGTTCAGCATGGATACCACGAGGTCGCGGCGTTCCTGAAACTTGGCGCGCCAGTCTTTGAGGAAGGCCTGATCGCCCGTCAGCGCCGCCGCGGCCGCCGCCTGACTGATGGAGCTGGGGTTCGACGTGCTCTGCCCCTGCACCTTGCTCATGGCCTTGATAATCTCGATGGGGCCCGCGGCATAACCGATGCGCCAGCCGGTCATGGCATAGGCTTTGGAGACGCCGTTCACCGTCAGCGTGCGCTCGAACAGTTCCGGCACCACTTCGGCAATCGTGGAGAATTTAAAGCCGTCATAGACCAGATGTTCGTAAATATCATCCGACAGGATATAGACATGCGGATGTTTTTTGAGAACCTCGCCCAGCGCCTTCAGCTCGGCCGTGGTATAGGCCGCGCCCGTGGGGTTGCTGGGAGAGTTCAAAATCACCCATTTGGTTTTCGGCGTGATGGCGGCGGCCAGTTTCTCCGGCGACATCTTGAAATTTTCGGCGGGCGTAGTTTGCACAATCACCGGCGTACCTTCGGCCAGCATCACCATATCGGGATAGGACAACCAGAACGGCGCGGCGATGACGACTTCGTCACCCGGGTTCAGCGTCGCCATGAAGGCGTTATACAGCACTTGCTTGCCGCCCGTGCCGACGATGACCTGATCTGCCGTATAGGTCAGATTGTTTTCGCGTTTGAACTTTTCGACGATGGCCTTGCGCAGCTCCGGCGTGCCGGGCACGGGAGTGTATTTGGTTTTGCCCGCGTCCATCGCTTTTTTTGCGGCGTCCTTAATGAAATCCGGCGTGTCGAAATCGGGCTCACCCACGGAAAGTCCGATAACGTCCTTGCCTTCGGCCTTCAGCTCCTGCGCCTTCGCGGCCAGCGCCAGCGTGGCGGACGGCTTGATTTTATCGAGACGTGTGGCGATGAGTTTGCTCATAACAGATATTCCCTCTTTGTTTTTTATTAAGCGTGCAGTTCGATTTTGTTTTTGGCGAACCATTCGCGGATACCGCTCAGCGACGGATGCGTCAGGTTATTGTTCAGGTTGCGCCAGCAATACGGGATGAAATCCAGATATTCCTTGCGCCCCTGCCCGTGGCCCAGACGCGCGAAAAGGCCGAGGCATTTGACCGCCTGCGCCGTGCCGATGGTCGCATATTCGCCTTCGAACAGCACGCGGTCGGTAATGCCGGTTTTTTCGATGAAACGGTCACGCATGGCGGATTCAAGCCCTTGCGGCAGATCAATGCGCACATCCTGCAAAAGGAACACAAGGTCGAACGCGGGCGATCCCATCATGTTGCCGCGCGCATCGGTCATATCCTGAAAATCGATAAGGCCGAGGGATTTGATACCGCCGCGCTCCGGCATGTAATAGAGGTTCTGCGCGCCGTAATCGCCGTGCAGCAGCACATCGTCGAAATGATGCGCCGATGTAATCGCGCTGCGGAACAGGCCGAGGAAGTCTTCACGCTCCCCCGCCGTCGCTTCGCGCCCCAGCACATGGGGCATGTAATGCAGCAAAAACTGCTCCACGCGAAATAGCCAGTATTCATCGGAATAGGCAACAGATTCCGCCAGCGCGACGGCAGGGTCTGCCTTCATTTTATGTACCAGCACATCGACGGCAAGGCCGTAGAGTTTATCGATGCTTTCTTTTTTGCCGGTAATCAGTTCGAAATAACGCTCGTCGCCGAAATCTTCCATTAGCACAAGACCCAGCGTATGGTCGCAGGCATAAACCTCCGGCACCGTAAGGCCGATGGCCGTGAGCTTCTTTTGCATGATGTCGAAAACGGTGGTGTCTTCGAGCGGCGGGCGCGCATCCATCAGCACAGCCGTCTTGCCATCCTTCGCCACGCGAAAAAAGCGGCGCACCGACGCATCCATGCGCAGCGCCTGCAGCGGCGCCCCGGCAAACGGCGTGCCATCGACAAACCCGCGCATTTGCTGCGTGCGGTCATCTTCGGTCGCGGGCTGTTTTTGTGGCTGCATTTTCTTCTCTCTTGGTGGTGTTAAAAAACGCATCAAATTATCATTTTTGCAGTCGGTTTGACAGCCGTAACCGCGCCCCGCCCTGCCGCATCGGACTTGACCCTCACCTCTGTTTCACATAAAATAGAAATTGGGGAGAGTTGGGCGCAATCGTCCAAACTGTAGGGAAATGCCAAATCATTTCAAAGGCCTGTCTTTGCCGCTGCAAAAGGTCATCGACCTTGGCGAAATAGACCGCTGGCTGCGCGGCGTGGCTGAGCTGGTCGCCCAGCGCAGCGACTCCGGCGTCGAACGCGCCGCCGAAGACACGCACGGAATCACCGTCAGTTTTCATGATTTCAACAGCCATTGCCTGCATTTCGGCAACAGCCATCTGATTACCTGCGCGGATATCGAACGCATGGTGGGTTTCCGCCAGTTGCTGGCGGCGTCATCACAAAAAATATTCGTCTGGATATCTGCGACCATGGCGGCGGACATCTGGAGGTGAGCTTTTCGCCCGAAGAGCCTTTTCGCGCCAGCCGCATTTTCGGCGCCAGCTACAGTAACGTGCTGCCGGTGATTTTCAACCGCGGGCAATCGTCGATGCGCGCGACGTAGCGCCCCCGCATGCGGGTTTTTTAATCTTTTTTGTTTTTATCCTTGTTCACCCTGCGCCCCTGCGCCAGTTGGTGAATGGCATCGACATGGCTTTGCGATGCCTTGCCGGGCTTGCTGAGCGCGGCGCGCGGTGCAGCCTCGCCAAAACCGAAACCGCCGGCATCGCTGCGACCGCCCTTGAGGCTTTTGAGTACGGCAGCGCCGAACTCGCCCGTTTGCGCAGGTTCGACCTGCACTTTTTTACCGCCCGATGCCCCGCGCGGCGTGCCCGCATGGTTGACGGCATGGGTGACGATGCTTTGCAAATGCGGCGCGACAAGACCGATAAGCAAGGTCTGGTCTTTTTCCAGCCACGACAGCAGCAGGCGCTGCGCCTTCAGGTGATTGCCGTCTGATTTTTCAAGCGCGTCGCGCACGCGGGACAAGGCGTATTCCAGACTCATGGCAACTCTCCCTTTCAATCCTGATGCTTCAGCATGGCACAGGCGGCGTTTTAAATCAAACCCGCCATTTCATTGAGGATTTTATGCGTGCCGCGCACACGGGTGTTCAAATCGTCCCAGCTGCGCATAAATACCAGTTTCTGGTCGTCGGGGCGGATTTTGGCGGTGCCCGTCTGTTTCTGGATATACCCCACCAGCTTTTGCAGGTCGATTTTGCTGGATGGATGCAGTACCAACACGGCGCCCTTCGGCCCTGCCTCGATACGCTCGACGCCGGCACGGCGGCACAGCTGTTTGATTTCCATCAAATCCAGCAGGTTTTCGACATCCTGCGGCAGCGGGCCGAAACGGTCAATCAGCTCGGCTGCGAAGGCTTCGATTTCCTCACGACTCGACAACTGCGCGGCGCGGCGGTAAATCGACAGGCGCAGGTTCAGATCGGGAATATACCCCTCCGGTATCAGCACCGGCATACCCAGATTGATCTGCGGCGACCAGTGGTCTTCGAAAGCTTCTTCCGCCGTCAGTTTCACACCGCTGCGGGCGGCGGCGACGGCTTCTTCCAGCATCTGCTGATAAAGCTCGACTCCGATTTCCTTAATATGGCCGGATTGTTCCTCACCCAGCAAATTGCCCGCTCCGCGGATATCCAGATCATGACTGGCCAGCTGGAACCCTGCGCCCAGCGTATCAAGCTGTTCAATCGCCTGCAGTCTTTGCTCCGCTGCTTTGGTGAGTTTCTTGCCCGGCTCGAACGTCAGATAGGCATAGGCGCGCTGTTTGGAGCGGCCAATGCGTCCGCGCATCTGGTACAGCTGCGCAAGACCGAACATTTCCGCGCGGTGGATGACCATGGTATTCGCATTCGGAATATCAAGGCCGGATTCGACAATGCTGGTCGACAAAAGCACGTCATAGGCGCCTTCGTAAAACGCCGTCATTTTTTCTTCCAGCTCTTCGGTCGGCAACTGGCCATGCGCAACCAGCAGTTTCAATTCCGGCACCAGATCCTTGAGGGTGTCTTCGAGGTCTTTGAGGTCGGAAATGCGCGGACATACATAAAAAGACTGCCCGCCGCGGTAATGTTCGCGCATCAGCGCATCGCGGATGACCACAGGGTCATAGGGCAGCACGAAGGTTTTTACCGCCAGACGGTCAATCGGCGCGGTGGTAATCAGGCTCAGCTCGCGTACGCCCGTCAGCGCCATTTGCAGCGTGCGTGGAATGGGCGTCGCCGTCAGCGTCAGGACATGCACGTTTTCCTTGAGCGATTTCAGGCGCTCTTTTTGCTTCACGCCGAATTTCTGCTCTTCGTCGACCACCATCAGGGCCAGATTGTTGAATTTGACTTTTTCCGACAGCAGCGCGTGCGTGCCGACAATAATATTGATGGCGCCGGTTTCGACCTCCGCCCTCACCTGCTCCGCCGAGCGTCCGGAAACGAAACGCGACAGCAGCCCGACCTTGATCGGGAAACCTGCAAAACGTTTCGAAAAGCCCTGATAATGCTGGCGCGCCAAAAGCGTCGTCGGCGCGATGACCGCCACCTGAAAACCCGCCAGCGCCACGGCGGCGGCGGCGCGCAGCGCAACCTCTGTTTTGCCGAAGCCGACGTCGCCGCAGACAAGCCTGTCCATCGCCTGATCGCGGTCGAGGTCTTCGAGCACGTCCTCGATGGCTTTTTGCTGGTCTTCGGTTTCGGGATACGGGAAACCGGCCGCGAATTTTTCGTAGCCGTCGCCTTCGATATGTATCGGTTCGGTATGGCGCAGCACGCGCTGGGCAGCGATTTTCAAAAGCTCGTCCGCCAGCGCCAGCAAGTCGCGTTTGACCCGCGCGCGCCGCGCCTGCCATGCGCTACCGCCTAGTTTATCCAGTATGGCGCCCGCTTCGGACGCGCCATAGCGCGACAGCACATCCAGATGTTCCACCGGCACGAACAGGCGGTCGCCGCCCGCGTACAAAAGCTTCAGGCAGTCGTGCGGAATGCCGTCAACAACCACGGTTTCGAGTTTTTCAAACTGGCCGATACCGTGTTCTTCATGCACGACATAGTCGCCTTCGTGGAGCTGGCTGATCTCGAAAACGAAGGCATCGCTTTTCTTTTTCTTGCGCGTCACGCGGGCCAGACGGTCGCCGAGCAAATCCTGCTCGGTCAGGACGCTCAGGCCCTTGCATTCAAACCCCTTGCCAAGGCCAAGCACAGCCATGCCAACTTCGCGCACGGGTTTATAATGTCCGGTCGCCACCGCCTGCGGCGCGGCGTCTTTAAGACCTGTCATGCCGTGCTGCTGCAAAATCAGCTTCAGGCGTTCTTTGGAGCCTTCGCTGTAGGCGGCGATAATCACCTGCCGCTGCGCGCGCAGCAGGGTTTCCAGATGGGTTTTAATCTCGTCATACAGTCCCGCGCCGTTTTGCGCACGCACATCGGCGAAATCGCGCCCCTTGCGCCCGCCCGCATCGGCCTGCCCCGGCGTCGGGGCGAAAGGCACAAGGTCATGCACCACATGCGCCGCCAGACGTTTGTGCCATTCGGCATTCGGCAGGTATAACTGTTCAATCGGTACTGGGCGGTAAACCAGCCCCTGATTTTTGGCATCCTTACCTTTGGCTTTTTCATCGGCCTGCATAATCGAAAGGCGCGCCTGATAAAGATCATCCACCTGCTGCAAACGGCTGTCACGCGCCTGTTCGGCCTGATAATCGACCATGACGGCGGCATCGGGCACGTAATCGAACAGGGTATCCAGCCGTGAATAGAAAAACGGCAGCCAGTGTTCCATGCCCGCATGTTTGCGTCCCGCGCTGGCGGATTCATAAAGCGCGTCTTCCTCACGCACGGCGCCGAAGGTTTCACGGTAACGGCTGCGGAACAGCTGGATGGCGTCATCGTTCAGCAGCACTTCGGATACGGGATAAAGGTCAAGCCCCGCGCGGTCTTCGGTCGTGCGCTGGCTGAGCGCGTCAAAGGCGCGGATATGTTCGACATCATCGCCGAAGCAATCCAGGCGCAGCGGTTCAGGCGCACCGGAGGGGAAAATATCAATCAGCCCGCCGCGCAGGGCAAACTCGCCCGCCTCGCGCACGGTTTCGGTGCGGTGGTAACCGTTGGCGGCGAGAAAACCGAGCAGTTTTTTCTGATCCAGCGTCCCGCCCTTGCGCACCGAAAAACTGGCGCCCGATAAAACATCGCGCGGCGGCACGCGCTGCATGGCGGCCGCAACCGTCGTCAAGACAACACAGGGCGTACCCGCCGGCAAAGACAACAGACGCGTCAGCGTTTGCAGGCGCTGCCCCATCACCTCGGAAGTTGGCGAGACGCGGTCATACGGCAGGCAATCCCAAGCAGGAAAACGCAGCACCTCGACATCGGGCGCAAAGAAATGCAACGCTTCGTAGATTTCTTCGAAACGGTTGTCATCGGTGGCGATGTGCACGACCGTGCCGCGCTGCGCGCGCGCCTGCGCGGCCAGAAAAACAGAATCGTATCCCTCCGGCACGCCAAACAAGGGGGTCCGTTCAGGGATGGTTTTTCTGGTTCTGGGGCTGTCGTTTTGCATGCCGCCCTCTTTTATAACGAGGGCATGATGTAGCATTACTGCGGGTAAAAAGCCAATAAAAGCTGGACAACACGGTTGTCTTCGGCGGGCGGTACAGGCTCGGCCCGGCTGACCCAGTTATAGATGTCAGGGTCGCTGTTGCTGAGGAAACGGTCATAGAGCGCGAGCGCTTCGGCATCCATCCCCTCCAGATGCGCGTCGGCAAAGCGGCCGAGCAGCAAATCCATCTCCCGCGTGCCGCGGTGCCAGCTGCGAAACCTCAGTTTTTTCCGGATTATGGATATATTGTCCTTTTCATGCGCTTCGGGCATACTGGGCCTGCTTTTGTTTTACAAAGGGACACCCACCATATGTCTGTTTCAAATTTCATCAAGCAAAATTTCGCCCTGACACTTGGCATTGCGCTGCCTGTTCTGCTGGTGGGCGGATTCATGCTGCTCGCCGCGGTGCCCAAAAAGCTCGGCCCGCCGCCGCAGTATGCCGTGTTGTTTTCGGTGCAGAAATACGAACAGACGGCCAGCCCCTACAACGTAGATTACATCGTCAAGGGCGACAAGATTTATGCCCGCCTGACAGAACGCCTCAACGACTACAGCAACTACAAGCACGAATTGTTCCGCTATGACGCCAAGACAGAACAGCTGCAGAAAATCGAACCCGATTTGCCCGCCGATATCGGGGATCAGAAAAAAATCGATGTGCTGCTGAAAGAGTTCGACAATATCACCATCAGCACCGCCAGCAAATCGCCAGATGGCTTTACGCTGGAAAACGGCGGGTATCGTTCCCGCGGACTGGCCGGCGAGATTTTCGGCGGCGGCCGTGGCCGTTATGACAGCCGCCTGCGCCACGAAAAAGGCTATGCCTATAAAATCCCCGAATATGCGGGCACGCCTTTTTACGCCAATCTTGAATTTATCGGCTGGGTGAAGCCATGAGCGGAAATATGGGTACACGTCAGGACGCTTTGCAGGAAATCCTCACCCTCGCCCGCCTGAACGGGCTGAGCGCCGAGGACATCGTACGCGCGATGAGCAATAAAAAAGAAGCTGCCGTGCAGGAAACCGGCGGCATCATCTCGCGGCTGTTCGGTTATATCGGCGGCATTCTGGTATTTGCCGGTATCTGCATTTTCATCGGCCAGCTGTGGGACGATTTCGGCAGTGCCGCGCGCATTGCCGTCACGCTCGGCACCGGTTTTGCCGTGTTCCTGTTTGCACTGGCGGCCATCGACCATGAAAAATACGACCGCGCCGCGACGCCGCTGTTTCTGATTGCCGCCCTGTTCCAGCCTTCGGGCATTTTCGTGATGCTGGACGAATTTTCGACCGGCGGCAAACCGGAACATGGCATCCTGTTCATGTCAGGCGTCATGCTGCTGCAACAGGCGCTGACATTCTGGCAGAAAAAACGCACGGTGCTGGCCTTCACATCGATCTTCTTCGGCGGCATGTTCTTTGCGACCCTCATGGATATCTGTGACATTGATGATGAGGTGATTTCGCTGTGCCTCGGCGCATCGGTCATGTTCATCGCTTGGGCGCTGAGCCAGTCGGCGCACCGCTCCATTTCAGCCTTCTGGTATTTCATTGGCTCCGCAATGCTGCTGATCGGCTTTGGGGATATCGTCGAAGCTACGCCGGCAGAACCCCTGTTCCTTGGTCTCAGCGCGTTTCTGATTTACCTCAGCACACGCGCGCGCAGCCGCACACTGCTGCTGGTGGGGACGCTGGCGATGCTCTGCTATATCGGATATTTCACAGGCAAGCATTTCGGCGACAGCCTCGGCTGGCCGATTATCCTTATCCTGTGCGGCGTGGCGTTTTTCGGGCTTGGCGCGCTGGCGCTGCGCATTAACGCCAAATACATCCGGGAAAAACCGGCGGCGTGAGCACGCGGCCCCATATACTTGATGGCCTGTTCCAGTCGGTGAAATCCATCACCGGCGTCGGGCCGCGGCTGAGCAAGCTGCTGGAAAAGCTGGTCGGCCCCTGCGTGGTGCATTTGCTGTGGCACCTGCCCGTCGATGTCATCGACAGACGCTACAGCCCCGAGCTGCGCGAGGCCAAAGGCGGCACCGTCGCCACCCTGCACGTCACGGTGTCGGAGCATATCGAACCCAAACGCCGCGGCCTGCCCTACCGCGTCAAATGCACCGACGGTACAGGCGCTATCGATATCACGTTTTTCAATGCGCGGGGCGATTATTTGCAAAACCAACTGCCCGTGGGGGCGCAGCGGATTATCAGCGGCAAGCTGGAGTTCTATAACGGCTATCTGCAAATGCCGCATCCCGATTTCATCGTGGCGCCGATTGACCGCAGCCAGATACCGGACATCGAACCGATTTACCCCATGACGGCGGGTATCACGCATAAACTGATATATAAGTTTATCCGTGGTGCGCTTTTGCGCGCGCCGGAACTGGACGAATGGCTCGACCCCGCACACCAGAAACGCGAACACTGGCCCTCATGGCATGACGCCATCACCGATGTGCATACGCCGAAAGACGAACAGGGCCTCTCGCCGCATCATCCCTCGCGCATGCGCCTTGCCTATGATGAAATGCTGGCCAATCAATTAACCTTGTCGCTGCTGCGCCTGCGGCAGAAAAAACAAAAAGGCCGCGCGATTGCCGGTGACGATGCGCTATTTGCCCGCGCCCTTGCAAGCCTGCCGTTCCAGCTGACCGGCGCGCAGACCGCCGCCGTCGCCGATATCCGCAAGGATCTGCAAAGCCCGGACCGCATGCACCGCCTGCTGCAGGGCGATGTCGGCAGCGGCAAAACCGCCGTGGGCTTCCTCAGCATGGTGCATGCCGCGGGCAGCGGCTGCCAGTCTGCTCTCATGGCGCCGACGGAAATTCTGGCGCGCCAGCATGAACATAAACTCAAACCGCTGGCGGAGAAAATCGGCCTCAAGGTCGTCACGCTCACCGGTCGCGACAAAGGCAAGGCGCGCACCGAAATCCTGTCGCACATCGCGGATGGCAGCGCCCATATCGTCATCGGCACCCATGCGCTGTTTCAGGATGATGTTATTTTTCACGATCTGGGTTTCGTGATTATCGACGAACAGCACCGCTTTGGCGTGCACCAGCGTTTGCAGCTGTCCTCCAAGGGCTCGCACACGGATGTGCTGGTCATGACGGCGACCCCTATTCCGCGCACGCTGACCCTGACCGTTTACGGTGATATGGATGTCAGCCGTCTGAACGAAAAACCCGCTGGGCGCCAGCCCATCGACACGCGGCTGGTGTCTAACGAACGTATCGAGGAGGTCATCGACGGCATCGGCCGCAAAATTGCCACCGGCGAGCGCGTATATTGGGTCTGCCCGCTGGTGGAGGAGTCGGAAAAACTCGACCTCGCCGCGGCGGAGGAACGCTTCCGGCATATCCAGCAGCATTTCGGCGACCGCGCAGGGCTTTTGCATGGCCGCATGAAGCCCGCCGACAAAGACGCCGTCATGGAAAAATTCGCCCATGGCGCGCTTGATGTACTGGTATCGACCACCGTTATCGAGGTTGGCGTCGATGTCCCCGAAGCGACCGTGATGATTATCGAACATGCGGAGCGTTTCGGTCTCGCCCAGCTGCACCAGTTGCGCGGACGCATTGGCCGCGGCAGCGGCAAATCGACCTGCCTGCTGCTTTACAGCCCCAAAGCCAGCGAAGTCGCCAGACAGCGCCTCGCCACCATCCGCGACAGCGAAGACGGCTTTTATATCTCGGAGCAGGATTTGAAACTGCGCGGCGCGGGTGAAATGCTGGGCACGCGCCAAAGCGGCCTGCCCGCCTTCCGCCTGACCTCGCCCGAACATCATGGTGATCTGATTGCGACGGCACATGACGATGCACGCCTGATATTGGAGCGCGACCCCGACCTACTCTCCGAACGGGGCAAAGCACTGCGCACCCTTCTTTACCTGTTCGAGCGGGATACGGCGATTAAATATCTGCGTTCAGGATAGAAAAACCGGCACCAGCCGCTAAAAACAATTTAGCGCGAGCGCATGGAATATTGGTTGATGGATTGCAGCAAGACCCCTTCGACAACATCAGGGCCGATAACACGGTTGGTCACGGACGTCAGACGTGTTTTGAGATCTTCCACATTGACGATATTGCCCTTCATCATCGCGCGGCCACTGCCGAGCGCGCCGTAAAGTTCACGCAGATAAGCATCCATCAGACGCGGCTTGAACATGTTGACGGTGTCGCGTTTACCTGCGGCACATTCCAGCGAAATCGACAGGCTGACATGCTGTACGATGCCATTGTCGTTAATAACGGGAACCGAAATCGGGTTGAGGTCGACATATTCGACGGTTTCCAAGGCCTTCTTGTGATTATGCGCGCTGTCTTCCGCTTTCGCCAGACCGGCGGGCAGCAGCAGGAACGCGCACAGCATCATCGACAAGAAATGTTTCACGGCATCCTCCCGCTTTCAACATTCCTATTGTTGCATCAATAGGTTAACGGCGGGTAAAAGTACCGCTCAAGTATTGTTTAGGTCGTGACAAATCAGGCCTTTGCGCGGATTTTCTCAAGATATTCGCGCAGGTCTTTTTTGATTTCAGGCGCCATCACATACAGGGCGATGACGTTCGGAATCGCCATGGCAAAGAACAGCGCATCGGTCAGGTCGATCAAATGCGTCAGATTCGCTGCCGCCCCGACAACCACGAACAGGCAATAAAAGACCTTAAAGACGATGACTTTTGCCGGACTGCGCCCCGCGATATACGTGAAGCCTTTTTCGCCCAGATAGTACCAGGCAATCATCGTCGAATAGGCAAACAGGAACACCGTCAGGCCGAGCCAGTAAATCGTCCAGCCGCCGACCGTTTCAAAAGCGCGCGCCGTGAGCGCGATGCCTTCAATCCCCTTGCCGCCGTCGTACACGCCGGTAACGGCAATCACCAGCGCGGTCATGGTGCAAATAATGACGGTATCAATGAACGGATTGAGCATCGAGATCACGCCCTGCGCGATATGGGAGTCCGACTTGACCGCCGAATGGGTAATCGGAGCGGATCCGATACCGGCCTCGTTCGAGAAAACGGCACGGCGGATACCCGCCACCATCGCGCCGACGATACCGCCGACAGCCGCATCAGGCGCGAAGGCGCCGCGCACGATATCGGCAATCGCCGACGGAATGGCCTGATAATTGCCCATAATGACAATAAGGGAAATCACGACATACAAAATCGCCATGGTGGGGAAAATCTTTTCCGATACGCGGGCGATGCTTTTGATACCGCCGATGATTGCGACACCGACCAGAATGGCCAGCACGATACCGAACATCCAGCCCTTGTCCGCGAAATAGCTGCCCTCGCCCGCGATACGCAGGAACATCTGGTAGGTCTGGTTGGACTGGAACATGTTACCGCCGCCGACAGCGCCGCCGATACAGCACAGCGCGAAAATAAACGCGAGCATCTTGCCAAGACGCGGCAATCCGCGGTCACCAAAGCCGCGGGAAATGTAATACATCGGGCCGCCCGACACTTCGCCGTCTTCGGCGATATGGCGGTATTTGACGCCCAGCGCACATTCAAGGAATTTGGTATTCATCCCGAGGAAGCCCATCAGGATCATCCATACCGTTGCACCGGGGCCGCCCATCGACACCGCAACAGCCACGCCCGCGATATTCCCGAGTCCCACAGTCGACGACAAACTGGTCGACAGTGCCTGCCAGTTGGAAATTTGCCCCTGACGGTCGGCGGACTGGTATTTGCCGCCCAGCAGCTGGCAGGAAAGACGGAACAGACGGAAATTCGCAAAATTAAAATAAAAAGAACTGAACACACCAATCGACAGCAGCCAGAGGATAATCATCGGCACATCCTGCCCCATAATATTCACGGGGTAGAACATGAAGCCGATGGCTTTATCGGCAACGGGCTGCACGGCCTTGTCGATTTTCTGGTCGATGGTCAAAGGCGCTGGCGGCGCTTCTTCGGGGTAAGCGCCAGCATAAGCCGGCACAGACAAAGACAGCACCAGAGCCATAACCATCAAAATACGCATGTACATGTAAAATCCCCCGAAAACGGCGGCAAAAGATTGGAATAAAAGCGGAATGTTCGAAGTATAGACAAGCAAAAAGAGGATGGGAAGCCCCTATCTCTATGTTATTATTCAGGAGTTTTTGAACAGGGGCATCCGGATGTTGAAAATCGACAAAGCCAATAAACAGCAACTTTACCAGCTGATTGCCGGTATTTCGGCCGTCGCGCTTATTCTCATCGGCTGCCTGATTATCCTGACGCCATTTTTTCCGGCGATCTTGCTGGCAACCATTCTGTCGCTATCGGCATGGCCCGCTTTTATGTGGCTGAACCACAAGCTGGGTAACCGCACGGCGCAAGCTGCCTTTCTGATGACCATCGCCCTCGCCCTTTGTTTTATCGTGCCCTTGGTAATCATCGGCACCAGCAGCGCGGAGAATTTCGGCAAGATTTCGGAGATTGTGCAAAAATCTCTCCAGCAGGATATCTCCAAACTGGCGGATGATATTGTCAAAATCCCCTATGTCGGCGAAACGATGGCCGGATACTGGCGCGAGGCAACGGCGGATAAAGAAAGTCTGCAGGCCGTCGCCAAAGAATACAGCAGCCATATGACCAAGGGGCTTATCGCCCTTGGTGGCAGCATCGCGCGCGGGCTTATCGACCTTACCATCGGGGTGATGATCGCCTATTTCTTTTTCCTGCACGGTGCACGCGTATCGGTACGTGTCAGCAACCTTATCCACCGCTTTGGCGGCCCCTACGGACAGCGCCTTCTGGATATCAGTAAAAATACGCTGATCGGCGTCGTCTACGGTATGCTGGGAACGGCGCTGGCACAAGGGATGCTCGCCGCGCTCGGTTTCTGGATGGCGGATGTGCCCGGCGCCTCCTTTCTGGGTCTGATGACATTCTTTTTGTCATTCATTCCGAATGGCCCGCCGTTTATATGGGCGCCTGTCGCGCTGTGGCTTTACAGCGAGGGGGAAACATGGCGCGCCGTATTTGTCGGCCTGTGGGGTCTGCTGGCTATCAGCACCATCGACAACGTACTCAGACCGTTTTTCATCAGCCTGCGCGGCAACTTGCCTTTTGTGCTCGTCCTTATGGGGGTGATCGGCGGTATTCTGGCCTTTGGCTTCATCGGCATTTTCATCGGCCCAACACTGCTGGCGCTCGCCTATGTGCTCATCATGGACTGGAGCCGCACGCGCGAAGACGCCGAAAAATCCGGTAGCGGCAAAACCAAAACCGCCAAAACAAAACCTGCCGAGAAAAACAAAACGGCGGAGTAAAAACTCCGCCGTTTGATGTTTTATGCGTCTGCGCGATTATCGCTGGGCGACTTTGCTGCAGCTCGGGCGCGTGGTCGGGCTGTTGGGCCAGGGCTGCGATGCCCACTGGCGCAGTTTCGCCTGATCCATTTTCAGCGCGCTGTCGATGCGCGAGCCGAAATGCTGGCAAAAGCTGGCCGTCGACATTTTAATCGCATGCTGCGAAATCTGGTTGGCCAGCTGGGTGCGCAGGCTGTGGAACTGTTTTTCCGGCGCGGGCGAACCGGTTGCACGGAAGTAGTCAATCATGTCGGTTTCATAGGCCGAAATGAGCGCTTTGTTCTTGTTCGTGAAAGCCTGATATTTCTGGTACATCCCCGCGCCCATCGGCATTTTCATGCAGGTCAGGGAAATGACCATCAGTTCGCTGTGGATACGCAGCCCCTGCTCGGCCTCGAACTGGCGTTCGTTATAGCACTGGGCCGAAGCCTGTGCCGTGGTCGCCAGAAGCGCGATAGCCGCGAGCATTGCCGTCAATTTTTTCATCGGAAGTTCTTCCTGCTAAACATAAAAATACCTGAAACGAAGAATATTCTGTACAGGAGAGGACGATTCTTGGCAAGTGTTACGCCAAATACCGCCCCTGTAGCGGTACGGCGGCGATTTTAAACGGGCGTTAAAACCTCAGCCTTTTCAAAGTACATACGCAGGTTGTCAACCACCAGCTGAGCCATGGCGGCGCGGGTTTCCTGGGTCGCGCTGCCCTGATGGGGCTGAAGGACGACATTATCAAGGCGGCACAGGCTGCTTGGCACGTCCGGCTCGTTCTCGAACACATCAAGACCGGCGCCGGCAATCAGCCCGCTTTGCAGGGCATCGATGAGCGCCTGCTCGTCTATAATTTTACCACGGGCAATATTAACAACTACCCCCTCGCGCCCGAGCGCCTTCAAAACGGGCATATCGACCAGATGATGCGTTTCGGGCGTATAGGCGCAGCAGATCATCAAAATCTGGCAGGCCTCGGCCAGCGTCCTGACGTCGGGATAAAACGGCCAGTCCACCCCCGCCTTTTTCTGGCGGCCCGTATAGGCGATATCGACACCAAAAGCCGCCGCGCGCTGCGCGACCGCCTGCCCGATGCGCCCAAGCCCGACAATCCCCATGCGCCGCCCGCGCAAGGCCCGCCCGAGCGGCATCGCGCCCTTTTTGGCCCATTGACCGCTGCGCACGTAAATATCACCTTCGACGATCCGGCGGAACACGGCCAGCGTCAGGGCCATACCCATATCGGCGGTGTCGTCGGTCAGCACGTCGGGGGTATTCGTGACCACAATGCCCCTCTGCCGCGCCGCAGCAATATCGATGCTGTCATAGCCCACGCCAAAATGGCTGATGATTTCAAGATTGGGCAGCGCGTGAATAAGCTTGGCGCTGACCTTGCCAAAAGCGGTGCTGACAATCGCCGTCACATCGTCTTTGACACCGCCCAGCGCCTTCTCCGGATCGCTTTCCTGCCAAAGCCTTGTCACGGCATAATTTTCTTCCAAAACCTGCATCTGCGCAGCGGGAATGGGGCCCATCATCAGGATTTTTTGGCGCATGATAAATTTCCCCATGTTATGTATAGTTTTTGCTGGACTCTTTGGCGCAATATATGGTTAATAGTGGGCACCACTCGATACAGAAAATAACACGAGATTGCATCTCAGGGAATGCGATGACCAAAAAGCTCTATATCAAAACCTGGGGCTGTCAGATGAACGTCTATGACAGCAAAAAGATGGCCGATATTCTGGCCTCCCTCGGCTATCGCCCCGTCGAAGAGCCCGACGACGCCGACCTGATGATCCTCAACACCTGCCACATCCGCGAAAAAGCGACCGAGAAGGTCTTTTCAGACCTCGGTCGTTTGCGCAACCACAAAGAAGCCAAAGAAGAAAAAGGCGAAAAGGCGCTCATCGCCGTCGCAGGCTGCGTCGCGCAGGCCGAAGGCGACGTCATTATCGACCGCGCCAAATATGTCGATATGGTTTTCGGCCCGCAAGTCTATCACAAGCTGCCCGAAATGATTTTGGAAGCAACCGGTGGCAAGCGCGTGGTGAATACCGATTTCCCGCCTGAATCCAAATTCGACGAACTTCCGGCCGATGCAGAAGCGCAAGGTCCCTCCGCTTTCGTTTCCATTCAGGAAGGCTGCGACAAATTCTGCACCTTCTGCGTGGTGCCCTATACCCGCGGCGCGGAATATTCGCGCGGCGTGCAGCAGATTATCGACGAGGTTAAACGTCAGGCCGATACGGGCACGAAAGACATCATGCTGCTCGGCCAGAACGTCAACGCCTATCACGGCGCAGGCGCGGATGGCAGCACATGGAATCTCGCACGGTTAATCGCCGCCGTCGCCGACGTGCCGGGCGTGGAGCGTATCCGCTACATGACATCCCACCCGCGCGACATGGACGACGAACTGATTGCCGCGCACGGCGACATTCCGGCGCTGATGCCTTTTTTGCATTTGCCGGTACAGTCGGGTTCCGACCGTATTCTGGAGCTGATGAACCGCAAGCATACCGCCGCATTCTATCTGGATATCATCGAACGCCTGCGCGCCAAGCGTCCGGATATGGCGTTCAGCTCTGATTTCATCGTCGGCTTCCCCGGCGAAACCGACGAAGACCACGAAGCCACCATGGATCTGGTGCGCAAGGTCGGCTATGCGTCGTGCTATTCGTTCAAATACAGTCCCCGCCCCGGCACCCCCGGCGCCGTCATGGCGGGCGTGGTACCGGAACCTGTCAAAGACCAGCGCCTTTATGCTCTGCAGGAATTGCTCCAGCAGCAGCAGCGCGATTACAACAACAGCTTCATCGGCACCGTGCAGCCTGTGCTGTTCGACCGCCGTGGCAACAAGGGCGACGGCCAGCTCCTCGGCAAGACGCCCTACATGCAGTCCGTCTACGTCGACGGCGCGCCCGAAAGACTCTTTGGCCAGACCGTGAATGTGCGCATTGAAAAAGCGTTCCAGAACGGCATGTCCGGCATCATCGAAACGACTGAAACGACGCTCACACCCAACAAGAAAGCACAAGCCGCATGAGCAACACTTTTCAACTCAAACTGAACCAGGAAGACAGATCCACCCATTTCGCCTACATCCTGCTTCAGCGCAAGCCGGACCTCGGCAAGGAATTCGAAAAAGTATTCGATGTCAAATTCGGCATCAACCAAGGAGGCGTGCTTACGTTCAACACGTCGCCGGAAAATGAACAGAACGTACGCAGCGGTTTTAGCAAACTTCTTACTAAATTCGTCAATAACAACACACACCTCACCAAGGAGGACATCCAGATGGCATACGCACACACCCGCAACGGCCAGCAATCCCGCCAGCAGCCCCGTAACGAAAGCCGCGGCGGTTATCGCGGCGGCGGTAATGACAACCTGCGCGACAACTTCGGCGATTCCGCCGGTGCTGGTTTTGAAAACCGTCCTGCGTACAAATTCTCCCCGAAAACCGAAGGTCAGGCCGCTCTGAAAGGTCTTATCGAAACCAACGACATCACCTTCGGACTTGGCCCTGCGGGTACGGGTAAAACCCACGTAGCCGTCGCGGTTGCCGTGGAAATGCTGAACAAAAAACAGGTCGAGAAAATCCTGCTTGCCCGCCCCGCACAGGAAGCCGGCGAAAAGCTCGGCTATCTGCCCGGCGACCAGAAGCAGAAACTCGACCCTTACATGCGTCCCCTGTACGATGAAATGACCAAGGTCATGGGCAAGGAAAAACTCGACCGCCTGATGAGCGCGGGCGTTATCGAGATCGTTCCCGTCGGTCTAATGCGCGGCCGCACGTTCGAAAACGCTTTCATCATTCTCGACGAAGCGCAGAACGCGACCAAAGAACAGACCGAAATGGCGCTGACCCGTTTCGGTAACGGCTCCAAAATGGTTCTGACGGGTGACCCCGCGCAGACCGACATCAACAAGGACTCCGGCCTGAAATGGGCGGCGGACGCGCTGAAAGGCACGGACGGCATCGGCCAGCATCAGTTCTCGAACAAAGACATCATCCGCCACCCGGTGGTGGAGCGTGTCGTGAGCGCACTTGAAAAGGTGAAGGCCGCTGCCGCGGCTGCTGCACCGCAAGAGCCGCAGCAACTGGACAAGCCGAAAGCGCCGGCTGCAGCCGCTCAACGCCCGAAAAACTGATAATAATCAGAGAAGTTAATAATTCTTCAACTTTTCGTGCTAAAGTGGGGTTAGGGTCTTCCTAGCCCCACTTTTCTTTTGCGGCAGAAATCGGAGCAAGCACTTGAGCAAACAAACCGTCCGGCGCATCGGACTTCAATTCGACGACAACGAACTTGTCCCCTTCCTTTTTGGCGAACACGACAGCCACCTGAACCAGATAGAAGAAGAACTGGATGTCGAAATCACCGCACGCGGCAACGAACTTGTCGTGACCGGCAGTAAGCCGAACCTGCGCGCCGCGCAATCCGTTTTCGACGTGTTGTGGGAACGCCTGACCAAAGGCATGGAAGTCGGCACGGAAGAAGTCACCTCCGCCATCGCCGTCGCCCGCAGCCCCATGGACCCCGCCACGCGCGACACCGCCATGGCCGCGCTGAAGGAAAGCCACGTCAAGGTCAAGGCGCGCAACAAAAATATCACCGCCCGCAGCGCCAAACAGGCCGAATATCTGGACGCCATCCGCAAACATCATCTGGTCTTCGGTCTTGGCCCCGCGGGAACGGGTAAAACCTTTCTGGCCGTCGCGCAGGCCGTGACCATGATGCAGGCGGGCGAGATTGACCGTCTTATCCTCTGCCGCCCTGCGGTCGAGGCGGGCGAACGCCTTGGCTTTCTGCCCGGCACGATGCAGGAAAAAATCGACCCCTATCTGCGCCCTATTTACGACGCGCTGCACGACATGTTGCCCCCGGAGCAAATCGCCCGCCGCCTTGCCGACGGCACGATTGAAATCGCCCCGCTGGCGTTCATGCGTGGCCGCACCCTTTCGAGCGCCGTGGTCATTCTTGACGAGGCGCAGAACACCACCCCCGCCCAGATGAAAATGGCCCTGACGCGTATCGGCGAAGGCAGCCGCATGATTATCACCGGCGACCTGTCGCAGACCGACCTGCCCGCCGGACAAAAATCCGGCCTGCATGACGCCATCGACGTTTTGCGCGATGTGAAAGACGTTGCGATGATCCGCTTCGCCGAGGGCGACGTCGTGCGCAGCCGCCTTGTCAAAAGCATTGTCGAAGCCTACGACAAACGCGACAAGGAACACCCGCTAAACAGCAACAACCCCGACAGGAAACGCCCATGACCCCGCGCAAACCCGCCCGTGCGAAAACGGCGCGCGCGAAACCCGTGCGCGCAAGCGCCATCACCGTGCAGCTCGACGCAGCGTCGCCGAAATGGAAACGCGCTTTCTATGCCATGAACAGCCGCATTGAACGCGCCGCCGCCGCGGCGTTTGACGGCGCGAAAAAACCCGCCGCCTTCGCCCGCCGCCGTTTTGAAATTTCCGTCACCCTGACGGATGATGCGAACGTGAAGGTGCTGAACCGTGAGTTTCGGGGAATCGACAAGCCGACGAACGTGCTGTCCTTCCCGCAAATCGACCTCGGGAGCTTCAAAAAATCGTCTTTGGACGTTTTTCCCAAAAATATGCCTATTCCGCTCGGCGATGTGGTGCTGGGGTTCCAGACGATTGTGCGCGAAACCCGCGAACAGAAAAAAACCATGGAAAATCATACCGTTCATCTGGTCGTCCATGGCGTTTTGCATCTTTTGGGCTATGATCACATGCGGCCAAAGGATGCGAAAATTATGGAAAAATTGGAATGTGACATTTTGCGCGCGTTAGGCTATCCTGACCCGTACAAAGACATGGACCTTTTGACCCAAGATGACAAACCAAACAAACGCGCTAAGAAAAATGAACGCAAATAGTCGCCCGATGGAAGACTCTTTGAAAAAGACGGATACGGAATCCGACGAACCCCCGATAGGCAGCGGGCAGGCCGAAGCCGTCCCTGCCCCGCAGCAGAATACCAAAGACGGCGAAGGCCGTATTCTGGGCTGGGTCAAAAATCTTCTGCCCGTCCGCCAGCACAACAGCGATGACACCCTCCGCGATGCGATCGAGGAGCTGATCGAAGAAGAAGACAGCGCCCCGCAGTCGTCCGTCGCCGCGCATGAACGCATGCTGATTTCCAATATCCTGCAGCTGCGCGACCTGCCGGTGGTTGATGTCATGGTGCCGCGCGCCGATATCGTGGCCATCAACGTCAGCGCAGCCAAAGAAGATCTCTACGCGCTTTTGCAGCAAAAACCGCACAGCCGTATTCCGGTTTACAAAGACGACCTCGACAACATCGTCGGCGTCATGCACATGAAAGATCTGGTATCCGCCATGGTGCAGGGCCGCGATTTCGAAATCCGCGACATCATGCGCGATGTGCTGGTCGTATCGCCCGCGATGCGCGTGATGGACCTGCTCTTGCAAATGCGCCAGTCCAGGGTGCATATCGCCTTCGTGGTTGACGAATTCGGCGGCATCGACGGACTCATCACCATCAACGACCTGATTTCCGCGATTGTCGGCGAGGTCGAAGATGAACTCGACGTGGATATCGCCCCGCAAATGATCGAACGCCCCGACGGCTCGGCGATTGTCGATGCGCGCATGCCCCTCACTGATTTCGAGGCAAAATACGGCAAGCTGTTCACCGAAGACGAGGAACACGAGGAAAACGATACCCTCGGCGGCCTTGTGTCCTATATCGCCGGGCGCGTGCCTGCGCGCGGGGAGCTGATCAAGCATACGAGCGGCCTCGAATTCGAAGTCATCGACGCAGACCCCCGCCGTATCATGCGCCTGCGCGTGCGCAACCTGCCCAAAAAGCAGCCGGCGGCCGAATAACGGCCCTCTCCGCTCTGGTTTTTAGCCCCGATGTGCGCTAGATTTTGCGCATGAAACAGGCATGCCAGACACTCAACGGATTTAAAAAATACCTCGCGCTTTTCGTACTCGGGGGGCTTGCGGTTTTGTCGTTGCCGCCGCTGGGCGTTTTTCCGGTTTTATTGATATCCATCCCCGCCTTTATCTGGATATCCGAAACGGCGCCGACGACATTCAAAAGTTTCCTCGGCGGCTGGGCCTTTGGCGCGGGGTATTTCATTTTCGGGCTTTACTGGGTCAGCGCCGCGCTGTTTGTCGATATCAAGGCATGGGGCTGGGTCATGCCCTTTTCGCTCATCGTCGGCCCGACAGTGCTGGGGCTTTACTATGGCCTTATTCCGCTGGCGGCGCATCGCTGGCGTCACAGGGGCGCGGCGCATGCCCTTGTTTTCATCACGGCATGGGCCGTCATTGAATATGCGCGCGGCCATTTGCTGACAGGCTTTCCGTGGAATTTGGCGGGGCAGGCATGGGAATATGCCCTGCCGGTTTTGCAAACCGTGTCGCTGGGCGGCATATATACGCTGACATTGCTGACGGTATTCTGGGCGGCGGCGCCGGTATTTTACCGCATATCGCCCAAGGTTTTCGCCGCAGCGGTTTTCAGCTTCGCGCTGCTGCTAGGCTTTGGCACGCTGCGCATGGTGCAAACGCCCACGGCGCAAAACGGCGCCTATGAACTGCGCATTGTGCAGGCGAATATTCCACAGACCATGAAATGGGACCCCGATGAAGACTGGCGCAATCTGGAGCGTCACGCCGAATTGTCGGCATCTCAAGAGCGCGAAGAAAACCCGCCGCCCCGCATCGTCATCTGGCCCGAAAGCGCGTCGCGCCACGACTTTGGCCATTTCCCTGAAATCGGCGGTTATATCGGCCAGCGTATGCCGCGCAATAGCATCGGCGTCATTGGCAATATCCGCGTGACGCTGGATAAAACCCAAACCCCCGTTGCCTATCACAACAGCCTGACAGCCCTCGGCCGCAAGGGTGAGGTACTCGCGACCTACGACAAGCATCATCTTGTCCCCTTCGGTGAATATTTGCCGTTTCGCAAATATGTGACGTTCGAACCGCTGGCCCTCGCCCTCTCCGGCATCGGCGATTTCACGCCGGGCGCTGGGCCGCGCACGCTGGCGGCGGAGGGTTTCCCCCCCTTCAGCCCGCTCATTTGCTACGAAGCGATTTTCCCTGCCGCCACCGTCGATAAAACAAATCGCCCCGCATGGCTGGTCAATGTCACCAACGATGGCTGGTACGGCATGAGCGCCGGCCCCTTCCAGCATCTGGCCATCAGCCGTATCCGCGCGATAGAGGAAGGCCTGCCCATGGCGCGCGCGGCGAATACAGGCATATCTGCCGTCATCGACCCCGTTGGCCGCACGGTGGCGCGTCTGGGGCTGGGCGACAAGGGACAGCTCGACAGCATCCTGCCTGCGCCGCTGCCGCCGACGCTTTATGCACGTTTTGGCGATAACATCTTCTTTGCCCTGCTGCTGGTCTTCGCCGCCGTAGGCGTCATCACAGCGCGAAAGAAACCCGCATGATAAACCGCATCAAGGAGCGCCTCTTCGCCCTTTCCGGCTGGCGCCGCTATGCGGTGTCTTTTGCGGCGGGCGCGGCAATGGTGACCGCCATGCCGCCCTACGGATTTTTTCCGGTGCTGTTTGTTTCCATCCCCGTCCTGTTCTGGCTGGTCGCATCGTCGCAAACGGCGCTGCGTGCCTTTATGGCAGGCTGGGTTTTCGGCTGCGGATATTTTATCGTTGGGCTTTACTGGCTTGGCATCGCGTTCAAGGCGTTTTTCAGCCATGCGATGTGGCTGCTGCCGGTGTCTGTCGTGGGCATCCCTGTTTATATCGCCCTTTACTACGGCGCGGCCGCGCTGCTGGCATGGCCGTTTCGCCGCGCGGCGACGCATTACGCCTTTGTGTATGGCTTCACCCTGTTCTGGGCG
Source organism: uncultured Micavibrio sp. (assembly GCA_964551435.1). Taxonomy (GTDB): domain Bacteria; phylum Pseudomonadota; class Alphaproteobacteria; order Micavibrionales; family UBA2020; genus UBA2020. The sequence continues at coordinate 33,767 of CAZKBS010000005.1, forward strand.
GAATATCTGCGTGGACATTTCATCACCAATTTTCCGTGGAACCATATCGGTTATGCGTGGCATCACATTCTACCGGTTTTGCAATCCACAGCATGGTTCGGTATTTATGGCCTGACGCTGCTGAGCATCCTTTGGGCTGCAACGCCCGTGATGTCGCGCCGCGCGGCGGCATGGGCGATGGCGAGTTTCTTTTTTATCCTCGGCTTCGGCATTCTCCATTTGCAAACCAACCCGACCGACAGAACACCGCATCTGGTGCGTATCGTGCAGCCGAATATCACACAGGCGGAGAAAGAAGACATCCGCAATAAGGATGATATTTTCAACCGTCACCTGAAGCTGAGTGCCACCCAGACGCCCCATGACGACAAAATACTTTTCGTCGTCTGGCCGGAAACCGCGATAGATATTTTCACACCCGACGACCGCAAAAACGCCGACCGCATCGCCCTGTCGCTGCCGGAGCATGCCTTCGGCCTTATCGGCGTCAACCGCATGGTACCCTCCCCCGTGCGCGGGGTGCGCAACAGCCTGATCGTGCTGCACCCGCGCAGCCAGCGGCCCGTCGCGCAGCACGATAAATTCATCCTCGCCCCTTGGGGTGAATACGTCCCTTACGCGCATATTCTTGAAAAAACGCCGTTCGGAAAATACGTGGCGTCAGTGCAATCGCTGGTGCCCGGGCCGGGCCCGTCGACCCTGCGTCTTGGCGAACACCTGCCGTCGTTCAGTCCCATCATCTGCTTCGAATCTACTTTCGCCGGACGCATGAAAGACATCACGCGCGGCAAGCCGGATTTTTTGCTGTTCATCACCAACGATGCGTGGTCGATGGGGTCGCCCGGTCCCGCGCAGCATTTTGGCTTCGCCCGCGTGCGCGCGATCGAAGAAGGCATGCCCATCGTGCGCGCCGCCAACAGCGGCATTTCCGCGATCATCGACCCACAGGGCCGCGTGCTTGAAAACCTCGGCCTCGACCGCGCAGGCATCATTGATGCACCGCTGCCGAATCCGGCGCAAAAGCTGACGCCCTATGCCATTACGGGCGATGCGCTGTTGCTGATTTTTGCCGGCGGGCTAAGCATCTCGCTTTTGCTGCTGAGCTATTTTTTCCAGCCGATCCGCCGCCCAAAGGCTTGATAACCCCCGCGAAAACCTCTCGCGCGTTATGTGCAATACAGGGTTGAATACAAGCGTATGTTGACAATGGGGGGTTGCATCCTTTTATAATCTAAATATAGCCATTTTTTAAGCAAAGGTCGCACAATGCCCCGCACCCGTATGGATGATGAAGGTCCCCATCCTGTCGATATCCATGTTGGCGCGAAGGTCAAATCCCGCCGCCTGATGCTCGGTCTCAGTCAAGAAGAACTGGCGAAGGCCATTGGCCTGACTTTTCAGCAAATCCAGAAATACGAACGCGGCAGCAACCGCATCAGCGTCAGCCGCCTGACCGATATCAGCCGCGCGCTCAAAGTCCCCGTGGATTTCTTTCTCGAAGGTTGCGCCAGCACGCTGATGGGCGGCACTGGCGCTGCACGCAAACCCGCCATGAAAGGCGTTTCGGATACGCCGCAGGCGATGCTGGAGCCCGACCCCATGACCAAGCGCGATGTGCTGGAGCTGGTGCGCGCGTATGAACAAATCTCCACCCCGCAGCTTAAAAAACAGCTGCTGGAAATGGCAAAAGCCATGGCCAAGGCCGGAGAGTAAATTTTCAGTATTTTTTGACTTTATCAGGGCGCTGACGTCAAATAACCGCCTGCATCGACGATACTCGCGGTGTTCATGCGTGCAACTTCAGCAACTTCGGCGGCGCTCAAAATTCGGCTGTACACACGCACATCGTCGACAAGGCCATCATAATAGATGCCACGGCCAGCACGGATTTCACCAACGTAAAAATTGCCATTGTTCCATGTGCCAGAAAAACTCGGACTGCCCGGGTTGTTATAGGTTATCAGCAAACTACCATCGACATAAATGTTGCTTTGGCCGCTACGCTGTGCACTGAGGGCAATCTGGCTCCACTCCCCGTTGCCAATAGCAGCACCAGATGTAACGACTCCGACGTTAGACTGGTTGAATGTCCGTGCAACGACTTCACCACTGCGTACCGTCATCCAAAGAGGGTAAGCCGATGCCCCCAGCGCTGCACCATCGGATACGACCGTATAGCCATAAGTAGCGTAATCTCCGGGTGGGCCACTTGTGATATCGGGCGCGACGGATGCCAGCACCGTATACTGGCTAAAGACTCCGGCAATCCCTGTCGCACGAACATACTGCGGACCACCGCTGAGCGATAAGGCCTCTCCGTGAAGACCGGCAGTCAGCGCGGCTGCCGTAACGCCCCCCGTCAATGTTCCGTTATAACCGTTACCGGAGCGGTCATAGGCTGTTGTGCCCGCTGTCCATTCACTATCGAATGTCCAGTGCAGGATAAGCCCATCGTTTATCGGCGCGCCGTAATAAATTTGCGGTTTGAATCCCGCTGCCGGCGCCTGCTGATAAAGTCCGCTGGTCTGCCCCCACCAGTTTCCGCGGGCCATTAATGTGCCGCCATCGATATCTACGGCTATATCTTCAAGCCCGTTGCCATAGAGACTGTTGCGGCCGTCAGAACGCCCGCCACCGCCAAGGTCGACATTAACGCTGCCTGCCGCGCTGTCGTCATAGAGAATAATACCATGCTGCGTGTTGTCCGCCGTGCGCGATGCCGCCACACTGCCCGACAAGCTGGCATTTTGCTGCGCGTAAAAACGCAACCCGTTTCTGTTATTATCCGCAACCACATTTTCCAGTGTCACATCTATATGGCCGCCTGCGCCCCCAGCCGCGGCATATAATCCATCTTGCGCATTGTTCGTTAACGTAACGTTGCGGATAGAAAGCGACCCTAGGTCGGCACCGCCAGATGCATATGCGTAAATACCATGTCCAGATGCGCCATTAACTGTAATACCTGCGATGCTCGTATCGAGCCCCGTGACGGTGACACCATGCCCCGTCAGATTGGTCAGCACCGGCGCCGATGTCGCAGGTATGATCACGCGACCAGAGAAGTTCGTACCGTCTGCTGTCGTGAAGCGGCCTGAATCATAAATGAAGTTGGTACCAGAACCTATCAAGGACTGATAATTCTGCGACAGCACGATACCGCTTTGCATGCCGCCGCTGGTGCCGTTGCCACGATGCACGTAAATAATATCCCCTTCGCGGCTGGCTGCGGCACTTGCCGCCGCCAGCGTATTGAAGGGCATTTCGACAGACCCATCGCCCCCCACCGCCGATGTGTTATCGACGTGAAAAATACGCTGGTTCATATTGTCATAGGCGTTCAGAACTGGATTACCGACAACCGGTGCCTTGGCTACACGGGCAGCCGTAATCACGTCAATATCGCGCTCGGGACTTTCGTCCATGCGGCTACGGATGCCCAGCGTTTTTGCGGAAGATTTTGACCCGAAAGGAAAGCGCAGCGTCGCCTCTACAAAACCCTGTGTACCGCGCAGGTTGTCGGCCTCGAAGCGCGCACCCAGCTGAAGATCGCTCGTCACATCCGCTGCTGCACGCAAGCGTATGCCTCGCAGGGTTTCCGCATCATCCCCGCTGAATACAAAACCGCCCGCAGCGACACGAAAAGAATCCATAGCCCCCTGCAGCGGCTTCACGGGCAGCGCGAGTTCAACATCAAACCCATGCAGCGGCTTTTCAACCAGAAGACCTGCTGTGTCATAGTAAATCCCCGTATCGGCCAGATAAGGCTCGGTCGATGCACCAAGGGCGTAGCGCTCTTTCTGATTTGCAGGCACGTAGGCATTGAGACGAATATCCAAATTATCTGTCAGATATTCGACACCCGCAGCGCCTTGATAAAAAACAGCTCCCCGCGAGGTACGGCGGCGGTCCATCCAGCCATGCAAGCCAAAAACACTGTCGCTTCCCGGCGACAAGGCCCTGTAGCCGATACCCGCATTCCATTCGCGGTTATCTCCATCGTCGCCCATCAGCCGAAAGTCGCCATAAATAAGACGGCCACTGTCCTGCGCCAGCGGCACCCATGCTTCGGTCATCAGGATAGAACGCGCTGTACCGTGCCGCCAGTTGGTTTCCACGCGCGGCTTGAAGGTCGCCTGTCCCGTCTCTGCTCCCGAAGAAATACTCAGACACCCCACAAGAATAAAAACCGCGACAGGCACAAGCCTGCAGGCTGTCTTTTTGGGGATGTTTGATGACATGATAAAAAACCCGAGACGCACTAAAAAAGTACGGTATTTAAAATGCTTAGTTAAATATTAGGCGCATATCCCCGTATACGTCAACGTCGAACCAATAGTTCTGTTTTGATTACGTTAAATATAAATAGCGCTTTGAGCCGATGCTTTGAAATCTTATTTCGCCCAGCCCCCCTCTTTTTTCCCGCAGCAGGATTTAACGATTGAAGGGCGCGGAAAGCGTGACGTATAAAAAGAACCAGAAGCACAACACCGAACAGGAAACAAACCATGGCTGACCAGAAATACATCTTCACCAGTGAATCCGTTGGCGAGGGCCACCCCGATAAACTCTGTGACCGCGTATCCGATGCGATTGTCGATGCGTACCTGAACGCAGATCCCTATGCCCGCGTCGCTGCTGAATGTCTGGCAACCACCGGTTTCCTGTGCATCGCAGGCGAAACCCGCGGTCCGGCGTCCATCACGCCCGATATCATCGAAACCATCGCGCGTCACGCGGTGCGCGATATCGGCTACAAACAGGAAGAATTTCACTGGGAAAAAATCAAGATCGATGTACGCCTGCATGCGCAATCCGCCGACATCGCGCAAGGCGTTGATGCCGCGGGCGACAAGGACGAAGGCGCCGGCGATCAGGGCATCATGTTCGGCTACGCCTGCCGCGAAACCGACCAGCTGATGCCCGCTGCCATCCACTATTCCCATGCGATCCTGAAATCGCTGGCCGAAGCCCGCCACAGCGGCGCGCTTTACAAACTCGGGCCCGATGCAAAAAGCCAGGTCAGCCTTGAATACATCAACGGCAAACCCGTGCGCGCAACGTCTGTTGTCGTCTCCACGCAACATGACGCCAGCCTGACGACCGAAGAAGTCCGCGAAATGGTGCGCCCGCACGTCACCAACATCCTGCCCGAAGGCTGGATGTGCGATGAAAGCCAGTTCTACGTCAACCCGACGGGTCGTTTCGTTATCGGCGGCCCCGATGGCGACTGCGGCCTGACCGGACGCAAAATCATCGTCGATACCTACGGCGGCGCAGCCCCGCATGGCGGCGGCGCTTTCTCCGGCAAGGATCCGACGAAGGTTGACCGCTCGGCCGCCTATGCCGCGCGTCATGCCGCGAAAAACATCGTGGCCGCAGGCCTTGCCGACCGTTGCACCATCCAGCTGTCCTATGCCATCGGCGTGTCGCACCCGATTTCGATTTTCGTCAACACGCATGGCACGGGCCGCTATGACGACGCGGCGCTGTCCCTCGCCCTGCAGGCCGTGGCGGATTTCCGTCCGCGCGCCATCCGCGAGCGCCTGAACCTCAACAAGCCCATCTATGCCCGCACCGCAGCCTATGGCCACTTCGGCCGCGCGGCAGAGGCGGACGGCGGCTTCACGTGGGAAAAGCTCGACCTCGTCGAGGCGCTGAAAAACGAAATCGGCTCCAAAAAATACAAAGATGCGGAGCTGAGCGATAACGTCCGCGTGGCCGATTTCAAACGCTAAGCCCGCCGGATACGCCGCTATCATGACCGAGGCCACCGCGCCCGCCCAGAAACGCCAGTTCTACGGACGGCGCAAGGGCAAGAAACTGCGCACGCAGCAGCAGGATGCTTTCGACAGCATCCTGCCTGCCGCGACGATTGCACTGCCCGCAGGCGATGCGCCGGTGGACCCCGCGTCTTTTTTCTCCGCGCCCGTCAAACAGGTCTGGATGGAAATCGGCTTCGGCCATGGCGAACATCTCGCATGGCATGCCAGAAACAATCCCGATGTCGGCTTTATCGGTTGCGAGCCTTTCATCAACGGCATCGCCGCCCTGTGCCTGCACATGCGCGAACATGACCTTGATAACATCCGCATCTGGCCGGATGATGCGCGGTTATTGCTGTCGCGTCTGCCCGCGCAGTCGCTGGACAGGCTGTTCATCATCAATGCCGACCCGTGGCCCAAAAAGCGCCACCACAAACGCCGGTTTATCCAGACCGAGATGCTGGACAGGCTGCACGCGCTGTTGAAACCCGATGCCGAATTCCGTATGGCCACCGACCACCCCGACCTTGCCGAATGGCTGGTCGAAAAAACTTGTTATCACCCCGGCTTTGAATGGCAGGCCAGCTGCGCTGCCGACTGGCAAACCCGCCCCGCCGACTTGCCGGAAACAAAGTTTCAAAACAAAGGCCTGAAGGCAGGCCGCCCGACGATTTTTTTGAATTTTATTCGCAAATAATTGACATAATTTACAGTTTTCGGGTATAAATATATCAAGGATTTAAACCTGAGAGAGCGCCATGGAACCCCTGACCATCCGCACCATGACAGACAAAGACATCCCCGCCGCGGCAAAGGTGCTGGCGGCTGCGTTTAATTCGTCTGCATTTCATACGGAACAGGAACTCGCCACCGGCGGCTACAAGGGTGACCTGCGCAAAGCTTTCGTCGCGACCAACGCGCAAGGCACGGTCGTCGGCGTATCCATTTGCGAAAACAACGGCGATACGCTGTCGGTTGAAATGCTGGCTGTCGCCGCCGACCAGCGCAAACAGGGCATCGGCGCCCAGCTGATGCGCCATACAGAAGATTTCATGCGTAACAACTGGCTGCGCGGTCAAACCGCCACAATCGCCATCGAAGACCTGACGAAACGCGGCAACGGCGGCTCGCGCTACTACGAAAACATGGGCTATCAGCGCACAGGCAAGACCGGCTCCACCGGCGCGCCCGTGCTGTATAAAACGCTGTCGCGCTAAATCTGCCCGCTTGCCGGGTCTTGGCGCCCCAGCCTGAAAACAGCCGCACGGCTTATTTTATCAAAGCATTGAAAATAAATAATAATCAGCCCTTCAGGGATGGGCGCGACTTGACGTTTCGAGCGGCATGTCATAATATTATATTTATGAAAATCAAACCACGGGGCCGCCATGCCCCTGACAAACACCCAGCCCGTATCCGAAAAATTTAACCAGAAAATTCAGCGTGATGCGGTAGCAGCAGAGTATTTTGCGTCAGAGGCTTTTGTCAAAATACTCAAAGAGGCTGTGCAAGAAGTCATCATCAAGCGCGGCGAGAGCCATGTTTACATCACCCCGCAATTCACGGGCATGCGTCTCCAGAAACAAGATTTTCCTTATATAAAACAAAGCTTTGATACCGTGAAAGAAAAATATCCGGATCTTGACCATATCCGCATCAATAGTTCCGGCGATGTTTGTATGGATACGCAAAAACCCAGTATCTTGACCGGTATAGGCCGCGCCCTGCGGCAGGAAATACCTGTTTACGCGCCGCTGCACAAACTCTGGTAAAGCACCGCCTAATATCCAAATGTTATAATTTTAGATGGTGTTTTGCGAAAAACCCCTTGCGAAAGCGGGCTTTCAGGCATATAACACTGCTAAATCCCAAGTATAACAAAAAGGGTGGGCTCGAAAGAGCCCGCCCTTTTGCTTAGGGGAAACAAGAACACGACGAAGACGACATGGAACACGGCACACTGATTAAAAAAATCGAACGCACCATCGCCCCCACGGCGCAAAGCATGGGGTATGACATCGTGCGCGTTTTGATGATCGGCGCCGGATCCACCCGCCCGACGCTGCAGATTATGGCGGAGCGTCCCGACGGCACGATGCTGATCGATGATTGCTCGCGCCTCAGTCAGGCGGTATCCGCGCTGCTCGACGTCGAGAATTTGATTGAAGAGGCGTATAACCTCGAAGTCAGCTCCCCCGGTATCGACCGCCCGCTGACGCGCCTGAAAGATTTCAGCCGCTATGCGGATTTCGAAGCGCGCATTGAAATGCATGTGGCCATCGATGGCCAGCGCAAGTTCAAGGGTATCCTGCGCGGCGTTGATGGCGAAACCATTCTTCTCGAAGAAGAAAGCGGCGAGATTGCCCGCCTGCCCTTCGCCGACCTCGACAAGGCAAAACTGGTGCTGACGGATGAACTGATCCGCGCCGCGATGAAGGCGGAAAAAGATTCCAAGAAAAAGCGCCTCGATGCGGGCGAAGATCTGGACGAAAGCTTCGACCTTGAAGAAGACGACAGCGACGAAGGTGACGAAGTCCCGGCCAAAAAGCCCAAACACAAAACGCCGGACCCGAAACGCAACCCGAAAAACAAACTGAAAAACAAAAAGAAAACCGGCAGCAAATAATACGCCGCCACCCCGATAAAAACCTAGAGTAACAGGACAAAAAACAGGAACACGACGATGCAAGAACTCCTTCAAGTAGCCGATGCAGTTGCCCGCGAAAAAAACATCGATAAAGATGTGGTCATTCAGGCAATGGAAGAAGCCATCCAAAAAGCGGGCCGTTCCAAATACGGCTACGACCACGATATCCGCGCCGTCATCGACCGCAAGTCGGGCGATATTTCCCTGTTCCGCTACCGCGAAGTTGTCGAAGCATTCGACCCTGAAAATCCGGAATCCGAAGCAAAAAGCATCCTCCTGAAGGACGCGAAGAAAATCCAGAAAGACATCGAACTGGGCGGCTTCATCATCGACAAGTTGCCGCCGCTCGATTTCGGCCGCATCGCCGCGCAGACCGCGAAACAGGTTATCTTCCAGAAAGTACGTGACGCCGAGCGCGAGCGTATGTTCGAAGAATATCGGGACCGCATGGGCGAAATCGTCTCCGGCGTCGTCAAACGCGTGGAGTACGGCAACGTCACCATCGACCTCGGCCGCGGCGAAGGCTACATGCGCCGTCAGGACGCCCTGCCGCGCGAACACTTCAAAACCGGCGACCGCGTCCGCGCCTACATCTTCGATGTACGCCGCGAACAGCGCGGTCCGCAGATTTTCCTCAGCCGCACGCACCCCGACTTCCTCGCCAAACTGTTCAAGCAGGAAGTACCGGAAATCTATGACGGCGTGATCGAGATCAAAGCCGTCGCCCGCGACCCCGGCTCCCGCGCGAAAATCGCGGTCATTTCCCGCGACAGTTCCATCGACCCCGTTGGCGCCTGCGTTGGTATGCGCGGTTCGCGCGTGCAGGCCGTTGTTGGCGAACTGCAGGGCGAAAAAATCGACATCATTCCCTGGACGCAGGACGTCGCGACCTTCGTGGTCAATGCCCTTGCTCCGGCGGAAGTCACCAAAGTCGTTCTCGACGAGGACAACAACCGTCTTGACGTTGTCGTGCCCGACGATCAGCTGAGCCTGGCCATCGGCCGCCGTGGCCAGAACGTGCGCCTCGCCACCCAGCTGTCCGGCTGGAACATCGACATCATGACCGAAGCCGAGGAAAGCGAACGGCGCCAGACGGAATTCAAAACCCGCTCCTCGCTGTTCATGGAAGCGCTCGACGTGGATGAAGTCATCGCACACCTGCTGGTGGTCGAGGGCTTCACCTCTATCGAAGACATCGTCGAAACCTCCATCGACGAGCTGGCGCGTATCGAGGGCTTCGACGGCGACGTCGCTGCCGAACTGAACAACCGTGCCGCCAACTTCCTTGCCGCGAAGAAAATCGAATTCGAAAAAACGGCCAAGGAACTGGGCATCAGCAGCGAGCTGACCGGCGTTGCCGGACTGACGCAGGACATGATCCTCGCGCTCGGCAAAAACGGCGTCAAAACGCTGGACGATCTGGGCGACCTCGCCGGCGACGAGCTGCGCGACATCGTCGGTCAGGACACCCTGACCGAAAGCCAGGCCAACAATATCATCATGACGGCACGCGCCGGCTGGTTCACCGAAGAGGAACAAGCCGCCGCAGAAGCCGCCAACGGATAACCCGACCATGTAACCCGGTGAACACGAACACTTCGACATCCATCAGGAAGGCAATAAAAGACAATGGCTGAACAAGACAAAAAAGAGCCCAAGAAAGAGCAACCCAAGGAATCCGGCAAGCTGACGCTGGGCGCCGGCAAGGGTACGCTCAGCCTGAAGGCCCCGGTTTCGACGGGCGCGCCGCGCCAGAACGTCGCAGTCGGCCGGTCGGCCAAGCCGGTTGCCGTCGAGGTGAAAAAACGCCGCGGCCGCGAAGCCGAACAGGCCCGCCAGCAGGACGATCAACAGGATCTGCACCTGACGGAGGCGGAACGCGAAGCACGCATCCGCGCCCTGCAACAGGCGCAGCACGCACCGAAAGACAACACGCCCGCGACGCAATACCAGACGCAGGTTGTGGTTAAATCCAAACCCGTTGAAGAAGAAGCGCCGAAAGCGGAAGAATCCGCTGCCCCCGCCGCTCCTGCAAAATCGCCTGCCGAACAGGCGCGGGAACAGGAACTGGCCAAGCTGCGCAAAATCAACGAACAGGAAGAACAGGACCGCCGCAAACGCGATGCGGATGCGCGCAAGTCCACGTCTTCCAATACCGCCCCCGCGCGTCCGAGCGTGACATCGCCCGCCGATGCGCAGGCCGCCGAAAGCCGCGGCGCAGGCCGCAGCAAATTCGACGGCCATGGCCGCGGCGACGACCGCGGCGGTGGCCCCTCGATTGCCGAGGAAATCAACCGCAAACGCGGCGCCCTGTCGCGCTATGGTCAGGAACGCCGCCGTTCGACCGGCAAAATGACGGTCTCGCAGGTGCTGAACGACGGCTTCGAAGACCGCGATTCCAAGAGCCCGTCCCTCGCCGCACAGCGCCGCGCCCGCGAACGCATGAAAATGAAAATGCAGCAGCAACAGCAGTCGCAGCCGAAACAATACCGCGAAGTCATCATCCCCGAAGTCATCACGGTTTCCGAACTGGCAAACCGTATGACCGAACGCGTGGGCGATGTCGTGAAAAAACTGATGGGCATGGGCATCATGGCGACCGCCACCCAGACCATCGACGCCGACACCGCGGAACTGATCGTGCATGAATTCGGCCACTCGCTGAAACGCGTTTCGGAATCCGACGTTGAATCGGACATTCTGGGCGATGAAGACAGCGATGCGGAACTGGTTCACCGTCCGCCGGTCGTGACCATCATGGGTCACGTCGACCATGGTAAAACCTCGCTGCTCGACGCCATCCGTCAGGCCGATGTGGCCGCGCATGAATCGGGCGGGATTACCCAGCACATCGGCGCGTATCAGATCACGACGAACAGCCACAAGAAAATCACCTTCATCGATACGCCCGGCCACGCCGCCTTTACTGAAATGCGCGCGCGCGGCGCCGACGTGACCGACATCGTGGTTCTGGTCGTTGCCGCCGACGACAGCGTCATGCCGCAAACGGTCGAGGCCATCAGCCACGCCAAAGCCGCCGGCAAACCGATGATCGTCGCCATCAACAAATGCGACCTGCCCACCGCCAACCCGCAAAAAGTCCGCACCGAACTTCTGCAATACGAAGTCGTGACCGAAGACATGGGCGGCGATACGCAGTTCGTTGAAGTTTCGGCGAAAACCAAAAAAGGCCTCGATGCACTCGAAGAATCCATCCTGCTGCAGGCAGAGGTTCTCAACCTGCGCGCCAACCCGAACCGCACCGGCATCGGCGCGGTCATCGAATCGCGCATGGAACAGGGTAAAGGTTCCGTCGCCACGGTTCTGGTGCAAAAAGGTACGCTCAAACAAGGTGACGTATTCGTAACCGGCACCGAATGGGGCCGCGTCCGCGCGCTTTATAACGACCGCGGCCAGCACGTGAAAACCGCGCAGCCCGGCCAGCCCATTGAAGTCCTCGGCCTCAACGGCACGCCGGATGCCGGTGACGATTTCGTCGTCGTATCCGACGAAGCCAAAGCCCGCGAAATTTCGGAATTCCGCCTGCGCCGCAAACGTGCGTTGCATGCCGCGAAATCCAAAGGCCGCGCGATCGACCAGATGATTCAGGACATCCAGTCCGGCTCTGCGAAATCCCTGCCTGTCATTATCAAAGGTGACGTGCATGGCTCTATCGAAGCTATCGCCGGCGCCCTGAACAAGTTGACCGAGGAAAACACCGAAGTCAAAGTAAGCGTCATGCACTCCGGCGTCGGTGCCATCACCGAATCCGACATCACGCTCGCAAATGCTTCGGGCGCCCTTATCATCGGCTTTAACGTCCGCGCCAACCCGCAGGCACGCGACCTTGCGAAGCGTGACGGCATCGAAATCCGCTACTACTCCATCATCTACGAAGTCATTGATGAAGTGAAAGCGCTGCTGTCGGGCCTGCTGTCGCCGGAGCTGAAAGAAAAGTTCATCGGCTATGCGGAAATCCGTCAGGTCTTCAACATCAGCAAATACGGCAAGATCGCCGGTTGCTTCGTCACCGAAGGTCTGGTCAAGCGTGGCGCCAAAGTCCGCCTGCTGCGCGACAACGTGGTGATCCACGAAGGCACGCTCAAAACCCTGCGCCGCTTCAAGGATGAAGTCAAAGAAGTGCAGAAGGGCTATGAATGCGGTATGGCCTTCGACAACTACGAAGACATCAAGGAAGGCGACGTTATCGAGGCATTCGAGATCGAATCCTCCGCCCGTACGCTGGAGGGCGGCGCCGCGTAAGCCCGCCGAAACCATCCGACGATGAGAAGCCGTTCCAAATCAGGTAAAAACGCCGGTGCGCAATCGCCGGGCCAGCGTCAGCTGCGCGTGGGCGAACGTATCCGGCATATCCTGTCGGATATCATGCGCCGCGGGGGCCTGCGTGACCCCGATCTGCAAAACACGGGCATGATTACCGTGACGGCGGTCGATATCGGCCCCGACCTGCAGCATGCCGCGGTTTTTGTGATGCCGCTGGGTGGTGAAAAAGCCGATACGATCGTGGAGGCACTCAATCGTGCTTCCGGCTATTTCCGCAGCGAGATGGCGCGCGAGCTTGACCTGCGCTATACGCCCAAGCTGTCGTTCAAAATCGACCGCAGCTTTGACGAAGCCGCACACATCGACAAACTCCTCGGCCGCTACGAAATCCGCAAGGATGTCGATAAAGATGACGACGATAACGACAGCGTTCTGGACAGCGAAAACAAAGCCTGACCAATCGCTGCCCTGCCCTCAAAAGAAAACAAAAAATGGCCCGTAATAAAAAAGGCGTCCCCGTTCACGGGTGGCTGAACCTCGATAAACCTCTTGGCTTGACCTCGACGCAGGCGATTGGACGCGTGCGCCGCCTGACCAATGCGCAAAAACTCGGCCATGCCGGCACGCTCGACCCGCTGGCGACCGGTATCCTGCCGATTGCGCTGGGCGAAGCGACCAAGACCATCCCCTATGCGCAGGATGCCGACAAGGTATACCGCTTCACCGTCCAGTGGGGCGCCGCCACCAATACCGACGACAAGGAAGGCGAGGTTATCGCGACGTCCGACAAACGCCCCGCACGGGCGGATATCGAGGCGCTGCTGCCCCGCTTTACCGGCGACATCCTGCAAACCCCGCCGCAGTTTTCGGCCATCAAGCTGGACGGGGAGCGTGCCTATGACCTCGCCCGCGTCGGACAGGCCGTGGATATCAAACCCCGCCCGGTCACGGTCTATAGCCTGCATATCGTCGAAAGCACTGAAAACGAAGCCGTTTTCGAGATGGAATGCAGCAAGGGCACCTATGTCCGCGCCGTGGCGCGGGATATGGGCCAGATTTTGGGCTGCTATGGGCATGTCACGGCCCTGCGCCGCCTTGCTGTGGGCGGTTTTACTGAAGAAAACGCGATTTCGCTGGACGTATTCGAGAAAATGGTGCAATCTGCGCCCGCTGATCAGGTTCTGCTGCCTGTGGAGACCGTGCTGGACGACATCCCGGCTCTGGCCATGACAGATGCGGAGATCAGCCGGATAAGACAGGGCCAAACGCTCAAGTTCATGTCCCGTCCCGACTACAACCGCCTTGTGGCGGCTGGCGTTGACGACGCGACGGATCTGGTGCTGGCCGTGGCGGGCAACAACCCCCTCGCTATCCTTGAAAAACAGGGTATCGAACTTCATCCGATTAAAGTGTTCAACCTCTGATTATGGAGTACCCGATGTCGATTGCAAAAAACCAAAAAGCTGAAATCATCAAAAAATACGCGACCAACGCAAAAGATACGGGCTCGCCCGAAGTTCAGGTCGCCCTGCTCACCACGCGCATCAACGCGCTGACCGAGCACATGAAACAACACAAACACGACATGGGCAGCCGCCGCGGTCTGCTGCTGCTGGTTTCCCAGCGCCGCCGCCAGCTGAACTACCTGAAGAACGTTGACGTGAAGCGCTACGAAGCGCTGATCGAAAGCCTCGGCCTGCGCCGCTGATTTTTCAGGTCAGAAGATTGGAAAAACCCGCTGTTATCGCAGCGGGTTTTTCTTTTATTGAGATATTTACCGCTTCAGGCACAATAACGGCCAAGGAGAAGCCCATGCCCAAACCCGATGCCGTTATTTTTGACTGGGACGACACCATCGTCGGTACGTGGCACGTGGTGCGCAGCGCCATCAACGCCACCCTCGCCCATTTCGGCCACGCCCCGTGGAGCGAAGACGAGGCCCGCAAACGCATCGGCCCGCCCGCCCGCGTCCTGTTCAGCGGATTGTTCGGCGAGGATAAATGGCAGGAAGCCGATAAAATTTACATCGCCGCCTATCAGGCGAATATATCGGAACATATCCGCGTGCATGACGGCGCGCGCGATACGCTGGCGGCACTCGCCGCGGCAGGCGTGCCGATGGCCGTGGTCAGCACCAAACGCGGCCCGCTGCTGCGCGCGGAAGCCGCACAGCTGGGGCTGGATGGATTTTTCACCCGCATGGTCGGCGCAGGCGATGCACCGGCGGATAAACCGAACGCTGCCGCAGTTCAGTTTGCGCTTGAACCATTAAATATAACCCCCTCTAAATCAGTGTTATTCATCGGCGACAGCGTCACCGATATGGTGAGTGCGGAGAATGCGGACTGCGTCGGCATCCTCATCGAAACCAAACCGCCGGCCGAAGACGCCCTTGCACTGCATCCGCCGAAGCATCGCGTCAAAAACCACGCAGGACTTGCTGATTTACTGAAAAATTTTACACAAACGAAGCCTGCACATACCCGCACACCGCCCGCGCCCTGACGGTACGCGAATATACTTGATGCACTTCCGGCCACAGAAGCCTGAAATTACTGCATAATGCGTATATTGTTTTTCTCGACCGACTGCGGACGCAGCGCCAGCACGACATGGATGCTTTCGGGATAGGTGCAGCTTTCGCAATCCTGACGGTCAGCGAAAATCTGCGCCGCTTCGCGCGGCGCCACGGTCGGCTTGACGGATGTATGCCCCGCCATATGCGGCCCCTTGAAACAGGATACCGCCATATCATCCGGCGCGCGGCGCACCGTGACGCGGCTGTTCGCTGCCGCCGTATAAGTCGTGCCGCCCGATTGCAGGAAACAATGCGCCCCAGTCACACCCGGTGTCATAACACTGATCTGCTGATAGTGGCGCGCGCTATCGTCTGCCGTCTTGGGCGAAGACGTGCAGCCCTGTAAAAGAGACACCGCCACCAATGCCATGAAAAAACGTCCTATCATACCGCCTTGTCCTGTTTGCGGGCCTGGATGCGGTTGAAAACCAGCACCCCCGCCACCATGGTTGCCGAAACCAACAGGCAAATCAGGATAATGTTCCGGATGACCTTATTGTCATCGCCATCCGCGTTCAGTGACAGCAGCAAATCAGCATAGACCTGCGCCGTTTGCTTCACAAGGTCGAGGTCGGACAAAAGTTCGTAATTGCTGTGATAGCTGTAAATCAATATCAGCCGTCCGCGCACGTTCACGGCCATCATGGCGACAGCGGCGGGATAATCTTTCTTCCCCTGTACCGTCTCAATCGCCAGACGCGAGAGGTTGAGGAAACCGATATAGTCCTCCCCCTCGGCAAAGACGCCCTGATTGCTGCTCTGGCCGACATCCATTTTCATATCGGTATTGTAGGTCGAGCCGATATATTTCGTCGCCTCGCGCATCACGTCGCCGACTTCGCCCAGCTCCTGCGGCTGGATGTTTTTCATCTCTTCGCGGAACGACGCTTTCACTTTTTCAAAATCGGCGCCGCCATCCAGAAACATCGCCTGTTTCATAGTCTGCACGATAACATAGCGGCGGAAGCCCTCGCCGGAGCCTTCAGCCATGCGGGCCATATCGGCGTCGGAAATATAAAAGGCGAGCATGCGGTTGTCCGGCAATACGAATTTCGACATCAGCTGGTCGAATTCGGCGCTGCGGCCCAGCACTTCGTCGTATCCCGGCAATGCGGGCAGCACGATATTGCGTCCCGCGACAAATTCATGACGTACGGGCTCTGCCTTCGCCGCCTGCGCGGGAAGGTTTAACAACAACACCGCCGCAAAAAGCAGCAGCGCGCAAAGGCCTGTGCGCAAAGCGCCTGTGTCAGCCGCCGTTTTTCGGCGGGCGCACGGCAGAGGGCGCCGGATTGTTCTGGTTGGCTGCATCGTTTTCCTTCGGGTTATCTAGCTGGAAAAACCGCGTCAGTTTTCCGTCTTCGTATTCATAGACGGTCGGCGTTGCATTGGGAATGCGTTTCTTGTTCGGATTGGTGCCGCCGTCGGCCGGAATATGCGCGGTACCAAGTACAAAGTCAAATGCGCGCACAATACCCGCATGGCAGACGACCAGCACGTTTTCGCCACGCTCCAGCTTCGGCAAAACCTCGTTTTCGAAAAAGCGTCCGACACGCTCGACTACTTGCTTCTGGCTTTCCCCGCCCGGTACGGGCTTGTCATAGGCGCGTTTGAAAGCGAGGATTTCAGGATCATGGCGATAGCTGCGGCCCGTGAAATCGCCGGTGTGGGATTCGATAATATCCGCATCCTGCACGATATGCCATGCACCGTCGGGCTTTTTCAGGTGTTCGTTGGTTGTGGTTTGCGACAGCGCCAGCGCGGCGGTATTGAACGCGCGCGACAGGGTGGAGCTATAGGCGTGGTCGAAGCGCAGCCCTTCGATCAGGCGGCCGGCCTCGCGCGCCTGCTCTTCGCCCAGCGCCGTCAGCGGTACGTCGGTTTGCCCCGTCATCAGGTGGTTTTTGTTATAGTCCGTCTGGCCGTGACGGAAGATGACGAGGGTGCCTTTTTTCATTCTGTTTTCTTTCTTTTTCTATGACGTTTTCAAATTTCAAAATTACTTACGCTGCATTGGCATCCTTGACGTCGAGCAAGCTGCGCCCGCCCATCGCTGCCGGCTGCTGGATGCCGAGGATATTCAGCATCGTCGGCGCGACATCGGCCAGCACGCCGCCGCTGCGCAGCGCCAGATTGCCGCGGTAGCCGAACAAAATGCACGGCACGGGGTTGGTCGTATGCGCCGTATGCGGCTGGCCGGTTTTTTCGTCGAACATTTGCTCCGCATTGCCATGGTCGGCGATGACAATCAGCACACCGCCGAGTTTTTCAACCCCCTCGGCGACGCGGCCAAGGCAGGTATCGACCGCCTCCACCGCCTTGATGGCGGCGGGCAGACTGCCTGTATGGCCGACCATATCCGGATTTGCGAAATTCAAAATCACCACATCCTGCTGCGGCAGTTTTTCCAGCAATTTTTCGGTCAGTTCGTAGGCCGACATTTCGGGCTGCAAATCATACGTGGCGACCTTGGGCGATGCGACCAGCAGGCGGTCTTCGCCGTCAAAAGGCTGTTCGCGCCCGCCGTTAAAAAAGAAAGTCACGTGTGGGTATTTCTCGGTTTCCGCCGCGCGCAGCTGCGTGAGTCCCGCCCGCGCCACAACCTCGCCAAAAATATCGTCCATGGATTGCGGCGCAAACAGCACCTTCACGTAGGGCGCAAAGTAATCGGCATAGACGGTCATGGTCGCCGTGTTTTTAACGGGCACATATGCACCGCGGTCGAACTTGTCGAAATCGGTAAACAGCAGTGCTTGCAAAATCTCGCGGATGCGGTCGGAACGGAAATTGGCGCTCAGGATGCCGTCTTCCGCTTTCATACCCGCATAGCCGCCGATCACGGCGGGCTTGATAAATTCGTCGGTATCGCCGGCTGCATATCCGGCTTGAATGACGGAAAGCGCATCGGTGGCGGCAAGGCCCTTTCCGTGCGCGATGGCATCGAAGGCTTGCGATACCCTCTCCCACCGATTATCGCGGTCCATGGCATAAAAACGGCCCGATACAGTGGCGATGGTGGCCGATGCCGGTATGTCGCGGATGAATTTTTCAACATAACCCGCCGCGCTGTTGGGCGGCGTGTCGCGGCCATCGGTGAAAATATGCACGAAGGTTTTGATGCCGTTATCGGCCAGAATTTTTGCCAGCGCGGCGATGTGATCCTGATGCGCATGCACACCGCCGTCGGAGACCAGCCCCATCAGATGCGCGGCACCGCCGGATTTTTTGAGCGTCGCCATGAAATCGACCAGCGCGGGATTTTGCGCAAGGCTGCCGTCCTGCGCCGCCAGCGTGATGCGCGGCAAGTCCTGCATGACAATGCGGCCCGCGCCGATATTGGTATGCCCGACTTCGGAATTGCCGAATTGCCCCTCCGGCAGGCCAACGGCCAGACCGTCGGTACGCAGCGTGGTATGCGGGCAGGTTTGCCACAGACGGTCATAGTTGGGCGTGCGACCCTGCACAATGGCGTTATATTCCGCCTTGTCGCTGAGGCCCCAGCCGTCGAGAATACACAGAACCAGCGGTTTTTTTGGCATCGGTTACCCCCTCTTGCGGCCCTGATTTTAATTATTTTTGCAGGCTTTTGATAGCCTATGGCTTTGACATATCGTTTTCAACCTGAAAAGCATCTTAATTTGCCAGAATATTGGATAAATTCTTGACTTTGGCCTGCGCAGGTGGCATGTATCACTGTGAAAAATAAGGTGAAAAAGTAAGCGTTCCGCCGCCCCTTATTGTTTGTGATTTGACCGAGGCGGAACTTTGTAAAAAGGAAAAGTGACTAATGTTTAATATTACGCGTAAAGAAATCGATTGGGCCGGCAAAAAGCTGGTTCTCGAAACCGGTAAAGTTGCCCGTCAGGCTGACGGCGCGGTCATGGCGACCTATGGCGAGACGACGGTTCTCGCAACCGCCGTTGCCGCAAAATCGGCAAAACCCGGTCAGGATTTCTTCCCCCTCACCGTTCACTATCAGGAAAAATTCTTCGCTGCCGGCAAAATCCCCGGCGGCTTTTTCAAACGCGAAGGCCGTCCGACGGAAAAAGAAGTTCTCGTCTCGCGCCTCATCGACCGCCCCATCCGCCCGCTGTTCCCCAAAGGTTTCCTGAACGAAACGCAGGTACTGGCGACGGTTCTTTCGATCGACCTGCAAAACGACTCTGACATCGTTGCGCTGGTGGCATCGTCTGCCGCGCTGACGATTTCCGGCATTCCCTTCATGGGCCCCATCGGCGCCGCGCGCGTCGGTTACATCGACGGCCAGCTGGTGCTGAACCCGACGACCGAAGAGATGAAGAACAGCAAACTCGACCTCGTCGTCGCCGGTACGCAAGAAGGCGTGCTGATGGTTGAATCCGAAGCGCAAGAGCTGCCGGAAGACCTGATGCTCGAAGCGGTCATGTTCGGCTGGAAAGGCTTTCAGCCGCTCATCAACGCCATCATCGATTTCGCTGAACAATGCGCGAAAGAGCCGTGGGAACTGGCGAAACCCGCCTACGACCACGACGCGATCAAAAAGCAGATCATCGACCTCGTCGGCGCGGACTTCAAAGCCGCCTATGCAACGCAGCTGAAACAGGAACGCGTCGCGAAACTGGACGCCGCCCGCAAAAAAGCCGTTGAAACCCTCGTCACCGGCGAAGAAGGCAGCCCCGTTACCGAACAGCTGGTGAAAAACATCTGCAAGGAAGCCGAAGCAGACATCGTCCGCGGCGGCATCCTGGATACCGGCCTGCGCATCGATGGCCGCGATACCAAGAAAATCCGCAGCATCGTCGCCGAAGTCGGCACCCTGCCCCGCGTACACGGCTCCGCGCTGTTTACGCGCGGTGAAACGCAGGCGCTGGTCGTGGCCACGCTGGGCACCGGCGATGACGAGCAGATCATCGACAGCCTCGAAGGCGAATACAAAGAAACCTTCATGCTGCACTACAACTTCCCGCCGTATTCCGTCGGTGAAACGGGCCGCATAGGCAGCCCCGGCCGCCGCGAAGTCGGCCACGGCAAGCTGGCATGGCGCGCCGTACGCCCGATGCTGCCGGCGAAAGAGCAATTCCCCTACACCCTGCGTCTGGTATCGGAGATTACCGAGTCTAACGGTTCCTCCTCGATGGCGACGGTGTGCGGTTCCTCCCTCGCGCTGATGGATGCGGGCGTTCCGCTGAAAAAGCCGGTCGCGGGTATCGCGATGGGCCTTATCAAGGAAGGCAGCAAATTCGCCGTACTGTCCGACATTCTGGGTGACGAAGACCACCTGGGCGACATGGACTTCAAAGTAGCCGGTACCTCCGAAGGCGTGACCGCGCTGCAGATGGACATCAAGATTACTTCGATTACCGAAGAAATCATGAAAATCGCCCTCAACCAGGCGCATGACGGCCGCCAGCACATCCTTGGCGAAATGGCCAAGGCGCTGACCGGCGCACGCGAACAGCTGTCGTCCAACGCACCGCAAATCGTGACGATTAAAATCCCGAAAGACAAAATCCGCGAAGTCATCGGCTCCGGCGGTTCTGTCATCCGCGAAATCGTTGCGCAAACCGGCGCGAAAATCGACATCGAAGACGACGGCACCGTCCAGGTTGCTGCCGTTAACGCAGATTCGATCAAAAAAGCCATCGACTGGATCAAAGGCATCACGGCAGAACCGGAAATCGGCGCGGTTTACGACGGTACCGTCGTGAAAATCGTCGAATTCGGCGCTTTCGTGAACATCATGCCGAAAACCGACGGCCTTGTGCATATCTCCGAACTCGCCCACCGCCGCGTCAAGACGGTCGACGAAGTTCTGAAAGAAGGCGACAAGGTAAAAGTCAAATGCATCGGTCTCGATGAACGCGGCAAAATCAAGCTGTCGATCAAGGCCCTGCAAGAGGCTCCCGAGAAGAAAGAAGCTGTCTAATCTTGATTGATTGACAAGGGCAAAAGCGCGGGTGAATATCCACCCGCGCTTTTTGTTTCAGCCTAACGCCACACAAGGATACAACGCATGTCATCCCTGCTCATCCCCAAGGTTATCGGTCACCGCGGCGCGGCGGCTTACGCGCCTGAAAACACGCTGTCATCCATCCATGCCGCCGCAGACCTCGGCATCGAATGGGTAGAGCTGGACGTGAAGCTGACGCGTGACGGCACGGCTGTGGTTTTCCACGATGAAAGCCTGCTGCGCTGCGCGGGCGTCGATGCGCTGATCCGCGATATAGACTGGAAGGACCTTCAAGAGCTGGATGCCGGTTCATGGTATGGCGACAGTTTTGTTGGCGAAAAAATCCCGTCGCTCGAAGATGCGCTGAATGTCATTCTTGACCGCGGACTTGGCCTCAATCTTGAAATCAAACCCTGCGCAGGACGCGAGAAAGAAACAGCTGAAATCGCGCTCGATATCGCATCGCGCATCTGGGGCGAAGACGGCCCACAGCCGCTGATTTCCAGTTTCCAGCACGTCAGCCTTGAAACGGCCATGGATATGATACCCGAATGGCCGCGCGCGCTGCTGCTCGACGAACATGATGAAAACTGGCGCCAGATTGCAGAATATCTGGATATCGCCACGCTCAATATCAATGGCAACACCGCAACGCGCGAAGAGGTCGAGGATTATATCGAGCTGCAAAAGCCCATCCTCGCCTATACCATCAATGACCCGGAACTGGCGCGCGAACTTATGCGCTGGGGGGTCGATGGCGTGTTTGCGGATAACCCGGACGTGATACGCGAGGCGATTGAGACCCAGCATTAAAGCTGGGCACGGGCTCCTGCCCGTCATTCAGCAGACGATACATATCCGGCTGACGGCGAAGACCATTCGGCCAGATGCTTTCCTCAACGCGCTTGAATGACTCGCGCGCGGCTTGCATAAAATTTTCCTGCGGGCTGACGCCGAAAACATGGATCAGGCGGTTATAGGCGAAAGCCAGCGCGCTGGCGTCGGTGTCTTTCAATTCCGTCTCTTTGCGTGCTGCTGCGGCGACGCGCGCGAGGCTTTGTTCCTGCGCGGCGAAATCAAGCGCCTCGCGTCCCATCACGGCGGCGCTGTGCTGTTCGCGGCGATGCAGATGCTGCATCATCAAAGACAGATTTTCATGATCCTGCGCGCGTATCATCACGGCCCTCTTGCGGTTGCTTTTTTTAAATATGCAAAATATTGCCACAGGCAAAAACAGCCCGTCAAGCCTGCCCGCACATGGTCGCGGTGCTTAAATACCTAATACGTTGTTTTTTCAGGGATAATCGCAGCTGTCGGATGTCACGCTGATGAAGGAGCGTTCGCCCGCCGCCACCGTGAAGCGATATTCCTTGTTGCCGATGACCAGCGAATGCTGCACGGGCAACAGGCCTTCTTTCACCGTGCGTTTGCCGCCGATTTCGATGAATACGATTTTCACAGGCTTGCCGGGGTCGTACCACGCTTCGGGCATGCCGTTTGTATTCGTGGCAGCCTCCCCCTCGCCCGTTACCGTCACCACACCGTTGCCAAAGCTGACCGTGCCGTGCGGGCCGTTATAGACGGGTGTTTTGACCACAAAACGTTTGACCGCAGGATCGCTGCAGTTTTTGGGAGGGCGCGCGGCTTCGATAACGAATGCCAGACGCTCCGGCTTGATGCCCGCGCCCAACTGTTTGCGCACCAGATCGGTGAGGTTTTTAAACTCGCCCTGCGGCACTTCCTGCTGGTATTTGGCTTCGAGCTGCTGATAGCGCACTTGCGTTGATTGCACTTCGGAGCGCAGGGTCGTAATCATCCCCTCGAGCCCCGCGCGCTGCTTTTCGAGCTCGCGCGCTTTTTCCTTGAAGGCCTGCTGGCTGGTGCGCTCGGTTTCAGCGCCCCACCAGAAAGATGTACCCGCCAGCGCAAGCAGAAACACGACAATCATCATCGCTTTGCGGCGGGCTTTTTGCTGCTGGCGGCGATGACGGCCGATACCACCGCTTCCGTACATGTTAAACGTCATGACTGGTCTCCTGTCTATTCAGGCGGTGGTTGATCATTCTTCGTCCTCCGAGCCCTGCAGCTTGATTTTCGGGCTGCTGACTTCGCCGATGTTTTTGAAGCCGATGCGCGCCATCAGCACGGTGCCGTTTTCACCCGACGCCTCGTTGATGAGGTTACGCGACCCTTGCAAAGAGAAGGTAAAACACTCGTCTTCATAAGTGATACCGGCGGAGGCCTTGCGAAGGCCCGGCTCCTCGCCAAGGTCAGTCAGGGTATAGGCATTGACCGACCAGAATTCGGTCAGGTGATAAACGCCTTCTAGCTGTAATTGTTCCCGCGATTCAGTAAAACCAGTACCCGCAATTCCGTCGAAATAGATATAGCCGACATTCAGCCCGAAACGGTCATTGCCGCCATTTGCCAGCAGTTCATGACGGCGCATCGTCAAATGGCGGTTGTCGAGCTGGAAGCGGTAATCCGCACGCAGATAACGCGACAGGCCCAGATTGATCTGCCCGACGATGTCGGATGAATTGTCTTCAAGGCCCGATCCTTGCGGGAAGATATCGTCATCATCAAAGCGGTAACTCTGGCCGATAAACACCTTGGCATAGCGGCCATTGTCGCCGTAAACGCCGGTGCGCAGGCCATAGTTCATGCGCGCGCCGTCTTCCTGCCCGTCAATGCCCGGAAAGCGGTTATAGGCGAACAGATTACTGGTATCGAGCTGGATGTCGATACTATCTTCGTTTGCAATACCGTCGTCGTTTTCATCGATCTGCGGGCTGATGCTGGCGCCGACGATGGGTTCGATCACGACCTGTGATTTTTCAAACCGCTTGACCAGCGGATAACTGGCCGTTACGCCCGCAACCGCCATGGCGCGTCCGCGGTTTGACTCAGGATCAAGCCCGGGATTGAGAACAGCCGCGTCGCGGTCCTGCAGTGCGTAAAAATCACCGCGGGCGGACAAATCCGTTTGCATCACAAGTCCGACCGGCAAAACATCGCGGCGCTGCCAGCCTATATCGGCGGAGGCACGCTGCATGCTCTGCCCGTTATCGTCGCGGTGCAGCGCCAGCGCAGATACGCCCGCCGTCCAGCGTCCGCCGAGAGAGCTTGACGGCTCCCCGTACATACGGTGTTCGGCCATCGGCAGAATATCCGGCTGGTCGGGGCGCACACCAAGGCGCACGTCCTGAAAGTTCATCGCACTCACGCGCGTATAATTGCGGCCCGCGAAGCGCTCCGCATAGATTTCGTTCTCCAGCACGTTCTCGCGCGAGATATCGTAGAGACGCAGATAGCCTTTGTCCGATGCACGCTCGATATTCAAACCTGCGCGCCATTTCTCGTTGATGTCGTAAAGGCCGCTGGCGAAAATATGGCCGCGCTTGCGGTCCCCTTCAAGACGTCCGTCTTCTTCACGGCGGTCGGATACGACGCCGCTACCGTCGATTTGCAGCTTGCCGGCTTCAAAACGCTGCCGCCACTGCCCCATCATCAAAACGCCCGCGCGGGTTGTCGGGCGCACACGCACGGTGGCATCCATATCGGGCGCGATATCGCCGAAGTAATAACCGCCTTCGACAAAGGTACCGACGTCATTGCTCCAGCCGTAATCGGGACGGAGGAAACCGCTTTTACGCTCCACCGACGGATCGGCGTGCGAAAAAATCGGCGCGAATGCCAGCGGCACGCCGAGGATTTCAAGGCGCGCGTTTTTGTATTTGACGCTGTGGTTTTCCTGATCGTGTTCGACCTTTTCGGCTTTAATCTGCCAGACAGGATTAGGCTTCTCTTCGCAAACTTTACAAGGCGTGTAGCTACCCTCTCTCATCGTAGTGCGGCGGCCATCTTCGCGGCGCGCTTCGACAGCGGTGAAGCGCGAGCCATCCGCCAGCATCGAGAGCAAACCCTGCACATAGCCCTGTTTCAAATCACCCGATAGCTCGACGTATTCCGCCGTATGCACATCACCCGTTTCATCAAGCAGCGCGACATTGCCGATTGCCGAGACAACATCGGTCGAGAGGTTATAAACGATTTTATCGGCACGCAGAATTTTTCCGCCCTGCACCATCTCGACATTGCCGGTTGCGGTGACGGTCTGGCCGGTTTCGTCGTGCGTCAGTTCCTTGGCGGCGATATTGACGGGCTGGTCATCGTTGAAATCCAGCGGACGCGCGAAGGCGGCACCGGATACGCCCATCAACGCCGTGCCCGACAGCAAGAGCGCAAAGACCAGCGCCAGCGCCCGCCCCGGTGTGTGTGCGCGCTGCTTTTTTTTATGTGCTTGTAAAACTGTCACCCAGCCTAAATCCCGCAAAGAAATGCGCCAACGAATGTTTTACGATTATTGAGAAAAATCAGATACATGTCAACGCTCGCGCCATGCCTTTCTGACAAAAGGCACAACTTCGCGCAAAACCGCGGCGGGGTTTATTTTTTTTGCAAAAAAGAAGGGATATCGTTACCGAAGCTACCGTTGTTCACATCGACCTCGTCATCGAGGTCTTGGGGCGCGCGGCGGTGACGGTGGTTCTGCTTCTGGTCGCGGTTCTGGTGACGGGCCTTTTGCTGGACGGACGGCGCCGGTGCGGGCGCTTCGGTCGGCGTGGCGCCTGCGACTTCCAGAATATCGATTTTCTTGCCAATCAGCTTGTGGATATTGCCGAGGGCTTTTTCATCGCTGGGCAGCACCATGGTAAAGGCGCGGCCCTTGGCCCCTGCACGGCCCGTACGACCGATGCGGTGCACGTAATCTTCGGAATTGAACGGCACGTCCCAGTTGAACACATGCGACATACCCTGAATATCCAGACCGCGGGCGGCAACGTCGCTGCACACCAGCACCTGCACTTCGGCGGCTTTGAATTTGTTCAGCGCGGCGGTGCGTTCATCCTGTTCCATATCGCCATGCAAGGCGGCGCAGGAAATATGACGCGATTTGATAAAACGGCACACTTCGTCGATGTCGCGTTTGCGGTTGCAGAACACGAAAGCGTTTTTCACGTCTTCCTGTTCGTAAATCTTCATGAAGGTCGCGGTTTTCGCGCGCGGATGCGTTACGTTGACCAGATACTGCTCGACGTTGACCGATGTCGACGATGGCGGCGATACCGTGATTGTTTTGGGGTTACTAAGGTATTTATCCGCCAGCTTTTTAATCGGCCCCGGCATGGTCGCGGAGAAAAACAGCGTCTGGCGCATCGGCGGCAACAGCGACACGATTTTTTCAAGGTCCGGAATGAAGCCCATATCCATCATGCGGTCGGCTTCGTCGATCACCAGAATTTTGATATCGGCGAGCAGTATCTTGCCGCGCTCGAACAGGTCAAGCAAACGGCCGGGCGTTGCAATCAAAACGTCCACGCCCCGCTCCAGATTGCGCACCTGTTCGTCCATCGACGTACCGCCGACGATCAGCGCCATGCTGAGCTGCGAGTGGTATTTGCCGTACTTGATGAAGTTCTCGGAAATCTGTGCCGCCAGTTCGCGCGTGGGGCTGAGGATGAGAGAGCGCGGCATGCGCGCCTTCGCGCGGCCACCGGCCAGCGCGTCAATCATCGGAATGGTGAATGCGGCGGTCTTGCCTGTGCCTGTCTGCGCAAGGCCCAGCACGTCGCGGCACATTTGAATGGCGGGGATGGCTTGCGCCTGAATGGGAGTCGGCTCTTTGTAGCCGATTTCTTCCACGGCTTTCAGGATGCCTTCGCTCAGTCCGAGATCTTTAAATTCCATAATACTGCGGTTTTATCTTTATTGTGCGGGTTTCTAATGCCTATCGCTCATTGCTCATACGCTGTTTTCAATGTAATTTAAAGCATAATTTCATATTTATGAGGACGAGGTATCCCATGGCGAAAGCCCGCCCGCACATGACCGCAGCAGATACGGCTGCGCCGGTCAGCAACCTGCCTGTCAAACTGCCCTCCCCCGCCAATAAAGGCGCAGGGCATGCCCGCAATCCCGGCTTTGATCTCAATCTGGAATGGCTGGAAGGGGTTGAAGTCAACTTCAGCGCCGTGGAGCGCCGCACCGCCACCCTGCTTGGCCGCCGCACGGTCAAAAAGCAGTGGCAGGCCGCCTGGCTGCTCAAGGCCATCACCTGCATCGACCTCACGACCCTGAACGGCGACGACACGCCGGGCCGCGTCAAACGCTTGTGCGCCAAGGCCAAAAAGCCCCTGCGCGACGATATCGCCGAAGCCCTCGGCGTCGCCGACCGCCACCTGACGACGGGCGCGGTTTGCGTGTATCACGAAATGGTTGAAACCGCTGTGCGCGAGCTTGAAGGCTCCGGCATTCCCGTCGCCGCCGTATCCGCAGGTTTCCCGCATGGCATGTCGCCGCTGAAACAGCGTCTGGCGGAAATTCGCGCCTCCGTCGCGGCGGGTGCAAAGGAAATCGACATCGTCATCACCCGCGGCCATGTGCTGACGGGCAACTGGCAGGCGCTTTACGATGAAGTCAAACAAATGCGCGAAGCCTGCGGCGATGCGCGTCTCAAATCCATTCTCGCCACGGGCGAGCTGGCCACCTTGCGCAACGTCGCCAAGGCGTCGCTGGTGGCCATGATGGCGGGGTCTGATTTTATCAAAACATCTACCGGCAAGGAAAACGTGAATGCGAACCTCAACGTCTCGCTCATCATGATCCGCATGATCCGCGAGTTTGAAGAGCAGACCGGATACAAAATCGCCTACAAACCCGCCGGCGGCATTTCCACCGCCAAGGACATCATGAATTACCAGTTCCTGATGAAAGAAGAGCTTGGCAACGCATGGCTGGAGCCCGACCTGTTCCGCGTCGGCGCCTCGTCCCTGCTGGGGGATATCGAACGCCAGCTGGAACACTACGTCACCGGCCGCTATTCCGCCAACAACCGCCACCCGATGGGTTAAGGAGCTATACACATGTCCGCAAAAGTTGCAGAAATTTTCGACAGCATGGAATACGGCCCCGCGCCCGAAACCGAAAAGACCGCCCTTGAATGGCTGGCGCAGAAAGACAACACCATCGGCCATTTCATCAATGGCAAATGGGCTGTGCCGTCTAAATCCAAATGGTTCGACACCGTCAACCCCGCGACCGGCGACAAGCTGGCGAAAATCGCCTGCGGTACCAAGGCCGACGTGGATGCCGCCGTGAAAGCTGCCAAAACAGCGCTGAAAAAATGGCAGGCGATGGACGGTCATGGCCGTGCCAAATGCCTCTATGCCCTCGCCCGCCTGATCCAGAAAAATTCGCGCCTGCTGGCGGTGCTGGAAACGCTCGACAACGGCAAACCTATTCGCGAAACCCGCGACATCGACGTCAGCCTTGCCGCGCGCCATTTCTATCACCATGCGGGCTGGGCGCAGATTCTCGATACCGAATTTCCGGGCTATACCGCGCATGGCGTGGTCGGTCAGGTTATTCCGTGGAATTTCCCATTTCTGATGCTGGCGTGGAAAATCGCGCCGGCGCTGGCGGCGGGCAATACCGTTGTTTTGAAGCCGGCGGAATTTACCCCGCTGACGGCTGCGCTGTTTGCTGACCTCTGCCTTGAGGCAGGCATTCCGGCGGGCGTGATTAATATCGTGCAAGGTGATGGCTCCACGGGTGCGGAAATCACCAAGCATCCGGACATCGCCAAAATCGCCTTCACCGGTTCGACCGACGTGGGCCGTATCATCCGCCAGTCGACCGCAGGCAGCGCAAAGGCGCTGACGCTGGAGCTGGGCGGCAAATCACCGACCATCGTTTTTGAAAACGCCGACCTCGACAGCGCGGTCGAAGGCGTGGTCGATGGCATCTGGCTCAATCAGGGCGAAGTATGCTGCGCCGGTTCCCGCCTGCTGCTGCAGGAAGGCATCGCCGATAAAATGATTAAAAAGCTGAAACGCCGCATGGCGCAGCTGCGCGTCGGCTCGCCGCTTGACAAGGCAATCGACATGGGCGCGCTTGCCAGTGACGAACAGCTGCAGAAAATCACCCGCCTTGTGAAGCAGGGCGTGAAGGAAGGCGCGGAGCTGGTTCAGCCCGGTAAAGACGCCTGCCCGACCAAAGGCTGTTTCTATCCGCCGACCATGCTGCTGAACGTGCAGACGTCATCGACGGTGGCGGAGGTTGAAATTTTCGGCCCCGTTGTGACCGTCATGACCTTCCGCACGCCCGAAGAGGCCGTGCAGCTGGCAAACAACACCCGCTACGGCCTCGCCGCGAGCATCTGGAGCGAGAATATCAACCTCGCGCTCGATATCGCGCCGAAGATCAAAGCGGGCGTGGTCTGGATTAACTCCACCAACATATTCGATGCCGCCTGCGGCTTCGGCGGCTACCGCGAATCCGGCTTCGGCCGCGAGGGCGGCCGCGAGGGCATGTATGCCTATCTGAAACCCGCCTTCATCGAAGATCTGCCGTCCTACAAAGACAGCAAGTCCGGCCTTTCCGCCGCGAAGCACGTCCCCGCTATCGAAGGGCTCAATGCCATTGACCGCACGGCGAAGCTATATATCGGCGGCAAGCAGGCACGTCCCGACGGCGCCTATAGCCTGTCGATTTTGAACGCCAAGGGCAAGCTGGCCGGCCAGGTCGGCGAAGGCAACCGCAAGGATATCCGCAACGCCGTCGAAGCCGCCAAAAAAGCCGAAGGCTGGGGCAAGGCCGCGCATCATCTGCGCGCGCAAATCCTGTACTACATCGCCGAAAACCTGTCGGCGCGCGCGGACGAATTCAAAAAACGCCTTATCGACCTGACGGGCGTGACGCCCGCGCAGGCGCAAAAGGAAGTCGATGAAAGCATCCGCCGCCTGTTCACCTACGGCGCATGGGCCGACAAATACGATGGCGACGTGCACTACCCGCCCGCCCGTTTCGTCGCTGTGGCGATGAAAGAACCCGTGGGAACGCTGGGTATCGTCTGCCCGGATGAAAACCCGCTGCTCGGCTTCGTATCGCTGTTCGCCCCGGCGATGGCGATGGGTTGCCGCAGCGTCATCGTGCCGTCCGAGAAATACCCGCTGCTGGCGACCGATCTGTATCAGATTTTCGATACGTCCGACGTGCCCGCCGGCGCCATCAACATCGTCACGGGCCACCGTGCGGAGCTGACCAAAACGCTGGCCGAGCACGATGATGTCGATGCCATCTGGTATTTCGGTTCCGACACCACTGGCAGCGCGCTAGTGGAAAAATCTTCGGTCGGCAACCTCAAGCGCACCTGGGTCAACAACGGCAAACGCCGCGACTGGTTCGACCGCGCACAGGCCGAGGGCGAGGAATTCCTGCGCTACGCGACCGAGATTAAAAATGTCTGGGTTCCCTATGGCGAAGGTGAAGGCGGCGGCAAGGCGTACTAAGCCCCCGCCCTTCTCCGCACCAACAAAAAACCCGCCGTATTCCGGCGGGCTTTTTGTATTTTTTAAGCAGAAGGAATTATTTGCCCAACTGGGGGCTTTTCGGTTTCTTGCCGCCCTGTGCCGGCGTGTTCTGGTTTTCGGCTTGCTGCGCGGATTGGGCCGCGACATCTTCTGCTGCCGCAGGTTTTTGCGGCGGATACAGCGCGATGATTTTTTCAGCCGGCAGCTGCATGCCTTGCGGATCCGCGCCCTTGGTGATGATATTCGCAATCGGCTTTGCTTCGGCTTCGCTCAAGCCGAAACGATATTCCGCGAAATCGGCGCAAACCTTGCCCACCGCGCCGACAAAAGCCAGTTTCTGGGGCGACAGGTCAAGCCCTGCGCCGAATTGCTCTTCGTACAGACGGGCCCCCGCACGCAGCAAACCGACAAGGATGCTGGCATCCGCGATATGCTGCGCCAGACGCATCTGGTCGCTGGTTTCAAAGCGTGTCGGGTCGGCGATGACGTATTCCATGATATTGCGCAGGGTTTTTTCTTTCTGCGTCTGGGTGTGCTCCTCGCCCGCCAGATAATCCGGCAGTTTTTGCAGTTTGGCGGCCATTACCGACAATTCCCCTGCAAAAACCGGCCATGCTTTTTCTTTCGCAAGGTCTTCGACGTCGATGTTTTTGACGGGGCGACCATTGACGATATAGTCATAGACCGCTTCCCAGCTGTCCAGCGTCGGTTTTTTGGCGGCTTCGTTGTGAAAGACCTTGTCGAGGCTTTCGCGCGACATGAAAACTTCACGGGCAATCGGCTCCGCGGTATCGACGGTGAAATTTTCGCCGTCGCCGTCAAAATGCTGGCCGAAGTTATTGGCGAATTTGCGGTAGGTCGAACGCGACTGTGGCAGCGCGATGAATTCTTTTTCTCGGCAGCTTTCTTCGAAACGCTGCATGTACTGGATAACCTCGGTCGGGTCATCGGCAATCTGGCGGCGGCTGGTTTCGTAATACTGGTCGCCATGTTTCAGGTCGCGCGACACCAGAACCATCCGCCAGTAGTTATCATCCGGACTGTCCTTCACGGCGGCCAGATAATAGCGGCGGTTGCGGTAATCGGAATCCGCATATTCCTGCGACATCACCCAGGTGGTGCTGTCTTCGGGTTCGTTTTCGTATTGGGGCGGCACAAGGCGCGGCTTGGATAGCCACTCTTGCGGCTTGCCGCTCACCCATTCAAAAAAACGTCTCAGCATATCCGACTGCCCCTTTCAGGAAATCAGGGGTTCTTCGGGCCCTGCGGCTTCTTGTTGGCATTCGCAGGCTGCTGGGAACGCAACTGGCCTTCGTTATACGCATCGGTAACGGGCGGTTTCACTTCGGCAGGCATCACTTTGACCTGCGCCGCACCCGCGCGGCGCTGCTGCACTTTTTCCATGATTTTGCCGCGCGACGTGTAATAGCGCGTCAGGAAACCGGGCACCCAGCCCGGGATTTGTTCTTTGTTCGGGCTGACAACCCAGGCCTTCAGCTTGTCCATCTGCTCTTGCGAGCCGCCAAGGTCATAAAACTTACGCTGCGCCTGTTCGACCGAACGCACGATGTCGGTGATAACATTGCCATCGGTATTTGACGGCGACAGCACATCGCTCATCAGCTTGTCGCGGTTTTTCGATGCGTGGACAAGGTTGAAATACAATTCCATCTCGGCGGAGAATTTCTGGAACGGCTCTACATAAACGCCGAGTTCCTGCGCTTTTTCCAGCTGCTCGTTCATCTCGGGGATGATCGAAGTCAGGGCTTTCTTGGCAGCCGTGTCTTCTTTGACAACTGGCAACAGGTTGCGCGCCTGTTCGAGGATTTTCTTTTTGTCCGCGGGGTTGAGGCCTTCGATACGGTCAAAGCCATCATCACGGCCCGCCGCGACCTGCGCCGCCAGATAGGCCGCGCCGACCTGTACGGCGAACTGATCCATGACGATCAGGACTTTACCGATATTGAGCAACTGGTCGAGCGACGCGTTTTTATCCGCATGGCTGCTGAAGATATCAGACAGAATGCCACCTTCAATTTTCGCTTTTACCTGCGGCACATCACGCGCGCCATCAACCGCGAGGATGGATTTGTTGACTTCGCTGCGTTCGAACGTGCCGTCGGTGAAAATCTTGCCTTCGATACGGCGATACGGCTCGTTGTTCTGGTTGAAGGCAATACCTTCGATATTGGCAACGCCTTTGTAGTGTTCGAGATCGTGGTAATGCGCCTTGATTTCCGGATATTGTTCAGCAGGATATTTGTCGTCGAAATCTTCAATCGCGCGCATGCTGAGGTTGCTGGCGACGAAATCGGCGCGGGCCAGATGGCTAACCGCTTCGGCGAAGCTGACATCGCGGGGCTTGCCGTTGGTATCTTTGACATGGACTTCGGAAACGAATTTACCGTCCGCCTGATCAAGCGCAAAAATCATGTAGTGCATGACGCGCCATTTGTCTTCGGTCGGGTCAACGCGCAGCGCCGCCCAGAATTCAACGTGGTTTTCGACAAGGTTCAGGTTTTGGTAGGCATCGGTACGCATGGAGTCGAAGAATTGCGCTTTGGCGGGCAAAGCAGCGCGCACGCCGTCATTCCACGTTTCCGCTTCTTTTTCGCGCGCGGGTGCCGGTGCTTTTTCTTCTTTTTTGCCCGTGAACCAATTCATCGTCACACCTCTTTATATCTTTTGGCAGTTCTTTATCACTTATTCATAAAACGTGCCGGAACAAAAAGAAAGGCTGGCGGTCGCTGATGCAACGCGCCAGCCTTGTCTTTATTACTTCGGACCGCGCGGAGAGCGGCGGCGCGGGGTTGCCGGCTTATCGGCAGCAGCGGGCGTTGCAACGCTGTCGCTGTTGTCGTTCGCTTCGGCGCCGTTGTTGGCGGCGTCTTCGCGTTCTTTGCGGGCTTTTTCTGCGTTTTCTTCTGCAACGCGGACCGCTTCGATCTGGCGGGCTTTGTTGCTGCTTTCCGCCGCTTCGATAAGCTTGTCGGTCGCGCCACGCAGGGCTTTCGACGTTGCTTCGATTTGTACGCGGCGTTTTTCGCGGTTTTCCGCTTCGCTTTCGAGCAGGCGCTCAAGACGCTGCGCCGCTTCGATAAGTTTCTGCGGGTCAATCGTACCGCGGGCTTTGGAGTTCTGGGTCAGTTCGTGCGCCTGTTCGATCATATGCTGGGTCTGATCGTGCATGCGGTCGCCCATCTCGTCGGCTTTCTTGATGGTCTGCGCGACTTTGAGGGAGGAACCGGCGATACCGGCGGCGACGAGCATCGCTTTCCACTCGTTTTGGCCGTTACGCAGGATGTCCTGGATTTTCTTTCGCTGGTCTTCCATCGTTTCAATCATCTGCATCAGCTGTTGGGCAGCGATGACGGACTGCGCGCGGGAACCTTCGAGAACCATGATGCGATCTTCGAAATCTTCGCGGCGTTTGATGACTTCTTTCATGAAGATTTCATCTTCAGGATCGCCCGACTCTTCGAATACTTCGCGTGCTTCGGGGATATAGTCCTCGTCATAGCGGCGCAGGACTTCTTTGGCCGCACCCAGATAGACCGAGATTTCGCGGGTGGCTTCGGTACGCGCTTTACCGAGTTTCTCCGCTTCACGGGTCACTTCGATAATGCCTTTTTCGGTGTTTTCGATGTTCTTGACCATTTTCAGGAGGTCTTCGAGCATCTGCGGCAGGGCTTCCTGCATTTCCTTGACGACTTTTTCGTCTTCGGTGCGTTTTGCTTTCGCGCCGGAAACGCTGTCCCACATGCTGCGCATGAATTTGCCCACGCCCTTCACGCCCGAGCCGGCCGCGCCAGCCATGCCCTGCAGGGCTTTGCGGGTCGCTTCGCCGAAGGTGTCAAGGTTCATCTCCTTGATGCCGTTTTCGAGCTTGTCGAAAGCGGACGCCATCACGTTGACCTCGTTGTTGAACTTGGTCTGGACGCGGATCATTTCGTTCGCGACTTTGCCGAGCTTGTCGAGCGGCGCGTTGCCATAGCTAATGACAGCTTCGAAGCTGTTGGGAGCCTTGTCGATGGGGTCCATGATGCGCAACATCTCTTTGCGTAGATCTTCTTCGGCCTCGTGGAAATAAATCACGCCGCCGCGCGCACGCTTCATACGCTGGCTGTCTTTGTTCTCGCCGCCTTCTTCCGCATTGCGGTTAAAATCTGCTTCGGCGCTGTGTTGTTTATTCATCATCTGGAAAGGCTCCTCGGTGAATCTGTGCGTACACCAACGATGGGGGTTTAAGTGACGGGTTATTTTTCTTAATCGCGACAAAATTACAAAAGCGATGACATAATGTCAAGCGCTCATCTCAATAATTTTTTAACGATTACGGTGACACATTATCCAATATTGCCGACGTTTGCAAACGTCATTATTCTTTTTATTTTCAGTACGTTATTAATCTTATCCTCAGGAATCGCCCCGGCAGAGCCGCGCATGTAGTGAAAAGTCTGGTCAACTCACAGAGCAATAAAATTACTCTACTTATCCCTCCTGCGGCAGACCCTGCGTTTTCAGATTCTCCCGCCCTCTCCGTCTTACGGTTTGGGCACGTGATAGGCGAAAATATCCTCGTGCGACCATCCGGCCAGGTCGGCGCGCACCACGGCGGGCAGCGCCTTGAACAGACCGTCCGCGATATGCATGCGGCCTTCGTGCGCCAGCAGCTCGTCCAGCTTTTCCTGAATGGCGTGCAGGTAGATGACATCGTTGCAGGCGTAATCCAGCTGGGCATGCGTGAGTTCGGGGGCGCCCCAGTTGGTGCATTGCTGTTCCTTGGATATCTTCACGCCGAGCACATGTTTGGCCACGTCTTCAAGGTCATGCGCCTGCGTATACGTCCGCGCGATACGCGACGCGATTTTCAGGCAATAGACGTTTTCAAGAATGACATCGAGGTAATAGCCGATCCACCGCATGTCGCCGCGCGCGAAGTAAAACAGTTTTTTCTTCGATGCGTCGGACAACAGCTTTTTCACGTTCGGGCAGTCGTAGTTGTCTTTGTCAAACTGCACCATATGCGTTTTGCCGCCGTCGCTGCCGTCATAGATTTGCAGAAGGCACAGGCGGTCGCGCCAGACGTTCAGCCCCATGAACTCGCTGTCAATCGCCAGCGTGTCGCCGAAGGTCAGCCCGTCGGGCAGGTCGTTTTTATAAAGCACATAGCGTGGTTCGGACATAATGGTTCCCGGTCTGTATCGTTAGAGTTTGTAGTTCGGTTTGAAGGCCGGTTTTTGTGCCGGCTGGTTGTTTTCGTTAGCGCGCTTGTCGGCCATCGCGTTCACACGGGCGATGTCGTCGAGGTAATAGTTTTCGAGACGGCTGTAATGACGTCCGCCGACGTCTTTCAACACCTCTTCGGTCACATTGCGCAAGCCATCGAAATTGTTTTCACGCAAACCGTCCAGCGTTGCGGGCAGCGCGTTTGGCATGCGGTCGTTGAAAAAATGCATGGCCGCCGTGCCCATAGCGGGCGTT
The DNA here is from genome assembly GCA_964551435.1 of uncultured Micavibrio sp. GTDB lineage: Bacteria > Pseudomonadota > Alphaproteobacteria > Micavibrionales > UBA2020 > UBA2020. The sequence goes on from CAZKBS010000005.1 coordinate 69,828, forward strand.
ACGCCATCGTTGGCCGCCTGCGCCGATTTCAGCGTCAGCAAAGTCGCCGACAGGTTCAAAAGCTGCGCCAGTTCACCGCGGCGCGCACTGGGTTCAAGCGCTTCGCAGTAATGTTCGAGGGCGAATTTGAAATAGGTTTTGCCAATCGCCTTTGCCTCATCCGCCGGCACGTTGTCTTTGACGGAGAACAGGATATCGGGGCCTTTTTCGGGCGCGTCTTTCATTTTTTCGCGGCCGCGGGCGATAAGCTCTTCCAGCAAAATTTCCGCCTTCAGGCTTTGCCCCTCGCGCACCAACGGAGAGAAGGCTTCGGTCAGCTTCGTCCCCTCGCCGGGGAAATACTGGTCATAGCTGCGATAGGCCTGATTGAAACGCGGCCAGAACTGCTGCAGGTGCAGGCCGAAATCGGCGACATGAATCATCGCCATCGCGCCGAGAAACTGTTTTTCCTCGGCAGAGCCTGCGGCGCGGATATCCTTCAGGAAGGTTTCCATCATCGAAATTTCCGCCTGCCATTTATCCTTGCTGAGCGGCAGCGGGCCGTCGGCCAGAAATTCCTTGGCTTTTTGCTGCACGATGGGGCCGATACCCAGCGTGTCTTTCAGCACATAGCCCTCGTCGAGCATCACATTGATGAAGGCCACCGATTTGTTTTCGCGCACGACCTGATCATGGTAATGCAGCGCCGCGAAATCGAGGATGTTGGTGTCGATCATCATGGTGCGGGGTTTTTCCTCGCCCAGTTTGGTGCCGACTTCTTCCATGGTGAAGATTTGCGTGGCTGCCTTGAAGCCGCCGTTTTCAAGGTCGCGGTAGATAATGACCATATCGACGTCCGAAGACGCAATCGGCTGGTATCCCCCGTTTTTCATCGCGCGGCCGAAAGACCCCGCCATGATGACCAGATCCGCATTGGGGTGATGCTTCTCGAGCCACGGCTTGAGAACTTTTTCGACGACATCGTGTGCCTGCTGCATACGCGCCTCTCCTTGATAGATATTAGGGTGTGTGGCGCGACCCTAGCAACTATGCGGATTCGGGTAAAGCGCGGGGCAGTGCAGCATCGGGCGAATTCGGGCAAAACCGGAAAGAATGTATGTCTATTATAACATTACGAAAAAATACTCTCCCTTGACCGCCGCCATACCTCATGTATATTCACATAATCATTAAAAGGTGCCCTTTGCCCAAACCGACCGCGACAGACAAAAAATCTTCCCCAACCGCTCAACGGCGCCTGTGGATACGCGGCGCGGTGGCGGCAGCTTTTACGGCGGCGGCGACCGGCGGCGGTCTGGCGGTCTGGCAGGCCACCGAACCGGACTCTCCTTATAAACATCCGCGCGCAAAAGAGGCCTATCATATCCCCGACCGCGCCTGTACAGCGGCGCTGACGTCGGACGCCCCCCTGCCCGCCGCGCCGCGCGGCCAAGGCCAGCCGGTCATGATTGTCCCCGGGTTTATGGGCGGCGAGATGACCATGCGCAACCTCAGCGCCAAACTGTCGGCCCATGGCTATACCACCTATGGCTGGGGTCAGGGCGTCAATACCGGTATCAGCGAAGAAGTCGCGCTTGGCATGGCGACACAGCTGAACGAGATTGCACAAAAACATCCCGGGCAGAAAATCGCCCTTGTCGGTTTCAGCCTTGGCGGCGTTTACGCGCGCGAACTGGCACGGCAATTCCCCGATAAAGTATCGCAAGTGATTACGCTGGGCGCACCGTTTGCACTGACCGATAAAAAGGGCGACCTTGACCCCATCATGCGCCGCACATTCAATACCTTCACCCTGCCGCTCAGCGACGAAGAAGAGGCAAAAGCCGATACACGCAAGGCCCTGCCCGTGCCCACGACATCCATCTTCGGCTTGCAAGACCGCATCGTAAACTGGCGCGCCAGCCTGAATTACCGCGCCGGCAACACGGAGAACATACCGGTAGATGCGGGGCATCTGTCGATCACCCGCCATGACCGCACGGCGGAGATTATCCTGCACCGTCTTGCGCAGCCGGCGGACAACTGGCAACCGCTGGCGCCGAAACTTTGCGCGCAATCCCCTCTCCGCTGATCACGCGCTGTTCCGTTCAAGATTTTGATTTGCGCACCGCCCGCGCAATCGGATACGCGATGCAACCGACCAGCAGCATCGGACCACCGATGATCGACAGCAGTTTGCCGATTTCCGACCGTTCGCGCAGATTTTCCGTGAGCTCTTCCGGGATACCCGTTTCATCCGGCGTAGCCTCGTCAGGCGCATCGCCGCGCGACTGGATATTGTCAACCAGTTCACGCTCACGCGCGGCAAGGTCGTTTTGTTCCTGACGGATATATTCCGCCGCATCCTTGTCGCCGTCGGCAATCGCTTCGCGCAAATCTTCCTGCAGGCGGGCATGTTCCTGACCGATATCTTCGAATTCCGCGCGGTCTTCATCCGTCAGCCCGCCGCGGCTGGCGGCCGTCCACACACCCGCAATATCGGTGATTACCGGCAGAACCGCGCCGCGCATACCGCGCATCACATCGACATAGAAATATGCGGCGCCCAGCATCAGGAAAAACCCGCAGAACATCAAAAAAAGCGCCGCCATTTCGGCAATCGCCGCAAGGCTGCCGCCGGTTGGGGAATTGTTTTGTGGCATCTGGGTCATATCCGGCTCCGCTGCTGTTTCCAAAGCATAGCCAAAAGAACCACCCCCTGCAAAAAAGAAAAGGCCGGAGGATATCCGGCCTTTCTTGTACGAAGCGAAGACGTTGCTTAACCGCAACCGCAGCCGCCTGTGGAGCAGCTGCCTTCTTCTTTTTTCTCGGCTTTGGCAGCTTCTGCGGCAGCCTGCTGCTTTTTGGCAGCTTCGGTTGCACAGCAGCCGCTGTCGTCTTTCTGGGTATTTTCTTGGCTGGTCATGAATTCCTCCTTCGTCTTTTGTGTGGCACGAATGAAAACATCATCAGAAAACTGATGATAATAGTCATCTATGCCGCAAGCCGCAAAAGTCAACGGCCGCAGCGGTCATAAAAACCCGTTTGGAAACAACAGGATATATCAGATCTGCGGCGGCTTCGGCGGCAACGGATTATTCCGGAAAGGTTTCAGCGACGCGCGGATAACATCGAGGTCTTCGCTGCCCACCGCGCAAATCGTATCGGCGCCGCCGTAGTAAACATACAAACGGCCTTTGTCGATGACCGCGCCGCAGGGGAAGACCACGTTGTTCACATCGCCCGAAATCTCGTAATCCGCTTCGGGGCGCAGCGACGGCGCCTCGCTCTTGGCGAGAATTTTTTTCGGGTCGCTCTTGTCGAGCAACATCAGGCTGATCGTCCATTTGAAATCATCCGAAATGCTGGAATAAACCAGCAAAAGCCCTTCGGGGATATCAATCGGCGGCGCGCCCGGTTCAATGCCGTGCGCTTCGTAGCCGTTATTTTGCGGGCCGAGCAGCTGGTCTTTTTCAATGTCGTATTGCGCCCACATTTTTTGCCATGCGGCGGGATTGGTGAAATCTTCGGGCGCGGGGGACATCATGGTGCGCTCGACGCCGGCTTCGTCTTTCCACATGAAATGCACCTTGCCGCCGCTTTCGAACAGCACCCCCGCTTTGCAGCGGCGGTCGGGCCCGATAACGCCGTGTTTTTCAAATGTGCGGAAATCCTTGGTGCTGGCCAGCGCGATGCGGATGCCTTCGTCGGCGTCAGGCTGCGACAGGCCTTTGGCAATCGAGGTGTAAAGGATGTAATAGGTATCGCCGATTTTGGTGATACGCGGATCTTCAAGACCGAATTTGTCAAACGGCTGGTCGGGTTTCAGCACGGCGGCATCGACGAGTTTGAAATCCTTGTCCGGCGCGGCGCCTTCCCACAGGCTCAGATGAGAGGTGTATTTGTCGTCAAACTGGTTGATGGCGCCGATTTTCTGATACCCCTTGGGCACCGAGCGCACCAGCATCACGAAATGCCCGTCGGCATATTTGGTTGCGCCGGGGTTAAAGGTTGCGCCCAAATCGCCCTCGGGACGTACGACTATGCCATGCCTTTTCATCACCGCCTGATGCCTTTCGCTTCGGTAGATTGATACAAGTGTTGTGAATCTGAGAATACGGACAACATAATAGCCTCACGGGCGCAGGGCAACCGCCGCGTATAGAAAATTTGCAGCCGCAGCGCACAAAAATCAGGGACAGTTCAAAACGACGTTGGTATGGCCATGGGTGGTTTTAATGACATTGGCGATGCAGTCCTTGTCCTTGCCATCCTTGCCTTTGATGGTGATTTCGTATTGCCCTGCGGGCAGGTCATAGACTGCCTTGGGCAGCGTCACATCGCGCATTTGCAGGCCAAACTCGCGGTTGATGCTTTCAATCGCTTCGGCTTTTTTCTGTTCGGGGGTTTTGGGTGTTTCTCCCATGCGCTCGCAGCCTGCGGTCAAAAGGGTGAAGGGCAACAGTGCCGTCAAAAAGGCTTTGCGCATGCGTTCTCTCCTGCTGAATGAATATGCGGTACTATAACACCACTATTAAATTTATGTCAATTTAAAAATTCCCACGCATCTTGTCGCGGCGCATCATCAAACCACTTATAATGTCAGTATGAAACTTATCGCGCATAATCTGGTTCACCGCCGCATCCTGCTGATTATTTCAGGCGGGATTGCCGCATATAAAAGCCTCGACCTCATCCGCCGCCTGCGCGAACGCGGGGCGGAGGTGCGCTGCATCCTGACATCAGGTGGTGCGCAGTTCATCACCCCGCTCTCTGTCGGCGCACTGTCGGAGAGCAAAGTTTATACCGACCTGTTTTCCCTGACCGACGAACAGGAAATGGGGCATATCCGTCTGGCGCGCGATTGCGACCTTGTCCTCGTCGCCCCTGCCAGCGCGAATATCATGGCGCGCGCGGCGCAAGGTATGGCGGATGATCTCGCCTCCACCGTTTTGCTGGCAACGGATAAACCCGTCATGATGTGTCCCGCCATGAACCCCGCGATGTGGGATAACGCCGCCACGCAGGAAAACATCGCCACGCTAAAGCGGCGCGGAATTCATTTCGTGGCCCCCGCCGTCGGCGATATGGCCTGCGGCGAACATGGCGCGGGCCGCCTGCCCGACGTGCCGGAAATTGTCGCCGCCGTATCCGAATTTTTCGCCATTAATGGCCCGCTGCGTGGCCGCCGCGCAATTGTCACCAGCGGCCCAACGCATGAAAGCATCGACCCTGTCCGTTTCATCGGCAATATTTCATCCGGCCGTCAGGGGCATGCGATTGCCGCGGCGCTCGCGGGTGCGGGCGCCGATGTGACGCTGATATCCGGCCCTGTGCAGGAAACCCCGCCCGCGGGTGTGCAGGTCGTGCGCGTCACAACCGCCCAGCAAATGCTGGAGGCAACACTGAAAGCCCTGCCTGCCGATATCGCCGTTTTTGCCGCTGCCGTCGCCGATTACCGCCCCGCAGAAACATCCGCGCAGAAAATCAAAAAATCCGGCGATGACGGACTGTCGCTGACGCTGGTGCAAAACCCCGATATCCTGCGCACCGTCGCCACAGGCAATCACCGCCCCGCGCTTGTGGTCGGTTTTGCTGCGGAAACAGACGCAGGTATTGATGACGCCAGAAAAAAACTGGCACACAAGGGGTGCGACTGGCTGGTGCTGAACGATGTGGCGGGCGGCAAGGTTTTCGGTCAGGACGACAATACGGTGACCGTGCTGAAAAAAACCGCGGCAGATATCACAGCCGACAGCTGGCCCACCATGGCCAAGCAGGATGTCGCGCGGCGTCTCGTCGCCGATATCGCGCAGGTTTTGAAATAAACAGTTCCGGCGACGTCTAGCGCGGCCAGCCTTTTTCACCGTCGATGTAGACGCGGAACCACAGCTCCAGCATCAATAGCGCAAAGCCCTGGCGCATTTCGATCATATCGCCATCGCGGACGCGGTTCATGATATTGCGGACGACATCGGGATTCAGCAACCCACGGCGGCGCACGGCCTGCTCGGACAGGCAAGTTTCCATCAAATCGCGCATCAGGCGGGTCGACATGAAACGCTGCATGGGCAGACTCGCGTGGCGGCGGGAAATTTCCGGCACATCCGGCATGTTTTTTTCGACATAGTTGCGTATCATCACCTTGCCTTTACCGCCTTGGTATTTCAGGTGGTCGGGCGCGGAGAGGATAAATTCGACCAGCGGGTGGTCCATATACGGCATGCGCAGCGATGTCGACGTCAATCCAGCGATTTTGTCAGCGCGCAGCAAAGTGCTATCCTGCAGCACATAATCTTTTTGCAGCGCCAGCAGCGATGATACCGGCGTCGGCCATGCCAGCGCGGTTTCACGGCGACTGTCCATGAAGCTTTCCATCAGCGGCGACATCGTGGGGGTATACAAATCCGCCTTGTCACGCGCCGTAAAAATCGACGTCATCAGCGTATAGCGTCGCGTCAGGCTGCTGCGTTTATTGCCAATTTCCTTGAACAAAGCCAAAATGCGCTCGCGGCATTTATCACCGACACGCCCGTTGCAATCGAACTGGCTGTCCATCCAAGACTGGGGCAGCATGCGTACGCCCATGCGGTAAAGACTCGCAAACATCGGCGGCATGCGGCTCATGCGCAGGAACGCTTCCTGCTGCAAAAGTCCGCACATCATATCCTCTGCGCCCACGCCGCGGATAAGACCATCGGCCCCCTGCCCCGCCTGCTGCGAGAGCATAAAAGAAGAAACCATCGAGGCATCGGCCACAGGCTCGTCAAGCGCCCAGACGATTTCCGGTAGTTTTTCCATGTCGGGGGGCGTGCAGATGATTTCGTGATGGCGCGTGCCCAGACGTCGCGCGATATCGCGCGCGGGAGCCAGTGCTTCATCGCCACCGTCGTAGCCGACAGTAAAGGTATCGAGCCCGCGTGGCGGCGGGTCCTTCATCAGGCAAGCGGCGATGGCCGTATCTTCGACAGAACCGGAAAGCGAAATTGCCGGCTTGTTAAACCCCGCGGCGGACTGACGCACCGAATCTTCAAGCAGTTCGTCAAAACGTGCCTGAAAATCCGCATCGGTTTTCAAAGCGCCGTCGGGGCGCATATAGGTTTCCCACTGCCAATACGGCTCGACCATCACATGCAGGCCGGGATTCCAGATCAGACGGTGACCGGCGGGCAGCTTGTGCACGCCCTTGAAAAAAGTCCCCGGCCCCAGACTGAAGCCGAAGGTCAGATAGGCGTCGATCGCGCGCAATTCGGGCACGGCTTTGACGCCGGGGTGTTCCAGCAGCGCCTTGATTTCGGAGGCGAAAACAAAATCACCCGACTGGGTGGTGGTATAATAAAGCGGCTCCTGCCCCATGCGGTCGCGGGTGATGAACACGAAATCCTTCAGCGTATCATGCACCGCGAAAACGAACCGCCCGCGCAAATGGGCGGCTAGATTAAGACCGTAAGCTTCATAAAGGTGCAGCACAAGCTCCGCCGTGCCATCGCTACGGAAATGGATGCCCTTGCGTTCAAGGTCGGCACGCAAGACCGGATAATTCGAAATTTCACCGGAAAAAAGAACAACAATACTGTCGTCGTGGCTATAGGCTGGCTGGGCGGCGCTTTCGGTGGCGCTGCCGCGCATCCCCATAAAAATGGGATTCGCGTGATAAAACGCCTCGCCGCCGCGGCCGCGGTGCGCCAGCTTGCGCACCATGCCCTGAATCACTTCCGGCGCCTGTGCCTGGCCGAAATAACCCGCTATGCCTGCCATTATATTTCCTGTATCCCGATATCGTGGCGTTTCGTCGCGCAAGCATCCTACACTATAACAGGTCAGCCGCCAACCTCCCGCATACGATCGCCTTCACCCGTGGTTTCGGACGGTGCGGGGGTCATTTTGACCAGCGTAATCTGGTTGCGCTGTTTTTTTAGCACGTCAAAGCGGAAACCATGAAAGGTAAACGACTGCCCGACACTGGGAATACGCTGGCTTTCATACAGCAAAAGCCCCGCGACGGTCGAATAATCCTCGTCCGGAATATGCCAGTCGCGGTCACGGTTCAGGTCACGCAGCGTCACCTTGCCATCGACAATATAGCTGCCGTCCGGCTGCGGGCGCACACCGGCGACGGCAATATCATGTTCGTCGTCAATCTGGCCGACGATTTCTTCCAGAATATCCTCGAGGGTGATAACCCCCATCAGCGCGCCATATTCATCGACCATAATCGCAAAATGCTCGCGGCGGCGGCGGAACGCCTGCAGCTGTTCGAACAGCGTGGCGGATTCCGGAATAAACCACGGCTCCATCATCGCGCGCGACAGGTCGAGCTTCGACACATCCCCGCCGCAATGGCGCAATTCCTGCAGCATCAGCTTGGAGTGTATCACCCCGATGATATTATCCGGGCTTTCGCGCCAGACCGGCAAACGCGTGAAGGAACTATGCATCACCTCGTCGACAATGCGGTCAATCGGCTGGTCGGCGTTGATCATGCGCACATTTTTACGATGCACCATGATTTTTTCGACATTGACGTCGGCAAGATCGAGAATCGATTTCAGCATGGCGCGGGTTTCCTGCCCATCGCCGTCACCCCCCTGCTGTTCGCTCGCAGCCAGAAGGTCAATCGCACCGCGCAATTCTTCCTGCTGCGCCTCATTTTGGTCAGGCGCTTCGTGGCTGACGCGGCACAAACGAAACAGCGCATTGACGATATGCGAGATCGTTCGCGTCACCGGCGACAGTATGAATGTCAAAACCGATACCAGCGGCGCCACCGCCAGCGATACGCGGTCGGGGTGCAGCAACGCATAGGTTTTGGGCATGATTTCCGAAAAAATCAGCACCAGCAGCGTCACGCCCAAGGTTGCGTAAATCACACCCGTTTCGCCAAACAGCTTGATCAGCACCGATGTCGCCAGCGCCGAGGCGGAAATATTGACAAGGTTATTGCCCAGCAGCAGCCCGCCGATCAAACGATCTTTCTGCTCGCGCAGTTTATTCACCATGGCGGCGCGGCGGCTGCCGTCGATTTCAAGCCTGTGCATGCGCGCGCGCGATGCCGCGGTCAATGCCGTTTCCGATCCGGAAAAGAAAGCCGACAGTACCAGCAGAACCATAAAAAGTATCAGTTCAGTCAGAAATTCGCCCGTCATGTTGTCAGCTCGCTATCTGTTGAAGGAAGTCCAGAAGTTCCGTTTCGTCCGTATCGCGGGATACAAAAGCACCGCCGATACCGCGCAGCAGTATCAGCGTGATGCGTCCGCTGTCGTTTTTTTTATCGCCGCGCATGGCGGCAAGAATATCCGCCGGTGCCGCCGCGAACGGCGGGCGCGTCATCATCCCCGCCGCCTGTAAATGCCCCTCGATACCCGCAGGCACATCCGCCGCGCAAAGCCCGCGCCGCGCAGAAAATGCCGCCGCCCACAGGCAGCCGATAGCCACCGCTTCGCCATGCAGCAGACGCCCGTCATAACCGCCGATTTTTTCCAGCGCATGGCCGAAGGTATGCCCGAGATTCAAAAGCGCGCGGATGTCTTTTTCCTCGCGTTCATCCTCGGCCACGATATCGGCCTTGGATTTGCAGCTGATAGCGATGGCTTCGCGCTGCACGGCTGCGTCGCCCGACAGAAGCGCGGCAGCGTTTTCCTCCAGCCAGTCAAAAAACGCGGCATTATTGATAAGCGCGTATTTAAAAATTTCCGCATAGCCCGCACGCATCTCTCGCGGCGGCAGCGATGCCAGCACATCGGTATCAATCAGCACCGCACGCGGCTGGCAAAACGCACCCACAAGGTTTTTGCCAAGCGGCAGGTTAATTCCCGTCTTGCCGCCAACGGAACTATCGACCTGCGCCAGCAGCGTGGTCGGGATTTGCACAAAATCAATCCCGCGCATTAAAACCGCGGCGGCAAAACCTGTTATATCCCCAATAACGCCGCCCCCCAGCGCCACCAGCGCGGATTTGCGATCCATCCCCTGCGCCAGCGCGGCAGAAAGAATATGCTCCAGCTGCGCGAAATTCTTGCTGCCCTCGCCCGCCGGCAATACCACGGGCGGGGCGACGTCAAATCCCGCCATCTCAAGGCCTTTGATAAGCTGCGGCAGATACGGCAGCGCGGCCACATTGTCATCTGTGACGATACAGATTTTTTTCGCGCGCAAAACGCCGCGCAGCACAGCCCCCGCCGCGGCCAAGACGCCACTGCCTATATATATATTATAGTCACGCCCCGCGCCGAGGGTGACGGTCACGGTTTCCGTGCCCTGCGGTATCATCATGGTTTTCTCGCCCTGTGGGCTCATGCGGTTTCTCCGTGATTATCGGTGCTGTCCGTCTTGCGCACAGAGGTGCCGCGCGGCATGTCTTCGGCAGGCAATTTCCCCTGCTGCGCGAGTTCGCGCCGGATACGGCGCGCCATGGTCTGCGGCGATTGTTTATCTGTCATCAGCGTAATGTCGGCCTCGGCATAAACGGGATAGCGCACATCCATCAGTTCGCGCAGTTTTTGCGCGCGGTCGACACCCTGCAGCAGCGGACGATGCGCCGTGCGGCGCGTGCGCGCCACCAGCGTTTCCAGATCGGCTTTGAGCCAGACCGATACGCCGTGTTTTTTAATCGCCGCGCGCACGGCAGGCTGAATGAACGCGCCCCCGCCCGAGGCCAGCACAATCGGCGGGCCTTCGAGCAGGCGCTCGATGACGCGAAGCTCGCCTTTTCGGAATTCCGCCTCGCCGAATTCTGCAAAAATATCGGGGATGGGCATGCCTGCCGATTTTTCGATTTCATGGTCGGCATCCACAAACGGCAAGCCCATCAGGCGCGCCAATTCACGGCCGACGCGGCTTTTGCCCGCGCCCATCAAACCCACAAGTACGATAATCGGTAAGGTTTTTGGCATTTTTTCCCGTTATTCCAGTGCCTTAATCTGCCTGTTTCCGCCGCCGAAATCAAGCAAAGCCCCGTTTTTATGCACTTATGAAAAAATATATTGACTTATGGTATGCGCCGGCGTAAAACATTATCCAGCTTTATGGTATTTACCCTGGTCGGGTGCTTACACTCGTTTTGAGAATAAACGAGCGGCAGCACGAAAAGGAAAAACCGGAGCCAAAAACCGCCAAATATGTTGAAAACACAAATACGTTTGAGGCATATTCAAGACAACAACAACGCGCGGAAAAGAAAAAGAAGGCACACATGTCAAAACTCCTGACCTCCCTTGTTTTTCTTGCGTTCGTTTTTGCAGCTGGCGGCTTTGCGGTTCTGGCAGTCTGGGATGTTCCCGTGGCCCAGACAACCGTGGAAAAGACGCTGGACAGCAGCACGTTCCTGAACCGGAACATCTGATCTCCGCATTTTCCAGGTTTCCTAGACATATCGCCGCTGGCGAATCATTCTGGTAAGAGATGATTCCCTGCTGCGCCGAGGGGATGCCATTCGCCTAAGGTACTCAAAAACAGTCGTTTTCGGGTACGGAGGGCGGAGAGAGGCCTTATACGGGATATGACGGAAAATCGTGAAAATTTCATGACTTTAGGCAACTTCTTGATTTTTGACCTTAAGTTCATGCAATACTAAAAATAAATTTTCACATATTCCCTCTTGCAATTCCCTCGGGGATACGGCTTTATGTCTTAAAGTTCACTTGTTACGGAGGTGTACAACTCAAAATAAGCCAATAAATCAAAGGCAATTGAGTTGTGCTCAGAAACTTTACAAAGGAGAAACACACAATGGCTCGTCCAGGTCGTCCCAGAATGCCTAAAGCCCCCCTGCCCGGGAGCGTCGAGGGCTTTCTTGATATGCTCATCGCTGAACGCGGTGCTGCTCTGAACACCCGCCACGCCTACGAACGTGACCTCGCGGATGTCTGCGCCTTTCTGAAAAAAGGTGGCAAAGACATCGACAGCGCGACCACGAACGATCTCAAAGAATATCTGAACGAACTCAGCGATCGCGAAAATGCGAAAAGCAAAGGTGGCGGCAAAACGGCTGTTCGTACCATTGCCCGCCGCATCTCTGCGCTGCGCCAGTTCTTCGGCTTCCTGGTTTCCGAAGGCAAACGCTCGGAAGATCCGACGTCGACCATCGAAAGCCCGAAGCAAACCCGCACTCTTCCCAAAATTTTGAGCGAAGATGAGGTCACTGTCCTTATCAACACCGCTCAGAAGCAAGGCGGCCCGGAAAGCATCCGCCTTGTTGCCCTGCTCGAGATTCTCTATGCGACGGGCCTGCGCGTTTCCGAACTCGTTGGTCTGCCCCTCACCGCCATCGGCCCCGACAGCCGTTACCTGACTGTCGAAGGCAAAGGTGGCCGTGAACGCATGGCGCCCCTCTCCGAGCCGGCTCAGAAAGCGATGCGCGCATACATGGAAATTCGCACGAAATTCCTGATGCCGGATCGCGCCGAATCGCAAAGCAAGTGGCTGTTCCCGTCGCGTACGTCGGAATCCGGCCACCTGACCCGCCAGCGTTTCGCCCAGCTGCTGAAAGAGCTGTCCCGCAATGCCGGTATTGATCCGGAGCGCGTCAGCCCGCACGTTCTGCGCCATGCCTTCGCAACCCACCTGCTCAAGCACGGTGCGGATCTGCGTTCGGTGCAGAAAATGCTTGGCCATGCAGACATCGCAACGACCCAAATCTATACGCAGGTCGTCGGTGATCAGGCCAAAGAAGCTGCTGAGAAGCATCCGCTCGCTCAGAAAGCGAACGGCTAACCACTCCATTTGCATACCGCTGCCTGTTCCGGGGTATGTATGTGAATAAAATTGAAGAAGGACGCTTTCCCACCCGAAAGCGTCCTTTTTCTATGCCCGCCTCGGAAACTATGTAAAAACGAATTTGCGGTGTTTCCTTGAACATAAGTCATATTTCGTTATACTGCGGCCTTCTTGGCGTCTGACGGGCGCTGCCTGACACAAACGGAAAGCATTTATGGTCTATCATCTGGAATTCGAAAAACCGATCGTTGAGCTGGAAGCGAAAATCGCCGAACTGGGCCAGTTGCCCAACAGCGGCGACATGCAGGAAGAAATCACCCGCATGCGCGAAAAATCCGAACGCATCCTCATCCAGACCTATTCCAAACTGGCGCCCGACCAGAAAGTGCAAGTGGCCCGCCATCCGAGCCGCCCGCACTTCCTCGATTACGCCAAGCGCCTTATTCAGGATTTCACGCCGCTGGCCGGTGACCGCTATTTCGGCGAAGACGCCGCGCTGCTGGGGGGCCTTGGCCGCTTCCGCGGGCAGAGCGTTGTTGTCATGGGGCAGGAAAAAGGCCACGACACTCAAAGCCGTATCCATCACAATTTCGGCATGACCAAGCCCGAAGGTTACCGCAAGGCGCAGCGCCTGATGGCCATGGCCAGCCAGTTCAATCTGCCGATTATCACGCTGGTCGATACCGCAGGCGCCTTCCCCGGCATCGAAGCGGAAGAGCGCGGCCAGTCCGAAGCCATCGCGAAATCGATTGAATCCTGCCTGCGCGCCGAAGTCCCCGTCGTCTCGACGATTATCGGCGAAGGCGGTTCGGGCGGCGCGATTGCGATTGCCACCGCCGACCGCGTGATGATGCTGGAACATTCCATCTATTCCGTCATTTCGCCCGAAGGCTGCGCGTCTATTCTCTGGCGTTCCGCCGAATTCGCGAAAGACGCCGCGCGCGCGCTGAAGCTGACCGCGCAGGACCTCAAACAACTCGGCATCATCGATACCATTATCGAAGAGCCGATGGGCGGCGCCCACCGCGAGCCGGAGCGCACCATTGACGTTGTCGGTGATTACATCGAACGCGCCCTCGCCGAATTGAAACCGCTGGATGCGGCAACCCTCAAAACCCGCCGCCGCCAGAAATTCCTCGAAATGGGGCATACGGTTTAAAAAAGAAAACCGGACATCATAAAAACCCGCGCGCTTTCGCAAAAGGCCGCGGGTTTTTTATTTTGAATTTTGTGGGGACGATGACTGGGCCGGTTTGACCGCCGTTTCAGGCCGCGGCTTTTCATGCAGGCGGTCCAGCACATCGCGGATGGGCGAGCCGAGGCGGTAAACCGCCGGCTGGGTATGAATGGCCCAATCCAGAATACGCGCCATCACAGGCGCCTGCGCGATGGCATTATCGCGGTATTTCTCGTAAGTCGCGCCCGCGTAAGGGTTCGGCATGAAACGCGGCACGAAAACGATACCCGCGATAAAAACACCGACCATGGCGGCCTGCACCGGCAGACGCATGTATGTCGGCAACCAGCGGCGGCGCATCAGGGCGCCCAGCCCCGCGCGCACCATGATATTCCACCAGCGCAGCAAGGTTAAAATCACCACCATCAATGAAATGATAAGCGCAACCGCGGGGATATAGACCGCGCGGGCGTAGTCTTTGCCCTTTTCCGCCAGCGGCTGTCCGTTGGCGTATTGCTGCTTCTCCGCCTCGATATCACCCAGTATATTGTCGAGAATTTGCCGATAGCGCGGCAAAATCATTTTTTTGAAAAACACATCCGGCGACATCACCAGATCTTCAATCGGCGGCAGGGGCGGCATTTTAGCGGCTTCAAAAAACTGCGGAATGGACAGACCGGGCGGCATGCCGGCGGGTGCTTTCTTTTTCCATTTCCGGTTGATTTCCTGACGGATGAGCGTTTCAACCGTCTGGCGGAAAGATTCAGGTTCATAAAACCAGTTGACCGGCAGGGTCAGTCCCGATTCCGGCATTTTGGTCGAAATATAATCCTGCACCTTTTCACGCAGCTTCACTTGCGTCGGATAGGCCGCCACGAATTCTGCCCGCGTTTTAATATCCGGTGTATAGCCGCCGGAGCGTTCGGCAAACTGGCGTTCAGCATCCGATGCGACGTCGGCGACAATCGTGCGCTCTTTACCGCGCACCAGCGGCGGGCAGTTGCGCGTTGCGCAGTATTCACGCAAACGGTCTTTATAAGGCGCGATGCGCTGTATCATATTAAGGCCGCTGGCGCTGATCTGCTGCTCGTATTCGCGCACGCCTTGTTTGTATCGCCGCCAGCCGAGGTCGATTTCCCTTTCGACTTCCTCGACCGCACGGCGGCTTTCGATGGAGACCACCTCTTGCGCCATCGCGCGGTCATATTCTTCGGATGCGCGTTTGTAGGGAATATAGTACTGGTCAATCATCTGCTGCTGGATTTTGCTGCGCTCATCTGCGACCTTGGCGAGGTAACGGTCATATTGTTCGCGCGGCGAAAACCACATACCGCGCGATGCCACGCTTTGCACCATGCGGTCTTTGTTTTCTTCCATATCCGCACGGATGCCGTCGGGGCTTAGCATCCACATACTGCCGAGGATAATCCGCGCCGACTTGACATTATCCAGCTCGTTTTCCGCATCACAAAGCGCAAGTTCTTCGAGGTTGATGGTGCAGTTTTCAAGAATGGATCGCAGCATCAGCACATAACGCGCATTGACGCGCTGCTCCCATGTCGTGCGTTCGATGAGCGCCTGCTCAATCAGCAGTTTCTGGCCCAGAAAAACCGCCGGCCAGACAATCAAAAACAGGCTGACCACATTTACAAAAACATTCCGCCCCCGCCCGATGGCCGAACCATAAGCCACGCCCAGCGCGGGTGCCATGGACAGCATGATATCCTTGCTGCTGGGGTCGATGGGAATGCTGGCAGGCCCTGCGATGGCCGCCGAGAAAATCATCATCATCGGCAAAAGCGCCACAAGGCCGATCATATAGTAAAGCCAGCGCAGCCGCCCCGCCGTGACATGAAACGACGACGAAGCAAAAAGCCCCAGCACCAGCAAAAAACATCCGCCCGCCGAAACGGTCCGCCCAAAGACCTGCAGGTCTTCCATTTTCACAGGATCGGACCGCACACTGCCCGCAATATCCAGCAGCGACATATTGAATTCTATTTCCGCAACCAGATAGCCCATACTGAGCAAAAACAGCAAAGCCGAGGCACGGAAACCTTTTTTTATAAAACTCCGCAGTGCAGAGGGCTTCCTGATGGCCTGTGATGCGCCCTTGTGGGGGCGTTCTGTGTCTTGAATATACGCGGCCGCCGGCGTGACATCTTCGGCGGGGGCTTCGGCTGCATGAGCAGACGACGACAAGACAGACACATCGCTATCTTCGTCCACAGGATCGGCAAATCCTGCCGCAGGCACCGCCGCATCCCCCGCCGCCGCGGCAGGTGGGTTTTGTTCAGGGCGCGGCACGTCCGGCTGTTCTGGCGGGGTGTCTTTCATTCCCCCAGTTTAGCACGGGAAGAAACCCTGCCGCTAATGCGTTTTTATGCGTGCGCTCTTATGGATTTTCAGTGTTCAGGCTATAATTTTATGGGGAATCTGCATACCCTTACCGCCGCGTGCAGATTTGATTTGACGCTGCACGGTTGTAACCTGCTGGCTGGTGCGCGCCGCCGTGCGGTAGTATTCCATCAAAAATACGCGCAGTGCCGCCGTGAAGGATGCGCCCGGTTCTTTGAGGTCATGCACAGCGCCGCACAGGTCGTGGATGCTGCACCCTTCCAGCTGCGCGACCTCGCGTAGGGCATGCCACATTTCAGGCTCCAGCCGCACGCTGGTGCGGCGCTGGTGGATACGTACGTTTTTGCTGATCAAGGCACCCTGCTGCGCGGCTTTGCGCGCCGCTTGTACGGGGAGGCTTTCCTGCTGGTTGGGGGTATAAATTTGCTGATATGCCTCGGTCATGAATGTCTCCTTTTGGTATGAAAAGATGGACAGTAAGATTTGGTGTCAAAAATAAGTTCTGGTTTTATATGGTTTATCTATAGCCGTCTTGTCGCCGCGTTTGCGAAAAAAGCGCCCGCGGCACCCGCCCCTCTCAGGATGGGTCTGTATACTCTAGGATGCAGCACATCCAATTACAACTATAAATTGAATTGATTAAAATTTTACAACAATTAGATGTATTGCACTGCAGCGGCGGTGCTTTGGTTTGCAGTTGTCTGCGGGCATCTGAAAAATAACACCGCATGACAAAGACTTCCCCGCGACCCCTGTCATTCATCGGTATGCGGACTATTTTGGGTCAACATATCGCCGCTGCAGGCTTTGCGGCAGCGATTCCGTCAAAGCGGCGGGAATCGGGCGCTGTCACAAAAATTACCCTTGTATTTTCAATGGCAAAACTGGTTTTCTCGCTGCCCCTGCCTTGTATTCGCGCTGAAGGACGTTCATAATTTTAAGATGTGGGATTTCAAGGGAAAATCGTTTCTGCATGGCCTTCGGGACCATCAAGAAAAAATGCCGACGCCGCGCAAGGGCTGCGACGTGCCGGGCTGCCCGCATACAGGCGATTACAAGGCTCCTAAATCCCGCTATGACCTGCGGGATTATTACTGGTTCTGCCTGGACCATGTGCGCGATTACAACGCGAACTGGGATTTTTTCAAGGGCATGAGCCCCGGCGAAATCGAATACCACATGCACAAAACCGTGGTCTGGGACCGCCCCACGTGGCGCATGACCGAGGCCGGACTGGCCGAAGACCGCGCGCGTGAAAAAATCTATGCCCATTTCAGCCGCGGGGAAAGCGTCTTCGGCGATTTTTCCATGCACGGCGACGGCGAAGACGGCCCGCAAGCCGATGCCCGCATCGATGTCGGCGCCATCCCCCACCCGACGGTCGAGGCGCTGGGCGTCATGGGCCTTGCCCCGCCTGTGGGCTGGGAAGAGGTAAAATCCCGTTACAAATCGCTGGCCAAGAAGTATCATCCGGATACGAACAAGGATACGGGCGCCGAAGAGCAGCTCAAAAAAATCAACATGGCCTATACCATCCTCAAACTCTCCTACCAGACCTACAGCCAACTGGACGAAAGATAAAAAATGACTGCCTCCGCACAGAAAAAACTCCCCGATATCATGGTTTCGGTCCGTCAGGTTTTCGGCATCGATTCAGATTTGCAGGTACCCGCGTTTTCAAACCGCGACGACAAGGTGCCGGAAATCGACGATGCCTATATTTTCGACAAAAAAACGACCCTCGCCATTCTTGCGGGCTTTGCGCACAACAAACGCGTGATGGTGCAGGGTTATCACGGCACGGGTAAATCGACGCATATCGAACAGGTCGCGGCACGGCTCAACTGGCCCTGCGTGCGCGTCAACCTTGACAGCCACGTCAGCCGCATCGACCTTATCGGCAAGGACGTCATCGCGCTCAAGGACGGCAAGCAGGTCACGGAATTCAAGGAAGGCATCCTGCCCTGGGCGCTGCGCAATCCTGTCGCCCTTGTATTCGACGAATACGATGCGGGCCGCCCCGATGTGATGTTCGTGATTCAGCGCGTGCTGGAATCGTCGGGCAAGCTGACCTTGCTCGACCAGAACGAGGTGCTGCACCCCCACCCCGCGTTTCGCATTTTTGCGACGGCCAATACCATCGGCCTTGGCGACACCACCGGTCTTTACCACGGCACGCAGCAGATCAACCAAGGCCAGATGGACCGCTGGAATATCGTCGCCGCGCTCAATTATCTGCCGCCGGAGCAGGAAACAGATATCGTGCTGGCCCGCGTGCCCGCTTATAAAACCGACGAAGGCAAAAAAACCGTCGCCGCCATGGTGCGTATGGCCGGCCTGACTCGCAAAGGCTTCATGGCGGGCGACCTGTCGACCGTCATGTCGCCGCGCACCGTCATCAACTGGGCGGAAAACGCGCAAATTGTCGAAGACCTCGATTTCGCCTTTACCCTCACCTTCCTCAATAAGTGCGACGAGCTGGAACGCGCCATCGTATCCGAATACTACCAGCGCTGTTTCGACCGCGCGCTCGTGGCGACCGGCGGAGCGGCATGAGGCTTATCCAGCTCAATCTCTGGTACGGGCGTTTGATTATGAACGCCGTGCGGTTCATGCAAAAAGCGCCGCCCGATATCCTGTGCCTGCAAGAGGTCATGAGCAACCCAGACTGCGAGGAATTCAATTTCAACAACCTTGAAAAGCTGAAGCGCGACCTCGGCTATGACTACCACTTTTTCTCGCCTACACTCGATTTCGCCACAGGC
This sequence comes from uncultured Micavibrio sp., assembly GCA_964551435.1. Lineage (GTDB taxonomy): Bacteria > Pseudomonadota > Alphaproteobacteria > Micavibrionales > UBA2020 > UBA2020. The sequence goes on from CAZKBS010000005.1 coordinate 88,821, forward strand.
GATAGCACAACATTTTTCGGGAATGCGATATTAAGCCGTAAACCGATAGAAGAGGTTAAAACCGTTTTTACTTACGGCGAATACCTCAGTCATTTTTCATTGAAACGTCCTGACGATATGCCGCGTAATTTCCAACATGCCGTCATCGCCGGCGCAAATATCATCAACCATCACGGCTTCTGGTTCGATGGCGATAAAATCGGCAACACCGAAACCGAACGTCAGATGGGCATGGTTTCCGACTATATCGCGGGCCTCTCCGGCCCTGTTATCTTTACGGGCGATTTGAATTTATGGCCGGAGGCTGCATCGCTGCGGCATTTCAAAAACGCGATGCGCGATCTTGTCGCTGAATACGGTTTCACCACCACGCGGAATTTCACGTCGTTCAAACCCGTCGAGATTTGCGATTATATTTTCGTCAACGAACACGTTACCGTGAACGAGTTCAAGGTGCATGACGACGTGGTATCCGACCACGCGATGCTGGAGCTGGATTACGCATGACCGACCAGCACGACCCGACCGAGAATTTCAAAAGCGCGACGCAATCGACCGCCCGCGCGCTGTCGGGCCGTGACGATCTGGATGTCAGCTTCAGCGGGCACCTCGCGGAGATGGGCGATGGCAGCATCCGCCTGCCCGCCCTGCCCAAAGATATGTCCGAAGACGACACGCGTTTCGTGCGCGGCCTTGCCGACAGTTTTGCTCTGCGCCTGCGCTATCACGATTCCGCGCTGCATGGCCGCCTGCTGCCCGCCGATCCTCAGGCGAAGGCGGTGTATGAGGCGCTCGAAGATGCGCGCATCGAGGCCGTCGGCACCGCCGATTACCCCGGCGCCGCCGCAAACATCGAAACCACGCTGAAGCGCGAAGCCAAACGTCTGCGCCTGCATCTGGTCAAGGGCATGGAAGACGCCCCGCTGGCAGAGGCGCTGCGGTATCTGGCGCGCGAGGCCTTCACACGCCGCCTCGTGCCCGCCGAAGCCGCCAAGACCGCCAAAATCTGGAAGCAATGGATACGCGACCATCTGGGCGAAGACGGGCTGGAATCCCTGCACCGCGTGATGCACGATCAGGAACAATTCGCCCGCCTTGCCCAGCAGATGATTTCGCGCATGGACCTGGAACCCGCCCCCGCCGAACCGCCGCGCAACCCCGAGGATGGCGACAGCGACAACGATGAAGATGCCAAAGGCGCCGATACCCCCAACGACGACGGCAGCCCCAAAACCCCGCCGCCCGTTGGCAGCGCGGAGGAAAGCGACAACGGCGACAGCGCCGAACAGCAAATGGACGCGCAGGCCGGCAGCGAGCTGGAGGAAATGGACGATCAGAGCGCCACGTCCGAAGACGACGAGCCGCGCCGCAATGACCCGCGCCGCGATGATTACGAAACCCTGCACGGCGATTACAAAGTTTACTGCACAGCGTTTGACGAGGTTGTGCAGGCCAAAGACCTTTGCGATGCAGAGGAACTTCAGAAACTGCGCAAAATGCTCGATAAGCAGCTCACGCAGCTGCAGGGCGTCATCACGCGGCTTGCGAACCGCCTGCAGCGCAAACTGATGGCGCAGCAAACCCGCGCCTGGCAGTTCGACCTTGAAGAAGGCTTGCTCGACAGCGCCCGCCTGTCGCGCGTGGTGACAAACCCGCTGATGCCCATCAGCTATAAACAGGAAAGCGAAACCGATTTTCGCGATACCGTGGTGACGCTGCTGATTGACAATTCCGGATCCATGCGCGGCCGCCCCATCACGATTGCGGCGATGTCCACGGATATTCTGGCCCGCACGCTGGAGAGATGCGGCGTGAAAGTCGAAATCCTCGGCTTCACCACCCGCGCGTGGAAAGGCGGCGCCTCGCGCGAGCGCTGGCTGGCCGACGGCAAGCCGTCATCGCCGGGGCGACTGAATGACCTGCGTCATATCGTCTATAAAGGCGCCGACAATCCATGGCGGCATTGCCGCGCGAACCTCGGCCTCATGCTGCGCGAGGGATTGCTCAAGGAAAACATCGATGGAGAGGCGCTGCTCTGGGCCTATGAACGCCTGATGTACCGACCCGAACAGCGTAAAATTTTGATGGTGATTTCAGACGGCGCGCCGGTGGACGATTCCACCCTTTCGGCCAATCAGGGTAATTACCTTGAAGAACACCTGCGCCGCGTGATCCATTACATCGAAAACAAATCGCCCGTGCAACTGCTGGCAATCGGCATCGGCCACGACGTCACGCGCTATTACGAACGCGCCGTCACCCTCGTCGACGCCGAAGAACTGGGCGGCGCCATCACCGAAAAACTGGCCGAGCTTTTCGATGAAAAACAACCCGCCCGAAAGAAAAAGCGCGGGTAGATGAAAAACGCTGCGATATTACTTTCCCTGTTCCTGCTGTTCTTTTTTACTCCGCTGTACGCGCAGGCATCCCCACTTTCGGCCGAAAACCTCGGCCCGATTTCCCCCCGCGCCGAAGAAGAATTATATCTCCTTAAAATATCATCCGAAGGGTTTCTGGCTGACCACATACATTATGCCGTAGCGGATAAGCACGGAAATATTGTGGCGATGACGTCCGAAGTCGGCCGCTTAACACATAGATTAGAGTGCACGTCAAATGAGGGATGCCTGCTGTATAACCTGTGGCAAGGAGAGAGAGCCCTCTGGGATTTCAAAACCGGACTGCCGTTGCAAGAGAGAAAACCGATTTTTTCCAAAAACCTAGATAAAGAAACGGCCCCATACCGTCTGGATTGGGAAGCTTTCATCAACCGCGGAAAAGGCGCACGCATAGAAACCCTCTTTCTGCAAGATATGCTCGATAGACCTTTCGGTGTTTTTCAACTTGTTCCCGCAGAAAATGTGCGTGCGAATTTTTTTGCGGCCTGTGTCATCATGATTCTGATGCTTGCCAGCTATTATGGCGCTGTCCGCGCATGGAAAACAAAGAATATCGACCTGCAAGCTCTCAGTTTTGTGGTTTATGGCCTGAGCTTTATTTTTGCATGCGTCTTGATTGACATGGCCTTCACCATCACACCGATTCACTTCGGCGCCTTGATATTGGCCTCGGCGTCCGGCTTTTACCGTCTTGGCAAGCGAACGCACAAAACCGCCTGATTTTCCTGTTTATTCCCCCCTCCGCCTGCGCTAAAATCGCGCGGAAACGAGAGGGTGCCGAGAATGTCCGAACAACACAAAGTCTATAAACCCAAAGCCATCAGCGGTTTTCCCGAATGGTTGCCGGAGTACCGCGCCGTGGAACTGCAATGGCTGGATAAAATCCGCGCCGTGTTCGAAAGCTACGGGTTTTGCAACATCGAAACCCCCTCGGTCGAGGAAATAGACGCGCTTTCCGCCAAGGCCGGCGAAACGGAAAAAGAGATTTATACCCTGACCCGTCTGCAAGCCGACGATGGCGAGAGCAAAGAAGCCCGCCTTGCCCTGCACTTCGACCTGACGGTGCCGATGGCGCGTTATGTGGCGCAGCATTTCGGACAGCTGGTTTTTCCGTTCAAACGCTACCAGATGCAAAAATCATGGCGCGGGGAGCGTCCGCAAAAAGGCCGCTACCGCGAATTCTATCAATGCGACATCGACGTCGTGAATATCGACGAATTGCCGCTGCATTTCGACGCCGAATTGCCCGCCGTACTCTTCGAAGCCTATCAGGCGCTTGGCATTCCGCCGGTCGAGCTGCACATCAGTAACCGCAAAATTCTGGTGGGCTATTTGCAAGGCCTTGGTATTGCCGATACGGCGCCGGTCACGCGCGCGCTCGACAAGCTCGATAAAATCGGCGTTGAGGGCGTGTCGAAAATACTGGCCGAAGAAGGCATCGCGGCGGACATCGCGCAAAAAGCCCTCGCCTTCGTCCAGATCAAAACCCCCGACAGCAGCTTTGCAGGTAAAGTCCGCGCGCTGGGCGTGCAGAACGAATTGATGGAACAAGGCATTGCCGAACTGCAATTCGTCACCGACAATCTGAAACACCTGCACGGCGGCGGCATGGTCGCCAACCTCGGCATCATCCGCGGGCTTGATTATTACACCGGCACCGTTCTGGAAGCACGCTTCAAAGACAGTGCGGAGCATTGGCCGAAAGGCACCCCCGCCCTCGCCATCGGCGGCGGCGGACGGTATGACGATCTGGCGGGCTCTTTCATCAACCAGAAACTGCCGGGCGTCGGGCTGTCGATTGGCCTGACGCGCCTGTTCGGGCTTTTGATGGATCAGGGTAAAATCACCGCGCTGGGCAAATCGCCCGCCGATGTGCTGGTTGTGCTGCCCGACGAAGCGCGCCGCGCCGAAGCCGCCGCGACCGCCCGCACCCTGCGCAGCCGCGGATTTAAGGTCGAAATGTACCACCGCGACGCCAAAATCAAAAACCAGATGGCCTATGCGGAGAAAAAGGGAATCGCCCATGTCTGGTTCCCCCCCTTCAAAGACGGCCAGCCGCACGAAGTCAAGAATATGACAAGCGGAGAGCAGAAACAGGCCGATGCCGCCAGCTGGACGCCCTGACATCGCGCGGGGGTTTCCCGTCCGGCGCGGAGCATGCTAAAATAGTTCTATAGCAGGCGTTACCTCCGGCCGCGCCGGATAAACGACCTATGGGGAACAAGATGCTTTTCGCAAAAACGATTAAAACCGCCACCGTTGCCGCCACGCTGTCGCTGCTGCTGAGCGCCATGCCCGCGCGCGCCGAATACACCTACATTCACAACGACGGGGAATACACCATCACCCTGCCCGACGCGCCGAGCGGCGAGACGATCTGGTATGACTATCAGGGTAAAATCCCCTTTATCGACGAGCGTCCGCGATACGGCTCGCTCGGCGAGATTGCGACGCTGCGCCGCACTGACGCCAATACGGGCGACAGTTTTAACATCGATATCACCTTTGTGCGTTCGGGCCGCGACTACCTGCTGAGCCAGACGGAAGAAACCGTGCGCACGCTCTTGGAAAAAGAGTACGAGAACCAGACGCTGGAACGTAAAAACATCAGCTTTTCGGCAGGTACCGGCACGTTGAAATGGGGTACGCTGACGGGCTTTTCCGTTGACCGCAACAACAACCTGATGTTCCACGCCTGCCATATTTTGACAGGCAAGGAGACGACGACGATGGTCAAAATCTCCTTCAACGCCGAAAACGAAAAATTCGGCGATACCTATCAGAAAATCAAAAATTCCATCAAGTTTGTGGGCACGAAGTAAAGGCCTTCACCCGCTCCACCATCGAAAAAAATCCGTTGCGGCGGTTGGGGCTCAGGTGCTGGTCCATGCCGAGGCGACGGAATGTCGCATCGACATCGATATGCGCGATTTCCGCAGCCGTGCGGCCATCGAAAATCACTCGCAGCACGGCAATCAATCCACGCACGATTTGTGCATCGCTGTCGGCAAGAAACGTCAGACGACCTTGCCCGTCCCAGCCCAGAATCATCCAGACCTGACTCATGCAGCCCTTGACCTTGCTTTGTTCGGTTTTCAGGGCATCATCCATCGGCGGCAGCGACGCGCCGAGGTCGATCAGATAGGCGTAGCGGTCTTCCCAATCTTCCAGAAAGCCGAAGTTATCCACAAGTTCGTCTATATTCATATTCACGGCCCATCCTTGCTGAAATCTGCTGGCAACAAAATAATCGTAATCGCAGGTAAAAGCTATAGTTGGCAACGGGCTTAAGCTGTTCTATTCTTAAGCTTAAGACACAAGCTGGCGACCATAGACAAGCCGGCGATAACGAAGGGAAAAGATAATGAGCAAGACCGCTTCCGGGGACTCCAAAAACACGCTGTACTGCTCTTTCTGCGGAAAGAGCCAGCATGAGGTCAGAAAGCTGATCGCGGGCCCCAACGTATTCATTTGCAATGAATGCGTCGAGCTTTGCATGGATATTATCCAGGAAGAGGACAAAACCCAGCTCGTCAAATCCGGCAAGGGCATCCCCACGCCGAAAGAAATCAAGAAAGTGCTGGACGATTACGCCATCGGTCAGGACCGCGCGAAGCGTGTTCTGTCGGTTGCCGTCCACAACCACTACAAACGTATCGACGAAGGTCTGATGAAGGGCAGCGACATTGAACTGTCGAAGTCGAACATCCTGCTCATCGGTCCGACCGGTTCAGGTAAGACGCTGCTGGCGCAAACGCTGGCGCGCATCATCGACGTCCCCTTCACCATGACGGACGCGACCACCCTGACCGAAGCCGGCTATGTCGGTGAAGACGTCGAGAACATCGTTCTGAAACTGCTGCAGGCGTGCGACTACAACATCGAACGCGCGCAGCGCGGCATCGTCTACATCGACGAAGTGGACAAAATCAGCCGAAAATCCGACAACCCCTCCATCACCCGCGACGTATCGGGCGAAGGCGTTCAGCAGGCCCTGCTGAAACTGATGGAAGGCACGATGGCCAGCGTTCCGCCGCAAGGTGGCCGCAAGCATCCGCAGCAGGAATTTCTGCAAGTCGACACCACGAACATTCTATTCATCTGCGGTGGCGCGTTTGCGGGTCTGGATAAAATCATTGCCAACCGCGGCCGCAAGACGTCCATCGGCTTCGGCGCGGAAGTACGCGGGCCCGATGAACGCCGCCCCGGCGAGATCCTGCGCGAAGTGCAGACGGAAGACCTGCTGAAATTCGGCCTGATCCCCGAATTCGTCGGCCGCCTACCCGTTCTGGCGACGCTGGACGATCTGGATGAAAACACGCTGGTGTCCATCCTGACCGAACCGAAAAACGCGCTGACCAAGCAATACGCCCGCCTGTTCGATATCGAAGGCGTGAAGCTGACCTTCCAGAAGGATGCCCTGCACGAGGTTGCCAAACGCGCCATCGAACGCAACACGGGTGCCCGCGGTCTGCGTTCCATCATCGAAGCTACGCTGATGGACACCATGTTCGAACTGCCGGGCATGGAAGGCGCCGAAGAAGTTGTCGTCACAGCCGACAACATTGTGAACGGCACCCAGCCGACGATTGTTTTCTCCGACAAGAAGAAAACCAAAGACAAGGAAAGCAAGAAGAAGAAAGATGATGGCGACGAAGACGCCGCCGCCGCTTCCTAAATCTTGAAGGCCTCAAAAAAACACCCCGCTCCGGCGGGGTGTTTTTTATTCTGTATTATTTGCTGTTCAGAGGTCCTGCTCGAAAACCACAATCACGGGCAGGTCGGCTTCGACGCGCACCTCGCCAGAGGCCACATTCGACACGCCCCGCCCCGACAGCGCCGGCAGCCGCATGCGGTGCGCCGGATATTCGCAGGCGCCGCTGATGCTGACAACCGCATCTGCCAGCGTGAACAGGGAAAAAAGACCGTCATGGCGAAAACTGAGCGCGCCTGCCGCAAAAATCCGTTGCACGGGCGCGCCGCTGTTATCGTAAAAAACGGCCTGTTCAAAACGCGGGCGGGTTTTCATGCCCGCAACAACCGCGCCGATATTCGCCAGCGCATGCCCCGTACGTCCGCCCCAGAAACCGGAGAGATGCAAACGCGACCATGCGCCGCCGTGCAGGAATTCCAGCGCGAATTCGATATCGGTTTTATCCTGCGTCGGCTTCAGATGCGCCTCCACACCCGGCGGAGGAAAACCGGAATCGCCATCGCCCAGCCAGATTTGCGGCGCGGATGCCGCCTGCCCGCCGCCGTCTATCGCAATCTGCGGCATATGACGATCCAGCAAATGTTGCGGCAGCGGCGTACGCGCTATGGGGCCAATCAGCCACACATCGCCCGCATCCTGCCACGCCTGCGCCGGCATTATTTTTTTCCCTTTGCGGCTATGGCGGCGGCAATCGTTTCAATGCAGGCCCAGAGAGCTTCGCCCAGCGCCTCGTCCGCACCCTCGTCCTGAAAAATACGTTCCTGCGCAATCTCCGCCGCATTGAGCGCACCGCGGTAAGTCACCACGCGCCCCTCCCCGCCGTAATCGGCGGTATAATCTTCGGTCGCCTGCGTACAAAGCGCGGCGTGGCTGTAATGCGGCAGCAAAGATTCAACCACCTTGATACGCCCCATCGCCGCCGCGGCCATCAGGGGCGTCCAGCCGCTTTTGTTCGGGGTATCCAGTTTCATACCGGCCGCGGCGGCGCGGGCAAAGGCCTCGGCCATTTCGTCATCATGCAGCCATTTCGCCATATATTGTGCGAGTGTCGAGCCATGTGCGCCGGAGCGGTCGTTGAGCCCCTTCGGCCCCTTGCCCGCCAGCGCCTGTTCGAGCCAGTGCAGCGTCATGATACGGCCACAAATCGGCCCGTTTGCCGCAGCGATATTGAACGGCGTTTCGCCGTTGCTGTCCAGCGCATGAATGTCGGCGCCGGAGGCAAGCAGTTCACGCACGCTCGCGGCGGCGGCATCGGTATTTCCGCGCAGTTCTTCCAGCACGGCGTTATGCAGGGCGAAACGGTCGATATTTTCTGTCATGCCAATCCCTCGCGCAAATCATCCAGCACCTGCAGCGATTCCGTGACACGCAAATCATACGATGGTTCACCGACAATCATGATGGCACCGGAGCGATGGCCGCGCACGTCGCCGCCCGCCGCAATCCCCGCGCCCAGCGCGGCAAACAGCCGCTTGCGCAGAGGTGATTGCATATCGGCCATAAACGCCTTTTCCATCGCTGCCAGCGTCTTGTCGCCAGACAGCATATTGCCTGCCAGCGCATGATGCGATTTGGCGCTATGACCGGCCCAGTGCAAACACTGCGTGCCCGTCATCACGCCGATATCCCCGTCCATTGGCACGGCGATAATCTGGCGCATGTCGATTTTACGGTCTTCGGCCATCAGCGTGTCGATGATATGCGGGCCGCCCATGCCGGATTGCAGCAATGACAGCGCCCGCGCGCCGACGGCGCGGTCGCCCTTTGCCTGTACGGAAACGACGCCGAAGCGTTCATCTGCATAAATGCTGCCGCCCGCGCAATCGTCGGATCCGCTGGCGATGGCAACGCCAATCTGCCGGGTATACGGATTGCGCGCGATGAGCGTCAGCGTCATGCGCCTGCACCTTATACGTTGAGGAGCAGGTTTTCACGCTCCCACGACGAAATCACGGCGTTATAGGCCTTGAATTCCGTTTCCTTGATCGCAATGAGGGCGCGGCAGAAACGCTCGCCCAGCAGTTCCTGAAGCTGTTTGCATGCCTTGAACTTCTTGAGCGCGTCGAACTGGTGCGTCGGCAGGCTGTGGCCTTTTTTGTAGGCGCTGCCTTTGATCTGCTCCGTCGGCTCGATGCCTTCGATAAGTCCCAGCAGACCGCAAGCCAGCGTTGCCGAAATCGACAGATACGGGTTGCCATCGGCCCCCGGCAGGCGGTTTTCAACACGGCGGCCTTCGGGTTTCGAAATCGGCACGCGCAGACCTGCCGTGCGGTTGTCGAGCCCCCATTCGACGTTGATGGGGCTATCGGTTTCCTTGTGGCCGAAGCGACGATATGAATTCACGTTCGGCGCGAACAGCGGCAGGGAACTCGGCAGATAACGTTGCAGGCCGCCGATGTAATGGCGGAACAGCTGCGTATCCGTGCCGTCTTCGTTCGAGAAGATATTCGCGCCGGTTTTGAGGTCAACCACGCTCTGGTGAATGTGCATGGCGCTGCCGGGTTCGGTCTGCATGGGCTGGGCCATGAAGGTCGCGTAAACACCATGACGCAGGGCAACTTCACGCGCCGTGCGTTTGAACAGGAAGGCCTGATCCGCCAGTTCCACCGGGTCGCCGTGGTTGAAGTTAACCTCCAGCTGCGCCGCGCCCGCTTCGTGGCTCAGCGTGTCGATGTCGACGTTCTGCTCTTCGCAGTAATCATAGATGTCTTCGAAAATCGGGTCGAATTCGTTGACCGCGTCGATACCGTAAGCCTGACGGCCGCTTTCCTGACGGCCGCTGCGGCCCACGGGCGGTTGCAGCGGAATATCGGGGTCGGTGTTGACGGCGACGAGGTAGAATTCCAGCTCCGGCGCCACAACAGGGCTCCAGCCGCGGTCGTTGTATTCCTTGATGATGCGCTTGAGCAGCTGGCGCGATGACAGCGGCACCGCCGTATCGTCACCGTTGAACGCGTCGCAGATAATCTGCGCCGTCGGCTCCTGATACCACGGCACAAGGCGGATGGTATCTTCGTCGGGCTTCATGTACACATCGCCCAGCGACGCGCTGATCAGCTCGCCTTCCGGATAATCGCCGGTAACAGTCTGGATGAAGATGGATTCAGGAATGGGCATGCCCCGCTCCCGCAGGATGCGCAGCAGTTTTTCTGCGGGCAGGATTTTGCCGCGCGCGATGCCCGACATATCCGGTATCAGGCATTCCACTTCCGTTATTTCGTGTTCTCGGATAAACTGCTCCAGCTTGTCCATGACAAACCCCTTGATATGATGATTTTTTTGACCTCCCGCGTTCAGGAAGCCTTCGCCAAAAGATGCCCAGGAAATATGAAAACGTAAAGGAGTACCAAGACCCCTGGTATGCTTTGACAGCCAACCGGCTGCTTGTGACTCTAGGCGGGCTACAGGGCGAGGTCAACTGCGATGTGTGCGTGATAGGTGCCGGTTTTACGGGACTTTCTGCCGCGCTCGAGCTTTCCCAGAAAGGATATAGCGTTATTCTTCTGGAAAAAAACTCCGTCAGCGGCCTCGCCTCCGGCCGCAACGGCGGTCATATCCAGCGCGGCTTCAGCCAGTCGCCCGGCTGGCTGATCCAGCAATACGGTCTCGAGACCGCGAAGTTCCTGTGCAATGTGTCGCTGGAGGGGCTGGCCCTGCTGCTGCACCGGATTGCCGAACACGACATCAAATGCGACCTGAAATTCGGCCACCTGACCGCCGCCATGAAACCGAAGCACGAAGCAGAGCTGAAAGCCGATATCCGCGACTGGCAGCGCCTTGGCCATAAAGACATCGACTGGTGGGACGAAAAGACGGTACAGGACACGATCCTCACCGGCAGTTACACCGGCGGGCTTTTCGACGCCAAGGGCGGTCACTTCCATCCGCTCAATTATGCCCTCGGCATCGCGCAGGCTTTCCAGCGCCATGGCGGGAAGATTTACGAAAACACCGCCGCCACCGAGATTATTCCCGCTGCCGGTGTCCAGCGCGTGCTGACGGCGACAGGCGGCAGCGTTTCGGCCAAGTTCGTGGTGCTGGCCGGCGTGACAGGCATGAAGGGCCTCGCACCGCTGCGCAAGGCTTCTATCACCGCGACCGCGCATGTGATTGCGACGGAACCGCTCAGCGATGTGCGCCGCCAGCAGATCATGACACGCGACCTTGCGGTCATCGATGCGCGCTTCATCATGGATTACTACAGGTTTTCAAGCGATAACCGGCTTTTGTTCGGCGGCAACTGCAACTACAGCGACCGCGAATATGCCGGCGAAGACATGCGCCTGCGGGAGCGGATGACCACCCTTTTCCCGCTTTTGAAAATGACCCGCATCGACCATTGCTGGCGCGGGCCGCTGGATTTGACCATGAACCGCATGCCGCATCTGGGACGGCTCTCGCCCCATATTTATTTTGCGCACGGCTTTGGTGGACAGGGCGTGATTTTGACCAACATCTTGGGTAAGATTATGGCCGAGGCCGTCGCCGGCACCGCCGAGAGATTTGACGTTTTCGCCAAAATGCGCCACAACACCTTCCCGGGCGGCGATATGCTCAGGCGCCCGCTGTTCGTGGCGGCTATGACGTGGTTTCGCCTGCGCGACCTGCTCTGACTTTAGATAAAAATAACGATACAAGAACAAGAAAAACCGAGGATATCATGACTTACGTTGTCACCGACGTCTGCATCAAATGCAAATACACCGACTGCGTCGAGGTCTGCCCCGTGGATTGCTTTTACGAGGGGGAAAACATGCTGGTCATCAATCCCGATGAATGTATCGACTGCGGCGTTTGCGTGCCGGAGTGCCCGATTGACGCGATCGTTGCTGATATCGACGACCGCGCGGAAAAATTCCTCGAACTCAACCGCGAATATTCAACGGGCGCATGGCCGGTACTGACGCGCAAAAAAGCCGCCCTGCCCGAAGCGGAGGAATTTAAAAACGTCGCCGATAAAATGAAGTATTTCAGCGCGGAAGCTGGCGAAGGCGATTAAAAACCAGAGGCAACAACCTTTATCCACCTGGTTAAAAACGCCCGCCAAACGGTTGATTTAAAAACCTATCTCTTGGGCTCGTACTTTTTGGCCGCAGACGGAGAGCGCACGCTACGATCCTGTTCGCGCTCCGCCGCCGTACGCTTGCGCACATTCACCGCAGGTAGGACTTCAATCCCCTCCACACTCTCCAGCTGCTTTTCAAGGCTGTCCTGTGTTGGATTTTTTGGCGGGACATAACCAGCAGGATGCCCGGGTGGCAACACGCCCGGCTGGTATAACAGCGGCCTACTTGGATTTTCATCCTTGTAGTGCTCGAGGACAAGGTTGAAGACCTCTTGTCTCTGATTTTTGAATATATTCGCAGATGACGGATGCCCCCACGACGACATGCTATTATTTTTATCCTTGTCATATTTTGAGAGAATCTCGTAGAGCCCGCGAGCGTTCGCATCGGCTATATACTTAGAAGGATCGACAGGGCAAACCGCGACGACCGCTTTATTAAAATCCTTAGATATTTCACTCATAGCTCCCTCCATACACAAAATAACCCACCTTTATATTCTGTAAATTATTATGGCATACCTTATAGTGCATCACAAGCCCAAATACCTATGCCCCCCGCGAAACCAAAGCCGCGAAATGGCTGTTTTTAGCCTGTAAACATACGGAATTAACCCAAATTTAAGAATTTTCTTGAAATTTTATGGCATTTCAGATATTGTCTTTCTTGAATGGCATATTTGTAGCCGCTGGGCAGAAAGCCCAACAAGCACTTGATGATACAGAATTTTCTGTGAACAGACGTTTTAATTGTGAGGCACAATGGCAAAGACATCCAAAGCGAAGGCAAAACCGGCTAAAAAACCCGTCGCCGCAAAATCTGCGACCAAGACGCTGAAGAAGCCTGCCGCTTCCGCCGCCAAACCCGCTGCCAAAGCCAAACCGGCGCCGAAAAAGGCAGCACCGGTAGCCAAGAAACCCGCGCCGCAAAAAGCTGCCGCGCCGAAAGCCGCCCCGAAAAAGGCAGCCCCCGTCACCGCGAAGCCCGCAGCCGCACCGAAAAAACCCGCCGCTCCCGCACCGGCCCCGAAAGCCGTAAAGCCGGTTGAAGCTGCAAAACCTGTAAAAGCCACCGAAGCGCCGAAGGCCGCCCCTGTGGCTGCGCCCGCGCCGGTTGCGAAAAAACCTGCCACCCCAGCCCCCGTTCCCGAAGTTGCGAAGAAACCCGAAAAGCTGGATTTCTCCGCCGGTGACTTCGTGGTCTATCCGGCGCATGGCGTTGGCTTCGTTGAAGGCGTCGAGACGCAAACGATTGCCGGCATGGAAATCACGCTTTACACCATTTGTTTCGAAAAAGACCGCATGCGCCTGAAATTACCCGTATCCAAGGTAAAAGCTTCGGGCCTGCGCAAGCTGTCGTCGAAAGACCGCCTCAAGGACGCGCTTGCCACGCTGCAAGGCCGTTCGCAAACCCGCCGCATCATGTGGAGCCGCCGCGCGCAGGAGTATGAAGCAAAAATCAACTCCGGCGACCCCGTCTCCATCGCGGAAGTTCTGCGCGACCTGAAACGCGAAGGCGACCAGTCGGAGCAGTCCTACAGCGAACGTCAGATCTATCAGGCCGCGCTCGAGCGTCTTGCGCGCGAAGTGGCCGCGATCGAAAAAATCGACGAGAAAAAAGCCGCCGAGAAACTCGAGGCCGTTCTCTCCAACGTCGCTTGACGCTGACGGATAAAACAGACAAAAAGGCGGCTCTGCTACCCAGCCGCCTTTTTTAATTGCCGAGGATCTCCTCCTATGCCCGACATCAAAGTTTACGGAATCAAAAACTGCGACAGCATGAAAAAGACGTTTGTCTGGCTGGGCAAAAACGGCATCGCCTATGATTTTCATGATTACAAAAAATCCGGCGCCGACGAGGCCGCGCTGAAGGCCGCCATCAAAGCGCACGGCTGGGAAAACGTTATCAACCGCAAAGGCACCACATGGCGCGCGCTGGACGAAAAAACCCGCGCGGGCATGACCGAGAAGTCAGCCCTCGTCGCCGCCATGGACAACCCCTCGCTGGTCAAACGCCCCCTGATTGCCGCGGGCAAGGATATCCTGCTTGGATATGACGAAGCCGTCTTCAAGGCGCGACTGACGTAAGCTTCTCGCCCCTCTGCCGCTGCTTTCCCTATTGGAATACCCCTGCCTTGGGGGTAAGATGCGCCTATACGTTAAACCCGCCCCGTAGGGACGCCGGATAAGCCCCGATAAGGGCATGGTATCGTCCGCAGAGGACAACAGAAGCGCATGTCGTTCAAAACCTCTTTCAGCAATCTGGGCCACCCGCGCAGGATTTGGACGGTATCGGCTATTCGCGGACAGCTGGCACCGCTGGCCGCCATTCACAATCATATCTATACGCACTGCCGTCCGGGTGACCGCGTTTTGTATACCGGCAATTATTTCGGCGGCGACAATGCCGCGCCCGGCGAAACACTGGACGAGCTTTTGTATTTCCGCCGCAGCCTGCTGGCGCAGCCCGGCATGATGCCCGAAGATTTCGTTTACCTGCGCGGCGTGCAGGAAGAACTCTGGAGCAAGCTTCTGCAAATCCACTTCGCCCCCAGCGCGCGCAATGTCGTGGAGTGGATCGCCGGACACCATCCGGAAATGGACAGCATTCTATCGACTTACGGATCGTCGTTGAAAGACGCGGCGCGCATCGCGCGCGAAGGCATTGTGCCGCTGACGAAATGGACGATTTACCTGCGTGAAAGAATGCGCGCGCGCGCAGGCCATGAAAAGTTTTTCACGCTGCTGCGCCGCGCCGCCTTCACCGAACACCATGGCGAAGATGCGCGCAGTAATGATAACAATATCCTGTTCGTGCATGCAGGACTTGATCCATCGCTTCCGCTGACGTCACAGGGCGACCGCTTTTGGTGGGCGGCACGCAGCTTCGGCGCGATGCAAAAACCGTATCACCCGTTCCGCACCGTCATCCGCGGCGCAGACCCTGATGACGGGGGTGTGCAGGTCGGCGAAATTGCGGTCAGCCTCGACGGCGGCTGCGGCCGCGGCGGACAGCTTGTATGCGCGCAGATGTCACCGCGCGGCGATGTGCTGTCGCTGCAGGCGGCTTGATAGAATTCATAGATTTTATTTATCTATATATAAATTTTGATAAATATGCACACATGGAACATTTTCGCGTCCGGCGCGTTCGCCATGATGTAAACCCGTGTAAAAGCGGCATAAACGGCGGATGCGTTGAAATTATGTCCAACCTATATTACAATTAGGTAATAGACTAAAAATCCGACATCCAAAACCTCCGCCGCGTCGTATAATTGATATACGCCCAATGACACTGTTCTGACCTCTACCCTGTAGGCGAAAAGGAAACCGGACATCATGGCCTATCACGACGACCCGACAACACAGCAAGCCAACCTGCGCTACATCCGCGCGGCAATGGACGAACCTTTGCTTGAAAAAGAGCATGACCCGCCGCTGGAAAGAACAGCGCGATGAAAAGGCGCTGCACGAACTCGTGCGTTCCTACACGCGCCTTGTTGTGGCGATTGCATCCAAATTCAAAAACTATGGCCTGCCGATCGGCGACCTTATTCAGGAAGGCAACATCGGCCTGATGGAAGCCGCCGCGCGTTTCGAGCCGGATATGGAGAACCGTTTTTCCACCTACGCAACGTGGTGGGTCAAGGCGCAGATTCAGGACTATGTCCTGCGCAACTGGTCTATCGTGCGTACCGGCACGACGGCCAGCCAGAAATCGCTGTTTTTCAACCTGCGCCGCCTGCGCGCTAAAATCGACGGCCAGTCCGCCCGCGATTATCTCGACAGCGATGCGGTTGCGCATATCGCCAAGGAACTCGGCGTGCAGCCGAAAGAAGTCCTCGAGATGGAAGCCCGCATGAACGGCGGCGACCAGTCGCTCAACAATACCGTTGGCGACAGCGGCGATGACGAGTGGCAGGATTTTCTGGCCGATCAGGCGCCCAACCCGGAAGACGTGGTCATCGGCATGCGCGACAACGCCACCCGGTCCCAATGGCTGAGCGAGGCGCTGAGCGAACTCTCCCCGCGCGAGCGCACGATTATCGAAGAGCGTCGCATGAACGATGACGTCGTAACCCTTGAAGACCTCGGTAAACAGCTGGGTATCAGCAAGGAACGCGTCCGTCAGCTCGAACAGCGCGCCATGGACAAGCTGAAAGCATCCCTGATGGTCAAAGTCCGCGACGCCGGCATTTCCCATACAAGCCTTTTTACGGAAGCCTGAATTCAGGAAGCCGGCAAGCGCCTCCTTACGTCAGAAGCCTTGGCTGCGGGAATTGACAAAAATTCGGGGGCGTTCTTATAATCGTCATTATGCGGATCTTGTCACATTTTCGGGCTCCCATTTTTGCAGCTGTGTTCGGCGCACTGATGGTATGCGGTCTTGCGGCTGTTCAGGCGGAAGACAAAAACGTCAATACCTACAAAAAATCGCCGCCGGTGCAAACTACGCCGTTTGACCTTGAATTGGTCGATGTCGGCGTTGTTAAAGAAATCGTCAAATCAGACACCATACGTCTGGAAAGCGGCAAGACATATAAAATCGACAATATCCGCGTACCTATCCAGCTCGACGGTCAGGCGCTGGATTTTCTGCGCGGTAATGTTTTGGGTAAAAAGGTCGGCTTTTATATTGTTGGCAAAGATCCTTCCGCGCGCGCAGACCGCTTCGGCCATATTCTGGCCCATGTGGTGACGCAAGAAGGCGAATGGCTGCAGGCGCTGATGGTCTCGCGCGGCCTTGCCTGGGCAACCGGCAGCGAAACCAGCCGCGATCTGGTGATACCGCTTTTCAAATACGAAGACCTCGCCCGCTCCCAAAAGCTTGGTCTTTGGAATTATCCTGAATTCGAAGTCAAAAATAACGAAACCATCATGGGCAACACCCGTAATTCGTTTCAGGTTTATGAGGGCAAAATCCGCTCTGTCAGAAAACAGGACAATTACGCCTTTTATAACTTTGGTAAAGATCCGAAAACAGACTTCACGATTTTCATCAACACCAAAAAGGTCCCCCCCTATCTGCTGAGCGGTGGCCGCCGCGGCCATACACCTCCGCAGTTCGAAGGTCTGCGCGTACGCATTCGCGGATGGGTTGAGGAAAACAACGGCCCCGCCATCGAACTGACCTATCAGGAGCAGCTGGAATTCATCGACCCTCTGCCCGAACAAATATTCTACGCACCGGTCGGCGAGTTGAACTAAGCGGTCGATCCCGAAGGCATATTTTGAAAAAAAGCAGGCTTTACACAGCCTGCTTTTTTCTTGCGCCGCGTAAAGGGCTGGGTCATGATACAGGCGTTTTTAAGCATAACCCTATGGCGAGAGTGACTATGAAAAGTTTTCTAACCCTTGACGATCTGTCGGCCAAAGGCCGCACCGTTTTATTGCGCGCCGATCTGAATGTACCGATGCAGGACGGCCGCGTCACGGACGATACGCGCCTCGCCCGCCTGGTGCCGGGCCTAAAGGAGCTGAGTGACAAAGGCGCGCGCGTAGTTGTCATGTCCCACTTCGGCCGTCCGCGCGGCAAGGATGCGTCAATGACCCTCGCCCCCGTCGCGCAAACCCTCTCCGGCCTTTACGGCAAGAACATTCCCTTCGTCAACGATTGCGTCGGACTGCCGGTTGAACAGGCCGTCGCCGCGATGAAAGACGGCGATGTGATTATGCTCGAAAACCTGCGGTATTATCAGGAAGAAGAAAAAGACGACGCTGCTTTCGCCGCCGAACTGGCGCGCCTTGGAGATGTTTACGTCAATGACGCCTTTTCCTGTGCGCACCGTGCGCATGCCAGCACCCACCGCATCGCCACCCTGCTGCCCGCCTATGCAGGACGGTTGATGGAGGCGGAACTGACCGCGCTTGAAAAAGCCCTCGAAAAGCCGGAAAAGCCGGTAATTGCGATTGTCGGCGGCGCCAAGATTTCGACCAAACTGGATCTGCTCAACAACCTCGTGCGTAAAATCGATATTCTTGTGCTGGGTGGCGGCATGGCCAATACGTTTCTGGCCGCGCAGGGCTATCCGATGGGTAAATCGCTGTGCGAACGCGACATGCGCGAACAGGCAACGGCCATCATGCAAACCGCGCAAGGCGCCGGATGCAAGATTGTCCTGCCCTGCGATGCGATTGTCGCCAAGGAATTCCGCGCGAATGCCGACATCGAAATCCGCAGCAGCGATGCCGTGCGCGAGGATGAAATGATGCTGGATATCGGCCCCGACAGCGTCGCCTTTATTGAATCCGAACTGGAAAAAGCGCGCACCGTGCTCTGGAACGGCCCTGTCGGCGCTTTTGAAATCCCGCCGTTTGAAAAAGCGACCGTACAGCTGGCCCATAAAGTCGCCGAACTGACGCAGGCAGGCAAGCTGGTCAGCGTGGCTGGCGGCGGCGATACCGTAGCCGCCCTCGCCAAGGCAGGCGTTGAAGAGAAAATGACCTATGTGTCGACAGCTGGCGGCGCCTTCCTTGAGTGGCTGGAGGGTAAAACCCTGCCCGGCGTCAAAATCCTGATGGAACGCGCGAAGCAGGCCTCCGCCGCATAAACAGAAACACGATCATCAAATCAAAAACCGGCAGCTTTTCAGGCTGCCGGTTTTTGATTACATGACTTCGCGCTTATCAGCGGCTGCCGAATTTCGGTTTATCCAACCGCGCAGGGGCTGCGGACTGCGGCTTTTCAAGTGCGTCCACGCGGTCAGCGACCTGTTCAACCTGCCCGACGACACCTTCGACTTTTTCGCTCAAGGCCTTGAATTCGCCGCGCAGGTTCCTGCCGCGGCAAAAGCCCCATCGGCACCAGTTCGATACGTGCGAGGACCTGTTCTGTTTTGCTGCCCTTTTCGTCGATGAAGCTGCGCTTGAATTCGAACGATGACAGTTCGCCTTTTTCTTCTTCTTTCCACGCGTAGGATTTGTAAACCCGCAGGCGCTGCAAAACCGGCGCGACATCGGCGATATGCTGGTGGATAGCCCCTGCTGCAATTTTTCCGGCAACGTGCGAAGATGCTGCATTTTTTCGGTTTTTTTGTTGATGTATTCCTGCATCGCCTTGATGCGCGTCAAATCGCGCGGCGCGCCGACGAGTTTAAAGCCATTGAGCGTGTATTCATTCTCGCGCACGCGTGACGGGTCACCGCCGAGCGCCCCCATCATCACACCCGCATAAACCGGCACCAGAAAAACAATCGACGCAGGTCCTGTCACGATTCCCGCCCCCAGAAGACCAGCCGCAAGCGCGCTACCGCCAAGGGCCGTCCAACCCCTATCGCTTTGAATTTATGCTGGCGCTGAATATGGCGCAGGGCTTGGTTTATTCTCTCGAACATGCTGAACCTCGGCTGTTGTGTCTCCAGCCGCAAACGCAGCGACACCCTTCCCGTTTTGCGGGAAGGGCGACGCCACCTGTATGTGTGTCGTTGAGGGACTAGATGATATCGGGGTTCGCGAGCCAGGTCTTCATGATGCGCTGGACGTCGAAATCCCGAATGGCGTCAAAATTCTTGAGCGCCATCGCCAGTTCGCGCTGATCCACAATCTTGTCGCCGGTGCGGATGCCGCGGCTGAGAAGGAAGATCGATGCGAATTCCGATTTCATCATGCCGATGTGGCGGCATGCGACGACAAAAGGTTTGCCGCCGTCTTTTTGAATCATTTTCACCACGTGGTCGGGCATCAGGCCGAGACGCTCCGCAAACAGGGCGAGGAAAAATCCCACCTGACCGCGGCGCAGGGTTTTAATCATCAGATCGGCCGAGATATCCTTGCGCTCTTCAAAACGTCTGGCGATGGCAATCATATCCGGTGTCGCTTCACGCATCCCTTTCGCTTCGTTGCTAAGTTCGTGGATCAGCTCTTCGAGCGATTGTTCCAGCACTTGCGGCGGAATGAGGAATTTCTCCGCGATTTCCTTGCGCAGCGCCTGCGACACAATCATGTAAAGGTCGATGGCGATGTCGGTATCCACCTCAGGACGGCGCAGCAGCGGTGCCTGCAGCTCTTCCGAACGCAACGCGGCCTTAGCCAGCTTGCGCATCGACGCTTTTTGCAGATGAACGCGCTGGTTATCGACCAGGTTCAGCATGGTCTGCACATCACCTGTTTCGATCAGGCGGTCCGTGACCAGCGGGCTCAGACTGTCGCGCTGTGCAATCACGCGCGAGTGTTCTTCGCCTTTTGAAGAAATGATATAGACGAGGTCGACATCATTCAGCAGCGGGCTGTGCATCAGCACCTTGCGTGCCACCGCGATGTGATCGTTGGCGAGGTAAACTATCACCTCGGGTGGAATATTGGTTTGTACCGACAAACGTTCAGCGAGCGCTTCGCGCAGGTCAACCTCGGCCTGACGGATAAGATTGAGCAGAATTTCACTGGCGAGACTTTGTTCGGTTTCATTCAGCTGGCGGTCGTCAAAGAATTGCGACACGGCCTTGGCGAGGCGCTGGCGTCCAGCATCTGAAGTATCCTGCGCGCATGCGAGCAGCTCTTTCGGATCCAAGATATTCACTCCCCTGAACATATCTCTAGATGGAAATTCCATCCGTTGATTCCTTTTTTTGCTTTTTGGCTTTGGGCCGCGTGCCGCGTGCTTCCTCCTCAGCGCCGCAAAAAACTCTTGATCACCTATTTAAAATTTTACGCAAATTACGTTAAAGAATTCTGAAGAAAAGATGAAAGCTGAATTTTCAATGCGTTACAGCAGGTACCAGACGTACAGAAGCACGTTCAAAAACTAATTTCGCGCCGCAACAGATTCTCAGGCCGAGCATAATTCGCCGAGTTTCGGGGGATTAACACCCCGTTAACAAATACCGTGCTAGAATAAAAGTCGGAGTGCTCTATTCATTCCTTTGTTATGTGCGTTAGCGAAGGAGCTACATAAATGGTCAACACGGTCGGCCCCTCAGGCGGATATCAATCCTACGCCTATCAGCAGCAGATCAACCCCGTGCAGGAACCGCGCGGTGGTGACAACCGCGTCGAAAGACGCGAAGCCCCTGCCGCCGATACGCAGCGCGGAGACCAGCGCAGTCTGGCCTCGCGCAACGAAGATACGGCGCCCCGCTCCCGCGCCAATGACGATACCCAAACGCGCGATAACCGCGATACAGGCACACGCGGTCAAACGCTAGACGTGACGGTATAGCGCGAATGACATGACTTTTTCCGGACTTAAGGCTGCTTTTTCTTTTTCGCCTTTACTCGCCCCCGCCCTTGCGCGGGGGCTTTGTTTTTGGGAAACGCTCCAGCAGGGATAGGTTCTGATGCCGACGGCTGATACCCGCCCACTGCGCGCTGTTATTCTTTACTCTGCCGGTCATGCGGGTAGCGCCATCGTGCTGAATATACTGGACGAAGCGCCGGATATCGAGATTGTGGGCATCGTGCGTGCACCGCCGCTGAAAAGCAAAAGCCTGCGCGATGATATGCGCCGCATCGGCTGGCGTTTCAGCTGGCTGCTGCTGTGGCAGCGCATCGTACAAATGCTGATATTCGGTGCGGCGATTGCGCTCAGGCCGTGGCTGTGGAAAAAAACGCTGCTGCCCGGCTGGTATCTGGCGCAGGCGCGGCATATTCCCGTTCGCAACTGCCGCAACGTCAACCACAGCGCCGTCGAAGCGTTCATCAAAGACAAGCAGCCGGATATCATCATTTCGGCCTTTTTCAACCGCATTTTGAAGCCGAATATCATTTGCATCCCGCGGCTGGGGGTTTTGAACATCCACCCCGGATGGCTGCCCGATTACAAAGGCGTGATGAATTATTTCTGGGTGCTGAAAAACAACGAAACGCAGGCCGGCGTCACCCTGCACTGGATCAACGAAGGTATTGATACGGGCGATATCGTGTCGCGGCGGAAGTTTATTATTCACGCCGATAGCACGCAACATCAGGTGCTGGTCAAGGCGGCCGTCATCGGCGGCAGGCTGGCGGCCTCGGCAGCAAGAAAACTCGCGCGCGGCGAACCGCTGCCCGCCCTGCCGCAAACGCAGGAATACCATCACGCCTATTAGGGCCAAGACTCATTAAATCCACCATACGAGAGCGGCGACGAGGCAGAC
>CAZKBS010000006.1:0-102425 GCA_964551435.1 uncultured Micavibrio sp.
GCGGCGCGCAAAATAGTTTTGAAACAATCGTTCTCGCGCCATTGTGCGATTACATAAGCGTAAAAAGCGGATGTATTATGTACGGACTGACTGACACTATCAGCTGCGCGTGTGGCCGTCGCCGCGCACAACCCATTTGTAACTGGTCAGTGCCTCCAGCCCCATCGGGCCGCGCGCGTGCAGCTTTTGCGTGCTGATGCCGATTTCCGCGCCCATGCCGAATTGCCCGCCGTCGGTAAAGGCGGTGGAGGCATTGGCATAAACCGCCGCCGCATCGACGGCGTTCAAAAAGGTATTCATGGCGGCTGCGTCTTCTGCAACAATCGCCTCGCTATGGCGCGATGAATGAGCGGCGATATGGGCGAGCGCTTCGTCAATGCCGCCCACGGTTTTCACGGACATTTTGTAAGACAGGAATTCGCGTCCGAAATCTTCCGGCGCGGCGGGTTTCAAAAGCGTGGCGGGATAATGGCCAGACAGCGCGGCAAAGGCTTCGGTATCTGCGAAAATCTCGACATTCTGTGCGGCGAGGGGGGCGCATAGGGCAGCGATATCCGTCAGCCTCGCACGGTCAACCAGCAGCGTATCGAGCGCGTTGCAGACGCTGACGCGGCGGGTTTTGGCGTTATGCACAATCGCCGCGGCCTTCGCTGTATCGGCGCTTGCGTGGATATACGTATGCACAATACCAGCGCCCGTTTCGATGACGGGGATGCGCGCATTCTGGCGCACATGGTCGATGAGCGCCTGACTGCCGCGCGGGATGCAGATATCGACCAGCCCCACGGCATTCAAAAGTGTGGTCGTCGCTTCGCGCAGCGGGGGCAGCAGATAGGCCATATCACGCGAAAGACCTGCGGCATCCAGCGTTTTGTGAATGACATCCACAAAGGCGCGGTTGCTATGGTCGGCTTCCTTGCCGCCTTTCTGAGCAACCGCGTTGCCAGCGCGGAAACAAAGGGCGAAAACATCCACCGTGACATTCGGGCGGGATTCGTAAATCACCCCGACAACGCCCAGCGGCACGCTGCGCTTTTCAAGGCTGAGGCCGTTTGGCAGTGTTTTTTGCTCCAGCGTCACGCCAGCGGGCGCGGGCAGGGCTGCGACTTTGCGTACGTCGTCGGCAATCGCCTTCAGACGTTTTTCATCCAGCAGCAGGCGGTCATACCGCGGATCATCCTTGGGCATCGCGGCGAGGTCTTGGGCGTTTGCCGCCAGAATCTGGCGGGTCTCCGCATCGATGTTATCCGCAAGGGCGCGCAGCACCGCCGCGCTTGTATCCGGCGTCATCGTGGCCAGTGTGCGGCTTGCCGCGCGGGTTTTTTCAAGGCCGTTCAGGACGTCTTGCATGTTCAGCCTCCTGCGCGGATATGAAGATGGTCGTAATGCACGATTTCGGGCTTGCCTTTTTGCCCGATGTATTCGCGCAGGCGGTCGGCGCCATAGCGCGCGATGCCGATGCCGATTTTATCCCCCGACGGCGCGATGATATCGATGAGATCACCCTTTTTGAAATCGCCGGATATTTTTTCGATGCCCACGGGCAAAAGGCTCATGGCACGTTCGCCCGCGCGCAGCAGGCTTTCCAGTTTCGCATTTACGGTGATTTGCCCGCCCATGCCGCTGGCGCTGAAGGCCATCCATTTTTTCAGGCTGGATTTGCGCGCGCGCGGCAAAATAGTGGTGCCCAGTTTTTCGCCGGCCGCGATACGGGTAATCACGTTGTCGGTTTTCAAACTGGCGATATGCGTGGTGATGCCGAGTTCAGACATACGGCGGGCGGTACCCAGTTTGGTCGCCATGCCGCCGCGGCCTTGCGCGGTTTTACCGGCCTTGGCTTCGGGCCATGCGTCCTTGCGCGGGTCGATGACATCGATTTTTTTGGAGGCGGGATTGTCAGGATGCCCGTCGTATACGCCATCGACACTGGTCAGGATAATCAGTTTATCCGCATTCGTTTGCGCGGCGATAAGGCCCGACAGCTCATCGTTGTCGGTGAACATCAGCTCTTCGATCGATACGCTGTCGTTTTCGTTGATGATGGGCAGGATATTTTTTTGCGACGTGACTTCACGCAGCAGGCGGGCGATGTTGAGGTAATGCTGGCGGGTATGAAAGTCCTGCTTGGTCAGCAGCAGCTGCGCAACCGCAATGCCGTGCGGCGCGAAAAGCCGGGCATAGGTACGCATCAGTTCATGCTGGCCGAGGGCGGCCAGCAGCTGTTTTTCCCCCGTGGTCTTGCCGTAGTCGCGGCCCAGCATCTGCCGCGCCACATGCCGGCCCGAACCGACCGCGCCGGAGCTGACCAGCAACGCCTGCTGCCCCGACGCCATCAGGGCCGCAATCTGGCCCGTCAGGGTCTGCAGGGTCTGTTCCATCGGCGCGCCGTTTTCGGCCAGAATCGCCTGGGTGCCGACTTTGATCACGATGGTCACGGTGAACTCCGGTTCAGAAAAAGGGTGTGTTGGTTAAAATGTTGTAGTCAAAGGGTTTTATCATAGTTTTGGGCGCGTCGCCGTAAAATTATAAAACATATTACGTCGAATCGTTGACAGTTTATGTACCCCAATATATAAAATAGAGCCACCTAAGTTATTCACATAATTGCAAACGGATGAGGGTGGCGATGCGTTTGAAATGTGCCTGGGGTACCGCGGCAGCAAAAGCGGACAAAAGCGACGGCGCGGCTGACGTGGAACTGAGGGAGCATCTCCGAAAGACGGAGCAGACCTCGCTCCCGCAGGCGGAACTGCTTCAGGGCTGTTTCGACCTCCTCAAGGATCGCGGTCTGCTTGAAGAAGCCTATCTCAGAGGCTCCATTGGCCGCGGCCACGCCGATACCCACTCAGACATTGACCTGTTTGCTGTTATCCAGCCCGAAAAAATCAACGAAGTATACGACGCCGTTAACGAATTCCTCGCCTCCAAAGGCCGCATCATCGTCGGGTGCCACGACCGTCTGGTCGAAAATTACGGCGGCATCGGTTTCATGTTCATCGCCGAAAGCGACGCCCACGACAAAAAAACCTATCAATTCGACCTCTACATGGCCATGAAGGGCGTTCCGCCCGCCAAGCCCACCACCATCAAACCGCGCATGTTCGCCGCCGATCCGGATTACAAATGGATCGATACCTACGGCCAGAAAGCCATCGAACTGCCGCAGGTTGCCAAAGACTTCGTCCACCGCCATACCTCCGGCGACAGCATGGGCGACCGCATGGAACTGCTGATGCAGGAAATGCTCATCAACCTCTACGTCACCAACAAGCATATCAAACGCGGCCAGATCTCGCGTACCGTGGTCGACAACCATGGCGTGGTGACCTCGGCAATCGAATTCATGCAGCTGCTGACGGGCTACAAATCGACAGGCTATTCGCCCGTGTATCTGGGTGACGAAGTCGTCAAGTTCGCCAAGGAAAACGGCGACAAGGAAATGGTGAAGGCCGCGGCCAAGCTGGAAAAACTGTTCCACCAGCCGATGACTTCGCAAAAGCTTCTCGATACCCTCGATTACGCGGCGACGGTTTTCCGTCAGGCTTTCCCCGACCGCTACGAGAAGCACAAGGACGCCGTTGCCTATTTCGAAAAAGAAATCCGCGCAACCAAATCCTGCCTTAAAAACGGTTTCAACAAAAACCGCAACGCCAACAAAAACGCCCCCGCCAATAACAACGGCAAAGGCGGCGAAGGTCTGGTGGCAAAGGTCAAAAGAAACCTCGGCATCCATCGCTGAGACACTCATACGCAAGGTAATCTGACATGAAAATCACTGTACTGGGCAGCGGCTCTGCCTATGGCGTTCCTTATGCAGGCGGCGGCTGGGGCAAATGCGACCCCAAAAATCCGAAAAACCGCCGCACCACGCCGTCCATTCTGATCGAAGACGGCACGACGCAGCTGCTGGTCGATATGGGCCCTGATTTCAAGGAACAGGCCGCGCGCCACAACATCACCAATCCCGATGCGGTTTTCTTTACCCATCCGCACGCCGATCACATCGCCGGCATGTTCCATCTGCCGATTTTCATGGTGCACCGGAACGGCAAACATTTGCCGATGTACGCCAACAGATTCACGCGCAAGGATATCGAACGCGTCTGGTGGTATATGTTCGACCCCGCCATCAACGTCGAATACACCGGCACCGCGCGCCCGTACTGGGTTGAAATGATACCGCCGCAGCAGCTGCAAATCGGCACGCTCAAAATGCAGACGTTCTGGCAGCAGCATGGCCGTATCCAGTCGGTGGGCATGCGCCTTGGCAATTTCGCCTATTCGACGGATGTGAATGCCTTCCCCGAAGACAGCGAACAGTATCTCTACGGCCTTGATACATGGATGGTCGATTGCAACTGCGTCGAGCCGACCGACAATTCCCACGGACATTTGGAAAAATGCCTCGCCTGGGTTGAAAAATACAAGCCCAAGAAAACCTATCTCACGCACCTCGACTACACGGTCGATTACGATACCGTCTCCAAACTCCTGCCCCCGCATGTGGAGCTGGCGTATGACGGGCTGGTGCTGGAGTTTTAAGCCGTTAACCTACATAAGGAATTTCTGATATATCCACTTCTATATCATGCCCACGGAGAGCTATTTCTAGAGCCTCTTTGCGCTTTTCTTTGTCTTTGTGAGGGCCAATAATTATCTTTTTTATAGGGAGCTTTTCTGCATTGGGTGGGAGTTTCTCCAAAAGCTTTATATAGGGAGTAATACCGCCGAGGCTTTCTCTGAAGTAACGAGTTTTCTCAGTCTTGACTTCTTCGCCAGAAGCTTGGGCCATTTCCTTAAATTTTTTATCCTGATGAATAGGCCAGGCTATAATGCGGACTTCATTCTCCTCTTTGAAGGCTCTGTGTTTATATCTGCTAACAAGATTGGCTAAAGCGTTGTATGCGTTCTCTGTCTCAATAAGATTTTTCTCATTAAGCACCATTTCTTTAATAACTCCTATGCCATAATTCACTACAGTAGATATTTTTTCTGCAACCGCTTCGCTGGGACTTTTGAAGTCTTCTTCGTAAAATAAATCTGCCAAACAAAAATGTGAGTAGCTAAAATCTACTACCTCCTTTTCAAGCAGCGTTTCGAGTTTTTTTGTATCGAAAACGATAGCGGCTCCACCATCTTTACCGTAGCCTCTCCATTGGCTTAATAAGCCATTTTTATTGGTATAATGATCTGTTGTCTCTCCGCATAGAGAGACAACGTAGCATTCATTGCCAGCGGCTTCGCTTTGAGCATTAACTATGTTTTTTGTTTCTTGGAGCGCAACATGCTCGCTCCCGCCCTTCTTTTCAAAGAAGGTGCGGGCCGAAGGGGATTTTTCTAACTGACGTACAAACTCCAGTACTTTGGGGTGCATGTGATGGTATATGGCATCGAGAGCGTGTATTCTTTCTGTAGTATCGTTCAAGAAGCGGCAATGTGTAGCCCAAAGTTGGTTCGACTTAATAATGCCTAACGCGCCAGAGATTGTGGTGTAGTGGTAGAGACTTTTATAAGTATTGGAGACTTTGTCTTCCATGGAGGCCTCCTTATAAACGGTTTTTGGTTAAGTGGTGGTCTTTAAACGTAGCACACACAGATTTGCACCCTTTGATAAAATCGGCTAATTTAATCGTATGTGCCCGTAGCTCAGCTGGATAGAGCAGGTGCCTTCTAAGCATCAGGTCGGGGGTTCAAATCCCTCCGGGCACGCCATTTTCCGTTTATCGCTGTTTGGTCTTTGTGTGCTGCCGTCATACCGGAATATCGTCGGTAAGGAACGGAAATGTTTTTTATATTATGTTAAGCTATCAAGTTCTTGACCGTCGATATCTGTTACTTTATAACATTTGATGTCATCACTTCACACCAGCGGCCCATACAGGGGCTGCCCAACGTATAAGGACACATGTCATGAAAATGAAAGACATCACCCCCGCGAACTTCGTTTGCCATACCAGCAACTGCTGCCCCGCGGTTCTTGAAACCGAAGAAGGCACCTATGTCATCATCGGCAAAAAACTCTCCGACAGCGCGCTGAAAGCCGTTGAAGGCCGCGTTGCCGAAGACGAATTCGTGATCGAAGTGCCGAAGGGCATGATCGACGAGATCAAAAAAGCCGCGTAAATGCGCGCTTTGAGGTTCTTTAGCCGGAAAACCCCGCCCGTTTGTGGCGGGGTTTTTCTTTGTGATGGCCGGCGTTTTATGGTCTAAAGAAATATACCCATTCAAACAGGCATTACGGCAGAAGGATTTTTCGCATGGTGCTGCTGCATATTCTGGTGCTTTATGTATCGTTCCGGGCCAAACAGGTCATTTGCGATTTTTTCATGCAAACGGGCTGGCAGGCGCTCGCGCGTGAAGCCGCGCTGACGCGCGAGGGCACGAAGGCCCTTGCGGTGCATGCGGGGGTGCACGCGGCCTTCACGTTTATGCTGGTGGTCATTTTCGCGCCCAAACTGTGGTGGCTGGGCTTTGTTGATTTCTTTGTGCATGCCGCGATCGACCGCACGAAAGCTGCCGTGACGCTTAAAAACGGCTGGACGTATAAAAACTACCAATACTGGTGGGCCTTCGGTCTTGATCAGGAAGCGCATAACCTCACGCATCTGGTCTATATCATTCTGATTGTTGTGTTCGGCTGGAACGTGCCGCTAGGCCTGACGCCGTAAACTCCGCCCGCACGGTCAGGCGATAACCAGCATCACCGCGCGCGTCAGGTACACCGCGCCGATGGTGAACAGCACGATTTGCGTCGCGCGGTAGAAATGCGCATCGCTGATACGTTCGAGAAAGAATTTCGACGCCGCCGAGCCCATCAGCGCCATGGGTATCACGCCAAGGCACAGCCACAGCGGCAGATGCCCCGCGGATGAGCTGAAATCGCTCACCACAAATCCGAAATAGACGAATTTCAAAACATGCGACACAGCCTGCGTAAACGCTTTGGTCGCGACGGTTTCGTGGCGTGTCAATTTGCGCGTCTGGAAAAACATATCCAGCATCCCGCCCGATACGCCGCCCGTCAGCTGCAGCGTCGCGATAATCAGGCCGCAGCCATAGGCCTGTTTGGGCTGCGTGAAATCCAGTTTCAGCGATTTGGGCAGCAGATACGAAATAAACGGCCCGAGGCCGAGCAGGAAATAAATCAGCGATTTCGGCGGCACGAAGGCGATGAAGGCCAGCACGAAAAACATCGTGAACATCCCCGCGAAATAAAGCGGCAGGGACGGGCGGTAGATATGTTTGCGGTGGATGAAGGCGCGGCTGCCATTCGCAAAGAACTGGGCAATCGCGTGCAGGATCATCGCCTGCTGCACGGGCAGCAGCCAGACCAGCAGGCCCATCAAAATCATTCCGCCCGCCATGCCCAGAATACCCGACAGCACCGACGTGACGAAAACGGCGGACATCAAAGCGGCGGCAAGGGGCAGGGTGACGGTCATGATGCGTCTGTTTTATCATGGCATCGGCGGAAAAACAGGGCGGCCGGCAAAAAATCTGCTGCCAGCGAAGACGCCAGAGATACAACAGGGATAGAGAGCAAAAAAAAAGTCCGGAGAACTTTTAAGGGCTCTCCGGACAAACGGCGGTAATAGAGGGTGTGTAAGACTTTTATAAAAAAAACCGATTCTCTGTTCAAGCAAAAAATGCACGAAACTTAAAAAAAAGTGAAAATTTTTATAATTTTTGATTATTGCGATGCAATATTTATTGCGAAAGTTTCAAAAACAGAGTTTTGCAACTGGTTCTCATTTTCACAAAAAAGCGGGTTTTTGCGAAAATCCCAATAAAACCGCCATTTTTCGCGCTTTGCGGCGGCGCAGCAGAAAAATCGAGCGCAGCCAAGAGCTTAAGTGGCTGATTTTGTTTATTATTTTACATATTTAAGTTATTTGACCGAAGCATACATATCCGCACGCCCTTTACGCAGGGGCGCGGTTTTCGGCGTGGGCCGCGTTTACATGCTGGTGTAGTTCGGCCCGCCGCCGCCCTGCGGGGTGACCCAGTTGATGTTCTGGGTCGGGTCTTTGATGTCGCAGGTTTTGCAATGCACGCAGTTCTGCGCGTTGATGTGCAGGCGCGGTTCGTTCTGCTCGTTGCGTACGATTTCATACACGCCCGCGGGGCAATACCGCTGTTCCGGCGCATCGTATTCGGCAAGATTGACGCGCACGGGCACGCTGGCGTCTTTCAGCTGCAAATGGCAGGGCTGGTCTTCTTCGTGGTTGGTGTTCGACAGGAAAACCGACGACAGTCGGTCAAACGTCAAAATGCCATCCGGCTTGGGGTAATCGATTTTCGGCGCGTCCTTGGCTTTTTTCAGCTGCGTGTGGTCGGCATGGTTTTTAAACGTCCACGGCGCGCGGCCGCGCAGCAGCACCGTATCGATGGCCGAATACAGGAAGCCGAGCAGGAAGCCCTTGTGAAAACTCGGGCGGATGTTGCGTACGCGGTAAAGCTCTTCGTGCAGCCAGCTTTGTTTGAACAAATCGGCATAGCCCGAACACTCCGCGCCCTGCGCGTTGCCGGTATTGAATGTTGTGGCCATCGCCTCCGCCGCGAGCATGCCGGATTTCATCGCGGTGTGGTTGCCTTTGATTTTGGGAACGTTCAGAAAGCCTGCTGTATCGCCGACCAGAAGCCCGCCGGGAAAGGTCAGCTTCGGCAAGGATTGCAATCCGCCTTCGCTGATGGCCCGCGCGCCATAGGCAATGCGCTTGCCGCCTTCAAGGTACTGGCGGATCGCCGGATGCAGTTTGAAGCGCTGGAATTCCTGAAACGGCGACATGTGCGGGTTTTGGTAATCCAGCCCGATGACATAGCCGATGGAAACGGTGTTCCCCTCCAGATGATACATCCAAGACCCGCCATAGGTCTGGCTGTCCATGGGCCAGCCGGCGGTGTGGATGATCAGGCCTGCCTTGTGTTTGTCGGCGGGAATTTCCCACAGCTCTTTGATGCCGATGCCATAGGTTTGCGCATCGCAATCCTTGCGCAGGTTGAATTTGTCGAACAGCGTTTTGGTGAGAGAACCGCGGCAGCCTTCGGCAAATACGGTTTGCTGCGCGTGCAGCTCCATGCCGGGTTGATAGGCGGCGGTACGCTCGCCGTTTTTGCCCACGCCCATGTCGCCGGTGGCGACGCCTTTGACGGCGCCGTTTTCATCGTAAAGCACTTCGGCGGCGGCGAAGCCCGGATAAATCTCCACGCCCAGCGCCTGTGCCTGTTCGGCCAGCCAGCGCGCGAAAACGCCAAGGCTGATGATATAATTTCCCTTGTTGTGCATTTGCGGCGGCGTCGGCAGGCGGAAAGCGCGTTTTTCCGTCAGGAACAGAAAACGGTCTTCGCCCGCGGGCGTGGTCAGCGGCGCGCCCTTATCTTTCCAGTCGGGGATCAGCTCGTCGAGCGCCCGCGGCTCCAGCACCGCGCCGGAAAGCAGGTGCGCCCCGACCTCCGAGCCTTTTTCAAGGATGCAAACCGACAGCTCTGGTTTCAGCTGTTTCAGCCGGATGGCGCAGCTGAGGCCCGACGGGCCCGCGCCGACGATGACAACGTCATAAGCCATGACATCGCGTGCAGGGGGGGCGGTTTCGGGGCTGGAGATATCGGACATGGCGTTCCCTTTATATTATTGTCGCGCTTTGGTATAAGGAATGGACAACATTATAGGTATATCCGCGCCCAATGGAAGAAAACCTTTCCATCTCAAACCTTTCGCCTCTTCAGGTGCTGCAATTCTATGTGGATTGCGGCGTCGATGAAGTCATGGGCGACGAGGCGCTAGACCGCACGCAGATTCCGGAAAAGATTTTTTCCATGCCCGCCGCCGCGCCCGCAGGTACAGGGGCGGGGGTATCGGCCGCCGCGCCCCTGACGGGCCCCGGCATTACCGGCGCGATAGAGGCGATGGAGGAAGCCCGCACACTCGCCGCTGCCGCCAACACGCTGGATGAATTGCGCGCGGCGATTGAAAGCTTCAAAGGCCTCGCCATCAAACGGACGGCGACGCAGATGGTTTTCTCCGATGGCAATCCGCAGGCACGTGTGATGTTCGTGGGTGAAGCCCCCGGCGCGGACGAGGACAGGCTCGGCCGTCCCTTCGTCGGTGTCAGCGGCCAGCTGCTCGACCGTATGCTGGGCAGCATCGGGCTCAGCCGCGAAGAAAACGCCTATATCAGCAACGTCATTAACTGGCGTCCGCCGGGCAACCGCGCGCCGGACGATGCGGAGATCGCGCTCAGCCTGCCGTTCATCAAACGCCACATCGAAATCATCAACCCTGCTGTGGTGGTGTTTGTCGGCGGCGTATCGGCCAAGGCCCTGCTGGAAACGGCGCAGGGTATCACGCGGCTGCGCGGCAAATGGACCGAATTGTCGCTGCCCGCGCTGGCGCAGCCGATTCCCGCGCTGGCAATGTTTCATCCGGCGTATCTTTTGCGCTCGCCGCAGCAAAAATCCCTCGCATGGGTGGATTTGTTGTCATTAAAAAACAAATTGCGCGCGCTCGGCGTTATTTCCTGACTTTTTTCGCGCTCTCTGCCTACTGCTTGTTTGACAGGTTTGGCAATCAGCCATAGCATTGATGGCAGAGAAAGCGCGACACATGAAAACCGTACATACCGTACATCTTCATATCCTTCCTGTGGTCACCCGCCTTGTGTGCGGTTCTGTGGCCCTCGCGCCCTGTTCTGTGCGACTTCATACCGTGTCCCAGCGACAGACCAACGTGCGTCGAATTTGTCATTAATCTGACAGCCGCCGCACCAAGCGCCCCCTGAGCGCCGATCAGGGCCCACGTAACCAGACTGTTTTCTAAAGATCATCAATGCCAATCGCGCGCGCCTGCGCGGCTGGCCGCAAACGGGAGGAGAAAACCCATGTCCAGAACCGCCACAGCTTCGGCTGCCGCACCCCTGAAAGCCCCCGCAGAGTGGGAGGTCGATGATGTCAAGAAAATCGCCCGCCATGTATCGGGTCTGGTCGTCCAGTTCGACCGCCGCAAGGGCCAGCCGGCGGCGCTGGATATTCTGGGCATCGAAAAGCTCTCCGGTACCGGCTGGTCGGCACGGGTGAATATCCTGATCGAACAGGGTATTGCGCTGCTCGACGCGTAAACTGCCTACATATACAGGCAGGCCTCTCCCGTCTTGATTCTGGCGGGAGAGGGAATTTATATTTACATAATATATAAAACGGCCCTTCTTTAAGCGCTTGTTTTGTCGTTTTAATTTTCAATAATGCTGTAAAAGTTTGCCAAGTGCCCGGTTTCGCGCTACGACTCACCTACCTTTGAACAACAGAGGCGTGTGTTTTGACAACGACCACGATGCAAAAGCAGATCCGTGGAATCCTGGCCCTGGCAGCCTTGATTTCCTGTATCGGAACGGCGCTTGCGGCGACTTCGGTGCCGCTGCCGGTGCGCAAGCCGGAACAACCGGCCCGCCAGATACAGGCACGTGATCCGATAGACGATATATTGGCGAAAGACGATGCCATCCTGTACCCGCGCCGCAAACCGGCGTCGGTGATGCCGTCTGTTGCCAGCGTGCCTGCCGCTGCGGCCTCCGCCGCCGCGCTGTCGGTGGTGCCTGCGCAGCGTCCCTCTATTTTCAGCCGTGTTTTTGGCCATATCGCCGCAGGCAAACGCCTGAACGACCATGACGCCGCGCGTTATGCCCATATTTTTGCCTTTCAGGATACCGGCGATTTTACCCGCGCCGATGCGGAAATCGCCAAGCTGGATGACGGACGCCTGATGGGCCATGTGCTGTACCAGCGTTTCATGCACCCGTCTTACAGCGCGCGCTATGATGAACTGGCCGAATGGATGCGCCGCTATGGCGATCATCCGGGTGCGCAAAAAATCTATGACCTTGCGCTCAAGCGCCAGCCTTCGGGCGCGGCATCGCTTGCGCAGCCGCGTTACGGTCGCGGCGTGATGGGGCAGCAGGATTACGATGTCGGTCAGCTGGCACAGCCGCATCTGACCCCGCGCAAACACAGCGGCCGCGCCAAGGACATCATCGCCGTTATTCGCCGCAACCTGTCGGACGCACCGACCACGGCGCTGCGCCAGCTGGAAACCGAAGAAGCGCGCCGCCTGTTTTCATCCGAAGAATACGACAGCCTGCGCGCGGAAATTGCCGCATCCTATTTCTTCAACGGCAAGACGCGCGACGCCTATGAACTCGCGGCGGCTGCCGCGCGCCGTTCATCTGTCGAGGCGCCGCATGCCGGCTGGATCGCTGGCCTGTCCGCATGGCGCCTTGGCAAATATGAAGAAGCAGCAGGATTTTTCGAGCTTACAGCCAATTCGCCACGCTCTTCGGCGTGGATGAGTTCTTCGGGTTCCTACTGGGCGGCGCGTTCGTACCTGCGCAGCCACCAGCCGCAGAAAGTCGGCTACTGGCTTCGTCGCAGCGCCGATTATCCGCGCACGTTTTACGGCATTATCTCGCTCAAGGCGCTCGGCATGGAACAGGTGAAATTCAACTGGGATGTGCCCTCGCTCACCGACCGTCACGTCAAGGTGCTGTCGGCGGTGCCGGCGGGACGCCGCGCCCTTGCGCTTGTCGATGCGGGCAGGGAAGATCTGGCCGAGCTTGAGATGCGCCAGATCAATCCGGGCCGTGATTTGATTTTGCAAGAAGCGATGATTTCCCTCGCCACCGAAAAAGGCATGCCCCATCTGGCGATGCGTATGGGCAGTGCGTTCCGCGATGCGGAGGGGGAGCTTTACGACTCCGCCCTCTATCCCGACACACCGTGGACGCCCGAACGGGGATTCCACGTCGACAAGGCGCTGGTCTATGCATTCGTGCGGCAGGAATCGAAATTTGATCCTGCTGTCACCAATAAATCTTCAGGCGCGCAAGGTTTGATGCAGCTGATGCCATCGACCGCCAAACATGTCGCGCGCAAGTATGGTGAAAAAATCGAAGACGGCCGCCTGCGCGACCCGCAGGTCAATATCGACCTTGGCCAGAAATATCTGGCCGAGCTTCTGGAGAATCCGATTGTCGACAATAACCTTTTCAAGCTGGCGGTCGCCTATAACGCGGGCCCGGGCAAGCTGGGCCGCTGGCAGCAGAGCGTGCGCTACGAAGACGATCCGCTGCTGTTCATCGAATCGATACCCGCCGCCGAAACCCGCATTTTCGTCGAACGCGTGCTGGCCAATTACTGGATTTACCGCATCAAATTCCGCCAGCGCACGACCTCTCTCGACGACGTCGTCGAGGGCAGCTGGCCGCTTTATAACGATCAGGACGCTAAAGCTGGCCGCGGATTGGCTGAATCCGGCCTTTTCCGCGCCCAATAGGGACTTTTCTGCCGCGCCAACCCCCTAGCGCTCCTCTTTCCCATCCAGTATTATGTTTCGCCGGATAAAACCGCCGTCTGGCGGCTTCCGGATATCTGAATATATTCACCAAAAACGCCCGCAGGGGCAGGCACACGGCAAAGAGGCTTTTGACATGACCAGCGCAAACGACGTCCGCAGAACATTCATCGAGTTCTTCAAAAAGAACGGACACGAGGCAGTGGCGTCGAGCCCGCTGGTGCCGCGCAATGATCCGACCCTGATGTTCACCAACTCGGGCATGGTGCAGTTCAAGAACGTTTTCACCGGCGTCGAAACCCGCCCCTACAACCGCGCGACCACGGCGCAGAAATGCGTGCGCGCGGGCGGCAAGCACAACGACCTCGACAACGTCGGCTTCACGGCGCGTCACCATACGTTCTTCGAAATGCTCGGCAACTTTTCCTTTGGCGATTATTTCAAGGAACAGGCGATTACCTTCGCGTGGAACCTGATTACCAAAGAATTCGACATGCCCAAAGACCGCCTGCTGGTCACCGTCTATTCCGAAGACGAAGAGGCGGCGAAGCTGTGGAAATCGATTGCCGGTTTTTCCGATGACCGCATTATCCGCATCCCGACCATGGCGAATTTCTGGATGATGGGCGACACCGGTCCGTGCGGTCCTTGCTCCGAAATCTTCTATGACCACGGCGACAAGGTCGCGGGCGGCCCCCCGGGCAGCGCGGACGAAGACGGCGACCGCTATATCGAATTCTGGAACAACGTTTTCATGCAATTCGAAAGCCTGCCCGACGGCTCGCGCATCACCATGCCCAAACAGTCGATTGACACGGGTATGGGGCTTGAGCGCATGACGGCCATTTTGCAAGGCAGCCATGACAACTACAGCGTCGATCTGCTGCGTTCGATTATCGAAGCGGCGGCGGATTTGACCAATACCGACCCCGACGGGCCGAAGAGCGTGTCGCACCGCGTGATCGCCGACCACCTGCGCGCGGCGTCGTTCCTGATTGCCGAAGGCGTCATGCCGTCGAACGAAGGCCGCGGATATGTCCTGCGCCGTATCATGCGCCGCGGCATGCGTCATGCCCACCTGCTGGGTGCGACGGAGCCGTTGATGTACCGCCTGCTGCCGACGCTGCAGTCCAAAATGGGCGCGGTCTATCCGGAGCTGAATGAAGCGGGCGCGCTGATTGCCGAAACGCTGAAGCTCGAAGAAACCCGTTTCAAGAAAACCCTCGACCATGGCCTGTCGCTGCTGGCGGCCGAAACGGCGAAGCTGGGCGATGGCCAGCCGCTGCCGGGGGATGTGGCGTTCAAGCTTTATGATACTTTCGGCTTCCCGCTCGACCTCACGCAGGACGTGCTGAAGCGCGAACAGAAACGCGAAGTCGATGTTGCGGGCTTTGAAGCCGCCATGGAAAAGCAGCGCGAAACCGCGCGCAAATCCTGGGCAGGTTCGGGCGAGGCAGCGACGGAAACCGTCTGGTTTGGCCTCAAAGACAAAGTGGGCGCAACCGAATTCCTCGGCTATCAGCAGGAAGAAGCCGAAGGGCAGGTGCTGGCGCTGGTGAACAGCAAAGGCGAGGAAATCAGCGCCGCCAAAGCGGGCGACGAGGTCATGATTATCGTCAACCAGACCCCGTTCTATGCGGAATCGGGTGGTCAGGTCGGTGACCACGGCTGGATTAAAACGGCCAACGGCGGCGAAGCCGTCGTCGGCGACTGCCAGAAAAAACTGGGCAGCCTGTTCGTGCATATCGCGACTGTAAAAAAAGGCGACATCAAAGTCGGCGATGCGGTCGAGATGAAAATCTGCAACAAGCGCCGCAGCGCTATCCGCGCCAACCACTCGGCGACGCACCTGCTGCATGCCGCGCTGCACCGCCATATCGGCAAGCATGTCGTGCAAAAAGGCTCGCTGGTCGATGATAACCGTCTGCGTTTCGATATCAGCCAGCCGACGCCGATTGAGGATGACCTGCGGGCGACGATTGAAAAAGAAGTCAACGAACGCATCCGCATGAACAGCGAAGTGTCCACGCGCCTGATGCCCATCGATGATGCGCGCGCGCTGGGCGCCATGGCGATGTTCGGCGAGAAATACGACGACGAAGTGCGCGTGGTTTTCCTCGGCGGTACGGACCCCGAAGGGACGCGCAGCGCCTATTCCATCGAACTTTGCGGCGGCACGCACGTGCGCCGTACGGGTGACATCGGCCTGTTCCGCATCGTATCCGAAAGCGCACTGGCCGCGGGCATCCGCCGCGTCGAAGCCGTGACGGGCGAGGGCGCACTGAAATATCTGGCCGAGCAGGAAGCGCGTGTGCAGGATATCGCGGCCCTTCTGAAATCTTCGCCCGCTGAAACGGTCGCGCGGGTCGAAGCGCTGGTCGGCGAGAAAAAGAAACTCGAAAAAGAACTGGCCGATCTGCGCCGCAAACTGGCGACAGGCGGCAGCGCGGGCGCCGCGCCGGAAACCAAAACCATCAACGGTGTCAAATTCTCCGCCCGCGTGCTCGAAGACGTGCCGGCGAACGAATTGAAGCCCATGGCGGATGATCTCAAGGCCAAGCTTGGCTCCGGCGTTGTCGCACTGGTATCGGTCTCGGGCGAAGATGGCAAGGCATCGCTGGTCGTTGCGGTCACTTCCGACCTAACGGGCCGCGTCAACGCGGTTGACCTTGTCAAAAAAGGTGCCGAGAAGCTGGGCGGCAAAGGCGGCGGCGGGCGTCCCGATATGGCGCAGGCTGGCGGCCCTGACGGTAAGCTGGCCAACGATGCCGTTGCGGCGATCGAGGCGGC
The DNA here is from genome assembly GCA_964551435.1 of uncultured Micavibrio sp. GTDB lineage: Bacteria > Pseudomonadota > Alphaproteobacteria > Micavibrionales > UBA2020 > UBA2020. Next base: position 16,130 of record CAZKBS010000006.1, read on the forward strand.
GCTGGCAGGTTAAAGCCTGCCCCGACGCCGGATAAACATGAACAAGGCGCCGCAGGTGAATCACCGCGGCGCCTTTTCTTTTGGCATGGGGCATGGCTAAGGCGCTGAAAACCAAGGCAGTTGCACGGGCTTGATTTATCTGTAAAAAGCCCGTATAGAAAGCGCACCGGACGGCATCGCCATCCGGATCAGAACATCCAAAGGGGCGGCACGGCTGTCCCGTCAGCAAACAAGAGGGAAAAACATGGCCAAGGAACGCACACTGTCCATCATTAAACCGGATGCGACGCGCCGCAACCTGACCGGTAAAATCAACGCGAAATTCGAAGAACAGGGCCTGCGCATTGTCGCGCAAAAGCGCCTGCTCCTGACCGAAGCACAGGCTGGTAAATTCTATGAAGTCCACAAAGAGCGCCCGTTCTACGGCGAGCTAGTCAGCTTCATGATTTCCGGCCCCGTGGTCGTTCAGGTTCTGGAAGGTGACGATGCCGTTGCCATGAACCGCAAAGTCATGGGCGCAACCAACCCCGCGAACGCCGAAGCTGGCACCATCCGTAAAGAATTCGCTGAATCCATCGAAGCGAACTCGGTGCATGGCTCCGACAGTCTCGAAAACGCGAAAAAAGAAATCGCGTTCTTCTTCAGCGAGACCGAAATCGTCGGCTAATCCCGATCGGGACAAACCGCACAAAAACCCGCCGCGCAGCTTGCCGGCGGTTTTTTTGTACGCGTGATTAAACCTTTGGCTTTCAGGTGTTTACCAGATAACGCCGCCACTATCGGGCGCTGCGTGGTACAATAGGTGAAAGCCATTTTTATCACGGATCGACCGCATGCAGTTTTTGCAGCGTCATATTATCTTTGACCTCGACGGCACCATTTTCGATACCGAGTTCGAGGTGTCGCGAATTACCGCTGAACTCGCTGCAGACCGCGGCTGCGCGATGGCGGCCGATGACGTGTTCCGCCAGTTTGCGGGGCTCGGCTGCGAAGATAAATTCTCCGGCATCGCGCATGCGGCGGGCATGTGTTTTACGCCTGCGGAGCTGACCGAACTCACGCTGTTGCACGAAGACCGCAAACAGCAGATTTATTACCGCGCCCGATTGCCCGTGGTGTCCGGCGTGCCGGAAGTTCTGAATGCCCTATCGGCGGCGGGGGATATTCTCAGTATCGGCTCCAGCAACCCCACGGCACGTTCGCGTCTCGGCCTTGAGAAAGAGGGACTTCTGGATCATTTCGGCAGCCGCATCTACGGGCCGGATCTGGTCGATGGCCGCAAAAAGCCCGACCCCGCGATTTTCCTGCTGGCGATGCAGGCGAACGGCGCCTCCACCACCAACACGATTGTCATCGAGGATACGGAGCCCGGTATTGTCGCAGGCCGCAGCGCCGGGGCTTTTGTGATTGCCTATCTCGATCCGCGCTTCGGGCAGGGCGCGGCGGCGATGGAAAAAGAAAAATCCATGCGTATGGCGGGTGCCGATGCGATTGTGCGCGATTTTTGCGATGTGCTGAATTTTATTCCGTCCTGCGCGCCATCGTCGGCGCCGGTATCTCTGTTTCGCAGCATGCCGCAGGCAAAGCCGTAAATAGTGATTACTGCATGAAAGCGTCGAGTTGCGCGCGCGTGTCTTTGTAGACGGGGCGCAGCTTGGTAACGATGTCTGCGAGGGTTTCCAGCGGGAATTTTTCCTTGGCCTGACGCTCCAGCCTGCCAGCGATATCGCTGATGGCGGTCATGCCGAAGTTTGATGTCATGCCTTTGATGTCATGTCCGCGTGCGGCAAGGGCCGCGATGTCGCCTTCGGCGGCGGCTTTTTCGGCATCGGCAATCAGCTCTTCGGTTTTATCGTAAAGCCCTTGCAACATCTCGTCCATTTGCGCTTTGCCGAGGCTGGACTTCAAGCTGCCCAGCATCTCGGGGTCGAACAGTCGCGGGCCATCGGGCATAACGGGCGCGCCGGCGGCAATAGGCGCTGCTGGTGGTTCAGCGGCGGGAGCGGGCGCGGGCACTGTGGCGTCGGGGTCGGGAAAGGTTTCATTCGGATCGTAACCGTCAATCGGCGGTGCGCTACGCTGCGCAGCTGCGGGCGGTACGGCGTCTGGATCGGGGAAAGCCTCGTTGGGGTCATAGCCGTCAATTGGTGGCGTTGCGACCTGCGGGGCTGCAGGCGGGGCGGCATCGGGGTCGGGGAAAGCTTCATTGGGGTCGTAATTGTCAATCGCGGGCGGGGTGATCTCGCCTTTGGCCGCGGCGGCTTCGACAAGGGCGGTGTCGTCGCGGGTGGCGGCGCTGTCTGTAGCGGCAGTGTTAACCGCAGGTTTTGATGCCGCGGTGGGCGGCGGGGAGGAGGTTTCGGCGCGGTCATTGGCGCTTTTGGGCGCGAAGGGCGCGATTTTAGCGCGTAGTTCATCTGGGTTGATGGGCTTGCCGACAAAGTCGTTCATGCCCGCTTCGCGGCAACGTGCCACGTCTTCGGTGCGGGTATTCCCTGTCATCGCGATAATCGGAATATTCGCCTTGAGCGGGTCGGCAAGACGGCGGATAGTCTCGGTCGCCGAAACGCCGTCGATATCCGGCATTTCCATGTCCATCAGGATAACATCGAAGCGGCGTTCTTTCAGCTGCGCATAGGCGCCTTCCGCGCCGCTGACGGTAACGATATTGTGCCCGTCTTTTTCAAGCAGTCCGGCAATGACGCGCTGGTTCACGATATTGTCGTCGACGACAAGGATGGACATCGGCGCTGCAGCGCGCGGCGCGGCGGAGACATGCGGGTGATGCGCTTCGCTGCTGCCAAGATCGAGGGATAGAATAAAATAGAACGTCGTGCCGCGCCCGGGTTGGCTGGCAACTTGTATGATGCCGCCCATGGCTTCGACAAGGCGTTTGCAAATCGCAAGGCCGAGACCGGTGCCGCCGAAATTGCGTGAGATGCTGGAATCCGCCTGTGTATAAGGCGTGAAGAGTTTTTTCTGCGCATCCGCGGAAATGCCGATACCGGTATCGGATACGGCGAAATAGATGCGCGGCTTTTGCGCTTCGCGATCATAGAGCTTGACGGAGAGGGTGACGTGGCCCGTATCGGTGAATTTGATGGCGTTACCGACGAGGTTGAGGAATATCTGGCGCAGGCGTGTCGGGTCGCCTTTAAGAAGCTGCGGCACTTCGGGGTCGATTTCGACCTTGATGCCGATGTTTTTTTCCTCCGCGCGGCCGGACATCAGCATGGCAACAGATTCGACCAGTTTGGGCAGATCGAAATCGATGCTTTCGATGGTCATTTTGCCTTCCTCGACCTTGGAGAGGTCAAGGATGTCGTTCAGCAAGGTCAGCAGTGCATCGCCTGAATACTGGATGGTGCGGGCGTACTCTTCCTGCTGCTTGTTGAGCGAGGTATCCAGCAAAAGACGTATCATCCCCATGATACCGGTCATGGGGGTGCGGATTTCGTGGCTCATGACCGCCAGAAAATCCGACTTGGCCTTGTTGGCGTTATCGGCGACTTCCTTGGCATGGCGCAGGGCTTGGATGCGCTCCGCCTCGCGGTTGCGCAGGTCGGCCATCAGCTCTTTTTCACGCTGCATGACGCCCAGCAGGCGGGTCTGGTCGGCCAGTTCTTTGGTTTTGCGGATTTCGTTTTCTTCTTCGCGGCGGCGCCGGATTTCTTCGCGTTCGCGCCGGACGATGGTTTCCGACAAAATCAGGAACCGCAGGGACGAGAGCGACAGCAGCGCCAGATGCAGCGTGAAGCAAAACCAGAAAGCATTGGCCCCGCCCGGTACATCCACGCCAAAGCTGCTGAATTCATTCAGGGCATAGCCCGCCATCAGCACAACCCAGCTGAGCGTGAAGACAAGCGCCTGCGGACGCTCCGTGCGCATGAAAGTCACAACGCCGAGGAAAATAATAATACCCGTCACCGCAACCGGCATCACCCGCAGCAGCAGGATATCGGTCAGCGCAAAGCCGCGGCCGATCGCCACAGCGGCCAGCATAAGCAAAACAATCCCGCCCTTGACGGAAAGGATGATGATGCCTTTGTTCCCGCCACGCTTTTCGCCAGCCACAAGTACGTGCCGCGCGAGCGCCAGCGAAAACAGCGCCGCCAGCGCGTAGATAAGGTCGATATATTCTATTTCACTGCTGTTGCCGATGGGGGCGATGCTATCGGTTGCGGCAAAGATGATATAGTAAGCCAGTACATATCCGCCCAGCAGCAGCGGAATTTGCCGGCGGTAGTTGCTCCAGAAAATCATATAAAGCCCGAAGACCAGCATCGCGGCGACAAGAAGAATGTTTTCTTCCATCTCCCGCTTGTCGTGGATGCCGACGAATTCCGTTTGCTCGGTCATGCGGATATCGATGCTGAGCGGCAGGCCGCGTGTGGGTTCGATATAGATACCGATAATGCGGCCCTGTCCGGGTTCGAAGCTGAGGGGGATGGCGTTGCGTTTTTGTCCGGTGGCCTGAAGTTTGTTTTCGCTCAGGCGGCCGTCGCGCATCAGCGGCTGGTCGGGGCTGAGGTCGCTGTAAACCGCGATGCGGTCCAGCGCGCCGGTGCTGCCACTCAGGCGGTTTCCGAAATCCAGCATCCAAAGGCTTTTGTTCTGGCTCCGGTTATAGACGCTGAACACCAGCCAATAGGCGGAGCCCGACTGCCCGATGCGTATAGGGCTTTGCTCCGGCCGCTGGCCCTGACCGGTTTTGAACTGGGGGATAATCTGCGTCAGTGAAACCTGTTCGCGCGGCCCCTCGAAAATCTGGACATGCGGGGCGACGTCATAGGTGGGGGCGCTGCTGGAGAGGAACAGCGGCTTCATCGCCGCCGGAATCGGTGCGGGGGTCACGGGTACGGCGGGGGCAGGCGCTGCGTTGACGGCGACAGCAACGGGGGCTCTCTGTCCGCTTTTCTGCGCAAGCGCGCTGCCGATATGCAGGGAGCAAACGACAAGCGCGGCCATTACCGCAAGGCAGGCCGCTTTGAAAACGCGCATGTGGGCCGCGCGTCCTTGCTCTAGATATCGTCCACCCAAAAGATCCCCCGTATTGGATGAGACTGTGAAAGATACTCCCCGTGAAGTGAGGAGCGAGCTGCGAAGAACAACCCCTTGAAGTTTTTAGCAAGCCCCTACGCCATGTGATGAACACGGCAGAACAAGATGCATGATGTATCCTTGCATGAAATCGTTAATATCTTCTTGATATTCAAACAAAGGTTTATCTGCATCCAGCATAGCGGCTCTGATGCGGGCGGGCAATAACGCAGTTATATGAACGGATGATATTTTTGGTTTTTAGTCTATGTAATATCTAGATTTTTTCTTGTGCCGCGGGTAAGGTGAGGGCTGTGCTTTTCCCGCCCATTTTTGCCCCGGATGTTCTATGTTGGCCCGCTTCTCACAAAAAACTTTCACTTTTGCAGTCAATCTTTTGATTTTGCTTGCTTTATCCGGCGCGTCTCTGGCGCAGGAGCGTCTGATCAAAGGGGCCCCCGCGCAGCTGACGCCCTTGCCAACGCTGGGCGGCGTGCAGCGCGAGGATGTCAACCTCATCGTCAGCGATGTCATGATAGACCGCACCGCCGATAATGCCGTGCAGGCGCGTGAACAGGCCATGGCCGAAGCGCGCCGCGAAGCCTTCAAGCGGCTGGCACAGAAATATATGACGCCTGCCGCCTATGCGAGTTTCCGTATGCCAGACGACCGCACGATTGCGACCATGGTGCAGGATTTTGAAATCAAGGGGGAGCAGCTGTCCTCCACCCGTTATGTCGCCAGCTTTACGGTTCGCTTCCGTGATCAGGTGCGTAATTACATAAATATCCCGCGCGATGTGCGTGAGGTATCCAGCCCTACGATGACGCCGGCATGGCGTCAGATCCCCGGCGACCAGACTGTGACGGCTGGCGAGGGTACGGTAGTCATCGGCGGTGAAGATGAAATGGCGGTAGGCGCGACCGCGCCGCCTGCGGCCCAGACGTCCGGCTCTGCGGGCACCGCCGCCCCTGCGCCCGCGCAGGCCGCAGCGGCTCCGCGCGTAAATGTGCCGGTTTTGCTTTTGCCGTATTACGAAAACATGGCTGGCAAGACGGTTTTGTGGGAAGACCCCAACCCGTGGCGCGATGTCTGGCAGCGCATGCCGGGGCAGGGCGCGGGACTGAACGCACAGATGCTCAGCCGCATTGCCATCCCGCTTGGTGATATTGCCGATGTTTCGGCGGGGTCGGTCGATGCCGTGTGGTCGGGCAATTATGCGACGGTCGAAAAGCTGCGCCAGAATTACGGCGTTGCGCAGGTGGTGCTGGCTGTAGCCAACAAATCCGGCCCGCAGATGAGCATTGATATCTATTTCTACGAAAACGGCAAACTGAGCCGCCGCAGTTCCCTGACGCCTTATGTCGGTGAAAAATCCGACGCGGCTGCGTGGCAGCAGGCGATGTATGACGTGCTCGGCTATCTGCAGCGTCCGGCGCCGTCGGACGGGGCGGCTATCGAAAACATCAGCCGCAGCGTGGTCAATCCCGCGCAGGTGCCTGCAGTGCAGAACAGGCCGTCATTAATCACCACACCCTACAGCCCGCAAGCGCAGGCCCCTGCGGCATCTGGCGGACAGGAAGTGGAGGCGATGCTCAGCTTCAGTGATTTCAATACGTGGATGAATGTTCAGCGACGTTTTTCGAGCATGTCACCGCCGGTGCGGATCGATATCCGCTCCCTTTCGCGCAACAGTGCGCGTTTCGTGATGCGTTACGACGGCAGCGTACCGGTTTTGCAAAGCGCCCTCGCCGCGCAGGGAATTGCCATGAGCCCGTCGCGCGAAGTAACGACGGCCTATGGTACGCCTGTCTATGATTTGCGTCTCTATCCCTGATTGTCCCATCCTTTCCGCCCGTTCAGGAGTCCTTCATCCATGACCGCCGACGCGAAATCCAAACACGAAAATGTGGCTTCCATCACGACCTTGCAGCGGCACGTCTGGTTCTGGGCCGTGGCGCTTGTGTTTTTCAGCGTCATTGTCTGGATGCTGAAGGGCGTTTTATTGCCGTTTGTGATTGGTATGGCGGTGGCCTATTTCCTCGACCCTGTAACAACGAGGCTTGAGAAAACCGGCATGGGCCGCGCGGCGGCGACGTCGGCGGTGCTGCTGTCCTTTGTCGCCTTGTTTGTGCTGGGCGTGATGCTGGCTTTCCCTGTGTTGCAGGGGCAGTTCGTTGCCTTTGTCGAGGCTGTACCGGCCTATGTCGAAAAACTGCGTGCCCTCAGCGCGCCGTGGATTGAAAAGCTGCAAACGCAGGTGCTGGCGACGCCGCCTGAAAAAATCCAGCAGCAAGCAGGCGGTATGGCGGGGGCTGCGCTGTCGTGGGCATCGGGCGCGCTGAAAAAAATCTGGGACGGCGGCGTGGCGCTGTTCGATATTTTTTCGATTATCCTGATTGCGCCCGTGGTGTCGTTTTATATGCTGCGTGACTGGCCGGTGATGGTGGACAAGGTGGACAGCTGGCTGCCGCGCCGTCATGCCGAAACGATACGCGGGCTTGTGCGCCAGATGGACGCGGCGCTGTCCGGTTTTGTGCGCGGTCAGGCGATGGTCTGCGTCGTGCTGGGGCTTATCTATGCCGTGGCGCTGTCTTTTGCCGGTTTGAATTTCGGCTTTTTCATCGGCTTTGCGGCGGGGCTTCTGTCGTTCATCCCTTATGTCGGTACCTTGGTTGGATTTATTACGGGCATGCTGGTGTGCTGGTTCCAGTTCGGCGGCGATGTGCAGCAGCTGGCAATTATTGCGGCGATTTTCGGTGCGGGCCAGCTGATCGAAGGCAACGTGCTGACGCCCAAGCTTGTCGGGGATAAAATTGGCTTGCATGCGCTATGGATTTTGTTCGCGCTGATGGCGGGTGGTGCGCTGCTCGGTTTTACCGGTGTGATGATCGCCGTGCCTGTCGCGGCGGTTGTGGCGGTCTTAATCCGCTTTGCCCTCGCGCAGTATCTGCAGAGCGGCTATTACCACGGCGGTACGCCGCCGCGTCGCAAGATCGCCGCGAAGAGCTGACGAACAGATATGACCGGCGAAAAAATAAAACCGCAGCAGCTGCCCTTTGATCTTGGCCATCGCACGGCTTTTGCGCGCGATGATTTCTGGGTGTCATCGTGCAATCAGGACGCCGTGGCGTGGCTGGACAAATATCCGGACTGGCCGGCGCCGCTGCTGTTCATCTATGGCCCGCGCGCCTGCGGCAAGACGCACTTGCTGAAAGTCTGGCAGAATGAAACGGGCGCAGCTGCCTATGATGCCGCTGCCATCGACAGCCTGCCGCGTGCGGTGGTGATTGACGGCATCGACAAGCTGGTCGGCGATGCCGCGCGCGAAGAGGCGCTGCTGCATCTCTATAACATCCAGAAAGAACGCGGGGGCCATATCCTTGCCGCCGCCGAAACGCCGCCGCGCGGCTGGCGGTTCGTGCTGCGCGATCTTGAATCGCGTCTTCTGGCCGCGCCTGCGGTGGCTGTCGGCTCGCCCGATGATGAGCTGATGGCGGTGGTGCTGACCAAACTATTTTCCGACAGGCAGATTTTCGTACCGCAAGAGGTGGTGCAGTTCCTGCTGCCGCGGCTGGAGCGGTCGTTTGCCGCCATGCGCGACATCGTGGACGAGATCGACCGCAAGGCGTTGGCGGACAAACGCAAAGTGACCGTGCCGCTGGTGCGCGACATTTTCGATACGCAGCCGCCGTTGGTTTAAAGCTTTATATTTTACAGAATAATCAGGCGATGATGTCCGGCAGCATCATGCTTTCGATTTTCAAAATCGAATCTTTCAGGAACAGCTTACGCTTTTTCAGACGCTGCAGGCGCAGGAAGTCGACCGGAACGCTTTCGGACAGCTGCTGGATAACGACGTCGAGGTCGCGGTGCTCTGTTTTCAGCTGTTCGAGCATACGCTCGAGTTCTTCTTGATCTTCCGGCAACATGGCAGCCTTGAGTCCCTTCGTGGCGTCCCGTGGCGGGGCGCTTGATTTCAGTGAGGCATTTTATCAGGAAACGCCTGATTTTTTAAGTCCTTTATTTGTGTGTTGCATTTCCCGCCGCAGAGGGGCAATTTTACCCACGGCAAGACCCTCCGGCACGCTGGCGGGCTTTTACATTCGCGGTATGCAAGAGGGAGAAAGTTATGACTACAAAAAAACGCATCGGCATCCTGACCAGCGGCGGTGACTGCGCCGGTCTCAATGCCACCATCCGCGCCGTGGTGCATGCCGCGACAGAAAAGGGCTGGGAAATCATCGGTATCGAGGATGGCACAGCCGGCCTTATCGACCGCCCGATGCGCTACAAGACGCTGACCAAGCAAATGTTCGACACGACCGTCATGCGTCTTGGCGGTACCATTCTGGGGACGACCAACAAAGGCAACCCCTTCCAGTTTCCGATGCCGGATGGCACACTGAAAGACCGTTCCGATGAAATCGTCGCGGGCCTGAAAGAACTGGGCGTCGAAGCGCTCATCGGTATTGGCGGCGATGGCAGCATGGCGATTTTGCGCAAGCTGTCGGATAACGGCAAAAGATTCAACCTCGTCTGCATTCCCAAAACCATCGACAACGATGTGGGTAATACCGAAAGCTCCGTTGGCTTCGAAACCGCGCTCTATGTCGCGACCGAAGCGCTGGACCGTTTACAGCCAACCGCGGCCAGCCATGACCGCGTGATGATTTTGGAAGTTATGGGCCGCGATGCGGGCAACATTGCGCTGTCGACCGGTATCGCCGGTGGTGCGGATGTCATCCTCATCCCCGAAATTGCCTATAGCCTTGATAAAATCGCCGATAAAATCAAACGTGTGCGTGAAGACGAAGGCCGCAACTTCGCTCTCGTCGTCGTGTCCGAAGCCGCCAAAACGGCGGAAGGCGAGGCGCTGAAGGTCGAACACTATGGCGGCGAGAAACGCTATGGCGGTATCGGTCATTATCTGGGCGAAAAACTGGCGGCCAAAACAGGCTGCGAAACCCGCGTCACGGTGCTGGGGCACGTGCAGCGCGGCTCCTCGCCCATTCCGTCCGACCGTGTTCTGGCTGCGGCCTTTGGCGTACATGCCGTTGACCTTGTGGAGCAGGGAAAATTTGACAGAATGGTGGCGTGGTCCAACCGCCGTGTGATTGACGTGCCGATCGAAGAGGCGATTGCCAGCTATCAGGCTGTCGATGTGAACGGTCCGCTGGTGCATACGGCCCGTTTGCTGGGTATTTGCCTTGGCGATTAACCTGCTGTTAGGTATTATATGACATCAGGGTGGATGGGAACTGTCCGCCCGCAGCAGGGGTTTGCGCAGCATGTTATACGTCCAGCAATCACTCGGTCCTAAAGAAGAAATCCTGATGGGGGCGCGCTTCCATTGGATGTACACGCTCAGTGCGGTGTTTTGGATTTTGTTTGGCCTTTTCGTCGGCGTGCTGATTGGTTACGTCGGCATCTGGTGGGTGGTCAACGAAGAAATCCGTGGCCGCTACATGGCCGATATGCCTGCCGATCTGTATGATCAGGCTTGGAACATGATCGTGCAGGAAAAGGGCGGCTATCTTAAAATCCTCTGGGGGCTGAATGCGTTGATGCGTTTCAGCATTCTGGGCAGTTTCCTGCTTGGTCTTTACTTCTTCGCGCATATGATGATTGTGAAGGCGACGACTGAAATCGCGGTTACGTCTGAACGTCTGGTCTATAAAAAAGGCCTCATCGCCCGCCACGTCGGCGAACTCAATGTTGACCGTATCGAGGGGGTCTCTGTCCGTCAGGGGGTGCTTGGGCGTATTTTCGGCTATGGCCGCGTGCTCATCCGCGGGATGGGCGTGGGCGAGGTTCTGTTGCCGTCCATCGAGGCGCCGATTGAATTCCGCCGCGCCATTCAGGAAGCCAAGCAGATGAGCGACCGCGATAAAGCGGATTCCTCCAACATGCGTACCACCGACGAATTTTAGGCTATTCATCACTTTTTTTTAGGCTCTGGAATGTATAGCGAGCGTATCGTTGACCCGCCAAATGGCCAGCCGCCGCAGCAGGTCATTATCTTTTTTCACGGCTATGGCTCCAGCGGCGAGAGCATGGCGCAGCATGTGGGCGGACTTCTGGCGCCGCATTTGCAAACCGCGCGTATCTATTGCCCGGATGGTTCTATCCTGCTCGGGCAGGATCAGGACGGCAGGCGTTATCACAGCTGGTTCGATGTCAGCGACGTGCTTGATAATCCCGATTGTGATGTTGTCGCGCCCCGTGCGCATCAGGCGGCGCTGGAGGCGCAGAAATATATCGACGATGTCCTGCGCCGCGAAGGCATCAGCGAAGACCGCCTGATCATCGCCGGATTTTCGCAAGGCGGTACGATGGCTTTTTACAGCGCCCTGCTGCGTGCATCCGAAGTGGCGGGTGTCTATTGCCTGTCGGGCGGTGCGCTTGACAGATTGACACAGCCAGTATCAAAACCACCCGTCGGGCTGCTGGTGGGGGAGCGCGAGCATCAGGATTATTCCGGCTATCCGATGGCGCAGAAAACGCGCGCGCAGCTTGATGCGCAGGGCTTTCGCGTGGATTGCGCCGTTTTGCCAGGGCAGGGGCATGATATCTCGCCCGAAGCGGTGAAATTGCTGGCGCATCTCACGCATTTCCTGACTCCTAAAGAACCGCGGGGGGCGTCGTCTTTGGAAAAAACAAATAAAAACAGCGGATTAAAGCCGCCGACGCCCTGAGTGTCCCGTATTGACATAACCGCAATCCGCGCGTAGCTTCTCCCGGTGACCCAAAACCGACATAGCGGTCTTTGCGGTACAGGGCGTTGCGAGATGAAAAAACTTAGAAACATGTTCAAAGCAAACGAGACGCTGATGCAGGAGGCGCTTGTTTCAGGCGATACCGCGCAGATGGCGAAGCTTGTCGGCAAGAGCGTGAGCTTTGCCAGCACCGTTATCCGCTATGCCAATTTCAGCGATATGTCGGCGCCGATGATGCAGCTGCTTGTCCGTGATGTTACGGATAAAGACTGGCAGAAATGGAATTTCAAAGAAGGTTCCCGCGATTCACTGCGCCGTACTTTTTTCTCTGTCGCGCTCAAAAGCGGACGGCAGGATTTGGTGGATGTGTTCCTTGCCGAGAAAATCGAAATGAATACCGGCCGCGCGGAAGATCATTGCTTTATGTCCCTGTGCGAAAGCGCGCTGCCCGCAGAAGACAAAGCCCGTGTGCTCGATTACCTGCTGGCGCGGGGCATGGATAAAGTAATCACGCCCGAGCTCTTTCTCAAAAAATCCGCCGAGCATGGATACATCGATGGTTTTGATGTCATGAAAAAGCATATCGACATTGATATCCATACCGACAACGAATATTTGCTGCGCCATGCGGCGGGGGCAGGGCAGGTCGAATTCTGTTTGCATCTTGCGCGGGCCCATGGTGCCGATGTCGATGTGGCGCTGATCACCGAAAGCACGCTGGGCCATCAAAAGGCAGCAGAAACGCTGGGGCTGGCGCGAGCGGTTTTGAACCCCGATGCGCAGGCCGCGCCGTCGATTGCGGGGCTGGCGGCGCAAGTGCGCGTGCTGGAGAGCGCTGTGGCCAATCTGCAGGCCAATATGCGTGATATCACCGCAAAGCTGGCCGAGCTGTCGCCGCAGCAAAGACTCGACAAACGCCTGCCGGGCCCGTCGCCGCTTCGCTGACATACGAACGTATTTTTTGTGTTTTGCAGGTGATCGGTGTGGTGCATATGTGCTGCGCATCAAAAATGCAAACTATTGAATCTTTATGTATCATCATTTCAGGATTATGTCCCAAGTGCGATTTTTATTCTTGAAAACCCCCCTTTTTTGATATTCTTATAGGTGGGGTAAAAATAAGAAAAATAATAATCGCAACAAACATGGGGTAGTTACCATGCAAGACCTAATTGAGAAGAACGCCCTTGCTGCGGATGAATACGATTCCGACCGCCGCGGATTTCTGAAAGCGGGGCTTTTTGCCGCCGCTGCGCTGGGTTTCTGGACACCTGCGCTGGCGGAAGCTGCCGCGCCGCGTACCGCGCGCCTCATCTATTTGCAAAACCCCTATACGGGCGAAAAATTCGCGGGCGAGTACTGGTACAACGGTCGTTATATTCCTTCCGCTTTCGTCGATATCAAAAAACTCATGCGTGACCACCGCGTGAATGAACAGTTTCCCATCGATCCGCGCCTGATGGATATTCTTTACGTGATGAACAACCGTCTGGGCACGAAAAATTCCTATCACGTGCTGTCGGGCTACCGCTCGCCGGCGACCAATGCGCGCCTGCGCCGCAACAGCGAAGGCGTTGCGCGCAACAGCCTGCATATGACAGGCCAGGCCGTGGATATCCGCCTGCCGGGGACGCGTTTGAACGTGCTGCGCAAGGCGGCGATGGATTTGAAATCGGGTGGCGTCGGGTTCTATCCGCGCAGTGATTTCGTCCACGTCGATACGGGACGCGTCCGTCACTGGTAATCATCCCCACAGGATAAAAACAAAAACCCCGCCATATCTCTGGCGGGGTTTTTGTTTTTGCTGCCCGGCGAGGCGCTTACTTTTTACGCCGCGGTGCAACGGTGCCAAGGGCGGGGCCGCCGGCTTCCTGCACGAGCTTGTCGCTGGCGGCTTCAAGGCGCTCCTCCAGCGTTTTCATCGCTTGCAGCGGCGGCTCGCCTGCCGGAATGGGCGGCAGGAATTCGAAAACGATAGTGCCGGATTTTTTGAAAAACGCATTGCGCGCCCAGAAAACGCCCGTGTTCAGCGCCATGGGTACAATCGGGACCTGAAGGTCTTTATAGATTTTCGCAAGGCCGGGTTTGTAGTCTTCAATCGCGCCGGGAGCGACGCGCGTACCTTGCGGAAAGATGATGACATTGCGGCCGTCTTTCATGGCGGCGCGGCAGCCCGCAATCATGGCCCGCATGGATTCCATCCCTGCGCTGCGGTCAATCGCGATAAGTCCCATGCGTTTGGGATAAAGTCCCCAGACAGGCAGGCGCGTCAGTTCTTTTTTCAGCACAATCACCGGAAAATCAAACTGCGCCATAAACGGCAGTTTCAGCGTTTCATAGGCCGATTGATGCTTGGCGGCGATAATATAGGGCGTGTCCGTGGGCAGGTTTTCGAGGCCCCGCAGCTCCAGCCGCAGGTTCATGACGTATTTTTCGATCAATGTTATATATCCGCCGTAGATACGCGAAATCATCGCCGTGCAGCGGCGTGGCGGCAGCACGAAAGTCCATAGCAGCGCGATGCTCCAGAACAGCGAGCCGAAGATATAAAGCAGATTGAAAAAAAACGAACGTATTTTGTCCATGTCAAAGCGCCCTTCGCGCCGAAGTGATGACCAGTGCGGCCAGATATTTTGAATATTCGCGGATGATAAGGCTGCGCGTTTGGCTGCTGCGCCACCAGTTGTTGATATCGAGACCTTCGGGCACCACGGGCCACGGGCGGATTTTCAAATCCGGCGCCGCGCGCCGCATTTCCAGCAGGGCACGTTTCATGTGGTAATGCGCGGTGACAAGGTAGAAAGAGCGGTATCCCTCAGCCTTCATCCATGCGGCTGTTTCATCGGCGTTGCCGGCGGTATCGTCGGCCTCAAACCCCAGAATGACGCAGCAGTCGATATCGCTTTTGTTACGCTGGCTTTTCCACTGGCTCAGAAGTTCACGTACCTCGACGCCCTGATAGACGCCGGAGATGAAAAGTTTTTTACCGCGCGATTGCGACAGCAGGTCGAATCCCGTCTGTAAGCGGTTGCTGCCGCCGGTCAGCACCACAACCGCATCCAGCATATCCTTTTCGGGTAGGGGGCCGGTGCCGCTGCGCAGGTTTTCGCGCAGGGCCATCTGGGTATCGTCGAAAATACTGCGCGTGAAGCTGTAAAGCCCCGCCAGCCAAAGTCCCGCCAGCAGTACGGCGACCAGCGCGGCCTGCGCGGGCCGTGTCATTTTGGGCAAATGCGGCATGCGGCGGGGTGTCATCAGTCCATGCGGCGCAGGGCGCCCAGTACGGTGGTCTGTGCGGTGAAATGCGCAATCATGGTGCCGATAATGACCGGAGCGGCAACCAGCATGCCCCATTCGGTGGTGGAAAGGGAAATGTCCGGCAAAATGGCGCTGTCGATGCTGCGGGTCGTGCGTCCGACAACATAAAGCGTACCCAGCATCGCGCCCACGCCGACGATGGCGCCTTTCAGGGTGCCTTTCAGCGTATGGTGACGGAACTGGCGGGCGATATATTCATCATGCGCACCGATCATATGCAGGGTTTCGACTTCGGGGTGGTGTATCGCCAGTTTGGCGCGCACGATACCCGAGATGGCAACAACCGCCAGCAGCATGATCACACCCGACAGCATCATCACAAAAATGCGCGCGGTGTTGACCAGGGTGCTGACATCCTGCAGCGTATCGTCATGCGTATCGACAGTTGCCGTCGGCGCGATTTTCAGGATGTCTTTTTTCAGTGCGGCGAGATCGGCATCGCGCGTGATTTTCATGTCGATAAGAACCGGCAGGGGCAGATCGGCGGGCATGGCGCTGCCCAGCCACGGTTCGATCAGCTTGCGCACCTCGGCATCTTCGAGCGCGCGGGCGGAGGTTACGGCGTCATGCTTGCCGCCCAGCGCGACCAGCGCCTTGATTTTTTCATCCAGCGATTTACGCGCGCCGCTGTCCTGTTTGTCGCCGTCTTTTTCGGGCGCGGGGGCGCGCAGCTCGACCGTGATGCTGTCGGAAAGGCCCGACACCCATTTTTGCGTGACGCTGGCAAGACCGATATTGACAGCGAAGGCGAGGGTCATAAAAAACACCATCAGCCCCGTCACCCATGCGACCAGATGCGCACCCGCACCGGATTCAAGGGCGATATCATAACGGTATTTCTGGAAGACTTTCGTGGCCATGTCAGGCAGCCTTCTGGCTTTGCGGCGGCATGATCAGCGTACCGTTTTCCAGCCGCATCTGCGGATGGCCGAAACGGCGGATGATGTCGTCGTCGTGGGTGGCGATGATGATGGTGGTGCCGTGCTTGTTGAGCTCTTCGAACAGGTACAGAATCTTGATACCGATTTCGGGGTCGATGTTGCCCGTCGGTTCATCCGCCACCAGCAGTTTGGGGCGGGCGATGACGGCGCGGGCAATGGCCACGCGCTGCTGTTCGCCACCTGATAATGTCGGCGGCTTGGCTTCCATTTTGTCGCCAAGGCCGACCCATTTCAAAAGCTCGGTCACGTTGCGGCGCGTGTGATCTTCGTCGACGCCGGCGATGCGCATGGGCAAGGCGACGTTATCGAAGGCAGAGAGATGGTTGAGCAGACGAAAATCCTGAAACACTGTGCCGATCTGGCGGCGCATGGCGGGCAGTTGGTCGCGCGGCATGGCGGTGACGTCTTTGCCGAACATGTGGATAAGTCCGCGCGTCGGCCGCTTGCCCAGATACAAAAGTTTGAGCAGCGATGTTTTTCCCGCACCGCTGGGGCCGGTCAGAAAATGGAACGAGCCTTTTTGCAGGCTGAAGCTGAGATCGTGCAAAATCTCAGGCCCCGTGCTGTAGCGCAGACCGACGTTGGAGAATGTCACCAGCGACATGAAGCCTCTATCCCCCGCATATGCGTATGGTTCGTCATCGACGTTTGGTTTGTACCGGTCTTGTCCGACCGCTCTCCCGCAGGCGGGATTCCGGTAAAACAAAAAATGCAAAATTAATGATTTGCATGCTATCCTTATTCAATATGTTGTGCCACTTTTATTTGTGGACACATTTTAGGATTATCGAAAAAGCGGACGCATCGGCGGGCGGCTCAAAATATGTTTCTGACCTGCGATAAATGCCAAACGGTATGGCGGCTGGATGAAAAACATCTGGCGCTGGGTGGCCGTGTCGTGCGCTGCACGTCCTGCGGCAATACGTGGTTTGAACAGCAGGTAACTGTGCCCGGCCTGACGCCGGACCCGCAGGAAGCCACCGCCGCAGACGCCAGTTTCAGCGATGTGCTGATCGAGCAGATGGACGATGGCGCCTCGCGCGCTGTGGCCCCGCTGGATGCCGATACCGCCATGCCTGCCTATGACTATCATCCGGCAGGGCTGGGACCGAATGCCTTTGGCGCCGCGGTATTTGCGCTGCTGTTCTTCGTGACCGTCAGTGCCGTTTTGCTGTTCAAAGGACCTATCACGGCGCATGTGCCGCCCATGACACGGCTTTACGAGGCTGTGGGCGTTCATTTGCGCGCACCGGGCGAAGGGCTGTCGCTTTCCGGTCTGCTGGCGCAGACGGCGGGGGATACCCTGACCATGAGCGGCAAGGTGGGGAATGTCAGCAAGGACGCGCTGCCGTATCCGTCTTTCCGCGTAACCCTGCGCGGTGCCGACGGCGTTTTTTTGAAAGACTGGTCGATTTATTCCCGTCCCGCGACGCTTGCGCCGGGGGAGACGGTACCGCTAGAATTGAACTTCAAGGATATTCCCGCGGGCGGCCAGACAGTTGAAATCAAAGTACTGGGCAGCTGAACGCGCCATTAGATTATTGTTAGAGGTTTTTTTCATGACAACCACAGCCGCAGACGAACAGGATAATCCCCGCTGGATTTTGGTGGCCGACGACGAGCCCTCCGTGCGCCAGTTCGTGGAGCGCGCGCTGAATTACGCGGGCTTTGCCGTGACCGCCGTGCCAGATGGCAACGCGGCGCTGGCGGCACTGGAAAAACGTTCCTATGACCTGCTGCTGACGGACATTGTTATGCCGGATCTCGACGGCATCGCCCTCGCGCTCAAGGTCAGCAAGGATTATCCGCGCACGCGTATTCTGATGATGTCGGGTTACGCCAACCAGCGCCAGCGCGCGCATAACCTCGATTGCCTCGCGCATGAGGTGATCAGCAAGCCCTTCACGCTGGAGGAAATCACCAAGCGCATTACCTCCGCGCTGGCGGCGTAGGCGCGTAGTGGCTTATTTCCGTTTTTAATTGCTGTAGGGGTCGAGCAGGCGGTCGAGATATTCCCGTTCCTGCCGTGGGCGTTCCCAGTCGTTGGAACGGCTGCGCAGTTCCTGAATAATCTGCTGTACGCGGCGGCGTTCTTTTTCGTCGGGAATTTTGACGCGCTGGTCGGGATTGCCGCGGCCGTCCTTGCGGCCCAGCGGGTCATAGCCCTGGCCGAAATTGTTTCCGCTGCTGCCGCCTTGTCCGCCGCTCATCATCATCTGCTGTTTCATGCGGTCGGCCATTTGCTGTATAGCCTGGTTTTGTCCCTGTTTCAGCTGGTCCAGCGCTTCTTTTTGGTGGGGCAGGGAGCGTTCGGGCGCATCGCGGCCGAGCTGTTGCTGTGATTGTTTCATTTCCTGATCGGCATTGCCGAAATGTTCCGGCACTTCGGGCATGCTCTCGCCCATCTCGCGCATGACGCCGCCCAGTTCCTTGCGAATCTCGCCTTGCGTGCCTTCCTGTTCGCCGCTTTCCTGCTTGGGCTGCATTTTACCGGTTTCATCCATCAGCTTTTCCTGCTTCTGGATAAGGTCTTCCATTTTCTGCATCTGCTCCAGCGCTTTTTGATCCTTCTCGCTCATGGCGTTTTTAGGATCGGTGGCATCAAGCATTTTTTGCATCATTTCCGTCATGGCCTGCATCTGCTCGCGCGTATCGCCGTGCTGCATCTGCTGCATCATTTTTTCCATGTCGGACATATCCATTTTTTCCATCAGCTTCTGCGCCAGTTCGGGCGAGATTTGCGGCTGGTTCTGCTGTCCGTCACCCTGTTCCATGCGCTGGCGCATTTCCTTGGCCAGTTCCTGCATGTACTGCTGGGTTTTCTTGTTGACCTCTTCGGTCAGCTCCTGCAGGCGTTCTTCGGATATGTTTTTGTCGTTCAGTGCCTGATTGAGCTTTTGCAGCGCCTGACGCAATTCCTCGCGCGCCAGCGCCAGCCCGCCGTCTTCGATGCGCAGCGCCATATACCACAGCATGTCGCGCACGGTCTCTGCCTTATGAGGTGTCGGCGCATAGCTCAAACGCTTGATGGCAACGACGAGGCCGAGGAAGACCCGCAGGTCTTCCTTGATGAGCGCGGGGCGGTTGGCGATGTTGGTCAGGACATGCCGCGTGATGGTCATGGTCAGCGGATCATCATAGCGGATGAGGCGTTTGCGCTCGCGGTTCAAAATCGCCGCAACGGGATTTTTGAAGTCGCGTTCTGGCAGGGCCAGTTTCTCGATATTGCTTTCGGAAACGTTGCCGTGGTCGTCGGTGGCAATCAGCCGCAGCATCACGGGCTGCCCGGCCATCGGATGCTGGGCAAGGTTTTCGATGTGCTGTTCGCCGTCGCGGCTTTTCTGCCCGCTGAAGGGGATGTCGAATTCGATGGTTTCGTGCCAGCGTTGAGCGGGGATATCGGGCGAAGGTTCGATGACCGCGCGCAGGCTGCGGATGCTGTAATCATCGCGCGCGCTGTAGCTGATTTTAAGCGCGGCACGCTCCGCCGGTCCTGCGTCGAGGATTTTTACCTCCGGCCCCTGATCTGCAATCACGTCGATATCCCAGATGCCCAGCCCGCGTTGCCACCAACCGCGGCGGATGTCCAGCCGCCCGCTTTTGCGCAGGACGGCTTCGGCGGTGAAGTTGCCGGGGCCGACTTGCGTAAAGGTGGCGATTTGCGCCCCGCCGTAAAAAAGCCGTGGCGCGCGTTTGACGCCGCCGACGCGGATTTTCAATACGCTGCCTTCGGGTACGCTGGCATTGGCGGCGGTATTGCGGCCGGTTTGGGCGGTGGCCAGAAAGACGGGGGCGGCGCTGGTGTATTCGGGCGGCTCCAGCCAGACGTCCATCGACACAACGGTAACGGTGGTTTTAAAAATCGCAGGCGGCGTCAGCGCGGCGCTCAGGCGGTCGGCGATATGTCCGCGCGACATCACAAGCGCCAGCACAAGACACAGCATCGCGGCGAAGCGCAGATTATACTTATCCTGCCGCCCGACACGCGGGCGCGGGCGCCAGACGCGCAAACGCGTCCAGCTGGCGCGGCTTTGCGCCTGCTGTTTGTACCATAGCTTGGCGGCGGCGGGGCTGGTGCCTTCCTCCGGCTTGTCGTGCAGCATTTGCAGCGGGCGGTGTTTAAGGCCGCTTTCATGTTCGATACGGCGTTCGACCTGCCAGCGGCGGGGCATGATGAAACGGCGGCCCGTATAAAATGCGGCGGCAAATGCCAGCACGGCAAAAAGGACGAGCAGAGAAAAATGCGCGGTTTTGCCAAATTTGAAAAGAAGACCGCTCAGCGACAGCGCCATGAAAAACATGACAACCGTGCAAAGCCCCCAGAAGCGCGCCCAGAGACGCTCCAGCCAGAGCGATACAAAGCTCCAGCCCAGCGTCCACCAGTATAATGCGCGCCCGAGGAAATCCATCAGCCCAGCCACTCCGGTATCTGGTCGTGCTTGATAAGGTCTTCAACCGTTTGCGGACGTCGGATGAGGGCAGATTTCTTGCCGCTCACCAAAACTTCGGGCGCCAGCGGGCGGGTGTTGTAATTCGACGACATGACCGCGCCATAGGCGCCGCTGGTCATCAGCGCGACAACATCGCCGGCCTTCAGCGTCGGCAGTTTTTCGCCGATGTGGAAGGTATCGCCGGTTTCACACACGGGGCCGACGACGTCGTAGACGTCCTTGGCCGCGGCCTGACGCGCGGGCCAGATGGCGTGATAGGCGTCATAAAGCGCCGGGCGCATCAGATCGTTCATGGCGGCATCGAGGATCAGAAATTTCTTCGATGCGCCTTTTTTGATGCCGCGCACGCGGCTCAGCAATACGCCCGCATTGCCGACGATGGAGCGTCCGGGCTCCATCACCACATGCACGTTGAGCGGCATGATGATATCGCGCACCATCAGGGCATAGAAGGTGAGGTCGGGCGGGGTTTCGTTCTTGTAGGTAATGCCGATGCCGCCGCCCAGATCAACGCGGCGGATATCGTTGCCCTGCTTGCGCAGTTTGACGACCAGTTCGGCCACGCGTTCATAGGCGCGCTTGAACGGCGC
Organism: uncultured Micavibrio sp.; assembly: GCA_964551435.1. Taxonomy (GTDB): domain Bacteria; phylum Pseudomonadota; class Alphaproteobacteria; order Micavibrionales; family UBA2020; genus UBA2020. The sequence continues at coordinate 37,189 of CAZKBS010000006.1, forward strand.
CAGCGATGTCAGCTGCGACCCGATATGTACCGCCACGCCGAGCGCGTCGATACCCTGCATTTTCAGCGCCTTTTTGTAAAGTGCGGGGGCGCGGGCGATGTCGATGCCGAATTTGTTTTCTTTTTTGCCGGTGGTGATTTTGGCGTGGGTTTTTGCATCCACATCCGGATTGACGCGGATGGAGACAGGCACTTTCTTTTTCATCTTCGCGGCAAGTGCGGAGAGTTGGACAAGTTCTTCCTCTGACTCCACGTTGATCTGGAAGATTCCTTTGGTGATGGCTGCGCGGAGTTCTTCTTCGGATTTGCCAACGCCGGAGAAAACGATTTTCGATGCGGGAATGCCCGCCGCCAGCGCACGCGCCATTTCACCGCCGGAGACGATATCCGCCCCCGCGCCAAGGCTGCCGAGCAACCGCAGCACGGCCAGATTGCTGTTCGCCTTGGTGGCGTAGCAGATGGTGAAATTTTCAGGAGCGGAGACTTTCAGGAAGGCGTCGCGATAGGCGTTGTAATTCTGCGTAATCTGCGCCGCGGAATAACAGTAAAGCGGCGTGCCGTATTTTTCAGCCAGCGTTTCAAGCGCCACGTCTTCCATGTGCAGTTTTTTGTTTTTGTATTGCGTGGTCAGCATTAGCGTATCAGTCTTTCCGGTTCGGGTTTGGGGGCGGGGTCAAAAGCGGGATCGGGATAGGTGCGCGGGAATTTATCGGCCTTGCGCGCCTCTTGCTGTGTTTGCAGGGTGCCATCCGCTTTTTCGGCGGGGGGCGGTTCGACGAATTTGGGCTTGATGCCGCAGCCCGCAGGCAAAAGCGCGAGGGCCAGCGCCGCGCCGATGGAAAAAACTGTTAATCTCATATCACTCTCTATTATACTCCGCCGCGTCAGAGCCGCCCGATACGGCCCATGAATTCCAAGAGGGAGGAATCGAATGCTCAAACCACGGCAGCGCGTTATTTTGATGGTCACGGCTATGCTGATAGCCATCGGATTATCTTACACTATTCTCGTTAATATTCAGCCCCCATCGCCGGAAACTTCGGGAACGCCAAAAAATATGGAAACAGCGGCAGCGGCCCCCTCGATGACCCCGCCGCCGCGCCCCTCGCAGGCTGGAAAAACCCTGCCGGACGTCGTGTTCCACGACGCCGAAGGTAAGGGCGTACGTCTGGCCGATTTCAAGGGGGAGGTGTTGCTCGTCAACCTTTGGGCGACGTGGTGTCCGCCCTGCGTGGCGGAGCTTCCGGCGCTCGATACACTGCAGGCCAAGCTGCGTGACAAGGGGCTGCATGTGGTCGCGATTTCCCTCGACCGTAAGCCGGTTTCCGACGTCGCCGAGTTTTTGGAAGAGCGCCGTGTGGAGCAGATGAAGCTCTATATCGATACCGACCGCCAGATCCCGCTGAAATGGCAATATGCCGGTGTCCCCGCGAGTTTTCTGATTGGCCGTGACGGTGTGGTCATCGAACAGTTCGATGGCCCGCGCGAGTGGGATAAGGGCGATATTTTCAGCAAAATCGAAGCCGCACTGGCAGGCGCAGGCGCGGCGGCGCAGAAGGTTCCGCAGCCTGCGGAAGCTGCCGAAACGCGCGGGGAATAAGCCATTCAGGCTTGTTTATTTGATTTATTTGCGTTGCTGCGTTGCGGGCAGTTTGTAGCTCGGCGCGACTTCAAGTTTCAGCGCGCCGTCAATTTTGCCGGTTTGCGAATTGATGAAATAAACAAAATTCCCGCTTGCCGCGCTGACATGCAGCGCGATGCCGCCGTTGTAGGACGTCATGTGGTTGACCCGGCTGCGGGCGGGCAGCTGGACAGACAGCGTGCCTTCGGGCGCATCGACACTGGGTGCGGAAACAACGGCGCCGCCGCCACTGCTGCCGGATTTTTTGACGATGCCATGCACAAGGATGGCCAGTCCGGCCAGGATAAGCACCGACATCACCATAATGGCGTTTTGCAGGAATTTATGGTTGTTCAGCAGGCTCATGATACGGTTGACCTCTTCTGGGCGCGCTCTGGCGCTTGTTTGGCAAAGTGTTTATATTGATAGCATGGAAACCATAACGGTCAAAGTATCCGATGCGGAGGCGGGGCAGCGCCTCGACAAGGTTCTGGCATCGCAGGCGGGCGGCTTGTCGCGTGCGCGGCTTCAGGCGTTGATAGAATCAGGTCAGGTGCGCTGCGATGGCGCTGTGGTCGACGGCAGTTCCCGTAAAGTCAAGGCGGGTGAGGTTTATGATATCGACGTGCCCCCGCCCGAGGAGGCTGCCCCCGCGGCGCAGGATATCCCGCTGGATATCGCCTATGAAGACAGCGATCTGATTGTTATCAACAAGCCGCCCGATCTGGTGGTGCATCCGGCTGCCGGAAACCACGACGGCACCCTTGTGAATGCGCTGCTCGCGCATTGCGGCGATGCCTTGTCGGGTATCGGCGGGGTCAAACGTCCCGGCATCGTGCATCGTCTGGACAAGGAAACATCGGGATTGATGGTTGTCGCGAAGAACGATGCGGCGCATCAGGGGCTGTCCGCGCAACTGTCGACCCGTGCCCTGACGCGTGTGTATCACGCGGTTGTCTGGGGCGTGCCATCGCCTGTGCAGGGCAGGGTCGAAACCCAGATCGGCCGCCATAAAACCAACCGCAAGAAAATGGCGGTGCTGGACGGCGGCGGCAAGGAAGCGATTACCGATTACCGAGTTTTGGAAACTTACGGGGTTTGGGCCTCGTTGATCGAATGCCGCCTGAAAACGGGCCGTACGCACCAGATCCGCGTGCATATGTCGCATATCGGGCATCCGCTGGTCGGCGACCCGCTTTACGGCAAAACGGCGCCGGCGAAATATGCGAAACAGATGAAAATACCGGCGCAGGCCGCAGCGGCCCTGCAGGAATTCGCGCGTCAGGCCCTTCATGCCGCGCAGCTTGAATTTATCCACCCAATCGGCGAAAATAAAATCTCGCTGCGGGCGGACGAGCCGCCGGATATGCAGAAGCTTTTGGCCGTCTTGCGCAGGGCGCAGGCCGGACAAGGGCGTTGACCTTAACATACCGAGACAGGAAACCAGCAGATGTCTAACGGCGCAGACCAATTCCCGCCCGATCCTTTCGCACCGCAGGCCCCTGCGCCCGAAGCCGCGCCGGAAGCGCCCAAGCCGGATTTGCGTCAGTCCTTCGGCCAGATTTCGATGATGACCAAAGGGCAGGAGGTCAATCTTGAATCCCTCGACCCAACGCTGAAACATGTCATTGTCGGCGTCGGCTGGAGCGCCCCGGCTGAAGAGCAGGGATTCCCTGTCGATATTGACGCATCCTGCTTTTTGCTGAACCGCGACGGCCGCGTACGCCGCGATACGGATTTCATTTTCTACAACAACCTTGATACCGATGGCGGCGTCGTCAAGCACACGGGCGATAACACCAAAGGCGATGCTGACGGCGATGACGAAGCGATCGAGCTTGATCTCGACAACATGGGATTTGACGTTGAAAAAGTCGCTTTTGCCGTCACGATCCACAACGCCGAAGAACGCCAGCAGACCTTTGGGTTGGTCAAGGATGCCTATATCCGCATCATCAACAAGGCCACGGGGCAGGAACTGGCACATTTCGATCTGACCGAAGACGCCTCGTCCGACAATGCAATTATTTTCGGCGAGCTGGAGCGTGAAGGCGCCAGCTGGAAATTCCGTGCGCTGGGTACGGGGACAAGCGGGGGGCTTTATAAAATCGCCCGTGAATACGGTGTGAACGTCGCGCCGAACTGATTTTCTGCTGATGTCTGTGCCATTTGCGGCTATTCTTTTGCCGCTGTTTTGCTGCAACAGAACTAAAGTTGCGCATGCTGGATTTTTTGCATAATTTTAAATCAAAATTCCGCACTTCCCTTGACGAATCAAGGGTGCGGGGGCATTTTGGCCTCATCCTGCACAGCCGCCGCGCCGAAAATACCTGCCGCGCGCCCGTTTGTGCACAGCCGCAACAATAACATCCTCATCAGAAAGGGTTCTTACACATGCTTACGATTGGCCAGAAATTCCCGTCTTTCAACCTGACCGGCGTTGTTTCTTCCGACCCCAAAACCGCGTTCGAGACGATCAACAACGACACCTACAAAGGCAAATGGCTGGTTCTGTTCGCATGGCCCAAGGATTTCACCTTTGTCTGCCCGACCGAAATCGCCGCTTTTGGCAAAATGAACCGCGATTTCGCAGATCGTGACACGCAGGTTCTCGGTCTCAGCACCGACAGCGACTATGTGCATCTCGCCTGGCGCCAGAACCACAAAGATCTGAACGATCTGCCCTTCCCGATGCTCTCCGACATCAAGCGCGAACTGTCGATGGCGCTTGGCATCCTTAACGAAGAAGCGGGCGTTTGCAACCGCGCGACCTTCATCGTCGATCCGAACGGCGTGATCCGTTTCGTATCCGTGAACGACCTCAAAGTCGGTCGCAACGTTGACGAAGTCATGCGTACCCTCGATGCGCTGCAGACGGACGAGCTGTGCCAGTGCAACTGGACCAAAGGCGAAGACACGCTGAGCAAAAAAGCCGCTTAACTGCGCCTTTTACAGAACTTTAAAAACGCCTGCGGGGCTTTCTCCGCAGGCGTTTTTGTTTGGAAAACGCGGCGGGTATTTTGTTGCGGGCGGGGATAAGAAAAAGCCTTTTTCTAACACGCTTTTGTTGCACCGCTTTTTTGCCGCCTGTGGCAATTTTAGGCTATGATGCGCCCATGCGCTTCAGGCGTTATCCGCCCACCGCACAACATCATTTCCTGTTTGAAAAAAAAGAAAGTCGATCATGGCAAAGGCTCAGAAAAAAAACAGCTCCAAACCCTCGCGCGCGGCAGCCGGCAAAACGCCTGTGCGCAAGCCCGCCCGCGGCAGCGCGCATTTTGCGGATATGTTCTTCCGCCATGTGCCGGCGGAGGATATCGCCGGTTTTTCCGCGCCGGAGCTTTCGCAAATCGCCGCCTCCATGCAGGAATGGGCGCAGACCCGCAAAGTGGGCGCGCATAAACTGCGCGTATTCAACCCCGATCTGAAACGTGACGGCTGGCATGTACCCTGCACGGTCATTCAGGTCGTCAACGACGATATGCCCTTCATCATCGACTCTTTGACGTCTGAACTGACGCATCAGGGTATGAACGTCGATCTGCTGCTGCACCCGATTTTGAACGCGAGCCGCGACAAAGCCGGCCAGCTGACCGATATCCAGTCGGGCAAAGCGCTTGCCAGCGGGTATGTCACTGAATCCCATGTGCATATCCATCTCGAACAAACGCTGTCGTCGGACGCTTGCGAAAAGCTTGCACAGGCGCTGAGCCACACGCTGCAGGATGTGCGTAGCGCGACGGGCGATTGGCGCAAGATGCTGGCGCGCATCGACGAAATTCTCGCCGCCCCCGACGTCTACGGCAAGGGCCACAACGCTGCCGATGTGAAAGAGGCCGAAGAGTTCCTGAATTACATCAAGGGCAACAACTTCACCTTCCTCGGCTACCGCGAATACCGCTTTACGTCGCGTAAAGAAGGCGCGAGCCTTGCCGTGGTGAAGGGTTCCGATCTCGGTGTTCTTAAAAACGGCCACAAACTCGGTTTTGGCGAAGATATCAGCGGCGCCAAAATGGCCCTGCTGGCCGAAGCGCGCTGGCCCGTGATGGTCAGCAAGCTCATCGAACAATATGCCGCCGTGCATCGCCGCGTGCCGCTGGATGCCGTCGGTATCAAAATCCTCGGCAAGGACGGCAGCCTGCAGGGCATGCATCTGTTCGTCGGCCTGTTTACGTCGAGCACTTATTCCTGCCGCACCAACGAAGTGCCGATTGTGCGCCAGAAAGTCATGGAAACCATCAACCGCGCCGGTTTTATCAAGGGCTCCCACGACGCCAAGGCGCTGGAGCATATCCTTGAAAAAATGCCGCGTGACGAGCTGTTTCAGGCTTCGTCCGAAGATGTGGACCGCCTCGCTCTCGGTATTCTGCGTTTGCAGGCCAAGCAGCGCATTGCGCTGTTCACGCATATGGACCCGATGAAGCAATATATGTCGTGCCTGCTATATGTGCCGCGCGATCGTTACAACACGCGTTTCCGTCTGCAGGCGGCCCGCATTCTCGAACACGGCTACCGTGGCCGTGTGGTCAACTATTTCACCACGCTGGATGATAGCCCGCTCGCGCGTTTGCTGTTCACCGTTCTTCTCGAAGACGGCGCGGACGCCGGGTATGACCAGGGCTATATCGAAGCGCAGCTCATCGAACTGGGCCGCGAGTGGGATGAGCGCCTGAAACAGGTTCTCGTCGCCGCCTATGGCCGTGCGAAGGGGGCAGAGCTGTCGTTTACCTTCGGTCGCGCCTTCACGACCGCCTATCATGAATCCATTCATATCGGCAACGCCGTGCATGACATCCGCCATCTTGAGCAGATGGTCAAAACCGGCGAGGATATCCGCGTCGATTTCTACCGCCTGCAAGGCATGGCGGCGGGCGAGATGCATTTGAAAGTCTATCACCGCGCAACCCCTGTGCCGCTGTCCGACATTATGCCGGTGCTGGGCAATATGGGTTTACAGGCGATATCGGAAATGCCCTACGAAGTGCGCCCCTATGGTTATGACGGCGCGATCTGGATTCACGATTTCAAATTGACGGGGGCGGAGGATATCGACCTCGACGCTGTCAAGGAAAACGTCGAAAGCACCTTCCTGCAGGTCTGGCACGGGCAGGCGGAAAACGACGGGCTGAACCATCTGGCGCTGCGCGCGAACCTCGGCTGGCGCGAAACCATGATTCTGCGCGGCTACAGCGGTTATATGCGTCAGGCGCGTTTCCCCTACAGCCGTGTGTACGTTGAGCAGGTGCTCAGCAGCTATCCCGCGATTGCGCGCGCGCTGGTCGATTTCTTCCGCGCGATGCACGACCCCAAAGGCGCGAAGTCGCTGAACGCGGCGGCGGCGGGCGAAAAAATCCTCGATATGCTGCAGGATGTCCAAAAGCTGGACCATGACCGCATTTTGCGCGGCTTCAAGATGCTCATCGAAAATACCCTGCGCACCAACTTCTACCAGACAGGGGAAGATGGCGAACATAAACCCTGCATCGCCTTCAAGCTGGATAGCAAAAATGTCGATGGGTTGCCGCTGCCGCGCCCGCATGTCGAAATTTTCGTCTATTCTGCGCGAGTCGAGGCCGTGCATCTGCGCGGCGGTGAAATCGCCCGCGGCGGTATCCGCTGGTCGGATCGTCACGACGATTTCCGCACGGAAATTCTTGGCCTTTTGAAATCGCAGACCGTTAAAAACACCGTCATCGTGCCTGTTGGTGCGAAGGGTGGTTTCGTGGTCAAGCAGCCGCCGCAGACCGGCGGGCGCGAGGCGTATCAGCAGGAAGGCATCGAATGCTATAAACTGTTTGTGCAATCGCTGCTCGATATCACCGACAACAACGTGAAGGGCAAGATTGTCCGACCCAAAGACGTCATCTGCCATGATGGCATCGACCCGTATCTGGTCGTTGCGGCGGACAAGGGTACGGCCACGTTCTCCGACATCGCCAACGGTTTGTCGCTGGCGCACGGGTTCTGGCTCGGCGATGCTTTCGCCTCCGGCGGCTCGGCTGGTTATGACCACAAGAAGATGGGCATCACCGCGCGCGGCGGCTGGGAATCCGTCAAGCGTCACTTCCGGGAAATGGGCAAGGATATCCAGAAAGAGCCTTTCACCGTTGCGGGTGTGGGCGATATGGGCGGGGACGTTTTCGGCAACGCGATGCTGCTGTCCAAGCAGATCAAGCTGCAATTCGCCTTCAACCACGTGCATATCTTCTGCGATCCGGAACCGAACCCTGAAAAAACCTTTGCCGAACGCCTGCGCCTGTTCAAGGCGCGGGGCGGCTGGGATGCCTACGATAAATCGCTGCTGTCTGCGGGTGGCGCGATTTACGAACGCTCCGCCAAATCGGTGAAAGTATCGGCGCAGGTCAAAAAACTGCTGGGTCTTGACCGCGATACCCTGTCGCCGGATGAGCTGATATCCGCCATTTTGAAAGCGGATGTCGAACTGATGTGGTTCGGCGGTATCGGGACCTACGTCAAGTCGTCGCGCCAAAGCCATGCCGACGCCGATGACAAAGGCAACGATGCGGTACGGGTCGACGCCTGTGATATGCGCGCGAAGGTGATTGGCGAGGGCGCGAACCTCGGCGTCACGCAGCTGGCCCGTGTGGAATACGCACGTTGCGGCGGCCGCATCAACACCGACTTTATCGACAACTCGGCGGGTGTTGATTGCTCCGACCATGAAGTTAACATCAAAATCCTGCTCAGCGACGTCACCGCCCGCCGCAAAATGTCGCTGGAGGCGCGCAACAAGCTTCTTGCAGCTATGACGGACGATGTGGCTGCGCTGGTGCTGCGTGACAACTATCAGCAGACGCAATCCCTGAGCCTTCAGGAAACGCTGGCGGTTGAACATATCAACCTGCATGCCGAACTGATCCGCGATTTGGAAAAAGCGGGGCTGATTAAACGCGCGCTCGAAGGTCTGCCGGACGATGAAACCTTTGTCCGCATGGCGCGCGACGGTCAGGGTCTGACGCGTCCCGAACTGGCGATTTTGACATCGAATGTCAAAATCGTTCTCTACAAGCGTATTCTCGACAGCGATATCCCTGATGCGCCGGCGATGGAAAAACATCTGTTCAGCTACTTCCCCAAGGCGCTGCAGAAATACGAAGACGAAATCCGCGCGCACAAGCTGCGCCGCGAGATTATTGCGACGCAAATCGTCAATACGCTGGTCAACCGCATGGGCGCAACCTTCGTTGCCTCGCGCGTGGCCAAAACCGGCGAGCGCGAGGAAGAGGTCATCAAGGCCTTCCTCATCGTGCAGGAAGCTTATGGGCTTGATGATATCTGGCAGAAAATCGAGGCGCTCGACAACCGCGTGCCGTCACAGGTGCAAATCTCCGCGCTCAAGGAAGTTTTCAGCGTGGTCAAACGCGCGGTGACGTGGTTCCTGCGCTATGGCGGCGACAATCTGGATGTCGAGAGTGAGGTCGAAGCTTTCGCCCCCGGTATCGAGGTTCTGCGCAAATCCGTGCGTCAGCTGGTGCCCGATACGGTGCGTGCAACGCTGGAGCAAACCAGCCGCAAACTGGCGGAATGGGGCGTTCCCGCCGCGATTGCGGGCGATATTGCGGTTATGAAACTGCTGTCTTCGGCCAGCGATATCGTGAATATCAGCCGCAAATCCGATGACGATGTCGCGGAAATCGCGCCCGCGTATTTCATGGTGGGCGACCGTCTGGGCCTTGACTGGCTGCGCCAGCAGGCGGCAAACATTGTGCCCGCCAACGCATGGCAGGCGCGCGTCATGGGCGGTTTGATGGATGATTTCTTTATCCATCAGGCGGCGATTACGGCGGCTATTTTCTCGGGCGTCAGCCGCAAAACCCGCGTCGATGCCAAGCTGATCGACCAATGGTTCGGCAAACATGCCGAGATGGTGGCCAAAATCGGCCAGATTGTCGACGACCTGCGCGCCGAGCCGAAGGTGGAGCTGGAAATGCTTGTATTGGTCAGCCAGCGCATCGGCCAGCTGGTGCACGTGGTCAACTAACGCCCGCGCGCTACCATTTATCGGGCGGGACGTCGCGCACATGCAGGGCGACCTGATTGCCCGCGGCGTTATAGGCCAGATTGTCAAAACTGACGGCACGGGCGCGGGCGATACCGCGCCCGTGGCTGTCTCTGGCTCTTGCGGGCTCGATGCTTGTCCAGGCTTTCCAGTCAAACCCCGGCCCGGGGTCGGTAATCACGATAAAAATGCCTTCAGGCCGCCGCGCAATGACGACTTCTGCGCTTTTCTGACGGTTGTCGGGCAGACTCTGGCGGCGTTCAACTTCCGCCAGCCATGTACCATCGGCCAATAGCTTGCTTTTCAGGTCATGGCCGATGCCCAGGCAGCCATGTTCGATGGCGTTCAGCATCAAAGCTTCGAGCCCCGGCGCGATGCGCTGCGGGTCGCGGAACATACCAGCGGCAAAACGCGCCAATGCCGCTGCCTCCGCCACGGTGCGTATCCTGAATTTGCAGGTATCCATCAGGGCAAATCCGCTTTTTATACTCTCCGCTGCTGTTGTGGCGCTGTGGATCGTGGCAGGCGGGCTTTGCGGCAGTGTCGTTTGGGCAGGCGTATGCATGGTATATCCCCCTCTGGTTGGCTTTATCTCTCCGTAAATGCTGTCGACATGGCGTTGCGTACCGGCTTCAACAGGTATTCCAGCACGGTTTTTTCCCCCGTGATGATATCGGCCATCACCGTCATGCCCGGCACAACGGTATTGCGCGTATCTTCCCCGACATGGCTGCGGGCAAGGCGGACGCGGCCTTGGAAATACCTCTCGCCGCCCTCACCGGCGAAGCTGGCGGCAGAAATAAATTCCAGCGTGCCCGGTATCGCGCCGTAGCGGGAAAAATCAAAGCTGCTGCATTTAATTTGTACGTCCTGCCCCGCGTGGATATGTCCGATATAACGGGGTGGTATTTTCAGCGATACCACCAGCGGCGCATCGGCAGGCAAAATTTCCATCAGGGTTTGCCCCGGCTGCACGACGTTGCCGATGGTGTTGACGGCAAGCCCTTTGACAGTGCCGCGCACAGGCGCGCGCACGTCGAGCCGCGCGACGCGTTCCTGCAATTTGGCAATCAGTTCGCGGTTTTGCGCCTGCGCCGAAAGGATACCGTCCAGCCGCTGGTTCACATCGTCCGTGGTGCCGGCATCCAGCGAGGCCAGCCTGTCCTGATATTCACGGATCGTGGCATTCGCGGCGGCAATCTGGCTTTGCAGGCTCGCGATTTGTCCGCGCAGGTGGTTATGCTGCTGCTGGGTTTCCATCACGCGCGCTTCGGGCATCACGCCCTGACGGTTCATTTCCAGCCGTTTGGCGTAAAGGTCGGATACGATGCCGAAATTTTGCTGCGCGGTGGTCAGCTCCGCACGCAGGGCGCCGATGGCCTGTTTTTTCTGGTCGATCTGCTGGCGGATGACGCCGCGCTCTTTTTCACGTGCGGTCTGCATGCTGGCGAAAAAAGCCTCCTGATCGCGCATCATATCCTGACTTGCGCGCGCTTCGACGGGGAAGACAGGGGCACGGTTTTCGAGGAAAGCGCGCAGACGCTCTTCCTGCAGACTCAAGGCGAGGGTTTGTTCTTCAGCGCGGCGAAGGTCTTTTTCGATACCCGCGCCATCCAGCCGCAGCAAAATCTGGCCTTTATCGACGCTGTCGCCTTCCTGCACAAGAATTTCGCGTACAATCCCGCCTTCAAGGTGCTGTACGGCCTGTTGAAAGCCGCTCGGCACGATTTCTCCCGGCGTGCGGGCAATCTCGTGAATATTCGCGAAGGCGGCCCATGAAATAAAACCCAGAAAGGCAAAGCTGACCACGGCCATGGTCGCGCGCACAATGCGCGGACTTGCCGTTTCCTTGAGGCGGATGGATTGCGACAGTAATCGCAGTTGCTTTTGGCGTTTTTCGTCGGTCATTATGCGGCCTCCCTTAAATGGCGAAGCATATCTTCGCGGTTGCCGGCGGCAGCTTTGGCGCCGCGGCGCAGATGAATAATCACGTCAGATAGCGCCAGAAGATCGCCACGATGCGCAACGGCGATAATCGTGCGTTTGCCATGCGACTGGCGGATATAGGTGCGCAGATTTTCACCGGCCGTGCCGTTCATCAGCGTGTTGGGCATTTCGTCTATCAGCACGACGGCGGCATTTTGCAGGTAGGCGCGCGCCAACGACAGACGTGCAGCCAGCGACGGCGTCATGCGGATTTCGGCCATGGTCTTGTCGAGGGTGTGGCGGCAATCTTCCCATGCATCGGCCAGCAACAGAGCATTTTCAATATCAGTTTCGCTCGCAAACGGATTACCGATGGCGATATTTTCGCGCAGCGTGCCCGGAAAGAAATCCGGTCTTTGCGGAACATATGCAATTTGCCGCCGCAGCTCGGCTGCGTCCATCTGGCGGATGTCGTATCCGTCAATCCGCACAGCGCCGCTTTCTGGCCGGTACAAACCTTTGACGAGCTTGAGCAGGCTTGACTTACCGCTGCCGTTACGCCCCGTGACGGCGGCCATGCGGCCGGGGGGCAGATCCAGCGACAGGGATTCTATCGCAGGCAGCGCCGCGTTTTCGTAGCGCAGCGTAACATTATCAATCACAATATGGCCACGCAGCGTATTCAGGCTTGCCGCCGTTTGCGCGAGATCGGCTTCGGTTTCCAAATCCATCAGGGTATCGACCTGTTCGATACTGCTGCGCAGTTGTTCGAGGCGCGGAATCATGGTGCAAAGACTGTAAAAAGGCAGCAAAATCCTCCAGACGAGGATCATCGAGGCGACAAGTGCACCGGTGGTGATGCTGCCGCTCCAGATAAGTCCGACGCCAAAGCCGATCGTCAGTACAGCTGAAAAAACGGTCAAGGTATGGGCGAGCGTTTCTGCAACGGTTCCCAGATAAGAAAGCCTGAAGGCAAGCACGGCATCGCGCCCCGTCAGGGTGGAAAATTTGTCTTCCCACGCCTTGCCAAGACCGTTGACGCGGATGCTGCGCAAACGTTCATGGCTTTCGATAATAAACTGCTGACGCGCCGATGTCGCCTTGGCGGCCAGCCGCATCACGCGGCGTATGCGCGCTTGCATGGTGAAAAACAGCGCGGCATATGCGGCAATCATGCAAAGCGGCACCAGCACCAGCGGCCCTGCAATCGCCCACATGACGCCTGCGGCGATCATCACGAAAGGAATTTCAAGAAAGGACAGAAAAACCGCGCTGCTGAAAAAATCGCGTACCGATTCAAACGTGCGGATACGCGCAACCTGCGCCGCGACCGATGCGCGTTCAATCAATGCAGGAGGCAAGCCGATAAGATGTGCGAAAATGCGGCTGCCAACTAGATTGTCGAGGCGTGCCGTCATCCATGCTAGTCCCTCGGAGCGGATATCCCGCAGCGCCCATTCCGCAACCAGCGCCATGGAAACCCCTGCTGTCAGCATGGCCAGCGAAGAAAGATCATAGGGGGAAATCACGCGGTCATATACCATCATGATAAAAACAGGCGGTGCCAGCGCGAAGATATTGAGTGCAAGGCATGTCACCAATATCTGCCAGAAAGAAACCGAAAACCTGCTGACCAGCGCGCTGAACCATCCGCGTTTGACGGCGGCGCGCATAAAACGTGATGTATTTTGCACATGCGGGTCATAGGGGGTAAAAAAGCAGGCGGTGCCGTTCTGTGCGGTTTCATCGTGACGGCGCGGCAGGGCGCGTATATCGTGGCGGGCGCTGTCGTATATGCTGAATTCGCCATCTTTTTGCGAAAAAATCACATAGGGCGCATCTGCCTTGCCGTCCGGAACAAACAGGCAGGGAAGAAGGCGCGGATCAATTTCGTGCATCGCCACTTGCAGGGTATCCGAATAATAACCGAGTTGCGCCATGGTGCCGCGCAGCCCTGTCAGGTCATTGCCATGCACGGCTGTCATGGAATCGAGAAGCCGCCGCGCTTTGCAGGCGGGATCCAGTGCGAGCACCAGCGCGGCAAGGCAGGCCAGCCACGGACTGCGGCCATCGCCGGTACGCCATGCAGGTTTTGACAAAAGATCCATCAGGATATCGATCGATATTTTTACGGCATCGGACGATGTCAGGGCGCTGTTTTTGCGGGCAGGCTGGGCTGTCATGGCAGGGCTTTCTGGTGCTGCGGGGTTGCCGAATGTCCGGTTGCGTCATAAAGACGGCCGTTTTCCAGTTTGTAGCGCCGTGCGGCAAGGCCGGTCAGATTCGCATCTTCTGAAACCAGCACAATCGCCGCCTGCGGTGCGATGCGTGCCAGTAGGCGGAAAACCATGTGATATCCATCGCGGTCAAGAGCGCGGTCAGCTTCGTCGAATAAAATGATTTTGGGATGCGATGCCAGCACGCGGGCGATGGCAATACGCTGACGCAGGCCGGGCGGTACATCGTCGCCCCCTTGCGGTTGCAGAACGGTATCATAGCCGTTTGGCAGCAGTGCGACGTCACGGTCAATCAAAAGCTCCCGCGCGAGGGAGAATGCAGCCTTTTCCGGCACGAGCCCGAAGCGCGTGAGGTTTTCGCGGATGGTGCCGTGGAAAATAATCCCCTCCGTCGCCAGATAACCGACATGGTCGGGCAGGTGTTCAGGCGGATAGCGGCGCGAATCGACGTTGTCGATCATCACCTCGCCCCTGTCCGGTGGATAAAGACCGGAGAGAATTTCCAGTAGCGTCGTTTTGCCGCTGCCGGGCGTTCCGCTGATGGCAATGGTCTCTCCGGGGCTCAGCGTGATATCAATATCTTCGAGAATATGACGAAAACCGAGCCCGCGGACGCTCAGATATCCAGCAGGCAGCGGTAATTGCGGTGCCGGGCTGCGGCGTACCAGCGGCAGGGTGAAAATCTGTTCGACCTTGGCGCGGGCAAGAATATATTCCTGATACCGCGCCCACAGGGCAAGCCCGCGCTGCGCTGGTTGCATCAGGCGGCCTGACAGTTGCAGTGTCGCAATCAATGCGCCTGTGGTGATGCCGCCTCCGATAACGGCGACAGCGCCCGCCGTCATCACGGCCACCATCATCAGGTGGGAAATCATGGTGCCGAAGTTAAAGGCGCGTGTCGAAGCCTCGGCGGCAAAAAAACTGCCAAGGCCGGATTTCTCCTGCAAATATTCATATCGGCGCGAGAGCAGGTTTTCGAGCGCGAAAGCCTTGACGGTATGAATTCCCTTCAGGCATTCGACAAGATATTCATACCGCTCGTCATCTTCGGCGTCGCGGCGCGCGAGGGCGGCCTGCAGCTTGCGCCCCTGCAATAAAGAAACGCCGATAAAAACGCCGAGCAATAGCAGCGGCACCAGCGTGAGCGGTGGGGCAATGTATAAAATGACGCCCAGAAAAACGGGAATAAAGGCCAATTCCACAATCGTGACGGCGATATAACCGTTTTCGAAATCCTTCAGCTTGCCGATGGCGGCCATGCGGTGCAGGAATTCCCCAATCCCAGTGCTGCGGCTGCGCGCGGCATCGGCAGAGAGCAGGCGGCGCATCGCGGCGGTTGATACCGCGTGTTCGTAAACCGCGCCGCGCCAGCCCATCATCCACGCGCGGGCCAGACGCAATCCGGTTTCGCAGGCGACGGCAAAAATCACCCCCGCCAGCAATAGCGGCAAAGTGCCGGATTCCGGATTGGGAAGGATGCGGTCGTAAACCTGCAATGTCATGATGGGGAGGGCAAGCGAGAGCAGATTGAGGGCAATCGTGCCCAGAAGAAGATAAAACCTGTCTTCATGCGCAATCTCCGGCGCCGTCATGCCGGGGGGATTGTGCAGCTGTCGCCTTGCGGCGGATTTGGGGGATTTCATCCGAACAATCCTCCGCCGTGGCCGTTAAAAAGACCGGAGAGCAGGCCACCGCCGTGATCGCTGCCCGATGGCAGCAGGCCGAGACCTTCAACAATATTGCCGACAGGTTCGGGTAGATGTAGCGCGCCATCGGTGACGCCGCTGACAAGCCCGCCCAGCCCCTCGCTGCCCAAAAGCGATCCGGCATCCAGCTGCGGCCATGCGGCGTCGCCGCCGCCCTGCGGGCCACTGCCCAGAAGGGTGCCGAGCAAATCCTCCGTCCCTTGAAGCGTGCTATCCAGCAGCGCCATGGCGCCGTTTGCGGTACCTTCGTCGCTGGCGGCCTCGCCAAGCAGGCATTGCGCGATATCAATCACATCACCGGTAATGGGTGTTACCAGTGGAATATCTATGGTTATGCTCACGTCATCCAGAATCTGTATGCCTGCCAGTGTGGTATCGAGCCCGAGGGTCAGGCCGTTATCACCCTGCTGGAGACCAAGGCCAAGGTCGATGTCACCTGTAATATTTTCGACGGTGTCTAGATTGATATCAATTTGTGGCAGGCCGACATCATTCTGGACAGCAAGGTCGCTATCGTCGGCCGAATGAT
Organism: uncultured Micavibrio sp.; assembly: GCA_964551435.1. GTDB lineage: Bacteria > Pseudomonadota > Alphaproteobacteria > Micavibrionales > UBA2020 > UBA2020. The sequence continues at coordinate 53,227 of CAZKBS010000006.1, forward strand.
CGCTCTGGCCGATGCTGCCAAGAGTGTCTTCAAGGGATGATACGATTCCTTCGGTTGTGCCCGTTACGATATCTTGCAGGCTGCCGGCGACGCCGCCGATGATATCTTCGGCAGCTTCAGCCGGATTGTCGAAAATGCCCGACAGGGTTTCGGGGGAGGTCAGATTAGACAGCATATCCGACACTGGCGCCAGCGCACCGTTCACCACGGGCATGATGACGGGGGCATTGATTTGCGTATCAAGGGTAATCACGGGTAAATCAGCGGCGAGACCATCAAGCGTAATGCCAATGCCATTTCCGCCCACAGCATCCAGCCCGAGTGCGATATCGATATCGCCGATAATGTTTTCAAGAACGTCAAGGTTCACATCCAGATCCGGAATCCCCAAGTCGGTATGCACCTGCAGGTCGTAATCTCCGTTCATCGGCGGCGGGGCACCCAGCAGGCTGCCGATAATGCTCTCGACCGTTGTTGAAACGCCGTCAAGCAGCGGTTGCGCGATTCCTGTGACAATATCCACGACAGGGTCCGCAATCGTGAGAACTTCGCCAATCAAGGGGTTCAGGAGGGGGATATCAATGTTGATGACCCCGTCCAGAACGGGGATATCCAGAAGAACTGTGTCGAGATCGATGCTCAACCCGTCATCCGGATCGAACCCGATGCCAATGCCAAGGTCGATATCTCCAACGATATTTTCCAGCGGGTCCAGATTGATGTCGATAACAGGCAGGCCGATGTTGTTATCGCCAAGAATGTCGATATCACCGCCATTGTTTCCGCCGTTATTACCACCATTATCACCGCCGCCGTTGTCGCCGCCGCCGTTATCATCGTTATCGTTGTCGCCATTATCATCGTCGTCATCGGTATTATCATCACGGTCATTAACAGTGCTGCTTTGGGGCGGCGCATCCATCAGGCGGGCGATATTGGCGAGGATGTTGCCGTCAATGCCATCGCCGCTGAGCGCGCGGGCCGCATCGTTTCCGGCAAAGGCAGAAACAGGGCCGCTGTTCAAACCTTCTGCGGTATTGGTGCCGAGCATCGCGCCATCCATGCCGGCAGGCTGAAGTCCGGCAGCAATGTTTCTGGCTGCGGCCAGCAGCCACGATGGCGCATAGGGGTCTGCCAGTGCGGCATCCATACCGTCAAAACCGTTGCCGCTACCCGCAGCATCTGTTTGGCGCGCTTGCAGCAGTAAATAGTTGAGGTTCCCTGAACCGAACAGGCTTTCAGTGATGCCGTCAAGGTCGCCTGTCATGTAAAGATCCGCATCCAGCTTATGCGTTTGTACGGGCGCATCGGTCAGCAGGGCGGCATCGGCGCTCGGCGCATTATTCGTAGCCGCGACGGGAGGGGCGGAAAAGGATGCGTCTGTGGACATGGCGGTCTCTTTCTGACGGTTGTGTATTTTTTCATATTACAACTTAAAGTTTAACGTCGGCTTAATTTATCGTTATTTATCAAAAACATACTTTGGTATGCCGGTAGGGAAAACAATATCGGCGGGCCGCGAAGGGCGATGCAGGTCTGCCCGAGGGGAAGGCAGACGGCATCGCCCCTCACGCCGCTTCAGGCGCGCGCTGCGCGCTCCGCAAACGCGCAGGCTGCGACCGGAGGGAAGGGTGGGTTCCGCAGCGCTGCGCGCAAGCCGGATGGCTGTTGTATGTCCGGCGCTGAACCGCCGTCTGAAAAAATGCGCATCACGTCATGTTCGCTGGCGGCCATATGGCCGGTTAATTCGCGCACGATGCGCGCGGCGGCGTAATCGGATACGGCGCGAACGGTAAAGATTTCATCTCCGGCCTTGGTATGGATGCAGACGCTGTAAAAATCCTGATCTGTGTGCATGGCGAACCCCTTTGGTGCAGCGTGAATGAAGATTGTTTTGCACAGGCTGTGCCAGCGTTGAAATCGAGATTTTTCAGCGCTGCATACAAATGACTCCACGCATTTTGCAAGACCGCACCGCCTGCGCCTGTGCGCTTTGCAAGACTTTGTTAGGGCTTTTGCAATACAATCTAAAATTGTATAAAGCGAACGAGGTCGCCATGAATATGCCCATCGGCAGAATATTGATTGTGGAGGACAGCCCGGCATTGGCCGCGACATATGCCGATTATCTGTCGCGTGCCGGTCATACTGCGGAAATGGCGGGCAGCGTCGCGGCGGCGGATGCGCGGCTCGGGGAAGCCCATTTCGATTGCGTGCTTTTGGATATACATCTGCCCGACGGCGAAGGAGTTGAAGTGATTGCCGCGATGCGGCGGCAGGGGATATCGACGCCCGTTGTGGTGCTGACGGCGGAGCGTTCGATTGATACGGCTGTAGCGGCGATCCGTGCGGGTGCGCAGGATTATTTGTCCAAACCCGTGACGGCGGAGCGTTTGAATTTAACATTGCGGCATATTCTGGAGCAGCAGGCGCTGCGCCGGATTGTCAGCGATTACCGCGCGATGGAACGCGACAGGTTTTGCGATTTTATTGGAGCATCGCCGGCGATGCAGATTGTTTACTGCGTCATCGAAAACGCGGCGCAAAGCCGCGCGCCGGTTTTTATCACGGGCGAAAGCGGCACGGGCAAAGAACTGGCAGCGCGTGCCATCCATACCATGGGGCCACGGCGACATAAACCGTTTGAAGCCCTCAACTGCGCCGCCGTGCCGGGCAGTCTGATCGAAAGCGAGATTTTCGGCCATGCGCGCGGGGCTTTTACGGGGGCGATATCGCGCTACACGGGGGCGGCGGAGCGCGCGCATGAAGGGACGTTGTTTCTGGACGAACTGCCGGAAATGCAGCCGGAAATGCAATCCAAATTGCTGCGCTTCACCCAAAGCGGCAGTTTCCGCGCATTGGGTGCGCCGCGCGAGACTTCGGTCGATGTGCGCTTCGTCTGCGCCACCAACCGCGAACCGCTGGCCGCCGTCGCGCAAGGGGCGCTGCGCGAGGATTTATATTACCGTTTAAATGTCATCTCGCTGCACCTGCCGCCGCTGCGCGAGCGGGGGGATGATATCCTGCTGATTGCGGAAAACCTGCTGTCGCGCATGGCGGCGGAGGAAAAAAAGAGATTTACCTGCATCAGCGCCGATGCCGCCGAAATGCTGCGGGTGTGGCATTGGCCGGGCAATGTCCGCGAGCTACAAAACGTCCTGCGGCGCGCTATCGTCATGAATGACGGCGAAGTTTTGACGGCGGATATGTTGCCGCACTTTTCGACCGCTGCTGTGACGAGGCCTTTATCGCCGCCGACATCAGATATGGCGCAGCATGCGCAAAGCGTGCCCGCGGCGCGCGGCCCTTCGCTCAAAGAGGTCGAGCGGTTGCATATCGAAAAAACGATTGCGGATTGCGGCGGCAATATTTGCGCCGCCGCGCGCAAACTCGGGGTTAATCCGTCAACCCTGCACCGGAAAATCGGCAAGTGGCGCAAAGAGGCCGGCGCATCAACGGCGATGCCGCGCCGCGGTGCGCTCGATTAACGCGGCGGCCTGCAGGCAGGCGGCATAAAGCGCGCGGAAATCTTTTTCATACTCCATGCGCGACGTAGCCACAGCGGAGGGGACGTCAGACGTGATATAAATATGTTCCACCCGCGCGGCGGCCGTTGCCACATCGGCGGTTTTCAGCATATCTGCCAGTGCGCGCAGCGTATGGGCTTCGCGGCGCAGGGCGGCTGTATCGCGGGTCAGCCAGTAACGCTGGCAGGCGGCAGCGCGGGCGCGTAATTCTTCGGCATAAACGGATAGCAGCCGCAGGGGGATGTCGGACATATCCTGCGCGGGGGGAGGTTGCCCTTCCACAGCAAGGCCTGATTCTTCGATGGCTTGTAAAATCTTGTCGCGGTCGAGCGGTTTTTGAAAACAGCGCCGGTATCCTGCGCCAAGTGCGCGTATTTCGATATCCATATCCACGAAACCGCTGACAGCATAAAGCGGTATGCGCCGCGGATTATGCTGCTGGATATGGCGCGCCAGCGCAAAGCCATCCATCTGCGGCATGGTAAGGTCGAAAAATCCGATATCATAAGCATGTGCGACAAAAAATTCGATAGCTTCGCGGCCGCTGGCTGCGGCGTCGGCATGATGACCCATGCGTTCAGCAACCATTGTAAAAAGCTTGCGGTTGGTGGCGCTGTCGTCGGTGATTAAAAAACGCAGCGGCATGCTTTTCTTTCTTTTTTTACGGGCAGGTAATGATTGCGCGTTACAATTAAAAGATGACGGATGAACAAAAAATAATCCTTATCGCGGATGACGATGCGCAAATGCGGCTTTCTTTGCGGCATATTCTTGCGCGTGCTGGATATCTTGTCGATGAGGCTTCGAATGGCCGCGAAGCGGTGCAGCGTATTCATGCACGCGAAGGCGGATACGATGTGGTGTTGATGGATATCATCATGCCGGATCAGGAAGGCATCGAAACAATCCTGTATCTGCGCAAAAATCATCCGGATTTGCGTATTATTGCGATGTCGGGCGGCGCGCGGCTTTATGATTTCAATCCCCTGAAACTGGCGCAGGACTGTGGCGCGAACTTTGTGATTGCGAAACCGTTCGAACCCGCCGCGATACGCAATTTGGTCAATCTTTGCATCGCCGATATGGGATGATTTTTGTTTCATGCGCTTTGTGCCATGGCCGGAAACAATAACTCAAAACGAGATCCCTTGAAACGCGTGGTGGTGACAATAATCCCGCCGCCAGCTTCTTGCATCAGTCCCTGAAGCGCGGCGAGGCCAAGGCCGGTGCCGGCGCCAACATCACGGGTTGTGAAAAAAGGCTCGAAAATACGCTGCGCAATGTCGCGTGTCATGCCTTCGCCATCATCCTCGACCCGCAGGCGCAGGTACTCCCCCACCCGTATATACCCGTTGATAACGGTTACGGTATCGCCCGCCGTTTCACCGCCCGAAATGATAACGCCGTTTTCATCACCGCAAGGAACACTGAAGCGGGCGCGGTCAAGCGTGACGCGAATGTGTCCGGCGCGTACACCAATCGCATGGTCGGCATTCAGGCACAAATTGACTAGTGCCTGCCCGATCTGCGTGGCATCGGCGGTAATTGTATCTTCGCCGTCTTTGATATCGCTGCGGTAGCTCAGACGTACCGATCGGCGCAGGCAGGGGCGCAGCAGGGCCATGCTTTCTTCTGTGATGTGGTGAAGCGATACGGGCATGCCTGCGGTGGCGGTATCCGGATGGCCGCGGCGGCTATAACGCATGAGCTGTGCGACAATATTCTGGCCGCGGCGTGCCGCCGTGGTGATTTGGCGCGCCATATCCTGCTGTTCGGGTGCGGTAATCAGATCTTCTTCGAGCAAAACGCCGAAGCCGAGAATAGAGCCGAGAATATTGTTAAAATCATGCGCAATCCCGCCTGCCAGCGTGCCGAGAGATTCGTGCTTGCGCGCCGCGCGCAGCTCCGCCGCCTGACGGCTGAGCAGTATGCCAAGTTTTCTTGTGCGCCAGAGAAGCGCGGCAACCAGCACAATCAAAACGGCGCAGAGGGCGGGCAGATAGGTGGAAATATCGAACATGGGATTTCCTTCGCTGCATCTTTTATTATATGCAACCAAGGGTTGTTGGGCAAGCGCCGCGCCAGCGCGGCATACGGTGCTATGCAGTCGGCGTGGAAAGTTTAAGGCCGATGATGCCGACAACAATCAGTGCGGCGAAAACAATACGCATCAATGTCGCGGGTTCATGAAACAGAAAAATTCCCGCCGCCACCGCGCCTGCTGCGCCGATACCTGTCCAGATGGCATAGGCGGTGCCAATCGGCAACGTGCGCACGGCAAGGCCGAGCAGCACCATACTGATGATCAGGCATACAATCGTCATCAGGGTGGGAATGGGGCGCGTAAAGTTCTCGCTATATTTCAGCCCGACGGCCCAGGCAATTTCAAATAATCCTGCGAAAACCAGATATATCCAGGCCATGCGGCGGCTCCCCATATTTACATGGAATCAAAATAGTCATTAAATGATTAAAATTCAAAGGGTTTTGCGGTCTGTTTTTTGCGGAAATACGCGGCGTCTTGTGATAGGTTACCGGCATGAAAAAAAGACCTCTTGAACAGCCGTTGTCGGGCACGGGAAAAAAGGCGGGCGGGCGGGCGCTGGCCCTTTTGTTGTGTGCGGGGTTGTTGACGGCCGCGGCAACAGTGCGGGCAGAAGTTGACTACAAACCCGTCATCGCGGGCGATATCAAAAAAGACATCGTGAAAGAGCTAGAACTCAATTCCTATCTTTTCCAGTTTCAGAAAAACAAACCGCTGTCGCGTGACGGTCTGGTGCGGAGGGCGGCGGATGATGTGACACGCCTGCGCGATACGATGATCGGTCAGGGATATTACGGCGCCGATATCCGTTATAAAATCGAAGGTGATGCAGAGCCGTATACCGTAACTCTCGATGTCGATACCGGCCCTGTTTTCACGATTGCCTCTTATGATGTGGTCTGGCACGACAGGACGGGCCGTCAAGTGACGGCGCCCGAAGGCATCAATACCCGCCGCATTCTGCGCAAGATTAAAGGCCAGGCGGCGACGCCTGCGGTCATCCTTGACCGTGAACGCGATATTCTGGATGCGCTGAAGCGTAGCGGCTATCCGCTGCCGGAGGTGTCCGAACGCAAGGTGCTGGTAGACCATGCCACGCAAACGGCAGATGTTACGCTGACGCTGAAAAGCGGGCAGAAAGCCGTTTTTGGCACGACGGATATCGATGGATATGATGCCGTCCATGAATCTTTTATCCGCCGCCGCGTCGGCTGGCAGGCGGGGGATGTTTTCAACCTTGACCGCGTTGTTGATACCCGCAAAAAAATGCTGGGCACCGGATTGTTTTCAACGGTGGATATTACGCTGGCAGCCAAGGACGGGGCCAAGACGGTGCCCTCGACCATTCAGGTCAGTGAACGCAAGCCGCGCACCATCGGCGCGGGGGTTTCCTATTCGACCAGCCGCAGCATCGAGGGCAAGGTATTTTGGGAACACCGCAACCTGTGGGGCGGCGGGGAGAAAATCCGCGCCGAAGCGGATGCGGGGCTGGATAGATACGGCATTGGCGCTGCTTTCACCAAGCCGGATTTTGGCGGGACCATCAAACGTACGCTGAAGGCGAATACAGGGTATCGCCAAGAATTCCTCGATGCCTATGATAAAACATCCTATAACGCCGCGCTGTCGTTGTCGCATGCCTTTACAGATGCGTTTTCAGTAAACGCGGGCGGCGGTCTTGAATTCAGTCAGGTGAAGGAAAAAGGCAAGAGCGAACGTGATTTCTGGCTGCTTTCCTTGCCCATGGGCGCGACCTATGACACGACCAACGATACGCTGGACCCCGTGCGCGGGGTGCGCGCGGCGGCGAATGTGACGCCCTATATGACGATTAACCAGTCGCAGGAAACCTTCGTGATTGGTGATATCACCGCCAGTCATTATTTGCCGATCAATGAAGAAAAAATCGTTTTTGCCAACCGCGTCAAACTGGGGGCGATTTTCGGCGAAGGCGCGGCGGGCGTGCCGGCCGACAAACGCCTTTATTCAGGGGGCGGCGGATCGGTGCGTGGCTATGGCTATCAGCTTATCAGCCCGCTGGATGCGAATGACGACCCGACGGGCGGACGCTTTCAGGTTGAAGTGGGCAGTGAAGTCCGATTCCGTGTGACCGATACCATCGGCATCGTGCCTTTTGTCGAAGGTGGCCGCGTGACCGAAGATTTCGATGTCAAGGGTGACGAGCGTTTCCTGTGGGCGGCGGGTATTGGCATGCGGTATTACACCGCCGTCGGCCCGTTGCGCGCGGATATCGCCGTGCCCATCAACGGCCGCGACAAAGATGATGCGTTTCAGGTTTATTTCAGCCTCGGGCAGGCGTTTTGATGAATCCGGATAAAGATAAAATCCACAAGTCTGCGGAAGAGCCCAAGCCCTCCGCGCCGCGCAAAGTGCTGCGCGGAATAATATCTTGCATGAGCGGTGTTGTTATCCTTGTGCGCCATTGGATGGCATGGGGATTGACAGTGTTGGCGGTATTGCTGTTAGGGCTTTACGGGTTTGTGCAGTATCTCAAGACCGAAAGCGGCCTTGTGTGGTTGTCGCAGGCGGTGTCGCGCGCGGCGTCGAGCGAGGAGATGAAGGTCGATATCCGCTTCGGTACGGTTTCCCTGACGCGGCTGGTCATTCCATCCCTGAAAGTGGCCGACAGCAAGGGCGTGTTTCTCACACTTGCTGACCTTGATATGGGTATTCAGCCCAAAACATATGTTCTGATGCGTCCGGTTATCGGACGTCTGGATATCGACAGCGTCTATCTGGCGCGCCTGCCGGAGATGCCGGAGGAAGACACAGCGCCCGCAAAAAAAGCGCCTGCGGCTTTGCCTGAACTGGCGGCAGATCTCAAGACGTTCAACATCCGCGAAATCCATGTCGGCGCGCCTGTCTACGGGCAGGAACAGTTTTTCAGCCTTGCGAGCAGCATCACCCTCTCGCCGCGACTGGCTGAGAATAATATTGATATCCTTTTAGGTGCGGCGGCGGGGCGGCAGGCATCGGAAACCACGCATATGCATCTGCGTTTGCGCGCGGACGACGACGATAATCTGATTGCCGATGCCGCACTGCGCGATGCGGCGGGCGGTATGGTTACGCGTCTTTTGGGATTGCCGTCCGGATACGATATTGATTTCGCCCTGCAGGGCAAAGGGTCTTACAGGGATTGGCGCGGCACCGCGCAGCTGAGGCTTGGCCGCGAACTGTCGGGTCATTTTCTGGTGCTGCTCAAAAACAACCAGACGATGACCATCGAGGCCGACCTGAAAGGCCCCCAAAAAGTCTGCGTGACTGGTAACCTGACCGTGCCGCTGCAACTCTCGCCGCCCGTCTTGCCGGTGCAGGGCGCTATATCGGGCAGGTTTGATACCGCGCTTGATTTGCGCAGCATGACGTTGCTGCTGGGGCTGGATGACCACCGCCTTACCGGCAGTGCGAAGCTGGAGGCACGGATTTCCGGCTCCCTCCAGCAGCCGGTGGTGGATGGCAGCGGCACGGTGCGCGATGCGTCGTATGAAAATCTGGCGGCAGGCGTCAGGCTGACGGCGCTCAGGGCTGATATAGCGGCAACGCGCTCCGATATCCGCATCAGCGGTCTTTCCGCGCGCACGGCGGGGCGTGGCGCGCTCGGCGGTGGCGCGGTTGTTTCGCTCAGAAATCCGGCGCAGCCATCGTTCAGTTTTGATATCGCGCTTGATAAGGCGCAGGTGCTTGGCTTGCAAAACGCGCAGGTGCAGGCGAGCGGAAAACTGACCGGCAAGGGCGATGCGGCCTTTATGGCCCTTGATGGCGATATCAATATCGACAAGGCGGAAATCTATCTGGCCGGTTTCGGCAGTGGCAGCGCGGCCAGCATGCTGAATATCGTCGAAGTGAATGTCCCGCCTCATCTGCGCCGCGCGAAACGTCGGGTCAGTTTGCCGCAGGCCGCGTACCGCATTCATCTGGATATCCGCGCCGCCGCACCGCGTGCGGTTTTTGTGCATGGGCAGGGACTTGACTCCGAATGGTCAGCCAAGGCGCATGTGCGCGGCGAAGCGGTGGACCCGCAGATCGACGGGCAGCTGAAACTTGTGCGCGGACGCTATGAATTTTTCGATGCGCTGCTGACATTCGAAAGCGGTCTCATTGATTTCAGCGCGGGCAATGTCACCAATCCGGATCTGGATATCAAGGGTAGTATCAAGGGCAAGCAGGTCACAGCCAGCGTCGCCGTCAGCGGCACGGCCATGGCGCCCGATGTGACGCTGACATCGAACCCCGCGCTGCCGCAGGATGAGATTCTGTCGCGCGTCTTTTTCGACAAGTCGGTGACCGAATTGTCGCCCATGGAAATGGTGCGTATCGCGCAGATTATCGGCGTCATGTCCGGCAAGCTGGGCGGCGGCATGGACCCTATCAGCCAGCTGCGTAAAAAAGCGGGCATAGATATGTTCAGCCTTAACCGTGACGATAAAACGGGCGCGACCAGCGTATCGGTTGGGAAATACCTCTCCGACGGCGTGTATATGTCGGTCGACCAGGGGGTGAATACGCAGGGCAGCGGCGTCAAGCTGCAAATCGAGCTCAAGCCCAACCTGCAGCTCGAAACCCGCGTCGGCAGCGATAACGACAACAGCGTCGGCATCAACTGGAAAAAAGATTACTGATTGTTTGTTTGCCGCAGCTTCAGGGCCTGCGCACAAAAACCGCGACGGAGCGGGGGGCGATGCGCACTTTCGCGCCATCGTTATGGTCTTGCGGGGTATCTTTAGGGGCGTCGGTGTCCAGCACGCGCTGCCAGCTGCCGCCCGCTGTTACCGCGGGCAGCGGCATATCGACCGGCGCCGCGCTGCGGTTGAAAACGGCCATCAGGCGGCGGCCTTGGTCCGTGGCGGCGGGGGTGTCGATTTTATCCTCGTCCAGCAGCATGGCGAGCGTTTGGGCGCTGCGCCATTCATGGTTTTGCATTTCCTTGCCTGCGGCATTCAGCCATGTTACGTCCTTGCGCCCATCGTTGCCGGTGTGTCCATGCAGGAATTCGGACGCGCTGAGCGCGGGGTGCGCTGCACGCAGGGCCGCGAGCTTTTGCGTGAAATCCTGTAAATTTTTACCATCGGCATCGATGCGGTCTTTTTCCACCCATCCGGTGCGGTTGTCCTGACAATAGGCGTTGTTGTTGCCGTGCTGGCTGTTACCATGCTCGTCGCCGGCCAATATCATGGGCGTGCCCTGCGCCAGAAACAGCGTCGAGAGCATATTGCGTTTGGTCTTTTCCCGCGCGGCGCGAATGGCGGCATCCTCCGTAGGGCCTTCGTGCCCGTGATTGAAGCTGTTGTTGTTATCATTCCCATCGCGGTTATGCTCGCCATTCGCCTGATTGTGTTTGGTGTTGTAGCTGACAACGTCATGCAGCGGAAAGCCGTCATGGCAGCTGATCATGTTGATGGTATCTTGCGGCTGGCGTCCCGCCTTGTCGAATTCGGGCGCGGAAGCGGCAAGGCGCGTCGCGAGCGCCCCTGCGGCGCCGTCATCGCCACGCCAGAATTTGCGCACATCGTCGCGGAATTTATCGTTCCATTCCTGCCAGCCCGCAGGGAACTGGCCGAGCTGATAGCCGCCCGCACCGATATCCCACGGCTCCGCTATCAGTTTTATTTTTGATAGAACGGGATCGGCGGCGATTTCCTTGAAAAAGCGCGCTTGCGCATCAAACGCATAAGGGTCGCGCCCCAGCACAGGGGCGAGATCGAAGCGGAAACCATCAATGCCATAGGTTTCCACCCAGTGGCGCAGACAGTCGATGACCATACGCCGCGCGCCCGCATCGGCAAGGTCAAGCGTGTTGCCGCAGCCGGTTTCATCGATGTATTTCGATTTATCCGCGGGCTGCAGTTTATAATAGCTGGCGTTATCCAGCCCACGCAGCGATAGCATCGGCGCATGGGCAGGCCCTTCGGCGGTGTGGTTGAAAACGACATCCAGCACAACCTCGATACCCGCGCGGTGCAGGGCATCGACCATGGCGCGGAATTCGCCGCGCGGATTTTGTTTGTCCTGCGCATAGGACGGTTCGGGTGCGAAAGGGGCGATGGTGTCATAGCCCCAATAGTTTTCGAGCCCCAGTTTTTCCAGCCGCTCGTCCGCCAGTTTGGCGGCGACGGGCAGCAGCTCGACGGTAGTAACATTCATTTTCTTGAGATAGGCAATGGTTTCCGGCGCGGCGAGGCCCGCGTAGGTGCCGCGCAGTTCGGGCGGCAGGCTTTGGTCGAGAGCCGTCATGCCCTTTGGATGCATTTCCATGATCACGGTCTTGCTTTTGGGGATGCCCGGTTTGGACGCGGCGGGTGCGGGCAGCGGCGCGGGGACGCGTGCTTTCAGCATGGAGGGCGCGCTGTCCTGCGTGGGGTCGGTCATCGCCGCGTCCCACTTGACGGTACCGACGAGTTCTTCGGCATAGGGGTCGAGCAGCAATTTTTGCGGATTGAAACGATGGCCGTTTTGCGGGTCATCGGGGCCGTGCGCGCGCAGGCCGTAAACCTGTCCGGCCTTGAGCCCCGGAATATATCCGTGATGCACATCGCCCGAGCGCGCGGGCAGGGTGAAGCGTGCTGTTTCGGTCATACCGTCGTCGCTGAACAGGCAGACCTCGATTTTCTCCGCATGCCGCGAATAGACCGCAAAGTTGACGCCGCGGCCGTCGTGCTGCGCGCCGAGTTTATGTGCGTGGCCTTCTTCGATGGGGGCGTGGTGGCCTGTCATCGTTTGCGTCCCTGCGTTGCGGTGGTGTCATCGGTGGTATGATGACAAAGGCTAACACAGGGCCGCGTCCAAGACCAGACGGGACGGGTTCGGAGCAATCATGGCTTCGCACACTTATGTTGCGCCGCAAAAGACTGTAAATAGTAACAAGCAAAAAATTCAGACGGATTTTAAGGCGCGGCGGCTTTGGCGGTTTGTTTTTGCGCGGGCGCTGCGGGCGCGGGGGATGTGCCGTCGGGTTTTTGCGCTTCTTGCATGATACCGCTCAGAGCTTTTTGCGATGCGGCCTTGCCTGCATCCGATGTCAATTCACCGCCGACGACAAATTGCAGAAAACCCGCCAGCGTTTTGTTGCTATCGGCAAGCGCGGGGTTTTCCTTGCTCAGCAGTGTGGTCATTTTGCGGCTGTAGTTAAAATCGGTCCCTGTCGACGGGCCAAGGTCGGCATCGCTCATCAGCGTGCACATCGCCAGCAGCGCGGGACTCCGCGCCATATCGGCGAGTTCCGCGGGGAGGGCGGCGGCATTGCCCTGCGCAGCGGCCTTCAGAAGGCTATGCGGGCTTTTGCCGCCTTGCGGCGCGCTGATATCGGTGATGCGGATCATCACGCGGACATCTTCCTGATCGCGCATATTCATGCCAGCCAGTTGCATGAAGGGTTCAATCGCGCCAATCGCCTTGTTTTCCAGACGGTATTGCTGATGGCTGTCGGGGCCGGTCAGCGCATTGGTTTTGCCGTCGTGCATCAGGTCGTGCCCCGCAGCGGCGAGCAGGCATTTCGCCAGATCATCCGCCTCCAGCATCACGGTGCCGGGTTTGCCGCTGGCGGCGAGTTCGTTATTGGTATTGCAAAGCCGCGCGATACTGGCGGTGACTTCGCGGAAATGGTGGTTGCTGTGATAGGGGTTGTCGTTGTCGACTTCAGCGGCGAGGCTCGCCATGACGGCGGCTTTCAGCTGGCGGTTGTCGGCGGGAATGTCGAAATGCTCTGCGGCGGCGCAAATAATCGCGGCCGTACTGGGCGGGTTGTCGCGCCACTTGTCGAAAAGCGCGGCCATTTTGGCACCGTTATCATCACCGCCTGCGGTCGATACAGAAGCGAACAGCACACCCGCATCCTGTTTCAGGCGCTGCATATCGTCATCGAATTTACGCACGGTATCAATCGCGCTGTTGATCAGATCATCGCGGCGGAAAGTGTTTTTGAAAAAGCCGTCATCCTGTGCGGCGATGCTGGCGGCGGATTTTGTAATGAGATCCTTGTAATTCATAAGGGCCGCCCTGCGTCTAAAATAAAAACAAATACGGTTTACGTCTGTACCAACAGTGGCATACCGGATGGCCAAAAGCAAAAACGGGTACAAAACAGCCGTTTAAAAAATGCCAGGGGCCCAATCCTGTATGCACAAGGATAGCCATATCCTAGCGAAAAAGATTTAATCTTATGTTAATCGATATCAGAAGCGATTGTCGATATGGGGCAGGGTCGCCCACCAGCGGCGCAAGAGCTGTTTCTGGGTCACCAGACGCTGGTAATGGCGGTGCAGATGGGGCTGGCGGCCCATGGCGGCGCGGATACGGGCGGCGTTATCGGGGTCGAGCTGGCCGTCGACCAGGGCTTCGATATCCTGCGCTGTAATCCTTGCTTCTCGCATCATGCGGCCTTGTTATTGTAATTGCTGGGTTTTTCCAAGCCTTCCCTTGTCTAACGCCATGATAACGCACAAAGTTCCGCTGAACTTTCGCCCCCGCCGCCCGTTGGCTCTATGACCGATAACCTAAAAAGGAGGTGCGAGATGTTAAGAGCCGCCCTTGGATTCCTTATTCTGGCTGTGATTGCCGGTCTTCTGGGCTTTGGCGGAATTGCCGCCCTGTCGGTGGACATTGCCCGTATTCTGGTCTTTGTATTCCTGCTGCTGTTTGCTGTGGCGATGATTATGCACGCGCTCAGGGGCAAGACACCGCCGGTATAGCCTGCATAGAAAAAACTATGACAAGTCCTGAAAATCGGGCGCGGGTTTTTTGTGTCAAACCCGCGCCCAAAATCGTTAAAATAGCCCGGAATCAGATAATGCTTTTTACGTGCGGACGGTAACGTGACTTTTTTCAGGCAATATAGCGCGCCGATTATTTTCTCCCTGCTGCTGGCGGGAGCCTTGGCGCTGCTGTGGGCGTTTTTCTACAAGGGGACGCAATCCATCAACCGCGGGATGGAAGGCATCGAGCAAAGCCACCAGATTATCGTGCGCAATCAGGAACTGGCCGTGCTGGTCGAGCGCATGACCGCGCAGCAACAGGCTTATGTCCTGAGCGGCGAGGAGCGTTTCAATGCCGCCTATGATTTCAACAAAGGACAGGTCAGCAACCGCATTGCCGATCTGAACGCGATGATGCGCCAGAACACCGCGCAGGTCAGCCGACTGAACGAACTGCAGCATCACTTCCTGCTGCTGACCGAACGTCTGGATGAAATGGCCCTGGTATCACGCGCGGAGCGCGCGCAGGCCGCCCGCAGTGAAACGCCCGCCAGCGACAAGAAAGCGGAACCTGCAAAAGAGGCCCCAAAGCCCGAGCCGAAAAAAGCCGCGACCGACAAGCCCAAACAAGAAACCCAGCCTGTTTATAATTTCCCGCCACCGCCGCCGCCCCGCCCGATGCCGGCGATGGATACCATCGAGGCGCCGCGCGAAAACCTTGCGCGTGTGAGCGGAGAAATCATCGCAGATGAACAGCTGACGCTGAAGCGCCGCAGCGAAACGCTGGAACAGCAGCGCCGTTTCTACCGCATGTCGGTGGCGGCGGGCGCGGCGGGCGTTGCGCTGGTCTTTCTGGTCGGCGTTGTTTATTTGTCGCGCCAGCCGCAGCCGCCGCAAGGGGGCGAAAACCAAGGGGAGAGCCGCGGCGCGGAGGAAATGTTCCGTCTCGCCATCGAAGGGTCCAACGACGGTATTTTCGAATGGACGCTCGACAAGGAAACCGCTTACTACTCGACGCAGTTCTGGGCGATGCTGGGGCATGAAAGAGACAGGTTCCCCCAGACCATGCAGGCCTTCCGCGATATCCTGCACCCCGAAGACCGCGAGCGGGTGCTGAGCCATCTGGAGCGCTATCTGAGCGGCGAGCTGCCCGATTATCTGATTATCTTCCGTATGCGTCACAAATCCGGCCGCTGGGTCTGGATCAACGCGCGCGGCAAGGCGCTTTATGACGACAAGGGCCGTCCGTACCGCATGGTCGGCGCGCATACCGACATCAGCCATATCAAGGCCTATGAAGAAAAACTGCAAAAGGCCAAAGAAACGGCCGAGAAAGCCAGCCGCGCCAAGACCGATTTCCTCGCGCATATGAGCCACGAAATCCGCACCCCCCTGACAGCCATCAGCGGCATTGCCGAGATTTTTGAAAAGCATCAGGGCAACCTTGACCCCAAGCAGCAGCAGCTGGTGCGCACCCTCAATTCCAGCACGCAGTCGCTGAAGGAACTGGTCAGCGATATTCTGGACTTCTCCAAAATCGAAAGCGGAGAGCTGGAGCTGGAAGAAAGCCCTTTCAGCCTGCAAAACCTGTTCGAACAGGTCATCAGCATCGTATCGGTCAAGGCGCATGAAAAAGGCATTGGTTTCCGCTTTGACTATGACGACGTGTGCCGCCAGCGCATCCTTGGCGACCGCGCGCGGCTGCGTCAGGTGCTCATCAACCTTGTCGGCAATGCCGTCAAGTTCACCGACAAGGGCAGCGTTGAAATCACCGCGACCCGCACGCTGAAAAATGGCGAGCCGTATCTGCGTATCGATGTGCGCGATACCGGCATCGGCATCGATTCAAAACATTTCGATATGATTTTCGAGCGCTTCAAGCAGGCAGACTCATCGGTGTCGCGCAAATATGGCGGCACCGGCCTTGGCCTGCCGATTTCGCAGCGCCTCGCCCGTTTGATGGGTGGCAATATTACGGTGGAGAGCGCGCTTGGCAAAGGTTCGACCTTCACGCTCATGTTGCCGGTGCGTCAGGAAGAGGAAATCGCCGAAGCCGACAGCGACCAGAGCCTGAGCCATAGCCTGACCGAAACCATCCGTGAACAGGGCGTGAAGGCGCAAAAACGCATCCTGCTGGTCGAGGATTACGAGGGTAACGTGGTGCTGCTCAGTTATCTGCTCGACAATATCGGTTGCCCGTATGACGTGGCGCGCACGGGGCTCGAGGCGCTCAACATGTGGAAACAGCGCGCCTACGACGTGATTTTGATGGACGTGCAAATGCCGGAAATGGACGGCTTTACCGCGACCGCGCAAATCCGCCGCATGGAGCAGGAAAAATCCTTGCCGCGCACGCCTATCATCGGCATGACTGCCCACGCGCTAGTGGGGGACAAGGAAAAATGCATCGAAGCGGGCATGGATTCCTACCTGCCCAAACCGATTGTCGAGATCGACCTCAAGGCAAAAATCGCCGAATACCTAGACGCTAAAAAACGCGTCGCCTGATTTTATTCTCCATCACCAGGCCCCGCATAAAGCAGCACCCGGCAGGGGGATGCCGGGCGCTGCGCTGAGGGATGGTATGTGGAGAGTGGGTGGTTCAGTCAAAAGTTCAGGTGATGAAAACCCTTAGGCTGCATTCATGATGGCGGCGCGGGTGTGCTGGATACGGCCCAGCGCAGATTGCGGCGGCATCGTGCCCTCGTCGGCGAAGGGATGGTCCATCAGCTGCTGAAGCGCGGAGCGGGCGCGCGACAGGCGGGAGCGGACGGTGCCTACAGGGATTTGCAGGAACTCGGACACTTCCTCATAACGCATGCCTTTGATGCACACGAGGATCAGCATTTCGCGATGTTCCTTGCTCAGGCGTTGCATGGCCTGGCGGACAAGGCCCAGATCGACCGTCATTTCCTGCGGCGCTTCCATGGAAGACGCCATGATATGCGGTTCGGGGTCGTACTGGCTTTCGAATTTCTTTTTACGGCGATAGCCGGTGACGAAAAGGTTGAACATGATTTTCGACGCCCAGCTGAACAAGTTTGTGTTCTCTTCGAAAAGATCCTGTTTTTCAATCGCGCGCAGCAGCGTGGATTGGACAAGGTCCTCTGCCTCGTGCACGTTGCGCGTCAACCGCAGAGCGAACTTGCGCAGGTTGGGCATTTCGTGTACCAGTGCTTCGTGTTTGAACATGTAAAAGCTCCTTTGATGTTGCCTTACATCTTCAAGCCTATGCCCCGTCTGTAGCGGCTGTTTGGCAGCTGTGTAACGGATGTGAAATTTTTTGTTTCGTTTTTGTAACAAAAGGCGTAATCTGGAAAATACCCTATATTTCAGGGGTTTGTATTTACGTAAGAGGCGGCCGTGCTGCATAAAGGTACCGTTCTGACCGTCGATGATGACGCCGATTTGCAGGTGGTCATGCGCCATTATCTGGAAGCCGAGGGCTACCAGATTCTTTCCGCGCAGAGTGGGGCGGAGATGCTCTCTAAACTTGAAACGGCCTCTCCGGATATTATCCTTCTCGACCTGATTTTGCCCGACAACGACGGGCTGACGCTGCTGACGCAGATCCGCAGCAAAAGCAGCGCCGCCGTTATCGTGGTCAGCGGCAAGGACGAAACCGCCGACCGCATCGTCGGCCTCGAAATGGGCGCTGACGATTACCTGACCAAGCCGTTTGAAATGCGCGAACTGTCCGCGCGTATCAAAGCGGTACTGCGCCGTACCGCGGCTACCGAAGCGCCGGCGAACGATAAAACCGCCGCCAATGGCCTTGCCAAGGCGCCGCGTATTCTTTTTGGCGGCTGGGTTCTGGACCGCCGTCAATATCAACTGTTCGATGCAGACGGCAAAGCGGCGGATTTGACCAGCGGCGAATTCCGCTTGCTCGAAGCTTTGGTCAGCGCGCCCAACCGCGTTCTCAGCCGTGAGCAGCTGTTTGAGCTGACGCGCGGCGGTGATTTCGATACATATGACCGCGCGATCGATATCCAGATCGCGCGTATCCGCAAAAAGCTGCAGGATGATCCTAAAAATCCCGAACTGATTAAAACCGTTCGTGGTGTGGGTTATATGTTCACGGGCGATGCCAAAGCATCGGATTGATTTTTTTCTCATATATATAAATAAGAGGAAGGCGCCACGACGAAACTCAAGGCGCCTTCCCGGAAACATGCGCGCGTGTCAGAGTTCGCCCGCACGTCTCCTGACCGAATAAGGGCTGCATACAACATCTTCATGTGCAGCTGCGCTTGACCTACGCCTGCTTTTTTATCGGGTTCCGTCTTTTTTATTTATAGGTAGGTAAAGACTTGTTCAAAAATACTTTTAAATAAGTGGTTATTTTTTAGTGATAAAATAGATGTGGTATTTGTAGAGGCACTTTTCAAGGCCTTGTGCGTTGGTCTTGCCGAAGGGGATATTCAAACCACGACGAAAAGGAGCAATCACATGATCCGTAAGAAAAAAAACGTCAAAAAATCGTTGTTCTCGGCCCTAGCCGCGATCGCCATCGTGGCGTCCTGCGCGGCGCAGGCGCATGCCGAAGAGACTGCGCCAAGCCCTGAAAGTACGGTCGTCAAACAGCGCGTGGAGACGATTACAACAACCCGCCAGATGTTGCCGCCGACCGGCACGCGCCTTGTCAATTTGATGGATTTTGATGCCAACGGAGATGGCATTCTCTCGACGCGCGAAGTCGGTGAAATGCTGTTCAAGTTGTTTGACGGTGACGGTAACGGGCTTATCGATAACGTCGAGTATGAAAAGCGTAACGTCATGAGTGTCGTGCCCATGGAAAAAGAAACCGTGGTTCAATACGATTTTGATAACGACGGTCTGCCAGATAAAGTCGAGCGGGCGCATGAAACCTTCATGGAAAAAACGCAGCTCAGCCGCTTTGACTTTGTCGGCGATGGCCTTTCCCCGAGGGATTTTATGGGGAAAAGCTTCATGCGGGTCGATATCAACCGCAGCCGCTTTATTGAACTGAATGAATGGCGCGGCGCCTATGACGAATCCATCAACCAGAAAAACCAGAAACAAGTACTTTTCAACCGCTGATGCCGCGGTGATGAAAAACCCCGCGCTTTGACAGCGCGGGGTTTTTATTTGAACAAAAAGCGTTTTTGCGCGTTGGTATTGCAGGTTTGATTTTTAAAAAGGAGACGGCCGATGACTCGCCATGACAAAAAAACACCCCGCATGATTCCTGTTGTTATTCCCGCGGCGGCCATCGCATGCCTGCTGACGCTGGGCGCGTGCAGTGATATGAGCCGCACGCAGCAGCGCACACTGTCGGGCGCCGCCATTGGTGCAGGCGTCGGCACCGTGGGCACGGCGATGACCGGCGGCTGTGTCAGCTGCGGCGCTGCGATTGGCGCGGGCGTCGGCGCGGGCGCGGGCTATGTGATCGACCGTATGGAAAAGTAAAATTTTAACCTCTCGTTTTACGTAATGTTCGGATAATTGCCCTATCCGGACATTCGTGTTTGTATCCCCCTCTCGGCGGCTGTTAATATGTTCGCACATATTATTTCAGGCTTTTATTTTGTGACGCGGAGAGAGCAATGGCGGTTGTAACGGGCACGAGCGGCGACGATATTCTGAACGGCACGTCGCAGGCGGACAAGATTTCCGGTCTGGCCGGTAACGACACGCTGAATGGCGATGCGGGCAACGACACGCTGGACGGCGGTCTGGGCGCGGATACGATGGCAGGCGGGCTTGGCGACGACCTCTATATCGTCGATGACGCAGGCGACGTCGTGACCGAAAACGCCGGCGAAGGCCGCGACCGTGTGCAGGCATCGATTTCCTATGCCCTGACCGCGAATGTCGAAGACCTGACCCTGACAGGCACCGCGAATATCAACGCGACAGGCAATGCACTCAATAACACGATTATCGGGAATGCCGGGGCGAACCGCATCGACGGCGGTGCGGGCGCTGATTACATGGATGGCGGCAAAGGCGATGACACCTATGTCGTCGACGATGCGGGTGATTTTATCAAGGACGGCGGGGGCATCGATACGGTCGAGGCTTCTGTTTCATGGACGCTGGCGACGGGGTTTGAAAACCTTGTGCTGACGGGCGTGACTGACCTCAACGGTACAGGCAATGCAGCGGTCAACACCATCACGGGTAACGACGGCAATAACACCCTTGATGGCGGAAAGGCTAAAGATACGCTGATTGGTGGTCTGGGCGACGATACCTACATTGTCGAAACCGTGGGCGATACGGTTATCGAACAGGTGGGCGAGGGTACGGATACCGTACGAAGCTCGATTACCTGGACGCTGGGCGATAACCTTGAAAACCTTGTGCTGACAGGTACAGGAAAGATTAATGGTTTCGGCAACGCACTCGATAACGTGCTCACCGGTAACAGTGCGGATAACACCCTTTCTGGTGGTGCCGGAAACGATACGCTGAATGGCGGCGGGGGTAAGGATACTCTTATCGGCGGCATCGGTGATGATACCTATATCGTCAACGATCTTGTGACGGTCATCGTCGAACAGGCGGGCGAAGGCACCGATACCATGGTGACTACGATTACTCGCGGTCTTGCCGCGAACGTCGAAAACCTCGTCCTTGCTGGGGCGGAGGCCATCAACGGTATTGGCAATGCGCTCGATAACGTGATTACCGGTAACGATGCGGCGAATACCATCGATGGCGGCCTGGGCGCCGACACGATGCTGGGCGGTCTGGGCGATGATGTGTATATCGTCGATAACGTAGGCGATGTCGTGACCGAGTATCTGGGGCAGGGAGCGGCAGATACGGTCCGCGCCAGTGTATCCTATACGCTGTCGGCATATGTGGAGAACCTTGTTTTAACAGGTTCGTCAAATATCGACGGTACGGGCAACGGTCTTGATAATACTATTACAGGCAATACGGGCGTCAATACCCTTGCCGGCAGCACGGGTAATGATACTTACGTTATTCGCAACGCTGCCGCTGTTATCGTTGAGCTGGCGGATGAAGGCACTGATACGGTCGAGGCCGACTTTAGCTACACGCTGGGCGATAACATCGAAAACCTGACCCTCACGGGCGGCGGGCGTGTGAATGCGACCGGCAACGCGCTGGTCAACGTTCTGCGCGGTAACGGCGCGGCAAACACGCTGGATGGTGCAGCGGGTGCAGATACGATGATTGGCGGAGCCGGTGATGACGCCTATATCGTTGACGATGAAAACGATGTCGTCGATGAACTGGATGGCGAGGGCGAAGATACCGTCTACGCTTCCGTTAACTACATACTGGGCGAAGCCGTTGAAAACCTGATCCTTACCGGTAATGCGGATATCAACGGTACGGGCAACAGTCTTGGGAACATCATCGTCGGTAATGATGGCAACAACACGCTGGATGGCGGCACCGGTGCGGATATTCTTATGGGCGGTCTTGGCGATGACGTTTATGTTGTCGATGATGTTGGCGATGCGCTCGTCGATACGGGCGGTGTCGATACAGTGCGCGCATCCGTCAGCTGGGTTCTGACGGCGGGTTTCGAGAACCTCGAACTTACAGGGGCGTCGAATATCAATGCCACCGGTAACGCTGCCGATAATAGCCTGATAGGCAATGATGGCGCCAACACGATCAATGGTGCGGGTGGTACGGACTATATGGCGGGCGGCGTGGGCGATGATACATATATCGTCGACAGCGCGGGCGGTACGGTTGTCGAAAATGCCGATGAAGGCGAAGACACGGTCATATCCTATATTTCCTACAGCCTTGGCGCGAATGTCGAAAACCTGAAGCTTGCAGGTACGGCGGCCATTAACGGCACGGGTAACGCCTTCAACAACACGCTGACGGGTAACCAGGCGGTCAACACACTGACGGGCGGTCTTGGTGATGATACCTATGTCATCGACAATCCGGATGACGTGATTGTCGAAGCTGCGGGCGAGGGGATTGATACGGTACGCGCCAGTATTTCCTATACACTGGGCGTCGATCTTGAAAACCTTGTCCTGACGGGAATTTCCGCCCTCAGTGGCACGGGCAACGGCCTTGATAACATCCTGACGGGCAACGACGGTAATAACACGCTTTCCGGTGCTGGGGGTAACGATACCATCGATGGCGGCCTTGGCGTCGATGTCATGCTGGGCGGCACGGGCGATGATACGTTCTACGTCGATAACGCCAAAGACACCGTGATTGAACAGGCGGGCGAAGGCAACGATACGATTGTTTCCCAGGTGAGCTGGACACTCGGTGCCAATATCGAAAACCTTATTCTAGATGGTACCGAAGATATCAACGGGACCGGCAACGCCTTGGCAAACGCCATCACAGGTAATTCCGGCAACAATACCATTGATGGTGGCCTTGGCGCGGATGTCATGGACGGTGGCGGCGGCGGCGATGACGTATTCTTTGCCGACAATGCGGGTGATGTCGTCATTGCTGGCAGCGGTTATGATATCATTTACTCCAGCGTAAACTGGGTGATGGACGTCGATCAGGATGAAGTGAACCTGACAGGTTCAGCCACAACCGTGACCGGGAACGGCATTGCGAATGTGATCCGGGGTAACGACCTTGCGAATAATCTTTCTGGCGGCGGCGGCGACGATATGCTTTATGGCGGCGCGGGCGATGACCAGCTGAATGGCGGCACCGGCGACGATACGCTGGATGGCGGCACCGGTATCGACGTTCTGACGGGCGGCGATGGTGACGATGTGTATTACGTCGATAACGCGCTTGATCTTGTCGTCGAGGCTTTCGACGAGGGGGAGGACACCGTCTATGCGCGCGCCAGCTATACGCTGGGCGCAAATATCGAACATCTTTATTTGTTGGGCACTGCCAATATCAATGCGATGGGCAACACGCTGGATAACCACATCAAGGGAAACAGCGGCCGCAATACGCTTTGGGGGGGGGATGGCAACGATACGATCGACGGCGGCACCGGTGCCGACCGTATGATCGGCGGCATCGGTGACGATACCTATATCGTCGATAATACCGACGATGTCATACAGGAATTCTTCGGCGAGGGGGTTGATACGGTTGAGGCTTCTGCGAACTATACGCTTTCCAGCCACGTCGAAAACCTGACCCTGACCGGCGAGGCTGCCATTAACGGCGCAGGCAACGGTCTGGCCAACGTGATTATTGGCAACAAAGCCGTCAACATCCTCGATGGTGGCGACGGCGATGATACGCTTGACGGTGGCGAGGGTGCCGATACGATGATCGGCGGTGCTGGCAATGACGTATTTTACGTCGATGACGAAGGTGATGTCGTTATTGATAACAGCGGCGCCTTCGACAAGGTATTCAGCAGCGTCAGCTACGTGCTTGGCGCGGGTATCGAAGGGCTGGAGCTTATCGATACATCTAGCATCAATGGCACGGGCAATGCGCTTGATAACATTCTTATCGGCAATGTCGGCGACAACAGGCTGGATGGCGGCGCGGGCCGCGACACGATGTCCGGCGGCGAAGGCAATGACACGTATGTTGTCGATAACGTCAACGATGTGGTTATCGAGGAGGCGGGAAATACCGGCTCTGCCCTTGATTTCAGCTATGTTGCCAATGGTATTACGATTACCGTTTCCAGCAGCGTTCAGCTGGATATCATCGAAAGCTCCGTTACCTATACCTTGCCGGAAAACGTAGAAGTATTGCGTCTGACCGGCACAGGCAGCACGAACGGTTTTGGCAACGATGGGGATAACATCCTTGCGGGGAGTTCCGGCACGAATACCCTGCGCGGCGGGCTTGGCAACGACTACTATATCGTGACCAGCACCAAACACACTGTCATCGAAAATGCGGGCGAGGGAATTGATACCGTCGCAACAACGATCAATTACACGCTCGGTGATCACCTCGAACGCCTTGTGCTGGTTCAGGGGGCCGGAAAGATCAACGGTACGGGAAATAACCTCAATAACTACCTCGAAGGAAACGAGGCGGTGAATACGCTTACCGGCGGACAGGGCGACGACATTTATAAAGTTGGCGCTGGCGATGTGATTATAGAGCGCGCTGGCGAGGGGTATGACGGCGTCATCGCGACGGTCAGCTGGACGCTGGGCGCGAATATCGAAGCTTTGTCGCTGGATGAAGAGAGCGGGAATATCAACGCCACAGGTAACGCGCTTGATAACTATATCGAGGGCAATAGCGGCAACAATACCCTCGATGGCGGTACCGGCGCCGATATCATGCTGGGGCTTGAAGGGGATGACACATATATCATCGATAATATCGGTGATAATATTTTTGAAAATGCGGACGAGGGGATCGATACGGTCATTTCCTCTATTTCCTGGGCCCTGGGCGCGAATTTCGAAAACCTGGTGCTCGCGGACGTAGGTAATATCAACGGCACGGGCAACGACCTCGATAATACGCTCACCGGAAATGCGGGGCGCAATACGCTGGTTGGCGGGCTTGGTGACGATGTTTACATTGTTCAGAACAGCAATGACGTAGTCGTCGAAGCCTTTGACGAAGGTGATGACCATGTGTATTCAAGCGTCAGCTATACGCTGTCCGCAAACGTTGAAAGCTTGACACTGACGGGCACGACGCGCCTCACCGGCGTTGGTAACGATCTGGATAACACTATTACCGGCAATGGCGGCGGCAGTACGCTCGAAGGCGGGCTCGGGAATGACACGTATTTTGTCAGCAACGCGAAAGACATCGTGCTTGAACGCCTGAATGAGGGCTATGATAGGGTTTTCAGCGCGGTCACCTATAAAATCGGCAATCATATCGAATACATCGAGCTGCTGGGCGACCAAAATATCAGCGCGACCGGCAACGATCTTGATAACGTGATGATAGGTAACGATGCCAAGAATACGCTTATTGGCGGGAGCGGTAACGATACCCTCAACGGCGGCAGCGGTGCGGATTTCATGGATGGCGGCGCGGGCGATGATACCTATTACGTTGACGATGTCGGCGATGCTATCAAAGATTCCGCAGGTATCGATACCGTCATCAGCGAAGTCAGTTATATTCTGAGCGCGACGCTTGAAAACCTTATCTTGACCGATGGCAATATCAACGGCAAAGGTAACAAGCTGAACAATACCATTATCGGCAGCGATGGCGATAACATCATCGATGGCGCCGAAGGCACCGACTACATGGAAGGCGGCAACGGCAGCGATACCTATTACGTCGATAATATCGGTGATGTCGTTGTCGATATCGAAGGCGATAATGACCATGTGTTCTCTTCGATTTCCTATGTTTTGTCGGGTGGTATAGAACATCTGACGCTGACCGGAAAAGCCGTCCTGACCGGGGAGGGGAATGCTGCGGATAACAGCATCACGGGCAACGATGGCAATAACGTGCTATGGGGGCTGGGCGGTCATGATACGATTGATGGCGGCAAGGGCGTCGATACGATGTTCGGCGGTGCCGGCGACGATACGTACTATGTCGATAACGTCAAGGATGCGATAGTCGAGGAATTTGGTGAAGGCGCCGATTTAGTTATCAGCACTGTCTCCTATACGCTGGGTGATTTTGTCGAGAACCTGACGTTGACAGGTAAGGCGGCTCTGACGGCGACGGGCAACAGTGGTGATAACATCCTGATCGGCAACACCGGAGCGAACCAGCTTTTTGGCGGCGCGGGTAACGACCTTCTGGATGGCGGCGTGGGCGCCGACAAGATGACGGGCGGCACCGGTGACGATACGTATTACGTCGATAACGTCAAAGATATCGTGACGGAGCTGGCCGGAGAGGGCATCGACAGTGTTTATGCCTCGATCAACTATGTTCTCGGCTCAAACCTTGAGAACCTGTTCCTGCTCGGCGAGGCCAATATCAACGCCACCGGAAACGCCGCGAATAATACGCTGGTCGGCAACGAAGGTAATAATGTGCTGAATGGCGGCGCGGGCATCGACCGCATGCGCGGGGGACTTGGTGACGATACCTACTATGTTGATAACGCGGGTGACAGCGTCATCGAATTCGCAAACGAGGGGATTGATACGGTTTATAGCAACGTATCATATGAACTGTTTGTCAACCTCGAACACCTTTATCTGACGGGCAGCGACAATATCAGCGGCACGGGTAACGTCCTTGATAACACGCTTTTCGGGAACGCCGGCGTCAATACGCTGTTCGGCTATGACGGGAACGATTTCCTCGATGGCGGGCTTGGGGCTGATACGTTGGTGGGCGGGGCCGGCGATGATATCTATGTCGTCGATAACGTAGGCGACGAGATTGTGGAGCTGGCGGACGAGGGGATCGATACCGTACGCGCTTCGGTCAGTTATACGCTCGGCTTCCAGGTAGAAAATCTGGATCTGACTGGAAAGCTGGCCATCAACGGCACAGGCAACGCGCTTGATAATACGCTTATCGGAAATGCAGCTGTTAATATCCTCAGCGGCGGCGACGGCAATGATTATCTGGATGGCGGCATCGGCGCGGACACATTGATCGGCGGCACGGGTGACGATACCTATGTCATAGACAACAAGAAAGATGTGATCATCGAAAACCCCGGCGAGGGAATCGATACCATCATCAGCGCCTTTACCATGGTACTAGCGGACGGGCTTGAAAACCTGACCCTGCGCGAGGGCGTGAAGGGCAAACTCAATGCCACCGGTAATAGCGCTGATAATATTTTGATCGGCAATAGCGGCATCAATACGTTGAACGGTGGCCTTGGTGCGGATACGATGATCGGCGGCGGCGGCAACGACGTTTATTATGTAGACGATGCGGGCGATGAAGTGATCGAATACGCGGATGAAGGTATCGATCTTGTCTATTCCACGGTTTCCTTCGCGCTCGGCCAGCATATCGAAAAACTGACGCTGACGGGTGCGGCGCACATCAACGGCGACGGCAACGACCTCAATAACACCATTATCGGCAATATCGGCAATAATACGCTTGATGGCGGCCTTGGCGCGGATCTGCTGGACGGCGGCGCGGGTGACGATACCTATATCGTCGATAATGCCGGCGATGTTATCAAGGACAAGAGCGGTATCGATACCGTGCGCGCATCCGTTTCGTGGATGCTGCAAAGCGGCCTTGAAAATCTGGTATTGACGGGGACCGACGATATCAACGGTACGGGCAATTCCGCCGTGAATACGCTGGTCGGCAACGACGGGGACAATACCCTCGACGGCGGCGCGGGTAACGATACGCTGTTCGGCGGCGCGGGCAACGACCGCCTCATCGGTGGCGCCGGTAATGACTCTCTCATCGGCGGCGATGGTGATGATACCTATGTCATCGATACGCTGGGGGACGTGATTATAGAGCTGGCGGGCGAGGGCATTGATACTGTCGAAACGCTCGTCAATAACTATACGCTCGGCGCCAATCTTGAAAACCTTGTCATCGGTGGAACGTCGGCTTTGAGCGCATCGGGTAACGCGCTCGATAACGTCATAACCGGCAACAAGGGCGCGAATACCCTTGATGGCGGTGCAGGTAACGATACGCTGTATGGCGGGGCGGGCAATGACCGCCTCATTGGTGGCGATGGCGATGATATTCTCTACGGTCAGGACGGCAGCGACACGCTGACGGGCGGCATCGGCGCGGATACTTTTGTGTTCGAAGCGGCTACCGCCTATAAAGCTCGCGACACGGTCACAGATTTCGATACTGCCGGGGGCGACGTGCTCGACTTGCGCGACCTTCTCGAAATGTATGATCCACTGGCGGATAACCTGTCGGATTTCGTGCGTATCGTTGAGAGCAATGGAAATTCGATTGTTTCTGTTGACCGTGACGGCACAGGTACCGGCGCCGGCCTTGTGCAGATTGTGACATTGCAGGGCGTGACAGGTCTGGGCGATGCGGACGCGTTGGTGCTGTCGGGCAACCTGCTCGCCACCTGACGTGGCGCTTATTCGGGTATGACGTAGCGGATATTGATGATTTCCAGCTGTTCGGCCCCTGCCGGGGTGCGGCAGGTGACGGTGTCGCCGACCTGCGCTTTCATCAATGATTTGGCCAGCGGTGACAGCCAGCTGATTTTTCCGCCTCCGGCTTCCGCTTCGTCAACGCCGACGATGGTCACGGTATGCTCGCTATCGTCGCTGATGCGCGCGTAGCTGACGGTGGCACCAAAAAACACGCGGGTCAGCGCCTGCTGTTTTTTCGGGTCGACCACTTCGGCATTTTCCAGCCGTTTCATCAGATAGCGGATGCGGCGATCGATTTCGCGCAAACGTTTTTTGCCATAGAGGTAATCGCCGTTTTCACTGCGGTCGCCATTGCCCGCCGCCCATGACACAATTTCAACAATTTTCGGACGCTCGTCGGTGACCAGCTGGCGCAGTTCTTCCTGCATCGCGGCGTGACCGGTCGGCGTCATATAATTTTTGACGCTGGCAGGCAGCACGTCGGGCTGGTCGTCGCGCTCGTCGTCTTCGGCGGCGCTGTCGTTTTCGGTGACGAAGGCTTTGCTCATTTCTTTTCCTTTTGTTGTGCGCAGTTTTAACATGTTCCGGCGGCGATGGGTACGATGTCTTTTTTATGGGCGGGGCGCCCTTATTTTCTTGAAAATAAAGCGTTATTTTCCCAGCCCCGTATCGGCTCGGGTGGGGGCGTTGCTACGCAGGCGGCTTTATTGTTGCTCTGCCGCCGTGTATGATCGCGATAGTTGACGCCGTGCTATCCGCCATACCGCAGAGATTTAAAATCCCATGACCATCCCGATGCTTCTTGATTTTTCCGGTATCGCGCTTTTTTCCGCGACGGGGGCGCTTTCCGCCTCGCGCAAGCAGCTGGATATTGTGGGCTTTATGTTTCTGGGCACGATCACGGGCATCGGCGGCGGCACGCTGCGCGATTTGATACTGGATGTACCGGTGTTCTGGGTGCAGCAGCCGTATTATATCCTCATCTGCGCGCTGGCGGCGGTGGTTGTGTATTTCACGGCGCATAGATTGGAATCGCGCTATCGTCTTTTGCTCTGGCTGGATGCGCTGGCGCTTGCGGCCTATGGTGTTTTCGGCGCGTATAAGGGGCTCGGCGTTAGCGGTGCGCCGATTGTGGCGGTGGTCATGGGCATGCTGACAGGCACGGCGGGCGGTATCCTGCGCGATGTGGTGGCGGGGGAGCCTTCCGTCATCATGCGGCGAGAGATTTATATGACCGCCGTTATCATCGGCACGATAGTTTTTGTTATTCTTGATGGCGCAGGCATGCCTGTGCCTGTATCGACCGTGATTGGGGCAGTCACTGTATTTGGCATTCGCGCGGGCGCGATTGCGCGGGGCTGGACATTGCCGCAATATAAACCGCGTCAGTGACGGGTGACCTGCCCCCTATAAAAGAGTCCAGTCAGAAGTGTGATTCTGCTATTCATAATGGGTTTTTTACCGGAGGGCACAAGATGGCGAAGAAGACGTACTCGATGGAGCAGATCATCGGGCGCTTGCGGCACGCACGGTGGTTTCGCCGCATCAGGGCTTGTAGGGATCCAGTGCGCGTTTCGCCACGCCTGTCTCTTCTTCCGTCGCGCCTGCGCGGGGCTTGACCGGCGCGGACAACGGTGACGGGGCGGGCGAGGGCGACAATGTTCTTCCGCCTGTACCCGCCGCGCCCCCGCCAAGTCCGCTGCGCGGAGCAGGCGACGGCGGCATCGTGCGCGCACCTGTGCTTGTTGCCGCACCGCCAGTTGGCGCACCCAGATTGCGTGTGCCCATATTGCGCGTACCGGTCGTCCCCGTCGTGCCCAGTCCGCCAACACCCATATCCTTGCCAGAGGGGGCCTTGATGTCCTGACCGGCGTTTTTATCGACCTGCCCCGTCAGAGAGTCCATGCTCCGCTCGCAGCAAGGAGATGTCACCCAGCCGTTACTGCTGAGTTTTTTGTTGCAAGGCGTTTGCGCCGGACGGCCGATGTCGGCAACACACTGCTTGAGCGCCGCTTCGTTCGCGCAGACAAGACGGAACTTATCTTCCTCGCCCCGCGCCGGGCCTTTGGCATAGACGCAAGCCCCTTTTGATTTCACAACCGCCGATGCGGCCAGCGCCAGATCTTCGGCGCTGCGGTCTTTCGTGCTGTAAGGCCGCGCGCTGGATGTTTCCACAGAGCCGCCAAATACCGATAGATCGCAGCAAGGCGCCGAAACAAAACCACCTGCACCCGAGGGCGCGCAAGCTGAAGGAAACGCTTTTTCGCAGGCTTCAAGCGCCGCGCCCTTTACGCAATGCGCGATGCGCGGGTCAAAACTGAGGCCTTTTTGCATGCCGCCGATACCGCAGCTGCCCTTGCTTTGCAGGTTTTGCGTTTTGACAAAAGCCTGCACCTCCTTCGCGCCCGGAATTTTGTCGAGCCCCGCAGTGTTCAAACGGCAGCAAAGCGTTTTCGATGCGCCTGCCGGATGTTTTTCGGTCGCCGCGCAATCGGGTGGCAGCGTGCCTTTGTAGCCTTTCAGGCAACGCTGGTAGATCGCATCGGTCACGCAGGTCACGGCCAGCGGGTCCGATTTTTCGGTGCTGCAGAAAGGTCCGCCCACGCCTGACGCCATGGATTTTGCAAAATCGCTGTTCCATTTGGTTGCCGCATCCATGCCGCTGCCCAGCAAGCAGCAGGGGCGCTGCATGCCGCCATCGGACGCCTTGACGCAAACATCGCCCAGTTCCGAGAAGCAGGAAGGCATCGCCGCATCTTCGCATACCAGGCTATTTTTCACGCTGCCCCATTTGCAAAGCGGTTCAAGTTTTTTAGCAACCTGACCAAGCAACGCGGATTGCGCATCACGGCGTTTCTTGTAAAGACCGCTCGACGGACAAAGTGTTTTTTC
Source organism: uncultured Micavibrio sp. (assembly GCA_964551435.1). Lineage (GTDB taxonomy): Bacteria > Pseudomonadota > Alphaproteobacteria > Micavibrionales > UBA2020 > UBA2020. The sequence continues at coordinate 84,335 of CAZKBS010000006.1, forward strand.
ATCCGGATCGCCTGCAGGTTTATACGTATTACGGTACAAAAGGATTTTCGGATATTTCTGGCCAAAATAATTTTCACAAGCCGCGAGCGCGCTAGAAACGACCCCTTCGAACTCGCCATCGGTCATCAGCACGGCTTTTTCGGCTACGGGCCCGAAGACATTGTTGTTATAGGACGGCCATTCTTTGTAAAAGGCCTCGTTTTGTACTTTACCTTCGGATTCACCCAGATAACGCGCGTGCATGCCGGCGCAGACTTTTTTAGCTGTCGAAGCGGCCATGTTGCTGGCTTCGAAATAGCTGTAGCATTTTTTGTAGAGGATGCCGGCCAGCTCGCCATAGCCGTGCTTGCCGATTTCGGGCATGAACATGTTTTTATAGTACTCTTCCGGCGGGATATGCGGCCCGCCCACAATGCCCAGCGCCTCGGCTGTCGCACCCGCGCCGCTGATCACCCACTCAACAGCTTTGCCTGCAACACCGCTGCAGGCGGAAGCGGCGATGTCGCTGACAAGCGGTACAGACGATACACCCGTCCACTGCGCGCCCAGATCACAGGCTGCCTTGGGGCCGAGCGAAGTCACCATCCGCTCCAGCGCCGACACGAAGTCGGCGGATTTCACGGCATTCGCAATGAAAATAATATCGCCCAGCTTCTGGTCGACAATTTTTTCGTCTTTGAAATTGGTCATGAAAGCCGCATCGCATCCGCAATCCCAGTTCGTCAGCACCGTACCGACATAGGGGATCGAAGCGATTTTCGCATCTAATGTGGATTTTCCCTCTTCAATCTGCTCGCTCAGAAGCCCGCGCAGCGCCGTGGCATGGCTTGCGCCGAGAAAACGGTCACCAAGGGAATCAACAAAGATATAGGCCTGCTGGACAGGGTTGTAGGATTTGCACTGCCCGCCCGACATTTTCGGCAGCTGCGGCAGGCTTTGGAATTTGGATACTTTCAGCGCCGCGATAAATGCGACCAGAGAATAATCCTGCGCCACCGTATAGCTGACCACCGTTGACGCACAGGCCGGTTTTTTTATCGCGAATTTGGCGAATTCGATCTGATCCGAATTGATGCCCGCGATGGGGCCCACAATATCAATGACCTTTTCAGGCGATGGCCAGCCCGCCAGCGCGGCACGCGGTGCGGCAAACGTCGATATCGCAAGTGCGCATGTAAAAACAGCCCAGAAAAAGAAAGTGCGTGTGAGATTCATAGGGACACCTGCCGATTGAAATACATTCACAAAAAACGTGTGCCGTAGAGGCTGAGGCCGTATTCTACGCCTGCTGCCGCACCGAAGTAAAGAGGCGTCAGAAAGGTGGCAAAAGAATCTTCCAAATTACATGACGCCAGCAACAATCTCCGGCGTCGGCGCGTAAAGTAATTCTCGCCTTGGTGGGTATTTTCAGAATATTGTTCCTTTTGTTCAGTACGTCCGTAAGCCTCTCTTTTCTTTTTGCGGGGTCCTGCTATGAATCTTATATAGGCTCATCAAGAAAGTTTACTGCGCATTTATTTCCCTCCGGTGTCTTAAATCATGACCTCTCTTTTTTGTTTCCGATGCCTTTTGGCGGCTCTCGTCCTTGCGTTCGGGCTTTGCTGTGCCGCGCCTGTCGTCGCGGCTGATTTTATTTTTGTCCGCCCGGGCGATCCGGAGCGGATTTTCAGGCAAGACGATGCGCTGGTCATTGAACTGCCCGCGAACCTCAGCGATGCCGAAGTGTCTTCCTTGTTTGTCGAGCTAGACGGGATCGACATCACGCAGCGCGTCACACTGGAAGGTACGCGCGCCGTCTTTTATCCCGCCAGCCCCTATGCCGCGGGCGGGCATGTGCTCCGGCTGGTGCGGCTTGGCCGTAACGGCAAGCTCGTCGAGATTGACCGTTGGCAGTTTCAGGTCACCGGCGTCGCACCTCCGTTGTCCCGAGAAACCTCGGTCGAGGGAAATATTGATGCCGTTTACACCGCCCGCGTCTGGGACAATACAAACGACAACACACCGGAGCCGGACGTACAAAACCTGCAGGCGCAAGGCAGCCTCGACGTTGCCACACAAAAAGGCGCTTGGCGATACAGCCTGCGCGGCAATGCCTTTGCCAACAGCGAACGCACACTGAACCCTTCGGGCGATGGAGTCGAGGTGGGCGAATATCTGTTGCGTGCCGAAACATCCGGCAGGGACATATCCGGCATGATCAGCCTTGGCAACCATGACATCGGCGTCAGCAACCTGTTAATGGATCAGTTTTACCGCCGCGGCGTTTCCGGTGTTGCAGACCTGTGGCAAGGGCGCGCGCAGCTGGCAGGCTTTGTCATGAACCCTGCCGCCGCGACGGGCAACCGCAATGCGCTCGGGCTTGAATTCGATCGTCAGCGCGTAACGGGCCTGCACACAACTCTCTCGCCTTTCGCGGCGCTCGGCGATCGTCTGACGCTAGAGGCGACCGGTTATGACGGCAAGGGCGATCCGAACGGCAGCGGTACAGGCAGCGCCGTCGGCGGCACGGTGCAGGATGCGAGCGGATACCAACTGGGCCTGCGCAGCACGCTCGTCAAGGACGTTGCCGCCCTGCGCATGCAATACGCACGAAGCCATGTCGATGCCGATCAGGCCGACCCGCTTGTGCGCAAAGAGGACAACGCCGCCTATGGCATCGATCTGACCCTGACCCCGCTCAAAAGCTCCACCGATGCGCAGGGCCGCTTGCGGCAATGGGAAATCGAACCCGGCTATTACCGCGCCGGCACATATTTCTCCTCTCTTCTCAATCCGTCACTGGAAAGCGACCGCGAGATCTGGCGTATTAAAAGCCGCTATCTCTACGGCAATTTCTCCCTCGAGGGCGAAGCGGCATGGATCACCGACAACGTCAACGACCACGCAGGTTTACCGCATGACCGCTCGCTGCAAATTTTCCTGCAGGGCAGTTGGTCGCCGGAAAACGAAACATGGGGTTCGCCGGTTTTCTCCTTCGGCAGCGCTTTTTCCGACGATAACCGCCGCAAAGAGCCCTCGGGATTTGTCGGCACAGGGCTTGATAGCCAGACCCGCTCCGTCAACGGCGGCGTGGTGCTGAGCTTCGAGCGCATAACATGGTCAATGAACCACACCTATACAAACATGGCGGACGGCACAGCCGAAAACATCGGATATGATTCACATTATACCGATCTAGGTCTTGAATACCGCCTGTCTGAAAATCTGACGCTGCGCCCCGGATTTCAATTCGAACTGCTAACGCAGGATGCCACCGGCACCAGCCGCAACGCCCATGTAAGCCTGGGGGCGCAGGCCGTCATCATCCCTGATAAGCTATGGAACAACACAAACTATTCCATGCAGATCAACAACGGCAATACCGCCGGGGGCCGCAACTATAACCTTGAAAGCGAATTCAACTGGCTTTTCAAACAAGCAGAGGTAAATGCGCCCGGATACGCGCTCGCCTTCTCTGGCATTTACAGCAATACCCGTGCCGCCGCTGATCAGGAACCGGAAGATCTGCGGTTGTTCCTGCGCCTCAAACTCTCTGCCCCTTTCGCCTTGCGCTAACCGAGGAAATAAATATGCCCGTTACTGCCCGTAAACCCGCAGCACTGCTCAACGGACTTCTCTGCGCCGCCTTTTTTGCGATGGCCGCGTTGATGCTGCCTGCCGCAATGAGTCCCGCGCCCGCTGTCGCCGCGATCACACAGATGACCGTCACCCCCACAACGCGGACGGTGCGGCCGGAACAGCCGGCACGCATCACCATCGTTTGGTCGCTGCGCACCGATGGCGGCGTGACAAAAACGGTCGAAACCGACGACGGAGAATTCCTGATCAACGGCGCGCCGGTACGCAACATACCGGCTCTGACCCCGCAGACCAAAAATGCTGCCGCGCCCGCCGCCTTTTTCAACTTTACCTTCACCGAAACCATCACCGTGCCGATGGATTTGATCCGGCAGGCGGCGCGCAACGGCGAAGAGCTTTCTTTCAGCCGGACCTTCACAGACGACGGATTTGTGACGACAACCCTGCGCACCGTGCGACTGCCAATTGCCAGCGGCCTTGGTGGGCCGTTGTCGATCTCGCGGCTGCGCCTCGGATTTCCTGGTAACCAGACACTGTGCAACGCCACGGCCGGCGAAGATGTGACCGTGCGCGCCTTTGTTGAAGCCGAAGGATCGGGCATGCTGCGCGGCAGCTGGCAGCGCAGGCAGAACGTCGCCGACGGCCGTTTTATCACGCTGCGCACCGTACAAATCCCCGTCACAGCTGGCCGCAACCTCGAACTCATCAGTCCGCCCATTCCCGCGGGCAGCGGCGGGCGCTTTGATGTGCGCTTCAGGATCGACAGTCCCGCCCCGTCTTTTGCCGAGCCTGTCGTCACCTGCGTTGTTGCCGGCAGCGAAGCGCAAATGGTAAAGCAAATCCCCTCCGGCACGCTCGCCGAGATCATCTCGCCGCGCGACTTTATGCCACTTGATGCCGACACCAGCATCGCGTGGAAGCCCGTTGCCGGCGCCAAAGCTTATCTCATCGAAATTCTTGCCGACAAAGACGGCGCGCCCGTCGCGGCGCAGGAAGTTGGTGCGGGAGAAACCGTCAATACCCTTTCCGCGCTGACGCTTGAAAAACTCGATCCCAAGCGCCGCTACATGGTACGCGTGATGGCCTATTGATGCGCAGCTGTTCAACGTCATTTGAACAACAATCATTCCGCGCCCTAGGCTCAGGACCCATTAATTTATGGATTCACAGAGGCAAGGAGATATGATTGACTAAGGGAGGAGGTGTAGTCATGAGTGAAGTATTTTATCTGTCGAAACAGCAATTCAACCGTATAAAGCCACACTTTCCGCGCTCACACGGCGTGGAGCGGGTGGACGACCTGCGCGTCATCAGCGGGATCATCTACGTGATCCGCAATGGGCTGCAATGGAAGGACGCGCCGCGGGTGTACGGCCCGCCCAAGACGCTGTCAACCGCTTCGTACGGTGGAGCCGTGCTGGCGTGTTAAACAGGATATTCCGCCGAGCGCGGCACACCCGACCGCCTGATGATCAACACGACGCAGCTGAAGGCGCACAGAACCGCGGCCAGCCTGCTAAAAAAGGGCTGTACCCCGCTGTATCGGTCGCACGAAAGGCGGCCTGAACTCAAAGCTGCACGCGGTCTGCGATGGCGATGGCAAGCCCGTTGCATTATTGTTGACTGCGGGGCAAATCAGTGAGTACACGGGCGCAAAACGCCTGCTGCACCGCTTGCCGAAAGCAAAAGAACTGATTGCCGACCGCGGCTACGACGCCGACTGGCTCCGCGCCACCCTTGCGAAAAAGGGCATCACGCCCTGCATCACGCCGCGCAGGCATCGAAAGAACAGGCTGCGCTACTGCAAAAAACTCTACAAACAGCGCCACAAGATCGAGAACATGTTCAGCCACATCAAGGACTGGCGAAGGATAGCCATGCGCTACGACAGGTGCGCACACACCTTCTTCTCCGCCATCTGCATTGCGGCGGCATTCATTTTTTATCTTAAAGAAATGAGTCCTGAGCCTAATGCAAAAATCTTAAACCTCCCGCGACAGATAAAAGCGGCGCGTGTTTCTTTGTCTAAATTGCAGGAAAAATAAATCTCTGCGCTGGTCATACCCTGTTTAGGGTATTTACGACCACCATGAAAGGCGTTCACCTGTCATTACGCCCGTGGAGCAGCCGCGCCGTGCGGCTCTTGGTGTTCCACGGGTTCCGCGTCCCGCGCCAAGGGACCTTGGCTAGCTCGGGATACGGTGATGCGGAATAAATTGGAGAGGGTGGCGGACAGGGTGAGATTCGAACTCACGGTAGAGTTACCCCTACTTTGCTTTTCGAGAGCAACGCCTTAAACCACTCGGCCACCTGTCCTCTAAGCTCTAAAGCTGTCCATTTATAGTCAGGAGGGCCTGGATTTTCAAGTTAATTTTCAAGCCTGCTTTCCCCCTTATTTTTCCTTGGTTTTCGGACGTTAATTGCTGCCGCATCCAGCGTGTTTTTGATATGGGCGGCATAAAACTGCTCGATCATTTCTACCGAAGTTCGGCAGTTTTTGGCGATTTGGTAGATGACGGCGCCTTCCATCAGGCGAAGGCAGATATAGGTATGGCGCAGGCTATAGGCCGTGCGTACGTTACCGTCGCGGTCATGTTTCAGGTTACAGTCGGCCAAGACTTGATTGATAAGGACGCTGCGTGTTTTGCCGAAGATTTTATCTGTCGGTCTTGCATTAGAGTGGCGTTCTTTCATTCGTTGAAGGGGAAGAACCGCACCTATGGTGCTTTTGTAATGGCCGACACCGCGTTTGCCGCGCACCTCGATTTCAAGAATGCGCTCGTCTGTATCTTCATCTGTCACAATAGAGACATCCCTGTATTCAAGGCGCGCGGCCTCGTCAGGCCGCAGACCCGTATTCGCCATGAAGAGAATGTAGTCGTGTAAATCTTCCCAAAGAGAGCGGTGTCTTTACAAGGTTGGATTTTGTGCGCGCTTGTGTGAGGCTTCGTAGAACATTTTATATTCTTCGGGTGAAAACCATGCGCGGTGCATGATCTTTCCCGAGGTTTTATAAGGCGCTGAAATATCCGGTACTTGTTGAATCCAGCCATAGCGGTGCGCCGTTTTAAGAATAAGGCGCAGGGTGACGGTTTCATGTTTAAGTGTGCTGCGCGAAGGTTTGCGTCCTTTATATCCTTCGGTCGTGCGCTTCATTCGATATTCCTGAACAAGCCCCGCGTTAATTTCCTCCACGGACTTGTCACCAAAGAAGGGAATAAGATGCACATTTATGCGCAGTTCATGGCCTTTGGCCACTTGTTCGTTCCGTTGTCCTTGAGTAACGATGTTGTATTCAGCGATAAACTTTTCCGCCGCTTCACGGAAGGTGGGGCCGGAAGGCTTCGCTGCCCGTGCCGCCCGAGGGGTAGGGACGGCATCCGGCGCAAGGTCGAACTTGCCCAAAAGTTTTGAAATCCGGCTTTGTTGTTTCCGGCGGCTGGCATCTATGTAAGCCGCCATATACCATTCGCGGGCAAATTCTTTTGCCATGGACAGGCTTTCCTCTTTGGTAGAGGTGCGGTGGTTCCTCCCGTTCATGTAGGTCGAGCATTGCCAGAATCTGCTTCTCTCGCGTTTGTAGAGGTGGACTTTGCCGTCCAAGAAGCTGTGGGTTTCAACGCTCATCACATGCCCCCTTCAAGAAAAGGGTGTAACATGTGTGCAAGCGTATTATAGAAAAGTCAAAAACTTAAATGCTTGATTTTTAATGGTTTTATTGATGTAAAAAACGAGAGGATTGGCTTTCGAGACTGGCGCATTCAACCGCTCTGCCACCTCTCCGCAATATGATCGGTATCTGGTTGATGTGCGGAGCACTCTAGCAGGTTTGACCGATTCCGAAAAGTCCAATTTTACCTTGTTTTTCAAGCCCCTGCTGTGGCCGCCCCATGGGGTGACCGTGCAGGGCGTAAAAAATATGCGGCAGAGCGCCAAGTAAAGTCGATGTGGCGGCGTCATATCCGCAAGCGCCTGTTCGTAAGGGTTGGCGGGATGCCGTTCGCGGATGAGCGCGACAATCCCGTCGGCGTCCGTATAGAATGCGCACAGCGCCATCCAACAAGGAGCTTTCACATGACCTGTTTTTCCCGTTCCTTCGCTGCCGCGGCGCTGGCTGCGGCTGTTTTTCTGACCGCCGGCACGGCGCAGGCTTGCAAGTTTTTGCCTAAAACACGGGCGGAGAATATTGCCGCCGCGCCTGTTGTGGCGATTGGCAACATCGAAACCATTGAAAACGGTCTGGTTATCCTGCGCGTGCAGCAGGCGCTGAAGGGCGTACCGGCAGGGCAGGAGACGGTCGAATTCGAAATGGGGCAGACATCGTGTCATCACCGCTTCGAAGCGGGGCAGCGCTGGCTTTATATGGGGACGTCGTATCCAGAGGGCTCGGTTCTGCTCGAAGATGAATACGCGCGCCGTATGGATGAAAATATTACCGCGGTTGAAAAAGAACTCTCTGCCGCGGGATATAATGCGGGATTGGCGCTGCGCACATCGAGCGCGGTGACGGGCGTTTTGACGAATACCTGCGCGCCATGGGATGGCGCCGCGGCAGCTCTCACGCTGGAGGGGATGGGCGTGCGTGCCCAGATTTATATTAGCCCGGCAGATATCGGCGATACCCCGCATCAATATACGCTGGATGGAAAAATGCAGCTGGGCAGCGGCCGGATTTATGTTTGCAGCGCCGCCGATGCCGTGGCCTGCCGCGAGGCGCAGGGGGATATCTGGCTGCACCGCAGCCCCGCAGGGGATATCGAGGGGAAGCTGCAAATCCGCGAAGGGGAACATACGCGTTTGCTGCTGCTGCGCCTGAAGCAGGAACATAAACGCCAGTTTTGCGGCTGATATGGCGGATACGCGGCCTTAATCGGGGCGGCGGTTTTTATCCGCCCATTCCTTCATCGCGCTGCGCGCGGCGGGGCGTGCGGCACTGAGCGCGCGGGCGAAGTAAAAACGGTTATAAGTGCCGCGCTTGAAAACCTCGGCATGCTCCAGAAGGGTTTTGACGGTGGCCGCATCGTCGTTGCGCGCGGCGCGCTGCAGCGGGGTATAGACGGTCAGGTGCCGGTCGGCCTGCATATCCGCATCGGCGCCGTAATCGAGCAGCAGGCGCACCGCGCCGGCTTTGCCGTTTTGCGCGGCATGCGCGAGCGGGGTAGAGGCGTCTTTTGCCGCCGCATCTATTTCCGCGCCGCGTTTGCAGAGATGAATAATACAGCTCTCATGCCCGCCTGCCGCGGCGCGGTGCAGCGGCGTCTCGCCTGATGCATCGCGCACGTTGACATCGGCGCCCGCGGCGACAAGCAGGCGCAGAATAGCGAAATGTCCGATTGCCGCGGCTGTATGCAGCGGGTAGGCGCCGTTGGCGCCCTCGCTGCGCGTGTTGCCAATGCCGGGAAACCGCCGCATGAAATCTTCGGCGCGCGCGGCATCGCCTGTGTTGATGGCGTCAAGAAAAGCCGCCCGCTCGCGGGGCGAGGGGCGGTTGAATATCTCTCTCAGGCTTTTCTTGAAATCCCGCATCGCGCGCGCTCCGCATCTTGAATGCCCGCGGGGCGCGGGGGGAGATGATTATTTCAGGCTTTCGAGGTATTTGACGATTGCCGCGCGGTCTTCAGGTTTTTTCATGCCCGCGTAAACCATTTTGGTACCGGCGATGGCTTTTTTCGGGTTCCACAGGAACTCGTTGAGCGCTTCTCGGGTCCAAGTCTCGCCCGATTTCGCCTTCATGGCGTCGGAATAGGCGAAGCCCGCCATATGCGCATGTTTGCTGCCGACAATACCGTGCAGGTTGGGGCCGACGCGGGCGGGGCCGCCCGCATCAAACGTATGGCATGCCGCGCAGACTTTCGCGAGTTTCTCGCCATGCGCGATATCGGCGGCGGCCATCAGGTCTTCAATCGGCTCCGGCCCTGCGGGTGCGGCAGCGGCGCCCGTGCCGGAGGCGGCGGCTTCGGCGACTTCGATCGGGAAGGCGTTTTCTTTCAGCGCTTTCGGATGATAGGTCATCGTCGAGACAAAGCCCGCCAGCATCGCGACGATACCGGCAACGAGAAGGGCTGCGAAGAGTTTGTTGAATTCCATGTTCATGGCTTGGTGCCTTTTGTTTTTCTTGGTCTTGTTAATTTCTGCGTAGTCTAGCGGCTTTTGGCCGCAAAATCCATATCGGCCTAGCTTTGTTTGCGTGTCGCGGCGATGGGGTCGGTCGGCTGGATATCCACATCCCACGGGAAGTAGATCCAGGTATCCTGACTGACCCACGTGACATAGGTTTCCACCAGCGGTTCGCCCGCGGGTTTGGCGTAAACCGTCGCGATATGCGCGTTCGGCAGCATCTGGCGCAAAAGCTTGGCCGTGTTGCCGCTGTCGACGAGGTCGTCAATCACCAGCCAGCCCTCGCCGTTGCCGACGAGGTCCTTGTTGATGTCTTTCAGGATATGCACTTCGCGCTGCACCTGATCGTCGTAGCTCGATACGCCGATGGTTTCGATGGTTTTGATTTCCAGTTCGCGCGCCACGATACCGGCGGGGATAAGGCCGCCGCGCGTGATGGCGATGATACCGCGCCAGTCGTCGCGCTTTTCAACCAGACGCCACGCGAGCGCTTTGCAATCGCGGTGGAACTGGTCCCACGAGACCAGAAAACGCTTCGGTGCGGTTTTGGTGGCGGCATCGGACATAAACGGGAATCCTTTGGAAAATCCAGAAGACACTAAATTTCGTCATAATTTATACAGCCGTTTGGGGGGAAAGCAAAGGGGCTGGCGCGGGTTTATTTTTCGTTGTAAATCAGTCCTGTGGCGGACAATTTCGTACCGCCCGAGCTCATGTCCGGGTGTTTTATGGTTATTGAGGTCTGGCTGCTGCCGTCCCTGCTGGCGCTCTTTATTTGGGGCCTGACGGGGTTTTTGAACAAAATCGCCCTGCGCGGCCTGCCGCCGCTGCATTTGCTGGTCTATGGATCGATATTCTTTTTGCTGAGTTCCTGCGTGGTGCAGCTGTTTTACGGCGGGCTGGATTTCGATGCCAAGGGGGTCGTGCTGGCGCTGGGCGTGGGGGCGGCGGGGTCGGTCGGGCAGCTGATGTTTTTGATTGCGCTGCGCGACGGGCCGCTGACCTTTGTGTCGATGATTTCATCGCTGTATCCGCTGGTGGCGACGCTGCTGGCCTATGTGTTTTTGTCCGAGCCGATTTCGCTGCGTCAAGGCGCGGGCATCGTGCTGGGGATTGCGTCAATCGTTTTGCTGGTGGTGGCCCGTGACAAGCAGCCTGCCTGAAGATATCCCGCCCGAGAGCATCGCCATTCAACAACCGCCCGCCGCCGCGCCGGCCGGCCTGCCGCGCTGGCTGTGGCTGGCGCTGGGCGCTTTGCTGGCCTGGGGGTTCTGGTCGTTTCTGCCCAAACTGGCGCTGCAATCCATGCCGCCGCACAGCGTGATTTTTTACGAGGCGCTGGGTAATCTGCTGGTTTCCATCCCCGTGCTGATATACCTGCGTGGCAAATTGATGTGGCATAGCCGCACCGTGCCGATGGCGGCCTTCATGAGCGGTATCACCGTTTGCGCGTTTTTGATGTATTTCTTCGCGCTTAAAAACGGCCCCGTGGCGACGATTGTGACGCTGACGGCGCTCTATCCGGTGGTGGTGATTTTGCTTGCGCGGATTTTTCTCAAGGAAAAACTCAACCGTCTGCAGTGGCTGGCCGTGGCGCTGGCCGTGGCGGCGGCCGTTTTGCTGGCGGGATAAAAGATAAAGAAGAGGGGGAGGCCGCAAGCGGCGCTCCCCCTTCAAGTCTCAACGAGGTTAGTACCAAAATACGAACTGCTACGCGGCCGCCTGATCCCAGCGCGGGGCCCAGTCGGGATTGATGAGACGCTTGGCGTTCTGCGTCAGCAGGTTGATGCGCTGCATTTCATCGGCATCCAGTGTGAAGTTGAAAATATCGAAATTGCCACGCAGGTTTTCCTCGCTCGCGGCTTTGGGAATGGCGGCGACGCGTTCTTGCTGCACCAGCCAGCGCAGGGCGACCTGCCCCGGCGTTTTGCCATGCTTTTCGCCGATATCCTGCAAGGTCTGGTCGTTGCGCACCCTGCCGCGCGCCAGCGGCGAATAGGCGGTCAGGAACATGTCATGCGCACGCACGTAATCCAGCACGGGTTTTTGCGACAGGAACGGGTGATATTCGACCTGATTGCTCACAACAGGCACGCCCAGCTCTTCGCGCACTTCGCGCATTTGCGCAACGGTGAAATTGGAAACCCCGATCATGCGGGCGAGGCCGGCTTCGTGCACTTCGCGAAGCGATTTCATTTGCACGGCGAACGGCACCTGCGTTACCGGCCAATGAATGAGCAGCAGATCGACATAGTCGGTTTTCAGCTTGCGCAGGCTTTCCTCGACCGAGGGACGGAAAAGCTTGTGTTCAAGGTTGCTCATCCAGACTTTGGTGGTCAGGAAAATATCGCCGCGTTTGACGCCGCTTTTTTCGATGGCGCTGCCCACTTCGGCTTCGTTTTCGTAGATTTGCGCGGTGTCGATATGGCGATAGCCGATATCAAGCGCCTTCATGACGCCCTCGACGCAAACGTCGTCTTTGAGTTGCCACGTGCCGTAGCCAAGGGCGGGAATTTTGCGGTTTTGAATATCGATATAAATCATAACAGTGCCTTTCCTGATAATGGTGGCGTTGCGATATGTCGCTGTGTATGTAGAAATAGAACGGAGCCGAGGATAATCCAGTTCCGTTAAAATCGGGTTAATCGCCTGCATCTGTTTTTATTCAATGTTTTATAGCTTTTTTTGAAGGCTCATGCGGCGCTGTCTCGATTCCTTTTTTGCAGGCGTTTGCTATAATTGATATAGATTTGAAACAGCGCAGGGCCGCATGAAACTCAAAATCCTCTATAAAGGGCGCAGCATCACGCCGCGGGATTTGCAAAAGCTCAGCGATTGTTTCGGCGAGAAAATCGACGATATGAAACTTTGTCAGGCTGTCATTTTGCGTGTGATGCAAAGTCACAACGCGCTTGCACGCGGTGCCGTCGTGCGGGCGCTTGATACCGGCAGATGCGCGGCGGGCGAAGGCGGGCGGGATGTGCGTAAAATCATCCGGCGCGCGCGGCGCGAACTGGGATACACCTATACATGGCATGAAAAATTTGACCGTTTATATGCGCGCCTGACATCTTTCGAATTGAAGCTGGCGATTGCCGGTCTTTTGAACAGTTTTTTGAACGTTTTTCGTTTTCTGTTCCGGATGAACGATTGAGGTGTACCGCTGTGCCGCTTTATGCGCGGTCAAATTCAATCGGCGCACCCCAGAATTTTTCAATCAATCCCAGCGCATCCGGCGAATAACCTGTCGAGAGGAATTTGCGCTTGCCGTTCATGCCCACCTTGTATTCGGGGTGGCGCTGCAAATAGGGCACCAGTGCGGCCGCGGTGGTTTCGGGCTGGTGGATAATCGGCATGCCGTCCGGCAGGCATTCCGCAAAAAGATCGGCCACCAGCGGGTAATGGGTGCAGCCCAGAATAACGCTTTCGGGCGCACGGCCCGCCAGCTGCGTCATCAGGGCGGATACATATTCGCCGACCAGCGCGCGTAGTTTGTCCTTGGGCGCGCCTGCTTCGATCGCGCCCGCAAGGGCGGGGCAGGGCTGCTGCACCACGTTGATGTCGGGGCGGCGTTTGCGGATTTCAAACGGGTATGTTTTGGTCGCAACCGTGCGGGCCGTGGCAAAAACCGCGACAACGGCGCCCTGCGGCATGCCGTCGTGCAGACGTTTTTCTTCGTACCAGTCAAGGCCGGTCGCGGCTTCGATGGTCGGCACAACGATACTGAGCGCGTTGCGCTTCACGCCGTCCTTGAGATAAAGCGCGGGCAGCCACTGCTGCTGTATCCACCGCATGGATACGGCGGCGGCGGTATTGCAGGCGGCAATCATCACCGTGCAGCCCTCGTCAATCAAGCGCTGCATGCCGTTGCACGTCAGGTTCAGCACATCCAGCGGTTCGCGCGTGCCATAGGGGCTGTTGATGTTATCCCCGAAATAAACGAAGTCGTGATCGGGCAGCGCGTCAATCAACGCCCTGTGAATGGTCAACCCGCCAAATCCGCTGTCGAATACGCCAATCATGTTAATGCGCCTCCGCCCAGTTCTGGCCCCAGCCGGCTTCGACCACCAGCGGCAGGCTGATGCCGGGGCCGGCGGCTTCCATCACCTGCTTGACCAGTTTTTCGGTCGCTTCTTTTTCGGCTTCGGGGACTTCGAACAACAATTCGTCATGCACCTGCAACAGCATTTTCGCGCCAAGCCCTGCCTGCGCGAGGGCGGGGGCAAGGGCAATCATCGCGCGTTTCATGATATCGGCGGCGGTGCCTTGCAGCGGGGCGTTGATGGCCTGACGTTCTGCAAAGCTGCGCATGGCGGGGTTTTTGTCGTTGATGCCGCGCACGAAACATTTACGGCCATACAGCGTTTCGACATAGCCATGCTGGCGTGCGAATTCCTTGGCGCCATCCATGAAGGTTTTTAGCTCGGGGAAGCGGGCGAGGTATTTTTTGATATACTCCGCCGCCTCCGCATTGCCGATGCCCAGCTGCTTGGCAAGGCCAAAGCCGCTGATGCCGTAGATAATGCCGAAGTTGATGGCCTTGGCATTGCGGCGGATATCCGGCGTCATTTGGTCAAGCGGCACGCCGAAAACCTGGCTGGCCGTCGCGGCGTGTACGTCGATGCCGTCGTGGAACGCCTGTTTGAGCGCCTTGATATCCGCCATTTCCGCGGCAAGGCGTAGTTCAATCTGCGAATAGTCGACCGACAACAGCAAATGCCCGTCTGCGGGGATGAAGGCCTCGCGGATTTTGCGGCCGTCTTCGGTGCGGATGGGAATGTTTTGCAGGTTCGGGTCGGACGACGACAAACGCCCCGTGTTGGTCCCTGCGAGCGAGAACGACGTATGCACACGCCCCGTGCGCGGGTTGATGGCTTCGGGCAGCGCGTCGGCGTAGGTGGATTTGAGTTTCGAAAGCCCGCGCCACTCCAGAATGGCATCGACAATCGGATGCTGTCCGGAAAGCTCCTCCAGCACGTCGGCGCCGGTCGAATAGCCGCCGGTTTTGGTTTTACGTCCGCCCTGCAGTCCCATCGCCCCGAACAGCACATCGCCCAGCTGTTTGGGCGAGGCGATATTGAAAGCCTGCCCCGCCATTTCGTGGATGGTGCGCTCAAGCGCGTCGATTTTCTTGGCGAAGTCGTTGGACATCCGGCGCAGGAAAGCGGGATCGACGCGAATTCCTGCGAATTCCATGTCGGCAATCACGGGGGCCAGTGCGCGCTCCAGCGTTTCATAAACGGTGGTCATATGCTCCGGCACGATGCGCGGCTTGAAAATATTATAAAGGCGCAGGGTAATATCGGCATCCTCCGCCGCATAATCGCGCGCCTTGTCGAGGGGGACGAGGTCGAAGGTGACCTGATTTTTACCGCTGCCCGTGACGTCTTTGTAGGCAATGGTGTCATGGTTCAAAAACGTCTTGGCCAGTTCATCCATGCCGTGCCCGTGGCGGGAACCATCAAGGATATAGGACATCAGCATCGTGTCATCCACCGGCGATACGCGCACGCCGTGGGCCAGAAACATTTGCAGGTCGTATTTGATGTTATGGCCGACCTTGAGCACGCTCGGGTCTTCCAGCATCGGCTTCAGCATCTCCATCGCGCGTTTCAGCGGGATTTGCACCAGCGGCGGCGTGTCGAATTTTTTTTCCGTCATTGTGAAATCGAAGCTTTCGGAATATCCCGTCGCCTCGCGGTGGCCGAGGGGGATGTAACATCCGTTTCCTTCGGCGGTGGACATCGAAATGCCGACCAGATCCGCCATGGCGGGGGTCAGGCTGGTGGTTTCGGTGTCGATGGCAATCACGCCGGTTTCGATGGCGCGGTCGATCCAGCGTTGCAGCGCCGCTTCGTCCTGCACCAGTTCATAATGGGCGGTGATGGCGGCGGGCAGGGCGGCCACGGCATCCGAAGCGGTTTGTGCAGGGGCAGCGGGCGTCGGCGCCGGCGTGGTTTCAGCCGCAGGGGTATCACTGCTGCCAAATTGCTTTTCCATGCGGGTGAGCGTGCTGCGGAATCCCTGTTCGCGCAGGAAGGCGAAAAGCTTTTCACGGTCGGGGTGGGTGATTTTCAGGTCTTCGACCGGAATAGGCGGCGCGACATGCGCATCCAGTGCGACCAGCTGGCGCGAAATGCGCGCCTTGTCGGCATTTTCAACCAGCGCTTCGCGGCGTTTGGGTTGTTTGATTTCATGCGCGCGTGCCAAAAGCGTATCCAGATCGCCGTATTCGGTAATCAGCTGCGCAGCGGTTTTGATGCCGATACCCGGCACGCCCGGCACGTTGTCCACGCTGTCGCCCGCCAGCGCCTGCACGTCCACGACCTTATCGGGCGTGACGCCGAATTTCTCGATGACATCGGCTTCGCCCATGAATTTATTTTTCATGGGGTCCATCATGCGTACGCCTTCGCGCACCAGCTGCATGAGATCTTTGTCGGAAGATACAATCGTGACCGGCCAGCCCTTTTCACGTGCCAGACGCGCGTAGGTGGCAATCAGGTCGTCGGCTTCATATCCTTCCATCTCGATGCCGGGGATGGAGAAGGCCTCCGTCGCCTCGCGGATGAGGGGAAATTGCGGAATAAGGTCTTCCGGCGTCTCGCTGCGGTTGGCTTTATACTCGGCGTAAATATCGTTGCGGAAATTTTTGCGCTTGGCGTCGAAGACCACGGCAATGTTGGGCACATGCATTTCTGAAATCAGCTTTACCAGCATATTTGTGAAGCCCAGCACGGCATTGACGGGCGTGCCGTCGGGCCTGTTCAGCGGGGGCAGCGCGTGATAGGCGCGGAAAATGAATCCCGAACCGTCGATGAGAAAAAGCTCGTTCTTGCGGTCTTCTGCGGTCATGCTGGATACCGGCTTTGTCAGGGCATATGTGCTAATCATGTCTTTGAAAATGCCCGTGCGGGGCGCGGATGTCCAGCAATTTGCGGGGGGTGCGCTAAATTGACAAACGGCCTCGCGCGGGTATTATGTCACTCAATTCCTCGTTTTGCCGGAGATTCGCCTCTCGTGTCCGATATGTCCAAGCCACAGCCGCCGGAAAGCGCAGCCAAGCCGCTGCCCTATACCTATTTCCGTGCCGATGGCCTGTCGCTTGACCGTGTGGAGACGGCTGTTGCCGCCAAACGCGAATTCGAAAAAATGAAAAAAGAGCTGTGCGAGCGCTACGGCGCGAGCGAGGCGATGTGCAGCATGGCCGAAGGCCTGCGCCATTTATCGGTACGTAGTTTTTATTTTTCCCCCGCGCAGGAAAAAAATGTCCCCGCGCATTGGGAAAGCAACCGCCAGATGGGATCCGACGGCGAGTTGCAGGCCATTTTTGCAGCGCCGCCCGCAGGATCGCACGATGCCTTTTTTCTGGCCGATTACGCAGGGCTGATGACGCGCGCCGTGCGGCGCATGAAACTTGAAAATCTTTTCGGCTGCGGTGACATGCCGATGAAAGAACTGCCCGCGGGCAGCTACAGCGGCGCCTTCGTGCGCGACCGCAATGTCGAAACGCCGGCCGCCACCGCCGCGCAGCAGGTGGGCCAAATCCGTGACAATGTCACGTTCTGTTTCGGCTCGAACAGTCCCTGCCGCGGCAGCGACCCGCTGGATATGATGAACATGATGGGCGCATGGTATATCCGCGTTCCCAACGACGAAACCGGCGCCCCGCGCTTCACCCCGCCCGATGCCGTGCCAGTATCGCTGGGCGAGATGATAAAGCTGGATGCCGAAGAGCGCGCCGCGCGTTTCGTGCGCACGCAGGCCAGCGCCTTTGATCCGCACATCTGATTTTTCGCTTAAAACGGCAAAGCCAGTTTTTCCGATATGCCCAGGCACCACAGCGTCGCCAGCGTGATGCCGTTCACGGCCAGCAGGCTTTTGATCCAGAAGTGCCGTTCACGGAACAGCGCCAGATATATAACGCCAATCGTCGCAAGCACCGGCGGGTAAAGCCAGCGGTATCCGAAATCGATCGTAAAGCGGTTGAGCGCATCCGCCACAATATAAAGCAGCACAACGCCCACCGTCAGTACCAGCGCGTGCAAGGTCAGGCGTCCAAGCTCCGTCCGGCGTTTTTCCAGCTGGACGACGGCAATAAAATTAGCCGCAGCCATGCCCAGAATGATCAGGGCTATCAACGCAGGTTGTTCAAGAATGGGGGAATTCCGGAGCAACCAGACAACCATGAACAGACTGGGCATGCCGACGGCTACGCTACCGACGAGGGAACGCAGCAGCGGGTCTTTCGGGTGGGTGTGATGCGGCGTAATGTGTTGGTGCATGTAAAAACAACCCGAAAAATGACTACACTTAAATGCTATCAAACGGGGCTGAAGATTTTTTTAGGGTCCGGACCTAATAAATTTCTTGATAACAGAATCGGATAGTGATT
>CAZKBS010000007.1:0-83326 GCA_964551435.1 uncultured Micavibrio sp.
ACTCCCCAGTACAGAGAATCACCATCCGATTCAAATCTCAAGAAATTTATTGGGTCCGGACCCTAGAATAACGCCTTCGGAAGTACAATGCGATGTCTAAAAGGGGCATTGAATTCCTCTCATCGCCCAAGCAAAAGCCCCGCTTCAGTTAGCGGGGCTTTTGCTTGGGCGATGATGTCGGATTAAATCATCGCCATGCCGCCATTCACATGCAGGGTCTGGCCGGTCATATAGCCCGCTTCGTCGGACGCCAGATAGACCACGGCCGCCGCGATATCATGCGGCGTGCCCATGGTGCCCGCGGGGATGGTCGCATTGATTTTGGATTTCTGCTCCTCGTTCAGCGCATCGGTCATGGCGGTTGCAATGAAACCGGGGGCGATGCAGTTGACGGTGATGCCGCGGTTGGCGACTTCCTGCGCCATGGATTTGCTCATGCCGATCATGCCGGCCTTGGACGCGCAGTAGTTCGCCTGTCCGGGGTTGCCCGTGACGCCGACGACCGACGTGATGTTGATGACGCGGCCTGCGCGGCGTTTCATCATGCCGCGGATAGCGGCGCGGATCAGGCGGAACGGCGCGGTCAGGTTCACGTCCTGCACAATCTGCCAGTCTTCGTCTTTCATGCGCATGAACAGGCCGTCTTTGGTCAGGCCTGCGTTGTTGACGAGGATGTCGATCTGGCCCATCGCCTCTTCGGCGGCCTTGACCAGCGCATCGGCGGCTTCGGCGGTGTTGAGGTCGCCGGGGACGACATGCACGCGCTCCTGACCGATTTCGGCGGCGAGTTTGTTCAGCGCCTCGACATTGCGGCCCGACAGGGCGACGTCCGCGCCCTGTGCATGCAACGCCTTGGCAATCGCGCCGCCAATGCCGCCCGATGCGCCGGTGACGAGTGCTTTTTTACCCGAAAGATTGAACATGTGATGATTTCCTTTTTCTTGTTTTTGTTTCTTGTTGTTTAGATTTTACCGGCGGGAGGGCTGCGCCCAGAAATAAACCAGTACCAGAAGTCCGGCGACGGGGATCAGCAGCAAAAGCTGCAGCCAGCCGCTGCGCCCCGTGTCATGCAAGCGGCGGGCGCCGACAGCCAGCGAGGGGATGGCCAGCGCAAGGCTCAAAAGCCCCGACAGCGCATAAAATATCGACAAAATCTGCCCGAGCCCTTGCAGCACAAGGCAAACCCCCAGCAGCGGCAAAAACCACAGCCAGAATTCGCGCAGGTCCGCACGGCCATCGAAATTGGCGAAGTTGTTCAGGATATGCCGTGCGTTTTTCTGAATGTCGGCGACGAGCGCGTTGAAATCCATGCGGGGGTTCCCTGTCGGTTGGCGGCGGTTATTTCAGGAACTCTTCGATATCCTTCGGCGTGCCGACAGCGCGGCCGGTCATATCGCCTTCGATGCGTTTGGTCAGGCCCGTCAGTACCTTGCCTGCGCCCAGTTCGACCGTTTCGGTCACGCCGCGGGTTTTCATGTACATGACGGATTCGCGCCAGCGCACCATACCGGTCACCTGTTCGACCAGCAGCTTTTTGATTTGCGCGGGGTCGGTCACTTCGCAGGCAATCACGTTGGCGATCAGCGGGACGCTCGGCGCGTTCAGGGTGATCTGCGCCAGCGCATCGCGCATCGCATCGGCGGCGGGCTGCATCAGCGGGCAATGGAACGGCGCCGATACCGGCAGCAGGATGGCGCGTTTCGCGCCGCGTTCGGTGGCGAGCGCGACGGCCTTTTCAACGGCCGCCTTGTGGCCGCTCACGACGACCTGACCGAAAGAGTTATCATTGGCTGCGGCGACAATCTCGTGATTGCTGGCGGCTTTGACGATGTCGGTTACATCCGGCAGTTCAAGCCCCAGAATGGCAGCCATGGCGCCGACGCCGACCGGCACGGCTTTTTGCATCGACTGGCCGCGCAGCTTCAAAAGACGCGCCGCATCGCTCAGGCCAAAAGAACCCGCCGCCGTCAGGGCGGAATATTCACCCAGCGAATGCCCCGCGACAAAAGCGCAGTGGGCGGCGGTGAACAGATCCGGCTTTGCCTGCTGCAGCACGCGTGCGACGGCGACAGAGACGGCCATCAGCGCGGGCTGGGTGTTTTCGGTGAGGTTGAGGTCGGTATCCGGCCCTTCGAACATGATAGTGCTGAGTTTTTGCGACAGCGCGTCGTCGACTTCCTGAAAAACCTCGCGCGCGGCGGGGAAAGCGTCGGCAAGGTCTTTACCCATGCCGATGAACTGGCTGCCTTGGCCGGGGAATACGAAAGCTTTCATGACGTGCATCCTTATATATATGAAGGGTGGTGAATCCAGCGTCCTTACATAAACGACCTTGCCGCGATGGGCAAGGCGACAGACAATACGCGCGCGGCACGCGCAAACGGGGCGGGAAACTTTGTGCGCGACGGCCGGATATGTTAATCTGATGAAATTATGACAGTAAAGGCATAGGCGATGCAGTTACAACTATTTGATTCAGATAAAAATTTAGTCATTTTGCAGCCCTCCTCCCCCGAAGAGCCCGCGCAGCTGCAAGCCGTGGTCGCGGCCGTGGCGGCGCAATACGACCAGCTGGACGAGACTATTCTGAACGTGCCGGAGCTCGATGTGTCCATCACGCAGGCGGCCCTCGCGGACGCTCTTTCCGCCCGCGCCAGCCCGCAGGCGCCCTTTCCCCTGTCTTTGCGCCATTTTTACAATATTTTTAAAATACTCGGCTCGGCTGATCAGGAATATCAGATTTTGGCTTTCGATCCCGCCGTGACGCTGACACATAAGGACGTCGTCCGGCTGGATGATTGCTTTTTCGCCATATCCCGCCAGATACCGGAGCGCACGGGCAGGAGCCTCGCATGAGGGGGATGCCGGAGCATTTTAGCGACCTTGTGCAGGAAGTAGCGGAGAAAAGTTTCGCCAAGCATGGCGTCATGTATGGTGAATTTGATAACCCGCTGCTGGGCCCGCCGCTGCAAATAGACAACGCTGCGCAGCTGGCACGCCATGTGCGCCATGTATTGCTTAGCCCGCTCAGTGTGGCGGCGAAACTGTCCGAAAACCGCGTGGCCTGTTATGACCGCTATAGCAATACGCTTGTCGTGCTAACGCCGGATGCGAAAAAACCCGGCACCTGCTATCGCCCGAATGCCAAAGGCACAACATTCCAGAAACTGCTGGACAGAAACCGCATACCGGAAGAGGGCAAACGCCCGCAGGCCTTTCTGGGTGGCCTTTATGCGCTGTTTCCGGAGTGGCGTGGGAAGCTGCAAATCACCGAAGAAAAACCAACCGCGCAAACGCAGCTTTCGTCAGGAAAGCTGGACTAACCCACCGTTCATGTGTGTATCTTTTTAGTGCGGGCGGCGCTGGATGGTGGCGGGCTTGAGCAGCGGCACGTCGCGCGCGCTGCCGTTTTTAATTTCGGCATCGATGCTGTCGTTGCGCGCGGCGCGCAGCTTTTCGGCGAAGGCGGGGTCGATGGTGGCGCGCAGGTCGTCGGGCATGGGTTTGCCGTGCAGCCAGTACTCCGGCTCTTTGGTTTTATCGGCATAGGTGACGGCAGGGCCGAAGGCGCGGCTCAGCACGCCGTTTTCGTACCAGGCGCGGTCGCCGTTGGCGGCTTCGATCGCGGGTTTGTCGCCGCCGCGATGCAGCTGGCCGTGGATGAAATAGGCCTTGCCGCCTTCGGGGTCGGTGGCGGCGGGCAGGTCGCCCTCGCGGTGCAGCTGTTCGTTGTCGTCATACCACTCCTCGCCCCCTTCGCTGGGGGTGTGGCGGCCGGCGGCTTTGCGGCTGAACAGGTCGGAAAACGACATGCGGGCTCCTGAACGTGAATAATGGTATTATAATACCTCTATTTTCAGAATAATCAAGTATCAAATCAGGCCAAAGACACGGTTTTTCAGAGAATATCCGCGCCTAAATATCGAAAACCCTTGCGTTTGCGGGCCGAATCCCCGATATTCGCCGCCTGTAACCCGCCAGCCGGCTTGCCGTCTGGCTACATGGGTTGCGCGGCTGGTTTGCGCAAGGTGCGTGAAAACAGCGGCAACCTGCCTTTAAACCAAGGGATGTCACATGCCTCTTTATGAAACCGTGTTTATCGCACGGCAGGATGTTTCTGCCAAACAGGTAGAAGACATGGCTGCCAGCTTTAGCAAAATCGTCAACGACAACGGCGGTCAGACAAAGCGTATCGAAAGCTGGGGTCTGCGCACGCTCGCGTACCGCATCAAGAAAAACCGCAAGGGTCACTACACCCTTTTCCACTTCGACGCGCCCTTCAAGGCGATCGCCGAAATGGAACGCAACATGAAAATCAACGAAGACGTTCTGCGCTTCCTGACCGTCAGCATCGAAAAACTGCCGGAAGGCCCCTCGGCCATCCTGCGCCAGTCTGAAGAAGGCGAAGACCGTCCCCGCGGCGAACGCGGTGACCGCGAAGGCCGTGGCGAACACCGCTCTGAACGCAAATTCTCGAAAGAGGGGGAATAATAATGTCCGCTGAACGCAAACCTGCTGAACGCAAATCCGCTGGCGGTCCCCGCCGCACGTTCTTCCGCCGCCGCAAAACCTGCCCCTTCAAAGGCAAGAACGCGCCGGAAATCGACTACAAAGACATCAAGCTGCTCGGCCGCTACGTGTCCGAACGCGGCAAGATCGTCCCGTCCCGCATCACCGCAGTATCGCAAAAAGCACAGCGTAAACTGGCCCGCGAAATCAAGCGCGCCCGTTTCCTGGCGCTGATGCCCTACGTCGCGGACTAAGAGCACAAGGAAGGACATACAGATATGCAAGTCATTCTCCTCCAGCGCGTGGAAAACCTCGGCCAGATGGGTGATGTTGTCACCGTTCGCCCGGGTTACGCCCGCAACTTCCTGCTGCCGCGCCAGAAAGCCCTGCGCGCGACGAAGGAAAACATCGCTTTCTTCGATGGCAAGAAAAAGGAACTGGAAGCCCAGAACCTGAAACGCCGCGAAGAAGCCGAAAAAGTTTCCGTGAAAATGGAAGGCCTCAAGGTCGCCCTGATCCGTCAGGCGTCCGAAGCCGGCCAGCTTTACGGTTCGGTTACCGCCCGCGACATCGCGGACGCGGTTTCCGCCAAAGGCTTCAAGATCGACCGCGACCAGGTGACGATGGACCGTGCGTACAAACTGCTCGGCCTCTATCCGGTTAAAGTCTATCTGCACCCCGAAGTGGTTGTCGAAGTCACCATCAACATCGCACGTTCCGCTGAAGAAGCGAAAATTCAGGAAGAACGCGGCGAAGCTCTGATCGTGAAAGATGACCGCACGCTGCGCGCTGAAGAGCGTGCTGCGGAAGCTGCTGCCGCCCTCGAGGCGCAGGCTGCTGCGGAAGCTGCGAAAGCAGCCGCCGAAGGCGAAAAAACCGAAGAAACCGCCGCTTAAGGCGATTTCACGTTTTTACAAAAAACAGCCCGCGCGCGATGCCGGGCTGTTTTTTATGTCCGCCGCCGCGCGGGCACGCGGTATGGAAAGCGGATATGAAAGCGCCCCGCGCGCAGGTGCGGCAGGCATGTCACAGCTATGCCATCGCCGCAAAAAACCTGACAGAATCGTTCATATCGCGCGATTATTCTGCTAATTTGAGAGCATGACAGCAGATGCCCTCCAACGCTCCGTTTCCGCCGTCGCCGCGCTCAGCGGCGATGCCGATTATCGTGTGATGCCCCACAATGACGAAGTGGAGCAGGCGCTGCTCGGCGCGCTTTTGGTTAATAACCGCGCGCTTGAAAAAGTGAACGAGTTTCTGCGCCCGGAACATTTCTACAACCCCGTGCATGGGCGCATTTTCGAAGCCATCGTGAAATTTGTGGAGCGCGGACAAGACGCGAGCCCCATCACGCTCAAGAGCTATTTCGAAAAAGATCAGGACCTCGCCCCTGTCGGCGGCGGGCAATATCTGGCCGACCTTGCCGCGCATATCATCAGCGTGGTCAACGTCGAAGATTACGGCCGCACAATTTACGAACTGCATTTGCGCCGCGCGCTGGTCGCGCTGGGCGAAGATGTGGTGAACGACGCTTACGCGCTCAATGTCGATGTCACCGCGACCGACCAGATCGAACAGGCGGAAAAGCGTTTGTTCGACCTCGCCACCGCGGGCGATTACAAGGGCGGGTTTATCCCCTTCAGTGAATCCCTCGCGCAGGCAATTCGCCAGGCCGAAGTCGCCTATCAGCGCGAAGGCATGGTCACGGGCATCACGACGGGCCTTATTGATATCGATAAAAAACTCGGCGGTCTTCAGAATTCGGATCTGCTTATTCTCGCGGGCCGTCCGTCGATGGGTAAATCGGCGCTGGCGACCAACATGGGCATCAACGCTGCGCGCGCCTATCTGCAATCGGGCGGCAAGGAGGGGGCGGTCGTCGGCATGTTCTCCCTCGAGATGTCGGCCGAGCAGCTGGCGGGACGTATTCTCGCCGATCTCTCCGGCGTGCCGTCGGACAAAATCCGCCGCGGTGAAATCGCCGATACAGATTTCCAAAAATTTGTCGAGGCGAGCCAGCAAATGTCGCGTGCGCCGCTGTTCATTGACGATACTCCCGCCCTGACCATGAGCGCGATACGCACGCGTTGCCGCCGTTTGAAACGCCAGCATAACCTTGGCCTGATTATCATCGACTATTTGCAGCTTATTCAGGGCTCCGGCAGTGCGGGATCGCAGGGCAGCCGCGTGCAGGAAGTATCCGAGATCACGCGCGGGCTCAAGGCGCTGGCCAAAGAGCTGGATGTGCCTGTATTGGCGCTCTCGCAGCTCAGTCGTGCGGTCGAGGCGCGCGACAACAAGCGCCCGCAGCTGGCGGACCTGCGTGAATCCGGCTCTATCGAGCAGGACGCGGATATCGTCATGTTCGTTTACCGTGAAGAATATTATCTGGAACGCGAACAGCCCGCGCCGCGCCCCGAAGAGGCGCCCGACAAATTCGCCGCGCGTCACGACGACTGGCTGCGCCGCATGGAAGAAGCCCATAACGTGGCGGAATGTATCATCGCCAAGCAGCGTCACGGTCCGATTGGCACCGTCAAGCTGCATTTCGAAGGCGAATTCACGCGCTTCGGCAACCTCGAGCAATACCGCGTCGAAGAATACGAGTGATCGGCCATGATGGATTTTACCGGAGCCGATTTCACGGGCCCTTCTTCCCGTCTGACGGTCGACCTTGACGCGGTTGCGCGCAACTGGCTTTTGCTGCGTAAAAAGCTGCAAAACGGCGCCGATTGCGCGGGCGTGGTCAAGGCGGATTCTTACGGCCTTGGCGCGGCGCAGGTTTCCCGCACGCTATATGCGCAGGGCTGCCGCCATTTCTTCGTCGCGCAATATCCCGAGGGTCTGAAGGTCAAGGCGGCATTGGCCGATATTGCCGTATCTTTTCCGCATGCGCCGGTATCCGGCGTTGAATCCGTTCCCGATGCGCCGAGCATCTATGTGCTTGAAGGGCCGCGCGGCGCGCCGGCTGCCGAGTATGTCCAAAGCGGTCTTGTGCCCGTGCTCAACAGTCCGGCCGATATCGCGCATTGGCGCGCAGCGGCAGCGGCGGCGGGGCAGCGTTTGCCTTGCCTGCTGCATATCGATACGGGCATGAACCGCCTCGGTCTGAATGGCACGGAAGTCGCGGCGCTGGCGGCGGACAAAGACGCCTTCGCGGCGCTGGATGTACGCTACGCCATGAGCCACCTGTGCTGCGCGGATGAACCGGCGCATCCCAAAAACGCCGAACAGCTGGCGCTGTTTCGCGTCCTGACGGCGGCGCTGGGCCGTCCGCTGCGTCTCAGCTTCGCCAATTCGGGCGGGATTTTTCTGGGACCGGATTATCATTTCGACCTCGCGCGTCCGGGCTGCGCGATTTACGGTATCAACCCGACCGGTCTGGCGCAAAACCCCATGCAGGGCACCGTCCTGTTCGAGGGGCGTATTCTGCAAAACAGAATAATTGACAGGCCGGGCAGCGTTGGCTACGGTGCGGGCTATGCCGTGGCGCCGGGTCAGAAATGCGTCACTGTTTCAATCGGATACGCCGACGGATATTTGCGCAGCCTGACAGGCCGCGGCAAGGTTTATATCGGCGGCGTCCCCTGCAGCGTGATCGGGCGGGTATCGATGGATTCCATCATTGTCGATACCGCGCATCTGTCGCAGCAACCCTTGCCGGGCGGTTGGGTCGAAATCATCGGCCCGCACCAGACGGTGGATGATGTGGCGGCGCAGGCAGGCACCATCGGCTATGAAATTTTTACCGGCCTCGGCCCACGCACGCCGCGGCACTATATCGGGGGCAGCGCATGAGCAGCATGACAGATAACCAGCCGCAGGAACAAAAGGCTCAGGGCTTTTCGCCCGTGGGCTGGCTACTGGGCATGTGCCAGAGCATCGGCGCGACGGTTCTCGGCTTCCTCGCCGCGGTCGGGCGTCTGGCCATTTTTGCGGCGCAGGGGATTTACCACTGCTTCACCCCGCCGTTCTATCCGCGCCTGCTGTGGCGTCAGGTCGTGGATATCGGTTATTACTCGTTGCCTGTCGTCGGTATGACGGCCCTGTTCACGGGGATGGTGTTGGCGCTGCAAAGCTACACCGGCTTTTCGCGCTTTTCGGCGGAAGGCGCTGTTGCGACCGTGGTCGTGCTGTCGGTCACGCGCGAACTGGCGCCCGTGCTGGCTGGCCTGATGGTGGCGGGGCGCATTGGCGCATCGATTGCCGCTGAGATCGGCACCATGCGCGTGACAGAGCAAATCGACGCCCTGACCACGCTGTCGACCAATCCATTCAAATACCTGATTGCGCCGCGCCTGATCGCGGGCACGCTGATGCTGCCGCTGCTGGTTCTGATTGCCGATGTCATCGGCGTTTACGGCGGTTATATCGTCGGTGTTTACAAACTCGATTTCGTTTCCGAAAACTATATCCACCGCACGTGGGAATTCCTGACGACGGATGACGTGGTCTCGGGCCTTTGGAAAGCGGCGGCCTTCGGCTTCATCGTGACGCTGATGGGCTGCTACAACGGCTTTAATTCCCAGCGCGGGGCGCAGGGCGTGGGCGCGGCCACGACAAATGCGGTCGTGTCGGCCTCTATCCTGATTCTGATTGCCAATTACTTCCTCACCCAGCTCTTTTTCGCGGGGAAATAAACCATGACCCAGACCGCCAAAAAACTCGAACTTCGCGATGTGCGCAAATCCTTCGGCAGCAACCATGTGCTGCGCGGGGTGAATATTTCCGTTGAAAAAGGCAAATCGCTGGTCGTCATCGGCGGCAGCGGCACGGGCAAATCTGTGATGATCAAATCCGTGCTGGGTATCGTGACGCCCGACAGCGGCGCCATTCTGGTGGATGGTCAGGAAACCACGGGCCTGCGCGGCAAGGAGCGTGATGCCTTGATGCGCAAATTTGGCATGTTGTTTCAGGGCGGTGCGCTGTTTGACAGTTTGCAAATCTGGGAAAACGTCGCCTTCGGTCTTATTCAGGGCAAGGGCGTGTCGCGCAAAGATGCCTATGACATCGCGATCGAAAAACTGCGCGCCGTCGGCTTGCCGTCGCGCGTGGCAAAATTGCTGCCGGCGGAGCTGTCGGGCGGGATGCAAAAACGCGTGGGGCTCGCGCGTGCGATTGCGGCGAACCCGGAGATTATTTTCTTTGACGAACCCACGACGGGTCTTGATCCCATCATGGCGGACGTGATTAACGATCTTATCATCGAAACATCCAAGGGCCTCGGTGCGACCACATTGTCGATCACCCACGACATGCACAGCGCGCGCAAAATCGCCGACAATATCGCGATGATTTATAAAGGCGAAATTATCTGGCACGGCAAGGCAGCGGATGTTGACCACTCTGGCAACCCTTACGTCGAACAATTCATCAAAGGCTCCGCCGAGGGGCCGATTAAAATGGAAATCTGAGGCTCCCCGTGACCAAGGACAAAACACCGCCCTCCGACAAAAAAGAACTGCGCGCCGTACGTCCGGCGGTGGGGCGTGCCCCGAAATCCGCCGCGGCAGGCGCGGGCAAAGAGCCGCCGCGCGCAAAGCCGCCGCAGGCAAAGGGCAAGTCCCCAAAGGCTGAAAAACCCGTGCGCGATACGCAGCCGCGCCCGCGCAGCACGGGCCCGGGCTGGTTTATGCGCACCTTTATGGCGCTGCTCTCGCTCGCGGTCATGGGGGCTATTCTTGGTGTTGGTGCGGTGGTGGCGCTGCTGTTTTACTTCAGTCAGGATCTGCCGGATTACAGCGCCCTTGCGACGTATGAGCCGCCGATTGTCACGCGCGCCTATGCCGATGATGGCCGCCTGCTGGCTGAATTCGCCGCGGAAAAGCGCGTGTATATCCCCGTGCAGGATGTGCCCGACCGTGTGATCCAGGCATTTTTATCGGCGGAAGATAAAAACTTTTTTACCCATCCCGGCATTGACGCGACGGGTGTGGCGCGCGCTATCCGCGACAACGTTTTGCACATGGGGTCGAACCGCCGTCTGGTCGGCGCCTCCACCATCACGCAGCAGGTGGCCAAGAACTTTCTGCTTGCCGACGGTCTTGAAGACGAACGTGGCAACGATATCGCCAAATTCAAACGCAAATTCCGCGAAATTATTTTGTCGTTCCGTATTGAACAGGCGCTGAGCAAGAACAGGATTCTTGAACTTTATTTGAATGAAATCTTCCTTGGCCAGCGTGCCTATGGCGTGGCGGCGGCGTCGCTTGAATATTTCAACAAGCCGCTGGACGAACTGACCATCGAAGAAGCCGCCTATCTGGCCGCCCTGCCCAAGGCGCCCAACAACTATAATCCGGAGCGCCACTACGAAGCCGCCGTCGGCCGCCGCAACTGGGTCATCGACCAGATGAACGAAAACGGCTATATCACCGCCGACGAGGCGCAAAAGGCCAAAAATGCGCCGCTGAAAACCCAGAAACGCGATAGCGACCAATACGTCAACTACCCCTATTTCGCCGAAGAAGTCCGCCGCCGCCTGCTGGAACTTTACGGCGAGAAAGGTCTTTATGAGGGCGGTCTGATCGCCCGCACGTCGATGGTGCCGGAATACCAGCGCGTGGCCGAACGTGCCCTGCGTAACGGGCTTGTCGAATACGACATGCGCCGCGGGCTGCATAGCGAGCCCGTCGGTAAAATCGACAACCTGAAAGATTGGCAAAAAGCGCTGGGTGAGATCCGCCGTCCTGCGGGCGCGGGCAATTTCGAAACCGCCGTCGTGCTCGACAGCGGTGAAAAACAGGCGACCATGGGCCTGCGCAATGGCGATAAAGTCACCCTGCCGTTCGAGCGTATGCGCTGGGCGCGCAAACGCGGCGGGCCGGAAGTTAAAAAAGTCAGCGACGTTTTGAAAGAAGGCGATGTCTGGCTGATTGAAAACACCGGCGGTGCGGGCGACAAGGCCACATGGTGGCTGCGTCAAATCCCCGAAGTGCAGGGAGGTATCATCGCCATGAACCCGCACAACGGGCGTATTTTCGCGATTGCCGGCGGCTTCAGCTATGAAATGAGCCAGTTCAACCGCGCCTCGCAGGCGATCCGCCAGCCGGGTTCGGCGTTCAAGCCCTTCGTATATCTGGCGGGGCTGGAGGCGGGATTTACCCCCGCAACGCTTATTCTGGATGCGCCTTTTGTGATGGAACAGGGGCCGGGTCTGAAAGACTGGCGTCCGAAAAACTATAGCGCCGATTACGGCGGGCCGACCACGCTGCGCGTCGGGCTTGAAAAATCGCGCAACCTCATGACCATTCGCCTTGCGAATTATGTTGGCATGGAACGCATCGCGCAAATCTGCCGCCAGTTCGGCGTCACCGACAATCTGCCCACGATGCTTTCGATGTCCATCGGGGCGGGCGAGACGACGCTGCAGCGCATGGTCGCGGCCTATAGTATTTTTGTGAACGGCGGCAAGAAAATCACTCCGACCACCATCGACCGTGTGCAGGACAGAACGGGTAAAACTATTTTCGTACACGACAAACGCCCATGCGAAGGTTGCGGCCCGATGATCCCCTGGAGCGGTCAGGTCACGCCCGATATCCCCGATACGCGCGAACAGATTGCCGATCCGCGCCACATGTATCAAATCGTATCCATGATGGAAGGTGTCGTGCAGCGCGGCACCGCGACGGCCCTTAATAGTTTGGGCCGCCCGATTGCGGGAAAAACGGGGACGACCAACGAATCCAAGGATGCGTGGTTTATCGGCTTCACCCCCGACCTTGTTATCGGTGTTTATGTCGGTTATGACGAACCGCGCTCTCTCGGCGCCAAGGAAACTGGCGGGCGTGTGGCTGTGCCCGTGGTCAAGGAGTTCGTTGAAAAAGCGATGAAAGACGTCCCCGCACTGCCGTTCCGCGTGCCCGAAGGCATCCGTCTGGTGATGGTCGATCCGCAAACGGGTACCCGCGCAGGTGCCTCCACGGAAAAACCGCTGCTGGAGGCTTTCCTTGCCGGTACCGAACCGGGCGAGGAGCCGATGATGTTTACGGGTGAGGGGGTTTCCTCCGTCACCGACGTGACCAACGTGGGCGAAAGCGTCAATACCGGCCTTGGCGGGATTTATTGATGCAGGCGCCGCACGCCGCGCTGTGTCGTGAAGTTGTTTATGCCCTGCGTGCGGCTGTTTATTATTTCGGTATTTGCGGCCTGCTGGCCGCTTGCTGGCATGTCATGCCGCCATGGGTTCAGGCGTACGAATGAATACAGGGCCGATGCGGGTATTATCGCCCTTGGCAAAGGCAGCTGGCGGGCTTGGCGCGTACGGCGCAGCGGGCGGGCATTTCCGCCATACAGATTCGCGCGGCAGCTGAAAACCCGCTTGCTGTGGATGAAAGCCACGGCTACCCGTTATGGCTTGTGCAGAGCATGCAGGCGCGATAGCCTATAGACAAAGATTTGAAAAATAAGAATAATATCGCATGGCCACGCCAGCCGGCGGGCCGCAGTGCTGTAGCGCTTTAATTTTTCATAATTTTAAGGTATAATCTGCGGCATTATTCACAAAGCGCGTGTGCGCGAAGGAGACCTTCTATGCCGGCACAGCTTTACACCGCCCGTCACGTGGCCAGTGCGGCCTTTCACTATGCGGCCACGCTGGGGTTGCTGGCCACGACGGCGCTGGTCGCACCCGCATGGGCTGTCGGTGCGGCCGTGGCATTGGTGGGCGGCATCAGTTACGCCAGCATCCAGTCGCAGAAAAAGATTTTCGAAGAAAACCTGCAGCGCCATCCGGATGTTTCCGTTGTCGCACCCAACCTTGGCAAGATTGCGCAGGAGCTTTACACCAAATCCGGCCTCAGCGCTGACCAGTTTCCGATTTACGATTTCCGCATCGACGAAAGCAAAATTGCCGACCAGCCCGAAGGCGTGCAGAAAAAATTGCGCGAAACCTTTAACAATATGGCGGATGTGCATAACGCCGCCGCACTCAATCTGGGCAAGCCCGTCATCATGATTTCAAAACCGCTGCTGGCGCTTTTGAACGACGACGAAGAAAAAGCCGTGCTGGCGCATGAATTCGCCCATGCCGCCGCCAAACATCAACATCTGTCGATGCCGCAAAAACTGACGGCCACCGCCATCGGCCTTGCGGCGGGGGTAACGCGTTTCGCCGCCTTCCTGTCCGCGGGCTGGGTTGGCGTCCCTGTCGCGATTGCCGCAGGCATTGGCGCGCGTATATTGACGGCAAAGGCCGCGGGCAAATGGGGTCTTATCTCCACCCCGGATGAAAAACTGTCTATTGCCGAGCGTATCGAGAAAAAGAAAGCTGCCGGTATTGTCAAAGTCGGCGGCACTATCGGCCTGACGGCGGCAGCGGCGCTGTTCAATCCGCTCTATCCTCTTTACTACGTCGCGACCAAAGCGATCTCGACGGCAGCGAAGCTGCTGACGGCGACCTTCAGCCGCAGCAATGAATATCAGGCAGACCGTGGCGCGGTGCAGCTGGGGGCTAATCCTCTCGCGCTGGTGACGGCGCTGCGCAAAATGAAAACCGTGCAGGAAATCAGCCTGAAAGAGGCCATCGGCGGCGCGCTGCCGAAGGCAGGCAGGTTGCGCACGATGTGGAAAAATGCCAATTCAACGCATCCCACCATTCCGCGCCGGGTTGACCGTCTGGTCGGCATGGCCCGCAAACAGGGCTATACAGATGCGCAGATTGATGCCGCCGTGCGCGCGCCTGTTCATCTGGGCCCGCAGCACCGTATGTCACCCGCCGTGATTGAGAAAATGCTGGCCCGTTAAAAACGGGTCATCAGCCAAGCATCTCGATGCCCATTTTCTTGAGCATACGGTCCAGCGCTTTGAGCACGGGGCTTTTGATGTTCGCGTTCTTTTGAATTTCGGCGACTTCCGCATCCAGCTCGGCGCGGTGTTCTTCCATATCCTTGCGGATTTCCTCGCGCAGTTTGTCGGCGTCGATGCTGTCCATCTGCTGGGCGTGCAGCATGTTCAGAATGCGCTCTTCATCTTCGGTCACGATGCCGTCGGCATTGGCGAGAATGGTGCCAAAATGAATGAGCATGCCGCGGTATTCCGGTTCCGTCACCTTGACCAGCAGGTCGGCGAGGTTTTGCGGGATTTCCAAATCCGCCGCCAGCGTCATTTTCTGCGTCGGCGTCAGGCCGTAGATACGGTCCAGATTGGCGAAAATCTTTTCAAGATATGTGCGCTCTTCGGGCTGGATGATGCCGTCAGCATGGGCAATACAAATCACGCAGCGCCACATGTTGTAAAGGCTGGGGGTGACCCCTGGTTTGCCGCCCGGCGTGGCGGGCGGCGGCGGGGTGACGGGCGACGTGCTGTCCTGGTTCATGGGATTGTCCTCGTTGTCTTCAATCGGCCATCAGGTCGATGCCGAGTTTCAGCAGCAGCGCATCCAGCGCACGCATCAGCAAGCTTTGCGGGCGCAGGCTCTTCATTTTCATGTCGTGCGCGAACATTTCATCCGTGACGACCTGATGCACGTCCTTGCGGATCTGCTCCATATCCAGACTGGCCATCTGGTCGGCACGCAGCTTTTTCAGGATGGCGGCTTCGTCGGGCGTCAGTTGCCCGTCGACATGCGCCAGAATTCCCGCGAAATAAATCAGCTGGCTGCGGTAATAGGGGTCGTTGATCTGCGGCAGCAGATCGCCCATGCGCTTGGGGTTTTTGATGTCGTCTTCAAGCAGGCGTTTTTGTTCATCGCTGAGGCCGAAGGCGCGGTCCATATTGCCGAAAATCCGGCGCAGATACGAAAGTTCTGCCTCCTGCAACAGCCCGTCGGCATAGGCAACGACGATGACGCAGCGCCACATGTAAAACATGCTGTGGCTGACAGGCTCTCCGGATTTATGGCGTGGCACAGAATTCATAGGCCAAGCCTACGGTATTATAGGTTTCTAATCAATTAATCCCTGTCCGGAAATGCGGGCGTGGGTGGGGGATTTACCTATTCACCCGCCGCTTCGCTGAGGGCCTCCAGCACAGCAGATTCCGTCAGCAGCTCGGGCAGTACAATGCCCTCCGGCGCGCCGGGGCCGTAGACGATATTGAAGGGGATACCGTATTTACCATAGCTTTGCAGATAGGCGGCAATGCTTTCGTCGCGCTGCGTCCAGTCGGCCTGCAGTTTGACCACGTTTTCGGCATCCAGGGCGGCGGCCACGCTGTCACGCTCCAGCACGAAACGCTTGTTGGCCTTGCAGGTCAGGCACCAGTCGGCGGTCACATCGACAAAAACGGTTTTGCCGGCCTCCAGCTCCGCGGTGATACGCGGCTGTTCGAATTTCTCCCAGCCTTTGGCCAGCGTCGGCGTTGCCGTGATGGTGACAAGGATGCTGCCCAGCCACAGCGCCGTCGCGACCAGCGCAAGGGCAAGGACTTTGCGCAGACGCGCCATCCATGCCCCGGGCTTGGGCATATATTTGAATACCCGCGGCGAGACCGCCAGCAGGATATACGGCAGCGCCAGACCGAGACCGAGGAAAGTGAAGATGGTGAAGATTTCAACCGCGCCGCGCGCCAGCGCAAAGCCGACAGCGGTGCCCAGAAACGGCGCCGTGCAGGGCGTGGCCAAGAGCGTCGCGAAAGCGCCGGTCAGGAAATGTCCGGCCAGCGTCGGCTCGTCCGCCGATTTCGGCGTTGCATGGCGGGCAATGAAACGCGGCAGCGGAATTTCAAACAGTCCCCACATATTGGCGGCGAAGCCCAGCACCACAATCGTCAGAAACGCAAGGAAGCCCGGATGCTGGAATTGAATACCCCAGCCGATGGTTTCGCCCGCCGATTTCAATCCGACCAGTACGCCCGCGATCAGCCAGAACGAAAACAGAATACCGGCGGCGCTGGCCATGAAGTTTTTGAAAATCACACCGCGGCCGTCCTTGCCGCCGTGGCTGACCACGGACAGGATTTTGAGCGACAGCACCGGCAGCACGCAGGGCATCAGGTTCAAAACCAGCCCGCCCAGCAGCGCCAGCAGCAGGATTTTGTAATCAAACGTGACGATTTTATCGCCCAGCTTGGCAACGGACTGCACGGGTGCATCCGACGGGCGCGGCGAGAGGGCCAGTGTCCCTTCAACGGCATGCGCGCCATCGACATAGGTCAGCATCAGATCGCCGGCCGAAAGGTCTGCCTCGATTTTATCCAAAGGTTCGGTGCTGTG
This sequence comes from uncultured Micavibrio sp., assembly GCA_964551435.1. GTDB lineage: Bacteria > Pseudomonadota > Alphaproteobacteria > Micavibrionales > UBA2020 > UBA2020. The sequence goes on from CAZKBS010000007.1 coordinate 16,664, forward strand.
TACGGGGGCGCGCAGCGTCAGCTTGCCGGTCTTGCCGTCATGTTTTACGGCGGGTTTGCCGAAAACCGTTGCTGCCGGATGTTCGATAAAAAGATCAACAGCATCGGACGGCTTGTCCGCTACCGTCATCTCGGCAACCACAAAACTGCGGTTACCGCTGTCGTAATCCAGCCAGACGCGGTCAAAACGCGCGCCATCATGCGCGGGCACCGGCAGGGCGGCGCGGGCGCGGGCATAGGCTTCGGCATCCGCCGAAGGTGTTGCTTCGCCGCCAGGCAGCGCGAAGTGCAGTGTATGGGTTTCCGGCACGCAGATGTCGTCGCAGACCAGCAGGTCGAGTTTGAGGTTCAGGCTCAGCGGCTGGCCGGGTTCGGCGACATGAATGTCGAGGGGGAAGACGGCTTCGTGTTTGTAGCCGATGTTGTCGATGTCATAGATGGTGAAGCGGTGCGGTGCGGGCCAGTGCATGGTGTGACCCTTGAAGTTTTCCGAACCGCTCCAGTCGAGGGCGGGGGGCAGGCCGGCATCGCCGGGGGTGCGCCAGTAGATTTTCCAGTTGCCCTCCATACGTACACGCAGGGCCAGCGGGACGATATCGCCCGTGCCTGTGGCCGTGATGGGGCTGAACAGGTCCGCCTGCGTATGGAACGTGCGCGCGGGCGCGGCGGGGACCGACGACAGCTGCGCGGCCGCAGGGCCGCTCAGGCCGAGGGTGAACAGGACGCAAAACAGGGAAAACAAACGAAACAGCGGCAAGGGGACCCCCGCGAGGTTGGAGAAACGGGCACTGTCAGGAATATAGTCCAATCCGCCCGAATATCCAATGCCGCCGCAAGGCCCCTGTAGGGGCCTTGCGGGGCTGGAAAGGCTTAAAAAGGGGTGATTAACCCGCGATGCGCTGTTTCAGGGTTTCGATATCGGCGGCCAGCTGGCGGTCGGCCTGCAGCAGCTCTTCGATTTTGCGCACGCCATGGATAATGGTCGTGTGGTCGCGCCCGCCGAATTTGCGGCCGATTTCGGGCAGGGAATGCTCCGTCAGCGCCTTGGCAAGATACATTGCCACCTGACGCGGACGCGCCACAGGGCGCGCGCGGCGGGGGGAGAGGATGTCCGTCATGCGCAGGTTGTAATGATCAGCCACGCGGCGCTGGATGTCTTCGATGGTGATGCGGCGGCCGGCGGCGCGCAGCAGGTCTTGCAGCAGGTCTTCGGCGCCTTGCAGGGTGATGGCGCGGCCAACCAGTTCGGCATGGGCGATAAGGCGGTTGAGAGCGCCTTCCAGCTCGCGGACGTTGCTGGTGATTTTGGCCGCGAGGAAGCCCAGCACATCGGCCGGCATCTCGCGCTTCATCAGGGCGCATTTGGCGCGCAGGATTTCAAGGCGCAGCTCTTCACTGGTGTTCTGGATACAGGCGACCAGCCCCATGCCAAGGCGGGAGCGCAGACGGTCGTCGAGACCTTCGAGGTCGCCCGGCGCCTTGTCGGCGGACAGCACGATTTGTTTGCCCTGATCGATCAGCGCGTTGAAGGTGTGAAAAAATTCCTGTGCGGTCGATTCCTTGCCGCAGATGAACTGAATGTCGTCGATCATCAGGATATCGACGCCGCGCACGTATTCTTTGAACGCCAGCGTGTCGCGCGAACGCAGGGCGCGCACGAACTGGTACATGAATTTTTCGGCGGACATATAAACGACGCGCTTTTCGGGTGCGCGCACCGCGACATCATGCGCGATCGCCTGCATCAGGTGCGTCTTGCCAAGGCCGACGCCGCCCTGCAGGAACAGCGGGTTGAAGCTGACGTTCTCGCCCGAAGCCAGTTTCTTGGCCGCCGCGAAAGCAAGCTCGTTGCTGGCGCCGACCACGAAGTTGTCGAAGGTGAAACGCGGGTCGAGCGCGGAGGACATGTTTTCAACCGCGGCATCCGCGCCGGCGGCGTTTTCATTGGCGGTGATAACGGGTTCATACGGGCGGGCGGCTTCGGCGGCGGCGGGCTTCTGGCCCTGCGCAGCGGAGATCACGTATTCAACGCGCGTGCAGCCGGCGATTTGCGCGGCGCAGAGGCGCTGGATGCGCTCCGCATAATGCGTGCGAACCCAGTCGCGGATAAAGCGCGTGGGGACGCTGATTTCCAGCACGCCCGCATTCAGCGCGCGCACCTCCAGCGGGGCGACCCAGCTGCGCCATGCGGTATCGCCGATGTCGGATTTCAGCGCGGCCTTGACGCTGTCAAAGGCAGAGGCGAAGGCGGAATCGCCGCGAAGGTTTACGCTGCCCGTTTCGTCATCTTTGTGGACAATCGTATTGCCGCCTTCGAACATCGTGTGCCTCTGACTGTATAAAAGTAAAACCCAAAACCTTGCTTCACTACCTTTGGCGGAACGAGGCTTTTTCGCTGCCATCCAACAACTGTGGACGATAAACGATTCTGCTGCTTTCCAGCGTGAAGGAAAACCGGCACGTTGATGAAATGGCTCGAAAACCGCGCGGGTCTTGGCTTTATTTTATCGGTGCAGGTGTGAAGTAGGGCAAGACTACCGAGGGGCAAAATGAGTCGCAAGAGGAGATTGTGGATAATTTTAAAAAAGAAACAAACGAACTGAATTATGCGGCATCGCGCGATTTTTTTGCGATGAAAAAACGCGCGTGTAAAAACTTTCCTGTTGCGAATTTTGAATCGGTTTTTTTGTTTCCGATTCTGCCGCGCAAATTTTGCGCGCGCGACGTTTTTCGTTGACAGTCATTCGGTATGAATCAGGAACACACGCGGCAGGGCGCGGCAAGAATCATCGGCGCGCGATGAGAATCGGGAGAGAATCGCGGCGGTTTTTTTCAGACGATTCTTTTTGTCCCGCCGCGCATGTGTGAAACGCGCGCGGCCTGACGCGGACAATAAAAAATCTTGTCGCAGACAATAAAAAACGCCGCAGACAATTGCGGCGTTTTTAACAAAGGAGAGCCGGTTGACCCGGTCTTGGTTATCCTTGAATTATTTCTTCGCGGTCTTCAGCGTTTTGATCTGCTTGGACAGGCGCGAGATTTTGCGCGAAGCGGTTTTCTTGTGCAGAACGCCTTTGTCGGCGCCGCGCTGGATTTTCGGCTGAGCGGCCTTCAGGGCTTCGGCGGCGGCTTTGTCGTCACCTTTCGCGATCGCTTCTTCTACCTTGCGGATGGAAGAACGCATTTGCGACGTGCGGCTCTTGTTCTGTGCGGCGACACGGGCGTTGCGACGGACGCGCTTCTTGGCAGACTTATGGACGGGCATTCAAGTACTCTTTCTGTGTTGAGGCTGTTAAGCGTTATCTCGTTAAACGCCGGAACCCCGGCGGCATCCCGGCGCACGGCAGAATCAGGATGATTCCCGGCGGCATCAGGATTTCACGGTTTTTAAAGTGGTTTATCCCCAAAGTCAACCGGTGCGAGGGGCTTTGCTCTAAATAATCCGTAAAATGCCCCTACCGTCCCCGATACGGGCTTTAAAGGCCTGTTTTAGCGGCCTTTAAAGCTGGCAGGGCGCTTTTCGGCAAAGGCGGCCATGCCTTCCTTCTGGTCTTCGGTCGCAAAGCTGCTGTGGAACAGGCGGCGCTCGAATCTCATCCCCTCGCTGAGGGTGGTTTCAAAGGCGGCATTGACCGCCTCCTTGGCCATCATGGCGGCAATGGGGGAGAAGCTGGCGATCTTCTCGGCGGTTTTCATCGCCTCGGCCATCAGGTCGGCGGCGGGCACCACGCGGGCGACCAGTCCGGCGCGCTCCGCCTCTTCGGCGTCCATCATGCGGCCCGTCAGGCACAGCTCCATCGCTTTGGCCTTGCCGACAGCGCGCGTCAGGCGCTGCGTGCCACCCGCGCCCGGAATGGTGCCGATGGTGATTTCCGGCTGGCTGAATTTCGCGCTGTCGGCGGCGATGATAAAATCGCACATCATCGCCAGTTCGCATCCGCCGCCCAGTGCATATCCGGCCACCGCCGCAATCACGGGTTTGCGCGTGCGCGTCAGACGTTCCCAGTTGCTGGTGATGAAATTGCCGGCATAAACGTCGACAAAGCCCTTGGACGCCATTTCCTTGATATCCGCGCCGGCGGCGAAAGCCTTTTCGCTGCCCGTGACGATCATGACGCGGATATTATCGTCGCTTTCCATGTCATCGACGGCGGCGGTCAGTTCATCCATCAGCTGCTTGCACAGCGCATTCAGCGCTTTGGGGCGGTTCAGCGTGATAATACCGACGGCGCCTTTTTTCTCGGTCAGAATGTTCTCGAATGTCATGGCGGTTTCCTTTCGTTGTGGGGCAGCGTTGGTCATGATGCGCCTCTCTGAATAATTAATGCGGGATGATTACTGTTTGGGTGCGGGGGCAATTTTGAATTGCACCAGCTGCACGCCGGGGGTACCGGGTTTCTGGAACACGTCGATGACCAGCATCTCGTTCTTGCGGCGGTATGTATTATAGGTGCCCTTGTACAGCTGCCAGCCGAGCGGCGGCAAGGCCTGTCCGTAATAGCCAAGGATCTGGCGGACCTGCGCCGGCGTTTCCGCGGTGGTTTCAAGGATGCGGCCGTCGGCGGTATCGAAGGCGACGGTTTTGGAGAGGTCTTCCTTCATCGTTTCCATCAGCGGCAGGTCGGTGATGACCTTGGAATAATCGGCAAGGGCTGCGGCGGGGATGAAAGCCAGCGCAAAAAGCAGCGTGATAACAAAACGGCGCAGCATGAAAGCCTCTCTCTTGGACGCGGGCGTCCGGTGATAAAAAATCCGGCAGCGGACCTGGCGGTTATTTCTGGCGCGCCGGACAGTAAAAGGTCGAGCGGCCACCCTGCGTTATTCTCTTTATTCCGCCGGTTTTTTGCAAGGGGCAGGTGCAGCCGCGGCATTTCTGCCCTTCCTTGTCGTAAACCGCCCATTGGTGCTGGAAATAACCGAGCTCCCCGTCGCTTTGCACGTAATCGCGGATAGAGCTGCCGCCCGCAGCGATGGCCCTATCAAGCACCTTGCGGATGGCTGTCCATAATTTGCGCACTTCGGCGGTGCTGAGGGATTGCGCGGGGCGTGCGGGGTCGATGCGCGATTCAAAAAGTGCCTCCGCCGCATATATGTTGCCAACGCCGACCACCAGCTCCTGATCCATAATGGCGATTTTGACGGCGGTTTTGCGCGCAGCGAGCGCCGCGGCCAGATAGGCGGCGGTAAAGCCGTCACTGAGCGGTTCGGGCCCCAGATGGGCGAAGTGGCGGGTTTGTTCGGTCTCCGCCGTCGGGGCGATATCCAGAACGCCAAAACGCCGCGCGTCGTTGAACACGACGCGCCCACCATCGTCAAAATGAAAAATCACATGGTCATGTTTTTCGGGTATGTATTTTTCATCCGCCGGCGCAATCACCATGCGCCCCGACATGCCCAGATGCGCAATCAGCGTATCGCCCCCCGCAAGGTCGATGAGAATATATTTGGCGCGGCGGCGGATAGCCGTGATGCGCCTGCCCGCACAGCGCGGGGCAAGCCCCTTGGGGAAGGGAAAGCGCAAACCCTTGCGCCGCAATTCGATACGCGCCAGCGTTTTGCCGGTGATGGATTTGGCAAGGCCGCGGCAGACGGTTTCAACCTCTGGCAATTCGGGCATGGCGGGGCCTCAGGGTTTGGGGCGTTTGCGGATGGCAGGCAGGCGCAGCGCCGTCACATCGTCTTTCAGCTCAGGCGTATCAAGAATGCCAAGGGCTGCACGGATGTCGTCCTTACGCTCCGGCACGGCCTTGCCCAGCCAGTCGTTCAGCGCCCCGAGGGTATCTTTGAGCGCCGCGTGGCTGCGGCGGGCGATGATATCGTTATTGCTGATGAAATCGCCACGCAAGGTTGCCTCCGGCGGTGTGTCGTTGCCGCGGCGGACATAGCGTTCCTGATAGATGCTGCTCTCGATGCTGTATCCGCCATCCTTGGCGGGTTTCATTTCGATGAACAGCACGGGGCGCGCCGACAGCGCGACATGCGTGGTCATTTGCTTGCTGGCGGGGTTTTTATTCGCCACGCCCACATCGTGGGTGGAGGGCACGCCCGCGGTCATGAAGCTGCCGCTGCTCTCGCGGCCATAGAGAACCCACAGGCGGATGCTGTCCTGCTGCGACCGGGCGGATTGATACAAATCGGCGCGCACAAAAAATTCCAGCCCGTTTTGCGGCGGCATTTTTTGCAGGATGTCCAGGAATGGCGCGATCACGTTGTGATAGGTGATGAAATGCGCCTCGACCTCCGCGCGTCTTTTTTCGTGGGCGGTCATATGTTCGGGCTTGCGCGCACGCACGGCGGCGATGGCGCGTGCGACGTCTTCGGGACCCTTGATAAAATTATCAGCGGTGCGGTTGAACGGGATAGCGGCTTTTTTGCGCGGGTCTGTCATGGCTTGGGCGGTCTTTTGCGGATGGTGACGGGCTGCGGCAGGGTGATATCGCGCGGCGGATACAGCAGGTGTTCAACATCTGAGATGCGCGCGGGCGCATGCACGCGCAGCCATGCGCCAATGATATTGGTAAACTCGTGGCTATGGGCAAGGGGTCTGTCGGGCGTTTTTTCAATGACCATGCCGTATTCGCCGCAATAAACGCTGTAACTTTTGCCGGCCTGCGGTTTTTCGTAGCGTTCGATATAGGTGTGATGCGACAGCCGCGTTGCGGGCGCTTCGGCCTGGGGACGGAAACTCAGGCGCAGCACCGGCGTTTCGCTGAGCGCGAGCAGCTGGCTGAAATCCTGACGCTCCGGCGTGCTCTGTTTGCTTTCGATGGTAATCAGGTGGCTGGACGGCGCTTCGTGCAGGCGGCCTGCGGGTTTGCCCTCGCGGGTATGAAACAGCCAGATGTCGATACGCGGTTCGATATCGGGTCTGTCCGGATACTGGCCGGGGCGTATGATGTCGGTGCGCAAAAAGAATTCAAGACCGTTCTCATCGCGCGGCAGGTTTTTCAGCGCCTGCAGCAGCGGCAGGACGTCTTGTTCGAAATGGGTAAAAATATCGAGGTCGGTTTGCGGCTCTGGCGCGGCGGGGGGCTCTGCGGGCGGGGCAAACGCCGCTGGCGCGCGTGGCGCGGGCTTGCGCCCGCCGCGCTGAAAGCTTTGGCGAATTTTGTCTGCCCAGCGTCGCATGTGCCCTCTGTTCAAAGAGATGCCATAATACACGTGAGGGGGTGGGCGTCAACCCAAGATACGCTTGCTGCGGTCGCATGCGCCTACCAGGGGGCATTGAAAACAAACAAAAAAGAGGCCGGAATTTCTTCCGGCCTCTTTTTGTCTGACGTGCAGCGGATGAAGGGGGCGGGCGAGCCCGGCCCCCGTTATCCACTTCTTACATCATGCCGCCCATATCGGGCGCGCCATGTGCATGCGGCTCGTCTTTCTTCGGCAGTTCCGCAATCGTCGCTTCGGTCGTGATGAGCAGACCGGCAACGGATGCAGCGCCTTGCAGCGCGGTGCGGACAACTTTCACCGGATCGATGATGCCGGCGGCAACGAGGTCGCAGTATTTGTCTTTCTGCGCATCGTAGCCGAAGTTGGCTTCTTTTTGATCCGTCAGCTTGCCGACGACGATAGAACCCTCAACGCCTGCGTTGAACGCGATCTGGCGAATGGGGGCTTCGAGGGCGCGGCCGATGATCTCGATACCGACTTCCTGGTCGCGGTTGGCAGGCTTCAGGTTTTTCAGGGCGCGTTTGCCGTAGAGCAGAGCGGTACCACCACCGGGGATGATGCCTTCTTCAACGGCTGCACGGGTTGCGTGCATCGCGTCTTCAACGCGGTCTTTGCGCTCTTTCACTTCGACTTCCGTCGCGCCGCCGACGCGGATCACGGCAACGCCGCCGGCGAGTTTCGCCAGACGTTCTTGCAGTTTTTCCTTGTCGTAGTCGGAGGAGGTCTCTTCGATTTGCGCCTTGATCTGGGCAACGCGTGCATCCAGATCTTTTTTCGCGCCCGCGCCGCCGATGATGGTCGTGTCATCTTTGGTGATGCGGACTTTTTTCGCTTTGCCGAGCTGTTGCAGGGTGACGTTTTCCAGCTTGATGCCGAGGTCTTCGGAGATGACTTCGCCAGCCGTCAGGATGGCCATGTCTTCCAGCATCGCCTTGCGACGATCGCCGAAGCCCGGAGCCTTCACCGCAGCCACTTTCAGGCCGCCGCGCAGTTTGTTGACCACGAGGGTCGCCAGCGCTTCGCCTTCGACGTCTTCAGCGACGATCAGCAGGGGCTTGCCCGACTGGACGACAGCTTCGAGAATCGGCAGCATGGATTGCAGGTTGGACAGTTTCTTTTCGAAGAAAAGAATGTAGGGGCTGTCCATTTCGCAAACCATTTTGTCGGCGTTGGTGATGAAGTAGGGGCTCAGGTAGCCGCGGTCGAATTGCATACCTTCGACGACATCCAGTTCGGTGTCGAAAGATTTTGCTTCTTCGATCGTGATGACGCCTTCGTTGCCGACTCTCTGCATGGCTTTTGCCAGCATTTCGCCGACTTCTTTGTCGCCGTTTGCGGAAATCGTGCCGACTTGCGCGATTTCGTTGTTGGACGCGATTTTCTTAGCGCGTTTTTTGATATCGTCGATAACGGCTTCAACCGCCATGTCGATACCGCGCTTCAGGTCCATCGGGTTCATGCCGGCGGCAACCGACTTCACGCCTTCGCGGAAAATCGCTTGTGCCAGAACCGTTGCGGTCGTGGTGCCGTCGCCAGCCAGGTCGTTCGACTTGGAGGCAACTTCGCGCACCATTTGCGCGCCCATGTTTTCGAAGTTGTCTTCCAGTTCAACCTCTTTCGCAACGGTGACGCCGTCTTTAGTGATGCGCGGCGCGCCGAAAGATTTCTGGATGACCACGTTGCGACCTTTCGGGCCCAGCGTGACTTTTACAGCGTTTGCCAGCGTATCAACGCCTTTCAGCATTTTCTGGCGCGCATCGGCGGAGAATTTTACGTCTTTAGCAGCCATAGTGTGTGACTCCTTCAATAAATCAAAATGAGGTTAAGCGGCTTTTTTCGCTTTTTTGCCTTCGATGATGCCCATGATGTCGCTTTCTTTCACGACCAAGAGCTCTTCGCCATCGATGGTAACTTCGGTGCCCGACCATTTGCTGAACAGCACGAGGTCGCCTTCTTTGACATCCAGCGGAACCAGTTTGCCGGCTTCGTCACGGGTGCCGGAACCGACGGCGATGACTTCGCCCTGGGCCGGTTTTTCTTTGGCGGTGTCGGGGATGATGATGCCGCCGGCGGTTTTGGCGTCGCTTTCCAGGCGGCGCAGCAGAACGCGGTCGTGCAGGGGACGGAATTTCATGTTCGTATCCTCTTCAGTTGAACAAGGTCTCATGTCCGGTTTCGGGAAAGCCCAACCATTGGCACTCTCCTCGGACAAGTGCCAAAGATGTAGCGCAGGTATGGCGCGGTTTCAACGGGAATCTGGTGGAATTTGGCGGTTTGCGGGCGCAAAAATCTCTGTAAAACCAAGGTGTTTGACGGATTTTAGCACTCGCACACGGCGATTACCAAGTCTTTGATTTTAAAGTTTTTTAACACTGATTTGGTAATATATGCTTAAATAGAGGTAAGAACGCGCACTTCTATAACGGAAACACGCCAGAATTCGTAATAGGAGATTGGGAATATGGCAAATTTGATACTTCAGCTACAAGACTACCGCCTGACGACCGCAGAAATTCTGTACCATTTGCCCGACCATCCAAGCCTGCTTCAGGCTTATGTCTGGCAGGAATATGACCGCGCCCCCGAATTCCCGGAATTGCACCGCTTCCTCGGCTTTTGGGTGCGGCAGATAGAAGGACGCCTCCATTCCGTCCGCGTCGCCAGCAAACATCTCATCAGCGCCGAAGACCTGCGGGTCTGCCGCCACGAATTTCTGATCAATTAACCTGCGTCTAACCTGCCGCCCCGCCGCGTTTGCTGTTCGCACTTTGCGCGCGTGCGCCGCTCGGCTACACTGCCGCGCATGTTTCAGCTTCACGAAGATATGGGCGCCCTGCCCGCCCTGCCGCAGGGAACCGTTTTGGCGATTGGCAATTTCGATGGCGTGCATCCCGGCCATGCCGCGCTGGTGCGCCGCGCGGCGGATATCGCCCGCGCGCAACATCTCATCCCCGCCGTGCTGACGTTCGAGCCGCATCCGCGCGAGTTTTTCGCCCCCGCGGCGGAGCCGTTCCGCATCACCCTTTTGCCTGAAAAAGCGCGGCGGCTGGCGGCGCTGGGTGCGGCGCATGTTTTCGTGCCGGCGTTCGATGTGGGGTTTGCGTCGCTGTCGGCGGCTGAATTCATGGCTTTCCTGCGCGACCGGCTGCGTGCGCGGCATATTGTGGTCGGCGGTGATTTCGCCTTTGGCAAGAACCGTGCGGGCAATATCGATGCGCTGCGCGGCCTGTTCGATGTGACAGTGATTGAGCCTGTGACCTGCGCCGATGGCGCGGCCTATTCCTCGACGCGCATCCGTGATTTGCTCCGGCAGGGGGATTTGAGGGCGGCGGCGGCGCTGTTGGGCCGTCCGTGGGAAATCGAAGCCGAAGTCGTGCATGGCGACAAGCGCGGGCGCGAACTGGGCTTTCCGACCGCCAACCAGCAGGTCGACCGTTATGTGCGTATTCCCTTTGGCATTTATGCCGTTCAGGCGCATATCGAAGGCGAGGACGCGCCGCGTGCGGCGGTCGCGAATTTCGGCATCCGCCCGATGTTCCGCATCCGCCAGCCGATTTTCGAGACGTATATTTTTGACTTTCATAAAAACATCTATGGAAAAATCCTGCGCGTGCAGCCTGTCAAATACCTGCGACCCGAAAAAGCTTTCGACGGTATCGATGCGCTGATGCAGCAGATGAAACAGGATTGCGCAGACGCCCGCGCTGTGTTCAAATCTTAAGACGGGAAGGGGTTTCCCGTTCTTTTCACAACGGGGAGTTAAAAAAACCGTATGAATAATCCGCTGCCCGCCAAAAAATTTCGCCCCGGACAGTTTTTCTTGTTCGGGATGTTTGTTATTTGCGTCATTATTTTTGCCGATCAATATACCAAATGGCTTGTGCTTGAAACCATGCTCCGCAGCGGCGGCGATACGCCCTCTTTTCAGGACTGGTTCATCACCCGACAGCCCCTGGAATTTTTTATCGACCAGCGTGAAGTCTATCAAACCCGCGAAATATCAGGCTTTCTGAATTTCGTCATGGTCTGGAACACCGGTATCAGCTTTGGCATGTTCAGCGATAACGCCGACATGGAAAAAGGCCGCCTGCTGGCGCTGCTTTTTATCGCCCTGTCGCTGACCGTCGCCCTCGGCTTGATCGTCTGGCTGGCGCTGGCCCGCAGCCGTCTTCTGGCAGCGGGGATTGCCCTTATCGTCGGCGGCGCCATTGGTAACGTTATCGACCGTATCCGGTTCGGTGCGGTGGCTGATTTTGTGGATATGCACGTCGCGGGCTATCATTGGCCGGCGTTCAATCTGGCCGACAGCTGTATTGCCATCGGGACGCTTTTTCTGGTAATTGATACCATGACATCAAAAGACAAGGGGCTTCTTGGCTGAGAATAAGCGCGCGAAGCCGTTTGAGGAACAAAGCCATGAAAAAGACTGCGAACCGTATTTCCCTGCCGCTTCTCTCGGCAGTATTGCTCGCCGCGATCATTTTATCCGGTTGCACCAACGTGAAGCGTCAGCTGGGTGTCGGCCGCAATTCGCCCGATGAATTCGCGGTGGTCAAGCGCGCGCCGTTGACGCTGCCGCCGGAATACAACCTGCGTCCGCCGTCGGGGGATATTCTGCCGCCCGCATCCGAAGTAACGCAGCAGGCTCGCAGCGTGCTGATGGGCAGCGCCGCCGCCAAAGCAGAAGGTGGTACGGCGGAGCAATCCTTCCTCGCACGCACGGGCGCCGTTCACGCGGATCCCGATATCCGCACCGCCATCAACCGTGACAACGGTTACATCGCACTGCAAAGCCGTACGGTTGCCGATAAGCTGATTTTCTGGAACGAGAACGAGGGCGATCTCTCGAAGGCGCCCAGCTCTATCGTCGATGCGCAAGCAGAGGTCGAACGCCTCAAGAAAAACCGCGAAGAAGGCAAACCGGTCAATGCCGGCGATGTGCCTGTGATCGAGAAAAAGAAAAGCACCCTCGACAAAATTTTCTAAGGCCGGGGTATATATCACCCTCGCTTATCCGGCAAAGCCGTGCCTGTGTCAAAGCGCGGCAAGAATGCCTTCTGCATCCGGTGTTTCCAGTACCATCTCCGCCGCCATCTGGTGGCGGAACCAGGTGACCTGCCGCTTGGCATAGTTGCGTGTGGATTGCTGCGCGGCGACGATGGCCTCCGCGCGGGTCACGGCACCATCCAGATAGCTGCGCAGTTCGGGATATCCCAGCGCCTTGTGCAGCGGCCACAGGCTATCGGCGTGCGGACGGGGGAAATCACCGACTTCGGCTTCGATACCATCCTGCATCATTTGTAAAAACCGTTTGTCGCAGCGCGCATAAAGCACGTCGCGCGCCGGCAGCAGGGCAATTTTGATCATACGCAAATGCGGCGGCGGCCCCTCGCGCGGCAGTGCCTGCCACTCTGCGAGGCTTTGGCCCGTATGCTCCAGCACTTCCATGGCGCGGATCAGGCGCTGGGTATTGCTCGGGTGCAGCCGCGCCGCCATTACGGGGTCGCGCGCGGCAAGGCGTTTGTGAAAGGCCTCGTTTCCTTCCCGCGCCATCTCCTCCGCCAGCCGCGTGCGGACTTCGGACGGAATTTCCGGCATCGGGCTGATGCCTTCGGTCAGGGTGCGGATATAAAATCCCGTACCGCCGACAACAACCGGCAGGTGCCCCGCCGCCAATGCCGCATCGATTTCGGCCAGCGCCATATTGCGCCAGCGCGCCGCGCTGCAGCTTTGTGTGGGGGGCAGAACGCCATAGAGACGGTGCGGCGCTGCGGCGCGGTCTGCGGCATCGGGCTGCGCGGTCAGCCGCGGCAGGCCGTCATAAACCTGCATGGAATCCGCATTGATGATGATACCGTTCGCCCTGCGCGCGATATCCAGCGCCAGTCCCGATTTGCCGCTGGCCGTCGGGCCGCCGATGACAATCACATTCTGCACGGCGGCCATGCGGTATCTCCGGCTGCTATTATTTCAGCCGGATGGCGATGAAACGGCGGTCTTCCTTGCGTGCGACGAACATCAGCACCGAAGAGCGCCCGGCCTTTTTCGCATCGGCCACTTTTTGCGCGACATTTTCGGGCGAGACGCTGTCCTGCTGGTCAACCTCGACGATAAGGTCGCCGACGGCAACGCCGCGCTCGGCGGCGGCGCTATCCTTGCCCACTGCGGTGACGACAACGCCGGTTGCGCCCGCCGGAATACCATGTGCCTGACGCAGCGCGTCGTTCACCGGCGCCACGGTCAGTCCCAGCTCGGGGATATCCTTGGCGGCGGGTACGGCAGGGGCAGGCGCTTTTTCATCCGGCTTGCCGTCGCCCGCGGCTTTGTCAGATGTTTCCATCTGGCCCAGTTCGACCGTTACCGTCGTTTCCGCGCCGCCGCGCCAGAGGGTGACGGGCACTTTCTTGCCTACTTCTGTTTCGGCAACAATGCGCGGCAGTTTGCGCATCGCATCGATCGCCTGACCGTCAAATGTCAGGATGATATCCCCCTCGCGAATGCCCGCTTTGCCCGCGGGACTACCTTCGGTCAGGCTGGATACCAGCGCGCCGCGCGGTTTGCCTTTGAGTCCGAAACCCTCGGCGATTTCAGCGTTGACGTCCTGAATGCGCACGCCCAGCCAGCCGCGGCGGGTCTGGCCGTATTTCACCAGCTGTTCGACCACGTTCCGCGCAAGGTTCGACGGCACCGAAAAGCCGATACCGACAGACCCGCCCGTGGGCGAGAAAATCGCCGTATTCACGCCGACGACATTACCGTCCATGTTGAACATCGGCCCGCCCGAGTTGCCGCGGTTGATCGAGGCGTCTGTCTGGATGAAGTCATCATAAGGACCCGCGTTAATATCGCGCTGGCGGGCCGAAACGATGCCGGCAGTGACCGTGCCGCCAAGCCCGAAGGGGTTGCCGATCGCCAGCACCCACGAGCCGACTTTCGCCTTGTCGCTGTCACCCCAGGTGACGGCGGTCAGCTTGCGGCCCTCAGGTTTGACCTGCAAAACGGCAAGGTCGGTTTTTTCGTCAACGCCCACCAGTGTCGCATCGAGCGAGGTATCGTCGTGCAGGATAACGCGGATTTCATCAGCATCCTTGATCACGTGGTTGTTGGTGACGACATAGCCTTTTTCTGCATCGATAATAAAGCCGGAGCCGAGCGAGGAAACTTTGTCCGGCGTTTGCGGCATACGGTCGCGGTATTGTTCATAAAAGTCCTTGAAGAAATGTTCGAACGGCGAGCCGGGCGGGAATTGCGGCAGTTGCGGGACCGTTTGCACGACCTTGGATGTGGTCGAGATATTCACGACGGCAGGCAGCAGGCGCTCCGCCAGGTTTTCAAAGCTGGGTGGCGCGGCGCTTTGCGCGGCGGCGGGCGCTGGTGCGGCCGTCAACACCGGCGCAGCGGCAAGGCCGAAGGCCAGTACCGAGATCGCGATAAGGGATACGAAAGAGCGGCTGAAAGCCATGGTAACCTCCTTGGGGAACCTCTTTAGAGAAAGGGCAGCGGCGCAGGGGTGAAACCGAAGGCCGCGGGCGGGGCGCGGCGTCATATTCGGCAGGCGACGCGCAGCCACTCTATAATAGGTATGCCGCGCGGCGGCTGAGGTCAAGCAGCGCAGGTTAACTATTTGTCAAAAAAGATAAAAACGGCGCTTCTCTTCACCGGTACCCGCGGGCGGCCTAGGTGCGCGCCAGCGCCACAATTAAAAAACCCAGCAAGGCGCAAATGATGCCCAGCAGGCGGATCTGTCCGTCGTTCAGTTCGGCGATTTTGTCCAGCATGTCGCGCATGCCGCGTGGAAATCCGGCATAAAGCGCGCCTTCAAGAAAGAACATCAACCCGATGGCGGCCAGAAGCTCTGTCATGCGGCGGTGGTTTCCTCGCGCGGTGGCGGCTTAACGCTTGCCCTGTTCGCTTTTGAAGAAGCGGAAGAAATCGCCCTCCGGCTTCAGGATCAGCGTGGTGTCCTCGCCCGCCAGACTGTTGCGATAGGCTTCCATCGTGCGGTAAAACGCATAGAATTCAGGATCGCGTTTAAAAGCGTCGGCATAAATTTTAATGGCTTCCTGATCACCCTGACCGCGCAAGATCTGCGCCTCGCGCTCCGCATCCGCGAGGATGACGGTGCGTTCGCGGTCGGCTTTGGAGCGCACTTCCTGCGCGATTTCCTGACCTTGCGCGCGGAATTCGGCAGCTTCGCGCTCACGCTCGGTGCGCATGCGGGCGAAAATCGCCTGGCTGGTCTGCTCCGGCAAATCGGCGCGGCCGATGCGCACATCGACGATGGTGATGCCCATACGTTCGACCTCGCCGTTCACCTGTTTGCGGATGTTTTGCATCAGCGTGCCGCGCTTTTCGGACAGGATATCCGTCAGGCTGGCCGTACCCATGGTGGATCGCATGGTGGAGTTGATGATGTTGCTGATGCGTGAATTAGCCTGTTCCGTCGTTTGCAGGGCCTTGTAAAACGCCAGCATGTCGGTGATGCGGTAGCGTGTGAAGGTATCCACCACGATACGCTTGCGGTCGGCCAGAATGACTTCTTCGGGCACAGCATCGACATTGAGCGCGCGTTTTTCAAATGTCAGCACGTTTTGAATAACCGGTATCTTGAATTTCAGGCCCGGCTCGGTATGCAGGCTGACGGGCTCGCCGAACTGCATCACCATCGACTGGCGGAATTCCGGTACAATGAATATCGACTGGCTGACGCCGAAAACTGCGATAAGCAGGATAACAAAGAGAATGACGGGGGTCTTGCTCATGATGGTGTTCTCCTTGCGTACCGGTTACTGGCGCGGCGCGGCGGCTTTGCCGCCGTCCAGCTGCATATAGGGCAGCACGGGCACGCCCTTGTCGTCGCCGACGATAACCTTGCGGCTTTTTTGCAGAATTTCCTGCATGGTTTCGATGTAAAGACGTTTTTGCGTGACGTCCTTGGATTCCGCATAGGCCTTGTAGATAGACAGGAAGCGCTCCGCATCGCCCTGCGCGCGGCTGGTGACGGCTTGTTTATACGCCTCGCCATCCTGCAGGAGTTTTTGCGCTTCACCGCGCGCGCGCGGCACGATGTCGTTGCGGTAGGTTTCAGCTTCGTTGCGCAGACGCTCGCGGTCGGCACGGGCGCGCTGCACGTCGTTGAAAGCATCGACGACCTGCTGCGGCGGGTCGACCTGCAGCAGCTGGACGTTGTTGATAACGATGCCTGCCTCGTACTCGTCGACAATCCGCTGCATCAGGATTTTGGTCTGACTTTCAATCTCGCCACGTGCTTCGGTCAGCGCGCGCTGGATTTGCGTGCGGCCGACGATTTCGCGCATCGCGCTTTCGGCAATTTTTTTCAGCGTGGTTTCAGGGTCAACGATTTTGAACAGGTAATTGCCCGCATCGCTTACGCGCCACAGGACAACGAATTTGATATCGATGATGTTTTCATCACCGGTCAGCATCAGGCTTTCTTCGGCGACACCCTTGTGGCTGTCACCGCGGAAACCAACTTCGAGGCGGCGGTCGAAGGCAACATCAAGTTTTTCGATGCTCTGTATCGGCCACGGCAGGTAATAGCCAAGACCGGGTTCGCTGCGCGTCGATGTCCATTTGCCAAAGGTCAGCACCACGGCGTTTTCGCCGGGGTTCACGCGGTAAAAACCGCTGCCCAGCCAGAACAGCGCCAGCACGGCGAGAGCGAGCAGGAAAGCCTTCTGCGGCTCGATCGCGCCCGGCATACCGCCGCGTCCTCCGCCTTTGCCGCGGCCGCCGCGGAAACGCTCCTGCGCCTGACGCAGCATGTCGTCGATATCGGGGCCGCGGTTGCCACCGTTGCCGCCGCCCGGCGGACGCTGTCCCCACGGGCTGTTGCCGCCGCCGTTTCCGCCGCCTGAGCCCCAGGGGCCGTTATTGGTCAAAATCGTGCCGTCCTGTTCGGGCGTCGCGTTCTCGGCGGTCATGGCGTATTCCTTGAGTGGTTAGGGTGTTGCGTGTTGTTTGGCGGCCCTGCGGGGCACATAAAAATAATTATGAAATACCTGTTTATTTCATGTTTTCCACTATATGATGCAGGCGGCCAAAGGCAAGTTTATTCAGGCAGTATATATATGTCGGTAATTGAAAAAGAAAAGGTTTTGGCGGCGCTGGCCGCTGTGATCGACCCCGCGCTCGGCAAGGTCGGCGATATGACGATGGACGGTGCATCCGTCTATGTCGCTATCGAGGTTGACCCCGCCAAAGGCGCCGCGCTAGAGCCCATGCGTCAGGCCGTGCAAAAAACGCTGGAGGCATTGCCCGGTGTTGCGCAGGCGCAAGCTATTTTGACCGCCGAGCGCAAGGCGCCGCCGGTCTTGGCCGTCAAGGGCGGTGCCGCGGCGGGCAGGGCGCAGGGCGGCGTTTCTCATAAAATCTCCTCCCGCCCCGTCGCGCCGCAGGTGAAACATATCGTTGCCGTGGCGTCGGGCAAGGGCGGGGTCGGCAAATCGACCGTGGCCGCCAATCTGGCCGCGGCCTTTGCGATGATGGGCAAGGCGACGGGACTTTTGGATGCCGATATCTACGGCGCCTCGCAGCCGACCATGACGGGCCTGCATACCCGCCCCGAAACCAACAGCAGCGATATGATTGTGCCGCCGCGCTGCGATATCGCGGGCCGCGCGCTCAAAGTCATGTCGATGGGATTTTTTGTAGAGCGCGGCGCGCCCGTGATCTGGCGCGGGCCGATGGTGCATAGCGCGATACAGCAGCTGTTCCGCGATGTGGAATGGGGGGCGCTGGATGTGCTTGTCGTTGATCTGCCGCCCGGTACGGGCGATGCGCAGCTGAGCCTTGCGCAATACGTACCGCTGTCGGGGGCGGTAATTGTATCCACCCCACAGGATGTCGCGCTGAGTGAGGCGGAAAAGGGCCTGCGCATGTTTGAAAAAACCAAAGTGCCTGTCCTCGGCATCATCGAGAATATGAGCTATCACACCTGCGAAAACTGCGGCCACCGCGATGAAATTTTCGGCCACGGCGGCGCACGCACGGCGGCCGCGCGGCTGAACGTGCCGTTTCTGGGCGAGATCCCGCTGCTGCCCGCCATTCGCCGTCAGGCCGATAGCGGCCTGCCCTTTGTGGCATTCGATGCGGCGCATCCGGCGGCGGATGTTTTCATGAATATCGCCGCGCGTATCTGGATGACGCTGCCCGATAAAAAAGCGGCCGTGTAAAGAGCCCTTAACGCCCATTAAAAAAGCCGCTGTTTTTATACGGCGGCTTTTTTAATGTGATGCTTTTAATGCTTGGGCGGTTTCGGTTCGTTTTTCGGCGTGCCCGGTTTTTTGATACGGCGAACTTCCGGTGCATCAAGGGCGTTTTTGTTGTAAACCGCCATGCCGGTTTCGCTGTTCATGCGCAGTTCGATATCCAGCGGCAGCAGGCTGCTCACTTCGTTGAACGCACGCGCAGCGCGCTGCATCAGGCGGATGTCGCCGGGGGTGGCGGGTGCGCTGCGGTTTTGCGAAGCGGCGGCAAGGAAATGCGCGATTTCGCCCAGCGCCTCGTCGTCAGGCACGAAAGCGGTTTTGCTGCGCAGGCCTTTGGCAAGCTCTTCCATGTCGGCAGCGTCAAAAGCGATGACAAGGCGCTGGATATCCGGCGAAAGCTTCGCGAATTCCTGCGGCGTCGGCGGTTTATCAACGGCGACCATGTTGAAATCGACCATCAGGTCGGCGGTTTTTTTGGAGACTTCGCCCAGAACGTCAAACGCGTTTTCCGCGCCGGACAAAAGCGCGGCGGCGGTCAGGCGGTCGACCTGTTTGTCGGGCATATGTCCGCGCATTTCTTCTTCGATAATGCCGGCGGCAATCAGGCTGTCGAGATCGACGTTGGAAATCACATCCAGCGTATTCAGAATTTCGGGGCGGTCTGGCAGCAAACGCTCCGCGATGCGGAACAGCGCGTCGTCCATGCGCGGATCGTCGTTTTCGTCGTCATCGTCCTCGCCAAAGGCGCTGTTGTAATCGACGTCGTCCATCATTTCGGGATCGAAACCGGGCTTTACGCGCGGCTCGTTGCTGCGGTAGGGGATGAAATCGTAGGTGACGGGTTTGTCTTTGGCGCTGTTGTCGTTTTGCGGCGCGGGCGGCTTTACGCCTTTGTTGATGACGGCGGCGGGCGTGCCATCGTCGCCGTCCAGCGAATGTTCGGCGTCGCGCACGCGCGATGTGAAATCGGACGCCCGGTTGAAATCGGGGCGGGCATCACCGTTTTGCGGCTTGTTTTTACGCGGATCCTGCATCGGCTTCTCCGGAGTGTGTCAGATAAACCGTTGATTTACCTGAAAAACAGCGAAATTTTAGTTATGGAATTTGATACTAGCGGATTCTGCCGGCGCGGGAAAGCAAAAAAGCCGGCCCGCCTTGTTTTCGCAATAAAATTAGAAGTACAGGCGCTGCCCGCTATGCCCGTGCCAGCACGGTGATGGTGTAGCTGCCGCTTTCGCCTTCCTGTGCGGCGTGAAATTCGCGTTTGATTTCGCGCCATGCGCTGCGGTCGAAGGCGGGGAAGGTGGTATCCCCCTCCGGCGTCAGATGCACTTCGGTCAGGTACAGAAAATCCGCAAGCGGGATGGTCTGGCGATACACTTCCGCGCCGCCGCCGATGAAAATTTCGTCCACGCCATCGCGCGCGGCGACATCCCGCGCATAGGCCAGTCCCGCATCGAGCGAGGCGACGGTCACGCAGCCGTCCACTTTGTAATCGGGGTTGCGGCTGATGATGATGTTGGTGCGATCCAGAAGCGGCTTGCCCAGCGATTCAAAACTTTTGCGGCCCATGACAATTGGCTTGCCCTTGGTGGTGCGGTGGAAATATTGCAGTTCCGATTTGATGCGCCACGGCAGTTCGTTTTCGCGGCCGATGATGCCGTTGTCGGCAATCGCCGCGATGAGCGAGATTTTCGGCTTGTTCATACCGCGACCTCTGCTTTGATAGCGGGATCGCAGACGTAATCCAGCAATTCGAAATCTTCGAATTTAAAGCCGAAAATATCCTTGACGTAGGGGTTCAGCTCCATCCGCGGCAGTTTGTGCGGCGTGCGGCTGAGCTGCAGTTTCACCTGTTCCATATGGTTTTCGTAGATGTGCAGATCGCCGAAGCTGTGCACGAAATCGCCGGGCTTCAGCCCCGTCACTTGCGCAACCATCAGCGTCAGCAGCGCGTAGGAGGCGATATTGAACGGCACGCCCAGAAAGACGTCGGCGCTGCGCTGGTAGAGCTGGCAGGACAGTTTGCCCTCCGCCACATAAAACTGGAAAAAGCAGTGGCAGGGCGCCAGCGCCATTTTAGGAATATCGGCGGGGTTCCACGCGGTCACTATGTGGCGGCGGCTGTCGGGATTTTTTTTGAGGTCTTCGACGACCTGCGCGATCTGGTCGATGGTGCCGCCGTCGGGCGTCGGCCACGACCGCCACTGGTGGCCGTATACGGGGCCGAGGTTGCCGCTTTCATCCGCCCATTCATCCCAGATGCTGACCTTGTTGTCCTTCAGATAGGCGATGTTGGTATCGCCCTTCAGGAACCACAAAAGTTCATGGATGATGGATTTGGTATGCACCTTTTTGGTGGTGACAAGGGGGAAGCCTTCGCTGAGGTCATAGCGGTTCTGATAGCCAAAGCAGCTATAGGCCGCGGTACCGGTGCGGTTTTGCTTGTAAACGCCATGTTCCAGCACATGGCGCATCAGGTCATGATATTGCTTCATTTTTTCCCCTTATGGCGGGCGATTGGCGTTTCGCATCGATGCTTCAGCATGCCTGAAAGGGGCGGGCGATTTCAACCAAAACCCCCAGCTGTGCGGCAGGCGGCGCGGCGGCGGGAGGGGGTTGACAGAATTTACAGATTATGAAAATATATTCCATCCAAAGGACCCCGCCATGCCGCATGCATTTTTTCAGGATACCGAAACCAAAGTCGTCTGGGACCAGCGCTGTTTTGACAGCTTCATGGCGCAGCGCGACCCCGTGCAGGAAGCGGCCGACCAGAAACGCCTGAAAATGCTTTTCGCCGCCGCATCTTCGCCGGTAACGCAGGAAGCCTTCGAATGGGCGGAAGCACAGGGGATGAAATTCTTTATCGACCACAGCCTGCAAAATGCGGGCGCCTATTACACCATGGGCACGGGGGTTGTCGGACTGGGGGCGCGTTATGCGCATAATCCGGCGGTGGCGCTGCCGATGCTGGTGCATGAAATCCGCCACGGCTGGCAGGACACGCAGGGCATGATACCGACAACGGCCCGCAATTTCGCCGAATACATGATCCAAATCGCGCTGATCGAAGCGGACGCCAGCGCCTGGCAATATGCCTGCGAACGTCAGGAAACTTCGAACTGGTATTACGAAGAAGGCATGAAAGCGCCCAGCTTCCCCGAACGCGAAATATTGATGGCGAGCGAGTTTGCGCGCTGGAATGCGGCGCACGGCAAATTCTATGGCGAAACCGCATCGCGGCGCATGGGCACGAAGCTGGAATTGCCGGGGGTGACACCCGTCAATTTCAAAACCGAATTCCAGCCCTACAGCGGCAAAAACGCCATGAAAGTCCCGCAGATCCGCGGCATCGATACGGCGCTGGATGCTGTCGTCGAAAAACTCGGCCGCGGGTTTGATGCCGCAAACGGCAATCAGGCGAATTATCTGGCCACGCCCGCGATGCGCGAACATCTGGCGAAAAATGTGCTGTCCAAAACGCTCGCGCACCGTTTCTTTCAGGCGGCCGCAAAAGTGCCGCCGCTGGTCAAGGACGTCAACAAAGCCATGACCCGCAAACAGCAGCAGCACCGCCGCAAGCATGGCGGCGAGCTTTATCTCTAAATACTGGTTGATTTTAAACCGGCGCGGACGGTTTACGGTGCGGGTGCGTTTGTACGTGCGCCGGTATTTTGCTGCTGCGCCGGTGCTGCCGTATCGTCAGGGGTGCGCGCGGCAGGGCCTTTGTGGGCTTTGGACTGCGCGATAAAATCTGCGCGTGTTGCACCTGCATTTGCGAAAACCTGCGACAGGGTGGGCAGGCTTTCGCGCGGGGCGATGCCGTATTTCTTTTCAATTTCGGCAATTTTTTGCGCATGAGCGGGGGAGAGGTTTTCAATCTCCGTCAGCGTTTTATTGTGTGCATCGGTGCCGAAGGTATTCGGGCCGAAAGAATTTCCGATTTCAAGAACGTCCGCCCCGTCCATGCGCGCGAATGTCAGCGTCTCGCCGGCCTGCAGGTTTTCGTGGCGGTATTTCATCATCAGTTCGTATTCTTCAAGCGCGCGGGCGTGCCATTCATCGGCGATGACGGTTTTTTCGGCGCCCTTTGTCCAGACGCCCAGCAGGTTGCGGCAATCCTGCGCGGCTTTTTCAAAGGCATCGGTCAGGCTTGCGCTGGCGGCGCGGATATTCTGAAACGTGCTGACAGGCAGGGGGGAGCCTTCCATCGCCTTCAGGATATCGGGCGCATCTTCGATAGCCAGTGAGCACAGCCACGCGCCCTTGACGTAGGCGTCCTGCTCCAGCCGCTCTTTGCGCAGCAGGTAATCATAGGGCGAAACCATGATATTCGTCGCCGCATTGAACGGGTCGGCATGTAGCGCGGCGGCGTTTTGATATTGCAGGGCATGCACGAATTCATGCGTGCGCGCGCCCATCAGGCGCTCGGCATTTTCAAGCGCCTCCGCGCCGTACAGCACATAGTTGCTGAAACCGTCCTGCCCCGGTTTGGGCGGGTAGATAAAAGAGTGGTAGCCCGCGCTGGGCTTCATTTGGAAATCGATGTCCTCGCGCTTCAGCACGCCGGCGGTTGCCTTGAGGAAAGCAAGGCCGACGCCGCCCAGTTCGGGGTCGTGCAGGCGCTGCATCCAGCCGTCAACGGTACCCAGCTGCTGTGACAGCTGCGCGCGCTGCGCTTCTTCGCGCGCCACGTCCTCCGCCGGCGGGGTTGCGGCGGCGGTTTTCGCGTCGCGCAATTCCGTATCGTCCAGAGCGTCTTTTTTGACAGGTTCGGCCATAATTTACCTAAATTTGGTATTATTCTAACAATATGGCCCCGAAGCCCCAAGCAAAAACCCCCGCTGCACCGCGTCAAATCATTTAAATCATTGGATTTCTTTTAAAATATTGGAAATCGAACAGGGATGCTCTATAATAAGAAATGTCGGGTTAAACCGACTATGACGATAAACGCGCTGTGGAATAGGCGATACGGACCCGGGGGCGGTACCCGGCGGCTCCACCACTTATACAGTTTGCGGCTGCTTTGCGGAAAGCCCGCGCCGGTATGGGGCCGAAATAGGATCGACGTGCGTAGTAAAGATGGTTGCTTTCGTCCGGCATTGTTCCGCCGTTATCGGGCTACTTTTACAAATGCTAACGATAACACCGTAGCACCGGTTGCTCTCGCTGCCTAATGGCGGCCTGAGTGCCAAATGATACAATCCCTGTATCTTTGCGGATATAGGTGGGGCGTGGGGCAGGCCTAGCAACAGAACTGCCCCATTTTCTTTTTGGCTTCCCGGTCTTATTTCACAGGTTCAGTTTTGCGCACGGGCGGCAAATGTTCGCCATAATCCCCTTTGAAAATACCGTGACAGGCGGCGGCGCAATCTTTAAAGTGTTAAAAAACAAAAAACGGCAGGAATCAGGATGGCCCGTAATCACGAAGAAGCATTTCGCTATGACAAAATGGTCGAGCGCGCGCTCCGCGGCGTAGTGCGCAATGCGCTGCAAGAGGTTGTGCAGGACGGTCTGGTCGAAGACCACCATTTCTATATTACCTTCCACACCGACCATGCCGGCGTGAAGCTGCCGGATTATCTGCGCGAACGCTATCCCGGTGAAATGACCATCGTGCTGCAGCACCAGTTCTATGACCTTGAGGTTGACGAAGACCGTTTCTCCGTCATGCTCAGCTTCAACAACGTGCCCGAACGCCTGACCATTCCGCTGTCGGCTGTCACTATTTTCGCCGATCCCTCGGTCAACTTCGCGCTGCAATTCCAGCCGCTGAGCGAGGAAGACGACGAAGACATCCGCTTTGATGCCGAAGAGCTCGACCTCGACAAGGACGACAAGCAGAAGAAAAAAGGCGAAGTCGTATCCCTCGACAGCTTCCGTAAAAAAGATAAGGACAAGGACAAGTAATCTTGTCCCTTTCCTCCGCCCCCGTTATTGCCGTCCGCGCGCTGATCAAGGAATATAAATCCGTCCGCGCCGTCGATGGCATTTCGTTTGACGTGATGCCGGGCAGCGTGACCGCGCTTCTGGGCGGCAACGGCGCCGGTAAAACCACCACGATTGCGATGCTGCTGGGGGCGCTGCTGCCGACATCGGGCAGCGTGCACATGCTCGGCCACGACATGGCGCGCGACCGCTTCCGCGCTTTGCAGCGCATGAATTTTTCCTCTCCTTACGTCGATTTGCCCAAAAAACTGACGGTACGCGAAAACCTGCGTATCTATGGCCGTTTATACGGTGTGCCGACGTTGGAAAAACGCATCGCGCAGCTGGCAGAAGAATTGGACCTTGGCGAGTTCATCGACCGCGGTCTTGGCAAATTATCGGCAGGGCAGCAGACGCGCGCATCGCTCGCGAAATCGCTGGTGAACGCGCCGGAATTGCTTTTGCTGGATGAACCCACGGCATCGCTCGACCCCGATACGGCGGACCGCATCCGCGGGTATTTGCAGGATTACTGCAAACGCACGGGCATGACAATCCTGCTCGCCTCCCACAACATGAAAGAGGTCGAGCGCCTGTGCGACAACGTGCTGATGATGAAACGCGGACGCATTGTCGACCGCGGCAATCCGGCGGAACTGATTGCCCGCTATGGCCGCAAGGATATGGAAGAGGTGTTTCTGGACGTTGCGCGCGGCACCTCCGCCGCGCCCGCGCCGCATCACCCCGACCCTGAATCGCCGGAGGGGGAGGCCGCATGATGTCCCAAGGTGCCCTGTCACGTATTTATGCCGTCTGGCTGCGGCATTTTTATATCCTGAGCCGCAGCGCGCCGCGTTTGCTGGAAATCATGTACTGGCCGTCGGTGCAGATGGTGCTGTGGGGGTTTGTCAGCCGCTTTTTCGCCGCGCGCGGCGGGGCGGAAATGGGCACGCTGGATGTCGCGCTCGGTACGCTGCTCGGCGCTGTGATGCTGTGGGATATTCTGTTCCGCACGCAGGTCGGTCTGTCGATTGCGTATCTGGAGGAAATCTGGGCGCGCAACATGGGGCATTTGTTTGTCAGCCCCCTGCGCCCTGGCGAATGGATGTGCGCCATCATGCTGGTCAGCCTGTGCCGCGCCATGGTGGGCGCAATACCGGCTGCGCTGCTGGCCGTGCCGTTTTACGGTTTTTCGGTTTTCGACATGGGTCTGCCGCTGCTGTTTTTCTTTTTCAATCTGGTGTTCATGGGGTGGTGGCTCGGCCTTCTGATTACCGCGATGCTGGTCAAGGCGGGGCCGGGTGCGGAAAGTCTGGCATGGATGACGACCTTCGCCCTCGCGCCCTTCTGCGCGGTTTATTATACCCCCGATGTGCTGCCGCTGTGGATGCAGCAGGTCGGGCAGGCCTTTCCGGCGCTGCACGTGTTCGAAGGTCTGCGCGCCCTCACCATGCACGGCGAATTCCGCGCCGATTATATGTGGACGGCCTTCGGGCTTAATCTGGTTTATCTTGCGATTGGTGCGGCGGTGCTCGGCTGGGCGCTCAACGATGCGCGCCGTCACGGCACGCTTTTGCAGGCGGGCGAATAAGCCGCTCGCGTATATTTTTGCATAATTTTGTAATAATTTTACGTATTTGTGTTTTGCGTAAAACAATGCTATCCATTTGAGACACAAAAAAGATAAAAAAGACTCACACCCAGAGCATCCGAGGAGAACGCAGATGGAATTCAAGGATTCGGGCCTCCCCCAGAACAAGCTGGTGGAAGACGCCTTCAACTTCAGCAAAGCCAATGCGCTGGCTGCCGAAAAAGAAACCCTTAAAAACGTCCAGCAGCAGGTCGGCATGATTTTCGACCAGCAGAAAATGGAACTGGACATGCTGAAACAGGGCGGCGCCATGACCGACGCCGAATACGAGGAAGAGAAAAAGAACCTCGAAAAGCAGCGCCAGATGCAGATGAACGCCCTCGGCCCCATGATTCAAAAAGGCCTGATGGAAATGTTCGCCGGCAAACGCGTTGGCCCGGCCCGCGAATTGCAGCAACATTCCGACGGCGCTTCGCCCGAAGTGCTGGCGGCGGTCATGCTGGTTGAATGCGTACGCTCCCCCATCGACTACGAAAACATCGAAAAGAAATTCGGTGGCGCCGTGGCCGGTCTGGTTGCCGAAGTCGCGCATATCGATGCCTATCCGAGCGAGCGTAGCGAGAACCTGAAAAAAGCGGGCGCCGATACCAAACGCGCCTTTATCTCCCGCGCGTTGACGGATATGGATACGGCGACCAAGGCGATTGAAAAAGCGTCGAAGAACCCCTTCGCGCACGTCATGCTGCCGCCCGGTCAGGAACAGGAAATCTTCGCCGATGCACAGGCTGTCTGGGGCGCGGACAAGAAACTGGACGCGCGCTTCTTGCAGCTGTTCAACAAATTCACCGAAGCCGCCGGTTCGACTTTCCGCGCCGAACTCGACGCCAAGGGTGAACTGGAACTGGTCAAAGGTGCAGCGCCTGCGAAACCGCCGAAGCTGCTGACCGGCCCCAAAGGCCCGAAACCGCCCAAACCGCCCGGTAACGGCGGCATCGGCGGCGACGTGTTCTAATCACGCGGCCGATTTTGCGGATAAAAAACGCGCTCCTGACGGGGCGCGTTTTTTTGTGCGGTTTTCTTTTTTAAACTTACGCGGCCTTGGCAATCGCACGCAGCAGGCTCAGCGCCAGCGCGCCGCGCAGGGCGGGCAGCGGGGTCATGTTTTCGGCAACGATGTCGCGCGCGCGGCGGATATGTGCGGCGGCGTCCGCGCCGAAGCTTTGCATCATCTCGCCAATCACCTCGGCGCTGTCGTCGAGAATGACGGGCGCTTTGGCAAGCCGTGCGGCAATCGCGGCGCCCAAGGCGGCGGCGATATCAAAACTGCCTGCGGCCAGCAGCGCGTCAAATGCATCGCCTTTTTGTGCGAGTGCTTCGCGCAGGGTCGCGGCCATTTCCGGTGCGGCGGGGTTTGGCAGGGCGATGACCAGACTGTCGATGCCGGCCTGCACCGCCATCATGCCATAAGCGAGGGCTTGCATCGTCTCGGCTTCGGACAGCGCCGCGCCTGACGCGGGATTACCGCTGGCATTGTCGAGGTCGAGTTCATAGACCTGAAAATCCGCGTTCATATCGACGGCTAGCGCCGACAGCGGATGCCCGGGTTTGGCCAGTCCGGCGGGCAGCAGCGACAAATCTTTTTGCGCATCTTCAGCAAAACCGTAGCGGCTGAGAAACAGCGCCATGCGCGGATGCGTCAGCGCGGGCTGTGTTTTTCCTTGCGTGTTGGCCAGCCACTGGCGATGCGCACCGAGCGTGCCCAGAAGCGCAGCCTGCGGCGGCGGTACCTGCGCAGACAAGGGCGGCAGTTCGCGCGTCACCAGCTGGCGGATGTCCTGAAGTGTCAGGGCGGCCTGTGGCGATGCGGCAGCATTCGAAGCGGTGGTCATTGTTTATTCTTTCTCTGCGGGTTTATCGTGTGCAGCGCGGATAGCGCGGGTCGTTCTCGGCAACGCGGGTCCATGTATCGCGTTCGCTGAAAATCGCTTTGGATGCGACAATCTGCATCTGGCTATCGCCAACGAGGGTGGCCTGCATGTTGACGGTGACGCCACGGCCACGCATTTCCAGCTTGCCTTCCCATTTGTTCGGCGCAACCTGATTGAACTGCATGCGCGGTTTATAGTCGCAAAGCCCCAGAATATCGTCGCGTGTCGGGCGGAATGTCTTTTTGCTTTCCTGATCGCCGAAATAATCAAACGCGCGGCGGTCGTCGGGGTTGACCCAGTGCAAGGTGGCGCAGATGCCGGTTTCGGGGCAGGTGCGCAGGCGAATGACCGCATCCACAAGATTGGTTTTCCAAAGCGTCTCGGCGGGGCCGAGTGCGGGCGCGGGCGGCTGGGGCGCGGCATCCGGTGCGGCGGCGCTGTTGGCGTCCTGCGCGGCGGCGGATACGCCAAAGACAAGCAGCAAAGCCCCGGCGCGCTTGCGCAGCAAGGGACTGATGCTGTTGGTTTTACGCGGTGCTGCGGACATTGGAAATCGCCTTTGTTCGGGAACGGATAGAAAATAGAGGCCCAGTATATTTTAGCTCTGGAAATTGTCCCAGCCTGTTTGAATAACCTCTTGATTCGTCTTTAAAAGACACCAGTTCAACAAAAGCCAGAAAATAGAGATTTATACTACCTTGTCAATTCCACAGCAGGCGGCAAAGACGTTAGAAAATTCATGCAGATATCTGGTTTTCATAATAAAAACAACATTTTATTGCGCCTTTGTTAACTATTCTGTGCCATGCTTTAGCTTGAGGAGGCAGGGAGACTTTGAAAATAGGATTCAGCAACAACACCGTGCAAGACAAGCCCGGCAAAGACAAAAATGGCAAACCGCCAGTCGAGCCGTTCGATATGTCGCCAAATGACCTTTCGGGATTGAGCATGACGCCTGATGACAAAGACCTGGCCATCGCCAAGCCTGCGCTCGAGCTGGAAAAACCCGAGACGGACGGCGGTTCTGCCCCTGCGGCCATCAACCTCTCGACCGCGAACCTGCCTGCGGGCGGGGACGTTAAAAACAAACGCATCGGTGATCGCCTGGTCGAACAGGGACTCATCACGCAAGACCAGCTGAAAGTCGCGCTCTACGAAAAGCAGAGATCCACACGTCTTATCGGTGAAATTCTTGTTGATATGGGCTTCATCAGCTCCGAAGTCCTGTCGTCCTTTCTCGCGGAATCGACAGGTCTTCAGCAGTTCGACCCTAAAAAAACGATGCTCGACCCTGCGGCGCTGGAGCTTATTACCAAAAAAGATGCCCTTAAATATCAAATGCTGCCTGTGACCATCGACAAGGCAAAGAACACGGCGGTCATGGCGATGGCCGACCCGTATGACGTCGTCGCGCTCGACAAGCTGAAACAGCTTTTGCCGCGCGGCTGCGCGATTACAACGCTGGTATGCCCGCCGGAAATTCTGGCCGACACCATTCACAAATCCTTCGGCGTCACTACGTCGATTGACGGTATTTTGAAAGAACTGGCGGGTGATGCCGCCTCCGCCAAAATCAACCTCGAAACCCTCAGCGAGGACGAGGCCTACAGTCACCCGATTGTACGCCTTGTGAACGCGCTTGTGTTCGAGGCCGTAAAAATGGGTGCGTCGGACTTGCACTTCGAGCCGGAAGAAAGCTTCATCCGCCTGCGCTACCGCGTGGACGGTGACCTCGTGACCGTGCATACGCTGCACAAGGAATACTGGAACGGTATTGCCCAGCGTCTCAAAATCATGTCAGAGATGAACATCGCCGATAAACTGATGCCGCAGGACGGGCGCTTCAACCTCAACGTCGGCGGCCGCGAGGCTGACTTCCGTGTGTCGTCGTTGCCGACGGTGCATGGCGAAAACATCGTTCTGCGTGTTCTCGACAAAAGTGCGTCTATCGTGCCGCTCGACAAGCTCGGTTTCTCCGAACACAACATGAAGCTCATCAAAAAATGCCAGGCGCGTCCCGAAGGCATCATCATCGTGACCGGCCCGACGGGTTCGGGTAAAACGACCACGCTGTATTCAATGCTGAACGCGGTGAACACGCCCGATGTGAACATCCAAACGCTGGAAGACCCGGTGGAATATTCCCTCGGCCTCATCCGCCAGACGCATGTGCGCGAAGGCGCGGGCCTCGGCTTCGGCGAGGGGATTAAGGCCCTGCTGCGTCAGGACCCGGACATCATCTTCATCGGTGAGGTGCGCGACAAGGTCACGGCTGAACAGGCGCTCAAGGCCGCCATGACCGGTCACCAGGTTTATACCTCGCTACACACCAACGACTGCTTCGGCGCCATCCCGCGTCTTGTGGATATGGGAATGCAGCCGGGGATGCTCGCGGGGGCGATTATCGCAACATTCGCGCAGCGACTTGTCAGAAAACTTTGCCCGAAATGCAAGGTGTCTAAACCGGCCACGCCCGAGGAATGCCAACTTCTGCGCGATGGCCCCGACGGCAAGCCGATTGACCCGAGCAATCCGCCGATGATTTTCCACCCGGGGGGCTGCCCCGAGTGCAATAACACCGGCTACAAAGGCCGCGTCGCCTGTGTCGAGATTCTGTATTTTGACGAGGAGATGGATGATGTCGTGGCCTCGGGTTCACATAAGTCTGCGATGAAAAAGTTGGCCCACGCTAAAGGGTTCAAGTCGATGCTGGACGACGGTATTTTGAAAATATACGAAGGTACGACCACCCTTGAATCCGTGCGCCAGACGCTCAATTTCGCCGACCGCATGTAAACCGCCCCGTGGGCTGTTACAAGTACTTGGTTTCCTTTTATATTTGTTGTATCAGTAGAAAACACGCCTTGCATTCTGCGCGGCGTCTTTTCTAGTTCGGAATAGTTGGTTCAGGGACACATGCCGAAATACAGCTATAAGGCTATTAACGCAAAAGGACGCCCTGTGCGCGGGGTCGTCACGGCTGCCAATGAATCCGAGCTGTTCAATCGCTTGCAGGAAACCGGCATGAATTTGCTGGACTGCAAGGAAATGAACGAAAAGGTCGGCAAGCTTGCCGCGCTGACCGCCGCCAAAGTCAAAATCCGCGATCTCATTCAGATGTTCGTGCATCTGGAACAGCTGCAAAAAGCGGGTGTTCCGCTGCTGGATGCGCTTTCCGACGTGCGTGACACTGCTGAATCCACGCGCCTGCGCGACATCATGGGTGATGTTTACTCTGAGGTTTCCTCCGGCTCGTCGCTGTCGAACGCGCTCGCCAAGCACCCGATGATTTTTCAGCCGATTTTCATCTCTCTGCTGAATGCGGGCGAGGAAACCGGTAACCTCACCAATTCTTTCGCACAGGTGATCCGTCACCTGAAGTGGACGGACGCGATGTCGGCCAAAATTAAAAAGGCCACGCGCTATCCGAAAATCCTGATCGTCGTCGTCGTCGGCGTTGTCGGTTTGATGATGGGCTATGTCGTACCGGAGGTTGTCGGCTTCCTGAAGAATATCGGCCAGGAACTGCCGGGGATTACGCTGGCGCTGATCTCGACCTCTGAATTCGTGGTGAATTACTGGGCGCATATCCTCGGGGTCATTATCGCCTTTATGGCTACCATGCGCATTGGCCGTGCCGTATCCGAAGGTTTCCGCTACCGCACCGACTATATCGCGCTGCATCTGCCGGTGATGGGGCCGGTTATTCGCAAAATTTCTCTGTCGATGTTCTGCCAGACCTTCGCGGTTTTGTTCAGCAGCGGTCTTGAAATCCTCAAATGCCTTGATGCGGCGAAGAAAACCTCGACCAACCTTGTGATCACCGAGGCGCTGGAAAACGTGCGCACGCAGGTGCAGGAAGGCAGTCCCATTTCGCAAGCGCTCAACAATTCCGGCGAGTTTCCATCGCTGGTCGTGCGTATGATTAAAATCGGCGAGGAGTCGGGTAACCTGACCGGCGTTCTCGAACAGGTTGCCGAATTCTACGACAAGGACGTCAACGAAGCCGTCGACGGTATGATCGCGATGATCGAGCCGATGCTGACGGTTATTCTGGGCGGTATCATCATGTGGATCGCTGCGGCGGTCTTCGGCCCGGTCTATGACAGTTTCGGAAAGATGGGTGTCTGACGATGGTCGGTTTCAAAAGAGGACGTCGCGTGTTGATGGTTGGGGGCGAGGGGGTTACGCTTTACGCGCCCTCGTCGCGTCTTGGCATGGAACGCGAAACATCGATTTCGTGGGAAGTCCCGAATTTCGAAGACCAGCTTGCCGATATTCTGGCCGATAAAAGCGTGGGCCGTGCCGTTACGGTGCTTTTTGATGGCAACGACCAGACTTACCGCAAGGAAGACAATATCCCGAAGCTGTCACCCATCGACCGCCCGCGCTACGTGAAGCGTAAACTGGAACTGGCCTTTCCGGCCTATCCCATCCGCGCCTCGCTTGAAATCAAGCCGCCGAAGAAAAAATTCGGACGCGCCTCGGCCGCCGCCAAGGTTGCGCCGTCCTATCTCTTTGTTGCTCTGCCTGAAACCGAACAGATTGACCGCGTATCAAGCGCCATGACGGATGCCGGTGTCGCCATCGGCGGCTTTGGGCTTTTGCCGGTTGAATCGTCCGGATTGGTGTCCGAACTTGCGGAAAAAGTATTCGCGGGCAAGGGGCGGAAATCGCGCTGGGCGCTTCTTGTCGGGCAGCATGAAACCGGCGGCCTGCGTCAGGTTGTGGTCAAAGACGGCAACCTTGCGCTGACACGTCTGACGCCGACGTCCGATGCAGGGCCTAGCGGCCCGGGCTGGGTTGAAGATGCCGTGCGCGAATTCAAGGCGACAACAAATTACATTTCGCGTTTCGGTTATTCGCCCGAAGATGGCCTTGATGTTATTATCATTTGCGGCGATATCGAAAAGCAGTTTTTCAAGCCTTCCGAGATCGGTGTGCCGCATTTCCAGTGCCTCAACCTGAACGAGGCGATGCGCCATATCGGCATCAAGGCGAGTGGCAACGAGAAAAACAACTATGCCGATGCGCTGCATGCCGCGTGGATCAGCAAAAACGGCCGCCTGAAGCTGCCGGTGCGCGTTCCCAGCCTGCACCGCGTCATGGCGCCGCGTCTTGCGGCGGGGGTTGGCAGCTTTATTTTGGCCTTGGGTGTTCTCGGCTTTACAGGCATGAGTGTCGAGTCTTATATCGGCTACAGTAAGACCCAGAGCGAAATTGCGCAAAAGCAAAATCAGAAAACGCTTCAGGAGCGCGAGTATGAACGCGAAACCGCAGAGTTCGACAAGCTGCCGATCCAGCCTGCCGTCGTTCGCTCAGCGATGGCTGTCAAAGACATGCTGGAGCAAAATACAGTCAATCTGGCGCCAATTATGGGCCGTTTGAAAACGGCGATGGGCGGCGATATCCATCTTGAGGAGCTGTCGTTTACGCACGAAGCTGGTGAGGCGCTTGCGGCCAATCCCAACGCCTCGCCGATGATGCGTTTCGGTCTGGCTCAGCAGACAAACCCCCGTGGAACGGTGAAAATCAGCTTCTCCTTCGGCATGCCCGATAACACCCCGCTTGAACAAAAAGTCAAACGTGCCGAGCAGCTGCTGGAAAGCCTCAAGGGGCAGTTCCCTGAATATAAAGTCAGCATTACTAGCCAGTTTGGCGGCTTTTCCCGCGAGGGCAGCCGTACCGGCGGTGTGGGTGAGGTCGCGGGCGGCGGCGCCAGCAATGCAAAAGATCTTGCGCAGTTCCAGCTTGAAGGAGCGCCCTTCTGATGAAACTGATTGGTATCAAACGCACCCTGCTTCTGGCAGTCTTGCTGGCGATGAATCTTGCAATTGCCGGGCTGTTCTTTTTTGTGATCGAACCCATGCGCACGGGCGCGTCCGAGCAGCTGGCCGGTATCGAAAGCCAAATCTCCGGCTTGCAAAGTAAGATCCAGAACGTCAAACGCGAGCTGGAAGATTTCAACCGCAACCTGCCGAAATTCGAAGAGCTGAAGACTGTCGGCTTTTTCAATTCACAGGATCGTTTTGATCTGATGCGTCATTTGGATGACGTGCGTATCAAAAGCAACCTGCCCGGGTTTCCCTTTGATGTCACGGAAATCAAAGAAGTTCCCAACAGCGATGCCGCGGCATCGCGCTCGCGCCTGATTATGAGTCGCATCAACATCAAAGAAGTTCCGGCGTTGGTCGATAACGACTTTTTCCAGTTCGTCGATGTGATGCGCCAGACATTTCCCGCACATGTGCGCCTGCAATCCTTTACGATTGCGCGCGTCAACCAGTTCGACGCCGAGCTTTTGAAACAGATCCGCACCAAACAGAAAAACTCCGCTATTTCGGCAAAGGTCGAATTCGACTGGCTGACAATCGTGCCGGCCGCGGATGACAAAAAACCGGCCAGCGGATGGGGGGGGCAGTAACCATGGGTGCACGCATCACTGTCCTTTTGATTTGCGCGGCTATGGGGGGGGCATCTGCCGCTTTGGCGCAGGCGCCCGCAGCTCCTGATGCTGCCGTCGCTGCGTCAGCAACGCCTGCAGTTGATCCGACTGTAGAGGCCGCTGCAAAGGCCGCCGCCGAGGCTGCGGCTAAGGCTGCGGAAGAAGCGCGCGTGGCAGAGCTGAACAAGCCTTTTCGAGATACTGTTTTGTTCACGCCAGCCGAAGTGACGGCGGTGCGCGAAGCCGCAGCAGGCCGCCGTACCAACGAAAAATTTCTTGATGCCGACAAGGTAGAACTTATTCCTATTGATCGCAAAATCAAGCTGTCGGGGATTTACTACAAGAATGACAGTACGTGGATTGTCTGGATGAACGGTTACAAGCTGCATCCGCGTTATTTGTTGCCCGAAATTCACAAGATTCAGGTTAAGCAGGACGAGGTCTATCTGGAATGGTACGACATCGGCCTTAACAACGTCATTAAACTGAAAATGCGCCCGCACCAGATTTACGATATCGTCACAGGTATTCTCTATAACGATACCGCCGGTGGGATAGCGCCGGATACGGGGGGCAGATGACGTCATTTTCGACCGCAGCATCGCCGCAGTCTGCGGCATTTTCCGATACGGCCATTCGTATCGACGGTATTGCCGCCGATTACGGTCATGGCCGCGTGATTGAAAATATTTCTTTCGATGTCAAGGCGGGAGAAACTTTCGGCCTTATCGGCCTGAACGGCGCGGGCAAGACGACACTGATTAAAATTCTGCTCGGGCTCATGGATTCGGCGGCCGGCAACGTCGAGATTTTCGGAAAGAAAATCCTCGACCCGCAGGCAAAATCGCGCATTGCCTACCTGCCGGAAAAGTTTGAGCCGCCGCCGTTCCTCTCCGGTCTTGAATTTGTGAAATTTTCGCTCCAGCTTTATGGCCGTCCTTATGATAAGGATGCTGTTCTGGCCGCCGCGGACCGCGTGGCGCTGGTGCGTCATGCGATGACCCGCCGCGTCAATACCTATTCCAAGGGGATGCGCCAGAAAACGGGCCTTATCGGCACATGGATGACCGAGTGTCCGCTGCTGATCCTCGACGAGCCGATGAGCGGCCTTGACCCGCGTGCCCGCGTTCTGGTGAAAGAAGAAATCATGCGCTGCCGTGCGCGCGGGATGACGGTGTTCTTGAGCTCCCATATCCTGTCCGATATGGACGAGCTGTGCGACCGCGTTGCCGTTTTGCATGACGGCGCTATTCAATTTGTCGGCACGCCCGCCGCGCTTCGCGAACAGACGGAGCAGGCATATCTGGAGCGTGCCTTTCTCAAGCTTATCGAAGGATCGAAAAGGGTTTACGAATCATGAAATTATTTGGCAGCAAAGACGACCAGGAACAGGAAGACGTTTTCGCCGAAGAAGTTGAAAACAGCGGTGTTGCCGATGAGGGTTTCGAAGTGTCCGATGATGGCTTTGCCGACAACGCAGCGGGCGCACTCAGCGCCCCTAGCCGTGATGTGAATACGGGCGGCGGCAAAAGCAAAAAAGGCCTTTTGCTCGGCGTCCTCGGCTTGCTGCTCGCGGGTGGCGGGGGCGGTGCCTATTACCTTACGATGATGCAGGAGGCGGCGGATGTGCCGCGCGTCGCCAGGGTGTTGACGCCTGCGACCGCAACCGATACGGCGGCTGCGCCAGCTGTGCCGCCTACCGTGGATGTGACGGCGCAGATTATCGGCGAAGCGCCGCCGATGCCCGAAGTGCCGCAAGATACGGCGCAGGACACACTGCTGGCGAATGCTGAAACGTCTTTGTCCGCAACCGATACGGCGACAGCCGCTGCCACCGCTGATGCGGCAGCCGCCCCCGTTGACCCCTTCGCTGAACTGGGTGCGCCGCCCGCAGATGCGGCGGTGCCTGCCGAAGCGGCGGCAACCGAAGCGGCACCTGCGAATACGGCGTCGCCTGTGACCCCCGCGCCGGACGCGCTGGCGGCAGCCCCGGAATTGCCTGATGAGGGTCCGATGACGGAAAGTTTTGCCCCGATTTCCGCGCCCGAAGCGCCTGCGGCCAAGACGGAGTCCGCCGACGTGAATGCGCCGAAAGAAGATTTGCCGATGCCGCGCATGCTTGAAACGCAGGTTCCTGCTCCGGATGCGCTGCAAGTTTCAGGTAATGGTGCCGTCACCGGCGCCACGACCGCATCGCAAGGCGGCGCCGTGAGTGGCGCAACGACGGCGCCCTCCAATGCCGAAAAGGCAATCGTTGAAAACGCGGCCGTGCTCAACCAGCTGAGCGCGCCTGCGGCGGCGACGGCTGCCGATCCGGCGGCTGCGGGGCGGACGGTCAATGAAATTCTCGGCGCGGGTGGCGGCGCACAGGAAGCCATCGTGCGTCCGATGCCTGACAGCTACGTTGTCGTGCGCAAGGAAACCGACGGCAGCGCCCTCGCTGCGCGTCTCAAACAGGCCCGTAGCGCGCTGATGAACAACAACGACATGGCGGCGCTTCAAATCTTCAACGAGATGTACCAGGACTACCCGCGCGACAACCGTGTTGCGATGGGCCGTGCTTTGTCGATGCAAAAACTCGGACAGTACGATCAGGCGCTGGGCGCTTATGAGGAAATTCTCGAAAAAGACCCCAAGAACCTCGAAGCGCTGACGAACATGCTGGGCATTCTCAAACAGCAAAACCCTTCTCTCGCGCTTGAAAAACTCGGCGAGCTGCGTGAAGCCTATCCCTTTAATGCGGATATCGCCGCGCAGCTGGGCGTTGCCTATGCGTCAATGCAATCCTATGCGGAGGCGCTGAAGTATTTCGATATCGCCGATGCGCTGAAGCCCGGCAACGGCTATGTCATGTACAACCGCGCCGTCGCGCTTGACCGCATGGGGCAGGAAGAAAAAGCAGCTGCTGTCTACAGGCTTATCGTGCGCCTCGCCGCCGAAGGAGCGCTGAAAGAGCCGGTACCGGTCGAGGTTATCCGCCAGCGTTTGTCCACCATGCGTTAATAGCGCATGCCGGATTTTTTCGCCGAGCTGCCGCCTTTTTTTTATTACATGACCACGGTTTTGCTGGGCCTGTGTCTTGGCAGTTTTGCCACGGCGCTGGCCTGGCGTTTGCCGCGCGGCATTTCGATGACGGCAAAGGCGCGGTCCGCCTGTGCGGCTTGCGGGCAAGATCTTTCTGCACGTGATCTCGTGCCGCTATTGTCGTGGATTTTTTTGCGTGGACGATGCCGCCATTGCGCCGCGCGCGTCGGCTGGCAATATCCTTTGATTGAACTTTCAACGCTGGGGCTTTGTCTGGCGCTGCATATTGCTTTCGGTTTTTCCGCCGTGACGCTTTGTGCTTTCGTCATCGCGCCGGTGCTTGCCGCGATGACGGATATCGATTTCCGTTACAAGATTTTGCCCGATGTGCTGAATGGGGTGCTGGCGTTGGCGGGGTTTGCCGCGATTGTCGCGGCATCTCTGGCGGCATTTGATGGTCCGGCGCACGCGGCCACGATGCTGGGGCAGGCACTGCTTGCCGCGATTCTCTATGGTGGGCTTGCGTGGGGGCTGCGGTTTTTATTTCTGAAGCTGATGCGCAAGGAAGCGCTCGGTCTTGGCGATGTTAAGTTTTTTGCGGCGGCGGGCGTATGGCTTGGATTGTCGCCCGATACGCTGGCCGCATTTTTGATGCTGTCGGGCGTTTTCGGCGTGCTGATTGCCTTGCTGTGGCGCAGATGTACGGGCGAGGCGGAGTTTCCTTTCGGTCCCGCGCTCATCGCCTCTTTCCTGTGCGTGCTGTTCTGGCGCGGGCTTTATTTTGTTGTCATATAACCTTGCGGGCGTCCGGCGGGGAGATGCGTCTTAATTATTTACCCTTTTTTCAACTTATGCCGCTAATCTTGTACAGGGGATACAGGTTTGCGGCGGCCGCGCCGCTTCACAACGCGGCATTGCCCTGCGCGTCTGGCGGGCATATATAAAGACAAGCTGTCAAAGGGGGCTTTTCCGTGGAAATTACCGAACTTTTGAAATTCACGCTTGATAACAAGGGCTCCGACTTGCACCTCGCCGGGGGCAACCAGCCGATTGTGCGTATCGACGGTGAATTGCAGCGCATCAAGACCGACCCGCTGACGCCCGACCAGATTCGCGCGATGCTGTTTTCGATCATGACCGAAGAACAGCGCGCCGTGTACGAACGCGAGCTTGAGCATGACTTCGCTATCTCCCTCGGCGCCGATGCCCGTTTTCGTGTGAACGCCTTTACCAACCGCGCGGGATCCGCTGCGGTTCTTCGCGTCATTCCGACCAAAATCCCGACGATGGAGCAGCTCGACCTGCCGCCCGTTATGCGCCGCCTGGCCGAACTTGAAAAAGGTCTTGTGCTGGTGACGGGCCCGACCGGTTCGGGTAAGTCGACCACGCTGGCGTCGATGATCAACCACATCAATGAAAACTACGCCGCGCACATCCTGACCGTCGAGGACCCGGTGGAATTTTTCCATCCCTCCAAACGCGCGCTGGTCAACCACCGCGAGGTCGGCAACGATACCCGCAGTTTCTCGCGCGCACTCAAAAGCGCGCTGCGTGAAGACCCGGACGTCATTCTGGTGGGTGAGATGCGCGACCATGAAACGATTTCACTTGCGCTGACGGCTGCGGAAACGGGGCACCTTGTGTTCGGTACCCTGCACTCCAACACCGCATCCAAAACCATCGACCGTATTATCGACGTGTTCCCCGCTGCGGAAAAAGAAATGGTCCGCGCGATGCTTTCAAGCTCCATTCAGGGGATTATTTCGCAAACGCTGCTGCCGAAAGAGGGTGGCGGACGTGTGGCGGCGCATGAAATCATGGTCGGTTCCAACGCCGTTCGTAACCTGATCCGTGAAAACCAGCTGGCGCAGATTTACTCGATGATCCAGACCGGCTCGCGCTACGGCATGCAGACGATGGAAGACTCGGTAAACGACCTTCTTGAAAGCGGTCTGATTTCCGCCGAAACCGCGCACAACGCGCTCAAGAGCGGTGCCGAGGATACGGCAGAACAATCCGAGGGTACGCAGGCCGTGGCCGCGACCAAGGCACCGCCGCCCGCCGCACCGCCCAAGAAAAGCCCTATCCTTGGCGGCATGAAACCGGCGCCTGCGCCGGCTCCTGTCAAAAATGAAGAGGGCGAGCCTGACGGAGGTTATTCGTTTTGAGCGGCGTTGCGATCTACGCATACCTGAACGAGATGATCAAGAAAGAGGCCTCCGACCTCTATCTGACGGTCGGCGTTGCCCCGACCTTGCGCATCAAGGACGATCTTCTCAAACTCGGCGAACAGGTCCTACAGGAAGAAGACGTGCAGGCGATGCTCAATGAAGTGTTGACCAGTCGCCAGCGGCGCGAATTTGATTCAAACATGGAGCTGAACCTTGCTTTTGACATGGGCAAGGAAGGGCGTTTTCGCGTCAACGTCATGCGCCAGCGTCAGCATACCGGTTTGGTCATCCGCCGTATTACCAGCAAGATCCCGAGCTTTGAAGCGCTGCGCTTGCCCAAAATTCTTGAGAAACTGTCGGTGGAAAAGCGCGGGCTTATCATGGTCTGCGGGGTTACATCGTCGGGCAAGTCGACAACCTTGGCCTCGATGGTGGACTACCGCAATACCAACATGGATGGTCATATCGTCACCATTGAAGATCCGATTGAATACTATCACGAACACAAGCGCGCGATTATCACGCAGCGCGAGGTCGGCATCGATACTGCATCTTATCATATCGCGCTTAAAAACGCGTTGCGCCAGAAACCCGACGTTATCATGGTCGGCGAGGTGCGTGACTTCGAGGTGATGGAGCAGACGATCGCCGCCGCCGAAACCGGCCACCTGTGTCTGGCGACGATTCACACCAACAACGCATCGCAGGCGGTAGAACGTATCATCAACCTCTTCCCCGAAGACCGTCAGCAGCAGGTACGTATTGCCTTGGCCATGAACCTGCGGGCCATCATCGCCCAACGTCTTGTCCGCGCGGTCGACGGCGGCATGGTCGTGGCCATGGAAATCCTGCTGAACGAAGCCTTGATCCGCGAGCTTATCCTTAAAGGCGAGACGACGAAAATCAGAGAAGTTCTGGTAAATGGCGGCGCAGCCGGCATGATCTCTTTCGACCAGTCGATTTTCAAACTGTTTACCGAAGGGATTATTTCTGAAAAAACAGCGATTGCTGAATCCGACGTCCAGACGGATATGAAAATGAAAATTCAGCAATTCAAGCTCAGCACTGGCTCCAAAGACATGGCGAGCGTTGACACGTCCAAACTGTCTCTGTAACAATGTGTTGCTTTAAGCGTCTCTCTTGGGGCGCGGCCTGAAGCGCCCGCAACACATTGAAAAACCGGATATTGCCGCCATGATCTCTTTTTCCTCCGGCTTCGGCCGTCGTGCCGCCCGTCTTGTGGTTACCGTCGGGCTCGCGACGATCTTGGCCAGCTGCCAGCTTGCCAAAAATCAATTCGTAGATCATGACCGCAGTGCAGAAGCCAGCAAGCAGATGTACCGTGATTTACTGGCTCCGTCCTATCTGCCGCCTGAAGATAAACCGAATATTCCTGATTTCCAGCCTGTCGTTTCGACCCCGGCCGAACTGCAACTGCCGTCACCGCTGGTGACGGTGTCGGTGAACCAGACGGTATCGCTGCGTGATCTGATGTTTGAACTGGCGCATCAGGCCGATGTGGATATCGAACTTGATCCGCAAATCCGCGGTTCGATTATTTTTACGGCGCGTGAACGTCCGTTCAATCAGGTTATTGACCGTATTTGCGAAATGTCCGGCCTGCGCTACCGCTACGAAAACGACGTGCTGCGTGTGGAGCTGGATCGCCCGTATGTCAAAAACTACTCGGTTGACTACATTGCTTCCGCCCGCAAACAAACAAGCTCCATCTCGACGGATATTTCTCTGAGCTCTGCTGCCGGCGATACGACGGAAACCAGCTCGGGCAGCGGCTCGACGTCGTCGGTTTCCTCCAGCCTTGAAGGAGACTTGTGGAAAGAGCTCTCCGATGGGCTTGAGCAAATTCTGACGGCGTCCGATACGCAGGTCACGCTGGCTACCACGCGCGATCCGGTTGCCCAGCCTGTGAACCCGCTGCCGCCGCCGCAGCCGTATAACCCGGAAGATCCCAACTCAGTTCCGCCGCCGCGCCCGGGCGATGCGCGTGTTGCGCCGCTACCGGCGGCCAGCTCGCCGACGCTCAACATTTCGACACCTGCGGCCGAGCCGCTGGTGCCGAATGCGCCTGCGACCTTCGCCATCACCAAGCAGTCTGGCATCGTCAGCGTGTTCGCGTCTGATCGGCAGCACAAACTGGTCAAGAAATTCCTTGATGCGTTTCGTCTGCGTGCGACGACGCTGGTTTTGATCGAAGCCAAGGTTCTGCAAGTCGACCTCAATGATGAATTCGCGACGGGTATTGACTGGAGCCAGTTGAACCTCACTGGCCTTGCGACAGTCACAGGTAGCTTCCCGCTGCCGTCACTGACGCCGACGCCGAGTGGTACCTTCGCCGGCGCCATCAAGGCGGGTGACGTCCGCGCCGCCGTTCAGGCGATCAGCCGCTTTGGCACGGTGCGCGCGTTGTCCAGCCCGCGCGTGACGGTGCTGAACAACCAGCCGGCGATTGTCAACGTTTCGCAGAACAACGTGTATTTCGAATTTGACGTTCAGATTACTGAAGGCACGACCGATCTGGCGCCGCGTATTGCCATCGACAGCACCCAGAAGGGTATCCCCGAGGGCGTGCTGTTGACGGTGG
This sequence comes from uncultured Micavibrio sp., assembly GCA_964551435.1. Lineage (GTDB taxonomy): Bacteria > Pseudomonadota > Alphaproteobacteria > Micavibrionales > UBA2020 > UBA2020. Next base: position 58,759 of record CAZKBS010000007.1, read on the forward strand.
TGCCGACGGCAAACCCGGATACGGGTGAAATTCTGCTGACCGTGCGTCCGTCGATTTCGAAAATCACCGGCTTCATTCAGGATCCGACGATTCCGCTCGCGCTGGTGTTCAACAACCTCGACCCATCGAACGCGCCGCCGAACCAGATTCCGGAGGTCGCTGTGCAGGAAATCGATTCCGTTATGCGCATCCAGTCTGGCCAGATCATGGTCATGGGGGGGCTGATGCGGGATTCGAACTCCGTCGAGACGCAGGGTATTCCTGTATTGTCTGACATCCCGCTTTTGGGCAAGGCGTTCAGCAGCCATTTCGACCGTGTGGAAAAGTCGGAACTTGTCATTTTCGTCAAGGCGCAGATTATCCCTGCGTCGAACGTGGATGACATGGACCGCAAGCTTTACACCACCTTCGGTCAGGACCGCCGCCCAGCCCGCATGTAAACGGAGCTTTGGCTCCGCGATATTCTTTGCCAAGGGGTGAACTTATGGTTTCACGTCCGCTTATCGGATTCATTCTAACAGCCGCTCTCCGCGATAAATTGGTCTTGACGCTGATGCTCATGATCATGCTGGGCGCGGGGATGTCGGTATTTCTGGGATCTTCCGGCATGACGGAGCAGGAAAGCTTCGCGGTTGTCTTTGGCGCAGGGGGGCTGCGCTTCCTCGGCGTACTCGGGATTGTGCTATTCGTGTGTTTTTATATGCGCCGCGCGTTCGAAACCAAAGAAGTCGAATTCATGCTATCCCGTCCGGTGTCGCGCATGACGTTCCTTTTCAGTCATGCAGCGGCTTTTATGTTGATTGCGCTGGCGGTGGCGGCGGCGGTCGGCGCGGCGGTGTTTTTTCTGGGCAAACCGAATACGCAGGGTTTTGTCGTCTGGTTTCTCAGCATCGGCATTGAAAACGTGATTATGGCGGTAACGGCGCTGTTCTTTTCGATGGTGCTGTCGAGCGCGGCGGGTGCGGCGCTGGCGACGCTCGGGTTTTATGTGCTGTGCCGTCTGATCGGTATGCTGTTGGGGATTGCTGCGCAGCCGCCGGATAATATCGTCTTCGCGCTTTTGAACAATTTGATGGATGTTATTTCGATTATCGTGCCGCGCTTGGATATCATGGGCCAAACGTCGTGGCTGGTGTACGGTGTTGATGGTGCCGGTGGTGTTGCGCTCGGTGAAAAAGCAAGCGCCTATGCCGTGGCGCTGGTCGAAAACCTCGGGGTCGGCGGATTCATTCTTGCGCAGGGCGTGGTTTTCATCGCGCTTCTGATCGCTGCCGCCGCGTTCGATTTTGTACGTCGGGAATTCTGATGAACGGCGCCCAGCTTCGGTTTCGGATCAACCTGTTTCTCGCGCTGGCGCTGGCGGTCAATGTTGCCTTTTGGTTCGGCGCGCATGAAACCTTTGCGCAGTGGGGTAACGTCCCGCCCGTGCCCACCAAGAACGGCGCGCGCGCCATGACGCTCGGTGATGAGCAGTTTTCCTACCGTTTCGGTGCCATCACGCTTCAGAACCTTGGGAATTCCGGCGGCCGTGTGACGGCTGTCAAAGACTACGACTACAATAAACTCGGACAGTGGTTCTGGCTTTTGAATGATCTTGATCCGGCTTCCAATCATGTGCCGATGATGGCGGCCTATTATTTCGGCGCGACGCAAAAACCCGAAGATGTGGCGGTGGTGGTAAAATACCTCGGTGCCATCGGCCAGAACCCCGCAGGCAATAAGTGGCGCTGGCTGGTACATGCCATTTTTCTTGCGCGCCACCGGATGGATAATCTGGGACTCGCGCTGGATATGGCCTATACCCTGAGCCGCATGGAACCTGTCGGCGATGTGCTGCCCGCTTGGGCGCGGCAGATGCCTGCCTTTGTTCTGGCCGAGCAGGGGGAGAAGCAAAGCGCACGCAAAATCATCGAGGAAATTCTGATGACGGCGACGGGGTTGCATCCCAACGAAGTGAATTTCATGCGCGATTATTTGGTTGAGGAAATGGGCGTCCCCGAACAGGAAGTCCGCCAGATCATAAACATGCGCGGCGCGGATTTGACGCGCGGCGCGGATGACGTGACGTCAAGTCTGCCAGCGCCCATGCCCTGACGGCGCATGTTGCGTCACGCGGATAACCGGATGATGAGGAATGCCGAATTACACTGTCACTTTCAGCCTGATCGAATGGCTGGCCATCACGGGGCTGGTGCAAAGCGTCCTGATACTTGTTTATATCGTATTTCGGGTGCGTAACTGGCGTCAGGCGTTTATTCCTATCGCCTATTTCTTTTTTCTTGCGGCTGCCTTCGGGTTCCAATTCGCGCTTCGTCTCGAAGACTACGCGCATATGCTGCGTACGGCGCTCTGGCTTTGCTGGGCAATGGGGCCGCCTCTATGCTACTTGTTGGTTCTTCAGGTGGTGCGCCTTGTCGATATACCGCCTGCGCGGCATTTTCTTGTTCTGCTTACAATACCCGCAGCGATTGTGGCGGCGCTTTTCGCCGTACCATTTACCGGCGGCTGCAAGGGCCCGCTTATTGGCTGCGCCAATTTTCAGGATATGCTGTACTGGTCGGGGGCGATGGCAGGGGCGGCTGCTTTGCTGCCACTATGGGCGCGCAAAAATAGTTTCGGTGAACTCTGGCATGCCCGCGGCGGACGCGAAAGGTATTGGCTGGTGATGCTTTTGCTCGCGGCCAGTCTTGTGACGTTGGTGATCAACTTCCTGCGCTCGACCGAACAAATTGCCGCGCCCGAAGCGGATGCGCTGTTGGTGACGATGGGCATTGCTTTCGCTTACCTTGCGACGACAACGCTGTTCCGTGTGTATCCGCCGCCTGTCGCCTTGAGCCGTACGCCGCGCACGCGCTTGCTGGCGCTGAGCGAGGAAGAGCGGGCGATCGCGGAAAAAGTACGCGTGCTCATGGAAATGGATAAGGTGTATCAGGAACATTCATTCAGTCGCGCCGATCTGGCGCGGGAAGTCGGCGTTTCCGAAAGCGCACTGTCCAAGGTTGTGAATGCCGCGTTTGGTCGCAGCTTGCCGAAGCTGTTGAATGAATATCGTGTGGAGGACGCCAAACGTATGCTTGCCGACTCGTCCATTCCCATTCAGGTCATTGCCTCTGAGGCGGGATTTAATTCCCTTGCTTCCTTCAACCGTGTTTTTCGCGACATCACAGGGGAGACGCCCAGCGCGTGGCGTCAGGAACACACAACAAAATAACACGCGCAGGATATAAAATTATTCTCAAATCCGCTGCGGCAGTTATCAGAAGTGATGCACAATTTCTCATTTTGTATACAGATCCGGCGAGTCGCGGCAGCATCGAGCGGTGTTCTTATACCTTTCGGATGTGCGAATTCATATGAGCGCACCGGGGTGATCTGCACGAATTGAGAGGCATCATCTTCTCATCTTGACAATGTTAAGGCTGTACGCGCGTACAGCAAAAAATTTTCAATAACAAAAAGATATGTGAACAACGGGTGCTCATTTTGACACCGTGAGAAACAAAATGGGGCAAGTTAAGGAATCATTTAACTTTTTTGTTGAATTATAAAACTTGGGTCACCAAACTATGACTGACTTGCGATGCAAAGAAGCCGTTCGGCTTTCGCGCAACACGGGGTAATCATACGGAACTCGCATACTTTCTACTAAACGCAAACAACCTTGGGGAGCTATCTATATGAAATCGATTCAGACGCAAAAGGGCTTCACCCTTGTGGAATTGGCCATCGTGATGACCATTATCGGTCTTCTGATCGGCGGTATTCTGAAGGGCCAGGAGCTGATGGAAAACGCCCGCGTGACCTCGACGGTCGCTCAGGTGAAATCCTATGAAGCTGCTGTTACCACTTTCCGCGACGCCTTCAACGCTGTACCGGGTGACATGCCCAACACGGTCAACCGTCTGCCGGGCTGCACGGCAGTTTGCGAACCCGTTGGCGGCGCCGGTAACGCCGGTAACGGTATCGTCGGCCCAACCGACTGGGCTTCGGGCGGCTGGACCGCGCAGATGACCGCAGCGCTGAACGGTGTTGAGCCTGCTGCTGTTGGCGCTGAAACCCAGCTGTTCTGGGTACACTTGCTGAAAGCTGACCTCATCGCTGGTGTGACGGACTCTCCGCTGCGCGCCGGTGGCCGGCTTGCTTGGGGTGACTCTCACCCGGCAGGCCGTATTGGCGGCGGTTTCGTCGCGGGTTTCGGTGATGGCGAGATCGGTGTTGGTAGCGCAGCGGCTGCAGGTAGCGGGGTCTCTGGTATGGTTGTTGCGCTGGTGCAAAACATCGACGTCACGCCGACGGCGACTGCTGGTGTTAACCCGCTGACGCCCGCCCGCGCCGCGCAGATCGACCGTCGTATCGACGATGGCCGTCCGAGCACCGGCTACGTTCAGGCTTATGGCCTGACCACGTCCTGCTTCGCAGGTGCGGCGCCTGTACTCGAATACCGCGAATCCGTGGTCAACAAAGACTGCGGCCTGATCTTCCGTATCCAAGGCTAATATGGCCGTGATACGAAAAAAGAGCCCGGGGAAACCCGGGCTCTTTTTTATTGGTTATTTTATGTCGCGTCCGGTGTTGTGGACGGGGGCTTGCAAGCCTTCGCTGTGCTCTAAATAAAATCGTCCGCGGTTAAGGGGTTGTTTAAAACTTTGAGAATAAAATATAATTGGATAATAAGATTTATCCGGGGGGAGAATCGTGACCATGGCGTGCCGCAAAGTCATCTATTCGAGATTGTCGAAGCCTAGCGCCCGTTCGGGCTTTACGCTGGTTGAATTTGCCATCGTGATGCTGATCTCCGGCCTTATCCTCATGGCGATCATGCAGGCCTACAAAGTTTTCGTGCAAGACAAATACCAGCGTGCCGTCTACGAAAAGTTGGACGTTTTGAACAGCAGCTTTTCCGTCTATGCTTCCGCGACCAACAGATATCCGTGCCCGTCTGACCAGACGCTGCCCGTCGATGATCCAAATGCCGGCATAGAAAACTGCGCGGCGGCATGGGCGCTTGCCCCTGGCGCATGTATTCCCTCGGGCGGTATCTGCCGTGTGGACGGCGCGCGCAATACACCTGCGCTCGGTTTGCCATCTCTTGATCCTGTTTTTATCGGCGGTATCCCTTATAAAACGCTGCGCGCGGGCGTGGCGAAGCCTTCGCTGCAAATGGCGTCCCTGATGGATACGCTGGATCCGTGGGGGTATCAGATGACGTATGCGGTAACAGCATCGCAGACTGATTCTCTGACGTTTGATTCAAGCTATGGCGCCATAGATATCCAGACGGAAGCCGGCGTCTCGCTCATTCAGCCGGTGGGCAGCGCCCACTTTGTGGTTGTGTCGCATGGTGAAAACAGTATGGGCGCTTTTAACGCTCGCGGACAGCGGACTTTTCCTTGTGTTGCGGGAACGGCGGATTTCGAGAACTGCGAGCGCGCGAATGCGACTTTTGTGGCGGGCCTGCGGAATATGGGTGCGGGGCCCAGCTATTATGACGACGTCATCTTGCAACGTTCCTATTCGATGTCGGAGCTTTGGAAGTTCGGGGATACAGTCAACATCATGTATAACGCCAACCCGGGTAACGTGGGGGTTGGTGTGGCTGCGCCGACAGAAAAGCTGGATATCAACGGCAATATCCGCTCCACCAACGTTCGCGCGCCCGAGATGTGCGACCGCGGTGGTGCAAATTGCTGGGGCGCTGAAAAACTGGGCGGTAGCGGCATGACGTGTGGTGCGGCATCCGGCCCCGGAAAAGTGAAGATCATGCGCGGCATCCGAGCCGGACAGGTGGATCCGCTTTGCGTTGAAATAGATCTGCCGACGGTCATGAATAACCAGAAATGCGCGAACCCGGGTGAATATGTGGTTGGTTTTACGGCATCGGGCAATATTATCTGTGAAGTGCCTTAAAGCGCCTATTTGATTGATATCATTGCCCTATCCATGGGGGTAAGAACTTGTTAATCCTTTCTTCAAGTTTCAAAATGTAGAATGATTAGAGTGATGTAGAGTGCTCAGGGGGCGCTGCGAATGATTCTAGGTGCGCATGTGACGTTGAAAAGAACAGCAGGCTTTTCGTTGATAGAGCTGGCGATCATGATGACGATCGTCGGTCTTTTCGTGGCGACGGCGGCGCAGACATACAACCTCTATACCAAGCGTACGGCGATGAACAGTACGCTTGAAAAGAAAAACAATATCGAGATTGCCCTTGGTAAATTTATGTCAACTAACGGTCGTCTGCCGTGTCCGGCTGATCCTGCGTTGCCTGTCGGTCATGCAAATGCGGGCCGCGAAAATTGCCGCCCGAATAACGTGGCCTATCCGACACTCGCTTGTAACGCGACCAACTCTCTCTGCCGCATTGAAGGCGCGCGAAGTTTCGTTTTTCCCGCGGCCGGGACAACCGTGCTGGGTACGGTTCCTGCAAACACGGGGCCTGAGCGTGTACTGAGAGGGGCTATCCCTTACGCGACATTGGGACTCGCCCCGCGCGACGCCTATGACGGCTGGGGCAGTATGTTCACCTATGCAGTAACCGAAATGCTGGCGAGCAGCTATTTTCTGTCGCAGGGTAGCGTCACGAATAACTGCGTAGAGGTTTGCGGCACCGCCAAGGAGGGCAACAACCTGACTCTCAGTGCGGGTCCCGGACGCGTGTTGACGGATGTTATTTTCGCCTCCTATGGTACACCGACGGGCTCTTGCGCCGGTTTTACTACAAGCAGTTGTCATGCCTCTGTCAGCACGGACAAGGTGCGCACGGCCTTTCAGGGGCGTGCATCCGCATCCTATGGCGCAACGAATGCTAACTTTGGCGACCCCTGCAGAGGTACTTTCAAACGTCTTTCCGTGATCATGCGTGCCTGTGAAGCGACGGCGTCGGTAAGCTTCAACGAAGCGAACGGCGCGATCGATCACCGCCGCTGGGACGATGGAAGTGCGGCGGATATCAAACGCCGTAACCCCAACGTGGTTGTGGGGGGCTTTCAGGCTTTTGACAGCTGGATGCTGGCGGTGGTTTCTCACGGCCCTGACCGCAAGGGCGGCTGGAACGCGCAGGGGGCGATGCCTATTCCCTGTAACGGTGTCGGGCGCGATGTGATTAACTGCACGATGACCAGTTCTTCTTTCGTCGACCAGAGCTATGTTTCGACCAAGCCGGGCACCTTATTCTACGACGATGCTTTCGTGTCGACCTCGCCTATCCGTGAAAGCGACAAATGGCATTTCTCGACCATTTCCGCCATCCGCAACAAGGAAGGGACGATGGTGGGTATCGGTACCGATACGCCGGGCACGGCGCTTGACGTCATCGGTGCCGTGCGGGCACAGGATAGCGAAAGCACCTCCTATTGCAACAGCGCAGGCGGGGCGTGCTTCGAGCCGCGCATTATCGGCGGCACCGGTATTTCCTGCAGCGGCGGCTGGATGAAGGGCATCGTCAACGGCGCCCCTGTTTGCGAAACAAAGGTCAACACCACGCAAATCGTCAGTGGCGTAGGTAGCTGTGCGGCGGGGTCTTATTTGATAGGCTTCTGCGCGAACGGCACAAGATTGTGCAAGACGCCAGGCAACCCTGATCCGGTCTGTCCGTGATGAGGGGAAACAAGGGGGATGGGATGAAAGCGAATGTCGGGGGCAATATGAACGGGCAACCAATCCGCAAAGACAGCGGTTATACGCTTATCGAGATGGCGATTGTTATTTCCGTACTTGGTATGGTTGTCGCTGCTTTTGTGTCGGCTTATGCGCTGTATCACAAAAATCAGGTCGAGATCACCACGTTGTCGAACGCGAACCGTGTGGTAAACGCGCTGGGTCATTTTCTTGTGCAAAATGGCCGTTATCCGTGTCCTGCCCGTATGGACGTTGCGCGTGACGATCCTGCCTATGGTATGGAAACCAACTGCGCAGATACATCGCTGGCCGTTGGCAACTGCGCGAACGGGCTTTGCATTGAACAAGGAGAAAGACAGGTCAACACCAACCCCAATCCGGGCGCTGCCGTCAATATCACGCCGCGCGTGCGGCGCGGTGCAGTGCCTTTCCGCATTCTGGGTCTGCCGGAGAGCGCGGCAGAGGATGGCAATAAAGTCCGCATGTATTATGCCGTCACCGAAAACCTGACCAACACGGCAACCTACCGCAAAGACGCCGGTGGTATTTCCGTTATCAACGCCGATGACGTATCTTTGGTGACGCCCAACAGCTCTGCTCACTTCGTTGTGTTCAGCGTGGGCAATGACCGCCGAGGGGCGGTGACCCGATATGGCCAGATGACACGTCCTTGCGGCGACCCCGCCGTGCAGTTGGATGCCATCAACTGCAGCACATCGACAGTTGCGCCAAACCAGTTCGCAAGATACCGCATGGCAGATCACAGCCGCAGCGATAATGCCCGCCATTACGATGACTATATGCGCCATTATGCTTCCGTCGAAACGCCGCTATGGCGTGTAACGGGCGCGACCAGCACTGACATTGTCGATTTGATTGATGTGGGTGCGGGCGGCCGCGTGGGTGTGGGCGTCAGCTCCCCCGGTGCGCCGGTGCATGTCGTGGGCGATGTACGTACGAGTGAGGGGCTTCTGGTCCGTCAGATATGTAACCCGACGGGCGGCGATTGTTTCATGGTCGACGCCATCGGCGGTGATGATTCAAACCCGCCCACGGCAGCCTTGCAGTGTAACAACCCCGCACACCCCGACTATGACGCGGCGAAGCCTTATGTAATCGGCTATGCGTATGGCAAGGCTGTATGCGGCACGGGCAACGAGCCTATCCGCTGCCCCGCAGGCAAAATTCTGCGCGGAGTGGCGGCCGACGGCACGCTGACTTGCGACGCAGTAACGGGCTGTGCGCCCATCACTGTCAATATGTGCCAAATAAACGGCGTGTGGGAACAGGCCTTCATCCCCTCGGGCATTACGGGCCAAGTTTACACGACGGATGTTTTTGGGGCGTCTTTCCGCCGCACCTATCGCTGCACGAACGGTAACTGGTCTTTGCAAAGCTCCAGCGGTTCTTGCAACTGCACGGCGGTCAATAACCAGATCGTCAACGTTGCGTGTAACACCGTTTTCGGCGGCCCTGCAGCCGGCTGGACGGGGGTGGCAACGCGCACATTCTCCCGCGTATGCCCCTCTGGCGCGGAAACCTATGGGCCGATCGACGCCAGCGGCTGCGCCTGTGTGAATCTTGCAGGCACGCCGGAAAACCGGACCTGTCAGCAATCGCCGTTCAACTATCCGGCCGGCTATGCATGCCCGGCGGGTCAATCGCCGAAGCAATACCGCGACTGGACCTGCACGGGTCCGCAATCGGGTACATATACGGCCTATTCTGCTGTGCCGGGGTCTGACTGCTGCACTTGCGCGGCGGGCGTCCGCTCGACGCAGGAGGTTCCTTGCGGCGCGGGTTATACCGGTACGAAACAGCAGGAACATTTTACTGCCTGCCCGGGTTACACGGCTTGGACGGATACCGGCGTCAACAGCTGCGTTTGCAATACCAGCCTGATTGAAACGGGCACGCAAGCCTGCCCCGACGGTCAGGTCGGCGTGATCCAGCGCCGTCGCGACTGGAACTGCGCTGCATCGCCGCCGGCCTGGGGCGACTGGTATACGACCAGCGATAACTGCGGCCCTGTAACCTATCAGTGGGTGCCGAAGACCACGGGTCATGGCCCTTATGGAATCGCGCTGAGCAATACGGCGGGTACGACTTGCTCAAGCGCTGGTGCGCAGGCTGCATGTTCCTATCCGGCGACGGGCGGCTATACGCACTACGACTCCTGCCGCTGCGAATAAAATCGCGGCAGTGGGGCGGTGGTTGTGATGCGGTCTGTTTAGGCGCGGAACCAGCCTTTGAGGATATCGAGATAAATATCGGCGAGCGCGTGCATGTCGGAAACGGCCACGCGCTCGTCGGTTTTGTGCATGGTCTCGCCGACGATGCCGAATTCGATGACGGGGCAGTGGTTTTTGATATAGCGCGCATCCGATGTGCCGCCTGACGTGCTCAGTTCGGGCGTGCGGCCGGTGTGTTTGCGGATGGTCTCTACAATCAAGTCCGAATGAGTGCCGGGGGCGGTATAAAAACTCTCCCCGCCGACACGGATGTCGAGGTGATAGGGAATACCTGCGGCATCCAGCGTTTCGCGGATTTTGCTTTCCAGCGTTTTGCCGCTCCAAAGGCTGTTGAATCGGATATTGAACGTCGCGCGGGCGCGGGCGGGTATCACGTTTTCCGCCTTGTTGCCGATATCGATGTTCACAACCTCGAGGTTCGAGGGCTGGAAATGCTCATTGCCACTGTCCAGCACCAGCGCATCAAGCGCGCCGAGCAGCTTGACCAGTTTCGGTATCGGATTGTCCGCCAGATGCGGATAGGCAACGTGGCCCTGTTTCCCCTCGACGGACAAAAAGCCCGTGAAGGTGCCGCGGCGGCCGATTTTAATCATATCGCCCAGTTTTTCGCGCGATGTCGGCTCCCCCAACAGACAGAAATCGATTTTCTCGCCGTGCTCTTCCAGCCACTTCAGCATTTTGGGGGTGCCGTTGATGGAGGGGCCTTCCTCGTCGCCGGTAATCAGAAAGCTGATGGAGCCTTGCGGTTTGCGCTCTTCAAGAAAACGCAATACGGCGGAAACGAAACAGGCAATCGGCCCTTTCATATCGGCGGCGCCGCGGCCGCAGACGTATCCGTCGCGCACGTCACCGCCAAAGGGATCAAAACTCCAGCCCGCCACATCGCCCACCGGCACAACGTCGGTGTGGCCGGCAAAACAGAAATGCGGCGCAGCCGTGCCCCAGCGGGCATAAAGATTGTCCACATCCGGCGTATCGACGTCGGAGAATTTGAGGCGATGGCAAACAAACCCCGCCTTGGAAAGGATGCCTTCGAGCAGGTCGAGCGCGCCTCCCTCCGCCGGTGTGACGCTGGGGCAGCGCAGCAGCGCTTGTAAAACCTCTACGGGGTTTTTCTCGGCGGCGGTCATGCTTGCTTACTCGCGCAGCAGATCGTTGATGGACGTCTTGCTGCGGGTTTTTTCATCCACGCGCTTGACGATAACAGCGCAATAGAGGTTCGGTCCCGGTGTGCCATCCGGCAACGGCTTGCCGGGCAGGCTGCCCGATACCACGACGGAATAGGCGGGCACGCGGCCCATGAAAACCTCGCCCGTGGCGCGGTCGATGATTTTGGTCGAAGCGCCGAGGTACACGCCCATCGACAGGACGGAGCCTTCCTCGACAATCACGCCTTCGGCTACTTCGGCGCGTGCGCCGATGAAGCAGTTGTCTTCGATAATCACAGGGCCGGCCTGCAGCGGCTCCAGCACGCCGCCGATGCCGACGCCGCCCGAGATGTGGCAGTTCTTGCCGATTTGCGCGCAAGAGCCGATGGTCGCCCATGTATCGACCATCGTGCCCTCATCGACATAGGCGCCGACATTGACGAAGGACGGCATCAAAACCACTTTCGGCGCGATGAAGGCCGACTGGCGCACAAAGCAGCCCGGCACAGCGCGGAAACCCGCCGCGCGGAAAGCCGCATCGTCCATGCCCGCAAAGCGCGAAGGGACTTTGTCGAACCACGGCGAGGGGCCGGGGCCGCCCGGAATGATGCTGTTGTCATTGAAGCGGAACGACAGCAGGATGGCTTTTTTCACCCATTGGTTGACGTGCCAGACGCCGTCTTTTTTCTCCGCCACGCGCAGCTGGCCCGCGTTCATCAGGGCCATGATTTCTTCGACGGTTTTCTTGCCGAGGATACGGGTTTTGTCGGTCAGGGCGTCTTTTTGTTCCCATACCGTGTTGATGCTTGTTTCCAGTTCCTGAAACTCGGACATTTTTATCCCTCTTGCTGTGCTTATGTGCTGTTATTTGAATTTCTGTTCGAACCACGCGGTCAGGCGGTCGGCGCGGTGGTGGATGTGACGGTCATCGGCGGGCGCGCTCTGGTCGGGGCCATGCAGCCACACGGTGGTCATGCCCAGATCATGCGCGGGCTTCAGGTTGATCTCCATATCCTCGAACATGCAGGCGGATTTGGGGTTCACGCCATGACGGTAGAGAAAGGTGTGATAGGTATCCATCTGCGGCTTGGGCCAGTATCCGGCATCTTCGATGGCGAAAACGCCGTCAAAATGACCCGCGATACCCAGATGGTCGATCATCCGCAGGGAGAAATGCTTGGGCGCGTTGGTAAAGACAACCTTGCGGCCTGCAAGGCGCGACAGGCCGTCCTGCGTCATGGCGCAGGGGGCGATGAGGCTATAGTCGATATCATGCACATAGGTCAGGAAATCGGCGGGATCAAGGCCATGTTCCGTCATCAGCCCGCGCAGCGTGGTGCCGTAGGTTTTATAGTAATGCTTGCGCAGGCGCGCGGCTTCTTCCTTGTCGGTCTTCAGAAAATCCGCGACGAAATCGGTCATGCGCGTGGCGACCAGCTCGAAAATATGACGCTCCGCATCGTAGAGCGTGTTGTCGAGATCGAAAACCCAGGTGTCGATGTGGCTGAAATCCTGCATCACACGGACTTTCGTGCGCGCAGCGCGGCCTGCAGGGTGCCGTCGTCCAGATAATCAATCTGTCCGCCAATCGGCACGCCATGCGCCAGCTGGCTGATGCCGACGTTGCAGGGTTGCAGGCAATCGGCGATGTAATGTGCGGTGGTCTGGCCGTCGATGGTGGCGTTGAGTGCCAGAATAACCTCGCGCACGGCGCTGTCGGCGGCGCGGCGGGTCAGGTGCGGAATAGACAAATCTTCGGGCGTGATGCCGTCCAGTGCCGACAGGGTGCCGCCCAGCACATGGTAATACCCGCGGAACGAGCCGGTTTTTTCAATCGCCCAAAGGTCCGAAATATCCTCGACCACGCAAAGCAGGCTGCGGTCGCGCGCGCTGTCGCTGCAAATCGCGCAAGGGGCGCAGGTGTCGAGGTTGTGACATTCCGGGCATTCGGTAATGACCTCCGCCGCGCGGCCAAGCGCCTGCGACAGCGGCAGCATCAGGCTTTCGCGGTTTTTTAAAAGATGCAGCGCGGCGCGGCGGGCGGAACGCGGGCCCATGCCGGGCAGGCGCGCCAGAAGCTTCATCAGATGTTCGATATCGGTGCCAATCATGGGGGCGATTATACCCGTTTCGAGGGCTGTATTGCCAGCCCCGTTTCGTTAAATATCCGTCATAAAAGCGGCTTTAGCGGATGGTGACCGACAGGTCGCCAATGCCGTCGATATGCGCATCGACCTTGTCGCCGCTGACCAGCGGGCCGACGCCTGCGGGCGTGCCGGTCATCAGGATATCGCCGGGCTGCAGGGTGATAAAACGTGACAGGAGCGCAATCAGCCGCGGCAGCGGCCAGATCATGTCGGACAGCTGCCCGTCCTGCCGCGTTTCCCCGTTTACCGACAGCTGTATCGCGCCCTGCGGCAGGCCGTCCAGCGTGGCGGCGGGGATAAGAAGGCCGCAGGGGCTGGCGTGGTCGAAGCCTTTGGCAAGGTCCCACGGTTTGCCGCCGTCCTTGGCCAGTTTTTGCAAGTCGCGCCGCGTGAGGTCGAGGCCCACCGTATAGCCGAACACATGCGCCATGGCGCTGTTTTCCGGGATGTTCGCCCCACCCATGCCCAGCGCGGCGACCAGTTCGACCTCGTGGTGCAGGGATGCAGTTTCGGGCGGGTAGGGGATGATATCGCCATCATGCGCCAGACTGTCGGCGGGCTTCATGAAAAAAAACGGGATGCCTTCGGTGGTGCCTGCCTTCGCCCCCATTTCGGCGGCGTGCAGGGCATAGTTTTGTCCAACGCAAAAAATACGCCGCACCGGAAAAACCTCCCGCCGGCCTGCGACAGGCAGAAAGGGCGGCGGCGGCGGCGGAAACACATATCCGGTCATGGGGTTTGTCCTTCTTTGGGCTGCCAGGCGTCGCTGAATATACGCTCTTTGTCGGCGCCGAGGTCCAGAAGCGCGAGCAGGGTTGCCGCGACCATCGGCGGCGGGCCTGCCAGATAGATGTCAAAATCGCCAAGGTGCGGGAAATCTTCCGCCAGCGCAGCGCTGACAAAGCCGCGGCGCAGCGGCGTTTCTTCGGCCGCATCCGACAGCACGGGAATATAGCTGAAGCGCGGGTGTTTCTGGCCAAGCGCGCGGAAATGACGGTCAAGGTACAGCTGTGTTTCATCGCGCACGCCCCAGTACAGATGACAGGGCGACGCACCGGCAGCGGCCAGATGCGCCTCCAGTATCGATTTGACGGGGGCAACGCCCAGACCGCCCGCCAGTGCCAGCAGCGGCCGCGCCCCGCCACGCCAGTAACTGTGGCCGAAGGGCCCTTCGAGGGTGATGCTGCTACCGGGGCGGGTTTGCGTGGTCAGCACATCGCTGAGCCCGCCTTGCCCTGCGCTGCGGATATGAAATTCGATGAAGTCTTCGTCCGGCGCGCTGGCAATCGAATAGGGGCGGGCGGGAAAATCGCCCAGACGCAGATGTGCGTATTGCCCGGCGCGGAATTTAAAGGGCTGACGCTGGTCAAGCTCGACACGCAGGATGCGCGTATCGCCCATCACATCTTCGATGGAAATAATCCGCGCATCAAAAGCGGCGGGGGTATCGGGTGATGTGGGTTTGCCGTTCATGGGGTGCGCAGCGGATGAAAGTGTGGGGTTTCGGTGAAAACATTCAGGCCTCCCGCCAAGATAGGGGGAGGCCTGAAAAAGTCAAGTTTTGAAGGCTTTAAGCCGCCTTACGGGCCTTTGTTCTTGATGCCCGTGGTGCGCGGGGCGCTGGCCGCGGGGCCCGTGGTGTCTTCAACTTTCGGCAGGCCGAGGTCGATGCCGCCGGCTTTTTTCTGGAAGTAGTCAGCTGCTTGCTGGAATCCAGCGGGGCTTTCGATTTTGCTCAGCGCGAGGCGGTCGAAAGAGTCCTTGATTTCGACTTTGCCGGATTTGATGGCGTCTTGCAGTTTGGTGATGCCTTCGGCATGCGCGGGGCTTTTTGCTTCGGCGGCGCTTTTGCTCAGGCTCTCGACAGCGGCAACATCGCGGTAATCATCTTGCCAGCCGGAATAATCGGCGCGGTTGATGCTTTCCTTTTTCTTTTCCCAGGCTTCGTATTTCGCATCGCCTGGGGGCAGGGGGTTGACCATGCCGCGCGCGGCCAGCGCTTCTTTGCTGTAGGGATCGTCTGCAGGCTTGGGCGGCTCGACGGTGCCGAATTTGCTTGCAACCGGCGTCGCGGGTTGTTCTGCCCCAGGCGCTTCGGGGGCTGCAGATGCTTCAGTAGCGGGAGCTTCAACGGCAGGCGCTTGCGCTTCAGCCGCGACAGGTGCGGCGGGCTCTTGAGCAGTCACTTCTGCTGTTGCGGGAGCGGCTTCCTCAGGCGCGGCAGGCGCTTCCGCGGCGGGTGCTTCAGATGCAGGCGCATCGGCTTCGGCGGCGGCAGGTGCGGCTTCTTCAGGGGCAGCGGGCGCTTCGGCCGCGGGGGTTTTCGCAGGCGCAGCCGGCGTATCCTGTGCAGGCGCGGCATCGTTTTTCGGTGCTGCGTCATCTTTGGCGTTCATCACGCCGCTCAGCTCCTGGCTTTCTTTTTTCCAGATTTTGTAAACTTCGGAATCCGGCGAGGGGACGAAGTTGGTCACTTCGATGCCGCGGCGCTGTGCGGACAGCCACAGCATTTCCTTGGTCGATTCACGTCCATGCAGGGTGATGGATTTCCATCCGCGTGCCTTGGCGAGCGTCAGTTCCGCCTCCGCCAGTTCCTGCGTCATGGTGCCGAACAATCCGCGGCGGCCGATGAATTCCTTGCCATGGCTGTCAACGCCCCAGTTGACGCTGCCGGCGGGGGTTTCAAAGGTCAGAAGACCTTTTTTGTTGTCATACTTCAAGCTATCGATGATTTTCGCAGCTTCGGCATCGATTTCGTCGACCTTCCAGATCTTGCGGTAAACCATCTGCTGGTAGTCGTCATTCAGGAATTTCGATTTTGATTTTTTGCCGCCTTCGGGAGCCTCTTCCTCTTCGGTGGCCGCAGGTGCGGGCGTGCGGCGGGGCGGGGCGGGCGTTTCTTCTTCGGCGGTAGCATCGTTTTGCGGTGCCGCAGGCTGGCTGGTCGCCGTGGTGGTCGCCGGCGTTTCGGGCGCGGTTTCTTCGGCGCTATCGTTCGCGGGCGCATTTTGCGGTGTGGCCGCGGCGGGGCCGGTATTGTCGTTGGTCAGGCCTTCGAAGGCCGTATCCTGGCTGACATCATCAGGGGCGGTGGTCGTATCCACGGGCGACGTATCGCTTGGCGCGGCGGCGACAGCTTCGTTACCTTTTTGATCCTTCTTATCAGCTTCAGCCATGACGGACCCTATCCCCCTTGTAAAAGAAAAGTTAACGCAGTGTTAATTTATGTACCTATATTCTACACTAGATTTTCGTAATCTTTCAAGAAAACGAAAATAGGCTTTTGAAATCAATGTCTTATTATTTGTTGTAGCGCGTCGATTTCTGCTGGGGATCGTAATAATGGAAGGCATCGTTGTACAGCTTGATTCCCGACTGCGGGTTTTCGAGCGTGACATCCGTGGTCACTCCCTGCGGGTCGAGCACATGCCAGCCGGCGAGGCTGAGCTCGTCCTTGTCCGTCACGTGGAACAGCAGCGTGATGGAGCCTGCCAGCGGGTCTTTCGCCTGCGTCAGGGTAATCGCAAGTTTGCCGCTGTCGTCGCGGCGCACATCTTCGATACGCAGGTCTTTGCTGAATCCGATATCGCTGCGCAAAAAGAAATTCGCGAGCGAGCGGCCAATCGGCGCGCTGCTTTGCTGTTTCATCTGTCCGTCGTAGTAATGCACGAACATGCCATCCGCGACGATAAAATCTGTCATGGGCGGGTCGTATTGAAAACGCATGCGGCCCGGGCGTTTCAGCAGAAATTCACCACTGAGGCGCTTGCCGCTGTTGTCGGTCTGGGTGAAGCGTGCCTTGAGCGTGCGCAGGCTATTCAGATAGGCTTCGGCCTTTTTGACATCCGGCAGCGTGCTGAACGACGCGGGCTTTTCCGCCGCCGTCTGCGCCTGTGCGGGCAGCGTGGCCATCGGCGCGGCGCCGAACATCAGCAGGGCCGCAAAACCGATCGCGAGGCAGGGGCGGAACAAAAAGCGGGATACGGGCATGTCGAAATGTCTTTCGGTTGGTGAAACTGTTTTTGGCAACGGCCTGTTTACGAACAGGGGGCTGGCGTGCCGCCTTTTGCAAACGCGCCGTGCGGGATGCGGGTTCCCGCCGCCCTGCCGGGCGGCGAAACGCGGCACCGTGTTTAACACGCGCCGTGCGCGCAAACCCTGCGGCGGTTTATTCGACCGCGTTCAGGGCGACCTGCTGGGCAAGGAATTTGTCCATCAGGTCATACAGTTCCTGTTTTTCCTTGGTCGGTCTTTTGGCGGTATGGGTCATCATAAAATCAATCGGAAACCCGCGAATGAGCGTCGCGCCGGTCACCCCGACGGTTTTATATTTCTGGTAGGAAATTTCCGTTTCCGCCGTGAAGCCCAGCGAGACGCCATCGGGCGTGCGGCGGCCTTCGGTGTCGATAACGGGGTTCAGGTATCCGGCCAGTCCGGCGCGGGTATAGTTCTGCATCGTCATTTCGCGCGCATCCAGATAGGTTTCCCGGTCCATGCCCGCGCGCTCGCCTTTTTCATTCAGCCAGGTGACAAGGCCGACATCTGTCATGCCGCTGCTCTCGCCTGCCGCATTGACTTTGCCGATGCCGGCGATTTGCATGCAGTCTGCAAAAACGGCGACGAGGGTTTGTTTGCTTTTCGCCTTCAGCTCTTCACGGATGATCTCAATCGCGCCGGCTTCCACGGGGTCGGTCTGGTCAAGAAAGCACATGCCGAGCGGCGCTTCGAAATGCAGCGTCGTCTGCCCAAACGGCGCGAACAGTGTGCGACGCCAATCCAGCGGCCCGCCTGGATAATACTGCGCAGGCGCAGGCGTCGCCATGACGGTGACAAGGCCAATGCCCGCAGCTACGAGGCACAGGGCGGAGAGAGTATTTTTGAAACGGGTTTTTTTCATGATAGCGGCTTTCACTGGTAAGGTGGGCATGAATTAAAAAACATCAGGTACCGTAATTGTCGACAAGGATCTCGCGTTTACCGACATGGTTGGCGGCGCTGACGAGGCCTTCTTTTTCCATGCGCTCGACGATGCGGGCGGCACGGTTGTATCCGATTTGCAGATGGCGCTGGATAAAGCTGGTGGACACTTTACGTTCACGCAGGACGATGGCCACGGCCTTGTCATACAGCTCGTCGCCGCTGCCGTCTTCCTCGCCTTGGCCGAACAGGCCGGTTTCTTCCTCGTCTTCGGTCACGCCGTCGATGTAATTCGGCACGCCCTGCGATTTCAGGAAGCTCACGACTTTTTCGACTTCGTCATCCGACACGAACGGGCCGTGTACGCGCTGGATGCGGCCGCCCGATGCCATGTAAAGCATGTCGCCCTGACCCAGCAGCTGTTCCGCTCCGCCTTCGCCCAGAATGGTGCGGCTGTCGATTTTCGATGTGACCTGAAACGAAATGCGGGTCGGGAAGTTTGCCTTGATAACGCCCGTGATGACGTCGACGGAGGGGCGCTGCGTCGCCATGATAAGATGGATACCCGCCGCGCGCGCCATCTGCGCCAGACGCTGGATGGCGTTTTCGACTTCCTTGCCCGCCACCAGCATCAGATCGGCGAACTCGTCGACGATGACCACGATGTAGGGCAGGTTGTTGAGCGGAATGGGCTGTTCTTCGTACACCGGCTTGCCCGTATCGGGGTCGAAACCGGTCTGGATTTTGTGCATCAGCACTTCGCCCTTGTCGCGGGCTTCGCGCACGCGCTCGTTAAAACCGTCGATGTTGCGCACGCCCAGTTTGGACATGGCGCGGTAGCGGTCTTCCATTTCGCGCACGGCCCATTTCAGGGCGACGATGGCGCGGTGGGGTTCGGTCACGACCGGCGTCAGCAGGTGCGGGATATCGTCATAGACCGACAGCTCCAGCATCTTGGGGTCGATCATGATGAAACGGCACTGCTCCGGCGACAGGCGGTAGAGCAGGGACAAAATCATCGTGTTCACCGCAACCGACTTACCCGAACCCGTGGTCCCCGCGACCAGCAGGTGCGGCATGCGCGCGAGGTCGGCGATGACAGGCTCCCCGCCGATATTCTTGCCCAGCACCAGCGGCAGGCGCGAGGTATTGCGGTCGTAATCGTTGCTGCCCAGAAGTTCGCGCAGGAACACCATTTCACGCTTGGCGTTCGGCAGTTCGATACCGATGGCGTTTTTGCCCGGCACGGCGGCGATACGGGCCGATACGGCGCTCATGGAGCGTGCAATATCGTCTGCAAGGCCGACTACGCGGCTGGTTTTGGTGCCGGGGGCGGGTTCCATTTCATACAGCGTGACGATGGGGCCCGGATTGACTTTCAGGATATCGCCCTGCACGCCGAAATCGCCAAGGGTGGATTGCAGCATCTCCGCATTCTTTTGCAAACCCGCTTCGTCCAGACGATGCGCCGTGACATTCGCGGGCGGGCTTTGCAGCATATCGAGGGGGGGCAGCGTCCACTCCTCGTCCTCGCCGGTGGTGCGCAGGTCGAGTTTCTTTTGCTTGTCGTCCTTGGCGGGCGCGGCTTTGGGCTTTTCAATGCGCGGCGCAACGATGGGCTTGCGCGCAGGCGCGGCGAGGGCGGGCGCGGCGCTTTCCTCGCTGTCTGCATCGTCCTCTGCCTCGGGCGCACTGTCGTACAGGCGCACACGGCGCGGGCGGATGCTCGCCGGCGGCGATTCACGCTTCAGGTTGCTGTAGCGGGCATGCCAAGCGCGGAAGCCCTGCACCAGTTCGGCGGTTTTTTGCGTCAGGGTCGCGCTGATATCGCGTGTGCGGCGCAGGCCGTCCAGCCATTCGCCAAGGCTCAGCCCCAGCGCCGGCAGATAGCAGGCGAAAAACGCCAGCATCGCGCTCAGCGCGACAAACGAAAAGGCCATGCCGCCAATCCAGCCTTGCAGCGGTTGGGCGAGGGTATTGAAAATCAGCGCGCCGGCGGAACCGCCCATATAGGCGCCCATGCCCCAGCTGTCGAAGGCGGGAATACGTGCCAGCATGACCGCGCCCAGCAAAACACCGCCCAGCAGCAGCGGCAGGCGCGTGCCCATGCTGCCCAGCGGACGGCGGCGCAAAATGCGGTAACCCCAGACAACCAGCGCCACGGCGAAAAACCATGCCGACAGCCCCAGCGTCTGCAGCAGCAGGTCGGCGGCATAGGCGCCCGGCGTGCCCAGCAGGTTTTGCACAGGCGTATCGGCGGCGGCGGCGGTATTCAGCGACGGGTCGGCCGCGTGATAGGTTGCCAGCGACGCGGCCAGACACAGGCCAAGGCCCGCATAAAGCGTGCCCGCCGTATCCGTCAGGCGGTGCGCGATAAAACTTTGCATGGCGGCGGGCAACAGCGGTGTTTTGCTGCGGCGTGATTTGCCGTGCAGTTTGTTTTTGCCGCGTGAAAAAATGCCCGTGAAAATACCCAAAACCAGCTCCCCGTGTCTCGTGCGCGCCGCGCCTGTGGCTGCGGCGGCGGTTTATCGTCGCGGACGCGAAATCCCCCGAAAGCGTCCAGCCAGATATTGTACCAAATATCGGGCCTGTGCCTCAAGGAAAGAGCGGGTTTTTTGAGCAAATACGCGAGATAAATGCGGCGCGCGAAGAGCGGCGCGGCGCGAGCTTAGTTGCCGTCGCCGAGGTCGAGCTGGCCGTTGGGGTCTTTTTCAAGCAGGTCAGCCACTTGTTCGTACACGGTGGCGTTGTCGTTCATCTGCTCGCGCAGGGGTTCGTTCTGGGCGCCCACGTTTCTGAAAAATGTTGCGGCGTCGCGCAGCAGTTTGGATGCCAGTTGAGCGTAGGTCGCCATGTTCAGTCGCCTTTCGGAAAACAATTCCTGCCGAACAGGGCATCATCTGAAACCCTATTCACTCCGGCGCCAAGCCTAGCACGGCCATCAAATGACGGAAACGGAAAATTGCGCTATCGCTTTACGGGAAATCACTTCACGCTGTCGCGGTATCCGTGGCGCGGATAGGTGCCGAGCATGCGCACGTCGGCTGCGAAAAACCTGAGCTCGTCCATCGCGTGTTCGAAGGCGATGTCTTCGGGGTGGCCTTCGACTTCACAGTAAAAACGGGCGGAGTGGAATTTGTTTCCCTCCAGATAGCTTTCCAGTTTGGTGATGTTGATGCCATTGGTAGAAAATCCGCCCAGCGCCTTGTAAAGCGCGGCGGGAATGTTGCGCACCTTGAAAATCAGCGAGGTCATATATTTCACGCCGCGCGCGGGGGCGGGCAGGCTGCGGCTTTTGGCCAGCACGATAAAACGCGTGGTATTGCCGCTTTCATCCTCGATGTTTCTTTTAAGGACTTTGAGCCCGTATAAATCCGCTGCCAGTACGCTGGCAATCGCGCCATGCGCGGGGTCGTTCATCTCGGCCACGCGCGCGGCGCTGCCGGCGGTGTCTTCGAAGACCACGGGTTTCAATTTATGCTCGGCGATGAATTTTTTGCACTGGGGCAGCGCATGCACGTGACTGTAGACGGTTTTGACGTCATCGATTTTCGCGCCCGCCACGCCCAGCAGGCAGTGATGCACCGGAATGAAATGTTCCGCCACAATCGAAAGCGGCGATGCCGGCAGCAGGTTGTGAATATCCGCGACGCGCCCCGCAATCGAATTGTCGATGGGGATCATTGCAAAATCCGCGCGGCCGGTTTCTGCGGCGTGAAACGCGTCGGCGAAGCTCGGGCAGGGCAGCGGCTCCAGCTTGGGAAATGCGGTCAGACAGGCCGTGTGCGAATAGGCGCCCGCGCGGCCCTGAAAAGCGATTTTACCTGTTTTGGCGGCGGTTTTTTTAGGCGTAGAGGGCATTGTCTTCCCCGGTTTGCGGTGTCTGGAAATAGGCGGCGGCGCGCAGGATATGGGCGCAGGCTTCGCTGTCGCTGCCCGCGTCGTGGTGGTTGAGGTCAAAGCCGATATGCGCGCTGACGGTCGACAGTTTGTGGTTATAAAGCCCCGGCCAGCTGCGGCGTGCCAGCTGCACGGTGCAAAGCCATTTCTTGCGCGGCATGTCGATTTCGGCGCGCGCCATGGTGCCGGACAGCACGCGGCGGTCAAACCCCGCGTTATGCGCGACCAGCAGCGGCGCGGCGTCAAACCACGGCGCGAAGGCGTCGTGCCACAGCGCGCGGAAGGTCGGCGCATCGCGCACCATATCGGGCGTGATGCCGTGGATGTCGATGAAATCGGGGCGGATATACAGCCGCCCTTCGGGCCGCATCAGCCATGATTGCTTGAAAACCGTATCACCTGCCGCATCGACTGCGCAAAGGCCAAGCGCAATCGCGCTTGCCGCGTCGTCATTCGCGGTTTCGAAATCCAGACAAAGCGCGGCGATATCGGTCATAGGGGATTATACGGCTTTCAGCATCGCGCGGGCAACCTCGAGGTCTTCCGGCGTATCGACGCCCAGCGGCACGGTATCCACCACGGCAACGTCAATGCGCATGCCAAGCGCGAGGGCACGCAGCTGTTCCAGCCGCTCGCGTTTTTCGAGCGCGGCGGGCGGGGCGGATACGAAACGCTGCAAGGCTTCGCGGCGATAGGTATAAAGCCCGATGTGATGCAGCAAAACACCGTCGCCCGACGGTGCGGTCACGCGGCTGAAATAGAGCGCGCGGCCGCGGCGCTCCGCGCGGTCAAAATCAATCTCGGCAATCGCCTTGACCACGTTGGGGTTGGTTTTTTCGTCTTCCTTGGTGATGATGGCGGCCAATGTGCCGATATCGACGCTGCTGTCGGACAGCAGTTCAAACGCGGTATGGATCAGCGCGGGGTCGATGGTCGGCAAATCGCCCTGCACGTTGATCACGCCGTCGTGCTTGCCTTCGGGGTCGATCTGGTTCAGCGCGCGCAGGATGCGGTCGGAACCGCTCGGCAATGCGGGGTCGGTCAGCACGGCTTCGCCGCCGGCGGCTTCGATGGCGGCTTTGATCTCGCTCTCGGCGCAGGCGATGACCACGCGGCCGATGTTCGCTTCCTCGGCGCGTTTCATCACATGCACAATCATGGGGAGGCCATGAATATCGGCCAGCGGCTTTTGCGGCAAACGCGTCGAGGCCATGCGCGCCGGTATCATGACAATCGGGTTCGACGGCAGCGCCAATGCCGCAGGCGCGGCGCTCTTGGCGGCGGTTTTCAGGGCTTCGGTCATGACATCCTCCATCTGCTGTCCGTGCCCGCGCGCGCAACGGCGGCGACAGGCTGTTTTGAAAGGTAAAAACAATCCATAAACGATGCCGGAGGGTAGCGCGTTCCCCTTGTGAAATCAATAAAGACTGAATCTATTGATAAAGTTGGAACTTACGGGGAGGGTCCGCCGCCGTCTTCGGGCGTATCTATGCGCCAGCTGTCCACTTCTGCCGTGGCTGTGTCATATATCTGGCGCCATGACCCGATTTTTGTTTTCGGGATTTCGATGTAGTAATCAAAAGGTTCTTTGTGAAAACGCAAGAAACAAACGCTTTCACAAACAATATCTGCCGATGGCTGGTTGTCTGTTTTCGTTTGATAATAGAGGGCCCCTTGAGGCAAGAACCGCGCCCCTTTCATATCCGGCGGCAAGTCCTCGGATAATTCTTCTTTCTTTCGCCAGCGCGACAGGGAATCAATGCTCCGCGGGTAAGGAGATTTTGGCGCCAGATGATAAATGCCTGCACTGCCTGAAACTTCCAACATGACGGGTGTGTGATAGTCTGTATAGTAGAGGCTTGCGCTATGTCGAACGGTTGTTTTCGTGCCAGGAAATTTATAAGCCATGCCGTTTATGAACACAGGAAGATGCTTCGGCTGCGGACGTGGCCAAGGTTTGTCGACATAGTCTTTCTCTGTTTGGCAGGGGACGGCTTTCAATGCAGAACGCCATTCGATTTTGTAGCGTTCATTTCCTTTGATCTGCCACATTTCGTATTGGTCGGGAGCTTTTTCAACATACACGGCGGCATCGTAATCCTTGGGCCAGCTGCATCCCATGAATCTGAAAAAGCGGGGCATCTCGACAAACGCCAGTGCGCGCGGCGGCTTGTTGTCGGGCATCGACAGGCAATAAGGATGGTCGCCTGCAATTTTCTTTGCGGCAGATGTGATGTTAAGGTGCGGGGATATGGTTGAAGAAAAGCTATAAAGCATGACGAGGGCAAAGCCACACCAAAAAATGGCGCTTGCATGGCTGCGCGACGTTTTTCGCGCAAACGAAAATGATTTAAAGGCTATAAGTGGAATAGCAAGCGCATAAAGCGCTAAGGCAAGTTTGGATACAAAGACGGGCGCATCATCGTGTGGCAGCTGCCGCAGAAAGATGCTGTCAAAAAAAGAGGTCGCAAAAACACTCGCAACCAGCCCGGTCACAAAAACAATAAAAAACCAGAAAGTGATTCCGAGTTTTTTTAGGGTCCGGACCTAATAAATTTCTTGATAACAGAATCGGATAGTGATT
>CAZKBS010000008.1:0-74322 GCA_964551435.1 uncultured Micavibrio sp.
GCGTACTGAAATTTAGCGTTACTTCGGGTAAAGTGGACACAGCCACTGTTTTAGGCGAGAGGGCGCGGGCCTTTCTGGGTGAATTTCACGCCCCGCAAGGCCCGTATGCGTTGACCTCGCATGAAATCGTCGAACGGCATAATGTAAGCACCCCATTCAGGATTAAAATTTTAGTTATTTTATGCCGATGCAGCTGCCGTAGTCTCCGACGTATATGCACTCGCTCCATCCAACATCTTCACATCCTCCGCCGTCAGTTTCACATCCGCCGCCGCCATCAAATCTTCCAGCTGCGCAATCGTGGTTGCGCTGGCGATGGGGGCGGTGATGGCGGGGCGCTGCATCAGCCATGCAAGGGCGATGCGGGCGGGGTTGCTGTGATGCGCGGCGGCAACGCTGTCGAGCGCCGCCAGAATGCGGAAGCCGCGCGGATTGAAATAGACTTCGGCCACGCGCGCGCCACGCACGGATTTGCCGACATCCGCTTCGGTGCGGTATTTGCCGCTGAGGAAGCCGCGGGCGAGGGAGTAATAACTGATGACCCCGATGTTTTCTTTGACACAAAGCGGCATCAATGCCGCCTCAAACCCCGCGCGGTCATAGAGGTTATATTCGGGCTGCAAACTGCAATAGCGCGGCAGCCCCGCATCTTTCGCCGTTTGCAGCGACAGCGCCAGACGCTCCGCCGTAAAATTCGACGCACCAATCGCGCGGACTTTTCCTTGTTCAATCAGTTTTTGATACGCGCGCAGGGTTTCATCCGGCGCCACGCTCAAATCGTCTTTGTGCGATTGATACAGATCGATGTAATCGGTTTGCAAACGCGCAAGGCTTTCATCGACGGATCGCAGGATATGCGCAGCGGAAAGACCCTTTTTCTCCGGTGTCATTTCATGGCCGACTTTGGTCGCCAGCACCACCTTGTCCCGCTTGCCGGATTGTTTGAACCACGCACCGATGATGGTTTCGGACTCGCCGCCCTTGTTGTTGGGGCCGCCCCATGTTGAATAGACATCGGCGGTATCCACGAAATTGAATCCGCGCTCGACAAAGGCATCGAGCAGGGGGAAGGACTGCGCGGCATCAATCGTCCAGCCAAAAACATTTCCGCCAAAACAAAGCGGCGCCACCATCAAACCGGAATCACCCAGTGCGCGTTTTTGCATGTCGTATCCCCCTGTTTTATAAAAATTTCTGCCTTCCTAGTTACCGCAGCGGGCCGCGGCAGGCAAGGGGCAATCCGTACCCGCGCAATCCTATATATTTGATAAATAATAGTTATTTTGTGATTTGACAAAGTTATGGGCGGGTGTATATTCGTTGCAAATGAGAATGATTTGCATTCACAGCAAGAACGAATTATAAAAAACATACCCCAGCGGAAACACGAGGGAAAGCAGGTCACACCATGCCGACAAACATGCTCAAGCAAGAAGCCATCATCGCCATCCGCGCCAGCTACCAGCTGCTGCGCACCGAAAAAAATCTGTCGCCGATGAACCACCGCGTGACGGATTCGCTGACGCATCTGGTGCGCACGCTGACGCGCTGCCAGTCGCCGGAGCTGGCGAAGTTTTTGCTGGATGCGCCCGAACTGGCGGTCGAGCGTGAAAACCTGCCCGTACTCTGCGGCATTGCCGAGTGCGAGATGGAAAAATTCTGGGCCAAGCATCTTATCAGCCGCCCTGTGTGCGACCTTGCCGAATTCTGGTACTTCCCCGAGTATACCGAGCTTTGTCAGGCGGAACTGGACCTGTTCAAAACCCGCAAGTTTGACCGCATCAGTTTTCTGGGAGCAGGGGCTTTGCCACTCACGGCTTTCCTGCTGGCGCGTCACTGCCCGCAATCCAAAGTCATCTGTGTCGATTTCGACGAAGAAGCCTGCGCCTTGGCAGAGCAGCTCAGCCGTAAAATCGGCCTGAAAGATCAGGTCAGCGTCGAGCGCATGGATGCGCTGCAATACGTGCCCGGCGAAAACGAACTGGTCATCTGCGCAAGCCTGCTGCAGGGCCGCGAACAGGTTTACGCCAACCTGCAAAACCGCGACTGCGCCCTGCTGGTGCGCGATGCCGAAGGGCCGTATCAATATCTGTATAAAGCGGCCGAGCTGCCGTCTGTCGCGTCTTTCCGTGAAATCGCCAAAACGCAGGTAGATGCCCGCCGCATCAACACCAGCCGCTATTTCGAACGCGCCACCGCATGGATGGAGAGCGCACGTGCCGCATAAGCACAGCCACCATCATCACCACGACATCGACGCTGCGGGCGACGCAACGGTCAAACTGGCGCGTGAACTGGTCAAAATCCCCAGCATCACCGCCGTGAATCCGGCTGACAAGCCGGCTTCCGCCCGCAGCATCGATGCGATTGCCGAATACGCCGCCAAATCGGGCGCGCGCGTAGAGCGCAGCGAATACAGCGGCGGCCACCATAAATGGGATTACCCCGTCGAAAACGTTTATCTGGAATGGACGTTCGGCGCTGACAAGAACAGTAACGACAACGGCCAGCCGCCCAAGCATATTTGCTATATCGGCCATCTGGATGTCGTTCCCGTGGGTGACGAAGCCCGCTGGACGACCAAGCCTTTCGATGGCGAGATTAAAGACGGTTATCTTTATGGCCGCGGCGTGACGGATATGAAAGGCAGCGTCGCCGCCTTCATCACCGCCGTTGAAGAGTCGATGAAAGAACTGTCATCGCAAGGCCCCGTACGCGTGAGCATGATTTTGACCACCGACGAAGAATGGGCCGCCGTAAACGGCACGCGCAAAGTGCTGGAGTGGCTGAAAAAAGAGGGGCAGGCGCCGGACGCTTTTATCGTAGGCGAACCCAGCTCGCAGGATGATCTCGGCTCCCATATCAAAATCGGCCGCCGCGGCAGTCTTGTGGGCACGTTCAACGTCGCGGGCGTGCAGGGGCATGCCGCCTATCAGGAACTTTTCGAAAATCCCAACCGCGCGCTGGCGCTGGCGGTATCCATCTTGTCATCCAAAGAATGGAAAGACGGCAACGAAAATTTCCCCAATACCAATTTCGAAACCGTCGCGCTGAAATCCGGCGATTTCGGCGCCAGCGCGGTTATTCCGGGCAAGGCGGAGGCGCTGTGGAACATCCGCTTCACGCCGTCGCAAACGCCGGACAGCCTTGAGGCGTGGATCAAAGACGCGCTTGCCAATCCGCCCGAATGGGCCAAGGCGCATCCCGATGCCGACAAGCTGAAAAACATCACCGTCGTTGCCAATAAAGACACGGCATCGCAGCCGTATTACAGCGAACCCGCAGGGCTTGCCAAGTCCGCGCAGGATGCCGTGAAGACCGTGCTAGGCACGCCCGCCAAACTGGACGGTAGCGGCGGCACCACCGATGGCCGTTTCGTGTCGAATTATTTCCCCAATGCGGAAATCATCGAACTGGGCCTGCCGGAGCGCGGCGGGATTGCCTGCAAACATCATAAGCCGGATGATTATCTGGCCAAGGGCGGCATGCATCAGGTCGATGAACGCGCGGCGATTGCCGACCTTGTCAACCTGCGCCACATTTTCAAGCAGACTCTCGTGAATTACGCCGCCGTGAACGACGATAACAAACCGGCAGCCGCAGAGAAGGGGGCTGATACCCATGCAAACGGAAAACAACGTCATTCTGCGCCCCGTCACGGAAACTGACGCCGACCAGCTGCGCGCGCTGTACCGTTATTCGCTACAAAAGAATGCGGATGGTTTCGTGCAGAATCCGGAATTCCACGGCGACATCTATACACGCGCCAGTGGCTATCAAAACAACAACGGCACGATGCTAGGCCTGTTTGCCGACGATGACCGCACGCTTTTGGGGTTTGGCGGCATCAAGCAAAAAGAAAACAACCGCGCCGAGCTGTGCAACCTGCATGTGCATCCGCACCAGCATGGCAAAGGATACGGCAAGCATATCGCACTGACTCTCATCGACGATGTGCGTGAACTTGGATATGAGATCCTTGAATTGCATGTCACCGCAACGCAGAGCGCTGCCATCGGCCTTTACCGCAGGCTCGGTTTTTCAGAAACGGGGCGTCAGGTTTATGCCGTCGAAGGCGGAAATTATGATACCATTTTCATGGAACTGCACCTGACATAACGCTTCGCGCCGTGATGGCGAAGCTTTCGAGAGCGCGCCGCCATGGACTTCATCAAAAAATTCGTCGACAAGATTCAGTCCCTGAATAAAACGCGTGACCCGTCGGAATTCAACGACGATATCGCGCTTAAAACACAGTGGGAATCCTTCGGCAAAGGCAGCAGTAATTTTAACACTCACAGACTGTCCGATGATATCGGATACGGCCTGCGCTATAAACCGACCAAGAGTCTATATTTTCTGACCGGGATGTTCATGGTACTCGGCGGCGGCACGGCCATCGCGCTTGTGGCGTCGGCTATCCGCGATGGAAAAGACCTGAATCAGGATATTATTTATCCGGGATTGTTCGGACTGGTGTTTTTCTTTATTGGCCTCGGGCTTTTTATCGGGCTGCGGCGTCCGGTGTTTTTTGACCAGAGCGAACGCTGCATGGTCGTCAAGGATGAACGGACGTATTTCAGCGATATCCATGCCATCCAGCTGGTCGTGCACCGCGGCAGCAAGCATAGAAACTATCAGATCAATTTCGTGCTACGCGATGCCGGGCGCGTATACGTGATGACCTATGCCGACAGCCGCACGGCACGCCAAGACGCCGCGCGCGTGGCAAACCTCATCGGGCTGCCATCAAACCGCATATGGGATGCATTGCCGGGGTATAATAACGCGGTACCGCCGCAGAGCGTTTGACGTTGCGAATAGCCTGATGGCGCATATACTATTTGTTACGGCTGGATACCCTGAACTAGGTATATCTATTAATTTACATAATATACATTATCACATCATTAGGTGGCAAAGCAGACACAGAAAACGGCCCGTTCTGCAGTCCCGCTTTGTGCTGTATCCGGTGGTAAATCAACGGATTCGCCAAACAAGTCCCTGCGTGCTACAAACCCCGCATCATTAGGAGAACCGATATGTCCACGTCAAAAACCACCCAGCCACAGGCCAAGCGTCAGGTCACCACCGCAGAGCGTCCGATTGACCGGCTGCTCGATATCATGGCCTACCTGCGCACCCATCCTGAAGGCTGCCCGTGGACCAAGGAGCAAACCCATCAATCGCTGGTGCCGTATCTTGTCGAAGAGTCCTATGAAACCGCCGATATGATCGATCAGGGCCAGCATGACGGGCCGCTGCGCGACGAGCTGGGCGATGTGCTGCTGCAAATCGCTTTCCATGCCGAAATCGCCCGCGAACGCGGCAGCTTCACCTTTGACGACGTTGCGCAAGCGATTGTCGATAAACTGGAGCGCCGCTATCCGACCATCCTTGGCGACGAGCCGAACACCCTGACCACGCCCGAGGAAATCGACCGCCGCTGGGAAGAAATCAAAGCCGAAGAACGCGCACGCAAAGGCATCAAAAAAGATGCCAGCATCCTTGATGAAATCGCGACAGGTTTGCCCGCGCTGGTACGCTCCGCCAAGCTGAAAGGCCGCGCGGCCAAGGCTGGCTGGGAATGGCCGAACGTCGATATGCTGCTGGATAAAATTTCCGAAGAAGTCGGCGAACTCAAACAGGAAATTCACGCCGATAAACCCGACATGGAACGCGTCATGGCCGAATTCGGCGATTTGATGTTCATGATGGTCGATTTTGCGCGCTATCACGGCTTCGATGCCGAAGACGCGCTGCGTATCACCAACAGCCGGTTTGAAAAACGCTTCCGCCACATGGAACAATTCCTGAAGCAAAAAGGCCATGCCGACATTCAATCCGCCCCGCGCGAAGACCGTCTGGCGGGCTGGAACGATGCCAAAGCTGTTGAAAAAGCCGCGAAAAAATAAAGAATTTTATTTTCATATCGCAAAGAGTATTGTCGAGACATATAGGCGCCTCGCGCGCAATACAAGATAAAGCAAAATCATGAAGCTGATAGAACGCCTCGCCCAAAAATATGACCCGTCCCTCACCGGCGCGATTGGCATGATCGGCGGGATGATTGTGCTGGGCGCAGCTGTGGCCACGCCGGTTGCGGCAGCGATTGGTGCAGGCGCGGCTACTTTATCAGGTGCCTCTGCACTCGTTGGTGCGATTTGGGGGGGCGGGATTGCTGCGGGCGGCGCTGCCGCGATTGTCAGCTGGATAGCCCTGCCGCAAATTGTCTATGCGCAGTGCTACGAACATATACTGAAAAAACACGTCGCGGACGGCGGCTCTACATCGGGTATGAAATGGGTGCCGGGTATCGAAAACATGCGTCAGGCGGTCCCAAGCCTTGGGCAGAAACGCGGCCTTAAAAACATTTTTGCGCGCGGCAAGAAAAATACCGATGCGCATGCGAAAGCACCCGCAGACAACAAGCCCCGCCAACCGCCGAAACCCTGAATAAGGCTTCAGGCTGCTTTCATCAAACGCGGATAAAGAATTTCTTCGAGCATTTTCCAGCGGGCCTTATCTGGCGCGGCCAGCAGCATGCACGGGCGCAGCATATCCGGCGCAAACGGAATATCTTCATGCGCAAGACGGACATACCCCCCCGCTTCTTCGGCCAGCAATACGGTTGCGGCGTGATCCCACGGGGTGACTTTATTGATATGCACCACGAAATCCGCGTCACCAGCTGCAAAATTCAAAAAATCGTGCAGCGAGCTGCGCACGTTAATAAGCCCTTTGATATGGCCATTGATGGATTCAAAATGCCACGCCTGACCGCCGCCGCCCATGCCCGTCATTTCTGCCGGCGTCCCTGCGGACGTGCGCACATGCGCGGGCTTGCCGTTGATGGTTGCGCCTTTGCCTTTGATGGCAATCGCCATGCGTTCTTGCGGCGCATCGTAAACCCAGCCGTACTGCGTCACGCCGTTTTGCACCAGCGCCAGCAGGATACCGAAATGGCTGCGGCCATGCGCGAAATTATACGTACCGTCAATCGGGTCGATGACCCAGACGGGGCTGCCGGATTTGAAACGCTCCAGCACGGTTTCGTCTTTTGATACTGCCTCTTCGCCAACAACGATGGAACCGGGCAGATAGGCCGTCAGTGCCGCGCTGAGCGCTTTTTCCGAAGCTTCATCGGCAATCGTGACGAAATCGCCAGGTTTTTTTTCGCGCACGTCACCGTCGGCAAGATTTTTGAAACGGGGCATAACCTCCGTCGCCGCAACATCGCGCAGGATATCCGCGACTTTCTGAACGTCGATATCCATCATGCCGCACTGCCTTTCTTTTTCTGTGTCTGCTTTTTCGTGACTGTCTTTTTCTTTTGTGCCATTTTTTTCACTTTGGGCGCAGCCTGTTTTTTCGCCTTGCGCGGCTTGGGCGACGCACGAAATTCATAGCCGAATTTATCGGTAAAACGGGCAACATCTTCAGGGTCGAGACGCACGGAAACGGCGGCGAATTCCTCGCCATCCAGACGCTCCGTCACTTCGCCGCGCGCATAAAGCCACGCCATGGCCTTGCCGTCTGTGAGCGGGATATCGGCATGCAGCGTCAGGCGGTCTTTACCCAGACGCGCATCAATCAGCGAGAGCAGTCGCGCCATCCCCTCGCCCGTCAAGGCCGATACGGCGGCAAGGCTATTCTGCGCCTGTGCGCGTTTAACCGCGTAGCTGCGGTCATCGGCGGACAGGTTATCGATTTTATTCATGACCTCGATGACGCGCGGGTCGTCTTCGGCGATGCCGAGATCTTTGAGGATTTTAATCACATCCTCTTTCTCGGCTTCGGTATTTTCCTGCGAAATATCGCGGATGTGCAAAATGACAGCTGCTTCCTGCACTTCTTCCAGCGTCGCGCGGAAGGCGGCGACCAGATG
The DNA here is from genome assembly GCA_964551435.1 of uncultured Micavibrio sp. Taxonomy (GTDB): domain Bacteria; phylum Pseudomonadota; class Alphaproteobacteria; order Micavibrionales; family UBA2020; genus UBA2020. Next base: position 7,889 of record CAZKBS010000008.1, read on the forward strand.
CGTCGGCAGGTCGGAAATAAAACCGACCGTATCGGACAGAATGGCTTTTTTGCCCGACGGCAGCTCAATGCCGCGCATGGTGGTATCCAGCGTCGCGAACAGAAGGTCTTTGGCAAAAACCTCCGCCCCCGTCATCCGGTTGAACAGCGTCGATTTGCCTGCGTTGGTATAGCCCACCAGCGCGACAATCGGATACGGCTCTTTCTTGCGCGATTCACGCTGCAGACGGCGGTTTTTCTTGACGGTTTCAAGATCGACGTTCAGGCGCTTGATTTTTTCATCCAGGATACGGCGATCGAGTTCTTTTTGCGTCTCACCGGGGCCGCCGGTTTTGCCAAGGCCGCCGCGCTGGCGTTCAAGGTGGCTCCATGCCTTCACAAGGCGGGAGCGTTGATACGACAGCGCCGCCAGTTCAACCTGCAAACGCCCTTCTTTGGTGCGTGCGCGGGCGCCGAAAATTTCGAGAATAAGACCGGTGCGGTCAATGACTTTGCAGTTCAGTTCTTTTTCAAGGTTGCGCTGCTGCACGGGCGTGACGGTGGCATCGACGTAAACAAGGCCGACTTCTTTTTCTTTTGCCATCTGCGCGATGCGCTCGACCACGCCGCCGCCAATCAGGGTTGCGGGTTTTATCTGTTTGACGACCACGACTTCGGCGTGAACCACCTCAAGGTCGATAGCCCGGGCAAGGCCGATGGCTTCTTCGAGCGCGACGTGCGACGCGCGCAGATGCGTGCGCTGCCCGCCATCTTCCGCACGCGCAGACAGCGGCAGATCGGGATGCAGTACGATGATTTTTTCAGTCATTTGCTTTTCTGGTTTCCGCCTGCGAAAGGCGTTTTGTCTTACGCGTCGCTGCCGTCGTTACCGTCCGTGCCGTCTTCGTCGTTCAGGCGCACGGGCGATGCCGGCATAATGGTCGAAATCGCGTGTTTGTAGATGAGCTGTGAGTGAGAGTCACGGCGCAGCAGCATGGAAAAATTGTCAAACCAGGTAATGATGCCCTGCAACTTCACCCCGTTCACCAGAAACACGGTGACGGACATTTTTTCCTTGCGGATTTTATTGAGGAATTTGTCCTGCAAGTTCTGGCTTTTCTCGGACATCTTATTTTTATCCTTCACAAAAATTTGTGTGTTTTAAAAGGCCTTGAGCCCTTTATACCCCTCTTGACCATATTTATTTTTAAAGCCGAAACCGCCGAACCACAAGGGGTATGCAGCCGCTTTGGCCATGAACTAACGGAAATATTCTCCGATAAATTCCATAAACATGCTGTGAGTTGCAAAACGGCGGGCAGGCAAATTCTTGATCAACAGATCTTCCGGCGGCGGCTTGGTTTCGATGAGAATACCGCTGCAACCCGTGCGGTGCGCGCATATCATATCGGTATGGCTGTCGCCGACAAACCAGACATCACGCGCAGGCGTAATGCCGCTGCCGTTCAGCGCCAGCGCAACGGGTGCTGGGTCGGGCTTGTCGGCTGCGGCATCCCCCGCCCCGACAATCGCGCCGAAATATCCCGTAAAGCCCGCGCGCGCAACGTCTTCGCGCAAAAGATCGCCGCGCTTGTTGCTGACAACCCCCATGTACACACCCGCACGCGCCAGCGCCGCCAGCACATCACCGATGCCGTCCACCAGCTGCACGCCACGCTCGCGGCAAAGATTCAGGAAGGTTTGGTAATAAACGCGGTCGGCTTCCTGCCAGCGTTCTTCACCGAAAAGGATAATAAAAGCATCGCGGGCAGACTGGCCGGAACGCCGGCGGATTTCCGCCTCGCTCCAAGGCTCCATGCCCATATGCTCAAGCGTAGTGTTAATCGCATCCACGCCGATATGCCAGTTATTGACGACCGTATCATCCCAGTCGAACAATACGGCGCGCGGCTTTGGCACCTCCGCTGAAATAATCGGCGACATCAACGCGGATTCCATTTCTGTTCCTTGCGCGACGGGTTCATGGCGTATTCCATGTAGAGGTCATAGAGCTTGTCGGTAATCGGCCCGATTTTACCATTGCCGATTTTGTGGCCATCGATACTGCTGACAGGCATAATCAGCGCCGTTGCAGAAGATGTAAAGGCTTCACGCGCCTTATAGGCTTCCTTGGGCGTAAAGGCACGCTCGACCAGCTCAATACCTTCCTGCTTGCAAAGCACCTGCAGCGCGCTGCGGGTAACGCCTTTCAAAATCGAATTATGCGCCGTAGGTCGCGTTATCAGGCGGTTTTTTGCATCCACAATCCACGCATTGCTCGATGCGCCTTCGGTAATATAGCCGTCGTCATCGACCATCCACGCCTCGGCAGCGCCTTCGCGCACGGCTATCTGTTTGGCCAGTACCTGCCCCAGCAGCGCCGTCGATTTGATATCGCGGCGTTTCCAGCGGATATCCGGCACAGTAATCACCGGCTTTGCCGCCGCTTTCCGCGCCGGAATGTCAAATGACATATGACGCAGCGTCATGACCAGCGTCGGGCGCACCGCCGGCGACGGGAATTTGAAATCACGCGCCGCAATACCGCGGCTGACCTGAATATACAGCGCGCCGTTTTTGATACGGTTGCGGCGCACCATTTCGCGCATGGCGATTTGCAGCACGCGGCGCGGCATCGGCATTGCGACATCGATTTCCGCAAGTGAACGCTCCAGCCGGTCAAGGTGTCCGACTTCATCGCGCAACTCGCCCTCAATCAGCGCGACGACCTCGTAAATGCCATCGGCAAACTGGAAACCGCGATCCTCGATATGAATCTGCGCGGAACCGTGCGGCACATAGCGGCCATTGACGTAAGCGATACGTGGCATGTGGAGTTATCCTTAGAAGTATTCGGGGCGCACCGCGAACATCTGTTCGACTTTGCGCACCTGATCGTGGGAGGCAAGAATAATAACGCGGTCATCCGGTTTGATGACGGTATCGGGGCGCGGCACGATGATGCGCTCTTCACGCAGGATCAGGCCGAAAATCATATCACGCGGGCGCTTGATTTCACTAATCGGTGTATTGACGATGGCGGAGGTTTCAAGCGCTTCGACCTCCAGAATTTCCGCAAAGCCGTCGCGCAGGGAATGCGCCGCCTTGATACGCCCGCGGCGCACATGCTGCAAAATCGTCGATACCGTAATCGCCCGCGGATTCACCACCGCATCGATGCCGACACTGGTCGCGAGGGAACTGAAGGAAAGGCTGTTGATCAGCGTAATCGCCCGCTCGCAGCCATGCTGTTTGGCGAGCATGGAAACCAGAATGTTGCTCTCGTCGTGGTTCATGACGGCAATCACGGCTTCGGTGGTGCCGATGCTGGCTTCTTCAAGAATTTCGCGGTTCAGGCCATCACCATGCACGACGGTGACGCCGGACAGTTTTTCCGATACGCGCTGCGCGGTATCATAATCAGCCTCGATCAGGCGCACGGAAATATCGCGCATGCTGGACTGGATGTCCTCGACAAGGCGGGTACCGATTTTACCTGCACCGACCACCAGCACGCGGCGGGTTTGCGGATCGTTATATCCGAAAGCGCCCATCGCGCGGTACAAGTGGTCTGTGGACGATACGAAATAGACTTCGTCCCCGACCAGCAGCTCGTCATCCGCACCCGGAATGATTTTGGTATCGCCGCGAATAATCGCGAGGATGACAATAGACAACTCCGGAAACAGCGACGTCAGATGCTTCAGCGGCGTATTCAGCAGCGGGCAATCCGATTTGCAAATCACGCTCACGACCTGCGCCAGTCCCTCCGCCATCGGAATGATGTTATAGGCGCCGGGTACACGGATACGGTTGGCAATCGCGCGCGCGACCTCGACTTCCGGCGAGATAATCACATCAATCGGCAGGTGATCGCGGCTGAACAGATTGGCCCATGCAGGGTTCAGATATGACTGGTTACGCACGCGGGCGATTTTCATCGGCACATTAAACAACGAATGGGCAACCTGACAGGCCACCATGTTCACTTCGTCGGAATGTGTTGCGGCAATCAGCATTTCGGCATCGGCAGCGCCGGCCCGCTCCAGCACATCGGGCTGCGACGCATGGCCGACATGACCGGTGACATCCAGTGCCTCGTTCACTTCGGCGATACGGTCGGCATCGCTATCGATAATGGTGACGTTGTTACCCTCATCCGACAGGTATTCGGCAATGGCTGTGCCCACCTGCCCTGCGCCGCAAATCACGACCTTCATGTTCCCCCGCCTTCTTTCTTATTCTTCTTTTTTTCTTCAGGCTTCCGCGCGTTCTTTTTCGTCATCGCCGCGCAAATCCTTGTCGGCATCCTTGTCATTGGTCTGGATGCCCAGCGATTTGAGTTTACGGTGCAGCGCCGAGCGCTCCATGCCGATAAACCCTGCGGTTTTCGAAATATTCCCGCCAAAGCGGTTGACCTGCGACAGCAGATATTCGCGCTCGAAAATCTCGCGCGCTTCACGCAGCGGCTTCGACATCAGCTCCACACCATCGCGGCCGCGTATCATGTCGACGGCCTGCTGTTTCAGCTCCGGCGGCAACATATCCGCGGTGATCGGCTGGCCCGGCTGGGCCGGCGCCATAATCAGCAGCCATTCGATGGCATTGCGCAGCTGGCGCACGTTTCCGGGCCAGTCATAGGCCTGCATCAGCGCCATCGCGTCATCGGAAAAGAAACGCGGCTGCACATTTGCTGTACGGGCGGACAAATCCATGAAAAACCGCGCGAGCACCGGAATGTCTTCCAGACGTTCGCGCAAGGATGGCATGTGAATAGGCACCACATTCAGGCGGTAGAACAAATCCTGACGGAACTTGCCCGCCATCATGCGTTCCTGCAAATCCTGATTGGTCGTGGCCACAATGCGGATATCGACTTCTATTTTTTCGCTGCCGCCGATGCGCGTGAAATGCTGGTCTTGCAAAACGCGTACAATTTTTGCCTGCGTTTCAAGCGGCATATCAGCGACTTCGTCCAGCAGCAACGTGCCGCCATTGGCCATTTCCAAGACGCCCGCCTTGCGGCCCTGCACGCCTTCGGTACCGAAAAGTTCGGTCTCGATACGCTCGGGCGACAGAATGGCGCAGTTGAGCGCAATATAGCTTTTATCCGCGCGCTTCGAATAGCGGTGTATCATGCGCGCGGCAACGTCTTTGCCCGTGCCCGCCTCGCCGGTAATCAGAATACGGCTGTTGGTCGGGGACACGCGCTCGATATTCTGGCGCAGCTGGTGCACAGCCTGCGACGTGCCATGCAGTTCGGACACGCTGCCAAGCGCCTTGAGCTTCAGTTCCTGATTTTCACGCTTCAGACGCGCCGCTTCCAGCCCGCGCTGGGTCAGCACCAGCAGCTTGTCGGTCTGGAAAGGCTTTTCGATGAAATCATAAGCCCCCATCTGGATCGCGGAGACGGCGGTTTCGATGTTGCCGTGCCCGCTGATCATGATGACAGAGGTATCAGGGTGGCTCTTGCTCAGCTTTTTGAGGAGCTGCATGCCATCCAGTTCGCTGTTTTCCAGCCAGATGTCGAGGATGACAAGATCCGGCGCCTTTTCGGCAATCATTTTTTCCGCGCTTTGCGAGTCTGCCGCGCTGCGGGTTTCATAGCCCTCATCCTCCAGAATCCCCTGAATGAGAGAGCGGATATCGGCCTGATCGTCGACAATCAGAATATCGGATATGTTATTTGGTTGCATGGTTATGCTTTATCCCCTGCTGAAACATCCCTTGGGAAGACTATAACAGCTTTTGCGCCGGATTTAACGCCTTCGTCGATATAGTCTTCAATCTCGATGCTGCCATCGTGATCTTCCATAATTTTTTTAACAATCGCAAGCCCGAGGCCCGAGCCCTTCTTTTTCGTCGTCACATAAGGCTCCAGAAGCTGGGTGCGCACCTTTTCGGGCAGGCCCATGCCGTTGTCGCGCACGGTGATAATAATGTTTTCGCCCTTGGCTGCCACATCGAGCATAACCTGTCCCGCCGGCTCAGGGGTCTGCTGGCAACGCTCCTGCACGGAATCGACGGCGTTTATCAGAAGGTTATTCAAAACCTGCGTCAGTTGCGAACGGTCGCAGTTTGCGGGCAGTTCCTTTTCCGCCGCTTCGAACGTGAAGTGGATATCTGGATAGGCCTGCTGTTGCAGCACCAACGCGTCGCGGCAAATCTCCGTCACGTTTTCGGGCTTTTTAACCGAAACCGGCATGCGGGCATAGGCCGAAAATTCGCCCACCATATGACCGATATCCGCCACCTGCCGGATAATCGTATCCGTACATTTGGCAAAGGTTTCGGGGTCTTCCTTGATTTGCGGCAGGTATTTGCGGCGCAAACGCTCTGCCGAAAGCTGTATCGGTGTCAGCGGGTTTTTAATTTCATGCGCGATACGCCGCGCGACGTCAGCCCACGCCGCATTGCGCTGGGCAGACACCAGTGCGGAAATATCGTCCAGCGTCGCCACCGCACCATCGCCCCCCTGCTCTGCCGTGATGCGCAGCAAAACAGTGCGGCGCGGCCCGTTGGCTGCGGCATACTCCAGCTGGCTTTGCACCAGTTTATCGTTACCGCCGGCGCGGGCACGGGCAAAAACATCTTCGGCTTCGGGAATGAAATCGGCAAGACGACGCCCATGCAGGATACCGCCATCGTCGTTGGCGACGCCCATCAGCAATTCGCCCGCCCTGAAATTCGCAAGCGTGATCAGCCCTGACCGGTCAAGACCGATAATCCCCGACGACGCGCTGGCCAGCACCGCCTCGGTAAAGCGGCGGCGATCGTCCAACATACGGTTGGCGGCCAACAATTCCTTTTGCTGACTTTGCAGCTGGCTGGTCATACGGTTGAACGCACGCCCCAGAACCACGATTTCATCGTCCTGTTCGCTAGGCGCTGCACCGACATCGGATACGCGCGCCGCCAAATCGCCCGCGCGGACTTTTTCCGCGGCCGTAATCAGGGCACGGATAGGGGTGACCAGCTGCTCTGAAAACACAAGACCGAACCATACCGCCGCCAGCAAAAGCAGCAGGGAAATCGCCGCGAACATCGCCGTCATCGCGATTTGCACGCGGGATTTACGGCCATCGAGGGTCGTGTATTCTTTCACGGCACGCTCAGCGGTCGCCATGTGCTGTAACACGTTACCATCCACCAGACGCCCGACATACAGATATGCATCGAAAAAGCGGTCAAGCTTGAGCAGCGCACGGATACGGTCGCGGCTGTCGCCGGTTGCCAGCACAACTTCACCGTTGTCGGCTTGCTGCATCATTTCCTTGGGCACCTGCTCCATTTCCAGCAGCAGGGCCATGCGCGATCTGGCCAGCACGTCGCCGTTGCTGCGGAAAATAATCGCTTCGGGCAGGTTGCGGATGGTAGCCTGCGTTTGCACCAGCTGCGCGAAAGCCTGCGGATTTTCATCCAGAAAGCGTACATCGCGGTTCAAATCGTAGGCCATTGCCATGACATCGGCGCGCATGACTTCGCGGTGTTCATTCAAATATGCCTGCGCCACTGCAAGCGACTCGTTTACCGCGGTGCTGACCCGGTCGTTGAACCATGCCTGTACCCCGAAATAAAGAAAGATAGACGAAAAAACAGCCATCAGAATAGCAGGCGCCGCCGCCATCAGGCTGAACGCCAGCACCAGCCGGATATGCAACCGCGAACCGGCAACGCCGCGCTTTTTCTCGCTCCAAAGTTTTACAACTTGCCGCGCGATAACAGTGCCCAGCAGCAACAGCAGCACAAGGTCAAGGTTCAACAGCCAGTAAACCGTATTGATATCCGCACTGCGGCGGGTCAGAACCAGATAAGTCGCGACGCAGGATGCAATCGCCGCTACGGTCAGAAAAACAGCCACATGACGCGACAAAGTCAGCATGGAGAGCCGCTGCGTCAAACGGTACAGGAATGTATCCGGCGAAAACATACTGACGGACATCAGCTGCGCCCTCCTTTTTTCACATCGATATCCAGCTCACGGATTTTTTTGCGCAGGGTATTGCGGTTCAGCCCCAGCAAATCCGCCGCTTTAATCTGGTTGCCGCCAGTCATGGCCAGCATGCGGGTAATCAAGGGTTTTTCGACAAGCCGGATGATGCGGTCATAAACATCCGTCCCCGCCAACAGCGACGCATCAGCGGCAAGGATATCGGCAATCGTCGACGATATATCACCGCGGGTAGCCATAGCCATGCCTTCTGTCATCACAGACATCGACGATGCCTGCAGGGCCATGCGCACCGCATCGGCATCTATCACATCCTCGGTATGCAGCGCGGCAAGGCGGCGCACGGCGTTTTCAAGCTCGCGCACATTTCCGGGCCAGCCATGCGCCTGCATAACCGCCATGGCCGCAGGTTCAACCACCTTGAGCGCTTTTGACTGACGCAGGAAATGCTGCACCAGCGCCGGAATATCCTCGGCCCTTTCGCGCAAAGGGGGCACCTGCAGCGGCACCACGTTCAGGCGGTAATAAAGGTCCTCGCGGAAACGTCCGTCGCGCACGCGCGCGCGCAAATCCTGATGTGTGGCGGCAATCACGCGGGCGCGGGCCTTGACGTGGCGGCGTGCGCCGACGGGGGTAAATTCCCCCTCCTGCAGCACGCGCAGCAGGCGGGTTTGCGCCTCAATCGGCATATCGCCTATTTCATCCAGAAACAGCGTGCCGCCCTGGGCCTGTTCGAACTTGCCGATATGGCGCTGCGTTGCGCCGGTAAAGGCGCCCTTTTCGTGGCCGAACAGCTCGCTTTCAATCAATTCACGCGGAATGGCGGCCATATTGACGGCCACAAAGGGGCCATCCTTGAAACGGCTGAACTGGTGAAACGCACGGGCGATCACTTCCTTGCCTGTACCGGACTCGCCTGTCATCAGCACCGTCAGATCGGCACTACGCAGGCGGGCAATGGTCCGGTAAATATCCTGCATTGCGCGCGACTGGCCGATCACAAAAGATTTATCAAGCGCAGCTGTGACGTTGGCCGTATCGTCTGCGTCATCGGCATTATTCTGTTCGCGCACAGGGCGGCGGCGCAGCGCGTTTTTGACAACGGACAACAGCTCGTCGATATCAAACGGTTTGGCCAGATATTCAATCGCGCCTTTTTCGGACGCCGATACCGCCGTCGTCAGGGCGTTTTGCGCACTGATAACAATCACGCGCATATCCGGCGCGCGGCGGTGGATTTTAGGAATAAGATCCAGCCCGTTTTCACCCGGCATCATCACATCGGTAATCACCAGATCGCCGCGGCCTTCCAGCACCCATTGATATAATGTCGCGCCATTGTCGGCGGCTAGGACTTCATACCCCTCGCGCTTCAATGCCTGCGTCAGCACAGTGCGCACCGAAAGGTCGTCATCCGCAACAAGAATGGTTTTGCCAACGGCTTTGGTCATGCGGTTTTCTCCTTGCGGCGCGGGGGCAGCGGAAAGCATATCTTGAATATGGTCTTATCGCCTGCGCGGCTGACATCAATCATACCGCCATGGCTGTCGATAATGCGCGACACGACGACAAGCCCCAACCCCTCGCCCTCAGGCTTGGTGGTATAGCAGGGCTCGAACAGGCGCGATGCCGTCTCCGCGCTCATACCCGGCCCGTCGTCTTCAACCGACAGGACAATCGGCAGGCGCCGCCCCGTTTCGGGGTGGTATTGCGGCGAAAGATCATAGCGGGTTCGCAGAACGATATTTTTTGCCCCCGCCTCCGCCGCGTTTTTGACAAGATTCAGCAGCGCCTGCACCAGCGCATCAACATACCCGTCGATATCAGGGAGCGACGGGTCATATTCCCCGCGCAAATCCACATCGGCGGCAAAGCCCGCCCGTGCGCAATCCATCACATGGTCGGTCACACCGTGCAGGTTGACAGCTGAAAAATTCTCGGGCGTGACGATATCGTCGAGCTGCGCAACCTTGCCCAGCAAACGCAAAATACGCTGGGTTTCCGCATCAATCAGCTGCGCCAGTGCGCGATCATCCTCGTCCTGCGCCGAGCGCTGTAAAAGCTGCGCCGCACCGCGAATACCCGCCAGCGGGTTTTTGATTTCATGCGCCAGCATCCGCGCCAGTTCACGCGCCGGCTTCATCACTGTACGCTGCTGCGTCAGCCATTCGCTGCCGAGAGAGAGTCTTTCGACCGGCCATGACAGCAAAACCGCCGTATCATCCCCCGCAGGAATCACGGAAACCGACAGGCGGGCAACGGTGTGGTGGCAAATGTCGAGGTCGCGCAAAATGACATTCTGCGCCCCCTTCGCCGCTGCCGCAGCGGCCGTGCAGGCCGGATGCGCCGCGCCGAAGACAGCCGCGAGCGGCTGGCCCGTCAGCCCCTTCGCACCGAGGCGCGTAAAATCCATCGCCGCATGATTGGCATAGACAATCACACCGCCTTGCAACGCCAATACGGCATCGGGCAAGGCATCCAGCATCGCCAGCGCCTGCGGGGCGGCCGCGGAATTGTTTTTTGCTTTATTTTGCGTTTTCACACCGGACACTTTGGTCACCTGCGCGGCTTTTTATCAGAAGCCGCCTATTTTTTATGCACGGATATGTTTCTGCACTATTTTTAGGCAAATAACAAGCGTTGACCCCTGTAAAACCAGCCCCTAAAGTGCAAAAGAGCCTGAAATTCAGCGCTTCGACGTCGTCTTGAGGTGTTTTAAATATTATGAATAATAATCACACCATCGCCGCCCTGATTGTTGCCGCCGGCAGCGGCACGCGCTTTGGCGACACCTCCACCCCCAAGCAATACGCGGCGCTTCTGGGCCGGCCCGTACTGCGCTGGTCGGTCGATATGTTTTTTGCCCGGTCGGATATTTCGACGATTTGCATCGTTATTCAACCGGAACACCGCGCGCTCTGCAACGCCGCAGTCGCGGGCATTGATCCTGCGCGGATTTTGATTGTCGATGGCGGCGAAACGCGCCAGCAATCCGTGCGCTGCGGGCTTGAAGCGCTGGCGACGCTTGCGCAAAAACCGGCGTTTGTGCTTATTCACGATGCGGCGCGCCCGTGCGTGAGTGCCGCGTTGATACAATCCGTTTGCACGGCGCTGCAATCTGACCACAAGGCGGCCATTCCGGCACTACCCGTCACCGATACTATCAAAAAGCGCGACAGCAGCGGTGCCGTCAGCACCCAAAGCCGCGACGGGCTTTATACTGTGCAAACGCCGCAAGGCTTTAGCTTTGACAGCATCCTGTCGCTGCACCGCCGTTTTGAATCCGAAAACCTGACGGATGATGCGGCACTGCTGGAGCGTGCCGGAGAAAACCCGCACTTCACCCAAGGCCAGCGCGACAACATCAAAATCACATGGCCGGAGGATATTTCGCTCGCGGAATCCATCCTCTCCGCGGCGCGCATGGATATTCGCACCGGCAAGGGATATGACGTACACCGCCTTGTGCCGCCACAGCATGATTTGCACAAACTGGTCATCGGCGGCATCGTCATTCCGCACGACAAAGCGCTCGAGGGACATTCTGATGCCGATGTCGGGCTGCATGCGATTACCGATGCGCTGCTTGGCACGATTTGCGATGGCGACATCGGCATGCACTTCAGCCCCAAAGACGCCCGCTGGAAAGGCGCCGACAGCGGCATGTTCCTGCAACATGCCGCCGCGCTTCTGGCTGCGCAGGGCGGCGTGATCACGCATGTCGATCTGACGGTGATTTGCGAAACGCCGAAAATCGGCCCGCACCGCGATGCGATGCGCGCGCGTATTGCATCGCTTTTGCACCTGCCCGTCAACCGCGTCAGCGTCAAGGCGACGACGACCGAAGGCCTCGGCTTTACCGGACGCGGCGAAGGCATCGCCGCCGAAGCCGTGGTGACGGTGCGCCTGCCGTTTGGCATCGATTTACAATCTACAAACTATTCTTCCGAAACCCTTCACGCGACAAGGACAGCGATATGAACGCAAAAGCCGCGAACGACCAAGACCAGCCCGCTGCGAAAAAGAATTTCGGGCTGCGCCCGCTGCCTGAAAACACCGCCATGGGCAATCCGCATGTAATGATTGCTACATGGTTTGGCGTCGGGCGCCTGCGCCCCGCGCCGGGTACGCTGGGCACACTGGCGGCTATTCCTTTCGGCTACGGTATTGCCTATGTGTCGGGGATTGTGGGGCTGGCGCTGGCGGCGCTGCTGCTGCTGGCGCTTGGCACCATGGCCGCGAATTACTACGGCCGGAAATCCGGTGAAAAAGATGACCAGACCATCGTTGTCGACGAAGTTGTCGGCATGTGGATTGCCGCCATCCCCGCCGCCCTGCATATCGATCTTTGGATCGTCGCCTTTTTGCTGTTCCGGCTTTTCGACATTTATAAACCATGGCCCGCATCGTTTTTCGACAAACGCGCAGGCAACGGTTTTGACGTGATGATGGATGATGTCGTGGCCGGTATATATGCCGCCATCGGCGTTGCGGCCTGTGCCGTCAACCTCAACATGTTCTAACCGACGTTTGCAGCATCCGTTATCATTTGCAAATACCCCGCGCCCGCAGGCGCAGAAAGTCTGCTTCATGCCTTTTTTTCCCCCTCATATCTCAACGCTCGCCACCGAGGTTCTTGCCGCCGCGCGCGCCAAGAAACTGCGCATTGTCACGGCTGAATCCTGCACGGGCGGACTTATCGGCGCAGCGCTGACGGAAATCGCGGGTTCCTCCGATGTCGTCGATTGCGGCTTCACCAGCTATTCCTACGACGCCAAAGTCGCGCAGCTGGGCGTTGACCGCGACACGCTGCTGAAATCAGGCGCGGTCAGCGGCGACATTGCGCGCCAAATGATACGCGGCGCGCTGGCAGGCTCCTCCGCCGATATCGCAGTTTCGGCAACCGGCATTGCCGGCCCGGGCGGCGCAACGCCCGATAAACCGGTCGGACTTGTCTATATCGGCATCGGCAACCGCGTGAACGGGCATAGCCAATCGGTGAAAAACCTGTTCAGCGGCGACCGCAGCGCGGTGCGTATGGCCACGGTTGAAAAAGCTCTGGAGTTGCTGAAGCAGGAAATCGCCGCCGTTTAAACCGGCGGGCTTTTACTGAAGACTGCCGCCATAAAGCTGCACGGCGCGGGTTTCGAAGGCATTGATCATTTTGACCAGCGCCTTGTGGAAAAACTGGTCGACCAGCTTTTCGAACAGTTTCGATTCCAGCGAAAAATCCACATAAAAGTCGACTTCGCACTGCCCCGCGCGCATGGGGGTGAAGACCCATTTGTTTTGCAAATGACGCATAGGCCCTTTGAGGTATTCGACCTCGATGGCGTGCGGGCGGATGTAATGCACGCGGGAGGTAAATCTTTCGCGGAACATTTTATAGCCGATGATAACATCGGCGGTGACTTCGTTTTTACTGCGGCTGTTCACGCGCGCGCCGATGCACCACGGCAAAAACTGCGGATATTTTTCGATATCCATGACCAGGTCGAACAGCTGTTCGGCCGAATAGGGCAAAATGCGTTTTTCCTGATGCGACGGCATGACGGCGCGGTTATTTCCCCTGCGCCAGCTTGGCTTCGCGCGCGGCTTTCAGTTTTTCGAAATCCGCATCGGCATGATAGGACGAACGCGTCAGCGGCGATGCCGACACCATCAAAAAACCTTTGGCGCGGGCGATGGTTTCCAGCGACTTGAATTCTTCCGGTGTCACGAATTTCTCGACGGCGGCGTGCTTGGTCGTCGGCTGCAAATACTGGCCGATGGTCAGGAAATCGACATCCGCGGCACGCAGATCGTCCATGACCTGCATAATTTCGGTTTTCGTCTCGCCAAGGCCGACCATGATGCCGGATTTGGTGAAAATCGTCGGGTCGATTTTCTTGACGCGGTTCAAAAGCTCCAACGACGTGAAATAACGCGACCCCGGACGGATGGTCGGGTACAAACGCGGCACGGTTTCAAGGTTGTGGTTGAACACATCGGGACGCGCGGCGACAATCGCCTCGATCGCGCCTTCTTTATCCTTGAAATCCGGCGTCAGGATTTCGACGGTCGTGCCGGGCGACAGACGGTGAATTTCATTGATGGTTTTAACGAATTGCTGCGCGCCGCCGTCTTCAAGGTCATCGCGGTCGACGGATGTGACAACAACGTGTTTGAGGCCGAGTTTTTGAACGCCGATGGCCACGCGTGCGGCTTCAAACGGGTCCAGCTTGTCGGGAATACCCGTGGCGACATTGCAAAACGAACAAGCGCGCGTGCAGGTCGCACCCAAAATCATGAAGGTGGCGTGTTTCTGTTTCCAGCACTCGCCGATGTTCGGACAGGCCGCCTCCTCGCACACGGTGGCGAGTTTCAGGTTGCGCATCAATTTGGTGGTTTCGTGATATTCGGGCGATGTCGGCGCCTTGACGCGGATCCACTCCGGCTTGCGCAGCACGGGCGTATCGGGCCGGTTGCGCTTTTCGGGGTGCCGGTGTTCGGATTTTTTCTTTTCGGCGGCGTTGTCGGCTTGCGGCGTATCTTGTTCCATGGCGTTCAATTCGTCCTTTTCAGGGGCTAATCTAGGACTCTCTGTAAAAAGGGCAACATGATTTTGCCCCTAAAGTTCCATTTATTCACATAATCAGGACGCTTTTGCCGTGACAGGCTGTTCCTGCCGCTGGTGAAAAGCAATCGCCAGTTCGCGCATCGTGGTAAAGGCGCGGTCGGGCTTGGCCGCCAGCACGGCCTCGCGCGCTTTTGCGGTCATATGGCTGCCGCCCAGATAGGCCCAAACCTCCATCCCCGCCGCTTTCGCGCCGAGGATGCCGTGGATGCCGTCTTCGATGACAAGGCAGCTTGCCGGTTCCGCCCGCAGATGCTTTGCGGCATGCAGGAAAATATCCGGCGCAGGCTTGCCGTTGCGCACCATATCGGTACTGTAAATGTGGGAGCCGAAAAAGCCGCGCAGCCCCGTCACATCCAGCGTCAGATGCAGCCGCGGCAATTCGCTGCCCGATGCGACGGCGACGGGCGCTTTGCAGGTTTGCAAAAATTCGCGCACGCCCGGCGTCGCCTTCAGCTGCTTTTCAAACGCGGCATACTGTTCTGCTTTATAGGCGTCTTCGTCGAAACCGGCGCGGATATCAATGCCGCTTTCTTCGGCAATTTCGGCGCAGATGCGGCGGAAATTCTTGCCCATGAAGCGGATGATAAAATTTTCCAGCGTCATGTTATAGCCAAGCGCGGCGAAATGATCGAGCATCACACCGCAGGCAATCACTTCGCTGTCAATCAGTACGCCGTCGCAATCCCAGATAATCGCTGAAAAACGATTCATGATACCTTAAGGGCACCCCGCGGCATTCTTGACGGCGGCCAGCGTCGATTGCAGGTGGGCGATATACTGGCCTTCAATGCTTTTTTGTTCCTGCGCGTTTTCGACGACTTTTTCCTGCAAATCGTTTACCTCGCTTTGCATCGACGCTTCGGGCGCCGGAATGGCGGGCACTTTATCGCCCGCGGCCAGCGTCAGGCATACAGCCGTCGTTTTGGTATGCGCCTGCCAGCCGAACCATGCCAGACCGGCAATCAAAACGATTGCCAAAATGCGGCACATCGCACGGCAGCAGCACGATGTTTTGCCGCAAAGGCATTTTTTCGTGCCGCAAGCCCCCTTGGTGTCACAAGAGGATTTTGTATCACAGCAACCGCCGGCGTTTTTAACCTCGGCAGGCTTGGTGTCGCAGGACGGCTTGCCGCCGCAGCAGGATTTTTCGATTTCGTTTGTCATTATATGTGCAAAGCCTTTCCATACGCATCGAGCACGGATTCGTGCATCGCTTCGCTGATTGTGGGATGAGGGAAAATCGTGTGCATCAGGTCAAGCTCGGTCGTTTCCATGGTCTTGCCGACGACATAGCCCTGAATCATTTCGGTGACTTCAGGGCCGACCATATGCGCGCCCAGCAGCTCACCCGTTTTTGCATCGAATACGGTTTTGATCATGCCGTCCGTCTCGCCCAGCGCTACGGCCTTGCCGTTGCCGATAAAGGGGAAGCGTCCGACTTTGACGTCATAGCCTTTTTCCTTGGCCTTCGCCTCGGTCAAACCGACGGATGCCACCTGCGGCGTGCAATAGGTGCAGCCCGGAATATTTTCGCGTTTCATCGGATGCACGTCGGGCAGACCCTTGATTTTCTCGATGCAAATCACGCCTTCGTGGCTTGCCTTGTGCGCCAGCCACGGGCCGGGCACGCAATCGCCGATGGCGTAAACGCCCGGCTCGTCCGTTTGCAGCCATTCATTGACCACGATGTGACCGCGGTCGAGTTTGATTTTGGTATTTTCAATGCCGATGTTTTCTGTGTTGGCGACGATACCGACAGCGGAAATCACGCGCTCAACTTTAATCTGTTCGGTCTTGCCGCTTTCTTCGACATGCACTGTCACATCGTTCGCGCCGCGGTCGAGTTTGACGACCTTCGCGCCCGTCATGATTTTCATGCCCTGTTTTTCGAACTGCTTGCGAGCAATCGCGGAAATTTCGGCATCTTCGACCGGCATCACACGGTCCATGACCTCAACCACCGTCACCTCGGCGCCGAGCTGGCGATAGAAACTGGCGAATTCAATACCGATAGCGCCGGAGCCGACAACCAATACGGATTTCGGCATTGCGTCGGGGTTCATAGCCTCTTTGTAGGTCCAGACCAGTTTACCGTCCGGCTCCAGCCCCGGCAGCACGCGCGCGCGCGCGCCAGTGGCCAGCACGATATGTTTCGCGGCAATCGTGGCAACATTCTTGCCGTCTTTGGATACGTCAAGACGACCTTTGCCCAGCAGTTTGCCGTGACCGTCGAAAACCGTGACCTTGTTTTTTTTCATCAGGTGCTTTATGCCGCCCGACAGCTGTGCGGCAACTTTGCGCGACCGTTCGATAATTTTTTTGAAATCGAAGCTATAGCTGTCGATTTTAAACCCATACTGGTCGGCATGTTTAATCAGGCTGTTGATTTCAGCGCTGCGCAGTAGCGCCTTGGTCGGGATGCAACCCCAGTTCAGGCAAATGCCACCCAGATGCTCGCGCTCCACCAGCGCCGTATTGAACCCGAGCTGAGCGGCGCGGATCGCAGCCACATAACCACCCGGCCCGCCGCCTACCACCACGACGTCGAAATTTTGATCGGACATTTTCACACACCTTCATTTCATGACGGAGACAGCTATAAATACATCAAATAAAAGAATACTTTAAGCGATAAAACAGCCTTAATAGCCACAAAGCCCCTTTTGACGCTGCACACATTTTTATAGCTTGAAATATATGAAAAACCAGCCTAGTATGAGTGGTCTCAACAAAAAAGAGTAAAAATGATGGATCCCAAAAAAAAATTTTCGACGTAATAAGTTATCCCTTTAAAAAGCTGAACCAGGGTTTAAGTCTCCTCGTGGACACTGTTTTGCCAAAAGGCACACAAAAATTCGTCGCAGACAAAAAGAACCTGATATATGGCGTCGCTATCTTTACTACCGCGGCTACGATTGTGGTGGCACCCGCGATCTTCCCGCCCCTCTTTGCTGGCACAATGTTGTTTAATTTTATCGCAAGCTATTGCGAAGAAAACACACTTAAACGCAAAAATGCTGCACAAAGCGCTGAGCCTGCAAATACAGTCGATGCCTCAAACACGTCTGCCGCCCAAGAGACAAGCTTCAAACCGAACGCACTGTCACCCGATTTTAAATCGGCCCTGACAAATGCATCCTCGGAAGCCGCGAACAGTAACGCAGCACCTGCGGATCAAACGTCCACCCCAAAGCGGGCCAATAACCGCACGCCTTGAGTAAACAAATTTAAAAAAAGACGCCCTCTTGAAAAAGAAGGCGTCTTTTTTATTGCTGTTATGCCTGCTCTTTTATCAGAGCAACAATCCGAACGGATTTTCGATCAGTTTTTTGAATACCTGCAGGTATTCCGCGCCGACCGCACCGTCGATGGCGCGGTGGTCGAAGGATGCGGTGACGGTCATGACGTTTGCCACGGCCATCTGCCCACTCTTGACGACAACGCGTTCCTGCCCCGCGCCGACGGCCAGAATCGCAGCCTGCGGCGGGTTGATGATGGCGGAAAACTGGCTGATGCCGAACATGCCGAGGTTGGACACGGAAATCGTCCCTCCCTGAAATTCCTGCGGCTTCAGCCTGCCCTCTTTCGCGCGTGCGCCGAGGTCTTTCATTTCGGACGAAATGACCTTGAGGCTTTTGTTTGCGGCATCGACAATGATCGGCGTAATCAGACCGTTTGGCGTCGCCACGGCGACAGATACGTCCGCGCGCGTGTACTGCACGATATTATCATCCGTCCACGATACGTTGGCTGCGGGGAATTTTTGCAGCGCGACGGCGGTCGCCTTGATAATGAAATCGTTCACCGAGATTTTGAGACCGTCCATGCTGTCATTCAGCTGTTTGCGCAAGGACAGCAGCGCATCCAGTTCGCAATCGACCGTCAGATAGAAATGCGGCACGGTCTGTTTGGATTCAGACAGGCGGCGGGCAATCACCTTGCGCACGCCGGAATTGGGCGTCAGCGTATAAGGAATGCCGTAAGCATCCGCGAGCGCCTGCGCATTAACCGAAGACGTAGCGGGCGTAAAGCTGCCGCCAGCCGCTGCGGCCTTCGGCGCTGCCGCGCCTGCAGGCGCTTTATCAAGGTCGGCCTTGACGATGCGGCCATGCGGGCCGGAGCCCTTGATGGCCGAAAGGTCGATGCCTTTTTCCTTGGCGATGCGTTTGGCGAGCGGGCTTGCGAAGACGCGGCCCGATGCTTTGGCCTGCGCAGGGCTCGCCACGGCCATTGCCGGTGCTGCCTTCGCAGCTTCGGCGGCGGGCTGGTTGGCAGGCGTTACGGTTTTGGGCGCAGATGCCGGCGCAGCGGATGCCTTGGCAAGGGCCGATGCGTCTTCGCCTTCTTCCAGCAGGATGGCGATGAGACTGTTGACCTTGACGCCATCGGTGCCTGCGGGCACGACGATTTTGGCAAGAATGCCTTCGTCGACGGCTTCGACTTCCATCGTCGCCTTGTCGGTTTCAATTTCGGCAATCACGTCACCGGCCTTGATTTTATCGCCTTCTTTTTTGACCCACTTGGCAAGCTTGCCTTCGGTCATGGTCGGTGACAGGGCGGGCATCAGCACATTATGCGGCATAGGTCACCTTTTTCGCGGCGTCGATGATGTGTTCTTCCTGCGGCAGCGCGAGCTTTTCGAGGTTCGCGGCATAGGGCATCGGCACATCCGCGCCATGCACGCGCACCACGGGGGCGTCGAGATAATCGAAGCATTGCTCCATCATCAGCGCCGCCATTTCGGAGCCCATGCCCGCATAGGGCCAGCCCTCTTCAACCGAGATCAGGCGGTTGGTTTTCTTGACGGACTCGACAATCGTCGCGGTATCCAGCGGGCGCAGCGTGCGCAGGTTGATGACCTCCGCGCTGATGCCTTGCTGGGCCAGCTTTTCGGCCGCCTGCAGCGCAACGCCGACCATGCGGCTGAAAGCCGTGATGGTGACGTCGGTACCGGCGCGTTCGATTTTCGCCTTGCCGATGGGCAGGATGAAATCGGGGTCAGCCGGAACGTCGAAAGACTGTCCGTACATGATTTCGTTTTCAAGGAATACGACCGGGTTCGGGTCGCGGATCGCGGCCTTGAGCAGGCCCTTCGCATCCGCCGACGACCACGGCGCAATCACTTTCAAACCCGGGCAATGCGCATACCACGATGCGAAGCATTGCGAGTGCTGCGCGGCCACGCGCGACGCAGCACCGTTCGGCCCGCGGAACACGATGGGGCAACCCAGCTGCCCGCCAGCCATATACAGCGTCTTGGCGGCGGAGTTGATGATGTGGTCAATCGCCTGCATGGCGAAGTTCCAGGTCATGAATTCGGTGACGGGCTTCAGGCCTGCGAAAGCCGCGCCGACAGCGATACCGGCAAAACCGTATTCGGTAATCGGCGTGTCAATCACGCGCTTGTCGCCGAATTCCTGCAAAAGACCTTGCGTGACTTTATACGCGCCCTGATATTCGGCGACTTCTTCGCCCATGACGAAAACATCGCCATCGCGGCGCATTTCCTCGGCCATGGCGTCGCGCAGCGCTTCGCGTACGGTGACGCTGACGGTCGGGCCCGTCCATTCCTTTTCCGCAGCAGGCGCGGCGGCGGCAGGCTGCGCAGGCGTCTGCGTCGGCAGGCAGGACGGATTGACGAAGGGCGCATCTTCATGCGCAACCTTCGGCGCCGGCGCGGCCGATGCGGCGGCGGCAACATCCGCCGCGTTTTCGCCATCTTCGAGCAGCACGGCAATCGGCGTATTCACGGCCACGCCTTCGGTGCCTTCGGCCACGAGGATTTTGCCAATCACGCCTTCATCGACGGCTTCGACTTCCATCGTCGCCTTGTCGGTTTCAATTTCGGCAATCACGTCGCCAGCCTTGATTTTATCGCCCTCTTTCTTGACCCACTTGGCAAGCTTGCCTTCGGTCATGGTCGGGGACAGTGCGGGCATCAGGATTTGAATGGACATGGATTAACCCTCCACCAGAATGTCGGTCCACAGCTCGGACGGATCCGGCTCCGGGCTTTGCTGCGCGAATTCGGCGGATTCATTGACTACCGCCTTCACGTCTTTTTCGATTTTTTTGAAATCATCCTCGCCGAACTTGCCGGTGGCCAGAATGGCTTTGCGGATTTGTTCGATGGGGTCGTGATTTTCTTTCATCATCTCGACTTCTTCTTTCGAGCGGTATTTACCCGGATCCGACATCGAGTGACCGCGGTAGCGGTAGGTATCGAATTCGAGGATATAGGGGCCGTTGCCGCTGCGGACGTATTCAACCGCCTTCAGCGCGGCGGCGCGTACCGTCAGCACGTCCATGCCGTCGATTTTTTCGCCCGGAATGTCATAACCTTCGCCGCGTTTGTAAAGAACGCCGGCCGCGTGGCGCGTCTGGCTGGTGCCCATGCCGTATTTGTTGTTTTCGATGACGAAAATCACCGGCAGTTTCCACAGCGACGCCATGTTATAGGCTTCGTAAATCTGCCCCTGGTTGGCCGCACCATCGCCGTAATAAGCGGTGCAGATACCGTTGTCGCCTTTGTATTTATGCGCAAAGGCCAGCCCCGCGCCCAGCGGACCCGTCGCGCCGACGATACCATGGCCGCCGTAAAAACCCTTTTCACGGCTGAACATGTGCATGGAGCCGCCCTTGCCGCGGGAATACCCGCCCTTGCGGCCCGTCAGTTCGGCCATGACGCCGTTGGCGGACATACCGCAGGCCAGCATGTGGCCATGGTCACGGTACGCGGTGATGACGGTGTCCTGCGGCTGAAGCGCGGACTGCATCCCGACGACGACAGCTTCCTGCCCGATATAGAGGTGGCAGAAGCCGCCGATAAGACCCATGCCATAGAGCTGGCCGGCCTTTTCTTCGAAACGGCGGATAAGGAGCATGTCCTTGAAATATTCGAGCATCTGTTCCGGCGATGCGATGTTGGACGGCGATTTGACCGTCTCCAGTTTAGCCTTGCCGGATGTAGGTGTGCTTGCCACGGGGGAGCCTCTTTATGCGGTTGAAAATAGACCCCCTTAATTAATCTTTTGGCCGCCGCTTTGCAAGCACGGCAGACGCAATTAGGGCGTTTTGTATTTCACATAAAATAATATCCGGATTATTTCAGGCGGCTATGCACAACCACGCGCTCTTCGGCCTTCATATAGCCGAGAACCACACGCACGCGTTCATCCAGAAGGTCGAGGTCAAGACTTTCCGGACGCATCAGGCGCACACGGTTTTCCAGTTCCTCGCGGTCTTCTTTTTTCTGGGCGAGTTTTTGCTCTGCCGACGCCAGTTTGATGTCCAGCCCCTTGCGCGCGAAATAACCGCGGTCGCCATGCACCAGATGGTAGCCGAAATACAGAAACAGACCGAAGCTGAGGATGGTGACCAGACTGCGGGAAATCGATTTCGGTTTTTGGGGCTGTTTGTAAGGCGTTCTCATACTTCCCATGGAATCACAGACGAGTCATAACGTCAACTAAAAAGGCTTGGATTCAATGATTTATCAGCCCTCGCCCTGCCGCGCCACCTGAAAATACATATTGACAGGGACGCCGCGCGCTTTACATTCAGGGCAAAGACGGATTTTTCCTTTATTGAAAGGCTTTTTTGCGCATGACCGCCGCCACCGCACAGCACCATATTTCTATCGGCAACCTGAAAATGGGCAACGACCTGCCCTTCGTGCTGATCGCCGGCCCCTGCCAGATGGAAAGCCGCGACCACGCTTTCGACATGTGCGGCGCCATCAAGGAAATCACGGGCAAGCTGGGCATTCCGCTGGTCTATAAATCTTCGTTCGACAAGGCGAACCGCACCTCGCTGAAAGGCCAGCGCGGCATCGGGCTTGAAAAAGGCCTGCCGGTTTTCGAAGAACTGCGCAGCAAAATGAACCTGCCCGTCATCACCGATATTCACACCGCCGAACAATGCGCGATTGTCGCGCCGTCGGTGGATGTGCTGCAAATCCCCGCATTTCTGTGCCGCCAGACCGACCTTCTGATCGCCGCCGCCAAAACCGGCAAGCCGATCAACGTCAAGAAAGGCCAGTTCCTTGCACCGTGGGACATGAAAAACGTCGCCGCGAAAATAATCGAAAGCGGCAACCCGAACGTGATGCTGTGCGAACGCGGCGTGACCTTTGGCTATAACACGCTGGTCAACGATATGCGCGCCCTGCCCATCATGGCCGAAACCGGCCTGCCTGTCGTTTTCGACGCGACGCATTCGGTGCAGCAACCGGGTGGCGCGGGTACCGCATCGGGCGGCGACCGCCGCATGGTGCCGCCGCTGGCGCGCGCCGCGCTGGCCATCGGCTGCGCCGCGATTTTCATGGAAACGCATCAAGACCCCGACAAGGCACCGTCGGACGGTCCCAACATGGTGAAGCTGTCGGATCTCGAAGGCATTCTGACGCAGCTTGTCGCCATCGACCGTCTCATCAAACCCGAAGCTTACAGCCGCGCACAAAAAGCGGCCTGATTATCCCCCGGCATCCGCAGGAGATTTTGATATGGGCGATACGAATATGGACATGACCCGCAGCAAAATCTTCAACGTCGGCGTTTACGCCTGCGCTGCCATCGGCGCGGTGACAGGCGCTGTCGGATATGGCGGCGGCACGCTTGGCGGTATTCTTGGCATGGGCGCGGTTGGCGCGGTGGCGGGCGGCCTTGGTATCCCCCTCGCCCTCACGGGTGCCGCGGTCATGGGCTATGTCGGATATGTCGGGCTTAAATCCACCATCAAGGCACTCAAAAGCGAAGGCGCTGCCGTACCGCTCGGCCTTGCCATCGTCGGCATCTCCGCTGCCAAGGCATTATTTGTCGAGCCTGTGAAATCACTCCACGCACTGTTCACCCGCGCGCGCGATAATAACGGACATCAATCCCCGCCCGCGCGCAGCATGGATGATGCGGGCAGCAGCAGCGCAGCGCCCTCACGCCTGAAGGCAGGCAAGCTCAAAGCCGCTTTTGCGGGTATCCTAAAACCGCTGCGTAAAAAATCGCCCGCCGAGAAACCGGCGGCAGCGCCGCAGCAAAAACCGCCCGCGCCTTAATTCAAGGCGCGCCAAGACCCGAAGGCAGCGTCGGCATCGACGGCAGGGGCGGAATGGCGGGTAAATCATCCAGACTCATGGCAGGCGGCGCTATTTGCGGCTTGCGGCGCGGCAGAAAGACAGTCGTACCCTTTGCTGTCTTAGCCTCCGGCTTCTTGACCGTACCATGCGCAGGCGCCATCCCCAGATAGCCCAGCAATATATAGGTATCCTCGCGCGGCAACTCGCCCTTGCGGGCCTGAATTTGCATGAAAGCCGCCGCCTTGTCGGACGTGCGCATGAAAACGCCCGCGTTATGTTCGCGCGCATCTCCCTCGCCGATTTTATATTCGATATAAAACGCAGGCTCCCCGATGCCGTTTTCGAAATATTGAAGGTCGATGACCTCGGCCGTTTTTTTGTAGTTACCGACAAGAAGCTGCGCAAGACCCGTCATGATTTTCGTATCCGCATCGGCGCGGCCTGTCAGGCCGTAAACCGTGGTGGTTTGCAAACGCGTCCAGTTTTTGACGTCGTGCCCCTCGGGCGTATATTCCAGCTGCGCGGTGCGGAACTGCGGGTCGGTAAATCCCGCCCATGTGAAAGCAGGGCAGCCGAAATCTTTGGCAATCGGCAGAAATACCTGACCGGAAGCTTCAAGCGCGGCAATCTGGCTCGGCTCCTGCGCTTCGGTTTCAAAGGCACCGGCAGGCGCAGCCCATACAAGCGCACAGAACAAAAACACTGTAAAACGGCTGAACAATACCATAATCAAAACACCTCCCGCTTCGCATCACCATAGCACAGCGGCGGCGCGATGCAGCCCCTCTTTTCAAGCCCCGCCCCGTACAGCCCCGCCGCGCGAATGCCTTTGCAGCCACAGGCAAAAACCGCTATTCTCGGCGCGAGATTATTCGCAAACCCCAAGGGAGATCATCCTATGACTGCCATTGTCGATATCGTCGGCCGCGAAATTCTGGACAGCCGCGGCAACCCCACTGTGGAAGTGGACGTTGTACTGGAAAGCGGCGTCGTCGGCCGCGCTGCCGTTCCGTCGGGCGCATCGACCGGCGCGCACGAAGCCGTCGAAAAACGCGATGGCGACAAAAAGCGCTATCACGGCAAGGGCGTGCAAAAGGCGGTTGACGCCGTCAATACGGAAATTTTTGAAGCCATCGCCGGTATCGACGCGACAGAGCAGACGCTGATTGACGAACTGCTCATCGACCTTGACGGCACGCCGAACAAGGCACGTCTGGGCGCCAATGCCATTCTGGGGGTCAGCCTCGCCACCGCGCATGCGGCGGCATCGGAACTGGATATGCCGCTCTATCGCTATGTCGGCGGTACTTTCGCCCACCTGCTGCCGACACCGATGATGAACATCATCAACGGCGGCGCCCATGCCGATAATTCCATCGACTTTCAGGAATTCATGATCATGCCCGTCGCAGCCGAAAGCAGCGCCGAGAGCATCCGCATGGGCTCTGAAGTATTTCAAAGCCTTAAGAAGCTTCTTTCAGAATCCGGTTTCAATACCGCCGTCGGTGATGAAGGCGGCTTCGCGCCCAACTTTAAAAGCACGGAACAAGGTCTTGAATACATTATGAAGGCCATCGCCGCCGCAGGCTACAAAGCTGGCAGCGATATCGTTCTCGCGCTGGACGTTGCGGCAACCGAATTTTTCAAGAAAGGCAAATATCACCTTGAAGGGGAAGGAAAAACCTTCGATAGCGAACAGATGATTTCCTTCTACGAAAAACTGGTTGGCAAATTCCCCATCGTATCCATCGAAGACGGCATGGCCGAAGACGACTGGGCGGGCTGGACGGAGCTGACGGCACGTCTGGGCGACAAGGTGCAGCTGGTCGGTGATGACCTGTTCGTGACCAATGCCGCGCGTCTGAAGCAGGGCATTGAGCAAAACGCAGCGAACGCCATCCTCATCAAGGTGAACCAGATCGGCACCCTGACCGAAACCCTGAACGCGGTGCAAACCGCGCAGAAGGCTGGTTTCGGCGTTGTGTTCTCCCACCGCTCGGGCGAGACAGAGGACAGCACCATTGCCGACCTCGCCGTCGCCACCAACGCGGGCCAGATCAAGACGGGCTCCCTGTCGCGTTCCGACCGTATCGCCAAGTACAACCAGTTGATCCGCATCGAAGAACAGCTGGGCCCATCCGGCTGCTTCGCCGGCCGCGACAGCGTCAAAGGCCTCAGCCGTAAAAAGCCTGCCCTGCGCAGCGTCGAAGGCGGCAAAAAGAAAAAACGCGCCTGAAAACCGCGAAATTTCTGAAAAAATGACAGGCGGCGGGCCCTAAAGCCTTTGCCGCCTGTTTTATTGCACTGCAATATATGGTAGGATTCCCGAAAACAACGCCCTGAGCAGGAATCCCATGTTTGTCGATAAAATCTCCATCGGTAAAAACCCGCCCCACGAAGTGAACGTCATCGTTGAAAACCCCGTGGGCGGCGCACCGGTCAAATACGAAATCGACAAGGAAAGCGGTGCCCCCATGGTTGACCGTTTCCTGCATGTCGCCATGCAATACCCGGGCAACTACGGCTTTATCCCCCATACGCTGTCCGAAGACGGCGATCCGGTGGATGTGCTGATTATCGGCGCTATTCCGGTTGTGCCGGGCGCGGTCGTGGCCGTGCGCCCCGTGGGCGTCCTGAAAATGGAAGACGAAGCCGGCGGCGACGAAAAAATTATCGCCGTGCCGATCAGCAAACTCGACCCCGAATTCGAAGATATCAAAAACTATACCGACATTCCGGAATCCAAACGCAAGCGCATCGAACATTTCTTTGAACGCTACAAGGAACTGGAACCCGGCAAATGGGTCAAAGTCCACGGCTGGGGCGATGTCAACGAGGCCAAGAAAATGATCGAAGAAGGCATCGAGCGGCTTAAAAAAAAACTTAACGCCACCCTTGCCGCCTAAAAGCACCTGAACGCCTATTACGGCGCGTATCTGTAATGTCCGGTGATTTTGTAGCTGAATAAAATATCTTCGACCTTCGTGCCGGCACCGATGTTGTGCACGACAAGCGGCCTTGTGCCGTCCGCCGTGCGCTGCGCGCTGATGATTCCGATATGCGGAATCATTTTTTGTGGCCCGGCCAGATTCCATGTCACGATATCGCCGGGCAAATAATCCGAAGAACGCTCCGTCACAGGCAGGCTTTGGCCATGGCGCGTGAAAAAGACTTGCAGGTTCGGCACGCGGCGGTGGTCGATGTTGGGATCAGGGCGGCTGAGCCCCCATGTTTTCGGATACAATCCGAAATGCCGTTTCATATCCTCATGAACCCGCTGTTGCAAATCAATGCCGAGCGCGCGGTAGGCGCGGATCACCACATCTGAACAAACGCCGGTTTCGCGCGGCACATCGCCATTCGGGTATGGTATGCGGCGGTAAGCGGGGTCGTAGCTTTTGGTATAGGCGGTTTGTTCTTCCGCCGCGGAGACAAGGCGCGCAGCGTCAAATCCCTCTGCGCGGGCAACCATGGGTGCAGCCGCCAGCAGCACACAGAACACCCACGCGGACAAAATCCGCCGCAGCATCAGACCAGACGCGATTTTTCAACCGCCGCCTTGACGAAGGACGTGAACAGCGGATGCGGTTCAAACGGTTTGGATTTCAGTTCGGGGTGGAACTGCACGCCGACAAACCACGGATGATCTTTGATCTCCACGATTTCCGGCAGCTTGCCATCCGGCGACATGCCGGAGAAAACCAGCCCCGCGCCTTCCAGCTGCTGTTTGTAGGTCGTGTTGACTTCGTAGCGGTGGCGGTGGCGTTCGGAAATTTCCGTCGCGCCATAAATCTCCGCGACGCGCGAACCCGCTGCCAGCTTGGCCTTGTACGCACCAAGACGCATGGTGCCGCCCATGTTGCCCGCTTCGTTGCGGCGTTCGACTTCGCCTTCTTTCATCCATTCGGTCATCAAACCGACGACCGGATTGCCGCATTTGCCGAATTCGGTGGAGCCGGCATCGTTCAGCCCCGCCAGATTGCGCGCGGTTTCGATGACCGCCATCTGCATGCCGAGGCAAATACCGAAATAAGGAATTTTACGTTCGCGCGCGAATTGTACAGCGCGGATTTTCCCTTCCGTCCCGCGCTCGCCAAAACCGCCGGGCACCAGAATGCCATGCACGTTTTCAAGCAGGTGCAGGTTGTCGTCTTTTTCAAAGACCTCTGCGTTCAGCCACGACAGATTAACTTTGACGTTATTGGCGAAGCCGCCATGCGTCAGCGCCTCCGACAACGATTTATAGCTGTCGAGCAGCGAGGTATATTTGCCGACAACGCCAATCGTGACTTCGCCTTCGGGATGCTGGATTTTGTGCAAAATCTCCATCCATTTCGACAGGTCCGGCGCGGGTGCATCAAGGCCGAAGTATTTCAGCACCTGCTCGTCCAGTCCTTCGCCGTGATAGCTGACAGGCACCTGATAGATGCTGGGGACGTCAAGCGCGGGGATGACACGCTCCGGCAGGATGTTGCAGAACAGCGCGATTTTGCGGCGCTCTTCCTTGGGGATTTCGCGGTCGGCGCGGATGAGCAAAATCGACGGCTGGATACCAACCGACAGCAGTTCCTTCACCGAGTGCTGGGTCGGTTTGGTTTTCAGCTCGCCCGCCGTCTTGATATACGGCATCAGCGTGACGTGGATGAACAGCGCATTCCTGAGCCCGACTTCGTTACCGAACTGGCGGATGGCTTCGAGGAACGGCAGGCTTTCGATATCGCCCACGGTGCCGCCCACCTCGCACAGCACGAAATCGGCATCGCCGTTATCGCTCTGGATGAAATCTTTGATCTCGTTGGTGATATGCGGAATGACCTGCACCGTCCCGCCGAGGTAATCGCCGCGGCGTTCTTTGGTCAGCACGTTCCAGTAGATTTTGCCGGTGGTGACGTTGTCGGTCTTGCGCGCGGCGACGCCGGTGAAGCGTTCGTAATGGCCAAGGTCAAGGTCGGTTTCCGCGCCGTCATCGGTGACATAGCATTCGCCATGTTCATAGGGGCTCATGGTGCCCGGATCGACGTTGAGGTAAGGATCGAGTTTGCGCAAACGCACCTTGAACCCGCGCGCCTGAAGCACAGCCCCCAGCGCAGCAGAGGCCAAACCTTTTCCAAGGGAGGAGACGACCCCGCCCGTGATGAAGATATAGCGTGGCATCAATTCTCCCCCTGTTCGATGCTTTTACTGTCCGATGGGCGCTTTCGGTGCGGGCGCGGTTTCCGGCGTGTCGGGTGCCGCGGCCTTTTCTTCCGGCTTTACGTCTGCCGGTGCGGCTTCGGTCTTTTCGCTCTTTTCGATAGGGGCAGGTTTTTTCGCGCCCATCTCGAGAATGCCTTCGGTCTTCGGGCTGCTGCTGGCGGTAATGGCCAGAAGCAAACTGGTGCAGAAAAACAGACCCGCCAGAATGGTCGTCGTGCGCGTCAGCGCATCGGCCGTGCGGCGCGGCGCCATCAGGTTCGACATAGAACCCGAGTTGCCCATGAAACCGCCTGTTTCCGACGGTTGCAACAGCACAACGGCGATAATGCCAATCGCGACAATCAGGTGAATGACCAGCAGAACTTCTTGCATGGACGACAAAACTCCGGTTCAACAGTTATGGAAACGCAAGTCGCGTTTCCAGACATGGTTTTAAATCCCTTCCCGCCAAAAAGCCAGCGGTTTTTGAACGCTTTCAACAGCCTGAAAGGGCTTGCAAAAACGCACGCAGCGGCAGGGCGGGTTTATTCGATTTTCGCAGGGTCGTAAGTGGACTCGAGGATATTGTTATTCACCTTGACCTTGTACTTCGCCATCAGGCCCTTGCGGTACTGTTCGATAAGATCGCCCTGCAGCGCACGGCTGAGGCCCTGCTGCAGCAGCTTGGCCTCGCCCTCGGCGCTTTCCTTGGGCGTTTCGGTGCGGCGTTCGGCCACGCGCATGAACGACAGCGTATCTTCGCCGCGCACGGTGGTCGCCTGCCCCGTTTTTTCGATCGAGAACAGGGCCGGTATCATCCCGCGGCCCAGCGGCGCCTTGGCGGCATCGCTGTCACGGCGCAGGAAATCGCTGCGGGTGAGCGACTTGCCAAAAGATTTCGCCACGGCATCAAAATTCTCGCCCATGTTGAGGCGTTCCATGACCTGCGCGGCTTTTTCATCCAGCAAGGCGTTTTTGCGGACGTCTTTCCAGTTTTGCACAACCTCGCGGCGCACGTCGGCGAAAGGCTTCGCCTCGGCTGGCGTCAGCTTGCTGACGGAAACGACAACAAAAGAACCGTCATCCGCCTCGATGAGGGAGCTGACCGCTCCTTCTTCCTTGAGCGCGAAGGCCGCTTCGATCACCTTCTCCGCCTTGGGCAGCGCATCCAGATCGGCCTTGCGGCCTGCGGCTGTAAAACCGCTGGCGTCGACAGCCTCGATGGCAATCGGCTTCAGCTTGTATTCCTGCGCCAGCTGTTCCAGCGTCATTTCGTGACCGGCCAAGGCATCGTCGATGCGGTTGATGACTTCATAAAGCGCATCCGCGCCTTTTTCGGCCTTCACGCGTTTGGCAATCTCGGCACGCAGGTCTTCGAATTTTTTCGACGTACCCGGCTTGGTGACTTTTACAACACGCACGACGTGCCAGCCGAAATCGCTTTTGACAGGCTGGGAAATCGCGCCCGGCGCGGTGTCTTTGAACGCAGCAGCGGCGAGTTCTTCGGCGATGTCATCTTCGCTGTAGGTGCCGCCGACAACATTCGCCGTGACGCCTTTCAGCGCGGCAACGCCTTTTTTCAGGTCATTGCCCGCCGCCATCGCCGCTTCGCGGATTTTGTTTGCGGTGGCTTCGTCTTCAACGACCAGCTGTTCGATCTGGCGCTCTTCCGGCGTCGAATAATCGCGTTTGTGTTCTTCGAACCAGGCCTGCAGCTCTTCGTCCGTCACTTCCGGATTGACGCCCAGCGACGGGCCATCCAGCACAACGGCGCTGAGGGCGCGCAGTTCGGGCTGCATGTAGCGGCCCTTGGTCGCTTCGTAATGTTTTTGCAGGTCTTCGTCCGACGGTTCCGCCACCGTGCCGATTTCCTTGAGCGTCAGCGTGAAGTATTCCGCGCGGCGCGCTTCGTAGCGGAATTTCAGCGCGTCATCGACAAGGCGTTTGGGCGCATAGGCACCATAGGATACAGCCTTCAGAAGATTTTCGGCGGCAATCTGGCTGCGCACGCTGGCGAGCAGTTGCGCCTCGCTGAGGCCGGAGCTGCGCAGCAGGTATTGCAGCGCATCCTGCTCGCTCACGCCCTGCGACAGCAACGGCTGGATAAAGGCGCTATGCACGAACTGCGCGGCGGTGCGGTTATCGACCACCAGACCGGCATCACGCGCGGCGCGGCTGAAAATGCGCGCGTTGATTTCCTGATCCAGCATTTTTTGCGGCAGGCCGCTTGCGTAGGCATCCGCCTGCGAAATGCGCTGCTGCGAAATCGCGCTTTGCACCATGCGGTCGAATTCGGTCGTGGTCAGCTTTTCGCCGTCAATCGTTGCCAGCGTCGCCTTGGGCACGCCACGATTGAAAACACCCTGCACATCCATCAGCACAAGGCCGCCGCCGGCCAGCGCCAGCAGAAAAAGAAAAAAGCCTTTGATAAGGACCGATTGTCTGCCGGTTCGCATTGCACGCAACATACGCGGGTTCTCCTGTAAAATTCCTTGATAATCCACAGCTTTTTCGCCAAGATGTCAAGACACCAAACAGACAATTATTCAAAAAAATCAAAGGAGCCGCCGATGTCCGCCACCAAGCTGATTGTGGGTAACTGGAAGATGAACGGTCTTCTGGCCGATAGCAAAGCCCGCGCGGAGCAACTGGGCAGCGCCGTCGCCGCCATCAAGGACAGCCCCTTTGAAATGGTATTATGTCCACCCGCCACCGTGATCGGCACTGTTGCCGAGGTTCTGGCGGGCTGCGCCGTGCGCCACGGCGGGCAGGATTGTCATACCGAAAGCGCTGGCGCCTATACGGGCAATATTTCCGCCGCGATGCTCAAAGACCTCGGCTGCACCCACGTCATCGTCGGCCATTCGGAGCGCAGGCAGTACCACGCGGAAAGCAGCGCCCTCATCGCCGCCAAAGCGGCCGCCGCCCATGCCGCAGGGCTTGTCGCCATCATCTGCGTCGGTGAAACGGATGCGGAGCGCACGGCAGGACAGGCCGACAGCGTTGTCGCCGCACAGCTGGCAGAATCCATTCCGCTGTCCGCGACATCTGAAAATACCGCGATTGCCTATGAACCCGTCTGGGCGATTGGCACGGGCAAAACGGCATCAGCCGATGATATTCGCCAGATGCACGCGCATATCCGTGCGAAAGTCAGCGACAAAATCACCGCCGGCGGCGCACAGGTGAAACTGCTGTATGGCGGTTCGGTCAAGGCCGCGAATGCCCGCGAAATCCTGCACCTGCCGCATGTCGATGGCGTACTGGTCGGCGGCGCCAGCCTTGTCGCCGACGATTTCATCGCGATCGCGAAGGCCAGCGCGGCTTAAAAGCCCATTTAATTGATTATTCGTTCAGCCCCGCCGGAACAACGGCAGCGGGCGCAGGCGCTGCGGCGCTATAGGCCTTTGCAGCGGCGTGGCGTTTTTTGATCATCTCGCTGAGGGGTATCAGCTCGATATTTTTTGCCGCCAGCGTCGGCAGCCAGCTTTGCAGCGCATCCAGCGTCACATCTTTCGGATGACCAATCGCCACCGCATAACCGCCGATGCGCGCAATGCGTTCGGTTTTTTCAAGCGCAGCCATGACCTGATCTGTGGTTTCGTAATGGTCGAGGAACACATCGCGGTGCGTGGTCGGGATGCCTTTAGACATCGCCATATCTTCGGCCACGCTGTCGGGCGCGGTTTTTGAATCAAGAAAATAAACGCCGCGCTTTTTCAAATCCCGCATCAAAACCGCAAGGCCGGGCGCGTGTTTTGTGAACGCGCTGCCCATGTGGTTGTTAACGCCTTTATAACCGCTGAAAGCATCCAGATTGCGCGCGATGCGTTTTTCCAGCTCCTCCGCAGAATGGCCGACGCCCAGAAAATCAGGCCCCGGATTAGCGGTCATGCGCGACGGCTCCATGGGCAGATGCACCATCAGCTCATGCCCCTTTTGCTGTGCGAGCGCCGCCTGCGCGGCGACATTGTTGGCATAGGGCAAAAATGCCAGCGTGACGCCCGCAGGCAAATCAATCGCACGGGCGGACCGTTTATGGTCGATACCCACATCATCAATCACAATCGAAATGAACACTTTGCGCTGCGGCGCCATCATGCCGGGACCGAAGGGACCGGACGCATCGGGCGGCGTTGCCATGACGGTCTGCACGCCGCTGTCAATCGCGCCCGCCGCATCCGCCGCTTCGCGGCAGGTGGTTTCATGGTCCGCAGGCGCGGTGTCTTTCCAATAGATATCATCCTGTTTGAACGCGGCCAGCAAATCGGTGTTTGTCTCGCCATCAAACGCGCGCGCCTGCGGCGCAGCCAGCATGACCGCCGCCAGCATCAGGCCTGCGAATAGTCCATTCAAAAAACGCACGTCGAAACCCCGTATCTAACCCCAGTTCTTCGCGGCCATCATGACGGTTTTGCACGGCCTGGGAAAGACTTGTTTAAACCCGCTTGACACGAAAGAGGAATAAAGGTAGAACAAAATAAGAATACCCCGCTTAAGGAGCGCAAAGAGCATGCTGACCCAGAAACAACGCGATCTTTTGATGTTCATTCACGACTACACGTCCCGCACGGGACTGTCGCCGTCGTTCGAGGAAATGAAAGAAGGTCTGGATCTCAAATCCAAATCGGGCATTCACCGCCTGATCAACGCGCTGGTCGAACGCGGGTTTCTGGAGCGTTTGCCGAACAAGGCGCGCGCACTCGAAGTCAAAAAACTGCCGGAAAACGCGGCGGGCAAGCTGAATGTCCCCGCCTCCGGCGTACGCTCGGTATCAAGCCCTGCGACCGTCGCCGCCATTAAAAACCCCAAGGCCGGCGTGAAGCCGAATTTCAAGCAGTCCATGCCCGCCATGCCCGCCGCGAACAGCGATATGGCGGAGGTGCCGCTCTACGGCAAAATCGCCGCCGGCAGCCCTATCGAGGCACTGCGCCATGAAACCGACATGATCGGCGTGCCGTTCCACATGATGGGCAATACGCCCTGCTACGCCCTCACCATCGAGGGGGATTCCATGAGCAAGGCCGGCATCATGGACGGCGATATCGTGATTATCGAAGAATGCGACCGCGCCAATGACGGCGACATTGTGGTGGCGCTGGTGGACGAAGAAGAAGTCACCCTCAAACGTCTGCGCCGCGAGGTCGGCTCGGTCGTTCTGATGCCGGAAAACGACGCCTATCAACCCATCCGTCTGCCGCCCCACCGCGTGCGGATTCAGGGGCGTCTGCGCAGCCTTTTGCGGACGTATTAACCCCGTCCGCAGCCTGCGCGGCAGCGAAAATCCGTTTTTTTCAAAAAGTTATAAAGTAACACTTTACTTTATGCCGCGATGCGATATATCTTTCCGTAATCAAAGGAAAGAATAATCATGCTTCTTGCAAAAACGGCTACTTACGGGGTTCTTCATATTGCTGTCGCCTTTCTGGTCGGCTGGACGGTCAGCGGCGATATACATATCGGCCTTGGGGTTGCCATGCTGGAGCCGCTGGCGCAAATCGGCGGTTTTTATTTCCACGAAAAAATCTGGCAAAAATATCAGGCGCGCAAGGCGCTTGAAAAAGGCCTGAGCGCCGACGAAGCCCACAAGCAATGGCATGTCAAAATGCCCTGCTGCGAAGCCACGCATGAAATGCTGAAACAGGCGCAGGTCATCAAGACCAAACTGCAAAACAAAACAGCGGATAGCCAGCAGCGCGCCGCCTGACGGGTTTTTCCTTTTAATCTTTTTTATCTTTCGGCTTCGCGCCCGCCGTCCACGGGCGCTGGCCGCGCTCATCCTTGACGCTGCGGATATCGGGCGGCTTGCCCGCTGTCAGGTAAATCGCATGCGCGCCATCGCTGCGCAATGTCCAGCGGTCGATGACCGCAACCTTGCGCTTGCAAGCGGGCGGTAATTTAATAGCCGATTTTGAAATCATCACCGCTGCCGAAGCGCATTCTTCGGCGGCCGCTTCGGGTTTGCGGATAAACGATATGATATGCCCCTTCAGATTGGCGCGGCAGGCGGCATCATCGCAGGACAGAAAATCCCCCGCACCGCCCGGTAACTGGCGTTCCGGCCAGACTCGTGGCGATGCCTCCCGGGCACGGGAAAGCCCGAAACGCCCTTCGCGCACCAGCCACTGCTCGCGCACGAATTTTTCCTTGGATAGCGTCGAAAACCATATTTTTCCATCCGGCGCACGCAGGGCGAAAAGATCCCCGCTGGCGGCCATCAAAATATCCGCCCGCGGCGTCAGGGCGGCCATCAGGGCGGCGACGGCCATCGGCGCCAGTCCTGCCCAGCGTATCCAGCCGCGCCACCCGCAGACCCAGATGCCGCCGATGGTAAAAAGCCCCAGCCAAAGCGCATCAAAACTGCCGCCCTGCCAGCCCGCATATTCCCACCCCGCAACCAGTTCGGCGACATACATGAAAACGTCGATGCTTTTTTCGGTCAGCAACAGCGGATATTTTTCAAGTCCGAAAGGCATCAGCAAACATGACAAAAGCCCGACCGGAAAGGTCACAAACGATGATACCGGCACCGCCACCATGTTTGCCGCCAGCCCGCCGATAAACGGGACGCGCCCGAAATGATACAGCGCGAAAGGCGCCGTCGCCGCACTGGCCACCAGCGAGGTTGAAAAACAGCCCAGCAGATAAAGCCCATATCGCACCGACCAATCCGCATCGCGGAAATGTTTTTTCCACCAAGGCGCGGTGCTTTCATAAAAAGCAATCAGGGCGACGACGGCAGCGAAAGACATCTGGAAGCTCGGCCCCATCAGGCTTTCCGGCGCCAGAACAAACAAAAGCAGCGCCGCAAATGCCGCCAGCCGCAACGTGAACGGGTCGCGGTCTATCATAATCGCCGTCATCACCACGCAGGTCATGATGACCGCGCGCTGTGCCGGAATGGGCGATCCTATCAGCAGCATGTAAAAAATAGATACGGCCATGGCAACCGCCGCCGCGATTTTTTTAATCGGCCAGCGCAGCGCCGTATAGGGAATGGCCGCCAGAAGCGCGCGCACGAAAAAAAACGGAAACCCCGCAATCAACACGAAATGCGATCCCGAAATCGCAATCAGATGCGCGATGCCGGAATCCCGCGCCACCTGCCAGTCTTGTTCGGATATTCCCCTGTCCTCGCCAATCATAAAGGCGGTAATCATGGCGGCACGGTCGCGGTCTTCAATGGCGGCGAAGATTTTTTCGCGGATATGCCGGCGCAGTTTTTCAAAGAAAAATTCACCGCCCTGCCGCGGCGTCACAACCTCAAGATTGCCGAGGGCATATCCCGTACCGCCCAGCCCCTGAAAAAAGGCATGGCGCTGAAAATCGAACGCCCCCGGCATGACGGGCGCCGAGAGCGGCAGCAGTGATGCACGTACCTCCACCACATCACCCGCCTGCGGCACGGCGGGGTCGTTGTTTTTAAGCCGGATGCGCACGCGCGCGGGCAGACTGTCCTGAAACAGCGTGCCTTTCACAACTGTAAAATCCTCCAGCACGATCCGGAAGTTTTTGGGCTGCGGCTGCACCTCCACCACCTTGCCGCGCAGGGTGATGGTATAGCTGCGCTTTTCAATCACAGGCGCTGCGACGTTATGCGTACGCCACTGCGCCGCCGCAAAACCGCCCACCGCCAGCAGCAGCGCCAGAAAGGGAATAAAAACCGCCTGATTCCGGTAAAATGCCCGCAAGAGCGGCAGCATAAACAAGGCAACCAGACTGCCGAGCAGCAGCGGCGGCTCCCCGTGCAGGGCGAAATATGCCGCAATCCCAAGGGCCATGGGCACAGGCAGCCAGAAAATCCAGCGTTCCCGCTGGTTTTGCATCTCCTGCCAAAATGCGCCTAAATATCTTGCCATAGCGGGAAACGATACGTTAAATTGCCACAAAAAACAGCCCCCAAATTCCAAGGTTTCAGAGACTTAATCATGTCCAAAATCATCACCCGTTTCGCGCCGTCCCCGACCGGATACCTGCATATTGGCGGCGGCCGCACCGCGCTGTTCAACTGGCTTTTCGCCAAGCACATGGGCGGCCAGTTTTTGCTGCGTATCGAGGATACCGACCGCGCCCGCTCGACCGAGGCGGCGGTGGAAGCCATTCTCGACGGCATGCGCTGGCTGGGTCTGGATTGGGATGGGGAGCCTATCTTCCAGTTCGCGCGCATGAACCGCCATGCCGAAATCGCGCACCAGCTTCTGGCCGAAGGCAAAGCCTATTACTGCTATTGCACGCCCGAAGAGCTGGAAAAAATGCGCGAGGAGCAACTCGCCAAAGGCCTGTCGCCCCGCTATGACGGCCGCTGGCGCGACCGCGACCCCAAAGACGCCCCCGCCGGCGTCAAACCCGCCGTGCGCATCAAGGCACCGAACCGCGCGAATGATGAAATGCTGGTCAAGGACGCCGTGCAGGGGGATGTGCGCGTGCCCTATACGCAGCTCGACGATATGATTTTGCTGCGCGGCGACGGCACGCCGACTTATATGCTGTCCGTGGTTGTCGATGACCATGATATGGGCATCACGCACGTCATCCGCGGCGACGACCACCTGACGAATACCTTCCGCCAGCGCATGATTTACGACGCCATGGGCTGGGATGTACCGCAATTCGCCCATATCCCGATGATTTTGGGCGAAGACGGCGCGAAGCTGTCCAAACGCCACGGCGCTGTCGGCCTGCATGAATACGCGAACAAAGGCTACCTGCCCGAAGCGATGCGCAATTACCTGCTGCGCCTTGGCTGGGGTCATGGCGATACCGAAATTGTGGATACCGAAGAAGCCGTCAAACTGTTCACGCTGGACGGTATCGGCAAATCCCCCTCGCGCATGGATTTCACCAAACTGGCGCATGTGAATGCGCATTACATGCGTCAGGCCGACGAAGACCGCCTGATGTCGCTGACCATGCCGTATATCGAGGAAAAACTCGGCGCGAAGCCGGACGACGCGGGTATTGCCCGTTTCAAATCCGGCCTGCATGCGCTGAAAGAACGCGCCAGCACGCTTATCGAATTGGCCGATGCCGGATTGTTTTTCGTACGCCCGCGCCCGTTGCCGCTGACCGAAGACGCCGCCAAGGTGCTGGACGCCGACACGCGCGGCATGCTGGGTGAAATGAAACAGACGCTGGTATCCCTCGACGATTTCAAAGCCGAGAAAATCGAGGCCGCGCTCAAAGAATACGGCACGCAAAAAGGCCTGAAGCTTGGCAAAGTCGCCATGCCGCTGCGCGCCGCCATCACTGGCACGACCAACAGCCCGTCCATCTTCCACGTCGCGGAAATCCTCGGCAAGGAAGAAACGCTGGCGCGGTTGTCGGACGTTGCCTGATATTTTCAGAAAGACCTTGAAGCCATGAACATCCGCGATTTCGGCAAAAAAGCCCTCAAGACAGCGCTGCAAGTCAGCGCCGTCACCCTTTATGCGGCGTCGCTGGGAAGTCCAGTGATCGGCGCTGTCGTCGGCGGCATGACGGGCGGTATTGCGGGTGCAGCCATTGGGCTTTTCGCAGGGCCGATTGCGGCGGCGGGTGTCATGACTGGGATTTACGTTGCGGCCAAAAGCGTACGCTTCGCAATGAAATCGCCGGAGGAGCGCAAAGAATCCCTCGCCGCTTTCGACGCCAGACAGACGCTGCGCGAAACGGGCCAAGGTATGGGCCGCGCGCTGGCATGGGCTGTC
Source organism: uncultured Micavibrio sp. (assembly GCA_964551435.1). Taxonomy (GTDB): domain Bacteria; phylum Pseudomonadota; class Alphaproteobacteria; order Micavibrionales; family UBA2020; genus UBA2020. The sequence continues at coordinate 46,368 of CAZKBS010000008.1, forward strand.
AGCCTGTCGGTTTTCGTCGGCACGCTGGGCCGCGTGAATGTCAGCCTTGATTGGGGACAGCCGTCTGACAATGATGATAATAACAGCAGCAGGAACGCGGGGCCGACAATTCAGCCCCCGCAAAAAGACACGACTTCATCGCTGCCCGATACCCCGCTTGCCGCACGTTTCACAAACGCGAAAAACCCTGCACCAGAAGTCGCTGCGGCGGACAAGCCACAGCCAGCAAAACCGCAAAACCCACCCGCGCCGCGCGGTTGAAAAGTGTCAACAGAACGACGCCGGCTAAAAACAAGACGCAAAAGACCTATTTATCCGGCGATTAATTTGACACCCTGCAGCATTTCAGCGCGGTTTATGTCTAATAATTTTCCCTATTGGCCTCGCCCCTTGAATGTCCTATAAATCTTAACATATCAAGACACAGCCAGCACAAATAATAACAAGCCGCCCAAGCGGCATCGCGGTTGATAGAGTCTTTCTGAGACAACACGGTGTGTAACAAGATTTAACGTGTTTTTGTCAACAAGGAAGGACCGTCTTCATGGCACCGCTTAGCAAAAAAATCGTCGATGCTTTCAAAAGCATTCTGCCGTCTCTGTCGCAGACCGAAAAGGAAGCGCTTGAATCCGGCACCGTGGGCTGGGATGGCGAGCTGATGAAAGGCACGCCCGACTGGGACGTGCTGTTCAAACTGCCCAAGCCTCAGCTGACCGCCGAAGAACAGGCTTTCCTCGACGGCCCCGTCGAAAAACTTTGCGCGATGATTGACAACTATAAAGTCAGCCAGGACGGCGACCTGCCCAAGGAAGTCTGGGACTTCATTAAAAAAGAAGGCTTCATGGGCCTCGAAATCCCGAAAGAGCATGGCGGGCATGGTTTCTCCTCCGCCGCGCATTCGGCTGTGGTCATTAAAATCGCCAGCCGAAGCATCGCCGCCGCAGTGACGGTGATGGTGCCGAACTCCCTCGGCCCAGCGGAGCTTATCCACGCCTACGGCACGAAAGAGCAGCAGGAATATTACCTGCCACGTCTGGCCGATGGCCGCGAAGTCCCCTGCTTCGCCCTGACAGAGCCGGATGCCGGTTCCGACGCGGGCAGCATGACGGCGCGCGGCGTCGTTTGCAAAAACGAAAAAGGCGAACTGGGCATCAAGCTGAACTGGGAAAAGCGCTACATCACGCTTGGCCCCGTTTCCACGCTGCTCGGCCTTGCCTTCAAACTGGAAGATCCCGACAATCTGCTTGGCAAAGATAAAAAAGACATCGGCATCACCTGCGCCCTCATCCCCAGCAACACGCCGGGCGTTGAAATCGGCGACCGCCACCGCCCGATGGATCTGCCGTTCCACAACGGCCCGAACAAAGGTAAAGACGTTTTCATCCCGCTCGACAGCATCATCGGCGGACCGGAGCGTGCGGGTCAGGGCTGGAAAATGCTGATGGAAAGTCTGGCTGTCGGCCGCTCGCTGTCGCTGCCGGCACTGTCCACCGCAGGGGCGCAGCTGTCCAGCTTCGCCAGCGGTGCCTATGCCCGCACCCGCAAGCAGTTCAATACCGCGATTTCGAATTTCGAAGGTATCGAAGAGCCGCTGGGTAAAATGGCAGGCCTGACCTATATGATGAACGCCGCGCGCGAAGCGACCCTGCAAATGGTCGATACGGGCGAGCGTCCGGCCATTCCCTCGGCCATCCTGAAATACCACCTGACCGAGGCGATGCGCACCATCGTCAACGACGCCATGGACATCCACGGCGGCAAGGCGGTATCGAACGGACCGAAGAACACCTTCGCCGACCTCTACAAAGGCATCCCCATCGCCATCACGGTCGAAGGCGCGAACATCATGACCCGCAACCTGATTATTTTCGGTCAGGGTGCGGTGCGTGCGCACCCCTATGTCCTGAAAGAGCTTCAGGCGGCGGAAGAGCCGAACCCGAACAAAGCCCTCGGCAAACTGCTCAAAACCATGGCCGCGCATGTAGGCAATGGTGTACGCAGCTTCGCCAAGGCTTTTGTCTACGGCATTACCGGCGGCGCTTTCAGCAAAAAGCCGAAGGGGGTCGAAAAACAGACCAAAAAATACTACAACCAGATCAACCGTCTCAGCGCGTCGTTCAACCTTGCAGCCGAAGCCACCCTTGGCACCCTCGGCGGCGGTTTGAAATTCCGCGAGCGCGTATCTGCCCGCCTTGGCGATGTGTACAGCAACCTGTACCTTGCCTCGACGGTGCTGTGGTACTACGAGAAGAACGGCCAGAAAAAAGAAGACTTGCCGCTGGTTCACTGGGCTTGCCAGCATGCCCTGAACAACGCCGAAAAGGCGCTGGATCAGGTATTGAAAAACCACCCGAACAAAGTGGTTGGCAAACTGCTGCAGCCGGTTATCTTCCCGCGCATGGCCGTGCCGTTCATGGATAAATTCCTGACCTCGGCCCCCAGCGACAAACTGGACAAGATGGCGGCGGACACCATCCGCAACCCGGGTGAAATCCGCGAGCGTCTGACCTCCGGCATCTTCAAACCGACCGGCGAAAACGAACCGCTCGGCCGTCTGGAAGCCGCCTTCAAATCGGTCGTCGAGAGCGAACCTTTGGAGAAAAAACTCTACAAAGCACAAAAAGCAGGCACGCTGCAAAAAGAACTGCCGCGCGCAGCCATGCTTGACGCCGCTGTCACCGCCAAGGTGATTACAGCCGAAGAAGCAGAACTGCTGAAACGCACCGATATCCTGCGCCGCGCTGTGGTGGATGTTGATGCTTTCCCGCAGACGCTGAAATCCGGCGCGATTGCCAACGATGACGACGTCAGCGCACGCCAGCGCCCCGTCGCCGCCGCGGCACCGAAACCGCCGGGCGCTGCGTAAGCACCCGCGGTATCATAGCCCATAAAAAAAGGCTGCACTTTGACGGTGCAGCCTTTTTTCTTACTTCGCTATCTCTTACCGCTTACAGCGCGGGGGCCTTCGCCACAGGGGCGCGGTCTGTCAACTTGCGCAGGCGCTCCGCTCCTTCCGCCGCGATATCGGCGTTGATTTTTTGTTGCCCCGGATGCGCCGCATCCGCCGCCGATTTCACGGCATCATGAATGGCAGGCGCCACCAGTCCGGCGTTTTTGAGCGCACCCGTCACGCTGTCAACCGGCGCGGAAACAATCAGATATTGCCCGTCCTGCGAACGCGTGGCGGCAAGCCCCGCATCTTTCATCGCCTGCATCACGCGCGGCCCCTGGCCGCTGCGCAGTTCAATTTCGCTTTTGACTTCAAGGGCGCTCGCGCCTTTCAACTCGCTGAACTGTCCGTTTTCGCGAATAGAGGCAACGGGGGATGTCGGATACCCCTCAAACCCCACATCGACATAAACAGCGGGTTTTGCAAATCCTTGCAGGAAGGCGCTTTCCTTGGACATGCCGATGGTCGTGATGGAAACAAGCCCGGCCTCGACCGGTGTCATTTTCAAACGGTCCAGCTCGCCCGCGATAATCTGTCCGGCAACCTCGGTGCCCAGCACCGCGCCATAGAATGAATCGCCGCGCGGCCCTTTGGGGGCGTCGTGCGTCAGGGCGACGGTCAGTTTCATCAAATCTTTTTGCGAAACATCTTCGACCGATACGCTGAAGCCGGACGCATTGCCGTGGCTGTTTACCTTCGCCTCGACCCCTGCGTTGACCGACAGCAGGCCGAGAACGGCCTCGATACGCTGATCGCGCTTGTCGGCGGGGGTATCAAATACAAAGGTCGCTGTGAATTTGTCTTTTTGATAGGGGTTCTGATTGAGCGAGACGGAATCAAGCCCCTTGTCGCTGAGGCCGTTGTGATCCACGCCGGAATAACGGTGGCAATCGCCATCGTGTTTGCTTTCGGCGGGATAAAACTCGTACTCGGCTTTATGCTTTACGGACATGTAACCCCTCAATCCCTGATGTCGTTCATATATTATGATATTTATGTTAACAAAATACTACCAGATTAACAGAAACAGCTGAATAAAAATTTTTGCGCAGCGCGGCAAAGGAAGATTTGAAATCGTTTGGACTTAAACTATTATTAAACAAAGAAATTTATCCTCGGCTCTCGACGTTCTTCTTATTTTCTCAGGAATCCCGACATCATGACAAACACCGCCGCCCCTGCGCCGCAATCCAAGAAAACCGTTACCCTGACCGATAACGAAACCGGCAAGCAATACGAATTTCCGGTACTCGACGGCAGCACGGGCCCGCGCGTGATTGATATCCGCAAACTTTATGCCGAAACCGGCATGTTCACCTATGACCCGGGTTTCACCTCGACGGCGGCCTGCGAAAGCGGCCTGACCTACATCGACGGCGATCAGGGCATCCTGCTGCACCGCGGTTATTCGATTGCGGAACTGGCGGAGAAAAGCGATTTCCTCGAAGTCTGCTACCTGCTGCTGAACGGCGAGCTGCCGAACGCCACCCAAAAAGAAGAATTCGTCAACATCGTCACCAACCACACCATGGTGCACGAACAGATGCAGTTCTTTTTCCGCGGTTTCCGCCGCGACAGCCACCCGATGGCGGTGATGGTTGGCACCATCGGCGCGCTCTCGGCGTTCTATCATGACTCCCTGAATATTGACGATGCGCGCCAGCGCGAAATCGCAGCCTTCCGCCTGATTGCCAAGATGCCGACGATTGCGGCCATGGCGTATAAATATTCCATCGGCCAGCCGTTCATGTATCCGCGCAACGACCTCAGCTATGCGGAAAACTTCCTCTATATGACTTTTGCAGTGCCGAGCGAGCCTTACAAAATCAACCCCATCCTTGCACGTGCGATGGACCGCATTCTTATTCTGCATGCGGATCACGAACAAAACGCCTCGACTTCCACCGTGCGTCTGGCAGGCTCTTCGCGCGCGAACCCGTTTGCCTGCATCGCTTCCGGTATTGCTTCGCTCTGGGGCCCGGCACATGGCGGCGCGAACGAAGCGGTTCTCAAGATGCTGGAGGAAATCGGCACCGTTGACCGTATCCCCGAATGCATCAAACGCGCGAAAGACAAAAACGATAGCTTCCGTCTGATGGGCTTTGGCCACCGCGTTTACAAAAACTTCGACCCCCGCGCGAAAATCATGCGCGAAACCTGTCACGAAGTTCTGGGCGAACTGAACATCAAGGACCCGCTGCTGGATATCGCGATGGAGCTTGAGAAAATCGCCCTGCAGGACGAATACTTCATCGAGAAAAAACTGTATCCGAACGTCGACTTCTATTCGGGTATCATCCTCAAGGCGATGGGCTTCCCGACGTCGATGTTCACCGTGCTGTTCGCCATGGCCCGTACCGTCGGCTGGATTGCGCAGTGGAAAGAAATGATCGAAGAGCCCACGCAGCGTATCGGCCGCCCGCGCCAGCTGTATACCGGCCCGACCGAGCGCAACTACGTGCCCATCGACAAACGGAAATAATACGCCGCGCGGCGGCACACCGAAAGGACGTCCGCATGAGCGATAACAATAATTTCTGGAACGATTTCAGAAACCGCAGCATTTATGGCGATGCTGCGGGCCCGCCCAAGAACGCAACGGAACATGCCGCCGACAACCTTGCGAAATTCGGGCGCAGCCAGCAGACCACCACGGGCAGCGGCGGCTCCGGCGGGTACATTGATATCGACATCAATTTCCGCTACCCGTGGCCGCGTATCGCCAAATGGCTGGGGGCTGCGGCTCTTGCCTATGGCGGCGACCATCTGGTCACGACGTCTTTTTTCTCGCTGTCTTTCTTGCAATGGGTATTCATGCCCGCAGCTATCATCGCCGGTACGATTGGCGGCTGGCAGCTGCTTGCGAATATATTCAACGCATCCATTTTCAACGGCATCCGTTTTATCAGGTCAAAGTCGGTGCGCTATGCTATTGCGGGCAGCGTGCTTTTTTATTTCCTGTTTGCCTATCTTGACCGTAAATTTTTCTTTACCGGATACGCGGACGAAGCCGGTATCGTCATCGGCGCGCTGGCAGGCGTTTTGCTTGCCCGCCGCAAAAAAGATCAAGCTCAATAAAAAACCGTCAGGGTACGGTGCCGCGGCCGCGCCATCAAATCCGGCTCATACCCGCGGTTCCACAGGATATGGTCAAGATTGACCGCCGTAATATCACGATAGTCCGCCGCATGCGCCGCATCGCGCATACGCTCGACCGCGTGAATGGCGACAGCGCGGAGTTCTATTTCCGCATCACTGCCCGCCGGAATGTCTTCATTCCCATCAATCCGCGCCGCAAGGGCTGAATCGTAAATCAAAACGCCCGCATGCCGCAGTACATGCGGCACCATATTGTCGGCAAATATGGTGAGGCGGTGCATGTCGGTAAAATCCGCAAGCCCCGCGCCACCCAGCGACAGCCAGACATCCGCCGCAAAAATCTGCGCACGTTTGTAGATAGGCACAGTCGCGCCGCGATAATCGGCGACATCGGCAAATCCCTGCCATGCCCCCACCAGCGATGCGAGTTTTTCTGCCGAGCGCTCCGCCGCTTCCAGCAAATGCAGAGTTTTTCCGGCATAATCGGTAAGAATACGCTGGCCCGCCTCTTGCAGATGCCGCGCGAATAAAGCCATCAATTCATCCAGCTGCGGATGCAGGCCTGCAGGTATGCGAAAAATATCATGGCAGCGCGCGGGCGTTGCTGCCGCCCATGCGGCCGGAGCATCGAAACCGCCCTCATCGAAAGCGCGGCGCAGATGCAGCGCCAGATCGGCATATTCAAGCGCCGCGCCGCTTTGCCGCGCCAGTTCGAAATAGCCAGAACCGAAATTAATCGCATCAAGCGCAAGCGCATAGGCGGTTTTTTGCTCGGGCGTTGTGCCGCCGCCGAGGGTTTGCGTATCCAGCGGTGTCATCTGTGCACGGCGGTCTTTCAGCAGTCGCAGAGTAAAATCAGCAATATGCTCTTCGTTCAAATGCACATGCACCGCACGCGATGCCACATCGGCAGCGGCGCGGCGGATATCGTCGGTAAATCGGGCATTTGGATGAAAAGTCATTCTTCGGACTTGACGACGGGCTCTTCGGCGGCGATTTGCTTGTCCAGCCATTCGGTGATCACATGCCCCGCATGATAATCATAAAGATCGTTATGATGGCCGCCGTTGATGGTGATGAATTCTTTGGGATGGCTGGCTTTTTCATACAGGCGCTGCGCCAGCTCTATGGGTATCACCCCATCTTCGTCGCCATGCACGATCAGCAAATTGGTTTTGATATCGGCGATTTTGTCGATATTATCATAGCGGTCTTTCATCAGGATATCGACAGGCAGGAAGAAGTATTTTCTTTTCGCTACATCAACCGCGCTTGAAAACGGCGCTTCGAGGATGAGGTAACGCGGCTGGATTTCATAGGCCATTTGCGTGGCAACGCCGCTGCCGATACTTTCGCCGTAAAGAACAATCTGGCTTGCTGTGTATTCTTTCTGGTCAAGAAACCGCAGCGCCGCGCGGCCGTCTTTGTAAAAGCCCTGTTCGCTCGGTTTGCCCGGATTGCCGCCGAACCCGCGGTATTCAACCAGCAAAACGCCGACGCCCTTTTCAATGAAATGCTGCGCCTTCACCGCGCGGTATCCCATATGGCCCGCATTTCCGTGATACATGACCACGATTTTCCCATCCCGTTTTTCCGGCGGCGCAAACCATGCGATCAACGTCAGGCCGTCTTCGGTTTTCAGTTCGACTTCGCGCATCGACGGCGCGGCGCTTTCACGCGGGTCGCCGGGGTGGTTCTTGTCGGGATGGTATTGCAAACTGCGCTGGCAGACATAAACCAGCAGAAGCACAACGGCATAAACCGCCAGCAGTTGAAAAACCAGACGCGCCAAAAACACCACCATCTTATGCACCCTCCTGCAAGAGGCTGCCATAAAGACGGCTATAAGCACCACCCGCCGCCAGCAGTTCTTCGTGGCGGCCGCTTTCGACAATGCGCCCTTCGCTGAGGACGTAAATAATATCCGCATCCATAATGGTCGACAGCCGGTGCGCGACCACGACCGTCGTGCGGCCTTGTTGCAGACGATCAAGGGCGGACTGCACCAGACGCTCCGACGTGGTATCGAGCGCGGATGTCGCTTCGTCCAGCAGCAGCAGCGGCGCATTACGCAGCATCGCGCGCGCAATCGACAGGCGCTGGCGCTGACCGCCCGAGAGTTTCACACCGTTTTCGCCGACCACCGTATCGTAGCCCTGCGGAAGCTCTATAATGAAATCATGCGCGGCGGCGCTTTTGGCGGCGGCGATGATATCATCTTCGCTCGCGCCTTCGGTGCCATAGGCAATGTTATCGCGCACGGTATCGTTGAAAATAGCTACTTCCTGACTGACCAGCGCCATGTTCTTGCGCAGGCTTTTCAGTGTTACATCGCGTATATCGGCGCCATCGATGCGGATAGCGCCGCCCGTGACGTCATAAAAACGCGGAATAAGATTGAGAATGGTCGATTTGCCCGACCCCGACGCCCCGACCAGCGCCGCCGTTTTGCCTGCCGGCACACTGAAGCTGACGCCTTTCAGCGCCTCCGTCCCGTCGGCATAGGTGAAACGCACATCGTCGAAAACCATGGTCGGCTGCGCGACTTTCAGTTCCGCCGCATCGGGTTTATCGACAATCGCGGGCGGGCTGTCGAGCAGCTTGAACATCCTATCAGCCGACGCCAGCCCCATTTGCATGACGTTGTTGAGCTGCGCCAGTCGTTTCATCGGTTCATACGCCAGCAGGAACGCGGCGATGAACGAAAACAGCTGCCCCGTGGTGCTCTGCCCCGCCATCACCTGCATGCCGCCGTAAACGATGATGCTGACAATCGCAAGACCGCTCAGCGATTCCGAAATCGGCGTCGCCGTGGCCGATACGCGGTAGGTACGGTTCATCAGCGCAAGGATGCGCTGGATGACATGATTGATACGGTTTTTTTCGAATTCTTCCATGCCGTAGGATTTGACGTGCTTGCTGCCCTGAAACGCCTGCCCGAGCATGCTGGTCAGCTGGCCCGTTTCTTCCTGCGTTGTCGTTGACACCTTGCGCAGTTTTTTACCGAGGCGCGCGACAAAATACGCCGCTGCCGGAAAGGCAAAAATCGACACCAACGTCATTTTCCAGTCCTGATAGACCATGACGCCGAGCAGGAACAGCAAAGTAAACACGTTTTTACCCAGCCCCGTCAGGCTCTGGTTCAGCGCGGCGCGGATATGGTTGACGTCCGATACGAACCGCGACAGGAGCATCCCGCTTTGCTGGCCGTGGAAAAACGCCAGGTCTGCATAGACCAAGTGGGCGAACATATCGCGCTGCATATCGGCAATGCAGCGCTGCGCCATGCGGTTCATCATCACCGTATGGCCGTAGGTCGCAATGCCGCGCACCACGAAAACCAGCAGCACCAGCCCCGCCACCGGAAACAGCATGTCGCGGCGCTGTTCGGTAAAAATCTTGTCGATGATGGGTTCCATCAACTTGGCCATGGCGCCCGTCATCGCCGCCGAAACCATCATCAGAACAACAGCCACAGCCAACGTGCCCACATAGGGCCGCACATATTGACGCAGGATGCGCCGCATCAAAGGCCAGCTGGCCGTATGGGTGGGGGTGGAAACAGTAGAAGTCGCCAAGAAGAGGTTTCCCGATGGACAGGTGTTAATGATTTCTCAAGCCGTGTTATACTACAGTCAGGGGCGGGAGTTTAGTCTCTAATCCCCACCCAGTCAAAGATAAACATAATCAAGAATAAACATAATAATAACAAAAACGAGGCGACAGTGATGTTCGGCAAAGACAAAGATAAAAAAGGCCCCGACATTCCCCCGGCCAGTCCCGGGCTGAAAACCCAGTCGGAGGCGAACAAAGTCCACATGTCCGCGCCGCCGCGCATCGGCCTTGCGCTGGGCAGCGGCCTTGCCCGCGGCTTTGCCCACCTCGGCGTCATCCGCGCGCTGAAACGCCACGGCATCGAACCCACGGTTATCTCCGGCTCTTCCATGGGCGCGCTGATTGGCGGCGCCTATCTGGCGCACCGGCTTGATGCGGTCGAGGAATGGGCCTATTCGCTGACGAAATTCAAGGTGCTGTCGTATCTCGATTTCCGCGTCAAGGCCAGCGGCCTGATCGGCGGCGAGCGCCTTATGAAACTCATGCTCGACAATTTCGGCGAAGTACGCGTCGAAGAATTGCCGCACCCCTTCATCGCCATCACCGCCGACCTTGTGACAGGTCACGAGGTCTGGCTGCGCAAGGGGCGTCTGGTCGATGTAATGCGCGCCTCCTTCTCCCTGCCCGGCATTTTTCCGCCCGTGTTCATGAACAACCGCTGGCTGATTGACGGCGCGCTCGTCAACCCCGTGCCGGTTTCGGCCTGCTCCGCCAATGGCGCGCGCATGACGATTGCCGTCAACGTCGGCGGCGATATCATCGGCAAAAGCAAACGTCCCGGCGACACCATCCCGACGGTGGCGGGCTTTGACCTTCTGAATTTCGAAGGGCCGCAGAACCTCGAAGAGCAAAAGAAAAAAGGCCTTATTCAGCGCGTGTTCCGCCGCGAAAATTCGGGGCCGAGCATTTTCGGCGTCATGGTATCGTCGCTCAACATCGTGCAGGACCGTCTTGCCCGCTCCCGCCTTGCGGGAGATCCGCCGGACGTGCTTATCGTGCCGCGTATCGGCCATATCGGATTGATGGAATTCGACCGCGCCGAGGAGCTGATTGAAGAAGGCGAAGCCGCCGTCGAACGCGCCATGCCCGATATCAAGGCCGCCTATGCCGTGCTGTGTACCGAATACGCGTCAGAGCCCGACGACGTCATCGACGATCCGCACCCACCATCGACCAAACCCGGGCCGCACGAGTAATAGAAAAACAGAAAGGCGCGAAAATGTTTTCGCGCCTTTCCTTGATGTCAGATTAAAAAAGATTATTCCTTCATCCGCGCGCGTTCGCGTTCGCGCAGGGCGGCTTCGGGGGTTTGCCAGATGAGGCTGTCCAGCACCCAGTTCGGGCGGATGCCGCCGTAGATTTGCGCCAGATGTTCCATTGACTTGCGGCGCTGGTCGGGGGAAATACCCGCCGGAAACGCGCTGCCGTGAATGCCGGAGGTGATAAAGGCCGTGTCCATATCCACGGCAATCGCCCCCGCGATGTCATGCTGCAAAGAGTCACCAACGACAAGCACGCGCGACGGAATGACACCTTCGAACAAGCCCTGCGCGTAGCGGAAAATGGTTTTATGCGGCTTGCCGATCAGATGCGCCATACCGCCGAGGTCGTGATAGCGTTTGGCGACCGCACCGGGGCCGACGGCGCGTTCATGGCCGTAGACGGTAATCATGTCCGGGTTCGCGCAAATGGCGGGCAGACGGCGCACGACGGCCTTTTTGAAAACGGGGTCGAGGTCTTCAAGCTTCGTGCCGTTCGGATCGAAGCTGGTGATGAGGATGAAAGAAGCTTCGTCAATATCCGACGTAATTTCGATGTCGAGCCCTTCGAGCAGCCCGCGGTCATCGGCGCGGGAAATCAAATAGCATTTCTTGCCGAGATCCTTGAACGGGGTTTCTTTCTGCGCGCGCAGCCCCTGCCAGGCGACCTCACCCGCCGTCACAACGGCTTTATACATCGACGGCTTGATGCCGAGTTTTTTGAGGCGTTCGATATTGTCGTCGGCACGTTTGGCAGAGTTCGAGAGGATAACGACCTGTTTTTTGCGCTGTTTGAGATGATTGAGGCTGTCAATCACGCCCTCGTAAGCCTGAACGCCGTTATGCAGGACGCCCCACTGGTCCATGATGAACCCGTCGTAGCTGTCCATGAGTTCGTAAAGGCCTTGGCAAAACGTCATCGTTGACATGCGGTCTTATCCCCTTTTGTCTCTGCCTGTTGTTCATGCGTGCCTGCGAAATGGGCGCGCAGCCGCGCGATTTCGGCATCGCGGGCCGCGGCGTCGTACGGCACTTCCGGTATATCAAGCGCCCAGACGGGTTTGGGCCATGCGGCGTCCGTCTTGTAGCGGGCGAAAATGTGGATATGCAGCTGCGGCACCATATTGCCGAGCGCGGCGGTATTGATTTTATCCGGCGCATAAAGCGCCTTGAGCGCGTTCTGCGCACGGGCGATTTCAGCCATCAGCAACGACTGGTCATCCGGCGACAAGTCGCAGAATTCACGCACGCCCTCGCGCATCGGCACCAGATAGAGCCACGGCCAGTTTTTATCGTTTTTGAGGCATACGCGGCACAGCGCCCAGTCTTCGACATGGAACGAACTGTCTGCCAGACGGTGATCGAGTGTGAAAGTCACGCATCCCCCTTTGCATCGCTGCCACCGCCCGCATCCGCAAAAGCGGCCACGCGCAGCAACGCATATAATAGGCGATGAATAAGGCTATAAAAAAGTAAAAAAGCCGCTAAGATGATGGAAACCGCCCGAAGGAGTGTTATAGAAAACGCCATGCGCCGCCCCCTTGTCATTTTTTGCTCTCTGACCGGACTGGCCGCGCTGGCGGTTGCCGCCGTTTATTACGCCCGCCCCGATATGCTGCCCGCGCTGCTGGCCCCCGCCGGAACGGCCGCGCTGCAAGCCGCACCCGCCAGTGCCGATGCGGCGGAAGACAAGGCTTTCTATGACGAGCTGGAGGTTCTGGCCACCCGCGAAACCGCGGCAATCGTAACGGCCTATATCAACAAACGTGTGCGTGAAAAACCGCGCCTGCTGGCTGTTGCGATGGACTGGGCGCGCGACCATTCCGTCGGACAGCAGGATTTGCAAAAGCTGAACGGATATTACTATCTGCTCTACAGCGACCTGACGTTTATGGCCTCGCAGGCGTTCAAAATCGCCGGTATCGAAACCGAATACAAGGATATGGTGCGCACATCCTTTGCCAGCCTGCTGACGTTTGATTTACTGATGGCAACGGATGCCCTGCGCTGCAAGGACACATCGGTACGCGATATCCGCGGACCGCTGGTCAAGCCGCGCTATGAACTGCTGGATAACGCGTTTGATTATCTCGCGCCCGAAGATATTTACCGCCTGTTCCTGACCGTCAGCAAGGCGGAAAGCGCCATGGGCAGCCGCGCCCCGAATGCCGAACTGTGCGCGGGCGGCATTGTCGGCAAAACCGCGCAGCTGAACGACCCCGCCACGCAGCATATCGAGGTTGACAACCCCGACATGCCCGGCACCAAACGTACCATCCTGATGCCGCCGCCGGATTTCACATTCACGCCGGAATATGTGACAGATGACGAATGGCAGGAAGCGCGCGCCCGTATGCAGGCCGCCGTGCGCGATTCATGGTTCCAGCGTCAGATGAACCACAAACTACGCGAAAATGCGGCGCCGTCCGCCGTGCCCGAACAAAGCGAGCCGACCCCTTGAAACCTGTCAAAAAAGAATATCCGCCGATTTTCACGCAGCCCGCCGCAGGCGAAACCACAAAAATTATCGACGGCCTTTACTGGGTGCGGTTTTCGCTGCCCTTCGCGCTGGATCACGTCAACGTCTGGCTGCTGGATAACGGCGAAGGCGGCTGGAACATCATCGACAGCGGCTTTAACGACGGCCCGACGATCGCGCAATGGGATGCTATTTTTGCCCAAGGCGTTTTGGCAAAGGGCGCCGTCGAAAATCTGTTCTTCACCCATTTCCATCCAGACCATTTCGGACTGGCGGGATGGCTGCACAGCAAGACCGGCGCCAGCGTTCAAATGACGCCAGGCGAATGGCGCATGGTGCAATCGCTGACCGACCCCGACAATGTCGAACGTCTGGAACAGCTCTACCGTCCCTATTATAACCACGCGGGCGTCGACGAAGACGTGCTGGAAAAACTGCTCAACCGCCGCATGGGATATCGCAGCGTCATCCATCCGCCGCCGCCGCATACCGAACCCGTGCATCCCGGCCAGACAGTCGCACTGGGTGGCCGCGCATGGAAAATCATCGGCGGCTATGGCCACAGCCCCGAACATGCGAGCCTGTATAACGCCGAAGATAAAATCCTGATTGCCGGAGACATGGTGCTGCCGTTCATCACCCCGAACATCAGCTATTTCCCCGGCAACCCGCCGGGCCATGACCCTGTCGATTTATATATGGAAACACTCAAAAGCATTCGCGCCGAGGTACCCGACGACGTGCTGGTGTTGCCGTCCCATGGCATCCCGTTCCGCGGGCTGCACGAACGCATAGACGACATTCTGGCGCATCACCGCCACAGGCTCGACAAACTGTCCGACGTCCTCTCCAGAGGCCCGCAAACCGGCTATGCCGCCATGCAGGGCCTGTTTGCCCACAGGCAGCTGAAATCCGGCGATGTTTTCTTTGCTTTGGGCGAAACCATGGCGCATTTGGTCTATGAAGTCCGCCGCGGAAATGTCCTTGAAAGATTTGAAGAAAACAGGATTATCTATCAGCGCGCCGGATAAAACCCTGATTTTCCGCCCAAAAAGCAATAATGTTACGGCAATGCTTGGTTGACTGGAATTTTCTGGCAAATTACACTGCCTGATATTCATTCTCATTCACGCTAATGACCGGAGCCTGCACCCCCATGGCCGAGAAAAAAGATTTTCTGTTTGATCCCGCCCGCAACCCGCTCTACCGCGACGATTACCGCCCGACGGAATACAAAATTCCCGCGGTGAAGCTCGACATTGCTCTGGATGAAACCCAGACCGTGGTCACCAGCCGTATCCATGTCACGCGCAACCCCGACCTGCCCAATGCCGGCGGCGCGCTGGTGCTGGATGGCGAAGGTCTCAAGCTCAAATCCCTCAAGATCATCGAAAACGGCGTGGCGCGCGATATGGACCGCAGCGAATTTGTGGTGACGGATAAAAACCTGATCCTCAAAAACCCGCCCGCGCAGCCGTTCGACGTCGAAATCGTCACCGAAATCAATCCGGCGGAAAACACCACGCTGTCCGGTATTTACATGGCGGGCGATATCCTGTGTTCGCAGTGCGAGGCGCAGGGATTCCGCCGCATTACCTATTTCCTCGACCGTCCCGACAATCTCGCGACCTATGACGTGACGCTGACGGGCGATAAACAGAAATTCCCGGTGCTGCTGTCGAACGGCAACGGCGAGCCTTCCAAAACCACCGACAACGGCGACGGCACGCACAGCATCAACTGGAAAGATCCGTGGCCGAAGCCGAGCTATCTGTTCGCGGTTGTCGCGGGCGATATGCATGTGCTCGAAGATACCTTCACCACCATGAACGGCAAAAAAGTCGACCTGCGTATTTATGTGCAGGACGGATACGAAGACAAAATCACCTGGGCCATGGAATCGCTGAAGCGTTCGATGAAATGGGACGAAGACCGTTATGGCCGTGAATACGACCTTGATTGCTTCCACATCGTCGCCGTTGATAAATTCAACGCGGGCGCGATGGAAAACAAGGGCCTGAACGTTTTCAACGTGAAATACCTTGTCGGCAGCGCCGAAGTTTCCACCGACGACGAGCTGATTGATATCGAAGCCGTCATCGGCCACGAATATTTCCACAACTATTCCGGCGACCGCGTCACCGTGCGCGACTGGTTCGAACTGACACTGAAAGAAGGTTTCACCGTCCTGCGTGACCGCCAGTTCACCGAAGACATGCACTCCAAGGAAATCAAGCGTATCGACGATGCTGTCGGCCTGCGCTCCGCCCAGTTCATGGAAGATGCCGGCCCGACGTCGCACCCCATCCGCCCCGACCGCGTGGAGGAATTCGACAACATCTATACCGGCACCATCTACGAAAAAGGCTCCCACGTGCTGGGCATGCTGCACACCATGATGGGCGAAGCCACATGGCGCGCGGCGACCGACGAATATTTCCGCCGCTTCGATGGTCAGGCTGTCACCTGCGATGATTTCGTGGACGTGATGCAGGAAGTATCTGGCATCGACCTCACGCAGTTCCGCCAGTGGTACAACCAGTCCGGCACGCCGGAAATCAGCTACACGGGCGATTATGATGCAGCCAGCAGAACCTACCGCCTGACGCTGACGCAAAACACGCCGCCCACGGCAGACCAGCCCGCGAAAGTGCCGCTGCATATACCCATCGCCGTCGGTCTGATCGGCCAGAGCGGCAAGGACGTGCCCCTCACCCTCGCCGGCGACACAGCGGGCAGCACCGCGCCGACCACGCGCGTGCTGCACCTGACCGAAGCCAGCCAGACGTTCGAATTCAAAAACATCGACGGGCCCGTGGTGCCGTCCATCCTGCGCGGTTTCTCCGCCCCCGTAAAAGTCACGACCCAGCCGACCGACGATGAACTCGTCTTCCGCATGGCGCACGACAGCGACGGTTTCAACAAATATGAAGCAACCGAACGCCTGATGGTCAAAACTCTGCACAAGCTCATCAAACAGGCCGAAAACGACCTGCCGCTGACACTGGAGCAAGGCTTCATCGACGCTTATGGCGAAAACGTCAAAAATGCGCTGACGGGCGATCTGGCGTTCAACGCGCGCACGCTCGGCCTGCCGCCTTATAACATCATCATTCAGGACCTCAAAACCCTCGACCCCGATGCGGTTTCCGAAGCGATTGATTTCATGAAGACCACGCTGGCCAAAACCTATGCGGAGGAATTCAAGAATATCTACACCGCCACCGCCGCGCCCGCGGGCGAGACCTATAACGTCGTACCGACACAGGTCGGACGCCGCGAGCTGCACAACACCGCCCTTGGCTTCATTGGCAAACTAGAAACACCGGATGCCGCGCTGGATGCCGTTGCGCAGTATGGACATTCCAAAAACATGACCGAAAAACTGGCCGCACTGGGTGTGATGACCCGCATGACCAACAAAGACGCCGTGCTGGTTGCGGACAAGCTGCTGGAAGATTTCTATGGCCGTTACAAGGATAACAACAACCTTGTCGACAAATGGCTGTCGCTGCAGGCGGGACGCCCGGCCGACGGTGCGCTGGATCGCGTGCGCGAGTTGATGAAACACGAAGCCTACGACGCGACCAACCCCAACAAGGTTTACGCGCTGATTGGCGGCTTCACGTCCGGCAATCCGTCCGCCTTCCACGACAAGGATGGCAGCGGGTATAAGTTCCTCGCGGATACCATCATCGACCTCAACGATGTGAATGCGAAAACGGCGACCAACCTTGCCAAACGCTTCACGCAGTTCAAGCGCTACGACGCAGACCGTCAGGTGCTGATGATTGCGCAGATGGAACGTATCATGGCCGTGCCGACGCTGGATATCGGCATCAAGGAAATCATCGGCAAGGCGCTGGATACGGTGGAGAAAAAACCCACCAACGACAACGCCCGCAAAGCCGCTCCCGCGCGCAAGCAGGGCTGATAGACACGACAAACAAAAAACGGCGGCCGGAGAATTTCCGCGCCGCCGTTTTTGTTTGCTAAAAGCGTGATTAACGCTGGTTGCCCTTCATATCGATTTCAAGACCGTCATAGGCCGGACGGATATCCGGCGGCAGCTCGTCGCACAGGGTTTTATAATCCATATGCGTCGTCAGGACGGTGATATAGGTCATTTTCGGCTTCAAAATCGCCGCCCATTCTTTCACACGCCGCAAATTCGCGTGGGTCATGACGCTCTCTTTGTGATAGCTGCTGGCATCAACCACCCATGTTTCAATGCCGCGCAGCGCCTTCAGCGACTTTTCCGGCATTTCGGCGACATCTACGCAATAAGCGAAATCGCCAAAACGGAACCCTAGCGACAGGCAGGTGGTGTGGTCCTGCTCGAAGGTTTCAATATCGATATCACCGATGCGGAAACTGTCGTAATTGCCGATTTCATGGCGGCTGAACGACTGCACGTAAATACCGTTGCTGCTGGTATTGAACAAATACGGCCAGCGGCGGTCGATTTCGTCCAGCGTTTCCTTGTTGCTGTAAATCGGCATCATCTGGTTGTTGTGATAGGCGTGCACGCGCAAATCGTCGATGCCGTTCACATGGTCGGAATGGGCATGACTGATAAGCGCGGCATCTATTTTCTTGATGCCGACATTGTTCAGCTGGTGCCTGAGGTCATAGGTTGCATCGATAAGGATGCTTGTTTTTTCCGTCTGCGCCAGAAGCGATGCGCGGTTGCGGTGGTTTTTCGGTTCGCTGGGGTCACACGTGCCCCAAAAACCGCCCGCTGCAGGCGTACCAAGGGAAGATCCACATCCCAAAACCGTAAACTTCATTTTTGTTATCCTTCTGGTTTGCCGGTTTCAAACAAGGCCGTCAGTTTTCGGCCACTTGTGCGCGGTCAAAAAGCCGCAGGAAATTCTCGCCCGTCTGGCGCACGACGTCTTCATAGCTTACGCCTTTCAACTCCGCGACCAGCCGCGCGGTATGCACGACGAAAGCGGGTTCGTTACGCTTGCCGCGGTTCGGCACGGGCGCCAGATACGGGCTATCGGTTTCGACCAAAATCCGGTCAAGCGGCGTACGCTTGACGACTTCGCGCAAATCTTCGGATTTTTTGAACGTGATGATGCCCGAAAACGAAATGTAAAAGCCGATATCAAGCGCCTGTTCGGCCAGCCACTGCGTGCCGCTGAAACAGTGCATGACACCGCGCGATTTCCCCTGCCCCGCGCTGCGCAGGATACGCATGGTGTCTTCTTCTGCATCGCGGGTATGGATGACCAGCGGCAAATCGGTTTCGATGCCGACGGCGATATGCTTTTCGAAAACACGCTGCTGCACATCGCGCGGCGCGTGGTCGTAATAATAATCCAGCCCCGTCTCGCCGATACCGGCCACTTTGGGCAGCTTTGTCAGCGCAATGATATCGGCAGCGGAAAGTTTGACCTCCGCTTCCTCCGCCGCATGATGGGGGTGCGTACCGACAGTACAATGGATATAGGGGAACGCATCGGCCACCGCGCGAATGCGGTCAAAATGGGCGATCTGCGTGCAAATTGTCAGCATCTGGCGCACGCCCGCGCTGCGGGCACGGCTGACAATTTCGGCGACGCCTTCCTCCGCGAAATCCGGGTAATCCAGATGGCAATGGCTATCGACCAGCATCAGGCGGTCTTTTCCTGCGCGGCGGGTTCTTCCTCCACGATGCGGGGGAAGACGCCTTCGGGCTTGGGCAGTTCGGTGCCCGGCTGCAGCGCATGCTGGGAGCCGATATGCGCAAAATCACGCGCCGATGCCGCAACCGCGACCTGATCAAGGATACGGTTCGCCGCCACGGGCACGAAAGGCTGCAAAATCAGGCCAAGGTTACGAATAGTTTCCGCCAGCACATACAAAACCGTCTGCATGCGCGCAGGGTCTGTTTTCTTGAGCGTCCATGGCGCCTGTTCGTCAATATAGGCATTGGCGGCATTGGCAACGCGCACGATTTCTTCAAGCGCGCGGCTGAATTGCAGTTTTTCAAACTCTCCGCGCACGGCGACCAGCATTTCCTGACCCGCATGGTTCAAAAGCGCATGGTCGACATCTTCGAGGATGCCCGGCTGCGGCACTTTGGCTTCGCAGTTTTTATTGATTTGCGACAGCGTGCGCTGCACAAGGTTGCCCATGTTATTCGCAAGTTCCGCATTGATGCGGGCCGTCATCAGCGGCCAGGAAATATCGCCATCCTGACCGAACGTCACTTCGCGCATCAGCGCATAGCGGCTGGCATCGGCGCCGAATTTTTCGACAAGATTTTGCGGCGAGATGACATTACCGAGGGATTTCGACATCTTATTGCCACCCGTCAGCAGGAAACCGTGGCCAAAGACACGCTTGGGCAGCGGAATATCCAGCGACATCAAAATTGCCGGCCAGTAAATCGCATGGAAACGCACGATATCCTTGCCGATAAGATGCACATCCGCGGGCCAGTATTTTTTAAACAG
This sequence comes from uncultured Micavibrio sp., assembly GCA_964551435.1. Classification (GTDB taxonomy): domain Bacteria; phylum Pseudomonadota; class Alphaproteobacteria; order Micavibrionales; family UBA2020; genus UBA2020. The sequence continues at coordinate 66,216 of CAZKBS010000008.1, forward strand.
CCCGTTTTTGTCTTCCGGATATCCCAGCGCAGAGATATAGTTGAGAAGCGCGTCAATCCAGACATACATAACGTGTTTTTCATCGCCCGGCACCGGAATGCCCCAGTTAAAACTGGTGCGCGAAATCGACAGATCTTTCAACCCCTGTTTCACGAAACTGACGACTTCGTTGCGGCGGAAAGCGGGCTGGATGAAATCCGGCTGGCTTTCGTAGAGATCGAGGAGTTTTTGCTCATACGCGGAGAGTTTGAAGAAATAGCTTTCTTCCTCGATCCACTCCACCTCGGTGCCTGTCGCGGTGCAGATTTTTTTACCATCTTCGCGCGTGGTCAGCTCGTCTTCGCCGTAATAGGCTTCGTCGCGCACGGAATACCAGCCGGCGTATTTATTCAGATATATATCGCCGCGCTCCTGCATTTTACGCCATGCGTATTGCGACGCTTTTTTATGGTCGTCCTGCGTGGTGCGGATGAACTGGTCGTTCGAGATATTCAGGTATTTCGTCTGCTCGATGAACGTGGCGGCAATATCATCGGCGAATTGCTGCGGCGATTTGCCTTTGCTCTCGGCCATTTTCTGGACTTTTTGTCCATGCTCGTCCGTGCCGGTCAGGAAATAGACGTCAAAACCGTCGAGGCGCTTGAAGCGCGCCATCACGTCCGCGCCGATGACTTCATAGGCGTGGCCCAGATGCGGCGGCGCGTTTACGTATGAAATCGCCGTGGTGATGTAGAAAGGCTGTTTGCTCATGCCTGCCCTCTTTCGCGCCTGCGGCGCCGGTTTGTTAGTTTCTTGTTGCCGGAAAAAACGCTAGAGCGTCAGCCCGGGATGGTTCGGATTTTGAAGCATCTGGAAAGATGCGATTATGGCCTGCCGCTTGTCAAGGTTATAAGAATCCACCTGCGCGAAGAAACGCGAGAGTTTTTCCCATGTTTCAATGAAATGCTGCGGGGGATATAGCGCCGCAAGCCGTTGAAAAACCTCGGCATCGCCGGGCAAAACGTCGAGTATCGGCTGCCCCCGCGCCTGCAGCCGCGCCAGACGCGCGCACCAGCCCGTCATGACATCGCAGGCGGTGTCGAACGAACGCTCTGCCCCGAATTTGCCGAATTTTTCGGCAAGGTCGTGCACCAGCAGCATGTCGAGATCCGGCAGCGTCGATGCCGCCTTGAGCAAATCCTGATAGAGCGCAATCCCGTCATCGGCATGGAATTGCAGCGCGCGGCCGATGCTGCCCTCGGCCAGTTTGACAAGCATTGCTTTTTGCGCGCTCGACAATCCCGGCACCATGCGGTCAAGCAGTTGCGACATCTGCATATCGCCCAGCGGCGCGACAGGTATCATGCGGCAGCGCGAGCGGATAGTCGGCAGAAAACCGCCCGGCTGCGCCGTGGTCAAAATCAGAACGGTTTTTTTCGGCGGCTCTTCGAGGATTTTCAACAGCGCGTTCTGGCTGCTCTGGTTCAAATACTCGGCGCTGTCGACGATGACAACGCGCCAGCCGCCCTCCGCCGCTGTCTTGCGCAAAAACGGGTGAATGCGGCGCACGGTTTCAACCGAAATATCATTTTTCAGACGACCGCGTTTTTCGTCAAATTCACGCTCGACCGTCAGCAAATCTGCATGACCGCCCGACAGCACGCGGCGAAAAACCGGATGTTCAGGCGCGACGTATAGATTTTCCGGCGGCGCGGCATCGCCGAACAATCCGCCGCCCGCACTCTCCACCCCTTGCGAAAGTAAAAAACGCGCCAGACGATAGGCCAGCGTCGCCTTGCCGATACCGGGCGGCCCCGCCAGAATAATCGCATGCGGCATGCGGCCCGCATTGAAATCGGCAAGAATGGATTTTTCAACCTGTTCATGCCCGATACAATCGGGGTTGCTGCGCGGCGTCAGGTCTTCGGCATCGGCAGGGCCAGCGGCTTCGTCGGCCAGCGCACCGGCGGCATCCATATCGGCATCAAGATTTTCTTCTTCATCGGCGAACAGGCTAACCATGTTTGGCCTCCGCCAGTGTCAGACCGAAACGCTGCGTCACAATATCCAACACACGGCGATGCACGGTTTGAATATCCTGCGCGGCGTCGATGACAACGCAGCGCTGCGGGTTTTGCCTGGCAATCGACAAGAACCCTTCGCGCAGACGGGTATGGAAGGCCAGCCCCATGCGTTCGTAGCGATCTTCGGTCGATTCCGTCACATTCGCCGTCTGGCTCATATGTTTCATGGAACGCGCAAGCCCTGCTTCGGGTTCGATATCGAAAATCAGCGTCAAGTCTGGCTGAAAATCACCCGCGACAAGGGCATAAAGTTTTTCGATCAGCGCGGCATCCAGCCCCATGCCATACCCCTGAAACGCACGCGTTGAATCCGCGAAGCGGTCGGATATCACCCACTGTCCGGCCTCCATCGATGGCCAGATTTTATTGACCAGATGTTCGCGGCGGGCGGAGAACATCAGCATCGCCTCGGTCAGCGGGTCGAAATTTCCGCTATCGCGCTGCAACAGCAGATTGCGGATACGTTCGGCCTGCGGCGTGCCGCCCGGCTCGCGCGTGGTCACGGCATCAATCCCCGCCGCCGCCAGCGCTGCCGCCAGCAGACGTATCTGCGTCGACTTGCCCGTGCCGTCGCCGCCTTCAAGGGTGATGAATACGCCTTTCGCCGTCATGCCCGCGATTGCCCCCGTTATTCCGACTGACCGAACAGCAGATAACGCGCGCGGTTTTTGGCGCGGCCAAAGAACCCGAGACGCGGCACATCGGCGCCCGTATAAAGCGAAACCTCGATCGGTGCCTGCTGCGGGATTTCGATTTTCAGCTTGCCCACCTCGGTGCCTTTTTTCACCGGTGCCGGAAGCGGAGATTCATAGGATACCGACATGCGCACTTCGCCCGCACGCGAACGCGGCAGGACGATGCGCACGTCATCATTCACAACCAGCGGCACATCGGCGGATTTGCCCAGCCAGACGCTGGCACGGTCAATCGTTTCGCCCGCCTTGACCAAGACCTTGCGGTCAAAGGTGCGGAACGCCCATTCGAGAAGACGGATGCTCTCCTCTTCACGCTCCTTGGTGCTTTCAAGGCCGTTCACCACCATGATCACGCGGTGACCGTCGCGGATGGCCGAACCGATAAGGCCATAGCCCGCCGCTTCGGTATGTCCCGTTTTAAGGCCGTCTGCACCGGCAACCTTGCCCAAAAGCGGGTCGCGGTTCTGCTGGCGGATTTTGTTATAGGTATATTCTTTTTCCGCGAAGTAATGATAGTAGTCCGGAAAATCCTTGATGATGCGGTTCGCCAGAATGGCCAGATCCTGCGCCGTGGAATAATGGTCGGGGTCGGGCCAGCCGCTGGCGTTTTTGAAGTTGCTGTTCATCATGCCGAGCTGTTTGGCGCGCGCGGTCATGGCTTCGGCGAAGGCTTCTTCGGTGCCCGCAAGGCCTTCGGCGACGGCAATGGTGGCGTCATTGCCAGACTGGATGACGATGCCGCGAATGAGGTCTTCGACCTTCACGCGGTCGCCGACCTTGATGAACATTTTAGAGCCCTGCATGCTCCATGCTTTTTCACTGACGAGTATCTGGTCATCCAGCTTGATGCGGCCTTTTTTCAATTCCTCGAAAACCATATAGATCGTCATGACCTTGCTCATCGACGATGTCGGCATGGTTTCGGTCGCGTTTTTCTCCAAAAGCACAACGCCGGTATCGACATCGACGATAATCGCCTGCTTGGCTTTCGTCTCGATCTGCGCAAAAGCCGGCGCGGTTGCCACCGTCAGGAAAACAAAAGCAGCGGCCAGCAGGGCCACGGTACGCGGTAGAGTGTTCATTGCTTATCAGTCCCTCGTTGTTTCACGCCTTGAACGGCGGTTATTTGTTATTGTCAGTTTTTCATCATGCGCGCGCCGTCGGCACCCGCACGGATCACGGCATCCAGCACACGGTCGGCTTCGTCAACAGTGGCAATCGGCCCGATGCGCACGCGCCAGAACTGTTTGCCGCTGACCGACACCGGCGTGATCTGCACAGGGCCGAGGCTTTCCAGCTTTTTGCCCAGACGCTCGGCGTTATCCTGCACGGAGAATGAACCCGCCTGAACGAAAATGCCGGTCGGACGCACAGCTTCCTGCGTGACCACAGGGTCGGGCATGAAGTGGCCGTTTTTCAGCTGGCCGCTGGCAAGCGGTGCCGAGCCTGCGGTTTTGGATTCTTCCATTTTCAAATTATTGATGAAAGTTTCATCGGCTGCGTTTTTGGGCACAGGCGGTGCTTTTTGCGGCTGCGGCGCAGGGGTTGCCGTTATACTGCGCGCGCTGCGGGCGCCGGGTGCCGTGAGTTCCTCGACCGTAATCGTCGGCGTTTGCAGGCTTTCGGGCAGGAATTCGGCATCATTGCGCAAGGTCGCATAGTTATCGCCGCGCGGCGACGACACGGGCGCCGCCGCAACACGCGTCGATACCGGCGTCACGGATGCGGCCGGCGCGGAAGCCGCGGCAATCTGCTGCATATTCATACGCGACGTATCCATACCGCGCTTGGCGGCTTCGGCAATCTGGCGGCTTTCTTTTTCGAGGACTTCAAGACGCACGCGGGCCGTGCCGGTACCGATAAAGCCGAGCAATTCCGCCGCGCGTTTGGACACGTCAATCACGCGCCCGCGTTTGAACGGGCCGCGGTCGTTGATGCGCACCACGACCGAGCGTCCGTTTTCAAGGTTGGTCACGCGCACAATCGACGGCATTTGCAGCGTGCGGTGTGCGGCGGTCAGGTCGTGCTGGTTGTAAATCTCGCCATTGGCGGTGCGTTTGCCGTGAAAGCTGGGGCCGTACCACGATGCAATGCCGGTTTCGACAAGGCGGAAATCTTCGCGCGGATGATAGCGCACACCCGATACCGTATAAGGATTGCCGACTTTGTAAGTCCCCGCCGCTTCCTGCGATCCGGACCATGTCGCCTTTTTAAACAGATGCGACGCCAGCTGAACTTCCGAACAGGCCGAAAGGGAAACGATCCCCGCCAGCATCACGGGCAGAAAGGCAAGGCGGTGAAAACGTGAAGAAGAAAGAACGGTCATGCTTTGGCGGCTTTCATTTTTTGTTTCAGGCATTTTGTTTTCGGCGATGTCATCCCACGTCCATCAACCGCCGCTGCGGTTGGTGATGGCGCTTTGCACCTTCACACCGTCATGCAGTCGGTCGGCCAGCGTCAGGACAGATGTCGCGAAGTAAGATGAACGGTTCCATTTCAGGATAACCTTGAAATTATCATAGACGAGATAAGCGGACGTGCCGGGGCCGCTCGGCTGCACAATCGACGCCTGCGCGTAGCCTTCGAACGGCACGGCCTTGCCATCCGGCAGGCGCACGCCGCGATCATGCCAGTATTGGAGACTATAGGCGTTATTCACGCCCAGCAGATTACGGTCGATATTATCGGGCAGCAGAACCGTGCGCCCCCAAGGCTGTCCTTTGCGCCAGCCGCTTTTCGCCAGATAATTAGCGGCGGAGGCGAAAACATCCGCCTGCGTATTCCAGATATCACGGCGGCCGTCACCGTTGAAATCTTCGGCGAATTTGAAAAAGCTCGTCGGCATGAATTGCACCTGCCCCATCGCACCGGCCCAGGAGCCTTTCATGGCGCCCGCGCGCACATGGCCTTCTTGCAAGATGCGCAGTGCCTGCAACAGCTCGCCGCGGAAATAATCGCTGCGGCGGCCGTCATAGGCCAGCGTCGCCAGTGCATTCACGATATCAAACCCGCCGGTGTAATCGCCGTAATTCGTCTCCACGCCCCACAGGGCGACGATGACTTCCTTTTCAACGCCATAGGCATCACTGACGCGGCCCAGCAGCGTGCGGTAATTCAAAAGACGCGTGACGCCTTTTTCCACGCGCGCCGTATTGACGATACGCGCCAGATAATCGTCGAAGCTGGTGGTGCCTTCGGGTTGCTTGCGGTCAAGCTCGATGACTCTATCAAGCGGTTTCATGCTGTCGGGCATGGCCTGCTGCAGGATATTCTGGTCGATGCCTTTTTGGCGTGCCTCGGCCTTGAATTCCTTCATCCAGCTAGCGAAGGGCTTGTCTGCAGCCTGCGCAGGCAACGCCGCAGCCAAAAGGCCCGCCATCACCGCAACCGCGCACAATATATGCCTGCATACAGATACCGAAACCACCTGCAAAAACTCCCCTGTGAACATGCCTCAGGTATAGCAAGCATTTGAAAGGAATAACAGATTTTTAGGAAAGATTTTCGGGCGTGATTTTTGCGCCCGTTGCGATATCTTATTGATTGCACATTGCATTTATCCGGAAGGTTTGAATTATGAAATCTCTTGCCGTTTTGTTCATTCTGACATCACACGCTGTCATGGGCCCCTCCGGCGAGCCGACAGGCCTTTGGATGGAAGAACTGACCACGCCGTATTATGTCCTTTCGGAGCAAGGCGTGCAGATTGATATCGCCTCCATCGGTGGCGGCAGCATCCCCATCGATCCGCGCAGCCTGAGCGATGACACCACCAAAAACCCCGCCAGCGTCAACCGTTTTCAAAACGACGCGTCCGCGATGGAGAAAATCAAAAACACGCCGTCTGTCGCAAACATAGATCTTTCGAAATACGACGCCGTTTTCCTGCCGGGCGGGCATGGCACCATGTTCGATCTGCCCGTCAGCAAAGAACTGGCGGCAATTATCAGTCAGGCTTATCAACAAAATAAGGTCGTCGCCGCCGTCTGCCACGGACCTGCCGGGCTTGTCGCCGCCACAGGCGCAGACGGCCAGCCGATTGTCAAAGGCAAGCGCGTCACCGGCTTTACCAATAGTGAGGAACAAGCCATCGGCCTCGCCGCCAAAGTGCCGTTCCTGCTGGAAAACCGTCTGCGCGAACTCGGAGCCACTTTTGTTGCCGGCAAAGATTTCGACGCCCATGCCGTACGCGATGGCAACCTTATCACCGGACAAAATCCGGCCTCTTCCGAAGAAGTCGCATATCTGATGCTCGAAGCCCTGAAAGACGCCACAAAACAACCATAATCATCCGTGATTGAAAATAGCCCCCCGCCCTGCTAAAGTGCCCCATCACTGTATAGGGCGTCCTTGGAAGGGTGGCTGAGTGGTTGAAAGCTCCGGTCTTGAAAACCCCTTCACCAACACACTTAGCAAATTTTAATATTAAATATCAAATAGATAGGTTTTTTAACTTTTCTATAATATACTTACACATATGTTACACACTATTCGTTCACGGAGGCACATAAGATGCAAGGTGAAACGCATACTTTTATGGACGGCAAAGTCCACCTCTACAAACGCGAGAGAAGCAGATTCTGGCAATGCTCTACCTACATGGATGGCCGTAACCTACGTGCCTCAACAAAAGCCGAAAGCTTGACGATGGCAAAAGAATTTGCCCGTGAATGGTACATGGCCGCCTACATTGACGCCAGCCGAAGAAACCAACACAGCCGCATTTCTAAAATGCTCGACAAATTTAACTTGGCACCGGAAAACATTCAAACCACACCTGACCCACGGGCATCAAGAAAAGCCAAACCATCCGGTCACACATTCCGCGAAGCCGCTGAAAAGTTCATCGCCGAATACGGCGTTATTACCGAAGGACAGCGTAACAAGGCTTGGACATCGCAACATACACTTCGCGCCCGCGTCCATCTTATCCCCTATTTTGGAGATAAACCCATCAGTGAAATCAATGCCGGTCTCTTTCAAGAGTACCGGATGTTCCGCCTTACAAACGGCTACAAAGGCAGAAAGCCCAGCCGAAGCACCCTGCATCATGAAACCGTGACAACACGACTGATTTTAAAAACCGCGCAGCGACATGGCTGGATACCACAGGTTCCGGATATTGCCGCCCCTTACAAAACTTCCGGCAAAGTGACACACCGCGCCTGGTTCTCGCCCGAAGAATATAAAATGTTCTATGAAGCATCGCGTAAACGTGCTCAAAATCCCCCATTGAAGCGGCACCGCTCTGTATGGGAGGATTTGCACGATTACATTCTATTCATGGCGAACACCGGATTGCGGCCTGACGAGGCCGCTCGCCTTGAATACAGGGATGTCACAGCCGTG
>CAZKBS010000009.1:0-64931 GCA_964551435.1 uncultured Micavibrio sp.
ATTTTAGCACGTTCTGATTTGAATGGAAGCTATAGCTTGGGCCTCTTACGTTCCGCTGACCCCCGCATTTTAGCACGTTCTGATTTGAATGGAAGCTATAGCACAACGCAACATCTCATCGGGCAATGTGAGATGAGTCAAATGCAGGTTTAAACAGATTAGAAAGTGGCCGCAAACCGTAACGGCTCTGAGAAAATACGCTCGCATTTTTTCAAACTTGTGCAATGACGTTTTTTTAGAAAGCCGATCTCTCGATAGAACTCTGAACCGGGGGGGCACTCCCTAAACTTGGTGATTTATCTCTAGAATCAATCAAAAAGCCCGTCTTCGGGGTAAATAACCCCATTCCCTTGAAAAATCAGCATTTTTCGCTTATAAATGCTTTCAGCACGATTCCGGCGGTCTGGACAGTTTCTGGACAGGTCTTTTTGATGTCAAATAATTGAAGGAAATCAAAGCCATGGCAAGCTACCAGTACGTTTATGTGATGAAAGGCCTCTCCAAAACCTATCAGGGGGGCAAAAAGGTGCTGGAGGATATTTATCTGAGCTTCCTGCCCGGCGTCAAAATCGGCGTTCTGGGGCCGAACGGTTCGGGTAAATCGACCCTGCTCAAAATCATGGCGGGTATCGAAAAGGATTTTCAGGGCGAGGCTTGGTCTGCCGAGGGCGCGCGCGTGGGCTACCTGCCGCAGGAGCCGCAGCTGGATCCCAGCAAGACCGTCATGGAAAACGTGCTGGAAGCACTCGGCGAGGTGAAGGCTGCACGTGACGAATTCGACGCCATCAGCGCGAAGTTTGCCGAAGAAAACGCCGATTTCGACGCCCTGATGGCGCGTCAGGCGGAATTGCAGGAAATCATCGACGCGGCCGACGGCTGGAACATTGAACGCACGGTCGAAATCGCCATGGATGCGTTGCGCTGCCCGCCCGGCGATTCCGCTGTCACCAATCTGTCGGGCGGTGAAAAGCGCCGCGTGGCGCTGTGCCGTCTGCTGCTGGAAAAGCCCGACCTGCTGCTGCTCGACGAGCCGACCAACCATTTGGATGCGGAATCCGTTGCCTGGCTGCAGCGTCACCTGCTCGACTACAAAGGCACGGTCGTCATGGTCACGCACGACCGCTACTTCCTTGACAACGTGACGGGCTGGATTCTGGAGCTGGACCGCGGCCGCGGCATCCCCTACGAGGGCAACTATACCGAATATCTCGACAAGAAATCCAAGCGCCTTGCACAGGAAGGCCGCGAGCAGGAAGCCCGCGAAAAAACCCTGTCGCGCGAACTGGAATGGGTGCGTCAGTCCCCCAAGGCGCGTCAGGCGAAATCCAAGGCGCGTATCACCGCTTACGAAGATTTGTTGGCAGAAAGCCAGAAGTTCGAAAAAACCCGCACGGCGCAGATCGTTATCCCCGTGCCGCCGCGTCTGGGCCAGAATGTGGTCGAATTTGAAAACGTGTCCAAAGGATATGAAGACCGCCTGCTGATTGAAAATCTTAGCTTCAAACTGCCGCCGGGCGGTATCGTCGGCGTTATCGGTCCGAACGGGGCGGGTAAAACCACGCTGTTCCGCATGATGACGGGCGAAGAGGCGCCGGATGCCGGCAAGGTCACTGTGGGCGACAGCGTCATCATGGGCTACGTGAACCAGAGCCGCGATGCGCTGGACGGCAACAAGACCGTTTGGGAGGAAATTTCCGACAAGAACGATATTCTTGTCCTCGGCAAACGTGAAATGCCGAGCCGCGCCTATGTCGGCTCCTTCGGTTTCCGCGGCCCTGACCAGCAGAAAAAAGTCGGCGTGCTGTCGGGCGGCGAGCGTAACCGCGTGCATATGGCGAAGATGCTGAAAACGCCGGCCAACCTCCTGCTGCTTGACGAGCCGACCAACGACCTTGATACCGAAACGCTGGGCGCGCTTGAAGATGCGCTGGAGAACTACGCTGGCTGCGCGGTCGTTATCTCGCACGACCGCTGGTTTCTTGACCGTCTGGCAACGCATATTCTGGCATTCGAGGGCGATAGCCAGGTCGTGTTCTTCGAAGGCAACTACGAAGACTACGAAAAAGACCGCAAGAAGCGCTTTGGCGAAGACGCCGACCAGCCGCACCGTATCAAGTACAAACCCCTGCGCCGCGCGTCGTGACGGGCTGCGGGCACAAAGAGACGGCGAAAAAATGCGCGGGCTTTCGCCTGCGCAGATTGCCGCATCGATATACGCCGGTTGTGTTTCCGATGGTGCTGTTGTTGATTATGAGCTGTCTTGTCTCCGGCATCAGCACCTTTTCGCATATGGGGCCGGCAGCGGGGTTTGTGTCCAGCTGGATGCATAGTTGGGCGCTGTCGTGGGTGATTGCCTATTCGGTTCTTTTGATTATCCTGCCGCTGGTGCGGCGGATTGCCGCGTGGATTGTCGAGCCGGCGCCCTGAGGGCTGATTGCAAAACGAGACAATAAAAAAGCCCGCTGTTTCCGGCGGGCTTTTTTATTCGGGCTTTGGTTATCGCCCTTTATTTCTTGCGCTGGCGCAGGCTTTCCAGCAGGGCTTCGACCTTGCCGCCGCCGCGCTGGATGACGGCATCGAAATCGCTGCGCTGGGTGATGGCCATGCTGACGTTTTCGATGAACACGTCGATGACTTTCAGGTTGCCGCCGTTATTGCGTACGCGCCAGTCAACAGCAACGGGCGGGCCGTCTTTTTGCACGACTTGGCTGTTGACGATGCTGTCGCGATCCGAAATGGCCTTGGCGCTGCTGACTTTAAACTGCTGTCCGGCATATTCGCCGAAACGCTGGGCATAGGTGCGCACGATCATATCTTCGAACAGCGACAGGTATTCCTTGCGCTGTGCTTCGTTTGCGGCGTTCCAGTGTTTGCCAAGCGCAAAACGGCCGATGGCGTTTACATCAAAGTTTTTGCGCAGCAGTTCGCGCACGCGGGCTTCGCGTTCTTTGGCGCTGATGTTCTTGCCGGTCAGTTCGGTCAGGGCGACGTCGCCCATTTTCTGGACAAAGCTGACGGCAGCTTCATCTCGCTTTTGTGCAAAAGCAGCACCTGCAGGCAGCACTAGCGCCAGCGCCATACCGAAAATCATCAGGCGGCGGGAGAGAGAGACAGTCATCAAGTGTATCCTTTCGGTCCTCGGGGTAGCGGGTTATTCCCAGCCCTCGTCGTAGTACTGTACAGCCTGCGCCTTGGGGGCGTCAGGGTTGACGTCACGCACAAGCGAGCGGCGCTTTTGCGTGTACGCGCTGCGGACAGCGGCGTAGTAGTCAAGGCTGTTGCGGCGCATGTCACGCACGGCCGAGACCAGTCTTGCGCGGGTGTCGAGACCTTCGACCAGACCGCGCGTGTAGTAAATCCATTCTTCGTCGCGGTTGAATGCGTAAAGACGCACGGGATCCGCGATAGTGTCTACGGCCATACCCGCCGTATCACGCAGCGAAGACGGACCGACAACGGGAAGGACAAGGTAGAAACCCTCGCCCAGGCCCCAGACGGCCAGCGTCTGGCCAAAATCTTCCGGTTCGTACGGCATGCCCTGCGCGCCCGCGAGGTCGAACAGGCCGCCGATACCGCCGACGGTGTTGATGACGAAACGGGCCGTGGCAACGCCAGCACCCTTCAGGTCGCCTTGCAACACGTTATTAGCAACGATCAGCGGAGAGCGAAGGTTCCGCATGAAATTCTGCACGCCCGCACGGAAAAAGTCGGGGGTCAGGAAGTTGTAAACTTTCGCCACCGGTTCGATCAGTGCGCGGTCGAGCGCGTTGTTGAACGCGAACACACCGCGGTTCAACGGCTCCAGCGGGTCATTGACGGCCGTGGTTTGCATTTCGTTTTTCGCGCTGGTGCAGCCGCTGGTGGCGGTAAGAAGGAAGGCGCACATCAGCATCGCAAAGGTTTTTGCGGCGAAGGTGGTCTTGGAGCGGGAGATGAAGGGCATGAAGGTCTCTCTGAGGGGGCCGTTTTAAATACTCTAACCGTATATAATTACTCAATTCTTAACTTTAGCCATCTTCCATATGCAAAAGGGCGGTCGCCCCCATGAGCAAGCTGACCAGAGCCGGTGTCCAAGCCGCCAGATATACAGGAATTTTCTGTGATATGCCGAAAGCCTGAAGGATTGATTCCATGAAGAATATAAAGAAACCAATTCCAACGCCAAGGCCTATCATGACCCCTGTGCCACCGAATCTTTGCGGGCGTAGCGAAAATGTCGCAGCCAGCAGGATCATGGCAGCCAGAAGGAAGGGCTGGGCCAGCAGCGCCTGAAAATGGATGGCAAGGCGGGTGCCGGAAAACCCGGCTTCTGTCATAATCCGGAGGTGTTCGGGGATCATCCAGAACGAAATCGTCTCGGGGTCGGCAAAAGACTCTTCAATCTGGCGGGAGGTCAGGTTGGTTGGCAGCTCGAAATTGTCCATGCGGCTGACGCCCTGCGCGTCGTTGATGATGGGTTTCTCCAGTTCCCAGAATCCGTCACCAAGCCGCGCGAGCTGGCTGTCGATGCGTTTCTGGAACGTATCGTCGCGGTCGAAAAAGAAAACAATCACATCCTGCATGCGCCAGTGCTGCTGGTCGAAACTGCTGGCATGGAACAGGGCGTAGCCCCCCTCAACGGGCTGGCGCAACCAGATGCCGGTGCGCGATACCGTGACCAGATTGGATGTGGTGTTGAAGTGTTGCGACTCCATCTGTTCAAACTTGCCGATCATGACGGCGCCGGTCGGGTTCACTACCGTTGTTGTCACAACGCCAATCAGAAACGCCCCCATGAACATCGGGCTCAGGAATTGCCATGCCGAAATACCTGCTGCGCGGATGACAACCAGCTCGGATGTTTTGTTCAGCTTCCAGCAGGTGTAAATCGCGCCGAACAGCACGGCGAACGGCACGACTTTCTGCCCCACTTCCGGCAGCTTCAAAATCGCCATCAGCAAAATCACGTCCAGCGATACACCCTGCACGCCTGCGGCGCGGCGCATGAGTTCAATCACGTCGAAAATAAAAACGAGGCCCAGCAGGATGACGACCACGCCCATAAAATTCATCACAAAGTGGCGCAGGATATAGCGGAACAGGGTGGTGGCACCGGTGATCATGCGGGCTCCTCCGTCAGGCGGGGCGGGTTGCCGCGCCAGCGGCGCAGGCGGCCGATCAGCCACTGTTCACCGCGCAGGTGCATTAAAAATCCGCAAATCATGACAGGCGCAAAGGCCAGCACATAAAGCGCGGCGAGCAGCACGGGCTGTTTTTTCGCCGCATTGCCGAGCGCCATTTCCGCGGCCTGTAGCGCAATCACAATAACCACAGCCAAGAGAATTTTACGCGACTGTCCGCGCCGGTTAAAGGGGCCGAGCAGGATGCAGCTCAGCGCCACCAGCGCAAAACCGAGCGTATTGAACGGTGCCAGCAGGCGCAAATGCGCATCGACAATAAAGGCGTCCTTGTATTTGCGGTCGCGCTTGTCGTTCATGTCTGGGCGGAACAGTTCGGGCAGGGTGCGCTCGCTTGCTTCGCGCCAGCGTTCCTGCGCGGTGCCTTCCAGTCCTTTTATCTCGATGTTGTAGCGCGAGAAAAACAGGCGTGATGCCATGTCGTTCTGCGTATCCATCTGCTGGCGCATCCCGTCATAGACCAGAATGTTGGGCACATCGCCGTTCATGAAAATACGGCCGCGCTTGGCGGTGATGGTGACGGGTGGTTTGCTCTCGTCGCGGCGGTCATGGATCATCAGGCCGAGCAAATCGCCGCTGGCGTCACGCTGGCGCACATAAACGGTCAGGTTGTTGCTGAAGGTGTTGAAAACCCCTTCACGCAGCAAAAAGGCCGAATATTCCGCCTTGATCTCGCGGCGTAGTTTTTTCATTTCCCCGTGGCTGAGGGGGGAGAGGAAACAGGTCGTCGCGACAATAATCACCATAAATCCGGCGCAAAGCGTCAGCGCCGGCCGCGCAAGCGTGAACTGGTCAAAGCCACAGGCGCGCATAACGACCATCTCATTATCCATAATCATTTTATTATAGGTGAACAGGATGCCGGTGACGAGGGCGAGGGGCAGGATAACCTCTAAAAACCGCGGCAAGGTCAGAGCGACAAGTTTCAGGAACAAAGACGGCGGCGCATCGGAGCTGGCGACCAGCTCCAGCAGTTTTAGCGACTGCGTCAGCCAGATAACTAACGACAGCGTGACGGCAACAAACACCGTTACGGAAAAAAGATTTTTAAATAGATACCGTGTGGTGAGCATCAGCGCTGCATCCGGGGTGGCGAAACGCGCGCCGCCCTATTATTATCTTGATGGCTCTGCTGTCCGCGCTGCGGGCATGGGGCCTTGCCTCTGTTTTTACCTTTTCCCGCCCTAAAAAGAAAGAAAAATAGCCGCCATGACCAGCAGCCCCGCCAAGATCCAGTTCGACCAGAAACCGGCCAAAAATGCCGATACCCGGGTGATTTTCGTTGCCGAAGACGGCAAACACGGGGCCAAGCTCTCCGCCGCCGCCCGCGAACTGGACACGAAGACCAAGGGCGCGCTGAAACGTGCGCTGGCAGCTGCCGAATTCACGGGTAAAAAAGCCCAGTTCCTCGCCCTGCCGGGGCTGGAGGGCGCGGGCGCCCGTTATGTTGTCGTTGCGGGCCTTGGCAATCCGGAAGATCTTGGCGCGCTTTGCTTTGAAAAAATCGGCAGCGGTCTTGCCGCGCAGCTCAACAGCCGCAAATCTGTTCTGGCCGATGTCAACTTTCCCGAAGAAGAGGCGAAACAATCCAAACTGTCGCCCGATGCGGCGGCGGCGCATGTCGCCCTCGGCGCGCTCTTGAACACCTACCGTTTTGATAAATACCTGACGCGTGAACCGAAGGATAAAAAGCCGACCCTGAAAACCATCCATCTGACCGTCAAAGATGCGGCCAAGGCCCGCAAGCTGTTCGGCGCGCAGCAGAAAGTGGCCGAAGGCGCGTTCCTGACGCGCGATCTCGTGTCCGAAGTGCCGAACGTTCTTTATCCCGAAAGCTTTGCCGCCATCATCAAAAAAGAACTCGCCCCGCTGGGTATCGAGGTCAAGGTGCTGACCGACAAGGACATGAAAAAACTGGGCATGGGCGCTATTCTGGCCGTGGGTCAGGGCAGCGCGCGTTTGCCGCGTCTGGTCAGCATGGAATATAAGGGCGGCAAAAAAGGCCAGCGCCCCGTTGCCTTCGTCGGCAAGGGCGTGACGTTTGATACCGGCGGTATTTCGCTGAAGCCCGGCCCCGGCATGGAAGAAATGAAATGGGATATGGCGGGCGCGGGCACGGTGACGGGCCTGATGAAGGCGCTCGCGTCGCGCGGCGCCAAGGTCAACGCGGTCGGTATCGTCGGTCTTGCCGAAAACATGCCTTCGGGCGAGGCCTATCGCCCCGGCGATATTGTGACGTCGATGTCCGGACAGACGATTGAGGTGCACAACACTGATGCCGAAGGCCGTCTTGTGCTGTGCGATGCGCTTTGGTACGTGCAGCAGAAATTCAAACCCACGCATATCGTCGACCTCGCTACGCTGACGGGCGCGATGATCATCGCCCTTGGCCACGAATACGCGGGCGTTTTCAGCAACGACGATGCGCTGGCGTGGGATCTGGTCAGCGCAGGCCGCGCAACCGGCGAACAGCTTTGGTACATGCCGATGTGCGATGCGTGGGATAAAGCCATCGACAGCCCAGCTGCCGACATGAAAAACATCAGCGGCGGCCGCGATGCGGGCTCTGCCATCGGCGCGCATTTCCTGAAGCGGTTTATTCAGGACGGCGTGAAATGGGCGCATCTGGATATCGCCGGCGTGGCGTGGTCAAACAAAGACCGCCCGGGCGTGCCCAAGGGGGCGTCGTCTTTCGGTGTGCGTCTTCTTGATAAATACGTCGCCGACAACTGGGAATAAACGCGCAGCACGCGCGTGGGCGTAAACACGGGGACAGCATAAAACCGCCGCAGCCAAGAGGGAGATAACATGAGCATCCTGAAATCGCGGCGGTTCCTGCCGCTGTTCGTCACCCAGTTTCTGGGCGCGTTCAACGACAACCTGTTTAAAAACGCGATGGTGATGCTCATCACCTTCCGTCTGGCCGAACAGGCGCATATGTCGCCGCAACTGCTGGTGACGGTGGCCGCGGGCGTTTTTATTCTGCCGTTTTTCCTGTTTTCCGCCACCGCGGGGCAGCTGGCCGATAAATACGACCGCGCCCGCATTGCCCGCATGGTCAAGCTGGCCGAAATCGCGCTGATGGCCTTGGCCAGCATCGGTTTTGTCACGGGCAATATCTGGATCCTGATGTTCCTGCTGTTTGGCATGGGGACGCATTCGGCGTTTTTCGGCCCCGTGAAATACGCAATTTTGCCGCAGCATCTGAAAGCCGACGAGCTTCTGGCCGGCAATGCCTATGTGGAGGCGGCGACTTTCCTCTCCATTCTTCTCGGCACTATCGCGGGCGGCCTTCTGGTGATGGCCGAGCGCGGGGAGTGGGTGATTTCCATCGCCATTGTCAGCGTCGCCATCGCCGGCTATTTCGCCAGCCGCCAGATACCCGAAGCGCCCGGCCCGTCCCCGGATTTGCAGGTAAATCCGAAGTTCTGGAGCGAGACAGGCCGTATGATGCGCGACACCCAGACTGATGTCGCCGTTTACCGCTGCATTCTGGCGATTTCGTGGTTCTGGCTGGTGGGTGCGACCTATCTGACGCAATTCCCCAGCTATGCCAAGGATTACCTGCATAGCAACGAAACGGTGGTCACGCTGCTTTTGACGCTGTTTTCCATCGGTATCGGCGTGGGTTCCGTCCTGTGTGAAAAACTGCTGAAGGGTCGTGTGCAGCTGACCTATGTGCCGCTGGCGGCAATCGGCATGGCCATTTTCGGCGTGGATTTGTATTTCGCAACCGGCCATGAGGCGTCGCATGTCGCCGGTGCGGGTGAACTGGTGACCGCGGCGACATTTGCCGCAACGACGGGCGGCATGCGCGTGATGGCGGATTTGTTCCTCATCGCCGTGTGCGGCGGGATGTTTGTTGTGCCGCTTTATGCCATGGTGCAGCAGCGCGCCAAAGGCGCCATGCTGGCGCGCACGATTGCGGGCCTGAACGTCATGAACAGTCTGTTCATGGTCGTATCTGCAGTAGTTTGTGTAATTCTTATCCAGATGGCCTTTACCATTCCGGCGATTTTTCTGGTGATGGCGCTGTGCAATATTCTGGTCGCCATTTATATCGTTCACCTGCTGCCTGAAGATCTCATGCGCTCCGTCGCGCGGGCGGTACTGGGCTGGGCTTACGGTGTCGAAATCAAGGGCATGGAGAATTTCGAGGCGGCAGGCAAGCGTGTTTTGATTGTCGCGAACCATACCTCGTTTCTGGATGCGGCGCTGATTGCAGCCTATCTGCCGGTAAAAATCACTTTTGCCGTTAACACGCATGTGGCGGATAAGTGGTGGATCAAGCCGTTTTTGACGCTGGTCGATGCCTTCCCGCTTGACCCTACGAATCCGATGGCGATCAAATCGCTGGTCGAAGAAGTGCGGCAGGATAAAATCGCGATGATTTTCCCCGAAGGGCGCATCACGGTCACCGGCTCGCTCATGAAGGTATACGAAGGTCCCGGGCTGATTGCCGACAAGGCGCAGGCGCGTCTGCTGCCTATCCGTATCGACGGGGCGCAATATACGCCGTTTTCGCGCCTGCGCGGCAAGGTCAATATCCGCTGGTTCCCCAAAATCACGCTGACGGTTTTGCCGCCGTGCGATTTCCAGCTGCCCGAAGACGCCCGCGGCCGCCGCCGCCGGCAGCTGGCCGCATCGAAGCTTTATGATTTGATGTCCGGCATGATGTTCGAGGCAAGCGATTCCAATGAAACCCTGATCCGCGCCCTGATGCGTGCGCGCCGTTTGCACGGCGGCAAGCATGTGGTTTGCGAAGACCCGCAGCGCCAGCCGATGGATTATCAACGCCTGATCAGCGCGGCCTTTGCTTTCGCGCGTGTGCTGAACCGCCAGATACCTGCAGCGCGTGCGGACGCATCTGTTCCCGCTGTCGGCGTGCTGCTGCCCAACATGACGGGTACGGTTTTGACCTTCTTTGCGCTCCACATCATGCGCCGCGCGCCGGCCATGCTGAACTTCTCGGCGGGGCCTGCGAATATCGTCAGCGCCTGCCAGACGGCGGAGCTGACGCATGTCATCTCCTCGCGCCGTTTTGTCGAGATGGGCAAGCTGGTCCCTGTGGTGGACGCTATCGAAGGCGCAGGCGTGTCGATGATTTACCTCGAAGACGTGCGCAGCCGCATCGGGCTTGGCGACAAGCTTTACGGCCTTGCCGCGCGCCTTTGGCCGGAGCTGATGGAGCGTATGTGCAAACCTGCCGCCACCCCTGATGATGCGGCTGTGGTGTTGTTCACGTCAGGTTCCGAAGGGGCGCCGAAGGGCGTGGTACTGTCGCACCGGAATATCCGCGCGAATTGTCACCAGATTGGCAGCCGCGTCGATTTCGGCCCGACGGATATCGTGTTCAACTGTTTGCCGATGTTCCACTCTTTCGGCCTCACGGGCGGGACGCTTTTGCCCATCCTGTCGGGTTTGCGGGCGTTTTATTATCCCTCGCCGCTGCATTACCGCATCGTGCCGGAGCTGATTTACGACACGAACGCGACCATTCTGTTTGGCACGGATACGTTTCTGGGCGGCTATGCGCGTTTTGCGCATCCCTATGATTTCCACGCCATCCGCTATATTTTCGCGGGCGCGGAAAAGCTCAAAGAAGAAACGCGCAAAATCTATGCCGAAAAATACGGTGTGCGTATTTTCGAAGGCTACGGGGCAACCGAAACCGCCCCGGTCATCAGTATCAACACGCCCATGCACAACAAGCCGGGCAGTGTCGGGCGTCTGCTGCCGGGTATCACCGCGAAGCTGGAAAAGATCGAGGGGATTGATGCACCCAATACCGGCAAGCTGATCATTCATGGCCCGAACATCATGAAGGGTTATCTGAAATCCGACGCCCCCGGCATGCTGCAACCGCCCGAAGGCGGCTGGTACGATACCGGCGATATCGTGGCGCAGGACGAAGCGGGCTATATCACCATTCAGGGACGCATGAAGCGTTTCGCCAAAATCGGCGGTGAAATGGTCTCGCTGACAGCGGTAGAAAGCGCGCTGCAAAAATTGTGGCCCGACACGCAGCATGCGGTTGTCAGTGTCAAGGATGACAAAAAAGGCGAAAAGCTGATTTTGTTCACAACGCAGCCGCAGGCGGCGTCCGAAGACATCACGCGTCATTTCCGCAGTCTGGGTATCAACGAGCTGTCTATTCCGCGCCAGATACAGCAGGTGGCGGAAATCCCGCTGCTGGGCACGGGCAAGACGGATTACGTGACCCTGCAAAAACAGGCGGCGGCGCTTTAACGCGGTTTATCCGGCGCGGGCGAAGGGCGGCAGGTGCGGCAACTTATCGTCGCTGCGATATTCCTTGTGGCTTTCGCTGACTTCGCCGCGTGGCGAGATATGCAGCGTCAGCTCGTGCGTGCCGGTTTTGTCGCTCGCGCGGGCGGTTGCTTGCCAGCCGTCGTCGTGGCGCGTGGCGCGGACGCGCAGCAGCAGGCTCGCGCTGCCGAAATAAAGCCGGAAGGCCAGATAGAATTCGATATTCTGTTCATCAAGTGCCAGCGGCGCCGCGGCATTGGCGCTGTGGATATTCGCGGTGCTGCCATCGAGCGGTATAACGTCTTCGGGCAACAGAACGTAATATTGTGCGGGGCTTGCCGCCTGCGGTTTTACCGCGCGCGCCAGACGGGCATCCGCCCCGTAAAAAGGCAGCGGCATCAGCGCCAGCGCGGTATCGCTGCCGTAACGCGTCACAGGCTCGGCGGCATTGATTCTGTGCAGAATTTCCGTGCTTTGCGCGATAGAGGGTATTTGCCAGCCGTCGGACATGCGTGCCTCTTGCCTTTTGGGGACGATGGCCGATAATAACATGCTCTTTCTTATCCTCACAATCCCGCGCAGGCGGACGGAGCCATGACGGATATTCGTTTTTATCACATGATCACCAAGCGGCTCGAACAGGCCTTGCCGGAGCTATTGGCCAAGGCCATTACCGTGCAGCCGCGTATTGTGGTCAAGGCGGGCAGCCGCGAGCGGATTGAAACCCTTGATAGTCTTTTGTGGACATATGATGCCGGCAGTTTCCTGCCGCATGGGTATATCCGCGACGGCAACGAGGCGGAACAGCCGATATGGCTGACGACCGAGGACGACAACCCGAACGGCGCGCAGATGCTGGTGCTGGCCGATGGTGCAACATCGCTGCATGTCAGAGATTATACGCTCTGCTGCGAGCTGTTTGACGGCAATGACGAAGCCGCCGTCAAGGCCGCACGCGCCCGCTGGAGCGCTTACAAGGCCGATGGGCATGAACTGACCTATTTCCAGCAGGACGAACAGGGCCGCTGGGTTAAAAAATAACCCGAATATCCATCAATCGTTGCAGGGAAAGCCGCGGGCAATCGCGACGGCAACATTTTTCGCCGCCGCACCGCGCAGGTTTTCGGGGAAGACTTCGGCATAGCTGCGATAAAGATCGATCAGCTGCTGGCTGCGGATGGGGCCGTGGCTGCATGCACGCTCCCCGCTGACCGGGCCGACGAGCATCGCATTCGCAATCGCGCTGACATATCCTGCGCAAAACCCGTAATCCGTATCGTATTTGCTGTTACACATGCCCAGCAGCTCGTTGCCGCTCAAGCCTTCGCTGCTGACGCTGGCCGCGGCGGGCGTGATAGCAGCCGCTGCCCAAAGGCAGGCGGCAAGGACAGGGGACATTAGCGCGCGCAGCATATAAAACTCCGTCAGGGGGGGATATTTCCTTTTATCACGGCGGCAGGGCAAAAAAAAGCGGCCCCTCCGTTTGAAGGGGCCGCTTTTTAAAGGCTGTAAAATTTAGCGGGAGGCCTGACGCGTCTTGCCGCCGGTTTTGACGGGCCGGCTGTCCGCGATAACCATGCCGTTCATCAGCTTGTCGAACTGCTGGTTGCGTTCGGCGACCATATCCTTGAAGCGGCCGAGGTCTTTGCCCTCCAGTATTTTGCCGGTCGGCAGGCGCAGCGAAGCCGGATCCACATGCTTGCCATTGACCAGAATTTCGTAATGCAGGTGCGGGCCGGTGGAACGACCGGTCGTGCCAACGTAGCCGATAATCTGGCCCTGCTTGACGCGGCTGCCATTCGACAGGCCGGCGCGGAAGCCGTTCATATGGGCATAGGCCGTTTGCAGATCCTTGCGGTGGCGGATACGGATATAGTTGCCGTAGCCGTTCACGCTGCCGATCTTGTCGATGGTGCCATCGCCTGCTGCATAAATCGGCGTGCCGCGCGGGGCTGCGAAGTCGATACCCTTGTGCATTTTGCTGTAGCCCAGAATGGGATGGCGGCGCATGCCGAAGCCCGAGCTGAGACGCGCGCCGTCAATCGGCGTTTTCATCAGGGATTTTTTCGCCGACTGGCCTTTGTTGTCGAAATAATCGGTATCGCCCGAAGGAGAACTATACAGATAGAACGGCATTTCACGGCCGCCAAGGGTCAGCTTCGCGTACATGATGGTGTTGCGGCCAGCGAGGACATCACCGCCGTCTGTGGCGAATTCTTCGTACATGACTTCGAATTTGTCGCCGGGCTGGATATCGCGCTGGAAGTCGACGTTCCAGGAATACATTTTGATGAGGTCAAGAATGACTGCATCCGGCACGCCGCTGTTTTTTGCGGAAACATACAGCGAGTTGTCAATTTGACCGCCAGCTGCTTTCAGGCTGCGGTAGACGGGCTTTTCCTGCTCGTCGACTTTATAGCTGCCGTCTTGCGCAAGGTTGACCATGACCGTGCTGATCTTGTCTTTTTCAATCTGCAAGCCGCTGAACTTCGGGTCAGCAACTGCGGGGTCTTTGTGGAAAAAAACCGTGATGGCGTGGCCGGGGTTGAGATCGCGCGGGTTGTAAACCTTGCTCAGCGCCTGAATAGCGTTATAGGCGTCGCTGCGCGGCACATCGTTGCGCACCAGCAGATCCATCAGCGTATCGCCACGGCCGACGGCCAGTTTTTTTTCGGCGACAAAAAGATCATTACCGGCTTGCAGCAGGTTTTGCAGGCGCGATTGAATTTGTGACAGCGTTTCCGCAACCGCTGGAGGAACTTGCGCAGGGGCGATTTTCGGCGCGGCGGCCTGGATCGTTTTTTGCGGCTTGGGCGCGGCGGTATCGCCACGTGCGAAGTCGCTGAATTCATGTGTTGCCGGCGGCGGCACGTATTCGAACGCAGCTTTCATGTTGCCGGGGACGTTGCCTGCAATATTTTCAATGCCTTCGAATTGCGCGGCGTTCGCGGCGGGTGTCATGACATCGGCAGCCGCCATTGTCGGGGCGGTGCTTTGCGTGTCGGTGGCAGGTGCGCCAAGCCATGACAGCATGGCGTAAACGGATGCAATGGCGGCGACAGGAAGAAGGGCGTGACGCAAACGGAAACGGCGCTTGCGGAACATTCTTGTGCGCGGTGAATAATACTGCAGCAAGGTTCAGACCTTTGAGTTGTTGCGAAGGTGTGGGAAGTGAACAACAGTATGGATACGAATTCAAGACTTGACTTTGGGGAAGAACCCCGCGCCTCGAATACATAATCTATAACAAATCACTCTGTTAACAAAGAGTAAAGCTTGTTTGCCACAAAGAGTTCCTGCGATGTTCCGGAATTTTTTCTTCGCGCATATGAAAAATAAAAGGGCCGTTTTCATGCTTACATCAAACTGGACGTGACTTTATTTAATTGTGTAGGATGCGCGGAATCATGCATGACGCAGGACAATAGCCATGAACGGACAGCCTGAACAAAAAGGTGAACAAATGACACATGCCAGCACGCTGATGAAGGGCAAACGCGGATTGATTATGGGCGTCGCCAACGACCGCTCGATCGCCTGGGGTATTGCCGAAACCGCACATCAGCATGGTGCCGAACTGGCTTTCACCTTTCAGGGCGATGCGCTGGAAAAGCGCGTGCGTCCGCTCGCGGAAGGCATTGGCTCCAACATCATCCTGCCGTGCGACGTGACGAATGCCGACAGCATCGACGCCACGTTCAACCAGATTGAAAAAGAATGGGGCGGGCTGGATTTCGTTGTCCATGCCATCGCCTATTCTGACAAAAACGAGCTGGACGGGCTTTACCTCGATACCACGCGCGACAATTTCCTCAAGACCATGGACATTTCTGTCTACTCCTTCACCGCGGTGGCGCAGCGCGCCGTGCCGCTGATGAAAAGCGGCGGCAGCCTTTTGACCATGACCTATTACGGTGCGGAGCGTGTAATGCCCCACTACAATGTCATGGGCGTGGCCAAGGCGGCGCTGGAAGCTTCCGTGCGTTATCTCGCCAGCGACGTCGGCCCGAAAGGCATCCGCGTCAACGCGATTTCCGCAGGTCCCATCAAAACGCTGGCCGCCAGCGGCATTGGCGATTTCCGCTATATCCTGAAATGGAATGAACTGAACGCGCCGCTTCGCCGCAACGTCACCACGCAGGATGTCGGCGGTGCCGGCCTGTTCCTGCTCAGCGACCTTGGCGCGGGCGTCACGGGCGAAATCATGTATGTCGACAGCGGCTATAACACTATCGGCATGGTTCAGGTCGACAGCGCCAAGCAAACGGCTGAACTGCTGCAGGGCATTTCCGGCTAACAGCGGGAGGACGCGCTGTGTCCGCCAATCTTTTCGGAACGCTATTCCGCTATATCACCTGGGGCGAAAGCCACGGGCCCGCGATCGGCTGCGTCGTCGATGGCGCGCCGCCGATGCTGCCGTTGTGCGAGGCGGACATCCAGTATCACCTCGACCGCCGCAAACCGGGCAAGAACCGCTTCACCACCCAGCGCAAGGAAGCGGATGAAGTGCGCATCCTCTCCGGCGTTTTCGATGGCATGACGACGGGCACGCCCATCTCGCTTTACATCGAAAATACCGACGCGCGGTCCAAAGACTACGAAAACATTCGTCACAAATACCGTCCCGGCCATGCCGATTTCACCTATGACCAGAAATACGGCATCCGTGATTATTTCGGCGGCGGGCGGTCTTCCGCGCGTGAAACGGCGGCCCGTGTCGCGGCGGGAGCCGTTGCGCGCAAAGTGCTGCAAAGCGAGCTGGGCGGGGGCATCGATATCCGCGCCGCTGTGGTTGAAATCGGCGGTATTCCCGTCAACCGAAAAAACTGGGATTGGGCGCAGGTGGATGAAAACCCGTTTTTCAGCCCCGATGCCGCCGCTGTTGCCAAATGGGAAGCCGCGATTGACGGCGCGCGCAAAGATCTTTCGAGCCTTGGCGCGATTGTCGAGGTTGTGGCCAGCGGGTTTCCCGCAGGGCTGGGGGCACCGCTGATTGACAAGCTGGATGCAGACCTTGCCAAGGCGATGATGAGCATCAATGCCGTAAAGGGTGTGGAAATTGGCGCGGGCTTCGAATCCGCGCGTCTGCGCGGGGAGCAAAACGCCGACCAGATTCGCATGAAAGACGATGCGCCGTATTTCCTCAGCAATCATGCCGGCGGTATTCTGGGCGGTATTTCGACGGGGCAGGATATTGTCGTGCGCATCGCGTTCAAACCGACATCATCGCTGCCGCAGCCTTTGCAAACCATCGATGACGAGGGAAATGAAACCGAGATTGCGACCAAAGGCCGCCATGACCCCTGTGTCGGCATCCGCGGTGTGCCTGTGGCCGAGGCGATGATGGCCTTGACGCTGTGCGATCACTGGCTGAGGCACAAGGCGCAATGCATGCCGGTGATAGAAGCGTAAGCACCGCGCCCGCGTCTTTTTGCGCAAGCCCTTATATATCAGAATCTTGAAGCGGCTTGTTCAAGCAGCGGCGAATCGGCTCCGCTTTTTCCGGCGAAAGCCCAAGCTTTTCAGACACAAAGCCGCATAACCCACCGCGCAAGGCGCGGCCGAAGATTTTTAAGGTATTGAATATAAATGATAATTTTAAAGGTCGACGCGCCTTGTAAAAAAGACTCGACTCTTATCCACAGAGACACGACACTCTGACTCGAGGAAAAACACCGCCCAATATTTTGGCTACGGTGTCTCCCTTAATACTTCGCTTCGATGATTTGGCCCCATGTGCTTCGGCATGTGGGGCTTTTTTTGATGTGCTGATGGATTGGAATATATCTGCAATTTTGCTGTCGTTCAACACGCAATCTTGGGTTAGTCTCATAAAAATTTTACGCGCCCCATCCAAAAGGTATTGACATGACCGACACGCCGCAACGACGCAAAGAAGACAAATTCATCGCCAAGGTCTGGCGCTTTTTCTACCGCTTCTTTTTTATGGTGGGCGTATCGGCTTTCATTTCCATCGTGATGCTGACGATAACGATGTCTCGCATGATGAACTATGCGCCGTCGTCGTTGCCCGATGCGATGGTGCTGACCTTCGCTGTCAAATCTGACCTTGCGGAAGTCGAAGGGGCGCCGTCGCTCTCGCAACCGCTGCTGCGCCCGGCGACGATTTTGCAAGATGTGGTCTCCGCCATCGACCTCGCCGCAAAAGACGCGCGCGTTAAGGCGCTGGTCGTCAAGCTTGAAGACATGGCCCTGTCGGCGGCGCAGGCGCAAGAGCTGCGTGGCGCGCTGGAGCGTTTCCGTGCCGCGGGCAAGCGCACCTATATTTATGCCGACAGCTATGGCGGTTTCGGTGGCGGTATGGGTGATTATTATCTGGCGTCGGTTTTCGATGAAATCTGGCTGCAGCCTGTCGGCAGCGTTTCTGCAACCGGCGTTTCATCCGACGTGCCATTTGTGAAGGATTTGCTGGAAAAAGTCGGTGTCGAGACGCAGTTCGTGCATCAGGGCATTTATAAATCCGCGCCCGAAAGCCTGACCGAACGCGGCATGACGCCGCCGCACCGCGAAATGATGCAATCTATCGTCAGCGATCTGGCACGCCAGATGATGGCGGGTATTGCCCAATCGCGCAACCTGTCCGAAGCGCAGGTGCGCGCGCTGGTCGACGGTTCGCCCTATGGCGAAAAAGAGTCCCTGCGCCTGAAGCTGGTTGACCGCGTCGGCTACTATGACGAAATGGTCGCCCATGCCCGCCGCGTTGCTTCGTCCCAAAAACCCGCCACTGCTAAAAAAGCGGATGCCGGAAAAACCGTGACGCAAGATAATGCCGCAGCTGAAGAGCCGGCGCCGGAAAATCAGACAGCTGAAAAGCAGACGCCCGAAGCGCGCACGGAAGAAGCGCAAGCGAAGGCACCTGCCGCCACTCCCGATGCTGCGCCGGATCTGGCACAAAAAAAACCTGCCGATAACAACAATCAACCAGCCCCCGCTGCAAAGGCAGAGGAGGAAAAGCCCGACGTCGATACCGTTTCGCTGATGGGATATTCCTTTGTCGCGGAAACGCAGGCGCTGGGTCACGGTATGCACGGTTTCGCATCCAAGCTGATGCGCCGCGAAGCGCCGGCGGCGGTGCTGAACAAAAAAGACAAAATCGCTCTGATTTATGGCAGCGGCGAAATTGTGCCGTTTGGCCCGCGTGCGCAGGCTTCGCCTTTTATGTCGTCCAATATGGCTGCCGACAAGATTGTGCAAGCCTTCCGCGCTGCGCAGAATGATGCTGGTGTCGCCGCGGTGATTTTCCGCATCGACAGCCCCGGCGGCTCGCCGGAGGCATCCGAAACCATCCGCCGCGCCATCATGGAAACGCGCCGCAAGGGAAAGCCTGTCGTGGTCTCCATGGCCAGCACCGCCGCATCGGGCGGCTACTGGATTGCGGCGCCTGCCGATAAAATCATCGCGCAGCCGGGCACGCTGACGGGATCCATCGGCGTTTTCGGCGGCAAGTTCGTGCTTGCTGGCCTGTGGCAAAAACTGGGCATTAACTGGGATACAGTCCGCGAAGGCGACAATGCGGGTATGTGGTCGTCAAACACCGCCTTTACGCCCGCGCAGCTGCAAAAATTCGACGCGCTGATGAAAGAAACCTACGAAGCATTCCTTGAGCGCGTGGCCGAAGGCCGCAAGATGCCGATTGAAAAAGTGCGCGCCCTCGCCGAAGGCCGCGTCTATACGGGCCGTCAGGCCAAGGAAATTGGCCTTGTCGATGATCTGGGCGGTCTGGATGTGGCCGTGCGCCATGCCCGCACGCTCGCCAAAGTGGGGGAGAAGGACGATGTGCCGCTGGTGCGCTTCCCGCCGCGCAAATCGACGATCGAGATGTTTATCTCCCTCGCAACCGAAGGCGCGCTGTTCCAGCCGACCATCAACGTGAATGCCGCGGATATGGCGGGTATGCTGCAAAACGCTTTGCCGCAGCAGGGTATCCAGCTGCGGGCGCCTTATGCGGATATGCGCTGATTTTTATGTGTTGTAGCGCGGCTTGCTGTTATCGGCGATCAGGCTTTGCTGTATCTCTGCCAGCATCAGGATGCTGGCGGGCGATACCTTTTGAAAGCCGAAGGGGTTGGTGCCTGCGCTATACCCGCTTTTGGCGAAAAAGCGCGGGTCATCGTTCCAGATGATATCATCGGCTTCATTCGCATCGTCGAACATCGGCAGCTTCGCAAGAACTTCGGCGGGGATTGAATTGCGCGCGGCGGGCGCTGTGGCGGGTTTGGCAGCCGCCTTGGCAGACGTCTCTGCAACGTTGTTCTTCGCGGCGGCCTTTGCCGCTTCGGTGCCTGCATTCGTGGCGGTCTGCGCGCCAGCGCCGAATTTTTTGTCGAAAAAGTTGTAAACCTCATTCAGCGTGCGGGCTTCACCCGTTTTGCTGTCGTAGAAAACATTCTTGTTCGCCTTGGCTGCGGCGGGAAAAATATCAGCGGCGATGGCATCGCCATTCACCGCGCGGCTGTTGAGGAATTTGGCCGCGCCGCCCGCGCCCATGAAATGCGCGAAATAAAGCTCCGTCGCACCGACGTCGCCCTTGGTGTTCTTTTGCAGATGCGCCTTGTTCTCGGCGGTGAAAACGCCCGCCATCAGGGCGGAGATTTCAGGGTCGTTTCTAAGGGCGAGGATATCGCGGCGGTCGCAATCGCTCGCGCAGACGGCCTTGCCGTTTTTGATGTCGATTTTATCGGCATAATCGCCAAGGCCGAATTTGTCGCCATGCTTTTTGACCATGTTCAGCCAGGTGCTTTCGATAAACTGGTAAAGACCGGTGGCGCTGGATGTTTTGGCCTTTGCGGTGGGGTTAAAACTGCTTTCGGCATTCGCTTTGTGCATCAGGAAGGCAAAATCTGCCCCCGTGCGTTTGGATGCGTTCTGGACGGCCTGTATCACGTCTTGTGATGCAAGTTTTTGATATTTCTGGATAATATTCGCCTTTGCGGCGCCAAATGCGGCTGTCATATCCAAACTCCTTAACCTTGACGGGGCTTTCCGCCCTCTTCTGGAATATATCGTTGCAAACGCCGTGCCAAAGCGCCCGCCGCACAGACCACGGGGGTAGTTGGCGGCCCTTACGGTAGGATTCTGAATAAGACGGGCGGCTTTCATCGGCCGCGCAAATCCTTATACTTATGCGCAGCAAAGTTTCAGGAGAAAGCAAATGTCCTATCAGGCCCCCGTCAAGGAAATGCGTTTCGTGCTCGAACATATCGCCGGACTGGGCGAGATTTCGGCGCTGCCGGCCTATGCCCACGCGACGCCCGATATGGTGGAGGCGATTTTGGAAGAAGCCGCCCGCGTCGCGCGCGATGTCTGGGCACCGACCAACAAAAACGGCGACCGCCAGACCGCGCGCCTTGACGGTGACAAGGTGAAAACGCCCGACGGGTTTAAAGACGCCTACAAGCAATTCGCCGACGGCGGCTGGAACGCTTTCGCCTGCCCGCCCGCGCATGGCGGGCAGGGCCTGCCGTGGTCGCTGGGCATGGCGGTCAATGAAATGTGGCAATCGGCCAATCTGGCGCTCAGCCTGTGCCCGCTTTTGACGTCAGCGGCGATCGAGGCGATTGAAAAACATGGCACCCCCGCGCAAAAAGAAACCTATCTGCCCAAACTGATTTCCGGCGAATGGACAGGCACCATGAACCTGACCGAACCGCAGGCCGGCACCGACCTTGCCGCTATTCGCACCACGGCGAAAAAAGTCGGTGACCACTATGTGATGAAAGGGCAGAAAATCTACATCACCTTCGGCGAACATGATTTCACCGACAATATCATCCATCTGGTGCTGGCGCGTATCGACGGCCTGCCGGAGGGGAATGACGGTCTTGGTCTTTTCATCGTGCCGAAATTCCTGCTCAATGCCGACGGCAGCATCGGCGCGCGTAACGATGTGAAGGCGGTATCGCTGGAACATAAGCTGGGCATTCACGGCTCCCCCACCTGCGTCATGCAATATGGAGAGAAAGACGGCGCCATCGCCTATCTGGTCGGCGAAGAGGGCAAAGGTCTGCGCAACATGTTCACGATGATGAACAACGCCCGTATCTCCGTCGGCCTGCAAGGCGTCGCGCTGTCGGAGCGTGCGTATCAACATGCGCTGGCCTACGCCCGCGACCGCGTGCAATGCGCACGCATAGGCGATAAATCCGGTAAACGCGTGGCGATTATCGAACATGCCGACGTCCGCCGTATGCTGCTGACCATGAAGGCGAATACCGAAGCGTCGCGCGCCCTCGCCTATTACGCAGGCGGGCAGCTTGACCGCATGCGCCATGCAGAAACGCCAGAAGCAAGGGCGGCGGCGGAGCTGCGTGCCGACCTCATGACCCCCCTGGTCAAGGCGTGGTCCACCGACCTTGCGCTCGAAACCACATCGGCGGGGGTGCAGATCCATGGCGGCATGGGCTTCATCGAAGAAACCGGCGCCGCGCAATATTACCGCGATGCGCGCATCCTGCCGATTTACGAAGGCACCAACGGCATTCAGGCCAATGACCTTGTGTTCCGCAAACTGCTGCGCGATGGCGGGGCGGAGGCGAGAAAGTTCATGGATGAAATCGCGGCTTTCCTGCCGGCACTGGCGGAAAAGCCCAGCGACGACCTCGATGCGCTGCGCGGGGGGCTTGGCCGTGCGCTCGAAGAACTGCGCAAAACCACCGACTGGATGCTTGCCAACGTGAAGGCGAATACCGAAGCCGTCGCGGCGGGCGCGGTCAGCTATCAGCGTCAATTCGCGCTGGTGGCGGGCGGGTATATGATGGCGCGTCTGGCGCTGGCGGCGCATAACGCGCTGTTCGAGGGGGGCGAGGATGCGCTGTTCCTGAACACGCGTCTGGTCACGGCACGGTTTTTTGCGGATGCACTGCTGCCGCAGGTTTATGGCCTCAGCGCGCCGGTCATGGGTGGCAATGCTGCGGCGTGTCAAATCGCCAACGACCAATTCTGATGATTTTGCGCATCTGAACTGCTGTTCATTTTCACGGTTTACAAGGGACGGTGCCTCGCCTAGCATGTCTTATCCTTGGCGGGATAGGGGGCGCATATTCACAAAAGCGGGCGCCCGATGAAGCACGAAAACGGCTTTGATTTTGTCGAATACCCTTGCGCGTCGGGCAAGGCCGATGCCCTTGTGATTATTCTGCCCGGTCATGCCAATCATCCTGTGATGTTCGATAAACTCGCGAAGCAAATTCGCGATGAACGCCCCAATACAGATATTTTGATTGTGAAAGCGCCTGTGCCGATCGGTGCGACCAAAGAACATATCCGCAAAAACGGCGCGCGCGGCGCCGACGACCTTTATACATGGCACAAGATCAGCAAGAACGCGGGCGAGAATGCCAAGCTGGTGCTCAGCCATTTTTTCAACCGTGTGCCGGTGGTTGACCAGTTGAATGCCTTTGCCGATGCACAGTTGCAAAAACGCGGCCTCAACGATGACGGCCTTGCCCTGTTTGGTTTTTCCCTCGGCGGGGCGATTGCTGTGCAGATGGGCACGCGCCGCCCGGGTCAGGTAGCGGCGGTGATTAACCACTCCGGCCCCGTGTTTCCCATTATCAAGCCGAAATCGCGGCCCGAAACCCTGTTCGTGATGGGTGAAAAGGATGATTTTTTCTACGCGGGTAAAATGAACGTCGATCCCGCGCAGGCCAAGCCGCCCAAGGGCAAGCTCAAAAAAGCTTTTGATAACGCGGTCAATGATGCGGTATCGCAGGTCAGCCTGCATTTCGACGACAGCCTCAAACGTCTTAAAAGCGCCAAGTTGCCGGTCGAGGATAAAGTCGTCCCCGGTCTTGGCCATACCATTAATAAAAACTCTTTCACGCCGGCGATGGATTTTCTGCGGCGCAAACTGTGCAAGCCCAAGGGGCCGTAATTGCCCGCCAGCTTATAAAAGAAAAAGCCCCAGCGATAACCGGGGCTTTTTCTTTGCCGAAGCAAAAATTATTTCTTCGGATGGCAGGAGCCGCCGCAGCATTTTTTCTTCGGTGCATCCGCGGGTTTCTGGTCGTTTGCGGGCGGGGCGGGCGGCGTTGCCGGCGGCGGGTTGTTGGCTTTGTCGAAAGCGTGGCAGCATTTGCCTTTGCCGCTGCATTTATCTTTGCACATATTCATCTCCTTGAACAAAAAAGGGTGACAGAGGGTATAATCCCATCATACGCCCGCCGCAGGGGCATGGCCATAGACTGTTTCGGGTATTTTTATTGCTTTTCTGCGAGTTTTTGATGGGTACGGCGGTGTGCCTGCAGGTCGCCGAAGGTCTTAAGCACTGTCAGCATCGCCAGTGCCCAGACCGGCTGGCCCAGCGCCATCGCCACGCCGCCGCCCAGAAGAATCACAATGTGCAGCACAATAATGCGGCCATAGGGACCCATCAGCATCATGGCGGGATTGACCTTGTCGATTTCGCGCTTGCGGATGAAATTGTCAAAAAACGAAAATCCGTGGCTGACGACAAGCCCCGCCGCCGCCAGCAGGAAAAGCGGGTCTGCGGTGAGGTTGCTCAGCAGGGCGTCTACTTCCGACCACTGCGCCGTTTGCCCGGTTTTCAGCTGCAGGCCGAACAGCACGATCAGAAAAATGCCGTGGCCCATGCAAAACATGCCGTAGTGGAAAATGAAGAAAATGACTATGGGAAAACCGGCGTAGAGTTTCTTACGCGTCAGCAGCAGGGTCATTTTTGCGGCGTGGAAAAGGCCGATAATCACATTCTCCATCCAGTAGAGGAACATGATGTCGAAAACCTTCCAGTCCCAAAACAGGGCGCCCGTCAGCGGCAGCAGGTTGGCCGCAATCAAAAACGCCTCGGACGGGGTTTTGGGGGAGGGCGGGTTCATGTATAACAATCACAAAAGAAAAAGGGCGGGCGAAACACGTGCCTTACCGTCCATAATAATGTAAAAAGAACCCTATGACGACTGTTTTAGAGGCATATGAACAAAAGCTTGCGGCGGGGGCGATCCGCCCCGATGCCGTGCAGGCGGCCGCCGTGGTGGCGCTCGACGATCTGGCGTGCGCGCTTGCGGGCTATCAGCCGGGGCACCGCGGCTTCTTCCGCAAGGTCATGCCCGCGCCGAAGGGATATTATTTCCACGGGGGTGTCGGGCGCGGCAAATCCATGGTCATGGATCTTTTTTTCGCCCATGCCCCTGTGCTCAAAAAACGCCGCGTGCATTTCCACGCCTTCATGCTTGAAGTGCATGATTTCTTGCACGCGCAGCGCACCGCGCGCCATAAAAACGCCAGCGCCCGCATCGATGGCGATCTGATAGCCTGCGCCGACGATATTGCGGCGCATGCGACGCTGCTGTGTTTTGACGAATTTCAGGTGCGTGATGTCGCCGATGCGATGATTTTGGGCAGGCTGTTTACGGCGCTGCTCGACCGCGGTGTTGTGGTTGTGGCGACATCGAATATTCCGCCTGATGACCTTTACAAAGACGGGTTGCAACGTGACCGCTTTTTGCCGTTTATCGCCCTTTTGAAAGAACGCCTGCGCGTCATCAGCTTTTCGGGGCTTACCGATTACCGTCTGGGCCGCATTGCGGGACAAAAGATTTATTTCTGGCCGCATGACGCCGACGCCCGCCAGTCGCTGGAAAATATTTTTATGGCCGTTGCCGACGGCGATGCGGGCGCGCCCGACGATATCCACGTCAAGGGCCGCGTGATACATGTGCCGCGCGCCGCCAAGGAAATCGCCTATTTCACCTTTGCCGATTTGTGCGAAAAGCCCAAAAGCGCGCTGGATTTTCTGGAGCTGACCAAGCGATATCGCGTGATTGTCCTTGAAAACGTGCCGCAAATGGACGACACCCGCCGTGATGCGGCGCTGCGTTTTGTGACGCTTGTCGATGCGCTTTACGACCACCATATTGTATTGGCGCTGTCAGCCGCCGCGCCGCCGGAAAAGCTTTACCGTGGCACGGTTCATGCAGGGGTTTTTGACCGCACCATCAGCCGTATCATGGAAATGCAATCGCGCACCTACAGGGAAGCTGCCTAGAAATGTTTTCTTTTTTCAAGAAGTTCAGTGAAAACCGCCGCCGTAAAATGTACGACGAGCAAAAGCGGCAGCTGGCAACGGGGGAGCCTAAAAACTGGCTGGTACTGGCGCAGAGCGAGGACACCAACCCGGAAATTTTGTACTACCTCGCCGACAAGGGCGATGCCGATGTGCGCCGCGCCGTCGCCAATAACCGCGCGACACCGCTGCAGGCCTCCAGCCTGCTGGCACAGGACCGCGATGGCGATGTGCGTCTCGTGCTGGCGGAGCGTCTGCTGAAACTGCTGCCCACGCTGACGCCGGAGCGTCATAGCCAGATATACGCCTTCACCGTGCAGGCGCTGGGTATGCTGGCGCAGGATGAAATGCTGCAAATCCGCCGCGCGCTTACGACCGCGCTCAGTGATTACGCCTATGCACCGCCGCAGCTGGCGGTGCGTCTTGCCAATGACCTCGCGCGCGAGGTGGCGGAGCCGATTTTGCGTTTTTGCGTCGCGCTGAAAGACGAGGATTTGCTGGATATTATTTCCGGATATTCCGCGCCGTGGGTTGTTGTGGCGGTGGCCAACCGCGAGAGCGTATCGCCGCGCGTCGCCGATGCCGTCGTGGGGACGGGCGAGGCGGAGGCCACGACCGCCCTGATCAAAAACCCCGGTGCGCGCCTGTCGACGGAAGCGCTGCAGACCATCGTCGACCGCGCCAAAGACCACCCCGAATGGCATCAACCCGTCGCGATGCGCAAAGAGCTTTCGACCGAACTGGCGCGCCAGATGATCGGCTTCGTCGACAAGGCGGTGCTGGAGGTGCTTGAAAAACGCAGCGATTTCGACGCCGCCGCGCGCAAGCAGATATCCGATATGGTCGGCCGCCGTCTCAGCTATTTGCATGACATGCCGGAGGGGGAAACGCCCGAACAGCGCGCCATCCGCTATATCAAAACGGGTAAAATGACGCATGACGTGCTGGCCGATGCGCTGGCGTGGAACGAAAATGATTTTGTTATGTTCGGCCTTGCGCATTTTGCGAAGGTGCATCCGCAAATCGTGAAGCGGATTGTCGAAACCGTCACGCCCAAGCCGCTGGTGGCGCTGTGCTGGCGCGCCAAGTTGCCGATGCGTTTTTGTATCGAACTGCAACAGCGCCTTGCCAAAATTCCGCTGAAGGACGTGATGTACGCCAAGGGCGGCACCGAATATCCGATGTCGGTGGATGAAATCAAATGGCAGATGGAATTTTTCGGCATTACCGATTGAAATAACGCCCCTCAGGGCTGCGGCGGCTTTTCGGGTCTGGGTTTGCCTGCGGCGGCGGTGGCGGGTGCGGCCGCCATGTCATACCATTTCTGCATCGTATTGTCCGCGACGGGCGCCAGATTGATGCACCATTTTTTCAAATGGCCGCTTTCCGATACCCATTCGATGGCGTCGATGTCGTTTTCGACCAGTTCGTGATGATAGGGGTCGTAGTAGAGCACGCGCGCCCCTTCGCGGCGCAGGAACAGTACGTAGTGCCCTTCTTCCTGAATGATATTCGCAACCGCGACGCCGCCGGTATAGCAATCCTCCCCCGCTGAAACGAAGGGCAGGTGTTCTGCCGCGACCCGCGCCATGTCGAAATTGTCGGAACCTGTGACGGGGTTTGGGGCGAGCAGGGTGCGTAGTTTTTCATAGTCCACACGCGCCGCGCCGTAGAGCGCCGCTGCGCTGGCAAGGCAGGCCGGGCCGCAGGAAAATTCATCTCGCTGGCGCAAAAACAGCGCGCCAAGCGCGGTGCCGTCAAGTGGGGTATGTTTAGCGGGGTCTGTGTTCATGCCCCATCATACCAGCCGAGGCGGGGGAGAAAAGTATATAAAAATTAACATAAAAATGAACAAAAAGGTGATGTTCCGTACCTCTGTTTTGTGCAAAGCGGAAATCAGGCGGACATGTTGCGGAAAACCATTGTTTTTTGAAGAAATATGACCTACCAACGCAGGGGATTTGTGCTAGTTTTTACACCGGTTCGAGTCCTTAAAGATTGGCACAATCAAGGATCATGACGGCAACATTCGGGAAACTGCCCCGGCAGCCCCGCTTCAGAAAACAAAAAAGGAATTCAGACATGGCCCGTAAAAAAATCGCGCTGGTCGGCGCAGGTCAAATCGGCGGTACGCTCGCGCTTCTCGCGGGGCTGAAGCAGCTGGGTGACATCGTGCTGGTGGATATCGCCGAAGGCGTGCCGCAGGGCAAGGCTCTGGATATCGCCGAAGCCGCACCGGTCGAGGGTTTCGACGCCGCTTTCGCGGGCAGCAACGATTACGCCGCCATTGCGGGCGCGGATGTTGTCATCGTCACCGCCGGCGTGCCGCGCAAACCGGGTATGAGCCGCGACGATCTTATCGGCATCAACACCGGCGTTATCAAGGCCGTGGGCGAGAACATCAAAAAACACGCGCCGGATGCTTTTGTCATCGTTATCACCAACCCGCTCGATGTCATGGTTGGCATCATGCAGGAAGTCACGGGCTTCAAGCCTGAAAAAGTCGTCGGCATGGCCGGCGTTCTCGATAGCGCGCGTTTCCGCCACTTCCTTGCCGATGAATTCAAGGTATCGGTCGAAGACGTCACCGCATTCGTTCTTGGCGGCCACGGCGACACCATGGTGCCGCTGGTGCGTTATTCTACCGTTGCGGGCATTCCGCTGCCCGACCTCGTCAAGATGGGCTGGACCACGCAGGAGAAGCTGGACAAAATCGTGCAGCGTACCCGCGACGGCGGCGCCGAAATCGTCGCGCTGCTCAAAACCGGTTCCGCTTTCTATGCGCCCGCATCTGCTGCGATTGCGATGGCAGAGAGCTATCTGCTCGACAAAAAACGCGTTCTGCCCTGCGCGGCGATGCTGACCGGCCAGTACGGCGTGAACGGTCTTTACATCGGCGTGCCGGTGGTCATCGGCGCGAAAGGCATCGAGAAGATTATCGAGGTTTCCTTCACCGCAGAGGAAAAGGCGATGTTCGACAAATCCGTCGAAGCCGTCAAAACGCTGTGCGAAGTCGCCAAGAACCTCAAGCCGGCTGCGGCCTGAGTTTGACATTCCAACCATCAGAGGATAGCTACAGATGAATATTCATGAGTATCAGGCCAAGCAGCTTTTGAAAGCGCGCGGCGTGCCCGTGCTGAACGGCGGCGTGGCCTATACGGTCGAAGAGGCCGTTGAAGTCGCCAAGACCCTTCCGGGCCCCGTCTACGTCGTCAAGGCGCAGATCCATGCCGGCGGCCGCGGCAAAG
Source organism: uncultured Micavibrio sp. (assembly GCA_964551435.1). Lineage (GTDB taxonomy): Bacteria > Pseudomonadota > Alphaproteobacteria > Micavibrionales > UBA2020 > UBA2020. The sequence goes on from CAZKBS010000009.1 coordinate 28,734, forward strand.
GCGGCGGCGTCAAGGTCGTCAAATCGATTGACGAAGTGAAAGAGGCTTCTTCGAAAATCCTCGGCATGCAGCTGGTTACGCACCAGACGGGCCCGCAGGGTCAGGAAGTGCGCCGTCTTTACATCGAAGACGGCTGCGATATCGGCCGCGAGCTGTATCTCGGCATGCTGACCGACCGCACGACGTCGGGCATCACCATTATGGCCTCGACCGAAGGCGGGATGGACATCGAGGAAGTTGCCGAAAAGCACCCCGAAAAAATCACCAAGGTACATGTCGACCCCGCGACCGGCTTCCAGCCGTTCCATGGCCGTCAGATCGCCTTCAGCCTCGGCCTTGAAGGCAAACAGGTTGGCAAATGCGTCGACCTGCTGTCCAAACTCTACGACACCTTCGTCGAGCTGGATGCGTCCATCGTCGAAATCAACCCGCTGGTCGTCACCAAGGGCGGCGATATCCTGCCGCTCGATGCCAAAATGAACTTCGACGACAACGCGATGTTCCGCCAGAAAGAAGTCGAAGAGCTGCGCGATGTCACCGAAGAAGATCCTGCTGAAAAGCGCGCCAAAGACCACGAACTGAACTACGTGAAGCTCGAAGGCAACATCGGCTGCATGGTCAACGGCGCAGGCCTTGCCATGGCGACCATGGACATCATCAAGCTCTATGGCGGCCAGCCCGCAAACTTCCTTGACGTGGGCGGCGGCGCAACCAAAGAGCGTGTGGCCGAAGCCTTCCGCATCATCCTGTCCGACCCGAACGTCGAGGGCATCCTCGTCAATATCTTCGGCGGCATCATGCGCTGCGACGTTATTGCCGAAGGTGTTATCACCGCCGCGCGCGAACTGGGGCTCACCATGCCTCTCGTCGTGCGTCTCGAAGGTACCAACGTCGACAAGGGCAAAAAGCTTCTGAAAGAATCTGGCCTTAACATCATCGCTGCCGACAATCTTGCCGATGCCGCGCAGAAAGTCGTCAACACTGTCAAAGCGGGGGCTGCATAATCATGGCCGTACTTATCAACAAAGACACCAAAGTCATCTGTCAGGGTTTCACCGGCGCGCAGGGCACGTTCCACTCCGAACAGGCTATTGCCTACGGCACCAAGATGGTTGGCGGCGTGACGCCCGGCAAAGGCGGCACCAAGCATCTCGACCTGCCGGTATTCAACACGGTGAAAGACGCTGTGAACGATACGGGCGCGAATGCATCCGTGATTTACGTACCGCCGCCGTTCGCGGCCGATGCCATCCTCGAGGCGATTGACGCCGAGCTGGATCTGGTCATCTGCATCACCGAAGGCATTCCGGTTCTGGACATGGTGAAGGTGAAGCGCAAGCTGCAAGGCTCCAAAACCCGTCTTATCGGCCCCAACTGCCCCGGCGTGATTACCCCGGGCGAGTGCAAAATCGGCATCATGCCCGGCCACATCCACAAGCGCGGTAAAGTGGGCATCGTTTCACGCTCCGGCACGCTGACCTACGAAGCGGTTGCGCAGACCACGGCCAACGGCCTGGGGCAGACCACCTGCATCGGTATCGGCGGCGACCCCGTGAACGGCACCAACTTCATTGATGCGCTGCAGCTGTTCCTCGACGATGATGAAACCGAAGCCATCCTGATGATTGGCGAAATCGGTGGCAGCGGCGAAGAAGACGCAGCCGAGTTCATCAAAAACAGCAAAAAGAAAAAACCCATTGCCGGTTTCATCGCCGGTGTGACGGCCCCGCCGGGCCGCCGCATGGGCCATGCCGGCGCAATCATCGCCGGCGGCAAAGGCGCCGCGAAAGACAAAATCGCGGCCATGAAAGCGGCGGGCTTTGTCGTTTCCGACAGCCCCGCAGGCCTTGGCGACGCCGTGATGAAAGCCATCAAGGCGGCATAAGATGTGGCGGGGCGGCGTGATGCCGCCCCGCGCTTCTCGCCTGTGACCGAAACCAATATTCAATACAAGACCGATACCCGAAAGACCGACATCATGTCTCAACGCAGCGCCCTCAGTTTCCTCTCCGCCGTCGATGGTGATTACATCGCGGGGCTTTACGAGAAATTCCTGCAAAACCCCGCGGCGGTTGACGCCAGCTGGGCCGATTTGTTCAAGGATATGGGCGCGGAAGGCAAGGAGCTGATTGCCGAATTGAAAGGCGCCAGCTGGACGCCGTCGCCGGAGAAGCTCTCCGCCGTGCTGTCGACCGCCGCCAATAACGAAGACGCCGCAAAACCCGCCGCCAAAAAAGGCGATAAAGCCGCCGCGCCTGCTGCTGCTGTGGATGCGCGCGCCGTGCAGGATGCCATCCGCGCACAGATGCTCATCCGCGGTTACCGCGTGCGCGGGCATTTCCTTGCCAACCTCGACCCGCTGGGCCTGTCGCAAAAACACCACCATGCGGATCTGGACATCCGTACCTATGGCTTTACCGAAGCCGACCTTGGCCGCGAGATTTTTGTCGATGGCACGTTCGGCGCGCAAAAACTGACCCTCGCGCAGATCATCGAAAAACTGCAGGCGTCCTACTGCCAGTCGATCGGTCTTGAATATATGCACATTCAGGACCTCGGCCAGCGTCTGTGGCTGCAGGAGCGTTTCGAACAGCCCCATGCCGGCATCAACTTCACGCCCGCGGAGAAAAAACATTTCCTGCAGCGCCTGACGGCTGCGGAAGGTTTCGAGAAATTCCTCGATATGAAATACACCGGCACCAAACGCTTCGGCGTCGAGGGGGGTGAAGCCAGCATTCCCGCCATCGAAGAGGTTATCGCCACCGGCGCGCGCATGGGCGTGCGCGAGGTTGTGGTCGCCATGGCGCATCGTGGCCGGCTTAACGTGCTGACCAACGTGATGGGCAAGACGTTTACGGCCATGTTCTCCGAGTTTCAGGGCACGCCCGCGAAACCGGATGATGTTCAGGGCTCCGGCGACGTCAAATACCACCTCGGCACTTCTTCCGACCGCGATTTCGGCGGCCAGATCGTGCATCTGTCGCTGACGCCGAACCCGTCGCATCTTGAATTCGTCGACCCTGTCGCCGTCGGCAAAGTCCGCGCGAAACAGGATATGAGCCGCGATGATGAACGCCTGTCGGTGATGGCGCTGCTGATCCATGGTGACGCCGCCGTATCTGGTCAGGGCATCGTGCCCGAAACGCTGATGATGTCCGACCTGCCGGGTTACCGCGTTGGCGGCACCATGCACGTTGTGATCAACAACCAGATCGGCTTTACGACCGCGCCGTCCTATTCGCGCTCCGGCAATTACTGCACGGACGTCGCGAAAATGGTGCAGTCGCCGATTTTCCACGTCAACGGCGACGATGTGGATGCCGTAATGCATGCGGCGCGTCTGGCTGTCGAATTCCGCCAGACCTTCAAAAAAGACGTGTTCCTCGACATCGTTTGCTATCGCCGTCACGGCCACAACGAGTCTGACGAGCCTGCCTTCACCCAGCCGCAGATGTATAAGGTCATCAAGGGCAAGAAAACCACTCGCACCCTTTATGCCGAGCAGCTGAACGCCGAAGGCATCTTGACCGCCGAAGAAACCGACCAGATGTACGCCGACTGGAACGCGTATCTGGAGAAGGAATTCATCGCGGCGACCAGCTATAAACCCAACCGCGCCGATATGCTCGAAGGTCACTGGACAGGCCTCAAGCAGGCGCATGGTGACGAGCGCCGCGGCGAAACCGCGATCAGCGAAGAGGTCATGCAGAAAATCGGCAAGGCGATTACGTCCGTGCCGGATGGTTTCGACCTCAACAGCAAAATCGCCCGCCAGCTGGATGCGAAAAAGAAAATGTTCGAAACCGGCGAAGGTTTCGACTGGGCAACGGCCGAGGCGCTGGCCTACGGTTCGCTGGCGCTAGAGGGGCACCCCGTGCGCCTGTCCGGTCAGGATTGCGGCCGCGGCACGTTCTCGCAGCGGCATGCGGCACTGACCGACCAGACGACCGAACAGCGTTATATCCCCCTTAACAACATCGACCCCGCACAGGCGACGTTCGAAGTGCATGACAGCCCGCTCAGCGAAGCGGCTGTTCTGGGCTTTGAATACGGCTATTCCACCGCGAACCCGAAATCGCTGGTGCTGTGGGAAGGCCAGTTCGGCGATTTCGTCAACGGTGCGCAGGTCATCATCGACCAGTTCATCGCGTCTGCCGAAACCAAATGGCTGCGCATGTCGGGTCTTGTCATGCTGCTGCCGCACGGTTTCGAAGGGCAGGGGCCGGAACACTCCTCGGGCCGTCTGGAGCGTTTCCTCCAGCTCTGCGCCGAAGACAACTGGCAGGTGCTCAACTGCTCGACGCCCGCCAACTATTTCCATGCGCTGCGCCGCCAGATGCGCCGCGACTTCCGCAAGCCGCTGGTCATCATGACGCCGAAATCGCTGCTGCGTCATAAACTGTGCGTATCGCCGGCCAGCATGTTCACGGGCAAGGAAACGTTCCACCGCGTCCTGCACGAAGACAACCCGCTGCCGGTCAAAGGCATCAAGCGCGTGGTCATTTGCAGCGGCAAGGTTTACTACGACCTGCTCGAAGCGCGCGAAAAAGCGGGCATCACCAACGTTGCGCTGGTGCGTCTGGAGCAGTTCTACCCCTTCCCCGAAAAACCGCTGGCGGAAGAACTTGCCAAATATCCGAACGCCGATGTGATCTGGTGTCAGGAAGAACCGGAAAACCAGGGCGGCTGGAACTTCGTCGATCGCCGCATCGAAAAGGCGCTCGCCAGCATCAAGCACAAGGCGGGCAGACCCGTTTATGTCGGACGCCCTGCGGCGGCGGCGCCTGCCACGGGCTCGCTCAAAACCCACAACAAGGAACAGGAAGCGCTGGTCACGGCCGCGCTGACGGTTTGATATACGTTAAGCTTAAGCACAGAGAAAAGAAGGTAAATCATCATGGCCACTGAAATCATCGTTCCCGCCCTCGGCGAATCCGTCAAGGAAGCGACTGTTGCGAAATGGCTCAAAAACGTCGGCGACAGCATCGCCGTTGACGAGCCGCTGGTCGAGCTGGAAACAGACAAGGTGACGCTGGAAGTCAACGCCAAATCCGCGGGCGTTCTGAAGGAAATCAAAGTCCAGACCGGTGGCAACGTCGAGGTGGGCGCGATCCTCGGTTTCATTACCGAAGGCGGCGCGGCAGCCCCCAAGGCGGATAAAAAAGCCGCCCCCGCCAAGGCCGAAGCGCCCAAGGCGCAGCAGGCCGCCGCCAAGGCGTCGAACAACGACACCTTCCTGTCGCCCGCGCCGCGTAAAATCGCCGATGATAACGGCCTCGATGTATCGGGCCTGCAAGGCAGCGGCAAAGACGGCCGCATCACCAAGGGTGACGTGCTCGAAGCGCTGAAAGCGCCGGCAGCAACGCCCGCCGCCAAGGCACCCGCGCAGGCGTCTGGCCCGCGCGCGAAGGCCGACCGCGAAGAGCGCGTCAAGATGACCCGCCTGCGCCAGCGGATCGCCGAGCGTCTGAAAGAGGCGCAAAACACCGCCGCGATGCTTACGACCTTTAACGAAGTCGATATGAGCCATATCATCGCGCTGCGCAACCAGTACAAAGACAGCTTTGAAAAGAAACACGGCATCAAGCTCGGTTTCATGTCGTTCTTCGTCAAGGCCGCCATTCAGGCGCTGAAAGATTTTCCTGCAGTCAACGCGGAAATCGACGGCACCGATATCGTCTACAAAAACTACTACGATATCGGCGTTGCGGTATCGACCCCGACGGGTCTTGTCGTGCCGGTAGTGCGCGATGCGGACGTGAAAGGCTTCGCGTCGATTGAAAAAGAAATCGGCGATCTTGGCCTGCGCGCGCGTGATGGCAAACTGGGCCTCGACGAGCTGTCGGGTGGTACGTTTACCATTACCAACGGCGGCGTTTTCGGCTCCCTGCTGTCGACGCCCATCATCAACCCGCCGCAATCGGCCATCCTCGGCATGCACGCGACCAAAGAGCGCGCGGTCGTGGTGAACGGCCAGGTTGTCGCCCGCCCGATGATGTATATCGCCCTCAGCTATGACCACCGCATTATTGACGGCAAGGAAGCGGTTTCCTTCCTTGTGCGTATCAAGGATGCTATCGAAGATCCGCAGCGTCTGCTGCTCGACGTTTGATAAGGGAGGGGCGCCCGCTTGTGGCGCCCCGCTTTTTTGATGAAACGCTTGTTTGCCATTTGTCTGGTGATTTTCTCTGTTGCCGCGGTTTCTCAGGCAGTGGCAAAAAAAGTTGCTGCCGAACCCGCCGTGCCTGCGGCGGCGCAGAATGCGGCAGGAGATTACGTGGTTCTGATGCATGGTATCGGGCGCAGCCCTGCAGCCATGCGTAAGATGGAAACGGATCTGCGCCGTCGTGGCTATGCGGTTTTGAACCTCGGCTATGACTCGCGGAAATATGACCTTGATACGCTTGCGGCGCGCATGCAGCCCGATGTCGAAGCCTTTGCCGCCGATAAAGGCCGCAAGCTGCATTTCGTCGGGCATTCTATGGGTGCGCTGGTTATTCGTACCTATCTGCAGAAGTACAAGCCGGAAAATCTGGGCCGCGTGGTTGCGCTCGGCAGTCCGAACGGCGGCAGCGAAGTGGCAGATTTTCTCAATAAAACGGGGATTTTTCAAAAAATATATGGCCCCGCGGGCCAGCAGCTGCGCACGTCCTACGAAATCTATAAAACCTTCGGCAAGCCGTTTTATGATATCGGCGTGATTGCGGGTGACCGCACGATTGATCCCATTTCATCCATCATCATTCCCGGCGATGACGATGGCAAGGTGTCGATTGCCAGCACGCATATTGCCGGTGAAAAAGACCATATTGTGCTGCATGCCAACCATGCCACCATGCCGTCGAATGCGGCGGTGGTGATTGAAACCGCGCATTTCCTCAAATACGGGTTTTTCAAGCGGGACGGGGTGAAAAAAGAAAATCATGCTCCTTGAACAATGGATCAGCCGCGACGATGACGTCATGAGCGGCCAGACGGTTTTTCGCGGCACGCGCGTACCGGTGGCGGTGCTGTTCGATAATTTGCAGGACGGGATGCGGATGGAGGAAATCCTCGAAGCCTATCCATCCATCCCCGCCGATGCGGCGGCGGCGGTGCTGTCCTATGCGCTGCGCGTGATCCTTGAGCAAACGGGTGAACAGCAGCCATGATAAAAATTCTGGTCGATGAATGCCTGCCTGTGAAAATGGTCGAATGGCTGCGCGCAGGCGGCTTCGAAGCGCGCAGCGTCGCGCATATGGGCTGGAGCGGCCGCAAGGATGCCGATATTCTGACGCTGGCGGAGCGTGAAGGTTTTTCCGTGCTTCTGACCGCCGATGCCAATATGAAAGACCAGCACCGCTTCGAACACCGTGAGCTCGCCGTGCTGGCGCTGCCTGCCAACCGCCTGCAAACGGTCGAGGGCATCGTGCCGCAGGTTCGTCACTCGCTTAAAAATCTGGCGCCGGGTACGTTTACGGTGATGGATTTTACGGCAGCGACAGATTGGCGCGCAGCGGCGCCTGCGGGTGAAAACCGGCAGGGCGGCGTGACGTATCACCGCTTTAAATAATCAAACTTCGCGTGATTTTTAGATGCCGAGCGAACCTTGCTTCGGCTTGTCGGGCGCGTTTTTGGGTGCGGGCTTTTCATCCGGCGTGAACTGCGTGGCGCTGACGACTTTCCAGTGCATGTCCAGAAATACAACGGGGTTGTTTTCATCCAACTCTCGCCGCGCGCGCTGCGCTTCGTGCCAGTGCAGGGACGGGCGGGCGATCAGATGCACAACCTCGCCGCGCAGGGTCTGGCGGAATTTATCGTCTGTATCGGCACGCTGCAGCATCACGATGCGCTGGCCGGGCTTTTTGAAAATGTTGACGGGGGTGCCGCGCAAAGCCTTGGTGCGGCCTTCGCGGCTGCCTTCGGTCGCGTTAAAACGGATAAGACGCGGGAAATCGGTGATTTCCTGCACGCTGTGAATGGCATCGGGGCCGTGCGGTTTGTGCTGGCGCGGCGTCGATTGCATGGTCAGGTACATGTTATTCAGCAGGGTTCTGAATTTGTCTTTGCTGTCGATGATGAAATCTTCGAGCGGCAGGGTCTTTCCCTGATAGTTCACGCGGGTTTTTGCGCGTGCAGCGTCACCGCCCTTGTCGGTGATGGTTTCGATGTAGCTTAGCATATCCTCGACATTGCGCGCGCCGACGGCCACGTAATCGCGCACCTCGTTGGTGCTGGACTGGCATACCAGCGCGCCCGCGACACCGTTAAAGTTTTCCATCAGGCGGACGTTGAGGTTGATAACGATATTCTTGCCTTCGCGTATGGCCTGTTCCAGCGACTTGCGGTGTTTCGCCTGAATGGCGAGTTCTTCGTGCGCGTTGCAATCGGTGATGTGGTCTTTGACGTTCTTGGAAAAGAAATGCGCGCTTTTCAGGGCGAGGCTGCCATGTGTCAGAGCTTCGCGGCGGAACCCCATATGGGCATTGCAATCGGGGTCGGCACAGAGAAGGTCGCTGCCGTGCTCTTCTTTTTTATACTGATGCGCCAGAAGAACCTGTCCGTCCGGCAAGCGTGCTTTTTTCATGTCAGATGCCCCCGCAAATGCGCATTTAACATAACAAAAATTCCGGTTTTTGGCAAGGTTTTGTCCCGCCTATGGTGGCCAGATGCCGGAAATAATTGAAATATCTCTAAAAAAAGTAAAAGGGCCGGTGTTACGGACCGGCCCTTTCTTCTTGAAGACACCCTCTATCAAGAAACTTCTTCGATAGCAAAGGAGATCGCTTGAATCGAAGATTCCCGAATATCAAAAAACGCCGATTCTGGTCAAGACACTTTCTCAAAAAAATCAATATTTTCACAATAATAACAGGTGGCGGGCAAGCAGCGCGGCAGGCCATTTGACTCGAAAACGGACGCTGTTTGGCGTACAGTCGGCACAGAAAAACCGCTCAAAAAACAAAGAGGGAAACATGTCTTCTGAAACTTTCGACGTTGTGGTGATTGGCTCCGGCCCCGGCGGCTATGTCTGCGCGATCCGCGCCGCGCAGCTGGGTCTCAAAACCGCCTGCATCGAAAAAGACAACACGCTGGGCGGTACCTGCCTCAACGTCGGCTGCATACCCTCCAAGGCGCTTCTGAGCGTATCCGAGAAATTTGCACACGCAGAGCATGACTTCGCCGGTCTTGGTATTGATGTGGGCAAGCCGAAGCTTGATCTCAAAAAAATGATGACCCACAAAGACAAGGTGGTTGCCGCCAATACGCAGGGCATCAGCTTCCTGTTCAAGAAAAACAAGGTCACCCATATCGTGGGCACGGGCAGCATCAGCGCCCCCGGCACGGTCGAAGTTAACGGCAAGGACGGCAAGAAAACTATCGGTGCCAAAAATATTGTGATTGCGACGGGTTCTGAATCCACGCCGCTGCGCGGGATTGAAGTTGATGAAAAAAATATCGTCACCTCGACCGGCGCGCTGGCGCTCGATAAGGTGCCGGCCAGCCTTGCCGTGATTGGCGGCGGTGTCATTGGCCTTGAAATGGGCACGGTCTGGCAGCGTCTGGGCGCGAAAGTCACGGTGATCGAATTCCTCGACCGCGTATTGCCGGGCATGGATGGTGAAGTGTCCAAAGAGATGAAAAAAATCCTCGCCAAACAGGGCATGGAATTCAAGCTGGGCACGAAAGTCACCGGTGCAGAAACTAAAAAAGGCAAAGTCACCCTGACGCTGGAGCCTGCGAATGGCGGGACGGCGGAAAAGCTGGAAGTCGAAACCGTCCTGCTCGCGATTGGCCGCCGCCCTTATACGGCGGGCCTCGGTCTTGAAAAAGTCGGCGTCAATGTCGACAACCGCGGCATGGTGCAGATCGACGACCATTTCCAGACCAATGTCCCCGGCATTTATGCCATCGGCGACGTGGTGCGCGGCCCCATGCTGGCGCATAAAGCCGAAGACGAAGGTGTGGTGCTGGCCGAAATCATCGCTGGCCAGTCGGGCCATATCAATTACGACTGTATCCCCGGCGTGGTCTATACGGCCCCCGAAGCGGCCAGCGTCGGCAAAACCGAAGAACAGCTGAAAGAAGCGGGTATTCCCTACAAAGCGGGCAAGTTCCCCTTCATGGCGAATGGCCGCGCGCGCGCCATGGCGGCGACGGATGGCTTTGTGAAAATCCTCGCCCATGCGGAAACCGACCGCGTGCTCGGCTGTCACATCGTCGGGCCCGAAGCGGGCACGTTGATTGCCGAAGTTGTCGCGGTGATGGAATTCGGCGGCAGCGCCGAAGACATTGCGCGCATCTGCCATGCGCACCCGACGCTGAACGAAGTCGTCAAGGAAGCGGCGCTGGCTGTCGATGGCCGCCCGATCCACATCTGATGCGCACGCGCCTGACAGCGGCGGGTTTGTTTTTGTGCGGGCTGCTGGCCTTTGCGCTGCCCGCATTTGCGCAAACCCTGCAGGCACCGGCGCAGCCGGATCTGAAAGCGCAGGAAGCAAACAGCCTGTTTGACGGGCTTTGTTTGGCCTATCTGGGGCAGGGCAACAAAATGCTCGAACAGGCCTATAGCATTGGCGCGAAGCCGATGCCGTCTTTTTTCGCCCAGCAGTTTCTGGGGCAGCACAAGGGCGTGGGGCTTGCCATTCAGGGCCGCGGCAGCCTTTATATGCTCGGCCTGACAGAGCAGCCGTCCTGCCTGATTGCCTCACCGGAAGCCAATGGCGTCTCCGCGCTGCAAATATTCGGCGCGGGCGCGCGGCGCCTGCTGGTAACGGAAGGTACGGTCGATGGCCAATATCAGCAGGTATATGCCGTCATTAAACAAGATGCCGTCACGGGGCATCAGAAGAGCATGATTGTGATTGCCACCATTTCGCCGCAAGGTGCGCCGGGTGTTGTGCTGAACGCGCTGCCCGCGCAAACGGCCGAGGCGATGGGAATTGTGCCGGAGAAATGGCCGGAATAATTTTTGCCCAGTTTCTGCATAAAAGCGCACGCATAAAAAAGGCCGGCACATCACATGCCGGCCTTTTTGCTTGCGTCACCTGATATCAGGTTTTGAACGTCGCGACGACTTTGGTGCCGCCAATATTTTGCGGCATACGCTCAAGCGCGGGGGCGCTGTTGTCTGCGAAGACAAAGCGGATCACAGGTTCGCGGCTGTCGATGTCGCGCGCCATGTTGACGTCAATCAGGTCGGACGCGAAATCGCGTGCGATGCTTTCGATCTGCTGGGCGACGCGGTTGAAAATGCTATCGAGGTCGCGGTCTGTCCAGCTGTGGGGGGTAGTCATGGTATCACCTTCTTTATTCAGTCTTTTTCTTGTTTTGGTTCGGCTATCCAAAAATACGGCAGTGCGTGATTAAAAAATTGCGGCGCCGCCGCATGGCCGAAGCGCGGCACTATCTGCCTGTTTTATGGAACTGTCAACACCCTGTTGTAAAAATTCAGGATGGTGTATGTTTTTGTATCGCATTTTCAAACAGTTAAGGTGAGCCATGGCTGCAGAACCCGCCCGTGTCAACAAACGCATCATCAAGGCGCCGCGTGGCGCGGCGCTGAACGCCAAATCATGGCTGACCGAAGCGCCGCTGCGCATGCTGATGAACAACCTCGACCCCGATGTCGCGGAAAACCCCGACGAGCTGGTTGTGTATGGCGGCATCGGCAAGGCCGCGCGCAACTGGGAATGCTTCGACAAAATCGTCGAAACGCTGAAGGGGCTGGAGACCGACGAAACCCTGCTGGTGCAATCGGGCAAGCCTGTTGGTGTTTTCAAAACACACAAAGACGCGCCGCGCGTGCTGCTCGCGAATTCCAATCTGGTGCCGAACTGGGCGGACTGGGCGCATTTCCGCGAACTGGATGCCAAGGGCCTGATGATGTACGGGCAGATGACGGCAGGTTCATGGATTTATATCGGCACGCAGGGCATCGTGCAGGGCACATACGAAACCTTCGTCGAGGTTGGGCGGCGCCATTACAATGGCGATCTGAAAGGGAAATGGATTTTGACGGGCGGTCTGGGCGGCATGGGCGGCGCGCAGCCGCTGGCCGCGACCATGGCGGGCGCTTCGATGCTTGCGGTCGAATGCCAGATGAGCCGTATCGAGCGCCGCCTTGCAACGCGCTATCTCGATAAAAAAGCAACCTCGCTGGACGAAGCCGTGGCAATGATTCACGCCGCGCACGCGCAGGGCAAGGCGGTTTCCGTCGGCCTTCTTGGCAACGCGGCAGAGGTATTCCCCGAACTGGTCAAGCGTGCCAAAGCGGATGCGAAATATCGCCCCGATGTTGTGACCGACCAGACTTCGGCGCATGATCCGCTGAACGGCTATTTGCCCGCTGGCTGGACATGGGCGGAGGCGGAACAAAAACGCCGCACCACGCCGGACGAGGTTATTCATGCCGCCAAAACATCCATGAAGGCGCATGTGCAGGCGATGCTGGACTTCTACGCCATGGGTATCCCGACCCTCGACTACGGCAACAATATCCGCGCGATGGCAGAGGAAGAGGGGCTTGAAAACGCCTTCGCTTTCCCTGGGTTTGTGCCTGCCTATATCCGCCCGCTGTTCTGCCGCGGCGTGGGGCCTTTCCGCTGGGTCGCGCTGTCGGGCGACCCTGAAGATATTTATAAAACCGATGCGAAGGTCAAAGAGCTGCTGCCGGATAACAAACATTTGCACAACTGGCTGGATATGGCGAAAGAACGTATCCAGTTTCAGGGCTTGCCTGCGCGCATCTGCTGGGTAGGGCTGGGCGACCGCGCGCGCCTCGGCCTTGCTTTTAACGAGATGGTAAAAAATGGCGAGTTGAAGGCCCCCGTGGTCATCGGCCGCGACCATCTGGACAGCGGCTCCGTCGCCAGCCCGAACCGCGAAACCGAAGGCATGCAGGATGGCAGCGATGCCGTATCCGACTGGCCGCTGCTCAACGCGCTTTTGAATACCGCCTCCGGCGCGACGTGGGTGTCGCTGCATCATGGCGGCGGCGTTGGTATGGGTTTTTCCCAGCATAGCGGCATGGTCGTCGTGGCTGACGGCACGGATGATGCGGCCCGCCGCCTTAAAAACGTGCTGACCAACGACCCCGGTACCGGCGTGATGCGCCATGCCGATGCAGGATATGATATTGCGATTGATTGCGCGCGTGAAAAAGGCCTGCACCTGCCCATGATTAGCGGTGCGAAAGGAAACTTAAAATGAAAAAGATTGTGATCCAGCCGGGTGAGCTGAGCCTGCCTATTCTGCGTATGGTGGCCAAGCATCACGTTCCCATCGCGCTGAGCCCCGCGGCGTATAAAAACATCGACCTGTCGCAGCGTCATATTCAGAATATTATCGATGACGGGCAGACGGTTTACAGTATCAATACAGGTTTCGGCGCACTGGCCAAGGTGCGCATCGCGCCCGAGGATTTCGAAACTCTGCAGCGCAACCTTATCCTGTCGCATGCGACGGGTGTGGGGCGTTTTCTTGATGATGATATCGTGCGGCTTATTCTACTGCTGAAAATCAATGCGCTGGCGCAAGGGTATTCCGGCGTACGCCGCGAGGTGATTGATTTCCTGATAGAGCTTTACAACCGCGAGATTTACCCCTGCATTCCCGAAAAGGGCTCGGTCGGCGCATCAGGTGATCTGGCGCCGCTCGCGCATCTGTCGCTGCCGCTGATTGGCGCGGGGCAGGTGCGTGTGGGCGGTATCCTCAAGGATGCGCGTAACGAAATGAAAAAGCAGGGGTTGAAGCCTTTGCAGCTGGCGCCCAAGGAGGGCCTTGCCTTGATCAACGGCACGCAGGTTTCGACGGCGCTGGCGCTGCGTGGGCTTTTCCGTGCCGAAGATTGCTTCGCGGGTGCGGTTGTCGCGGGTGCATTGACGGTCGATGCCGCCAAAGGCTCCACCACTCCATTTGATCCCGACATCCAGCGGGTGCGCCGCCAGAAAGGCCAGATTGACGTCGCCAAAGTCTACGTTAATCTGCTCAAGGGCAGCGCCATTCGCAAATCGCACGACACCCCCGATGACCCGAAGGTGCAGGATCCTTACTGCATCCGCTGCATGCCGCAGGTGATGGGTGCGTGTCTGGACCATATCCGCTTCGCCGCCGATGTGTTTTTGAGTGAAGCGAATGGCGTGACAGATAATCCGCTGATTTTCCTTGAAACGGGGGAGGTCAAATCGGGCGGCAATTTCCATGCGGAGCCTATCGCAATGGCGGCCGACAGTCTCGCCCTCGCTGTTGCCGAAATCGGCAATATGAGCGAGCGCCGCATTGCCATGCTGATTGACAGCCGCATGAGCGGCCTGCCGCCGTTTCTGGTCCGCGATGCAGGCGTCAATTCAGGCTTTATGATTGCGCATGTGACGGCGGCGGCGCTGGCCTCCGAAAACAAGCTTTTGGCGCATCCGGCCTGTGTGGACAGTATTCCGACGTCTGCCAATCAGGAAGACCATGTCAGCATGGCCACGCATGGCGCGCGCCGTTTGAACGACATGGCGACCAATACCGCCAATATCGTGGGCATAGAGCTTCTGGCTGCGGCGCAGGGGATTGATTTTCATCTGCCGCTGCAAACCTCCAAGCCGCTGCAGGATGTGATGCATATTCTGCGCGCGCAGGTGAGCCATTACAGCGAAGATCATTATTTCGCGCCCGATATCCGCATCGCCACGCGGATTGTGGAGGCAGGGACGTTCCTGCCCTTCCTCGGCCGTAAAACACTGCCGTCTTTCGCGCTGTAACGGGGGTGTTTCATGCAGGTTCGCCGCTTGATACAGGGCCGCACGCCGCTACTGGTCAGTATTCCGCATATGGGCACCTATCTGCCCCCCGATATCCGCGCGCGGCTGAATGATACGGGGCGCGCGCTGCCGGATACTGACTGGCATCTTGACCGTTTGTATGATTTTGCGGTGGATATGGGGGCGGGCGTTCTGATGTCCACCCATTCGCGCTATGTCGTCGATTTGAACCGCGCGCAGGAAGATACGGATTTGTATCCGGGACAGGTTAAAACGGGGCTCTGCCCGCTGCAAACCTTTGATGGCGAGGATATCTATGCCGAAGGCGAAGCGCCGGACGGTATCGAGAAGCTGAACCGGATTGCCGCCTATTGGCTCCCCTATCACGAAACGCTGGCGGCGGAGCTTGCGCGCCTCAAATCCGAATACGGCTATGCGATTTTATACGACGCCCATTCCATCCGCGCCGAAGTGCCGCGGCTGTTCGACGGGCGGCTGTGGGATTTGAACCTCGGCACGGCGCATGATACCAGCTGCGATGCAGATATGTCGCAGGCGGCTCTGGCGGCGGCGTCATCGGGCGGCTATTCGGCGGTGCTGAACAAACGCTTTGTCGGCGGGTATATCACGCGCGGCTATGGCCGCCCTGCTGACAATATCCATGCCATCCAGATGGAGCTCATCTGGGATTTATACATGGATAGCGGCGCGCCTTATCATTACCGCGAAGAGAAGGCGGACAGGCTGAAGCCGGTTTTGACGTCGGTTTTGCAATCGCTGCTCGATTGGGGCAAGGGCCGCTACGGCAATCAAGCTTAGCCCGCAAATCCGTGCCATTCGCCGTCTTTAACGACGCCCATGGCAGGATTATTGCCGAAAACATAGCACAAATCGCGCGGATGCGTGATATCCCACAAAACGAAATCGGCAACCTTGCCCACTTCCAGCGTGCCCAGATGATCTTGCCAGCCAAGGGCGCGCGCAGCGTGGCGGGTCGCCCCAGCCAGCGCCTCTTCGGGTGTCAGGCGGAACAGCGTGCAGGCCATATTCAGCATCAACGGCAACGACAGGCACGGCGATGTGCCAGGGTTATGGTCGGTTGCAATCGCCATGGGCACGCCATGCGCGCGCAGCAAGTCCACAGGCGGCAACTGCTTTTCGCGCAGAAAATAAAACGCGCCCGGCAGCAGTACGGCGACGGTGCCCGCGGCTTTCATTGCTTTCACGCCATCCTCGTCCAGATATTCCAGATGGTCGGCAGACAGCGCCTGATACTGCGCGGCCAGCCGTGTGCCATGCAGGTTCGAAAGCTGTTCCGCGTGCAATTTGACGGGCAGGCTCAGAAGGCGCGCGGCATCGAAAACGCGCTGTACCTGTCCGGTGGAAAAGGCGATATGTTCACAAAAGGCATCGACGGCATCGACCAGCCCTTCGGCCGCGAGGGCGGGCAGCATGGTTTCGCACACAAGATCAATATAATCATCCGCGCGGTCTTTATATTCCGGCGGCAGTGCGTGCGCCCCCAGAAATGTGCGCTGTACGCGAAAGCCGTAATCATCGCGCAGGCGCGTGGCCACGCGCAGCAATTTACGCTCGCTGTCGAGGTCGAGGCCGTAGCCGGATTTGATTTCAAAGGACGTCACCCCCTGCCGGAACAGCGTCAGCAGTCGAAAGAGCGTCTGATCAAAGATTTTATCCTCGGATGTGTCCCGCACGCTCTTGACCGTCGAGGCAATGCCGCCGCCCGCACGGGCGATATCTTCGTAGGAAACGCCCTGCAGGCGCTGTTCAAATTCATGCGCGCGGCTGCCGGCATAGGCCAGATGGGTATGGCAGTCGATTAGCCCGGGCGTGGCCCATTTGCCTTCGCCGTCCAGCACGTATTCGGACAGGTTTTCATGCGGCAGCGCCAGTTCTTCCACGGGGCCCAGCCAAGTGACGCGGCCATCCTTGATGCCGACGGCAGCGTTATTGATAATCCCGTATCCGGTATCCGCCATGGTGGCGATGTGCAGGTTTTTCCAGAGCGTATCAAACATGGCTTGGCCTTTTGTGGGGTCGGATATACATTTATAAAAGATTTTTTGGCCAAGGAACATGGAATACCCGCATGACCACGATTTTCGCCCCGCAAGCGCTGTTGCCCGATGGCTGGGCCGATAACGTCCTTATCGAATGTGACAAGGACGGCTGGATTGTCGGCGTGGACAGTTTCAAATCGGCCGCGCCTTCGGGTGGTGATGTGGATATTGTGGCGGGGCCGCTGGTGCCGGGGATGCCGAACGTGCATTCCCATGCTTTCCAGCGGGCGATGGCAGGCCTGACGGAGCGTGCGAGCGGCAAGAAAGATAACTTCTGGAGCTGGCGCGAAACCATGTACCGCTTCCTCGCCTTCCTGACGCCGGAGGATATGGAGGCGCTGGCCGCCCATGTCTATATCGAGATGCTGAAGGCCGGATATACCACCGTGGGTGAATTTCACTATATCCACCACGATGCCGCTGGAAAGCCCTATGCCGACCCCGCCGCGATGTCGCGCCAGATGATCCGCGCGGCGCTTGAAACCGGTATCGGTATCACGCATATGCCTGTGCTGTATGCGCATGGCGGCTTTGGCGAAAAACCCCCTGCCGAGGGGCAAAAGCGTTTTATTAGCGATGTGGGCGGCGTGATGCGGATTGTCGAAAATCTGTATGGCGAATTCGGCGGCGTGCCGCAGGTCACCATCGGTTTCGCCCATCACTCCCTGCGTGCGGTATCGCCCGCGATGCTGCGCGAAGGCACGGCGGCGGTGCGAAAACTGCTGCCGGATGCGCCCATTCATATCCACGCCGCCGAACAAACGGCGGAGGTGGAGGGCTGCCTTGAATGGGCAGGCAAACGGCCTGTCGAATGGTTGCTTGAAAATGCCGCGCCGGATGAAAAATGGTGCTTTATCCACTGCACGCATATGACGGCGGAAGAAACCGCGGCACTGGCGGCATCTGGCGTTGTGGCGGGTTTGTGCCCGACCACCGAAGCGAATTTAGGCGACGGCGTTTTTCCGCTGGTGGATTATTTTCAGGCAGGCGGACGCTTCGCGATCGGCTCCGACAGTCATATCAGCGTGAATATGGTCGAAGAGTTGCGCTGGCTCGAGTACGTGCAGCGGCTTTTGCGCCGCGAACGCACGATTATCAAAGACCATGAATTGCCGTCCGTCGGCGCGATGCTGTTTGAAAAGGCGACGCAGGGCGGGGCGCAGGCGCTGGGCCGTAAATGCGGGCGCATTGAAATCGGCCACCGCGCCGATTTCGTCGTGCTTGACCCTGACATGGGCGTGATGACGGGCAAGCTGCGCGATCATATTCTTGATACCGCGATTTTTGCGGCCAGCCGCAACCCCGTCAAAGACGTCATGGCCGGCGGGCGCTGGGTGGTGCAAAACGGCCATCACAAACGCGAGGAGCAAAGCCGCGCCCGTTTCCGCGAAGTACTGGCGAAGCTCACGTAAATATACATAATCAGATAATTATCGTAATAATTATGCCGCATCGGACGCATTTTTTGTGCGATAGCGGCTGGTCATGCGCGGACTCTTTTCCTAATATCTAATTCTTGCAAAAAAGAATCAGGAGTTACCCCGCGATGGATTTGCGCATACCCCGCACGCCCGAAGACGATGCCGGCGGCCCGCCGCTCAACCTTGCCGCGGCGATTGCCGAATTCTATACGGAATTCCCCGAACATCAGAACGATGTATTCATCCTCAACCATCAGGCGCATGCGCGCGGCCGCGACGCCGTCGATAGCATCGCGCCGCAGATCGCCGCGCTCCAGCAGCGCCATCCGGAAGCAAAAACCTCCATGGCGAAATCAATGGCGCTGGGCGGGTTCGAAGGCAAGCTGCCGATGAGCGTGAATATTTCTGAATCCATGTTCAACCAGAAAGCCGAAAGCGTGATTTACGGACGCATCGTTATTCCGGCGGGCGACCAGTTCAGCGCGACGCTGCTGAAGTCCATTTTCGTGGCAGGCGACCACCAGCCCAACAGCCGTTTTCCGACGATGGCTGCGGAATATAACAATACCGAAATGTGGCAGCGCTACGTGCTTGACCATGAACTTGGCCATGCGGTGACCATGCTCAAAATCAACAAACAAAGCATGAAAACCAGCAGCTTCGGCAACAAAGCCGAATGCGAGGCCGATGCCTATGCGATGATACGCCACTATCAGCGTTACGGCAGCCAGAGCACATTCCCCGAATATGTGCGCGATCTGCGTAACATGAACGCGGTGCATAAAATGGACGTCACGCACTGGACGTCACGCGCCGTACAGCAGGTGATTGACCTTAACAAACAGGGCCAGCTGCAAAATCTGACGCCGCAGCAGGCGCGCGATCTTGCTGTTAAAATTGCCGAACAAACGCATTTGTCCACCGATGCCGAAAGCAATATCGGCCAGGCGTTCAAACCGCTGGTGATGGCGATGGCTTCGAAAAAATTGCCGGAAGGTGATCGCGTGATGACCTTGATCGAATCTGCGGCGCGCATTGGCGCCGAAACGCAATCGCCCGCGGTGCTGGAAATTTGCAAACTCTACATCCAGCGTATCGGTCATTATGCGCCGCCTCAGCTGCCGCAAACCAAAACGCCGGAGGCTTTGCGCGCCATGGCGGAAAACGTGAAGGCGATGTCCACCCGCGTCTTGCAAAGCGAACCGGTCGTCACTGGCCTTGGCCGCATTTTCCGTGACGCGATGATCGATGCGCAGTCCGGCGCGCACCGCCCGCCGCCGAACGATAACCGCAAGCAGCCGCCAAAACCGCCCAAGCCGCCGCGCTAAACCGGCGAATATTTTGGTTAAATCAGATGCTGCCGGCACCAGAGCATGATGGTTTCGACGACCAGAAGCGCGTCATCGGCGCGGTTTTCGAATAAATGCGTGGCGTCGTCATCAAGGCGGATCAGTTCCGCCTCCGCCTTTTTTGCCGCCCGCGCCACGATGGTTTCTGCATTGTCGTAGCTGACGATGCGGTCATGCGGGGCGTGGAACACCATCAGTTTTTGCGTGAGTGCCGCCGTATCTTCGGCGACGCGCTGCGACAGCATATCGGGCACAAAATGTGCGCCGAAATGGTGCGGCGTGCCGAGCACATTGATGGTCGCACCTGCTGCCGTTTCCTCGATATCGCCGTTACGGCGGAATTTGGCGATAATCGCTGCCGGGTCGGCGGGAGAGCCGATGGTGGCAACCAACCCAACCGCAGGCATCTGCTGAACGGCGGATAATGCCGCCGTGCCGCTGATGCTGTGGCCGATGAGTATTTTCGGTGCGGCGTATTCTGCGGCCAGAAAATCATAGGCGGCGCGCATATCGCCAAGGCGGGTGGTGAAATTGGTATCGACGGCCTTTCCTTCGCTGCCGCCGACGCCCGTGACATCGAAACGCAGCATGGCGACGCCGTCTTCTGCCAGGGCGCGGCAGACTTTGGCCGCCGCATGGGTTTCCTTGGGGCAGGTGAAACAGGGGCCGAAAATGCCATAGAACAGTGGCGCGTCTGCGGGCGCGTCCAGAATGCCCGACAGCATCTGTCCGCGTCCGTTAGGAAATGTGATTTTTGTGCTTGTGCGTGTCATGGCGCGATTATAAATAAAACCAAAAGCCGCAAGCAATAAAAATGCTTGCGGCTTTGGTGTATCAATCAGTAGGGGTATTATTCGGCAGCGGGCATCGCTTCTTCGGTTTTGGCGGGGGCGGCATCTGTGCTGCTGCCTTCCGCTTTTCCGCCTTTGCGGAATTCGCCGCGCTTTTTGAACTCGCCATCTTTGCCTTTATAGTCGCCCCATTTGCCGCCGCGCTTTTCAACGCGCTCGCGCATTTTCTTTTTGAAGGCTTCCTGCTCTTCTGGGCTCATGCTTTCAAATTTGGCTTTTTGTTCCTGATGCCACTGTTCACGCAGCTTTTTATGGCGCTCTTTCAGTGCGGCTTTTTGCTCGTCGCTGAGGGCGTCATACGATGCGCGGGCTTTTTCACGGGCAGCCTGTTTGTCCGCATCGCTCATGGCCTCCCACGATTTGCGTTTCTCATCCATATAAGCCTGACGCTGTTCGGCGTTCATGCCTTCGAGTTTGGAGAGTTCCTCCTCGCTCGGGATGGCGAAGCCGCGGCCGCCTTTGACGCTTTTTTCACCTTTGGCGCGGCGCTCTTTTTTCCAGTTCTTGTCGCCGCCGGAAGCAGCATCTTCGGCTTTTTCGGCGCTCTTGGCCTGTTCCTGCGGTGCGGTGTCTTCCGCGGCTGCAACGGACGAAAAAGCAAGGCCGAAGGTCAGCGCCAGCGCGGGCAGCGAAGCAATCATCAGGGGGGCTTTGAAGAACATATTTATTACTCCTTTGATTTATATAGAAATTCTTTTGGCGGTTGTTGTGCGCCTTCCCCTATGTCACGAGGCTACGGAACAAACCATGCGCGAAAAAGGTTTAAAAAAACGTGCCTATATCATACATAAAAACCAGCGCCCGCGCAGGATTTTACGGGGGGCTTCGTGCCAAAAATGGTATAGGCCCGAACGCCGCAAAACCCCAGGGGGCATATCAGTGTTGCAGCTCAGACCTTCGGACAGGCGGATGCAGGAGCCTTTGAACATAACCCAAAGCATGGACGAGGCCCGTGATGACGCCCAGCTCATGTCCCGTATCGCCGCTGGCGACCAGCGTGCCCTGCAGGCGCTTATGCAGCGCCATCTGGGCCGCACCGTTCGTCTGGCCGCGCGCTTGCTCGGTAGCACGGCCGCCGCAGAGGATGTGGCGCAGGACGCCTTCATCCGCGTCTGGAAACACGCTGACCGCTGGCAAGACCCGGACGAGGCGGGCGCCAAATTTTCAACCTGGCTTTACCGCATCGTGCTTAACCTCTGCATTGACGAGAAGCGAAAAAAGACTTTCGGCAATATCGATGACGTGCCCGAACAAGCCGATAGCACACCCGACGCCGAACGCCAGATGCAGCGGCGCGAACAATCCGCGCGCGTGCAGGCTGCGCTTGCCGAACTGCCGGAGCGTCAGCGCGCCGCTTTCGTTTTGTGCTTTTACGAAGATTTTTCAAACCGCGAAGCCGCGGACATGCTGGGTATCAGCGTCAAGGCGCTGGAGTCCCTGCTGGTGCGGGCCCGCAAAACCCTGCGCGACCTTTTGCAGGGCGAGCGGGACGGCAGCGAACAAAGCATCGGGGGATAAGCCATGATGACACGCGAAGAGATGAATGAACTGCTGGACATATATAGTGCCGATTTGTCGCGCTGGCCGCAGGACAAGATGAAAGACGCGCTGACGTTGACGCAGCACGATGGCGCCGCCCGCGCCGATTTCGATGCCGCGCTGGCGCTCGAACAAACGCTGCGCGGTTATGCCCCCGCGCAGGCAAAGCTGGATGTGCTCGAAGCGCGTATTCTGGCGGCTGTAGATGATATACCGTCCGCGGCAACGTCTGCGGGGAAGCGGGCATCTGAAGGCGGTTTTTTCCGCTGGCGTCCGGCGTATATTTTCGCCCCTTCTGGCGGCTTGCTTGCGGCGGCGGTTTTTGGTTTTATCGTGGGCATGCAGCCTGCGGTAAAGCAGGAGCATCTGATGAATCCGGTTTATTATCAAACCGAACAGATTTTGGCGGATGACAGCGCGCTTTATGACGGGAGAATTTTCTAAATGAAACAGCAAAAACTGACCATCGTGCTGGCCGCCGCGCTGTTTTTATCGCTGTCGGTAAACTTCTTTCTGGCCGGATTGATGATTGGCGATGCCGTCACGCCTGCGGCGGCCCCCGGGGGAAAAGAGGCTTCTCGCAGTGCCGACAACCGCGACAGCCGCCGCGCCGAATGGCAGAAGCGTGAACAGCAACTGCATGCGGCACTGAATGACGCCGACCGCGAGATCATGCTGACGGTCAAACAGAAATACGATCCGCTGTTCAACGAACTGCGCGCGGATCTGGACAAGGCGCGTGCAGCCGTTGCCGCCGCGATGGAAGCCGAGCCGGTGGATGAAGCCATATTGGACGATGCCATCGCGGCAGAGGCGGCGATTAAATCCCGCATTTTGCAGGAAATGACGGCGGCGCGTATCCAGACGTTGGAACAGCTGTCCCCCGAAGGCCGCAAGCTTTTGCGTGAAATGATGCCCGCGCGCCGCGGCTTTGGCCGCGGCGGGGAAGACCGTCCGCGTCGGCCCGAAGGCCGCCGCCCGCCGCCGCCCCCGCACGGGGCGAAAAACGCGGATATGCCGCCGCAAGGTGGGCCTGTGCCTGACGCGGGGGATGCGCCCGATGTTCCGGATATGCCGCCCGAAGTGCGCGAAGAGCTGCAATTGCCTGCGATGCCGCAGCCGGAGGCGCCGTAAGCACGGGGCAGGGGCTTGCCTTTCTGCTGGAATTATTGCTATCATCTTGAAAAATAATCCCAAAACAACGGAGTACCTTGCCGTGAAAAAAATGAAAAAATGGATTCAGGTTCTGGCTTTGGCGGCTGTTCTTGTCGCGCCGCTCAGCGCGTGCAACACGATAGAGGGCCTTGGCCGTGATACCAAAGCGGCGGGCGATGCCCTGACGGGTGCCGCGCGCGATAACAAAGGTTATTGATCGCCTATCAAGATAAAACAAAAAACGCCCGCAACATCTGCGGGCGTTTTTTATGCGCTGTCTTTAGAAGCCGGGGCGGTATTTGGACCCGCTCAGGCGGCTTGCCGGCGTCTCCGTGTTCGCGGCGGCTTGTGGTTGTCGCTGGCGCGGATATTTGATTTTCTGGCCGCTGTTGACGGCGGCGCTCGCAACGCTGAAGTCCTTGTCGATGGTGCCGATGCGGCGGACTTCTTTGCCCTCGCCCATCGCCTGCGCCAGCAGATAAGCGGGCGCATCGCTGCCCAGCGCGGGCTTTGCGACGACATCAAATGACGATGCCAAAGACAAGACGCTTTCAAAATCGGCGACGCCCTGAATTTTTTGCGCATTTTTCAGCGCCGATGCGCGGCCTTCTTTTTCAAGTCGCCTGAAAAGATCCTGCGCCCAGCTGCGGTTGAGATTGATGTGATATTTATCCTGATCCGTATGGATGTAGGTATGGTCTTGCGCGGCGCTATAGGCAATCAGCGATGCGCGCGACAGGTTGATGACATCGGCGGGTACTTCTTCTTGCCCGATGCCGCCTTTGACAGGATTATCGACAAGGTTCGTGCCGACAACCTCGAAACCTTTTTCGCCGGAAAGTTTTTTCAGCGCCGCATAGGCCTCTTCGGGCTTTGCCGGGGTGCTATGCACTTCCTGACCGATAACCATATAGAAGGTGTTGTTTTCGGCGTTGAAATAGGCGTCTTCGATCATGCTCTTGTGCGCGAAGTGCTTGCCGACGTTAATCACATCGGGCGCGGTTTTGAGCCCTTTATACAGCGCCTCCGCGAATTCTGCGTCTTCGGGATGCACAAATCCGGGTTTGCGCGTCGGGCCGTATTTATGGCAGTAGAAACCGGCGTCGCCTTTGACGTCATCTTCGTATTTCAGATAGCCAAGCGCGCGCATGTTCAGCACCAGCGTGTCCGCGCCGCCGACAGGCGCTGCAAATCCCGTATCGTTTGCGATCACATCCGCGATGGCGTTGCCTGCTGCGCTGCTGGGCAGGGCGACGGTATAAAGGTATTTTGCTTCTTGCGGCTTGCCGTTGTCGTCTTCACCGGCGGCGACTTCAAGGAAGTCGTCGAATTCGCGGCTTTCGGCGCGGAATTCCAGCGATTTTTTGTCGCTGCTGAGCGAAATGATGGACGCCGCGTACGGGTTAAACCATACGCCCCCCAGATCCAGCAGCGGCGGCTGCGCTTCGAGGCGGATATTCCCCTCCAGCACATGCGCCGCGCCGTAGCGGTCGATCAGCAAATGGGTGCCGTCTTCAAGCGGCTGCAGCAGCAAAATGGATTTTTGATTGATGCTGAAGGTCTCGCCTGTTTTTGGGTCGTCCTCATGCATGAAATCGGCGCGGCGGTGCAGCGCGGCAGCTTGCGCTTCGGTGCCGTTAAAATCGGCGGTATGGCGGTGCCAGCCGATTTTGGTACCGCTTTGGCTGGTCACGATGCGGTCGATATTCGCCGCGTTGATCAGGCCATCGTATTCGGCCTCGAATCCGCCTTTGCGCTGAAGCAGTGCCAGCGTTTCGTCGGCCATGTGCTGGCTGACGTTTTCCTGCAAAAGCTGGCCGACGCCGCTGATGGTGAAGCGCAGTGTTTTCGGCTCGGGGTTGTACCAGATATTGGCGATACGGCCGAGGTTTGTCAGCATGCGCTCTGAATCGAGGCGCACATTTTCGGTGATAAACACAGATTCAATCGCAGACAGCATGCGGGCGGCCTGTTTGTCTTCGGCCTGATCCGCCGCCGCGTGAAGGATATTGGCGCGTACGATGTCGCTATTATAAGGCTCGACCAGTGCGGCCAGCCAGGCAAGCTTGTCTTTGTCCTTGAGACTGTCCGACGCAGCAATCTGTTCCAGCCAGCCGCCGGGCGCCGTCAACTGCGGGCGCAGGGCGTCGAGGCCGCCATTGAGGAAAGCCGTTGCGAGCACAAGGCGCGCCGCCTGAATATCAAACTGTTCGGGGCTCGAGAGGCTGGGCATGATATGTTCGTCAATAAAGCGGATAACCGCACCATATTCGCTGCGTGCCGGAGCCGTAGATTTGATGGCGCTGCCGCCTACATTCCATTCGTCATGCACGCCGGCTTCGATGGCGGCCGTCGTCAGAAGGGACAGCATTTTCGGTGCCGCGCCCGTGGCCGGCAGCTTCTCGATAATCGATTCCTGCGGATAGGTCAGCGCCCAGAGCGCCATGAAGGCATGGCCGGTGCGGCGCGCGCTGATATCGCGCAGCGTATTCAACATGGCCTGCGCATCGCCGTTGTCGGCAGCGGCGGCGAAAGCGGCAACATGTTTGCTGACGACGGCGTCCTGCATGCCAAGGCCGGTCAGGATTTTCTCGCTCGCCTGGCCGATGCGCGCATGATCGCCGTCAAAACGTGCGGCGATGCGGTAAAACGGCGTTTGCGTGGTATTGGCGAGGGGCAGCAGGCTCGTGCCATCTTCGCGCCCGCGCAGTTTTTTGAGCGTTATCTCGAGCGCTTCGGGGTTCAGCGGCTCGGGCTTCAGCACTTCGCCCAGCACGCGCTCGAAGATTTGTGCACCCGATTGCAGTCCGGCAATTTTAAAGCCGGGTTCATAGCTGAGCGCGGCAGACAAGAGCGCGATGCGGTCCGCGTCTTTTTTGACATGGGTGAGCGCGAGTTCTGCAAAGCTAGCCACGCCGAAATCGGTCAACAGCAGTTCCTTGCTGCGCTTGCTTTCCGGCGTTTCGTGGCGCGGGAACAGGGCGGGCATCTGGGCGATGAAACCCTTGATGTCCTGCGTATCCAGTTTGTGGGCAAGGCTGGAATATTCAAGCGCCTGCGCATTCAGGCGGCGGGTGCGTTCGGTATTAACCTCGTCATAGTCGCGCTGGGCCAGATTGATGACGTACTGCGGGCTTTCGTATTGCTGCATCAGGCTGGCCGTAGGGGCTGCGGGGTCTTCCGGTTCCAGATTTTCGCCAATCCAGTCCATGAAGCTGTCGATGTAGTAATGACGGTCGCTTTGCAGACTAATCAGCTCGCCGCGCAGCTGGTGCCAGTGACGCTTGACGGCTTCTTCCTTGCGGCGGGCTTCTTCTTCTGGGTCTTGGCCCTTGAACATGCCGCCCAGCGACGACCAGAAGCCTTTTTTCTGTCCTTCATCCGGCAGGGGCGGGATATCGATACGGGTTTGCAGGCCGATCGCCTCGACCGTGTCGTTGGGTTTGGGTACGCGCACGGCGGGCAGGTCTTCAAGAATGTCGGCGGGCACGCCGCGGGGCACGGCCGCCAGCGCTTTTTCAAGCGCGGAATTTTCACCAAAACGCGCACGCGCCAGGGCGCCGAAATCTTGTAGGTTCAGGATAAAACCGGCGGTATCGCCAAGGTTTTTGAGAACGTCGAGGGCTTTTTTCTCGTCGCGGTCCATTTCAATGGCGCGCACAAGACGGTGATGGCCGACAATAATATTATTTTGCTGTTCCGACAGCCAGTCGCGGATGGAATCCGTATTGCGCTCCAGCGTCGAGAGGTAATCGCCCAGCTGGTCGCGCAAATGCGCGAGGACGTGCACGTCATCCGGCAGTTGGAAGGGTGTCGTCGATGGGGGTTGGTCAGCCATCGTGCCTGCAATCCTTGGAATAGATATTTATTGTGAACCGGAGGCACTATAGCACCCGTATTTTCTTTATGCAAATTTTTTTCCGGAAAATAAAGCCCGTAAAAATTTTCAATCATTTCATGGTTTTAGATTTACTTTGCAGGTCAAGGCACTAGCATGCAAAAATCCTTTCCCCGCCGCCGTCCAAGGGATTCGGCCGGGGGAGAATCCTTCTATTTTTTATGACGCTGGGAGACCACAGACATGCTTCAGGACTTTAAAAAATTCATTATGCGCGGCAACGTCATCGACCTCGCGGTCGGTGTGATTATCGGCGCGGCTTTTGGCAAAATCGTCTCCTCGCTGGTGGATGATATCATCATGCCGCCTTTGGGCCTGATCGTCGGCAAGGTCGATTTCAGCAACTATTTCATCCCCCTGTCTTTTACCGACCAGAGCTTCAAGACCATTGCCGAAGCCAAGGCGGCGGGCGTTGTGACCTGGAATGTCGGCATGTTCGCCAATGCCATGTTCAGCTTCCTGCTGGTCGCTTTTGCGATTTTCTTTTTTATTGTCAAACCGATTAACAACTTGAAAAAGAAAGAAGAAGAAAAGGCCGCGGCCGAACCGCCGAAGCCCCCGCGCAACGAACAGCTGCTGGAAGAAATCCGCGATCTCCTGAAAAACAAGTAATTTCAGGCAAGAGATAGCACATCAAGAGGCCGCCGGTTGACTCGCACCGGCGGCCTCTTTATATACGGGTGCCATCAACTCAAGCAGGACACATGACGCGTATTTCCCAAGACGCACTCGATAAGGCTTTGCTCAAAGCCGCCGGCCAAGGCCGCGCGGAAATGGTGACAATGCTGCTGCGTCAGGGCGCCAATGCCGATGCCGGCGCGGGCGAAGCCCCCGCGATTTTTATCGCCGCTGCCGGAAATCACGCCGAATGTATCCGCCGCCTTTTGAGTGCCGGGGCCGATATCAATGCCCGCAATAGCAAAGGCTCCACCGCGCTCATGGTCGCTGCGTTCAATGCGAATATGAAAGCGCTGGCGGTATTGCTGGATGCGGGGGCAGACCGCAGTCTGCGCAACAAAGAAGGCGCCGATGCCCTGAGCTTCGCCAAAACGCGCGGCGCCGCAGATGCTATCAATATGCTGTCGCAAGACCCCGACGAAGTGATTCACCAAAGCCCTCTCGGCGACCGCGTGCTTGAGGAGATTTTCAATTTCCGCACGCTCGAGCGTATTTCACTGGTGCGCAAAGCGCCGGGCCAGCCCGTCGAGGCGCTTTACCGCGAAAGCTTCACGCGCATTGAAAACCTGCCCGCCCTTCGCAAGGCCTTCGAACAGCACCGCGCGCGCGGCGGCACGCGCCGTGAACAGGACGTGTTTCCGCAGAGGCTGGCCAAACCGGCAAAGTTGCGGCGTCCACCGCAATAAACAGATGATTTAGGCGGCGACCAATTCGCCTTCGAGGTCGTATTCGTCCGACGCCGTGATTTTCACCTTCACGATATCGCCCGGGTTCATGCCCGTGCCGGATACGCGCACCACGCCGTCGATTTCCGGCGCATCGGCGCTGGATCGGCCTGTTGCGCCGCCTTTGCCGGTTTCATCGATGATGACATCGATGGTTTTGCCGACTTTTTTGGCGAGGCGCTCCGCGCTGATGCCCTGCTGCAGGGCCATGAAGCGGTGCCAGCGTTCTTCCTGCACTTCGGGCGGCACGGCGCCTTCCAGCTCGTTCGCTTTCGCGCCCGATACGGGTTCGTACTTGAAACAGCCGACACGGTCGAGCTGCGCTTCCTGCATCCACTCCAGCAGGAATTCGAAATCGGCATCCGTCTCGCCGGGGAAGCCGACGATGAAGGTGGAGCGGATCGCGAGATCGGGGCAGGCCTTGCGCCAACTGTGAATGCGGTCCAGCGTCTTTTCCTGATGCGCGGGGCGGCGCATGTTTTTAAGAACGGCGGGCGATGCGTGCTGGAACGGGATATCGATATAGGGCAGGATTTTCCCCTCGTTCATCAGCGGGAAAACTTCGTCCACATGCGGATAGGGATAGACGTAGTGCAAGCGCGTCCATACGCCCATATCGCCGAGTTCACGGCAGAGGTCGATAAATTTTGTGCGCACGGTGCGGTTTTTATACGGGTAAGCCTGATAGCGGTTATCGATGCCATAGGCCGACGTATCTTGCGAAATCACCAGCAGTTCCTTGACGCCGGCTTTGACCAGACGTTCGGCCTCCGCCAGCACCTGAATGATGGGGCGTGAAACAAGGTCACCGCGCAACGACGGAATGATGCAGAAAGAACAGCGGTTGTTGCAGCCTTCCGAAATTTTCAGATAGGCATAATGGCGCGGCGTCAGCTTGATGCCCTGCGGCGGCACCAGATCCACAAACGGGTCATGCGGCGCGGGGGCGACTTTGTGCACGGCGCCGACGACTTCTTCGTATTGCTGCGGGCCGGTGACGGCGAGAACTTTGGGATATTTCTTGGTAATCTGTTCCGGCTCCGCACCCATGCAGCCGGTGACGATGACTTTGCCGTTGGCGTCCATCGCCTCGCCAATCGCCTCCAGCGACTCTTCCTTCGCACTGTCGAGGAAGCCGCAGGTGTTCACAATCACCACATTCGCATCTTCGTAATTCGGCGACAGCTGATAGCCTTCGCTGCGCAGCTGCGTCAGGATGCGTTCGGTATCCACCAGCGCCTTGGGGCAGCCAAGGCTGACCACACCGACGGTCGGGGCTTCCTCGTCCTTGGTGTTTTTCTTTTTGACGGTTTTGGCAGCGGGCTTGTTTTTGGCGGCGGTCATGAATTTCCTCGGTTTTTTGCGCCTGCTTATATATCAAAGCCATAAGGTTATGTAAAGATTTTGCTGAAAGCCTTTGAAAAAACTTCGCATATTCTATACATAATGCCGGATAAGGAGCCGTCATGCAGGTCAAAAACCGGCAAAAAACCGATATCGCAAATCCCGCCCAAGACCCCGCCATCGCAGCGGTGATGGAGCGCTATGCCGTATCGCTAACCGATCATGTGCTCTCGGCCATGCAAAGCCCTGATACGGCCGCAGATCCCGTGGCGCGCCAATACCTGCCGGCGGCGGATGAATTGGTGAACACGCCCGAAGAGCTTGATGACCCCATCGGCGATGATGCCCATAGCCCCGTCAAAGGGATTGTGCATCGCTATCCCGACCGCGTGCTGCTCAAGCCCGTGCATGTTTGCGCGGTTTATTGCCGTTTTTGTTTCCGCCGCGAAAAAGTCGGCCCAGGCAGCGAAGCGCTCAGCGCCGATGAACTTGCCGCGGCTATCGACTACATCAAAAACGCGCCGCAGGTATGGGAAGTGATTTTGACGGGCGGCGATCCCTTCGTGCTGTCCGCGCGGCGCCTGCAGGGGATTATGGCGGCGCTGAACGATATTCCGCATGTACAGGTCATTCGCTTTCATACCCGCGTTCCCGTGGCTGATCCTGCACGTATGACAGATGAGGTTATTGCCGCGCTTGAAAGCGATAAGGCGGTTTATGTCGTCCTGCACGCCAATCACGCACAGGAATTGACGGGTGCCGTGCGGGCTTGCGTCAAAAAATTGGTTGCCGCCGGTATTCCGCTGTTGTCGCAATCGGCGCTGCTGCGCGGTGTGAACGATAAACCCGAGGTGTTGGAAAAACTGTTCCGCACCTTGACCGCGATGAAAGTAAAACCTTATTACCTGCATCATCCCGACCTCGCCCCCGGGACGTCGCATTTCCGCCTGACGATTGAACAGGGACAAAATCTCATGCGCAGCCTGCAGGGCCGCGTTTCAGGTGTCGCTATCCCGCGCTATGTGCTGGATATACCGGGCGGCCATGGGAAAGTACCTGTGGAGCCGCGCTGGATAGAGCCCGCCGCAGAAGGAAACGGCTATACCGTGCGTGATTATCGCGGCGGCACGCACCCTTACGAAACAACCCAAAAATCCGAAGATTAATATCTGCTGTTGTCGTTGGCCGGGCAAGGATTGCGCGGGGTGTTGAGCGGATAGGCTGTCACGACCTCGCTTTTGTTTTCGTTGACGACAATCCGCACGCGCAAATTGCCGGACATGATGTCAGCGACGTGATAGCCGTTTTGCTGTTCTTTCCATGGCAGGTTGTCGTTGGCGGCGGCACGCTCGACGGTGGTGATGATTTTATCGGCATCCCAGTCGGCGGGAAATTCGGATTTGCAGGGTTTGCCCTGTCCGTACAAATGCCCGCCGCCGCTGCGGTCGCCATAGAGAATATGGGTGCGGCGCAGGCCGGTAATAACGGGGGGCTGCTGTGTTTCGGCCGCTTCCTTCTGGGCCGCTTTTTGCGTTGGCGGGCTGATTAGTGCGCTGATGCCCAGCGGATCTTTCGGGTCAAGCTTGGCCATGCCCCCCATCATCAGCGGAGCCAGCAGCGCCAGCGCTGTTACAAAAGCAAAAATCTTTTTAAAAAATCCGCGCTGATGGGCCATGATTTCAATCCCCTTTACATGAGGGAAATTCTACACAGCCTTTGACGGGGGCGGCAAGTGCCCGCTGAGCGCCGCCAGCGTGGGGACGGCCAGCGGCACAGCGCCGCGCCCGCCACTTTTGCGGTCGCGTGACAAAACCACATCGAATTTTTCATCCTCTACCGCCTGCGCCAGCCATGCAGGGCTATCGCCACGGCCCGCTCGGCAGAGCGGGCAGCTGCCGTTGGGTAGTACGGGCATCACCGTGACGCGGGCACCGTTTTTGATATCCGCAGCGGCGCGATCACCCGTGGCGCAGACGATGCCCGAAAATTCATGACCGAGCACCAGTTGCGGCCCTTTCGCCGGCATGCGTCCTTCGCCTGCTAACACATCGGTGCGGCACAGGCCGGCGAATGCGATGTCGATGATGACATCATCATCGCGGGTGACGGCGGGGGCGGGAAGGGTATCGACGCAGATACCGGTCTGGTTTTTCAAAAGGGCGCGCATCTGTAACCTCGGCTATGGGGGTTTCCGCCGATTATCTTCGTTTTGAGCAAAAAATATATTCTATAAGAAGATATTTATACTCAAATAGAGCGCAAAAGAAGCCGAAATATCCTAAAAAATGCCTTGAACCCACTCGTTAATTTTAAGGTATTGAAGTAAAAAGAAAAGCACCCGATGTCGCCATCGGGTGCTTTTGCAGAAGCGGAAGGAGTTCTTCCGACCGCTGATTATTCAGCAGGTGCTTCTTCGGTCGCGCCGTCTTGTGCCGGAGCTTCTTCGCCCGTCGCGGTGGTCGCAGCATCATCAGCAGCGGGGGCAACAGCTTCTTCGGTGGTAGCTTCAGCGGCGGGAGCAGCTTCTTCAGCCATCGCCAGTACCGGCGTACCAGCCAGCAGCATGAGGACAGTTGCGGCGCTCAGTAGTTCACGTTTAGTCATTTTAGACTCCTATATGTTTGCGTACGAATGTGAAAACCGTTCGATAACTGGGCTTCGTCGTATCCTACGTTCCACACCCAATCCCAGTTCCTTCAATTTTAACACCCAGTATGAAATTTTTGGTTAAGCGGTGCGCTTGTGCCGCATACATTTGTATGTCATTGAAATTATTAAGTATTTTATGATACAATCTTTAGTTGTAGGCTGGGGTTTGTTGATTTCGGGGGATATCATGCAGCAGATTCTCAAAAACACTTTCGCGGCGGCGGTTTTTTTATATGTGTTTGGCGGTGCGGTGGTACTGGCGCAAGCGGCGCAGGTGGGTACGGTCACGGTCAACGGTGCGGTGCCGCTGGCCTGCGATATTGTCGTGACAGCAGAAGCAGGGGCCAGCAATATCGCCGATATTTCCGTAGGCGATACCGACCGCCTGATCGCCACCGTCACCGAAAGCTGTAACGATCCGGACGGCTATACCGTCAGCCTTGTCGGTACCAATTCCGGTGACCACACGGGGCTGTTCGTTGATTCGGTCAGTGGCGACAATCATCCCTTCACCGTCGCCTACGATGGCGTGCCGGTACCGGCCGGCGGGCTGGTGACGGATTCGAACGCGCCGCAAAACAATCTCAGCCGCGATGTGCGCATCACCTACGGTGCCGCGCCGCTCTTGACACCGACGGTGGGCTTTACCTATGCCGAAACCCTGACGTTCACGATTGCGGCGAAGTAGGGCGGGGTATGCGCGGTTTCTATCGTCTTTCGGCCCTTGGCGCGGCGCTGGTGTTCGTCCTATTGCTGGCAACGCCCGCCGCCGCGCTGAGGCTATTACCGTTCAAGGCGGCGATTGTGGTGTCTCCGTCTTCTGTCGCCGCAAAGGGCGGTGCGGTGCAGGTCTTCCGGCTTGAAAACAACACAAACGGCGCCGTCGCGGTCGAGGTTTATGCCGAGACATGGGATGTCGATGCCGATGGCGTTGAAACCAATCAACCCGCAAAGAACCTGTTCAGCATTTTTCCGGCGCAGCTGGTCGTACCGCCGCGCGAAAGCCGCGCGGTGCGTGTCGTCTGGCTGGGTGATGCGCCTGCGCGGGAAAAAGCCTTCCGCCTTGTCGCGGCGCAGCTGCCGGTTGATTTGAAGGACGCGGCGGCAGACGGCGCGGCCGTACGCTTTTTGCTGCGTTTCAAAGCGGCGCTTTATATCCGCCCCGCGCAGGAGGTCAAAAGCGATATCCGCGCTGAAACCGCGGAAATACTGCCGGATGGCCGGTTGCGCCTGACGCTGCATAACTACGGCGATGTGCATGCACTCCTGCGCCGCCCGCGCCTGACGCTGGTGCTGGCGGCGGGCAATAAAATGGAGCTGCCGGAATCTGCATTAAAACCGCTTGAGGGGCAAAATATCCATGCGGGCGCGCAGCGCCTGTTTACCCTTGCCGGATTGCCGTCCTTGCCGCGAAGCGCGGCGATTGCGCGCGCCGAGTTCGCCTATGACGACATGTTCTAGTTTTTTTTACAGGGCGCTTTGCGCGCTTTATTTTCTGTGCGTTTTGAACGTGCCCTGTCATGCCGAAGAGGCGGCCGCCCGAATTCCCGTGGTGACGGAAGGCCGCCTTGCCGGTTTCGTCGATGCCGTGCAAACACCGGACGGGCATATCCGTATCAAGGCAGAGGGCCTGTCGCAGTGGGTGGAAAACCGCATGAATGAAACGGCCGCCGCACAGTTTACGGCCATAACATCCCGCGGCGGCTTTTTGCCGCCGGATGATTTTGCGCCTGCGGGGCTTGCCATCATTTACGATGATTTCGATGCTGTTTTGCGCCTGACGCCGGACCCCGCGCAGCTGCGGCGCATGGAAATTTCGGTGAAATCGCCGCAAGTGACGCCCGATGACAGCGTGGTCATGCCGGCAGCTCTTTCGGCCTATGTGAACCTGCGCGGCGGGGTCGAATACGTATCGGGCAGCGATGCCGCAGGCAATGGCCGCCAGCCCGCGCGGCTTGATATCGATGGCGCCGTTCACTGGCGCGGCACGGTGCTGGAGGCGCAGGCGGATTATCTTGAAAACGACCCCGACGCCTTCCGCCGTGGCGATGTCCGACTTGTGCACGATTTTCCGGCGCAAATGCTGCGTGCGGCGGCGGGTGATCTGTCGTATCCGGTAACATCTTTCCAGTCGTTCCAGCCGATGCTGGGGGTCAGTCTTGCGCGTAACTTTACGCTCCAGCCTTACCGCGTGACGACGCCGACGGGCGATACGTCTTTTGTGGTTCAATCGCCATCGCGCGTCGATATCCTTGTCAACGGCCAGCGTATCCGCAGCCTGCGTCTGGACTCCGGCAGCTATGATATCAGCGATTTTCCGGTGGCGGATGGGGCGAATGACGTATCGCTTGTCATCACCGATGCGACGGGGAATGTGGAGGTCAAGCGCTTTCCGCTGCTGGGTGACCGCCAGCTGCTCAAACAGGGGCTGCATGCCTATGCCTATAGCGCCGGCATTCGCGCCGATAAAGAGAACCGCGATATTAAATACGATGCGGGTGCGCCCGTTTTTTCCGGATTTCACCGCTATGGCGTCAGCGAAACGCTCACGCTGGGCGCACAGGCGCAGGGCGATGCGGATGTGCAGCAGGCGGGGCTCTCGGCGCTCAAAGCGACAGCGCTCGGGACATTCGGACTGGATGCGGCGGGCAGTCGCGTCCGCAGCGCAGGGGCGGATGCAGCTTTGCAGCTGTCATACCGTCTGGCGGATGTTACGGCGCGGCGCGATTTTTCGGCGCAGCTGCGCTGGCGCGGCGATGATTTTGCGGCGCTGGGGCAGCCGAACCCCGTCAATCCATCCGCAGCGGAGGTGGCGGCACGGTATAATTTTATGATGGGCCAAGCCGTGACAGCAGGGATTGGCGGGCGTTATCGCTTCGGGCGCGGTAGCGGCGCAGATGACTGGTCATATACATTTACCGCAGGCCGCAGTTTTCAAAAAGGCCTGACCGTATCGCTGAATGCCGAACATCGGCGGCAGGAGGGTATCGGCGCCTTCGTCACGCTGACATGGTCGCCACCGTCTTCGCCGCATAGTTTTCAGGCGGTCAGCGATACGTTTGCGCAGACGCAGGAAGCGCGCTGGGATTATCGACCGGCGCAGGATATCGGCGCGCCGCAAGCCTATGCGGCGCTGCTGCGTCAGGACGGCGGCGGGGCGCAGGCGATGGGCGGTATCGCCTATCGCGGCTACCGCGGGGAGGCGGCGCTGCGGCATGATATCTACCGCGACATGGATGGCCGCAGCGAAGAGCGCAGCCAGATGCTGGCAGGTGCGGCGCTTGCCTATGCGGATGGCCTGCTGGCCGTCTCGCGGCCTATCAGCGGCAGTTTTGTGATGCTGCGGCGGCATGAAACGCTGGATACGGGGGCGATTGGCATCAATGCGTCGGTTGCGCAAAGCCGGAATGAAAAAGATGCGTTTCGTGCGCGTATCGATGCCTTCGGCCCCGCCGTTCTGCCGGATGCAACGCCCTATATGTACTATCCGGTGCGCATTGATACGCGGTTTTTGCCTGTGGGATACGATATCGGGCGCGATCTTTATACCGTATTTCCGGCATATCGCAGCGGCGCGGTACTGACGGTCGGCCATGCGGGCAATATTTACGCCGAGGGCCGTATCATCGACGGCAGCGGTCAGCCTGCCGCATTGATGGGCGGTGAAATCAGACCGCTCGCGGGCGGTGCCGCGCAAGAATTTTTTACGAATGCAGAGGGGCTTTTTAGGGCCAAGACTCATTAAATCCACCATACGAGAGCGGCGACGAGGCAGACAG
>CAZKBS010000010.1:0-36404 GCA_964551435.1 uncultured Micavibrio sp.
CAGGGAATCACTATCCGATTCTGTTATCAAGAAATTTATTAGGTCCGGACCCTACAGCATGCCCGACGAAAAAGATTTTGATACCTATTTCAAAACCCGCCGATTTTTTCGCATTCGCGATGTGCTAGCCGCCGCACTGAGACGCTGGCGCCGCAAAGCTTATAAATAGCGCTGGCGCTGCAAGTTCTCTTAAATATCCATGACCAGAATAACCGTTACTGGAACGCAACTTCGGTAAAGCTGCGCAGCTTGCGGCTGTGCAGACGGCCGGCGCCCATGGCGCGGATTTTTTCCATGGTGGCAATACCGATTTTCAAATGCTGGTCGACACGTTCGCGGTAGAACCTGTCGGCCATGCCGGGCAACTTCAGCTGGCCGTGCAGGGGCTTGTCCGATACGCAAAGAAGTGTGCCGTAAGGCACGCGAAAACGAAAACCGTTGGTGGCAATGGTCGCGGATTCCATATCGAGCGCGACGGCGCGGCACTGGCTCAGGCGCAGCACGGGTACGCTCTGTTCCCACAGTTCCCAGTTACGGTCGCTGACGGTGGCGACGGTGCCCGTGCGCATGATTTTCTTGAGGTCGTAATCCTTGAGCCCCGAAATCTGCGATACGGATTTTTCCAGCGCGACCTGCACTTCCGACAAAGCCGGAATGGGCACCCACAGCGGCACGGCATCATCCAGCACCTTGTCATCGCGCATATAGGCATGGGCAAGCACGTAATCGCCCAGCTTCTGCGAATTGCGCAGCCCCGCACAGTGCCCCAGCATCAGCCAAGTATGCGAACGCAGAACGGCGACGTGGTCGGTAATGGTCTTCGCATTCGACGGGCCGACACCGATATTGATGAGAGTAATCCCCGTGCCATCCGCACGTTTCAGGTGATAGGCCGGCATTTGCGGCAGGCGCGGCGGCTTCTGCCCCGTGCCGGCGGGCACTTCGGGCAGGTTGGCGTTATGTGTGACGACGTTACCGGGTTCGACGAAGGCGACGTATTCAAGGCGTTTTTCGTCAATCGCCTCGCCGTCCTGCGCACGCGCCATCATAGCATGCGCATCGCGTACGAATTCGTCAACGTAGAATTGATAGTTGGTGAACAGAACGAATTTCTGGAAGTGTTCCGCCGACGTGCCCGTGTAATGCTTCAGGCGCTGCAGGCTGAGATCTATGCGCGGCGCGGTAAACAGCGCGAGGGGCGCGGGTTCCCCCTCCTTCACCACATGGGTACCGTCGGGAATGGTATCGTCCATATTGGCAAGGTCGGGCTGGTCGAAAATCTGCGGCAGGCGCGCGATCTGATCCACCGTCAAATCGGCCTCCAGATGAAACTGGTCACCAAGCGCGAAGTGCAGCGGGATCGGCGTTTCGCTGACACCGACTTCCAGTTCGGCTTCGGGATGGTTTTTGAGCAGCAGCGTGAACTGGTCCATGTAATAGGTATGGTACAGGTCAGGGCGCGTCAGCGTCGTGCGGTACGTACCCGGACGCGAAAGAAAACCATACGACAGGCGGTTATCGACACTCGGCCCGCGCATGGTGGTGATTTCGATATAGGGGTAATGCGCGCGCACACGGTCTTCGTCAATGTGGCCTTTTGAAAACTGTTCAAAGGCATGACGCAGATAGGCGACGTTGTGGTTGTAGATTTCGCGCACCCAGTTCAGCGCCTTGGCGGGGTCGTTGAAGCTGCGCGTGGTCATCAGACCGTCACGGATGGGGGATGGCGACTTGTTTCCGATCAGCACGAGAAAGAACCTCTTGAAGTTAGTGTGTGGCGCGGCGCGGGGGCATCCGGCATCGCGCAAAATAAACTGCGCGCGTCAGACGGATGCAGCGTCAAGACCGACGATGGCACGGGCGTAATCGGCTGCGGTAAAGGGCCGCAGGTCGTCTATGCCCTCCCCTATACCTATAGCATGAACCGGCATCTGAAATCTCTCGGCAAGTGAAACAAGCACGCCGCCCTTGGCAGTTCCGTCGAGTTTTGTGACGATAAGTCCGGTTATGGCAACCATTTCCTTGAAAAGTTCCAGCTGGCTATGCGCGTTCTGACCGACGGTGGCGTCCAGCACTAGCAAAATGGCGTGCGGCGCCGCGTCATTCTTTTTGCGGATGACACGCACGATTTTGGACAGCTCCTCCATCAGGTTCGCCTTGTTTTGCAGGCGTCCTGCGGTGTCGATCATCAAGATATCCGCGCCCTCGGCCTCGGCACGGTCGAGCGCTTCGTAGGCCAGCGCGGCGGCATCCGCCCCCTCGTCCTTGGTCACGACAGGACAGCCGATGCGCTGCCCCCAAACTTTCAACTGCGCCACCGCCGCCGCGCGGAACGTATCGCCCGCCGCCAGCATGACCTTCTTGCCCTCGCGCGTGAATTGCTGGCCGAGCTTGCCGATAGTCGTCGTCTTGCCCGTGCCGTTGACGCCCACCATCAAAATCACAAACGGTTTTGCATCGACGGTAAACAGCGACTTTTCAACCGGCGCAAGAATTTTTTCGATTTCATCCGCCAGCGCGGCGCGAATTTCATCGCCGGTGACTTCCTTGTCGAAACGGTTTTTGGCGATCGCCGCCGTCAGCTTCGCGGCTGTCGCGGGGCCAAGGTCGGCAGTAATCAAAAGTTCTTCCAGTTCATCGAGCGCGTTTTGGTCAAGCTTGCGTTTGGTGAAAATGCCCGTGATGCCCTCGGTCAGCTTGCCCGACGACAGGCTCAGCCCCGATTTCAAACGCGCGAACCAGCCCTGTTTGGTTTTCGGCTTGTCCATCAGCGGCGCGGGCGTTTGTTCGAGCGCGGCGGATACGTCAATCTGCGCCGTTTTTTCCGATGTTTGTTCCTGTATTTCTGCCGCAATATGCGGCTCGATGACTTCTGCAGTTACCTCTGCGGCGGGCTCTTCCGTCACGCCTTGCAGCGCGTGCTTTGCCCCGTCTTCTGCAGGGGTAACATCTGCCGCATTATCCGCAGCCTGTTCAGATACGGCTTCGTTTGCCTGTTCTTCTTTTTTCTTTTTACTGAAAAACCAGATCACAGCACTTTCCCTTTCAGAAGACCGCCTTCAACCCCCTGCAGCTGTACGCGCACCAGCGCGCCGGCAGGGGTATCGCGGTCCAGCGCGACTTCGCTGAAATATGGCGTGCGGGCGCGGTTGTTTTTCTCGGCCAGCACCATCAGTTCGCGCCCGACAATCGATTGCATATGTTTTTCCACCTGCTGCGCGCCCAGATCGCGCAGGCGTTTGGCGCGTTCCTTGCGGATGCCGCCCTCGACCTGCGGCATGCGCGCGGCGGGTGTGCCGGGGCGCGGCGAATACGGGAAGACGTGCAGGAACGTCAAATCACATTCGCGCACGGCATTAAACGTGTTTTCGAACATCTCGTCCGTTTCGGTCGGAAAGCCTGCAATAATATCCGCACCGAAAACGATATCGGGGCGCAAAGCACGCGCTTTTTCGCAAACAGCGATCAGGTCGGGGCGCAGGTGGCGGCGCTTCATACGCTTGAGCACCATGTCATCACCCGCCTGCATCGACAGGTGCAGATGCGGCATGAAACGTTCTTCCTCGCCAATCAACTGCCACAAATCATCGTCGATTTCGACAGGGTCAAGGGAGGACAGGCGGAGGCGTTTCAATTCCGGCACCATCGCCAGCATGCGGCGTATCATCTGGCCCAGTCGCGGCTGCCCCGGCAAATCGGGGCCGTAAGACGTGATATCCACGCCCGTCAAAACGACTTCGTGATAGCCATGTTCGACAAGGCGGCGCACCTGATCGACAATCTCGCCCATCGGCACGCTGCGGGAATTGCCGCGACCATAGGGAATGATGCAGAACGTACAGCGGTGGTCGCAGCCGTTTTGCACCTGCACGAAGGCGCGCGCGTGGGATTCAAACCCCGAAATCATGTGGCGCGCCGTTTCCTTGACCGACATAATGTCGTTGACAACCACGCGTTCGGTCGAGGGCTGCAGCCAGCTTTCTTCTTTCAGCTTCAGGTCATTGCCCATGACCTGATTGACTTCGGGCATATCGGAAAAGCTTTTCGGGTTTACCTGCGCGGCGCAGCCCGTGACAATGATTTTCGCATCCGGATTTTCGCGGCGGGCGCGGCGGATGGCCTGACGGGCCTGACGCTCCGCCTCCGACGTGACGGCGCAGGTATTGATGATGATGGCATCGCTCAGTCCTGCCTTTGCGGCATGCGCTTTCATCACTTCGGATTCATAAATGTTCAGGCGGCAGCCGAATGTCACCACACGCGGGCCGTCTGTCCCCTGCTGCGCCAGCTGGGTTTCGGCATCCGGCAGCTCCAGCACTTCTTCGCGGTGCTCGCTCGGGCGGGTGATGATTTTAATCTCGTCCATATTTAAAACGCTTTTCTTTCCATGCCTGCTTTTCAGGTTTCTGCGCGTGCAGCACCGCTGCGGCGCAAGGCGGCACGGGTAAACAAAATACCCGCCGCGATAATCACAGCCGCCCCGGCAATCGTCCACAGGCCGGGCTGTTCTTGCCAGATGACATAGCCCAAGAGGGCGCTCCAGACAATATTACTGTACTGGAATGGCGTCACCATTGACGCCGGCGCGTGGCGGAAGGCCGAATACATACAAATCAGCGCCATGATATCCGCCCCCGCGCACAGCAAAAACAGCGGCATATCCGCCAGCGCCACGGGCCGCCACAGTCCGTTTGCGGCCACCAAAACCCCCGACACCGTCGCCGCGCCCAGATAGAAATAAAGAATAAAGGCCGCGGTATGGATCTGGCCGCTCAGGTGCCGCACCAGAACCTGACTGACCGCCAGCGCGCCCGTGCCCGCCAATGTGACCATCAGCGGCAGGTTGGCCTGCATATCCATCCCCGGCTGCAAGACCAGCAAAATACCGCCAAATCCGGCAATCGCCAGCGCGATTTGCCACGGGGTCAGACGTTCCCCCAGAAAGAAAAACGACAGCAGCGCCACCGCCAGCGGCGCCGCCGCAACGACAGAGCTGATTTGCGCCAGCTCCCCGTGGCCGAAACCGTAAAAAAGTGAAAAGCAGGCGCAAATCGCCGCCGCCACATAGGCCCCCAGCATCGGCCGCACCCGCACCGCCCAGCGCAAACGCCCCGTTGCCGCCAGCCACAGAAACACACTGGTAAAGCCGAACAGGCAATCCGTCATAACAATCTGTAAAGTATGATAGCCGGAGAGGGTCAAAGCCTTGACGACCGCATTCATCACAGACAGCGACAAGGCCGAGCCGAGCATGAGCACAATCCCCCGCCCGTGACGGGGGACATCGGGCAGCAATCCCGCGGTCATAGACCGAAACCGGCGGAAATGGTTCCGCTGAAAACTTCCGCGACCTCGCCGGTCATCAGAACGTGGTCATCGCTCTCGCGCCATTCGATATCCAGAATCCCCCCCTCCAGCGTGACGCGGACTTTGCGTCCGGTCAGGCCGCGGCGGGCGGCGGCCACGGCCACGGCACAGGCGCCGGTACCACAGGCGCGGGTGATGCCCACGCCCCGCTCCCACACGCGCATGGTCACGGCAACGGGGCTGTCGATACGCACAATTTCCACATTTGTTTTTTGCGGAAACAGCGGATGGGTTTCAATCCTGGGGCCGAGCTTCTCCAGCGGCACGTCTTCCAGCTGCTGGACAAAAAACACCGCATGGGGGTTGCCCACGTTCACAGCCACGGGGGATTTCAAAAGCCCTTCGCTCAAGGACAAAGAAAGCGTATCTTGTTCGTGACTTAGCGGAATATCCTGCCAACTCAGACGAGCTTTCCCCATATCGACGCAGACGCGTCCGGCCCCCGCGCGGACAGCCTTCAGCTGTCCGGCGACGGTTTCAATCACAACCTCGCTGCGGCCGGTTTCGCGCATCAAGATATCAGCCACACAGCGCGTGACATTGCCACAGGCCCCGACTTCGCCGCCGTCATTGTTAAAAATTCTCATAAAAACATTGGCTTGGGCGGATTTCGGCGGATCGATAATGACCATCTGGTCAAAACCGATACCCGTATGGCGGTCACCGAGTCTGCGGATGGCATCTGTGGATAAGTAAAGGGGCGCCCCCTCGCGACCATCAAAAATCGCGAAATCATTCCCCAGACCGTGCATTTTCAAGAATGTTTTTGTCATGACAAGGATATAGCCCGTTTTTGGTTTTACCACAAGATTTTAAGCTTTTTACCTCAACTAAAATATTGAATTTCTGCCAAAAAATTGCACATAACACTTGAAGTCATGTTGCATTTTCACAAATTCAAAGCTTATAATCACCGCAGATTCTTACATCTTTGAAAACATTAAAAATGCGTCGGCGCAACCGATGCGCAGCATAAGGGAAATCTCATGCGTAGCGAAGCGAACGGGAACTCCACCTCTTACAAAAACGCTCAGGCCAAAAACATGCAGGGCAAAGCCGCCATCATCGCGGTTGTCGCTTTGCTGGCGATTGCCGCCGCAGTGTTTTTCCTGATGAAGCCGCCCGCAGCGCCCGCGCCTGCCGAACAGGCCGCCATCACACAAACCGAAACGCATAGCGCACCCGCAGGCGATACCGAAACCGCGGCGAGCATCGACCCCGCCGTGATTGAACAGCACAACGAAGAAACCGCCGCGGCCGAAGTCGCCGCCGAAGCGGCCGCAACCGAAGAACGCCTTGCTGCTGAAACGGAAACCCCCGCCAACGTCGTGCCCGCCGAAGAAACACCCGCCGTGACCGAAGATGCCGAAGAGGTCGAAAGCCTTCTGAGCGCACCCAAGGCGCTGACGGTCAACATCCTGCGCGCGACCGAAGACCGCGTCATCGGCAACGAGAAGGCGCCCATCACGATTATCGAATACGCATCGCTGACGTGCCCGCATTGCGCTAAATTTCATAACACACTGCTGCCGCAAGTGAAACGCGAACTGGTCGAGACGGGCCGCGCCCGCCTCATCTTCCGCGACTTCCCCATCGACGGCACCGCGCTCAAGGCCGCGATGATGGCCCGCTGCGCGCCGAACGATAAATACTTCGACCTGATCGAAGTACTGTTCCGCAACCAGGACAAATGGACCAAGAGCGACAACCCGACCAAAGCCCTCGCACAGTATGGCAACCTTGCCGGCATGGATGACGATTTCATCGCCGCCTGCATGACCAACAAGGAACTGGAAGACGCGCTGGTCAAGCGTCAGCTGGATGCGCGCAAGCTGTACCGCATCAACTCGACCCCGACGTTTGTTTTCAACACCCGCAAGCTGGAAAACGTACGCCAGCTGGTCGGCCCTGAAACCATCGGCGAGTTCAACGATACCGTCAACCGACTGCTGGCAGCGGGGAATTAACAATGGTTCAGTTCAACCGCCTCCGCCTCACCGGCTTTAAATCCTTCGTTGATCCTACCGAGCTGGAAATCGGCGCGGGCCTGACGGGTATCGTCGGCCCCAACGGCTGCGGTAAATCCAACCTGACCGAAGCCCTGCGCTGGGTCATGGGTGAAAACTCGCCCAAGCGCATGCGCTCCTCCGGTATGGATGACGTGATTTTCAACGGCACCGACAACCGTCCGCCGCGCAACACGGCGGAGGTCTGCCTGCTGCTCGACAACAGCGACCGCCTTGCGCCTGCCGAGCTGAACGATGCGGACGAACTCGAAGTCTCGCGCAAAATCGAACGCTCCGTCGGCTCGACCTACAAAGTCAACGGCAAGAACGTGCGCATGCGCGACGTGCAGCTGCTGTTTGCGGACAGCTCGATCGGTTCGCACTCCCCCGCACTGGTATCGCAGGGCCGCGTTGCCGACATGATTAACGCCAAGCCGACCCAGCGCCGTATGGTTCTGGAAGAAGCCGCCGGCATTTCCGGCCTGCACGCCCGCCGCCACGAGGCGGAGTTGAAACTGCGTGCCGCCGAAACCAACCTGCTGCGCGTCGAAGACGTTCTGGGCGCGATGAACACGCAGCTCGACGGTCTCAAGAAACAGGC
This sequence comes from uncultured Micavibrio sp., assembly GCA_964551435.1. Classification (GTDB taxonomy): domain Bacteria; phylum Pseudomonadota; class Alphaproteobacteria; order Micavibrionales; family UBA2020; genus UBA2020. The sequence goes on from CAZKBS010000010.1 coordinate 7,975, forward strand.
CCGTCAGGCCTCGCGCTACCGCAACCTGTCCGGTCATATCCAGACCGCCGAAGGCTCGCTGCTGTTCCTGAAATTCCAGGGCAGCCAGATTGCCGTGACGAATGCACTGGCCTCCTTCGAACAAGCCGAAAACATCGTGCGCGAAAAAACGCTGGAGGTCACGACGCTGACCGCCCAGCAGACCGATGCCGCCGCCAACCTGCCCGAACTGCGTCAGGCAGAAGCAGAGGCTGCAGCCGCGCTCCAGCATCTGAAACTCGCCTACGGCACGCTCGAAAACGAAGCGCGTCTGGTCGAGGAAGAACGCGTGAAATCGCAAAACCTGCTGACGCAATACACGCGCGACATCGGCCATGAAACCGCGCAGAAAACCGAAGCCGGCGAAACCATCGCCCGCCTCCGCGAAGAGCGCGCCGCGCTGGAAGACGAAGCCGCACGTCAGGGCGAACTGGAAGAAGAAGCCCGCATCCTGCGCGACGATCTGCAAAACACCGTCGAGAAAAGCGAAGCCGAGCTGACCCTGCTGACCGAAGAAACCGCCACGCAGGAAGCCGCACGCGGCGCGGCCGAACGCCAGATCGCCGATCTGGAACGCCGCCTTGCGCAGCTGCAATCGCGCAAGACCGACCTTGAAGCGCAGCACACGCGCCTTCTTGAAAACACGCCCGCGAAGGCGGAGCTGGATACCCTTGGCAGCGAGATTACCGCCGCCGAAGAATCCTATGCCGCCGCCACTGCCGCGCTTGATACCGCCGAAGCCGACCGCGCCGACGCCGACCAGCGTGCACAGGAAACCGCCGACGCGCTGCAAACCGTGCAGCGCAGCTTCGCGCAGCTGACGGCAGAGGCAGACGCCCTGCGCCGTATCCTGCGCAACCCGCAGGAAGGCTATCAGCCGGTCATCGACCTTCTGAATGTCGATGCGGGCCTTGAAAAAGCCCTGGCCGTTGCGCTGGGTGACGACCTGCAGGCCGCGCTTGACGGCAATGCGCCGATTTTCTGGCGCGAGCTGCCGGAATATACCGATGCCGCCTCCCTGCCCGGCAATGCCCGCCCGCTGTCGATCTCCGTTCAGGGGCCGAAGGCGCTGGCGCGTATCCTGTCGCAAATCGGTATTGTCGAAACCACCGCAGAAGCCGAAGCGCTGATGCCGCAGCTGAAACCCGGCCAGTGCCTCGTCACCCGTGACGGCGGCGCATGGCGCTGGGACGGTCTTGTCGTCTCGCCCGACGCCGAAAACGCCGCGGCCATCCGCCTTGAACAGAAAAACCGTCTGGCCGACCTCGAAGCGGAAATCGACGCGCTGCAAGCCCGTCTGGATGCCGCCCGCAGCGAAGCCGAAGCCGCCAAACAAAACCGCACCACGGCAATCGACGCCGTCGGCGCGGCACGCAGCGCAAATCGTCAGGCCGAAGAACACCTGAACGGCCTGCGCCGCCGCCACACCGCGCTCAGCAACCAGCTGACCGAAGTGACGGCGAAGCTTTCGAGCCTCACTACCTCCATCGAAGCCGCCACGCAGGATATTGAATCCGCCGAAGCCTCGCTGGCCGAAGCGCGCGGTACGCTGGCCGCCCTGCCCGAAACGACCGAAAGCCGCGAACGCATCGCCGCGCTGAAGGCCACAGTTTCGCAGCAGCGCCAGCAACTGGCCGAACAGCAGGCCGTTTACGCCGACATCCGCCGCGCGGGCGAAAACCGCGCGCGCCGTCTGGCGCAAATCGCCAGCGATGTTGATGGCTGGAACGCGCGTCTGGAGCGTATTGCGGAGCGTCTGCTCGATCTCGAACAGCGCATCGCGCAAACGACGGCCGTGCTGGAAGACCTCTCCGGCCGCCCGGCACGTATTCAGGCCGAACAGCAGGCACTGCTGACGCAAATCACCGATGCGGAAGAACGCCGTCAGGCTGCCGCCGACGTGCTGGTGTCGACCGAGAACAACGCCAACGAGCTGCAGCGCACGCTGCGCGCCGCCGAAAGCGCCCTGTCCGATGCCCGCGAGGCCCGCGCCATGGCGCAGGCGAATGTGAGCAACACCCAGCACAGCCAGTCCGGCATCGAAGCTACCATCTTCGAGAAATTCAGCTGCACGCCCGAAGAACTGGTGGCGAAGCTGGAGCTGAACGTCGAAGAACTGGGCGATGTCGATAGCTGGCAGTCCAAGCTGGAGCGTTTGCTGCGCGAACGTGACAATATGGGCCCCGTCAACCTGCGCGCCGAAGTCGAAGCGCAGGAAATCACCGACCAGATGAGCACCATGGAAACCGAACGCGCCGATCTCGTCGCCGCGATCGACAAGCTGCGCGAAGGCATCAACAAGCTGAACAAGGAAGCGCGCGAGCGTTTGCTGGCAGCCTTCGATACCGTCAACAGCCACTTCCAGAAACTGTTCACCCGCCTGTTTGGCGGCGGTTCGGCTTACCTGAAACTGGTCGAAGCGGACGATATCCTCGACTCCGGTCTTGAAATCTACGCTCAGCCGCCGGGTAAAAAACTGACCGTTCTCTCGCTGCTGTCGGGCGGTGAACAGACGCTGACGTCTATCGCCCTCATCTTCGGTATGTTCCTCACCAACCCCGCACCCATCTGCGTGCTGGACGAGGTTGACGCGCCGCTCGATGAAAGCAACGTTGACCGTTATTGCACCCTGCTCGAAGATCTGTCGAAAGAAACCAAGACCCGCTTTATCGTCATCACCCACCACCGTATGACGATGGCGCGCATGGACCGTCTCTATGGCGTGACCATGAGCGAGCGCGGCGTGTCGCAGCTGGTTTCCGTTGACCTGAAGCAGCACGAGCTGGACCTCGAAAGCCTGGCGGCGTAACCCGCTGCTCTGTGGCTCTGGCCTGCAAAAAACCCGCCCGAAACGGCGGGTTTTTTGTTTTTAAACCATTGATAGATATGACCTTAACCAAATATTGTCAAAATATGGTAAAATGCGTTGTGAGTTTTTGAATGGGGAGCCATGGGATTTCTCGGGCGCATATTCGGCCAAACCGCGCGGAAAAACTATTTTCCGCCCCCGCCCGCTGATGGCCCGCCGCAGCCGGAGGGATACTGGACGCTGGTCGTCGATGAAAACGGCGATCGTGTCACCAACCGTCCGCCTGCCGCGACGGATTTCATCGCCCGACGCCCGATGGAATATATCGATGGCGGCACCGAACCCGCCTTTCAAAAAAATCCGCGCCTGAGCGAAACGCAAAACGCGCAGGCGATGCTGGATTACGAAGTGCGCAGCCACAAAAACCGCGAGCATTTGCAAAAAGCCGTTTTCCTGCTGTCGCAAACCGATGACGGCGTCCGGCTGTTGCAAAAAGCGAAAGAGCTTAATTTCAAACTGGTTTTCGACAGCGATGCCTGCGCCGAGGCGAATGCCGTCGGGCTTTGCGACTATGCCAATAAAAAAATCCCGCTGGCAGAAGGGCGCAGTGCGGCCGAAGTCGCCTTGACGCTCAAACACGAACTCCAGCACATGGAAGACATCAACAAAGGCCTCGCCTACGATCTCAGCGACACACCGCGCAACGCCATTCTGGTCGGCCGCGCGCTCGAAGGAAACGCCCGCGTATCCGAAGCCGTCGCGGCGGCAGAAGCGATGATGGGTTCCCCCCACGGCCCTGCGCGGCAATTCCGCACGGCGGCGCTTTTCAACGTGATGTGGCAAAAAATTCCCGAAATGGCGCGCGAAGCCGATGCCGCGATGAACCACGCCGCAGAGGGCAAATGGACGCAGTTCGCAGCCAAAGTCCTGCCCGCCTATTTCCGCGAAAAACCGACACTCGCCTATTACGACGACAATTATTTCAGATATATCGACAAGTACGTGCCGGATGTTAGCGCCTCGGTCAAAGGCGCCAAGGAAGGCGATTACCACAGCCGCAGCACGCACCAGAAACGCGTTGATCAAACGCGCGCGAATGCTAATGCGCTTTTCACGCAAGACCGCTGGACGCCGGATAAAATCGCAGCCCTGCTGACCATCCGCGGCCTGCCTTATATGCAAGATATCGGCAAAAAAGGGTTTTCGCTCGCCAGCGACGCTGCTGTCGCGCTGACGGAAAAAGCCCCCGCGCTGTTTGAAAAGCTGAAAAAGAACATCGAAACCGTATTGCCCCAAAGCGGTAAGACGGCGCTGCTTGACCTGCCCGCAGCGCCCCCCGAAAAACCTGCGGCACCGCAGGCGAACCCTTACGCGCGATACGCCTCAAAACTTCAGCCCGAAGAGAGCTTCAATATCATCCAGCTACCCGACCGCGTGGATGGCAGCCGGCTGTCGGATGGCCTGCGTTCCAACGAAAGCACCACGCGCCTGTTTGCCGATATCATGAAAAAAGTCGGCACGGGCGGCACGGAAACCGACCGCATCAATTACACCGTCGGGCAATATCTGTATCAAAACCGCGGCATAGCAAATGTGCGCGGACTTGTTGGCAATTTGCTGGATGCAGGGTTGATCGCGCCCATCGGCGCCTTCCCCGAAGAATATACCTTCGACCTTTGCAAGCGTGTGATGCTGAGCGTGCGCGAAAATAACGGCCGCGCCGCCGACGTCAGCCCGCAGGAGCTGAAGCTCATCGACCACTGGCAGCAGATGAAAAACAAAGGCCTCGACCCGATGTGGATTGATGGCGCCAACAAACAGGCATCATGGGTCGCCAACGGCGGCAAAGAAGACGCCTATGCCCGCATGCTGCTGGATGCGCTGAAGCCCGCCGCCGCCAATACCCAGACGGCGCATACACGACAAGCGCCGGCAGAAAAACCTTAACAACCTGTTTTACAAGGAAAATTTTTATAAACACCCCCGCCCGTTTTGCGCTATCCTGACCACAGAGTCGCCGGCCCGTTTTGATGCGCCCGCGACGGGAGAAAGCGCCATGAAAAACAATCGCCCCGCAAAACATATTCTTTTCGCCTGCCTGCTGCTGACGGTTTGCAGTCTTGGCTGGCGCGCCGCCTTCAGCGCCAGCAATTACGGCGCGCTGCCGGTCTGCGAAATCCGCGGTACCGTGTCGGATGTAAAAACGGTGAAGCCTGCGCGCGTGCCCTCCCCGCTGGTCGAAAGCGAAACCCATATTTCGGTTCAGATCGAAGACCGCAAGGCCCGCTATGGCCAGAATATGCCCTGCAACAGCCTGACGCTGAGCAAGGAAACGCGCACCTATAAACTATGCAGCCAGAACGCGCTGACCCCCGGCGATAAAATCGGCGGCACCGAAGCATCGGCAACCGGCCCCGCATCGCCTGTCGGCTGCCTGTTCGACCTCGTCGTGCTGTCGCATAAAAACTGATACATAAAAGTAATGAAATCCGGCACGCGCTGGCGTAGGATGCGCGGCGGAGGATATTGCCATGAATACATTCGTCGTCGCCGCTCTTTATAAATTCGCCCCGCTGCAAAATATCGAACAGATGCAGTCCGATTTGCGCAAAGCCTGCGAAGAAAACGGCATTTGCGGCACGCTGCTTCTGGCGCACGAAGGCATCAATGGCACCATCGCCGGCAGCCGCAGCGGTATCGACGCGATCTTGCATCATATCCGCCGCTATCCGGGTTTGCAGGACCTTGAACACAAAGAGTCCTTTGCCAGCGAGCAGCCGTTTTACCGCATGAAGGTAAGGCTTAAAAAAGAGATCGTCACCATCGGCCTGCCCGACATCGACCCCAATGAAATTGTCGGCACCTACGTATCGCCGCAGGAATGGAACGACGTCATTTCCGATCCCGATACGGTGGTGATTGATACGCGCAACGACTATGAGATCAAAATCGGCACTTTCAAAAACGCGGTGAACCCGATGACGCAAAGTTTCCGCGCGTTTCCGGACTATGTGCAAAAAAAACTCGACCCCGCCAAAAACAAAAAAGTGGCGATGTTCTGCACGGGCGGCATCCGCTGCGAAAAAGCATCCGCCTACATGAAAAAAATGGGCTTCGAAGAGGTTTATCACCTCAAAGGCGGCATCCTGAAATATCTGGAAGAAATACCCGAAGACAAAAGCCTGTGGCAGGGCGAATGCTTTGTATTCGACCAGCGCGTCGCCGTAAAACATGCATTGGCCGAGGGGAGCTATATCCTCTGCCCGTCATGCAGGCACCCTGTAGGGCCGGAGGATATCAAAAGCGAAAAATACATCGAAGGCATCGCCTGCCCGCATTGCCACGATAGCCTGAGCGAGGAGCGCAAGGCACGTTCCGCCGAGCGCCAGAAACAAATCGCTCTCGCCGAAGCGCGCGGGGAAAAGCATATCGGCGCGGCTTATAGACCCGAAGGCGACGAGGAATAATCAGCCGATAATACCGGCGCGGATCACCAGCAAAGAACCTGCCGCGACAAAAAACCACAGCAGCACGCCCAGCAGCAAAGGCCGCCAGCCGACAGATTTCAGCGCCGCCAGCGTGACCGTGCTGCCGATCAGAAACAGCGTCAGGCACATGCCGCGCTTCGCCGCGAATTGCACGGCATCCGCAGCCCCCGACAGCGCCGGGATAAACGTAAACGCTGCCGATACGGCAATGAAGCCGAGGATGAACCAAGGAATTTTACGTTTGGGCTTTTCTTCGCCCGCTATCTGCGGCTGCGGCCAGAAAAAACCGATTGCCAGCGCCAACGGAAAAATCCATAGCGCCCGTGCCATTTTCAGCACGACCGCATAATCAAGCGCATCGCCACCATAGGCCGACGCCGCACCGACGACCGAACTGGTATCATGTATCGCCAGCGCCGCCCAAAGACCGAATTGATGCGGCGTCAGGCCAAGCGCATGGCCGATAGGCGGAAAAATCATCAGCGCCGCGGCATTCAAAACAAATACAACGGAAAAAGCCATCGCCACCGCTTCCTGCCGCGCGCGCACCACCGGCGCCGTTGCGGCAATGGCGCTGCCACCGCAAATAGCGGTGCCGACGCTGACCAGCAGCGCGGTATCGCGCTCGGTACGCAGCAGCTTCGCCAGCAATAGCCCCATCCCCAGCGCCGCGGCAATGCCGACCACCGTATAGCCAAGCCCCGCCGCGCCCGCAGCCAGAACCTGCGTCAAATTCATCCCCGCGCCCAGCGCCGCCACAGAAAACGTCAGCAGGTAATGCGCAGCCTTCATGGATTGTTGCTGCAGGGGGTTGCCCATCGTCACCGCCAGCAAAATTCCACCCGCGAGCGCCAGTTGCACCGGCACCACAGGCAAAAGGCATAACGCGCCGAGAACTATCAGCAGCAGCGGGAATATGCGGGTGTTCAACGTCATCATGCCGTAGGCGTGCCGTCTTGTTTGCCCTGCGGCGGGGTTATTTTGACGACCTGCGGCTTCGCGCCGCCGCCAGTGCCACAGCCGCTGCCCTGTTCACAGGCGCGGCAGCGGTCGCGCTGCGAGGTCAGTTTTTCACGGAAATTTTCAGTATCGCCGTATTCGATAAAATCCAGATAACGGCTATGGGCGTCCTTGATTTTTTTCGCATGCTTGATGGGGCACCAGAATTGTTCGGTGCGCGCCGCAACCTCGCGGGTATAGGAAATCACCCCGTTGCCGTATTCACAGTAAATGCAGTTCAGTTTTTCAATCCAGTTCAGGTATTCCAGATATTTTCTGTCCATCACCACATATTCGCTGCGTTTGACCAGCGGAATGCGATAAACGCGGAAACAGATTTGCTGATAGACCGTCACAAAAAGATCCATCAGCGAAAACGGAATGATAAGGCTGTAAATCACCGGCGCCGTAACCACGTATCCGATTTTTGAATCGCGCAGGAATTTGGAAACTTTCATGCGCAGCGCGCGGTGACGCAGGACGACCTCCTGCTCGAACACCACACGTTTTTGTTCGATTTTATAGCGGAATTCGTCGCGCTTGCGGTCGATTTCGCGCTCGATCTCGTCCTGCAACGTCTCGATGCGTTCTTTCAATCCGGCGATGATTTTTTCCATGGCGGAGCCCGTCCTCTTGCCTCTTGTGCATACCCCGCCTACCTTATACGAAATCAAAGGAGTTTCCGATGGAAAAAGCAGCATTTGGCGCAGGTTGTTTTTGGGGAGTGGAAGCGGCTTTCCGCCAGCTTGAGGGCGTGACCGCCACCGCCGCGGGATACATGGGCGGGCATACCGACAGCCCGACATACAAAGACGTTTGCACAGACACGACAGGCCATGCCGAAGTTGTGCTGGTCGAGTTTGACCCCGCCGTCATCAGCTATGATGCCCTGCTCGACGTTTTCTGGCGGTGCCACAACCCGACGCAGCTGAACCGTCAGGGCCCCGATGTCGGCACGCAATACCGCAGCGCCATTTTCACCTATTCTGCTGCGCAGCAACAGGCCGCCACGCAAAGCCGCGACAAGCTTGCCGCTTCCGGAAAATATAAACAACCGATTGTGACGGAAATCACCCCTGCCGCAACTTTCTTCAAGGCCGAAGACTACCATCAGCAATATTTGGAAAAGCGCGGCCTCGCCTCCTGTCATTTGCCGGGTTAAGGCTTTGGCTGCCTGACTTTTTGGATTGCGATGTGCTAGAGTCTGCCCCTATCTGCAAAGGAGACTCAAGCCACATGACCGCAAACAAAACCATGCTCAAACACCTCGCCGATGAAACCGCCGCGCTGCATACGCAGGGGCTGTACAAGTCGGAGCGCGTCATCGTCTCCCCCCAGCAGGCGGATATCACCGTTCATCGCGCGCAGAATGACGACAAGCAGGTCATCAATCTTTGCGCCAATAACTACCTCGGTCTTGCCAATCATCCCGATTTGATCGCCGCCGCACACAAGGCGCTCGATACCCACGGCCTCGGCCTTGCGTCTGTGCGATTTATCTGCGGCACGCAGGATTTGCACAAACAGCTGGAACGCAGCGTCAGCGAATACCTGAAAACCGAAGACACCATTCTTTATACGTCGTGCTTCGATGCCAACGGCGGCCTTTTCGAAACGCTGCTGGGCGAACAGGATGCAGTGATCAGCGACGAGCTGAACCACGCCAGCATCATCGACGGCATCCGCCTGTGCAAGGCCTCGCGCTACCGCTACAAAAACAACGACATGGCCGACCTTGAGGCGAAGCTGAAAGAATCCGCCGGCGCGCGCTACCGTTTGATCGTCACGGACGGCGTATTTTCGATGGATGGTATCATCGCCAACCTGCCCGCTATATGTGACCTCGCCGAAAAATACGATGCGATGGTAATGGTCGATGACAGCCACGCCGTCGGCTTCACCGGTCCCACGGGCGCCGGCACGCCGGAGCATTGGGGCGTGCAGGACCGCGTGCATATCATCACCGGCACCTTTGGCAAGGCGCTGGGCGGTGCATCGGGCGGCTATACGTCGGGCAAAAAAGAAATCATCGAATGGCTGCGCCAGCGCAGCCGTCCCTATCTGTTTTCGAACACGCTGGCACCGTCGATTGCCGCGGCATCCATCGCGGCCATCGAGCTGATAAAAAAAACGCCGGAGCGTTTGCAAAAACTGCGCGACAACGCGAAATATTTCCGCGAGAAAATGACCGCCCTCGGCTTCGACCTTATCCCCGGCGAACACCCGATCATCCCCGTGATGACTTACGATGCCGTGCTGGCCAAAAAACTGGCGGATAAATTGCTGGAGGAAGGGCTTTACGTCATCGCCTTCTCCTACCCCGTGGTGCCGCAAGGCAAGGCGCGCATCCGCACCCAGATGTCGGCCGCGCATGACAAAGCGCACCTCGACCGCGCCATCGCCGCGTTTGAAAAAATCGGCCGTGAATTGGGAGTGATTAAGTAATGGTCATGGAAACACTGCCGGATACAAAGGCGAAAAGAAAAAAGCGGTTGCTAACTGCAGCCCTTATTTCTCCATTATTTATGCCGCTCCTTGGAATCCTGCTGCTTGCGTCACCTCTTTCTACCTATATTGATTTTGCAATCAGCAAAGAAGTATCGGCTGTATTAAAAGTACTTTGGTTGGCCGGTATAGGTACTGTCGCGGTTTTCTTTACCCACATGCGCAAAGAAGCCAAGCCGATTTTTGCCTTGTTCTACGCAATCACGGCAACAGCCGTCGGACACCTTATGACTTTTGTTTATGCTATAATGGCGATTATCCTATCCTGCATCTTTCAAACCTGTGAAGTACCCTAATGACAAAAACCATGCGCGCCCTTTCCAAACAAGAAGCCAAAGAAGGTATCTGGATGATCGAAGCGCCGGTGCCGCAAATCGGCCCCGACGATGTGCTGATCAAAATCCGCAAAACCGCGATTTGCGGCACAGATCTGCATATTTACAAATGGGATCCGTGGGCGCAAAAAACCGTTCCCGTGCCCATGATTACCGGCCACGAATACGTGGGAGAAATCGCGGAAATTGGCAGCAACGTCACCGGTTTTTCGGTCGGCCAGCGCGTGTCGGGCGAAGGGCACCTGCCCTGCCATAAATGCCGCAACTGCCGCGGCGGCAAGATGCACCTGTGCATCAAAACGATTGGCGTCGGCGTCAACCGTCAGGGCTGCTTCGCGGAGTATTTTGCGCTGCCCGCGTTTAACGTCTTTCCCATCAACGATGAACGGATTTCGGACGACGTTGCGTCCTTCTTCGACCCGCTGGGCAATGCGGTGCACACGGCGCTGTCGTTTGACCTGGTCGGCGAAGACGTGCTGATTACGGGCGCAGGCCCCATCGGCGTCATGGCCGTGGCCATCGCCAAACATGCGGGCGCACGGCATATCGTGATTACCGATGTCAATGATTACCGCCTTGGCCTTGCCGCGAAAATGGGCGCGACCCGCGCCGTGAACGTCGCCAAGGATTCGCTGCGCGATGTCATGAAACAGCTCGGCATGACCGAGGGGTTTGACGTCGGCCTTGAAATGTCAGGCAATGCCCATGCCTTCCGCCAGATGACGGAAACCATGCGCCACGGCGGCAAAATCGCCATCCTCGGCATTCCGCCCGCGGATACGGCGATTGACTGGAACCACGTGATTTTCAAGGGCCTGACGCTCAAAGGCATCTATGGCCGCGAGATGTTTGAAACCTGGTACAAAATGAAATCCGTGGTGCAATCGGGGCTGGATGTGTCGGGTGTTATCACCCACGTCATGCCCGCTGCCGATTATCAAAAAGCCTTCGATGCCATGCTGGAAGGCAACACGGGCAAGGTCATTCTGGACTGGACGGTATAGGGCCAGCGAAAACGGCTAGCGTTTGACGCCGGAAATCGCCACGGTGATTTTCGGGCAGGACATGCTGGTGCAATTCGCCTCCCCCTCATACGTCATAAAGCCAGCGCCTTCGACGGCTTTTTCGGCGGTGAAGGTAATCTCGGCAGGCTTGCCGGCAACCTTGTTGAAGGTTTTGAAGCGCACGTTGCTATAGCCCATATCCTCGATACGCTGCTGCGCGACGGGCAGCACGAATTGCGGATCGTTATCCTGCATCTTGGTCACGGCCTGATTGAACATGACGCTTGTCCCGCCCGCGGCCAGCGCGAGCGTGCTCACGAACAGCCAAGCCCCCACACCATCCCCTTTTTTCGCGGGTGCCGGGTTGCGGGGTTCGGTCTTGCTGTCGTCGATTTGGGGAGCGTTTTGCATGGCACACCTGCGTTATGAATTTTTTGCTGCAAAACACAATAACGATACAACATGGTTATGTCAATAAAAACAGCGTAATCTATTGAGAAACAAGCCCATTTGGCGCATATTATACTCGTTTCCCATCGATGGTTTACCTACCAAGGAGAGAGCGTATGACCGCCCGCAAAAAAGCCGCCGCATCCAACGTGCAAACGATTTCCATGGCGGATACCGCCGCCCACCTGCTAAAAAAAATGGGCGTGCCCGCACGCGAATTTTCGGCGGGCAATCTGAAAGTGTTCACGCCCATCGACGGCTCGCTGCTTGGCATCGTCAAAATGGACACGCCCGCGCAGACCGAGGCGAAAATCGCCCGCGCGCATGACGCCTTCCTCGGCTGGCGCACTGTGCCCGCCCCGCAGCGCGGCGAACTGATCCGCATTTTCGGCGAAGTGCTGCGCGAGAACAAAGACGACCTCGGCAAACTGGTGACGCTGGAGTGCGGCAAGATCCTCACCGAAGGTCTCGGCGAAGTGCAGGAGATGATCGATATTTGCGATTTCGCCGTCGGCCTATCGCGCCAGCTCTATGGCCTGACCATCGCTTCTGAACGTCCGATGCACAAGATGCAGGAAAACTGGCACCCTGCGGGCGTGGTCGGCGTCATCTCTGCCTTCAACTTCCCTGTCGCGGTCTGGTGCTGGAACTTCGCCCTCGCCGTTGTTTGCGGCGACAGTGTGGTGTGGAAACCGTCCGAAAAAACGCCGCTGACCGCCATGGCGTGTCAGGCGCTGTTCCTTGAAGCCGCCCGCCGTTTCGGCAAGGCGCCTGCGGGCCTGTCCGAACTGGTCATCGGCGAGCGTAAAATCGGCGAGAAAATGGTCGATGACAAACGCATTCCCATTATCTCCGCAACCGGCTCCACGCGCATGGGCCGCGAGGTCGCGCCGCGCGTCGCCGCACGCTTTGGCAAATGCATCCTCGAACTTGGCGGCAACAACGCGATGATTTTGACGCCGTCCGCCATGCAGGACCTCGCCCTGATGGCGACCGTATTCGGTGCGGTGGGCACGGCAGGCCAGCGCTGCACCAGCCAGCGCCGCCTGATTGTGCACAAAGATATCGCCGCCGGTTTCGTCGCGCGCGTGAAAAAGGCTTATAAATCGATTTCCGACAGCAAAATCGGCAGCCCGCTGGATGCCGCGACCCTGCTGGGCCCGCTGATTGACAAACAGGCGTTTGACAACATGCAGGCCGCGCTGAAAAAAGCGAAAGCCGCCGGCGGCAAAGTCACGGGCGGCGAGCGTGTGCTGGCCAAGGAATATCCGAATGCCTATTACGTCACCCCCGCCCTTGTCGAGATGCCGAAACACCACGATGTGATGAAGCACGAAACCTTCGCGCCCATCATGTACGTTGTGAAATACAGCAAAATCGAAGAAGCCATCGCCATGCAAAACGATGTGCCGCAGGGCCTGTCGTCGTGCATTTTCACGACGGATGTGCGCGAGGCGGAGCTGTTTACATCCGCCGCGGGTTCGGATTGCGGGATTGCCAACGTCAACCTCGGCACCTCGGGCGCTGAAATCGGCGGCGCATTTGGCGGTGAAAAGGAAACCGGCGGCGGCCGCGAAAGCGGTTCGGACAGCTGGAAGGCCTATATGCGCCGCTCCACCAATACCATCAACTACGGCACGGCGCTGCCGCTGGCGCAGGGCGTGAAGTTCGACGTTTAACCGTCAACGCCACAGGTACAAAAAAAAAACAACCCCCGAAACCTGCGAAGGTTCGGGGGTTGTTTTTAAGCTAAAACGCTTAAGCGGCGATTTGCAGGTTCGCTGCAGCCGATTTGCCACGCTCGGTCACGATGTCAAAAGAAACTTTTTGACCTTCGTTCAGCGTGCGCATACCGGCAGCTTCAACAGCGCTGATGTGAACGAACACATCATTGCTGCCGTTTTCCGGCTGAATAAAGCCGAAGCCTTTTTGCGGGTTGAACCATTTTACGATGCCTTGAGCCATGAGGGCCTCCTTGTAGCAAGAAACGCACATTTGTGCATGTTCCCGCGCAACCTTTGCACGGAAGCATATTCGAAATAGCGATGTCTTGAGGAGTACCCGGCGGGCAATAACAAAAGCCAGAACTTAAACTCGAATGCATTCACCGTAACAGGTTACGGGGGGATAGCAAGCGATATTATGCCCCCTACCTTCAGGGTACTGATATTGCACACAAATAAACAGAAATATTCTACGTCATGCGCAGAGCTGCATAAAAAAACGCCCGTCAATATAGCTGACGAGCGCTTTTCTGTTCGAAACACATACCCCCAACATCACGCAGGCTTCGGCGGCTTACCCCCACCGGCTTTGGGGGCGTATTGTGCGCGCAGTTCATCGCGGTGTTCGGCCAGCCAGTAGCCGGCAATGATGGTTTTCATGTCGTTGTTGACGCCGGTTTTCACCTCATGGATGAAATCCTTGGCGGAAACCATGCGCGTTTTGATGTTTTCTTTTTCATTGTCGTTGCCGAAAATGCCGCTGCCCGCCGATGTATCGACGATGCCGACAACGATGGAGATTTTCTCCGACGTGCCGCCCGCGCTGACGTAGGCGTCCTGAATTTGCCGCGCGTCTTTAAGCGTCAGGCCTGTTTCTTCGGTCGTTTCGCGGATCGCGGCCTCGACCGCGGTTTCGCCCTTCGCGATGCCGCCTGCGGGCAAGGTATCTGTATAGGGATACTCCCCCGCCGCCAGAATGCCGGGGCGCATTTCATTCACCAGCACGATTTCGTCGCGCTTGGGGTCATAGGCAAGAATGGCCACCGCATGCCCGCGCTCCATCACCAGACGTTCGTAGGTTTCTTTGCCGCCTTCGTGACGGTCGGCCTCGATCTCGTAGCGGTTGATTTTCAAAAAGCCGTTGAATTCGCTACGCACGCTTTTGACGCGGGCTTCGAGCTTTTTGCCGTCTTGGGTCGGGTCGGACATCGGATGATTCTCCATGTTTATACTCTGAATGAGTATTTTTTATACTCTTAAAGAGTATAAGTCAACGCTCTATTCAGCGCACTAAGAAACTTGACTATATTACATAAAATAGACTATGCTGCTTTGCAATGATTGCATAAGATAAATTACATCACCTCGCAATAAGGAATTACCAGACATGCGCCAGATATTTCAGTCCGTCGCCATTTCGGCAAAAAAAATCCAACAAGACGGCGAAATGCTGTTGGGCTTTGTCAAAAACGAGCACCAAAAACGCCCCTATATCGCCACCGGCGTCATAACCACGATAAGCTTTACCTTCGCTTTCGGCATTGCCGGCGGGATAGCACAGCTTTCCAACGAAAACACGCGCGATGATTTTGTCGCATGGTCTGTTTGCAGGGAGAAGATGCGGCAGAACGTGCCTTGCACGCCCGCCGAAAGTAAAGCCCACGCATTGATGGAGCCGCAACAGCAAAAAGCCGCTTACCTCGGCTCTGTCCTTGCGCTCACAAGCGGTTTTGCGGCAGGCGCGATCCAGCGTCGCCGTCTCAAGCACAGCACGCCGTAAAAATCATAGAAATGAAGCCCTGAGAATTAAGGCTTGAATCCGCCCTTTTGTTTCGCGGCGTTTTTAGCGGGGTTGTCGTTTTTCGCGCTATCAGCCATATGCTCGCTGCGTATCACGTCGCGGTTTTTGGCCAGCCAGAAGGCGCAGACAAGGCTTTTCATGTCCTTGAGCGCGCCGCTTTCAGCACGCTGGATGAATTCGTCAGAGGACAGGATAACGGTCTTAATATCCTCGCCTTCCGATGCATGGCCATGCACACCGCCAGCCTTGGCCATATCGACTGTACCGAAAACAAGCGCCAGACGCTCCGACGTGCCGCCGGAGCTGACATAGGCGCCTGGATGTATCAGACGCGCGTTTTTCAGCTCCAGCCCCGTTTCTTCGAGCATTTCGCGCTTGGCCGCGGTGATTTCATCTTCGCCCTTGTCGATCATGCCTGCGGGCAAGGAATCGTTGAACGGATAATCTCCCGCCGCCAGCAGGCCCGGGCGCATTTCATTGACCAGCAGCACTTCATCGCGCGCGGGGTCATAGCCCAGAATAGCCACCGCATGCCCGCGTTCGAATATCAAACGCTTGACGGTCATGCTGCCGCCGTCATGGGTGTCATGTTCGATGGTCAGTTCGTCCATTTTGAAAAAACCGTCGAACACGCGCTGCTTTTGCACGATGCGCGCCTGCGGGCGATTATTTGTCGAACCGGACGTATTGTCTTGGGGCTTGTCTGTCATGATATTCCTTTGAAACGGGATGGCGCTTTTTACCATATCGCGCCCCACCCGTCCAGAAAAAAACCCGCCAGACGGCGGGTTTTTTCTTTGTATATCAATCTTTTGAGCATTACCCCCGATATGGCGGGGCTAAACCCTTATTGATGAATACCTTTTGCAAACAGGTCGATGACCAGCTTGGCCGGCTCCTTGC
The DNA here is from genome assembly GCA_964551435.1 of uncultured Micavibrio sp. GTDB lineage: Bacteria > Pseudomonadota > Alphaproteobacteria > Micavibrionales > UBA2020 > UBA2020. The sequence continues at coordinate 24,011 of CAZKBS010000010.1, forward strand.
CCTTGGCGGGCAGGATCTGCTGTTCCTTGACGGTTGCGGGGGCAATCAGGTCAACCAGCAGCTGGCCGTCTTTGTACTCCCAGCCCGATACCAGTGCGCCGCCATCGGCTTTGAAGCTGTTTTGTTTGGCTTTCCAGTTCAGGCGCGGCAGTTCGACCGCAAGGCGTTTGCCGCCGTTTTCAATGCGCGAGCGGCCTTCGGGCACAGCCGTCATATCCAGCACGATACGGGTTTTATCCAGATGGTCACCAATGCGCACGCCGTTGATATCGCCGATGGGTTTCGATGCCTCTTTCAGCAGCGCTTCGGTCTGCGCCTTGGTCAGGCGGTAGCTGATGTTCAAATCCGCATTGGATTTTTCAAGGTTGGTGACGCGCTGTTCCATGTTGGGGGCGAATACATCCACATCATCGCGCAGCGTCTGCACAGCGTCTTCCAGGCGTTTGAAGCGAGCATCCGTGCCGCGCACGGGCGTATCGAACAGGCGCGTCAGGCGCATGCCCTCAGCGGGTGCCATTTTTTCTTCGGCGCTGAGGGCGCCCTGCGCCGTCTCGGCGGGGTCATCCTTGGTGAAGGTACAAGCCCCGAGAGACAGGGACAAAACAAATGCCGAAACGGCCAAAAGGGGGAAACGGTAAGCCTGAGAGCGCATCTCAATCACCTCGCTGCGTGAAAAAGCGGAGAATCTGTTATTTTGTATTCTAGAACAATCCTAAGGTACTGATAAACAGCAAAGAAACAGAGGTGTGACATAAAATTATTTGACGAAATCCCGAATCTCTGTAAAAGTAGTAGCATGACACAGCAAGTTGGACACATTTTTGACAAGAAGGAATACATCGCCCTGCCCGGTGCGAAGGTAAACGCATTGTCTCTCCGACGACCGATCCGCTGACAGCGGACGGAGCCTTCCTCGTGTGAAAACGGGCAAAACTCCATAAAGACTTACTTAAGGCCGCCGCCCTAGGGGCAGCATGACTTTTACTTATCTTTATCTGGAGTTTACCAAGATGTCTTCGCAGCAATCCGGTTCCAAAGAAATCCTCACCCAAGACGGTATTGTTGATATCGCCGTGTCCATGCTCAACGGCAAATACGCCGATGGCAAAGAAAAGAAAATCGGCATCGAAGTCGAGATGCCCTTCGTGAATAAAAAAGATCTGCAGCCCATCGGCTTCAGCGGTCCCAAGAGCATCAGCGCGATTTTCAACTTCCTGTCCAAAAAGGGCAACTGGCAAGCGCTTGAAGTTGAAAACAACAAAGTCACCGCGCTTGAAAACGAAACCGGCAACATCACGCTGGAGCCGGGCGGACAAATCGAATTCTCGAGCGCCGCGCGCAAAACGCTGGGCGAGCTTGAACAGGATATCGGCAAATATTTCACCGACGCGAAAGCGGCATCGGAAAAAATCGGTCTTGATGTCCTGCCCTACGGCTTCCACCCGCACCTGTCTATCGACGATTGCCCTTATGTATCCGAACGGTCGCGTTTCAAAGCGCTGAAGCCCGTGTTTGAAGCTGAAGGCGGCTATTCCGCCTGGGGCCAGAGCTGCAGCGTGCAGGTCACCCTCGACAGCCCGTCGAAAGACGATGCGTTTGACGCCTTCAAACTCGGCCTGCTCATCCAGCCGGTCGCGGCGGCGATTTTCGCCAACTCCCCCTTCTCCATGGGTAAAGACAGCGACCATGCATCGTGGCGGAGACATAAACTGCAGGAACTCGACAGCCCGCTCTACAAAGTGCCGGATGCGCTGTTCGAACCCGGCTACGGCCTGAAAGACTGGGCGGCGCATACGCTGTCCGTCCCCATGAGCTTTATCGTGCGCAACGATGCCTACATCGCCGTGGCGCCCAACAGTTTCTATGAAATGATCGGCAAACCGCTGCCGGAACTCGCGCACCTGCCCGCGGAAGAACAGTATCTGACCAAAAAAGACCTGCTCGACCACATGACGGGCATCAAGCCGGAAATGCTGCTGAAGCCGAACCTGCTGCTGGAATTCCGCGCGGCCGACCTTGGCCCCACGCCGGCACACTGGATGGCGGTGGGCGCTTTCTGGACGGGCCTGTTCTACGACAAGGACGCGTTCAAAGCCGCGCAGGAATACGTTGCGGAATGGACGAAGGACGAGCGCATCGGCCTGCGTGACGGCGTTGCCAAAGACGGCCTTGCCACCAAAGTCGGCAACAAAACCGTGCAGCAAATCGCCCTCGACCTCATCGAGATTTCCAAACAGGGTCTCGCCAAGGTTGAACCGGAGGCTATCCAATATCTGAAAGTCATCGAAACACAGGTCGCGCAGGGCCTTACGTCCGCCGCCAAAGCGGTTCAGATTTTTGAAAAGAACGACGGCGACATAAAGGCGACGCTGAAAGAAACCTTCCTGTTCAACCCGCAAACCGAGAAACAGGAAAAATCCTCCCCGTCCAAAAAAGACGGTCAAGGCTTCCACGCGGGTCCGTAATATATCGCCATTCCAACACACGCCGCCCCGCATTCATCCGGGGCGGCGTTTTTTTAGGGTAGCTTTCATATGTCACAGCTTAAAAAACTCGTTTTCAAAGGCGCGGCCGATGGCCCCGTGTTTCTTGTCACCGGCGCCGTGCATGGCAACGAAAAATGCGGCACCGCCGCCATCGGTCGCCTGATCATGGAGATCGAGGCAGGTCTCGTCACCCTCAGCCACGGCACCCTTGTCTGTGTGCCCATCTGTAACCCGCGCGCCTATGGCCTGCACCAGCGGCAGCTGGAGGCAAACCTCAACCGCGTGATGATCCGCCACAGCGCGCTTACGCTCTATGAACATCATCTGGCCAACGAACTGGCCGATATCATCGACAGCTGCGATGTCATGCTGGATTTGCATTCGTATTCGTCTGGCGTGCGGCCTTTTCTGTTTCTGGATACCGACACGCCCGCGCACCGCGCCTATGCGCAGGCGCTGGGCATTCCATACTGGATTACGGGCTGGGACGATCTTTATGCGGATGCGCAGGACCTGAATGCCGGCGACACCATGACCTATGCCAAGGGCGCAGGCAAGCTGGGTATTCTGGTTGAATGCGGACAGCACGAAGACCCTGCCGCTATTCTGCACGGCTATCACGCACTGCGGCGCGCGCTGGCGCATGTCGGACTCACCGCCGCCTACGACAATGCCGCGCAGACGCCGCCGCAAATCAACCGCATGACCCATATCGTGACCAAAGACAAGGCGGGCAGCTTCACGCGCGCGTGGCAACACCTCGACCCCGTTTCAAAAGGCGATGCGGTCATTCAATACGACGACGGCAGCGTGCTTGCCGCCCCGCACGATGGCGTGGTTATCATGCCCGCACCCACAGCCGACCCCGGCACCGAATGGATTTATTTCGGCCGGACGGATAGCTAAAAGCCCCTTCGCACAAAAGCAAAAACCCCCGCCATCACTGACGGGGGTTTTCGTTTATGGGGGGTTAGTCGTTGGCGACCAGCGCGGGCTTTTCCGCTTTTTCCGCCGTCTCTTCCCCGTCCATCGGTTCGGGGATAAGCTCTAGCGCCTGCATGTCGTAAAGCGCCTTGTAGCGGGAATGCGGATTGGCCATCAATGCCGCATGGTTGCCCTGCTCGATAATCCGGCCCTGATCGAAAACCAGAATCCGGTCGGCTTTCTGGATGGTCGACAGGCGGTGCGCGATGGTAATCGTCGTGCGCCCCTCCGTCAGCCGCTCCAGGGCCTGCTGGATGTAATGCTCCGAAATCGAATCCAGACTGGATGTGGCCTCGTCCAGAATCAAAATCGGCGCATCGGCCAGTATCGCGCGGGCGATGGCGACGCGTTGACGCTCCCCGCCCGACAGCTTCACCCCGCGTTCACCCACCAGCGTGTCATACCCCTTGGGCAGGGACATGATGAAATCGTGGGCGAAGGCCTTTTTGGCTGCTGCCTCGATTTCCGCCTGTGTCGCGCCGCGGTTGCCGTAGGAAATGTTTTCCGACAGCGAGCGGTGAAACAGGATGGGATCCTGCGGTACCAGCGATATCGACCGACGCAGACTTTCCAGCGTCACCTGCGAGATGTCCTGCCCGTCAATCCGGATGACACCTTCGGTCACGTTGTAGAGACGCTGTATCAGCTTGACGAAGGTCGACTTGCCACTGCCGGACGGGCCGACAAGGGCGAGTTTTTCGCCGGATCTGATATCAACCGACATGCCGCTATAGATATTCTTGCCCGTGTTCGGGTATTTGAATCCGACATTGTCGAACGAGATAATATCCGGACGGTGACCGTGCCGTACCGTCAGCGGCTTGGCTGTCGCCACGTCGGTCACGTCGTCTTCGCGCAGCCAGAAGCCGATGATATCCTCCATATCGCTGATGGCGCGCTGCAGGTGGGAAATATGCATCCCGATATCGCGCAGATAGCCGCCGATAATAAAGAAGGTCGTGATGACCAGCACGATGTCACCGGGCGTCGCCTGCCCGCTTTTGCCCAGCACGATGGTCGTGGCAATCATGCTGACCATCATGAAAAGACGCATGACCGAGCGCACACCGTCCGCCCCCACACCCGTTTGCCAGGCATGCAGCGACTTGTCGCGCCAGAATTTCACGGTATCGCGGAAATTCTGGTCTTCGCGCGCCTCCGCGCCGAAGGCCTTAACCGTCGGGTTTCCCGTGATGATATCGGCAAGGTTCGCGCCGACCTTGGTGTCGAATTCCGCCGACGCACGGAAACGCGGCGCCAGAATTTTGACCGACATCCAGATACTGACCGCGCAATAGGCCAAAATCATCAACGAGGCGGCAATCCCCACCGTGGGCAGCGATACCGTCAGCATGACGGTGACACCGATCATGATGGTAATGGCGGGCAAAAGCCCCATCAGGATGGTGTCTTCGAAACTATCGAAGGCCCACATCCCGCGAGTGATTTTACGCACAGTACCGCCGGCGAAAGTATTGGCATGCCAATCCGCGCTGAAACGCTGCACCTTTTGCAGGCCATCCGTCACGATGGATTGCAGGTTATCGACCGCAAACTGGTTCCACAGAAACAGCGACAGCAGACGCAACCCCTGATGCATCAGCGCCAGCAGCGCAAAGGCACCAAAGGCCCACCACGCGGCTTCCATCGCGACGGCGCCGTCGGTTTGGATTCTGGTCATGGCATCGACGATGCGGCCGGTGAAAACCGGCACCACCGCATCCATCAATACCGAAGCCAGCATGAGAACAGCAGCCCCCACGCCCAGCTTCATACGCGGACGCCAGTAATGCAGGGCAAAACGCACGACATCGCGCGCCTTGACGTTGCTTTCTTTTTTATCTTCTTCCTGTTCACTCATGTTTTGCTCTGCCCATACGCCAAAACGGCGCAGGCAGTCCTCTTGCTAGGGCTTTCGATGTCCAGACCACGCACAATCGTTAGAATGGGCGCGCATCAGTGCAGTCTTGATGGTGGAAGTATCTGAAGTGCCGGAAAGGGCCGTATTGCCAGATAAATCGCCGCCTGAACGCTTCTGATTTCAGGCTTCGGCGGTTTTGGCTTAGATCAGCCGCAGAGGCCCGGAAATGACGCTGTAAATGAATTCTTGAGTACCATGGTTCATTTCCTCCTCTTGGTTGGGGTTGTGACAATAGTGGTCATGATGACACAGAAGAGTGTCACAGGGAAGATACAAAAATGGATATGCGCTTGAGCGGCGGCGTCAGGCGACGCCGGTTTCCCAAATTATCATTTTAGATAAAGGACTTTCGCAGCAAATACGCTCGATGATATCTCCGGTGATGAAGGCGCTTTGTGGCAAAAAAATCACGGCGATATCCGGCGCCGCCATCGCCGCACGGAAAGTTTCAGGCGAATCCGCCGTATACACATCTGCCGACTGGCGGATCAAATCCGCCTGCCAGCTGCCCACGGGCAAGCGCGCCAGACGGCTGAAATGCTGCCGCCCCTTTTGCGCGCCTTCCGCCGCTTCCTGAAAAGCTAGGGTCTCCAGAATGTCTTTGGCCTGCTGGGCATTGACCGGCATGCGGTTATCCTCCCTCTTGGGACATTAACGGGGCTTGATGATGTTGGTATAGACTTTGGGCGGCGCGTGGTCGCTGTGGATGATCTGCCCCAGCGTGCTGCCCTTTTTCACCTTCATCTGACCATCCTCGCTCTTGACGTCGCGCAGCTCGCACACCGCCGAAAAGGCTTTGATCAGCCCCTCGATCAGGTTCTGCGTCTGGCCGTTCTTGAGCTCGTCCGTATCGCCGCGGACTTTTGCGCCAGTGGATACGAATTCGTTGATGGCGCCAATCGCCGCATCATCGCCGCGCACGACGTATTGAACGCCATTTTTGGTCAGGGCCGATTTCAGCTGCGGTGACACATCTTCGGTACCGATAACAATCATCTGGTTGCGGCGCTTGTCTTCGAGCACGTACATATAGGATTTTTGCTCTTTGGTATCGCCCACTGCCAGCACCGTCAGGTCGAAGCCCATGCGGGAGCGGCCCTGAATGCTGTTATACGCTTCGATATCGTCTTCGGCCTTGGGGTGTTCGCTTTCGTCGATGCACTCCAGAAGCTCGTCAGGCCAGATACGCGCGCGGTTATGCTCGGCATAGGCCGGCACGGCCAGCGCCGCCAGCACGCTGCGGTAATCAACCAGCTTGTCGCTGCCGCCCGGCTCGACACGGCTGTCATCCATGTCATAGCTCGGCACCGCCTCGCCTTTCAGCAGAGGCGCGCCGTTGACGGCATTGAGGTCGTCGTTCGGCAGGATGAGTGTTTTCGCACCGCTGTCCGCCGCCGATTTCATGGCATTGATAGCACGCCCGAGGTTTTCGAGCGGAATGACAAATTCATCCTGCTTCTGGATGTTGCCGTAAACGCCGCGCAGGTTCGCCATGAGCACGCCGCGGATTTCCAAAAGCTCGTCCGTACCGCCAAGGTCTTTCAGGCTGTCGTATTTCAGCAGGTCGGCAATCGGCTTTTTATCGCCGCTCAGCTTGGCCTCCTTGTAATCGGGCGGGAAGATACCGTTCTGCTCGCACAGCGCAATCAGCGTCGCGCGCGTCACAGGCATACCAACGGTATCGTTGACGATGCTTTCCTGCACCTTGCGCGCAAGGTTGGCGCCGAAGCGGTACCAGCCGGGGGCCGGCTCGCTGATGGCGTCGCGGTTCAGGTCCTTGAAGGCCGCAGAAACGCTCAGCGACAGGGTCGCGGTTTTGGCGGGGCGCACTTCGGGCATCGCCTGCACCGCATGGTTGTAATCGTCGATGACGGTACGGAAGGTCACACGCACCTTGCGCGCGCCCGCCGTGATTTCATCGGCCATGCTGGCGTATTTTTTATCTGCCAGCAGTTCGGATTCCGGATCGGCCAGTTTGGCGCGATCGGACAGGTAATCCGCATACTGGTTGATGGCCTGCACGGTTTCCTGGAAGTTTTGCAGGAAATAGATTTCATGCGGCGGAATGGATTTTTGCTCTGTCGAGGTCAGGCCCAGCTTGCGAATTTGCACCAGCCAGTCGGCGAATTCCGCGGGTTTGGCCTTGGCGTGATCTTCGAACAGGTTGTAAAGGGTGACCAGCGGCAGCCCCGTCCATACCTGCGAAATACGGTGTTTCCAGTCGCGCAGCTCCGGCTCGCCGATACGGTGCGGCTTCAGGCGGTCTTCCATAGAGAACGACAGTTCCTGCGTCGTATCGCCATCGACGGTATCGTTACCGGCAATGCCGATATGCCAGCCGACCTTCACATCATCACGCGTGATGGTCAGGGTTTTCGGGCTTTCGCCATCGCCGTTTTCGGCCATTTCGTTGTGAATGGTCACATAATCGCGCTGGCCGTTGGCGAATTCGAGGAAGGTCTGGAATTTATCCAGCGTCCCGCGTTTGGACTTGTTGAACTCATCGAGGAACAGCGGACGGCCCGTGCGCACGGATTCAAACACTTCGCCGGGTACGGTTTTAATACCAAAAGCGTTGTTCTGCACATCGATGCCTTCGCGGGCATAGATGGCTTCCATGATTTTTTGCGCGCGGATAATCGCATCACCGCGATCTTCGACGGCGAAGGTTTTACCGCCCTCGTCCGTCGCCGTGCGGCGCTGGCCGATGGCATCCCAGTTGATGCGGTTCTGGCCGTCCTTGGAAATGACGGAATCCGGGAACGCGGCTTTCAGATCGTCCAGCGTCTGCTGGCTGACCTTGCCCTGCGCGACGCGCTGGTCGAACTGTTCTTTCACGCCCTTGCCGTAGTCGATGACGGTGCGGAAGAACAGCTCGCGCATGTTCATGCCGCCGCAATCGACCATGATAGGCCCTTCGGGGTGGGTCAGGTTGCCGACCATGCGGAAGATGTGCGATTTACCCGACGAGGCGTCGCCGAAAATCGTCATGATGCGGTTTTTGCTTTCGGGGCGCGTCTTGGCCAGAAGATCGCGCAGCATCAGCATCATCGACGGCGTCGGCATCTGGCGGTAGAGAATACCGTTCACGCGCTCCATCGATTGTTCGGAATAAACGGACATGGAGCCCGCTTCTTCGATGACCTGCACCACGTGTTCCATGCGGCCATTCGCGCCCTTGCGCACTTCGGCCATGGGATACGGCAACCCGGGGAAGCCCACGGGAATGCGCAGTTCTTTCATCTGGTCCGATGACAGCTCGGAAATTTTCCGGCCGCTGAGAGAGACTTTTTGTTCGTTGTCGCTGGCCATCTCTGTCTCCTGTTTTCTTTTTATCCGTTCAATCTGTTTATTCTGTTCTAACCGTTTATGCCGCGCCTAGCTGGTCAGGTCGCGGTGAAGTTTTTTAAGCTCGCGGCGCTTGACCGTATCCGCTTCGGAACGCACCTTGAAGCTGCGCACGCGCTTCAGCATCAGATGCGCCAGATCCAGTGGTATACGCTGCGGATCGTTACCGTGCATGATGCCGACAATGCGGCTGCCCGTGCGGTCGATCACGCCTTTGAATACTTTTTCCATTTCCGTCGCGCCTTCGCTGCGGTTGTTCAGCACCGCAACGTCGATGGAAATGTTTTTGCCCTTGCGGCTGACGGTTTCGAGGGCTTTGGTCGCCTCCGCCTTGTCGAAAATATCACCGTCTGAAAAAACCAGCATGTGCGAGGTGCCGCTGACCGTACCGTTTTTATTGCGGTGTTCGGCCATGCTTTCGATGGTTTTGACAATTCCGGGCGCAAGGTCGGTGCCACTGCGCGTCCCGTTGCGCAAGGTTTCCAGCTTCGCGCCCACTTCGCGCGGCTTGCTTTCGGGCGTTGCGACGACCAGCGGCACGGCATCGCCCCACATGACGATATAGGCATCAATACCCGCTTTGCGGCAGGCCATGTAACCGATGGCCGCGCTTTGCAGCGCCGCTTCCATCGCCGTCACGCCATTGGCAAGCCTGACCGTCAGCATGGAACCGGAACCGTCGATCATGAACACGACTTCGATGGTGCTTTCGGTGCTGTGCGCGGCGTCTTCTTCGAATTTCTTGAAATCATCGGGAGTCAGGCGCTGGCCCGTTGCCTTGCGGAATTTGGTTTCCAGCATTTTATCGCGGTTCAGACGCGACAGCACGTCGCCGTCTTCGGCCATGAAATCGAGGTTTTTGGACTGGCGCATAATCTGTCGGCGCTGTTCGGCGCGGATGTTTTTATACGCCTGCGCCGTGCGGTTAACGACGGGCGCAAGCTCAATCATCCTGCGGTTGAAATCGCTCCAGTCGCCCTTGGCCAGCGATGCCAGATCGACACCGCGGTTTTGTCCACCCTGCGAAGACAAATCGCCAGGCTTGGACTTCGGCATGTTTTTCGCCGCTTCCTTCATCGCCTGTTTTTGTTCTTCGGACATGTTTTCGTCGATGACATCCTTGTTTTTCATGTCGCCGACTTTTTTCGGATTTTTTGGCTCCTGCGGTTCTTCGTCACGGTCCCAACCGGGGCCGCCGCGGCCTTGCGCATCCTTGCCGTCGGGGCCTTTATCGTCCCCGGCGTCGTCATTGTCCTGACCTTTGCCGTTCTTGGCATCGTTTTTGTTGTCGAGTTCTTCTTTTTCCTTCGGCGTTTTCGCCATGCCGCCAATCTGGTCTTTCAGATCGTCGTCGAGATCCTGCGGCGTATCGTCTTCGGCATCACCGCCGCCAGCACCTTTTTGCGGGTCGTTCTGGTCATTTTCATCGCCGCCGCCGGCTCCGTTGTCATCGCCGGCATCACCGCCCGCGGAGGGATTGCCGCTGTCATCGTCATCGCCCGCATTGGGTATGCCGCCGCTTTGCGGCGCATCGGGGAAACCGTTTTGCTTGCCGTCCTGCTTCTGGCCTTTGCCACCGCCTTGCGAAGAAGACGATTGCTGCTGCCCCCTCTGGCCCTGCTGGCTTTGCCCCTCTTGACCCTGACCTTCTTGACCTTGGCCTTGCTGGTTCTGGCCGCTTTGCTGGCCTTGTTGGCCCTGCTGTCCCTGTTGGCCTTGCCGGCCATTCTGGGGTTGGCTCTTCTGGTTCAGGCGGTTTTCGACCTGCCGCTCGAACTCTTTCATCATCACATCTGCATAGGGCTTGATATAGATATCCCAGATTTTGCCCATGATCTCGCCGCGTTTGGCGGCCATATCGGCCACAATCGCGCGGTAGCTGTCTTCGACGTTATCATGCGGCGGACGCGGCACCAGACGGTCTGCGGGCTGCGGCTGCAGCGTGCGTATACTGTCACCGGTGCCCGCCGACAGGTCGCACAAATATTGAAACGCATCGCGCCCGTTGGCGTCGGGCACTTTGGACATATCGACTGTTTTGCGCAGGTCGTCGGGGAAAACGCGGAAGCGTTCCCAGTTTTGATCCTTGTCAGTGAAAAGCCCGTTCTTTTCGTAGCCCGCCAGCAGCGATGCGCGGGTCACCATGTTGTACATGCGGTGCGCCAGCTCGAACGAGATATCGCCTTTTTTGATTTTATCGATATCTTTTTGTTCCAGCGGATTGGTGACCAGCTGGATCAGCTCTTTCATACGTTTTTCGCGTTCACCCTCGGCGACGCGTTTCATGATTTTGTCGATAATCGAACCATCGCCGCCATCGGGCGCCTGATCGGTTTTGACCTTGACCAGCTGCTTGATGTCATCGCCGCGCAAGATTTCGCCATAGCCGCGCAAAACCATCGCCACGTGATTGAGCGAATAGCCCATATCCTGCGGCAGACGGTGTTTCATATCGATGGCGAACTGGTCGACGCAGATATCCTCCATCGAGTTCCAGGCCTGATGCCACAAATTCCATTCGGCAACTTCCAGCGCCAGCTGCTTTTGTTCTTTTTTGGTTTTTTTGGGCTTGGCGGCTTTGTCGCTATTGACCGTACTGGGGTCAACCAATGCCTCGACCTTCTTGTAAAGCTCCTGCATGCGCGGGGGATAGCTGCCATCGCTCAGCTCGCTATGGCCGATTTCATGCAAATGTACGGCACGCACATGCTCGAAGCCGGTCAGCAGCATGTAATAAAGGTCAAGGTTGATATGATTTTTGATGGGGTCGTGATAGAACCACGAACCGGGCGGCCCCCAGTCGAAGGTCACATCATCGTTTTGCATCGACGCCGACAAGACCTTGGCGACGCCGATGGCTTCGTTATGCACACCGATGGAACCTTCGAGCTGTTTCCAGAGGGTGCTGCGCTCGACCGGTTCCTTCCCCGCATCCATCATGCGCGCCAGCGTCGCCGCCCACAGCAGCTGTTTGGCGGGGCTGTTCAGTTCGATATCCAGATCATTATCGACGGCGCGGTTTTCAACCGCCTTGGCCGCCACGGCGACCTGCGCGGAGATGTTTTCGATGGCCGACAGGCGCGCGACGAAATCGTCGAATTGTTCCTGTGTAAATTTCTTTTGCTGGGTGGCGTTTTTAAGCTCGATGCGCAGCGGAGTCAGGGGCATGGCCGCGATGCGGTCCATCTCCTCCCCGCGACTGCCGAAAAGACTGTCTGCTGCTTTTTTAAAACTATCGAGCATCTGTATGTGGCCGCATTCTTTCCCTTAATGACTACAGTCAAACGCGAGGCGGGAGCTATGTCCGGACACTCACATTATTTTCTATAATAATTAAATTACAGTTAATTTCCAGAGATTTTGATTTACGATTCATAACACATTGATTTCCCTAAAATAAAGACAAATTAAGTGGCGCATTTGCCGGCCCCGAAAATTCCTGAAAATATTAGAGAATTTTAAAATATTTTCGGTGTATTGTTATTTTATTACGCCTTTTCTGGCGCTGTTTGCCCCGTCCGGGGCGGCACTTTCGGGGGTTCGTACATGTTCCAAAAAGACTTCTTCAAGCTGACCGGCCTTTACACACTCGGCGTCATCGGCATTTTCTATGCATGCTGGATGATCCTGCAATGGGTGCTGCCGGAGGCGCGGC
>CAZKBS010000010.1:36504-57098 GCA_964551435.1 uncultured Micavibrio sp.
GCGCGGCAGAGCAGGAAGGCCGCATGTTCTCGGTCGTGCTGGTCATCGCGGCGCTGTCCATCGGGCTTATCCTTTTGAACGTGTTTTTCAGCGCGGTCATCACGGCCCGTTTTATCCGCCCCAAAGTCAAGCTGCTGACATCCTCCCGCGGGGTTCTCAGCACCACGTGGAATCCGGCGACCCCCTACATGCTGGTGCGCATGTCGAACTTTTACGGTGCCGACCTTGTGGATGTGAACATCAACGTGGTTCTGACGGTCGAGGAAGTGCGCCAGAGCGGCGCCAGCACCGACCAGTTCATGTGCTACCTGCCCGTGCAGGATTTCACGCCCCAGCGCATTCTGGTCATGGAACAGCGCACCCCCTGGAGCCTTGCCGTACCAGCTGATATCCTGCTCGGCAATTCGCTGACCAAGAATTACCACTTCAAGCCGGGCAAGCCGATTGTGGCGTCTTTTTCCGCCGGCAAGAAAATCCTGTCGGTCAAGCGTACGCTGCAAATCCTTATTCAGGGCACGGATGCGCGTTCCTACTCGCACTTCGTTATCCACCGCCGCATCCCCATCGACGAACAGGACGGCAGCAAATACACCCTGCACCTGCACAAGGGTTCATTCAAATCCCTGCCCCTGCGCATCGAGGATGAAAACGATCTGGAGCAGGTCACCGATTAGCTCAAACCGGCTGCGGGCTGGGACGAACAGCCGATTGCCTTTTGAATGCAAAAACCGGCTCGCTTGCGCGGCCGGTTTTTTTGTGTCGATAGCTGCCCCAGATTTCGTTAGAACGAAATGAACAGGCCGCCGTTGACCGAAATATTGGTGCCAGTGATATAGCCCGCGCGGTCATCCGCCAGCACGCCGACGACATAGGCGATCTCTTCGGGCTGCGCCATGCGGCCCATGGGGATTTGCGCCACGATCTGGTCGGAAATGTCCTGCGGGATGGCCTTGGTCATCGCGGTTTCGACATAGCCGGGCGATACGGAATTCACCGTCACGCCCTTGCGCGCGGTTTCCTGCGCCAGCGCCATGGTAAAACCATGCACGCCCGCCTTGGCCGCGGAATAGTTGGTCTGGCCGAACTGGCCCTTCTTGCCGTTGACCGAGGAGATATTCACCACGCGTCCAAAACCCGCATCGGTCATGCCGTCGATGAACTGTTTGGTCACGTTGAACAGGCTGTTGAGGTCGACGTTCAAAACAGCGTTCCAGTCCGCTTCGGTCATTTTCTTCAGCGTCTTGTCGCGCGTGATGCCCGCGCAGTTGACCAGCACCTGTACCGTGCCGTGTTTTTCGCGGATGGTGGCCGCCATCTGTTCGCAAGACGCGAAGGACGCCACGTCGCCGGAGATGATGTTGATATCCACCCCTGCCGCCTGCCATTCGGCCAGACGTTTTTTCGCGTTGTCTTCTTCGGCAGGATGGTAGCCTGCAAGCACGCGGTAGCCTTTTTGTGCAAGTTCGGCGCAAATCGCGGAACCGATGCCGCCGACGCCGCCCGTTACCAGAGCCAGTTTTTTGGTCATTTTTTATACCCCGGAAGAAGTTGATGTTGATGTATTCGAAGCCGGTTACATGACGCCGCAGTCAGAATACGCGGAAGCGCGTGGCGGCATGAGGCAGTCCGTGATGGTACAAAATCTGAACTTCAGCGGCGGCCAAGTCAAGAGCGGCTGCGGGGAAGTCCAAAATGCCGGGGCGCGCAGAAGGATCAAAAGCCCCTGAAAAGCAGAAAACGGGGGCATTCCGCCCATGGGCAAAAATGCACCCCGTTTCCGGTGTCGGTCTTAAGCGGCTGCTTTTTTGTCCGCTTTTTTCGCAAGGTCGTTACCGGCGGTTTTCAGCGCGGTTTCGAACAGCTGGTTATAGGTCTTGCCAGCGTCTGCGAGGATGTCTGCGTAGCTACGGCTGGCATCGGTCAGTTTTTTGCTGACTTCTTGCGCCCATTCCGTTTGCAGCGTCGTGAAGGCTTTGACGTCTTTGGTCTGGGCGAGTTCTTCGGCGGTTGCCGTTGCGGACTCAACCAGTGCGGTCGTCAGTTCAACTTGCTCTTTCAGCAGTTTTTCGCTGAGTTTCAGGTTGGCTTCGCCAAGCTTTTTCCAGCTTTCAAGCGTTTGCTGGCTGAACTTGGAAAGGTTCTCGAGGATTTCGTTTTGCATGTGTCATCTCCTTTGTAGAGAGTGGATGAGGTAGTGCGAGTAATGGTTAAAAGAATCAGCTGTTGCACCGCAACATTGCTGCAATGCACCATATAGCGTTTTGGCCCCACTTGTCAAGAGGGGCCAAAACAGCAAATATCCAGCTAATTGAAGTATATAGATAATTACTGGCGCTTTTTCTTCATCTCGGCATCGCCTTCGGCCGCCTCTTCCGGCTTGCCGCCCGTGCGCATGCCGGTAGTGGCGAGGTCAAAGAAACGCTGCTGCATGCCCTTCCAGAAATCCAGATTGCGCTCGGTCATATCCTGCATGACGCGGGACATGGGGTTGTCCATCATACCGGCCATATAGCGTTTCTGGTGTTCGGTGAAGATCTGGAGGTTTTTCTCCAGAAACTCGCCAAACAGGTTCTTGGCGGCATCGTCATAAAAGCCGATGAATTTGGTCAGCATCTCGGTCGTGAAAATGGGGCTTTCGCCGTTTTCCTGTTCGATGATGATCTGGATCAGGATGGAACGGGTAATGTCCTCGCCGCTTTCGGCATCCACGACCTTGAAGTCCTGCCCCTCGCGGATGAGCTGATAAACAGCCGCCAGCGTGATGTAAGAGCTCTTCTCGGTGTCATAGAGACGACGGTTCGGGTATTTCTTGATAATCCGCATTTCCTGTTACCTTGTTGCTAGACCTTGTTTGAGGGGTTAATCCATGAAGTGGCCGCCGTTGGTGGCAATGTTGGCGCCGGTGATGAAACCGGAGCCCTCATCCGCCAAAAACGCCACCACATGGGCGACATCTTCCGGCTTGCCGAAACGGCCGACGGGGATTTGCGACATGATGCCCATGCGGATATTCTCCGGCACGCCTTGGATCATGTCGGTATCGATGTAGCCCGGGGATACCGTATTCACGGTAATGCCCTTTTTGGCGACTTCCTGCGCCAGTGCCTTGGTAAAGCCGTGCATACCGGCCTTGGCGGCAGAATAGTTGGCCTGACCGAACTGACCTTTCTGGCCATTGATGGAGGAGATATTAACGATGCGGCCAAACCCCGCCTCCAGCATGTAATCCAGCACTGGACGGGTGACGTTGAACACGCTGTCGAGATTGTTGCTGATGACTTCGCGCCACTGGTCATGGCTCATTTTACGCAGCGTGGTATCGCGCGTGATACCCGCGCTGTTTACCAGCACCGTGATGGGGCCGAGGTCGGCGACGACGGCTTTGACCACGCGCTGGCTGTCTTCGAAATCGGATACGTCGCACTTGTAGATGTGAAAGGTATAGCCCTCTTTCGCCATTTCGGCCTTCCAGGCTTTGGCCTTTTCTTCGTTGCGGTAGGTCGTCGCGACGACATGGCCGGCGCGCGCCAGACGCTTGCAGATTTCGCTGCCGATACCGCCCGTACCGCCCGTCACCAGACAGACGCGGGGCACAGCCTGTGCGGCCGGGGGAATGTTGGACTCGTTGTTTTGCTGCACGTTCTGGGCCTTCGATAGAGCGGTCATGTCTGCGGTCTCCTCTGAAAAGTGATTGATGACAATAAAAAGTACACGCCGTAACACCGCGAGAGAGCTGCCGGAGAAAATACCCATCCGGACCCTGCCCGCTTTGCGCCTGCGCCCCGTTTCCGGGCCGAGCATAAATCAAGTACCTATCGCCACTTTTCGAGGCTTTCAGACTGGTCATAAAGTAACCGCAGCGCAGCAATGGCGCAAGCCTTATCTTGCAAAAAAAGGGCGTCTTTCCTATACTCTCGACGCAGCGCAGCATTTTTATGTTGCATCGCACAAAAATGTGCTATACTGGAAGTATCCAATATTCATTCAATGTTTTCCAAGGTGGTCAATATGGCATCCGAACAAACAGCCCACAACCAAGACTGGTTCAAGGCGCAGCAGCAATACTGGGATACCTGGTTTCAAGGGCAGCGCCAGTTTTTCGACGCGCAGGCCATGCCCGGTCTCTCCGCGCAGTGGGAAAGCTTTTTCCACGAATGGCAAAACCTGACAACCGGTTCGGCCACCCCTGCCGCCGACAGCTACCGCGCGTTTTTCACGCAGGCGGGCAAAGGCTTCCTCGACCTTCTTGAAAAATTCTATCAGCCGGGCGCGCCTTATGCCCCCGACGAAACGCTGAAAACATGGATGGACCAGCTGCAAAAATTCTACGGCAGCCTGCTGCAGCAAAACGCGC
Organism: uncultured Micavibrio sp.; assembly: GCA_964551435.1. Taxonomy (GTDB): domain Bacteria; phylum Pseudomonadota; class Alphaproteobacteria; order Micavibrionales; family UBA2020; genus UBA2020. The sequence goes on from CAZKBS010000010.1 coordinate 40,859, forward strand.
AGCCCTTCGACGTCGCCGCGCAGTTCAAGACCTTCGCCGACAGCTTTTCGGGCGGGATGCCGAATTTCTTCGGCGACATGTTCAAACCGCAAGGCGCACAGCCGCACAAGGCCGCGTCCTTCATGTATGACCCCTTCGGTTTTTACGCGTCCCTGCCCGGCATCGGCTACACCCGCGAAAAGCAGGACAGCCTCAACCAGCTCTATCACCTATGGGTGGAATACGAAGGCCAGATGCGCCGCTACAACATCGAAATGACCAAGGTGGCCATCGAGGCGCTGCAAAAATTCCAGCAATACATCACCACCCCGCCCGAAGGCGCGAAGCCGCTTGAATCCCTGCGCGACATCTACGTGAAGTTCGTCGACGTTTCCGAAGACGTCTTCGCCAAATTCGCGATGTCCAGCGAATACACCCGCCTTTACGGCGACGTGGTCAACGCGCTGACGGCCTTTAAAAAGAAACAGAACGACATCGTCGATGAAACCATGGAGCAGTTCAACCTGCCCAACCGCGCCGAAGTGGACAGCCTGCACAAACGCGTGCATGAACTGCGCCGCGAAAACCAGGCCCTGAAAAAAGACATCGCCGACATCAAGGCGGCGCTGGGCCTGAAAAAAGCAGCCCCGAAAGCCGCTGCGCAACCGGCTGCCGTCAAGACCGCTGTCAAAACCGCACCCAAAGCAAAACCCGCCGCGAAAAAAGCGGCCGCCAAAAAAGCAGGTAAAAAATGATTTCCGCTATCCAGCTAAAGCCCGAACAAATCCTGACCGAAGTCAGCAACTTCAACCGCAAGCTGAGCGAAGGCATCAAAAACCTGCAAAAGGTTGGCGACCTGCCCACGGGCGTCACCCCGCGCGAAGCCGTCTATGCCGAAGACAAGCTGACCCTGTACCACTATAAAAACCCCACGGGTGACAAAGCGTCGCTGAAAACGCCGCTTTTGATTTCCTATGCGCTGGTCAACCGCCCGTATATGACGGATTTGCAGGAAAACCGCTCCATGATCCGCGGCCTTCTGGCGCAGGGCGTGGATGTGTATCTGATTGATTGGGGCTATCCCGACCGCTCCGACCGTTTCCTGACACTGGACGATTACATCAACGGTTACATCGACCGCTGCGTCGATGTCATCCGCGAGCGTCATAACGTGGAGAAAATCAACCTGCTCGGCATTTGTCAGGGCGGCGCGTTTTCTATCTGCTACACGGCGCTGCATCAGGATAAAATCAGCAACCTCATCACCATGGTCACGCCGGTCGATTTCCAGACCGAAGACAACATGCTGGCGCACTGGATCCGCGACATCGACGTTGACCAGCTGGTTGACAGCATGGGCAATATTCCGGGCGACCTGATGAACTGGACGTTCCTGAACCTGAAGCCCTATCGCCTGCTGGCGCAGAAATACATCGACATGGTCGACATTCTCGACAACCCGCAGCAGGTCTGCAACTTCATGTACATGGAAAAATGGATTTTCGACAGCCCCGATCAGGCTGGCGAAGCTTACCGCGAATTCGTGAAGCAGTTTTATCAGGAAAACAAACTGCTGAAAAACGAAGTCAAGGTCGGCGCGGATACGGTGAACCTGAAAAACATCACCTGCCCCGTTTTGAACATCTATGCCAATGACGACCACCTCGTCCCCCCCTCCGCGTCCAAGCCACTGGGCAAGGCCGTAGGCACCAAGGACTATACCGAGCTGTCGTTCAAAGGCGGCCATATCGGCATTTACGTTTCCGGCTCCGCGCAGGCGCTGGTACCGCCGTCGATTGGCAAATGGCTGGCTGAACGCAAGTAATATTCACAGCATCCGCAAAGGAGACTGATATGAAACGTCATTTGTTCATGGCCATGCTGGCGGTTGCCGGACTGTCCACGGCCGCGCTGGCCGAGCAGCACAACCATGTGCATAGCCAGCATCAGGAAAAACCCGCAGCAGGCGATGCACAGGACGCGGTCGATGTCTATGCCGAGGCCATGGAAAAAATGCATCAGGATATGGCCATCAACCCCACGGGCGATGCCGATATCGATTTTGCCCGCGGCATGATTCCACACCATCAGGGCGCCATCGACATGGCGAAAATTGTGCTGGAAAAAGGCAAAGACGCGGAAATCCGCAAACTGGCCGAAGACATCATCGCCGCGCAGGAAAAGGAAATCGCCTTCCTCAAATCCTGGCTGGATAAAAACGCCAAGCAAGGTGAATAAATCAACCGCGCACAAAAAAAGCCCCCGACATTTGCGGGTTTTTTTTTTGTGCGGGCTCTGATTACCAGTTGATATAGGCGTTTTCGACCGCGCTGCAGCAGGCGCGCGGGTCGCACCCCTCCCCGTTCGGATATCCGCATTTTTTCTCGACCTTGCTTTCATGCGTGAACGTGCCCGTCGGGCCGGTCACGGATACCAAGATATTATCGGGAATTTTTGACAGTATCAGCGCATGGAAATTATGGGCATCCGCCGGCAGGGCGCAGCCGCTTTCACCGATTTGCACAGCCTTGTCGTTACAGGTGATGGCAGGCACACCGCAGGTCGGCAGCGGCAACTGGCCTTCGCAGCTATAGACATTTTCGTCAGCGATGATTTTGAAATTGTAATAGCCTTGCGGCCACTGGTTGGCGTTCAGTTGCAGGGTATAGCCTTCCATGCACCACATCTGCGTGCAGGCGCGTGGCACCGGCGCGGCCTGACCCAGCGGGGCAATGGTGCGCTCGACCGGACGCGGCGGCTTGGCCGTTTCGCTGGCGTCCTGCGCCATCGCCTGCGGCGTACCCGACAAAAACATCCAAAGGGCGCAAAGCGCCATAACGATCCGGATTATCCGCATGATAAAAAGCCTCCGTGGTCTGTGAATGAACCCAGCATAGTCCCAAAACACTGGTTTTGGCTGTTTTTTTGTCTTTTGCGCGGCGGATTGATGTTTCTTTAATATTATGGCAATAAAATCAGCTTAAGTTAAAATCCGAAAGAGGCCGCCGCATGTCCGAGCCGCAGCAAGACAAACAAGCCGTCAAACAAACGCGCGATATCCTGAATGCGCGGCTGGGCGAAATGATCACGGGGCTTCTGGGCGACGACAACCTCGAAAAAAATACGCCGCCGGCCCAGTTGCGGACGCCGCAGGCGCCAGCGCCGAAAAGGCAGGCATCGTCAGCGCGGATACCAAAACCGCCCTTCTGATTGCACAGGCAGCAGAGCGTACGCTGCGCGCCGCTGAAAAAGTGACTTTTTTTCACATCCACCGCGACCAGATCGTCGAAGACGTCAAACAGGAAGTCAAAGATAAACAGACCGAGCATGCCGAAACTTTCCGGCCGCGCAGCGAAGAACATCAGAAAATCAAAAATCCGCCGAATTTTTTCCAGCGTGTTTTCGGACTGCACGCCGCGCCTGTGCAAATCCCCAAGGAAGAGCGCTTCGCGTTCGAAAATGGCCAGCGACAGATTGCAAATGGAGCCTATGCCAGACGCGAAACCGCGCTGGGATATGTTTCACCCAAAGCGGATACATTCAGATACGTGGGCGCCGAAGGCGATGCCCCCGCGCTGAAATCGGCGCAGGCAACCATGCTGGCCGCGCAAATGTATCTGAATAACGAAATCGAAAGCCGCCTTTATAAAAGCGATTTCCCCTCGACTATGGCGTCAGCGAAGTCGGCGAAAGCTATACGCAAGGATTGAAACAAAAGGCCGCGGCAGATTTAAAATTGCCGCTGCCCTTCTCGACAAGGAAGGCCACGGCCCTGCCGCCGTGAAACTAAACGCGGTTGCGAACAGCATCGCCGTGACAGCGCCCGACGCCCCCGGCCCCGACGTGCTGGTCAAAAAACTCTACAAACAGGAAGAAGCAAACGTCGATTTTTCAAACCAGCAAATGAGCATGTGGACCATGGCGACCTTTGGCCATCGCGCAGGTTTTGAAAAAGAAAACTGCGACAGGCTGATGAAGCTGATCAATCCGCAATCCGGCGGGCTGGACGCTGCCCCCGCCCCAACGATAAAGGCGGGGAATACCCCCGCCTTCAACGCGTCGAAACCTGCGTAAAAACTGCCGGTTATTTGGTGCCGAAAATACGGTCGCCCGCATCGCCGATACCCGGCAGGATATAGCCGTGATCGTTAAGCTGGCGGTCGATGGCGGCGGTATATACCGTGACATCGGGGTGCGCCTCGTGGAAGGTTTTCAGCCCCTCCGGCGCCGCAATCAAGCACATGAATTTGATATCGGTCGCATCGCAATCCTTGATGCGCTCGACAGCGGCCACGGCGCTGTGGCCGGTTGCCAGCATCGGGTCGACGACAATCACCTGACGGTTCGCCAGATCTTCGGGCATCTTCATGTAATATTCGACAGGGATGAGCGTTTCGGGGTCGCGGTAAAGGCCGATATGCCCCACCCGCGCCGACGGCACCAGCTGCAGCAGGCCATCCAGAAAGCCCGTGCCCGCGCGCAGAATCGGCACGATGCACATTTTTTTACCCGCCAGCATCTTGCCAGTCATTTTTTCCAGCGGGGTTTCAATCTCGACATCTTCCAGCGGCAAATCGCGCAGCACTTCGTAGCCCATGATGATGGACACTTCGCGGATAAGGTTGCGGAAATCCTGCGTCGCCGTGTTTTTATCGCGCATGATCGTCAGTTTGTGCTGGATGAGCGGATGGTCGATCAGCTGCACGTTGGGGAATTCTTTGGTCATGGTCATACCTTTCGTTTATTCAGTTCGGCACATCCGGCCATTCGCGCGCCTGTCATCCAAGCACAGGCCAGTCAATAAGTTCGGAAAACGCTTTATGCATCGCGGGCGCAGCGGCCAGAAACAGCCCGTTGTCGATACCGGCGGGCTTTCCCTCCGGCGTTGTGACGACGAGGCTCTGCTCGCGCGCGTACAAAAAACCTGCGGCAATATCCCACGGCTTGGCGCCGCCCGCGTGAAACATCACATCAAACCGCCCCGCCGCCAGATAGCAAAGGTCGAGCGCGCCTGCGCCTTCGATACGCACCGCCGCGCAATGCTTTTCCGCTGCGGCGACAACCTTTGAAAACTGCGCGAATTGCGCGGCGTCGCGGCGGGCATGGCCGGGGTCCACGTCTATGAGGGCGTTTTTCAAATCTTTCCGCGCCATACGTTTCAGGGGCTGACCGTTCAGGAACACCCCGCCGCCCCTGTAGGCATGGAACATTTCATCGAGCAGCGGACTGTAGGTCACGCCCGCGACAATTTCGCCGTCACGCTCCAGCGCGATGGTCACGCACCAGTGCGGCAGTCCATGTACGAAATTGTTGGTACCGTCGAGGGGGTCGATAATCCAGCGGAAACGCGCATCGTTGCCGCGGTGGTCCGTGCCCTCCTCGCCCAGAAAGCCCCAGTCGGGACGCGCGGCCGACAGGATACCGACAACGGTTTCCTCCGCCTTGCGGTCGGCGCGCGATACGAAATCGCCCGGACCTTTTTCGTCGATGACAAGGGTATCCAGCGCGGCAAAATCCGCCCTGAGACCGGCGGCGGCACTGCGCGCCGCGCCCGTCATCAGGCCGATATCGAAAGCAGGGTCGAAATCGTTATTCTTCAAGACCGCGGCCTTTGACATCCTTCAGTTCTTCCTGCGCTTTCACGCCCGTCTTTTCGGCGAAGTAGCCGGCGGCTTTTTTCGCTTCCATCTCTACCGACGCATCGGCGGGGATGAGATATGGCGGGATTTCGATACGCTCGCCCACTTCGATGCCCTGCGATTTGAGCGCGTTGTATTTCATATCGCTCATGGAAGCAAAACGGTCGATTTTGGTGATGCCGAGCCAGTGGAAAATATCCGGCATCAGCTGCTGGAAGCGCATATCCTGTACGCCCGCCACGCATTCGGTGCGTTCGAAATATTTGTCGGCGCGGTCGCCGCCTTCCTGACGCTTGCGCGCGTTGTAGACGAGGAACTTGGTCACTTCACCCAGCGCGCGGCCTTCCTTGCGGTTATAGACAATCAGGCCGTTGCCGCCCTGCTGCGCCTGTTCGATGCAAATTTCGATACCATGGCACAGATACGGACGGCAGGTGCAGATGTCGGATCCGAAAACGTCCGAACCGTTGCATTCGTCATGCAGGCGGCAGGCCAGTTTCACATTGGGATTACCAATCGTGGACACATCGCCGAAGAAATACAACGTATGCCCGCCGATGGGCGGCAGGAATACCTTCAAATCGCTGCGGGTAATCAGTTCGGGGAACATACCGCCCGAATATTCGAACAGCGCGCGGCGCAGATCCGTTTCTTCGATTTCAAAACGCTTGGCGATGCCGGGAAGATACCACACGGGGTCAATCGCGGCCTTGGTGACTTTGACGTCGCCGCTGGCTTTCAGGATATCGCCATCGGGCTTCAGTCGGCCGGCGGCAATCGCGTCCTTGATTTCGGGCATGTTGATATGCGCCTTGGTCACCGCAATCGTCGGGCGTACGTCGAGGCCTTTTTTGCGGTAATCGTCAAACGCATCGCCTACCATGTGGCCCCACGGATCAAGGCTCACGATTTTCTCGGGGTCCGCCCATTGCGGATGCGGGCCGATTTTTTCGGCGGGCGCGGTATTGGTCAAATCCGGCACGTGCAGCGGGTCGAGCACGCCAATCGCCACCGCCATCGCGCGGTAAACCGAATATGCGCCTGAATAGGCGCCGATGACGTTGGATGCCGCGTGGTCGGCCATGCTGGCAATCAAGGGCCCGCGCTCTTCCAACGTCTGGGCGCCCCAGTTGACCTTCGGCACCTTGCCGTCTTTGGGTGGGTGCGACGTCAGGATGATATGCGATGACGAATTCGGGCGGTTCTTTTTCATGGTCGTGCAGTCTTTCCGTCGGCTTGGTGGCCGCGATATTGCGGCGCACAATAAATCCCTGAAAATTCAGGGATTGAGTCTGCCCCAGAACCCGCCCAAGCGCAAGCGATGCGCCGTATCCGGCTGCAAATTTATGGCAATCTTCAGGGCTTCGCGATGCGCAATCCCGCGGGTTTCGGCACCGTGACATCGGGCAGGCGGATGGCCGCGCGTTTAAAGCCCAGCCAGACCATCATCTGTATCAGCGGATGCGCGACCAGATTATGAAACGCCCACGCGTTTTTGGCCCAGCGCAAACGGCGGCCTTCGAGCGCGGCGGGGTGCAGCAGCATCACCGCCTCGAAGGCATCGAAATCATGCGCTGCCAGCACCTGCCCGTCCTTGAGGGTGATATCCACCTGCCCCGTAATGTCGATGCGGGATATGTCCACGCGCGCGGCGGCGGCGATGGGCACAATCGTATCACCCGCCGCCAGCCAATCGCAGGTTTTGCAGGCCGGCGTGATTTCGCCATAGACCACAACACCGCTCTCCCCTTCGACCAGCACAGCATCGGTGTTTTCCCACCAGTCAGTTCCCGCCCGCCCCCCCCCGTGAAGGGGATGAGGGAGGTTCGCAAGCGTTTATTTGCGATGCGGATTTGAAATCTATTTCACCACATAGCTGATGTCGGGCGATGTAAAAACTTCACGCCCGTTTTCGCTGACCACGGCGCGCAGTTTATGCCTGCCCCGCTGCAACATCCACAAATGCGAAGACTTGCCCTCCGGCGCGCCCAGGCTTTCGCCGTTCACAAACCACTCCACCCTCTGCCCTTCACGCAGGCCCGACAGGCGGAAGGTAAACTCCTGCATATCCATCGGCACGCGCGGATCGATGGCCATATGCAGCCCCTCGGTCGGCTGCAGAACGCCATAGCGGACATCTGCCGTAGACGCGGCGCTTTCCTCTGCCGCCGCTGCACCCGGCATGAACCATTCGCTGCGCATGTAACAGCGCGCGGCATCGCGGCTATCCTCGATGCAAACATCGCGCTGCACCAGCTGCGGACTGATTTTCAGCTTCTCCGTCACACGCCCGCGGTTCAGCTCGTTAAACACGCTGCGCAGCGCCAGCGCCGGGCCCGTGCCACCCGTCACGCCATCCGTCGGGCGGTGGTCGAGGTTCCCCATCCAGATACCCGCCACGTATCTGTCGTTATACCCGACGGCCCAGGCATCGCGGTAATCGGTCGACGTGCCGGTTTTTACCGCCGTTTGCAGCGGAAAATTGAGTACGCTGCTGGTGCCGAATTCCATCTGCCGCGCATGCGGGTCGGACAGAATATTGCCAATCAGCGTTGCGGCCGCTTCGCTGTAAATACGCGCCCCGCCGCGCGGCGACGGGTCATCCATCAAAAGATGCAGCGGGTTTTGCACCCCGCCCGCTGCCAGCGCGGCATAGCCGGAGACCAGCTCCAAAAGCGTGACCTCGCCATTACCGAGGGCAAGGCCGTCGTCATAGACCTCCGCCCCACGCGCAAGGCTGTCGAAGCCAAGGCGGTGCAAAATGTGCAAATAATTTTTGACGCCGACATGGCGAATGGTTTTGACGGCGGGGATGTTCAGCGAATTGCCGAGCGCTTCGCGCAAGGTGATGCGCCCGTAAAACGTATTGCTGTAATTGCGAAAACGGTGCAGCCCCGCCCCCACCGCCCCCGAATAGGGGCTGTCGTCGATAATGGTGCTGGCCGTCCATCCCGCATCCAGTGCGGCGGCATATAAAAACGGTTTCAGCGCCGATCCCGGCTGGCGCGGAACGGTCACGGCGTCTATCTGCCCGCCCGGTGTTTTTTCATCACCCGCCCCCGCGACAACCCAGGCCAGAATTTCACCCGTGCGGTGATCGGCCACCAGCGCCGCCGCGTTATACAGGTTTTTGGGTTTCAGCGCCCGCACACGGTCATCGAGGATTTTTTGCACCCGCGATTGCAGCCCCGCATCCAGCGTGGTTTGCAGTTCAACAGCGCCACCCGCCGCGTGATATGTGCGCAGATACGATACCATATGCGCGGCATCGACCGGCAGCGCGGGTTTCTGAAGCGTGAAGCCCTGCGACGATACATGCGCCAGCGTTTTATCATCCAGCCTGCCCTGCGCCGCCAGCGCCGATGCAAGGCGCAGAATGGCCCCGTCTATGCGCGCCGCATCTTTGTAAAGATCATACCCGCTTGGCGCGCGCACCAGCACGGCCAGCGCCAGCGTTTCCTTGGCGCTCAAGGTATCTATATCACGGTTGAAATAATAACGCCCCGCCTGCGCCACCCCGCGCCGGCCCGACGCATAGGGCACCTGATTGAGATAAAATTCCAGTATCTGCGGCTTGGTCGCCAGATGCTCCAGCTGTATGGCCTCTATCCCCTCAATCCATTTAGACCACAAACTGCGCGGGCGCGGATGCAGCTGACGTACGACCTGTTCGGTGATGGTGCTGGCGCCGCGCACCGTGCCGCGCGCGCGGATATTTTGCGCAAGCGCGCCCGCCCGTGCCCGCCAGTCAACGCCGCCATGGCCGTAAAACCGTTTGTCTTCGGATTGCAAAAACGCCTGCACCAGCAAATCAGGCATTGCATGCAGGGCACGGATGTCTGCTGTATTCCAGCGGGTATGATAACTGGCCGTCAGCGGCTGGCCGCTGCGGTCGGTCACGCGCGGCTGCGCTGTATCGCGCGCGGCCATGCGCCAGCTCTGGGCGACATCGCGCAGCGACAGCATCGTGGCCACACCCAGCACCAGCACACAGCCCAGCGGCAGGGCCAGCGCCAGACGCCATAAAATTTTACGGCGCGGCGACATCCAGCTGACCCATCACCCCTTTGCCGAAAACATCGGGGTCATACATTTCTTCGGCATGCACGGGCATATGGGCGAAGCTGCCCTCCGCAATCGCTTGCGCGGTATAGCTCAGGTGGTAATTGCCCGCGGGCAGATAATCCGAATAGAACACGGCGCGGTCATGGCGCAGCTCCTTGTGATAAAAGCTCCACCGCTCGGCGCCATAGCCTTTCCAGTCGCTGAACCGGAACCACCACGAACCACCATCCATTTCCATCTCTGCCTTGTCAGCATCGACGGCGGAGGCGGTGGCAAGATCGCGGTTGACGGTTTCAAGACCGCCCGGCAGCGGGTCATCCACCACCACGAAATTGCGCGCGGCAGGCAACGACAGGTAAATATCCGCACGCACCACGTCCCCGCGTTTCACACTGTCCTGCGGTTTGAGCAAATGCCATTTGCCGTCACGCTCGACGCTGTATTCACGGCGTACTTCGATACCGGCATTGGCGGGCTTGCTGAAATCGGATTTCGGCGCATAGTGCAGGCGCGCGGCATAATAAAGCCGCCCGCTGCCCGTGCGTTCGATATCCAGCGTGGCTTTGCGGCCCGCATCATCCGGCTCCATACGGCGGCCCAGCGTGACCGGTTCATCGCGCAGGTCGGTAAACGACGTTTCGCCTAAAGCCTTGCCGTCGAATTTGGCCACCACCTCCATCGCCACCTTGTCGCTTTCATACACGCGGCTATAGGACGTGAGGGCGTTCATGCAGAACATGTTTTCCTGCGTGTTTTGCCAATAATCGCGGCCTTTGCGTGTCTGGGTAATCGTGTGCACCATTTTAAACGGCGCATCGCCGACCAGCTTGCGCCCGTCTTCGCGCCCCGCATAAACCGTGAAGGCGTCCAGAATGGCGCAATTATCGCGCATCGGCGTGGCAAGGATGCGGCTATAGCTGTCATCCAGCTCTTCGGTAAACATAAATTTACCGCCGGTCTGGTTGGCATGCGACAGGATATCTTTTGCCGCTTCCTCCGCCAGTGCGCTGCCTTCCTTGAAGCTGAGGGCCGCGCGCAGGTAATGCGCCTTGCCAAACAGGCTCATGCCCTTCATATGCGGGCGATAACGCTGCAGGTCGTCCATCGTCACCTTGCCTTCGTGCGCGGATAGCGCCGCCAGCGCCACGGCACGCACGGTCGAGCGCATACCTTCGGTATAAAACCCGGGCGCCGTGTCGTTGCGCAGCAGGTTTTGCAGATAGGCATGCAATTTTTTCTCGACCGCTTCGGGCACTTTGTATCCGGATGCCTTCAGCCAGTTGAACGCCAGCGCGGTATAGGCACTGAGATACGGGCTGACATATTCATCCCGCGCGAGGAAGAAACTCATCCCCCCGTTGGGTGCCTGAAACGCCGCCGCATTCTCGAGCGTCTTTTGCGGCAGCTGGTCGCTGCCTTCCCATTTGAAGCCTTCGGGAATGTAAGACTTCAGGTTTTGGAAATGCGCGGCCATCACCCCCTTGGTCAGGATTTGCTCCCAGCACAGATAGGGGTAATCGCGCATGTATTTGAACGCCCCCTCGACGGCGGAAATCACGCTCGGCGCCAGTACAACGCTGACACCGCCGACATCGGTATAGATGCCTTCAGGCACCGCGATGCTTTCGCTCACCTTCGCATCCGTCGTCGTGCCGTAATTGGCGGCCGTTTCCATCGAACGCATTTTACCGACGGGTACGCGGTGTACCATGCCATCACCGTCCAAGGCATCATGCGCCTTGACCGTGAAAACCAGATCGCCGCGCACCAGCGCCGCCTGCTCGGGCAGCGCGGTTGTCGTCACGGGCATGTAAACGGTGGTGCGTTTATAAGGCTCCAGCGTCACCTGCTGCGTCGTTTTGGCTGGGGATTTTGCGGTATCGACCGGCCCCTCCACAGCTATGTCCACATCAATCGTGCGCGGCTTGTCCGTGCGGTTCATGACGCTGAATCCGGCCTTGAAGCTGTCACGCTCAGTCACCTGATTGGGCATCACGGGCCGCACTTCGGTCGGGCGGTTGACTTTGAACGTCCCCTGCCCCAGCCCCAGACGGTCGGTCGGCGTCACCGCCATCGCCAGCACGCGCCAGCCCGTCAGGTTATCGGGCAGTTCGAACGTGAAGCTGGCATTGCCGTTGCTGTCAGCATTCAGCGCCGGATTCCAATAGGCGACGAATTTGAACAAATCGCGCATGGCAAAATCCGCGCCGCCATCACCGCCTGGATTGGCGCCTTTTTTCTCGAACTTCTGACGGCCAATCAGGCGCGTCAGCAGGTTGTAGTTTTTAAGGTCAAGACCTTCCAGCGTGTAAAAACCGCCATAGGGGTCATAGGCCTTCGCGCCCGCCGCAATCAGGTCGAACACAGCCTCGTCCAGCACGGCGACGGCAAATTCGACGGGCTCGCGCCCCTGCGGCTGCTTGGGCACGCCGTTCAGCGTCACGGTCACTTTGTCGCGCGGGCGATAAACTTCGCCATCCGTTTTGACGCTGACCTTCATTTGCTTGTACGGGTCATTGACCGGCACAGTCACATACCCCATGCGGAACGACGGCTTACCCAGATCGACACCGCCTTCTATCGGTGCCTCCGCCGCGCGCGGCGAGGTCACGACAACCGACAGATAAAAACCGGGCAGATAATCCGGCTTCACGGGGATTTCGATGACGGGGGTGCTGCCCTCCAGCTTCATCGTGAAGCTGTCGATAACGCCGTAGCGCTCGACGGTTACCAAAGCCTCCGCCCCCGGCCACGGGTTTTTGACCAGATAGCGCGCGGTATCGCCGACGTTATATTCGGCTTTTTCCGGCACGATGGGCAGCAGCACATCGCTTTCGTTATGCCACATCACAAAATCACGCCCCGCCACCCACAAATATTGCGTGCTGCTGTGGCTGCGCTTTTGCGTATCTTCGATGGATGCCGTCGCGCGGTAATATCCGGCGCTGTCTGGGGTAAAGCTGCAGGCCTCCGCCCCTTTGCCGGACGTGCCCTTGCACGCGCCCGCGGCTTCCCATTCGGTCGAATATTCGGTCAGGTAGGCATTGCCGGCGCCTTTGACCTTCGCGGCCTTGGTGACCTGTTTTTCAAAACCGATGCTGACAGGAATACCTTCGACAATCTGGCCGCGTTCATCGACGGTGATGAATTCGACTTTGGCCTCTTCCTTGGCATTATATACCCACTTGGTACCGCGGATACCCACGAAACGGTCGCGGCCCACAAAATCGGCCTGCGCCTGCGATGCGATATATTTTCCGCGTTCATCCTGCACGGCGGTTTCGACCGTCAGGCGTCCATAGACCACGTCTTTGATATCCAGCGCGAAGCGGGTTTCAAGATCCCCCTGCGCATTCAGCGGGGCGGTCACCTGATGCACCTGACGCGCATATTCATCTTCAGCGCTGACAAACAGGAACCCTGTCGTTGCCGGATTTTTCGGGTTCAGGCTGCGCGGCATCAAGGTCGCCGTCACGCGCGCATTCGCATCGGTATAGGGCGCGCCGGAGTGCAGACGCGCGGCGCTTTGCACCTCGACCTCTTGCCCATCCGCGAACAGATCGCCATTCAGGTTCGTGGTGACACGGAACGGCGCAGGTGTAAAGTCGCTGACCAGCACACGCAGCGGCGTCCATGTATAATTCGACTGCTGTTCGTATTTGCTGAGGTTTTTCTGCTCCGGCAGGAAATCACCGCTGAGGCGGAACTGGTACCAGCCCACCGGCGCGTTTTCCGCAATGGAGAATTTCCCATCGAAGGCGCCGAAGCTGTTCAGGCGGACATCATCGATGGTCGACACCACGTTATCCATCGGGTCGACGATTTCGAGCTTATACCCCGTGCGCGGCGCAGGCGTCAGCGTGCGGTCGTTTTCGTTGCGGACATAGATTTTATATTCAATCGTATCGCCCGCGCGGTAAATCCCCTGCGCGGTTGCGCCCCAGGCGCGGATATGTCCGAATTTACGGCGGTTTGCGGCATAAATGCTTTCGTTTGACGCGCGCCACGTATCGATGCCGAATTCCCATGCGGCGGGCAGCAAGGCCATATCCTCGCCCTTGTCCACGCGCACGAAGATGCGCGGCGTTTCATCACCATACCCGCGCGTGAGATCGAGCATCGGGTCGATACTGTCCGTTCCCGCCAGACGCGCAAGACCGTTCGCGCCGGTGCGCGCCACGGACAGCGTGCTGTCGCCGGGTTTCCATGCCAGCGCCGAAACCGCATCGCGGTAGAAGGTCACCTGTGCCCCCTCGACCGGCGCGCCCGTCGCCATGTCGCTCACCCAGACGAGCGACGAGAAATGGCCGATTTTCGCATGCACTTGCCACGGCGTCACCTGCGCGAACAATTTGCGCTCATAGGGGGATTTCTGCGGCACATCCGGCTCGGTTGCCAGATAGCCAAACAGCGCACCGCTTTTGCCGCCCAGCGCTTCGCGCACGCCCATGGGCACGGCGAATTGCAGATTGCGTACATCGGGCAGCGCGGCTTCGAGTTTCTGGCCATCTTTAATACCCGCCGCCGTCACACTGCGGTAATTGAAAACCGTTTTTTGCAGATTGTTGACGTAGAGAGGCACTTCGCTGTCCGTCTGGCTTTCCAGCACGGCAGTATTGTGTATCAGCTCGAAATTCGGACGGCGGTTGTCTGTCGCAAAGCTCAGGGTGAACCCTGCGTCCAGCTTGCGGCTGAATTCATCCTCGAATGCCGTTGCGGGCGTTTGCTTGCCAAACAGGCCGCGCAGCCACGCCATCAACCGCGCAAAGAAACCGCGTTTTTCTTCTTTAAGCTCGATGGTATATTCCTGCATGGCCTTGAGACCTTGCGGCAGGAAAATGTCGTACGTATTGCCTTTTTCATGGGCGCGGCCCAGACGGGAATATTCCTCCGACAAATCACCCCAGATATCATCTGCCGCCGCCGCACTGCCGAGCGCGGGGGTGAAGGTCAAATGCTTTTTGACCTGCGATCGCATGACCGGCACCGAAAACCGCAGCGCGACAGGCGCCATCGGGTTGCAGCGGGCCGTGGCTTTCTGGCCCGGCGCGACAGTGATTTCATTGTCGTCATTGTCCGTGCAGCGCAGCCCGACCACGCTGAAAGACGGGAAGGTATCGAATACCGTAACCTCGCGTTCGGCCACGGACGGCGTATTGCCCTCCGCCGAGACAAGTCCGGCGCCGACGCGGAACGTCACGCGGGTATCAAGCGGCAATTCCTTCGCAGGCTCGCCCATCAGCACGCGGTGATAGGTCTTGCCGTCTTTTTCAACCGGGTCATGTCCGTGTTCGGGCACGCTCAGTTTGATTTTGGTTTTCTTGCCATTCACATCGAAAAACAGCGCTTGCTCCGCCGATGCCAGCGTCACGGGCTGGTTGAACGTCAGACGGATTTGCGGCGTGCCGGGCGAACGCCATGTTTGAAACCAGCTGTGGCGCACATCGGCGCGCTGGGTGATGAAGCGGTGTTCATAGGGCGCGGCAATCGTCGCGCCATCTTCGGCGGTGATGCCGGGGCGCACGGTGATTTTGTAGTCGGTCGATTGTTTCATCGCCGTCTGTTCGCCCAGATTGCACGACAGCGAGGTTGTGTTCAGCCAGCGCCATTCACAGTCCAGCGCGGGCGTGATGGTAACGGGGATTTCATCCGCCGCGCGCTCCATACGGCCGATCGGCACCACGGCGCGGTTGAAGGTGATGACGATCTGGCGTCCGGCGGGCACATCCTCCCCCTCCGGCGTGATGCGGGTGATTTCAAGCGGTGCGGCATCGGCATTTTGCGCGGGCGCGGGCAGCGCGGCGAAAAGCGTGAGCATAACAACAGCAACGACGGCAGAGAATTTCCGCATGGTGGCACCCCGGGCTTGAAATCATTTGTGTGTGAGTCTGGCAAATCATAATGAAAAAGCCGTAAAGATGCGAGATATCCCTGCACTGCCGCCGCATAAATCGGTGGCGGGAATATGTGCATTTTTCGTGGCGTTTTTAGTCATAAGCGTTTAAAAATATATCCACAGGATGACAGCCGAAAACGAGGACGCCGATGAACCCGCACAGCCACGCACAGCAGCAAAACCCGCAGGACGAAGAAACCGGCATCGCCGCGCGCCGCGCGCCGCCCGTTGTCGATGCGGAGGTTATCGGCGAGGAAGACGCGGATATGGCGGCATCCTCCCCCGCGGCAGACCCGTCAGGCCGCCCCGCCAGCACCCATCCGGAGGGGTTTATGGCCAAACTGCAACCGCTTCTGGATACGGCGCACCGTGCCTTCACGGAGCATCCAGCCGCCGCGGGCGAGACATACTGGCAGCACCTGTGGTTCACGATCAGCATGGGCGCGCGCCTGATGATGGCGGGCTTTGTGATTGTGCTGCATGGCATCCTGCCCTTCACCCTGACCTACACGGGCAGCAACATGCTGAAAAAATGCAATAAAATATTGTCCGAACGTGCCGTGAAAGCGCAAATGCCCTGTGAATCGGCCATGCCGTTCGGGGATAATATTTAGGGCCAAGACTCATTAAATCCACCATACGAGAGCGGCGACGAGGCAGA
>CAZKBS010000011.1:0-55561 GCA_964551435.1 uncultured Micavibrio sp.
TGCGGATCCGGAGCTCCGGATCGAGAAACACGGTGCCGATGTCCGTGCAATTCATTAGGTTCCCGAGGTCGCGGTTCGCCTGAAGCAACTCCTGATTCTTCTTCTCGTACTCGGCGTTGACCGTGTAGAGCGGGTTCGCGGTGCCGTCAAGCGTGATGAATTCGTTGCCGTCACTGAGATAGGTGAGGCTGAATGTCGGCATCGTCGCGTAGTTGATCAGACGATAGAGTTTATACTTGTTGTAAAACGGCAAAGAGCGCCACGAAACTTCGGTCGCTTCTTTGGAGAATACGACGGCGTCGCGCGTACCGCTCAGGCGGTTCAATACCTGATGCGCGTCGTCCCGATTCAATCTTGTCCAGAGTGGTTGCATGGTTCCCCTTTAACCGCGTTAAAGTATATCAATCTTGCGGGCAAAGAAATAGGGTTTCTTATAGGATTTTTGGAGTGACTTCAGGAACTTGACCGGACGCCTGTTTGTTCCCTGCGTCCCTTTTTACGGAACGCTAGTCGCCGCCGTCATCCACCACGGCGAGCGCCGCGCGGATGACATCGCATCCAGCAGCTGGTTTATAGGCCTCGCTGCTGAGGATTTGCCGCCAGCGCCGCGCACCGCCCATGCCTTGAAACAGGCCAAGGATATGACGGCTGATATCTTTGAGGGGTGTGCCGTTCTGTAAACTGCGCTCCACATAGGGCATCAACGCCTCGATAACCGCGCGGCGGCTGCGAATATTGCTTGTACCGAAAACCTCGCGCTCTACCTGCGCCAGAAAATAGGGGTTCTGGTAGGCTTCGCGCCCGATCATCACGCCGTCGAGATGTTGAAGCGCATCAAGGATTTGCGCCGTGGTCTTGATGCCGCCATTGAGGATGATTTCCAGATGCGGAAAATCTTTTTTCAGCTGATACGCCGTTTCCCATTTCAGCGGCGGAATGCTGCGGTTCTCCGCAGGGCTCAGGCCGTTCAGCCACGCCTTGCGCGCGTGGATAATAAAGGTACGGCAGCCTTTTTCTGCAATCGGCCCGATAAAATCGAGCAGAAATTGATAGCTGTCCTGCTCGTCGATGCCGATGCGGGTTTTCACGGTGACAGGAATGTCCACGGCCTGTTTCATCGCATCGATGCAATCGGCGACAAGCGCGGGGCTGGCCATCAGGCAGGCGCCGAATTGTCCGCGCTGGACACGGTCGCTCGGGCAGCCGCAGTTCAGGTTGATTTCATCATATCCATACTCCGCCGCGATTTTCGCGCAGGCGGCGAGGTCTTTCGGATCAGAGCCACCCAGCTGCAGTGCGATCGGATGTTCTTCGGGGCTGTATTCAAGGATGTGCAGTTTTTTGCCGTAGATAATCGCCCCCGTCGTAATCATGACCGTATACAAAAGCGCGTTCGGCGAAATCAGGCGCAGAAAATAGCGGTCATGACGGTCCGTCCAGCCCATCATCGGCGCCACCGATACCGTGCGGTCAACCGCATCGGGGCGGCAGGGCGGCAGACGAAGGGGCTGCGCGGGCAGGGCGCTATGGGCGGTTTGTGCGGTCATGGGGCGCTTTTTACATGATTATGGTTAAAAAGTCCAGAGGATGGCTGCTGCACAGCCGCAAAGCGGTGCCGCGGTGTGTTTAAATACCACCAACACACTGAAAAACGTTAATAATTTCAAAGTGCCTGTTGAAAAAAGGGGCGATGGGCGCCGCAGTCCCGCAGAAATCCACGGCTTTTTTCGGGTTTTGGCGAAAAAAGGTTTGAACAGGGGGGCTTTATGCTTATTCTCTCAGAACCATCCGATATCACGCGAAGTACAATGACAAGAACAAAAAAAACATCATTTTTTTACCTGCTGGCCCTTTTGCTGACCCTGCCCGTGGTCTTTTCTGCGGCGTTTTCTTTGAACGCGCGCGCGCAAACCACGGGCGAGCCTGCCGAAGCGATAGCGACGGCTGACGGCGGCGCGGGGGCGGAAAGTTTGCCGGTGCCGCGCTTTGTGTCGCTGGCGACGGACGAAGTCAACCTGCGCACGGGGCCCGGCATGCGCTATCCGGTCAAGCTGGTCGTGCGCAAAAGCGGTCTGCCCGTCGAAATCGTGCGCGAGTTCGACGTCTGGCGTCAGGTGCGCGATATCGACGGCGATGATGGCTGGGTGCATAAAAGCATGCTGTCGGGCCGCCGCAGTGTGATTGTGAAGTCGCAGGTACAGACTATTCTACGCAAGCCGGAAAACGGCGCGAAGCCTGTTGCGCGGTTGGAGCCGGGCGTCATCGCCCGCCTGCAAACCTGCAAGGGTGGCTGGTGTGAAATCAATGCCAGCAGCTATAGCGGCTGGATCAAAAAAGAAACCATCTGGGGCGTCTATCCCGATGAAGCGTTCAAGGAGTAATCTCTTTTGACCACAGCGGATACGCAGGAAAAGCTCAAGGAAGAAGCGAAGGCTATTCAGTCCAGGCTTGAAACTCTCATCAAGGAAGAGGATATCAAGCTGCGCATCGCGCGTACTATCTGCGTTTATGCAGGTATGATTACCGAAACGCTGCTGGAGTATGAAGAGCCCGATGTCGTGATGGAGCAGGCATTCCACCGCATTGCCGATTTGCTGCGCGCGGAGCCTTCCGCCGAAGAAGATGACAAGGGGCTTATGCCGCTGGCCTATGATGTCGATCACGATACCGAACTGGGCCGTCATCTGGCGCGCGGCGTAGCGAAAAAACTGCCCAAGAGCCTCGACGATGTGCACGAAATCGCGATTGCGCTCATCATCAAGGATTTCCCGCAGTGGGAAGAAATGGGCTATGGCCGCGAAGAAACGCTGCGCCTGCTCATCGAAGCCGTCATCATGGCGCTGACGTTCGAAATGGCGACGCAGGACTTCTGCGATTTGCTGATCGAGGAATTTATCGCCGACGGTCACAGCCCTGCCGAAGGCATCGTCGCGATTGCGGCGGCCGCGGGCTATTATATGACGGCGGCCGACATGTCGATGGCGTTGCCCGAAGATGCGGAACTGCAAATCACCAACGTCATGGTCCGTGAATCCCTGCGCCACGAAACGCCGGGCATTAAAAACTGGAAAACGCTGGCAGCGGCGAATGATGCCGAAAATCACGATATTCCAGAATACCTCAGCAAGCTGCGCCCGCAGATAGAAGAGTTTTTCGAGCTGATCGGGCTTGAAAACCCGCTGGGCCGCGCGGTTGCTGTAGCCAAGGCCGTAGGCCGAATGGTTGCCGTAATCACTGTCGAAGATGTTGGACAGATACACCCAAGTATTGCAAAATCCTTGGCTAAAACCGGCATGATTCTGGGCGCGCGCCACAGAGATGAGGCTCCGGCATGATGCCGCGGGCACGGCAAGTCCGGTGAGATAAACCCGAGACCGGAGAGACGTTTTTCATGCAAAACACACAACGGCAAATCGCGGAAGACAAGATGACCCACCAGCAAAAATCCAGCTATACCTACGATGACCTGATTTCCTGCGGGAAAGGTACGCTGTTCGGCCCCGGCAATGCGAAACTTCCGCTGCCGCCGATGCTGATGTTTGACCGTATCACGCACGTTTCGCTCGAAGGCGGTGCGTTTGGCAAAGGTGAGCTGGTCGCTGAATTCGACATAAAGCCCGACCTGTGGTTCTTCCAGTGCCATTTCGAAGGCGATCCCGTCATGCCGGGCTGCCTTGGCCTTGATGCTGTCTGGCAGCTTTTGGGCTTTTACCTCGGCTGGACGGGCGCGCCCGGTTCGGGCCGTGCGCTCGGTGTCGGTGAAGTCAAATTCACCGGTCAGGTTCTGCCCGAAGCGAAAAAAGTTACCTACCGCCTCAACATCAAGCGCGTGATCAACCGCAAGCTGGTGCTTGGCATCGCCGACGGCATTGTCGAGGTTGACGGCAAGGTGATCTACGAAATGACCGACCTCAAAGTTGGCCTGTTCGAAAATCCGCGTTCGCTTTAATTATCTGCGCCCATCCGCGCCGAACCGATGCCGCAGGGGCTCCCCGCGGCATTGGTGTTAGAAGGAGCGGGTTTCCGGTATCCCTCCCGTATAGAAAGAAGACTGTCATGAGTTTGAGAAGAGTTGTCGTCACCGGTCTTGGCATTGTTTCCTGCATTGGCAATGATCAGGATACCGTCACGCAATCGCTGAAAGACGGCAAATCCGGTATCGTCTTTTCGCCCAAATATGCCGAAATGGGTTTCCGCAGCCACGTCGAAGGCCGCCCGAACATCAACCTCGAAGAGGCCATCGACCGCAAACTGCTGCGCTTCATGGGCGAAGGCGCCGCTTATAACTACATCGCCATGCAGCAGGCTGTGGCAGACTCCGGTCTTGAACACAAAGACATCTCTAACGAACGCACGGGCCTCATCATGGGTTCGGGCGGTCCGTCGACAAAAAATCTTCTTGAAGCCTTTGACGTCAGCCGCGAAAAAGGGCCGAAGCGCATCGGGCCATATATGGTCACCCGCTGCATGTCTTCGACCAACTCCGCATGTCTGGCGACGCCGTTTGAAATCAAGGGCGTCAACTATTCCATCACGTCCGCCTGCGCGACGTCCGCGCATTGCATCGGCAACGGCGCGGAGCTGATCCAGTGGGGCAAGCAGGACATCGTTTTCGCCGGCGGCGGCGAGGAACTTGACTGGTCGCTGACCGTGCTGTTCGACGCCATGGGCGCGCTGTCGTCCAAATACAATGACAATCCGACCAAGGCATCGCGTGCCTATGACGTCAACCGTGACGGTTTCGTGATCGGCGGCGGCGGCGGCGTTCTGGTTCTCGAAGAATACGAACACGCCAAAGCGCGCGGCGCGAAGATTTACGCAGAGCTGACGGGCTACGGCGCGACGTCAGACGGCTATGACATGGTCGCCCCCTCGGGCGAGGGCGCGGTGCGCTGCATGAAGCAGACCATCGCCACCATGAAAGGCCCCATCGATTACATCAATACCCACGGTACCTCGACCCCCGTCGGTGACGGGCAGGAACTGAAGGCCATCAAGGAAGTCTTCGGCGATAAAATGCCGGCTTTCAGCTCCACCAAATCGCTGACGGGCCATTCCCTTGGTGCAACAGGGGTTCAGGAAGCGATTTACACGCTTCTGATGATGAAACACGGTTTCATCTGCGCCTCCACCAACGTCGAGACGCCGGATCCGGAAGCCGAAGGCATGCCGCTGGTGCGTACCCGTCAGGACGGCGTGAACATCCAGCACGCGATTTCCAACAGCTTCGGCTTCGGCGGCACCAACTGCACGCTCGGCTTCTCTAAAATCAGCTGATTTAAAAAAGAAAGAACAAAAAAATGACAGGCAAACTGATGCAGGGTAAACGCGGGCTAATTATGGGGGTGGCGAACGATCACTCCATCGCCTGGGGCATTGCCAAAACCCTGCACGAACACGGCGCGGAAATGGCTTTCACCTATCAGGACGAGCCGTTTGGCAAACGCGTGCGTCCACTCGCGGATAGCATCGGCGCGAAACACGTCGTGCAATGCGACGCGTCGAGCGAGGAAAGCCTCGACAACCTCTTCGCCTACCTGAAAAAGGAATGGGGCAGCATTGATTTCGTGGTGCATGCCATCGCGTTTTCCGACAAAAACGAGCTGAAGGGCGCTTATGTCGATACCACCCTCGGCAACTTCCTGACCTCGATGCACGTGTCTTGCTATTCCTTCACCTCCGTCGCGCGCCGCGCGAAGGATATCATGCCGAACGGCGGCAGCATGGTCACGCTGACCTATCTGGGCTCCGAACGCGTCATGCCGAATTACAACGTCATGGGCGTGGCCAAGGCCGCGCTGGAAGCTTCTGTGCGCTATCTGGCCGCCGACCTCGGCCCGCAGGGTATCCGCGTGAATTCGATTTCCGCAGGCCCGATGCGGACGCTCGCGGGCGCTGTCATCGGCAATGCCCGCCATACGTTCAAATTCACCACGCAGGCCTCGCCGCTGCAGCGTCCTGTGACGCTGGAGGAGCTGGGCAATACCGGACTTTATTTCCTGTCCGACCTGTCGTCCGCCGTCACCGGTGAAAACCACTATGTCGATTGCGGTTTCAACATCATCGCCATGCCGCGCAAGGAAACGATTGACGAAATCGCCGGCGGCAACGGCGGGGAGTAGGTGATAATCATGAATTATAATTGCGAACTGTGCGATACTCCAAAACAAATGTCTAACGGGCGGTATGAATTGCGACAAACCAAGCATGGTATTCTTCTGTGCAAGTCATGTTATGACGGAAATCATGATGGGTTTGCCCAGCATTCCGAAAAAAAGCTGCAAATGATTTTTGAAGCCAAGGGAATCCCTATGCCTGCTAGAAATGCCAAAGATTTAATACCAAGAGATTAGTTCACAGGAGATTTGACATGCCCTTTATCGTGACCGCACATGATTTCCCAAACGCGCTGGATAAGCGCATGGCGGCGCGTCAGGCGCATCTGGATGCCCTCGCGGGCATGAAGGCGGAGGGCAAGGTGCTTTATGCCGCCGCGCTGCTGAATGATAACGGCGATATGGCGGGATCCATGCTGGTGGTCGATTTGCCGGATACGGCGGCGATTGACGCGTGGCTGGAAACCGAGCCCTATATCCTGCAAGGTGTCTGGGACAAATCCCGCATCAGCATCCAGCCCTGCCGTCCGGCGCCCTCCGCGCCGAAGTAAGCGGGCCGCGAAGGAAAAAGAGGCTTCGATAGCACAAACAAAAACCCCCGCAAAAACTTGCGGGGGTTTTTGTTTGCGCGTGCCGCGGATTATTTTTTGGCGGCGGCGTAGATTTCGGAGACTTTCGTCCAGTTGACGACCGTCCACCATGCTTTCAGGTAATCGGCGCGGCGGTTCTGGTAGTTGAGGTAATAGGCATGTTCCCACACATCGTTGCCGAGGATGGGGGTGCCTTTGACTTCAGCCACGTCCATCAGCGGGTTGTCCTGATTGGGGGTGGAGGTCACGACGAGTTTGCCGTCCGCCGTCAGCACCAGCCAAGCCCAGCCGGAGCCGAAGCGGCCAACGCCTGCCTTTTCGAATTCTTCCTTGAATTTATCGACGGAGCCGAAGGTATCGGTCAGCGCCTTTTCCAGCTCTGCCGAAGGTTTGCCGGATTGCGCGGCGGGCGCCATCAGCTGCCAGAAGAACGTGTGGTTCCAGTGACCGCCGCCGTTGTTGCGCACGGCTGCATTGTATTTGGATACGTTCTTCAGGATGTCTTCGAGCGATTTGCCGGCCAGTTCGGGCGTGGCTTCGATTTGTTTGTTCAGGTTATCGACATAGGCTTTGTGGTGTTTGCCGTGGTGGGTTTCCATCGTTTTGGTGTCGATGACCGGCTCCAGCGCGTCATAGGCATAGGGCAGTGCGGGAAGATCGAAACCGCCGCCTGCTTTTTGTTCGGCGGCCAGCGCGGGCATGGCAACCATGCACATGAAAAGCGTTGCGAAAAGAACGGACGTCATTTGTTTCTCCTTATGTTTCCTCAAGAGGGGGCTTGTCTGTGTTCAAGCATGAATGAATGTGGGCAGAGTATATCACCCTGCAAGGCTGTGCCATAGCACATAGCGCTGCACTGCGGGAAATCAACCCGTGAATCCGTAAACTAACGATGCAGGGATAATCAGGTTCCCGATTTCAGGTTGCAGACTTTGTTACCGCCGCAATCCTGTTTGCCGCGCAAGGCTTCGCCGTAGGCTTCGAATATTTTGCGCGAACTGCCGTTCAGCTGGAAATCCCCCTCCGGATGCCATTGCACGCCGAGGATGAAACGCTTGCCCGGCACCGAGAAGGCTTCGATAAGCCCGTCATCGGATACGGCCTCCACATGCAGGCCGTTGCCGAGACGGTCGACACCCTGCTGGTGCAGGGAATTGACCTCGAATTCGGACGGCAGGCCGATTTTTTCAAACAGGCCGCCTTTCTCGGTATGAACTTTATGGGCGGGGGTCTCATAAACAATTTTCAGATTATCACTTTGCGGCTCGCGGTGGTCGCGCTTGCCGGGGACTTCCTGCACTTTCTGGTGCAGGCTGCCGCCGAGGGAGACGTTCATCTCCTGAAAACCGCGGCAAATGGCGATAAGGGGCAGGTCTTTTTCAACCGCGCGGCGGATTAGCGGCAGGGTCGTCGCATCGCGCGTCAGGTCGAGGAGTTTTTCATCAAACACACGCTCGGCCCCGTAATTGCTGGGGCAGACGTTGGAAGGCGAGCCGGTGAGCAGGATGCCATCAACGAAATCTGCGACCTTTTCGAAATCAAACGTGCCGTTGGTGACCGGCATGATGAGGGGGGAGCATCCGGCAACATCTAGCAGCGCCTGCACATATGTATCGCGCACGAAATGGCAGGCCATACCGTTGTTGTAAATGATGTTGCTGGGGATAAGGACGACGGGTTTTTTCTGGCTCATGATCACACAGGTCGGGGATAAAGGATGTCCATACTTCAGTTTAACACATTTTAAACTGTTTTTTCATAGATGACGAAGAATTTTCGTACAGGTGTTACGGCTTCCCATGTCCCGCTGAAGCCAGCGGGGATTAAAAAGCTCGCGGGGGCGCGGAATTCCTCGGTTTTTCCGGCATCGTCGGTCAGGCGCACGGTGCCTTCGGTCAGGGTGCAGAATTCATCTTCGCTATAGGATACGCGCCACGTTCCGGCGCTGCATTCGTATACGCCGGCACAAAACTCGCCGCTCTTGCTCGTATAGCGGACATCGAAAGCGTGATCGGGCGTTCCGGATACCACCTTGCTGCTATCGACGGCGCTGCGCTCCGCATGCGTGAGGGGGGCGGGGGAGAAATGAATGATGCTCATACAGTCTGACCTTGCCGTCGTTGAACCGTGTATCAGCATAAATAAGGTCGGTGACCTTGTCGAGGGCGCCCCGCGTCGCGCGAGAGAATGGGGATGATTCGCGGCAGCTGCCGATGTAAACGGTCTTGCGATATCGCCCCCGTGACACCGCGAAGCGCACGACCGAAGACCGGTGTGTGCGGGCGCTGCCGGTACAGGTGATGATGAATGCGTTGCAGAAAATCCGCCGTAATCCTCTGCGGTGATACATGAAAATTTTCAGCACAATTTTTTATGCGCCATAGATATTTTTTTGCCGCAAAAAAACAAAACGCGCCATCGTGCGGCGCGTTTGAAACAGAAACATCAATATACGTTTTATATGCGTATTTATTGCGCTAAATGAAGAAGGGCGCCGTAGCCTGGCGCCCCTCTCAATGCAAGAAAAGTAAGTTCGTAGAACTTACTTCTTCTTAGCAACTTTTTTCTTAGCAACTTTTTTCTTAGCAGCAGGTTTTTTTGCTGCTTTTTTAGCAGCAGGTTTTTTTGCTGCTTTTTTAGCTGCCGGTTTTTTAGCAGCTGCTTTTTTCACGGTTTTCTTTTTCGTAGCCATTTGTTTTCTTCCCTATTTGAAGTTGACACATTAGTCGAATGAAGATTACTCCGTCACTCTCCTAATCATAATTATATTTTAGAACGTGATTCTCAGGATTGTCAAAACATAATTGACAAGACGGACACTGCGGGTGCGCAGAGTCCGTCTTGCTGTGTCATTTTGGTTGCAGCTTGCACGGCGCGATGATGTGCGCGTGATGCGCCGGTATCAGGGCGCAACCGGTGCAGCAGGCTGGTTGTCAAAGTAGCGTGTTTTGACTTCTTCTGCTGCATGTCCATGTCTGACCATGCAGTCGGTGAAGGCTTTGTCATGCGCTTCCTGCGTCATATCTTCGGTGCTGGCAGCCAGTTCTGTCTCGCAGGTCTCTGCGTTTTGCATGAAACGCGCAACATCGGCGGAAACCTCTTCATTGCTGGTGTTTTCAGCTGTTGCAGGGGCTTCGGGCGCCGCGCTTTCCACCGCTTTTTCCATTCCGTTTTGCGCCTGCGCCAGATACGAAACACTGACGAAGGCGATCAGTCCAAGAAGGATGGCGAGGCTCAGGTATTTTTTCATGGGAAGGCTCCGGATGAACAGGGTGGGGAGAAACGGGGAGATGATATCGACATCGTTGTTAGAGTCGCGACGTCCAACAATTCTTGCGCCCCTTTGTTCCGCATGCAAGAGGGGTGATGTGTTTATTCGCATCTCATCAAGACCAAGACATGCAGATGTGCGGCGATGTGCGCGCTTCAGTCGTGCGTCACATGGTGATGCGATCTCACGCATGTGATGTTCCGTGCGAAGGGCATCAACGTTTGCGCGCGATGTCGCGCTTTTATATCTGCGCAGCGCCTGCGTGGTGTGCGGGCGCGGCGAGTTTGCGTTGTGATTTTCTGATGCGCGGCTGCGCAGCGTGTGCTTCGCATGCATATATATAGTAAGGGGCCGGCGGGGGCGGGTGAAAAGCCTGTACGTTTTTTAAGTCACTGAAAATAAACGAAAACTTTTATGGTTTTTGGGTAACCCTTTCAAAACAAAGCGCTATTTGTTTTGCGCGTGCGGGGAGCGATGGCTATATATATGTAATTCATGTGCGAAGGATGGCGTCCGCGATTTAAATCCGCCGCCAAGGGCATAAATTTGTGAACAG
Organism: uncultured Micavibrio sp.; assembly: GCA_964551435.1. Taxonomy (GTDB): domain Bacteria; phylum Pseudomonadota; class Alphaproteobacteria; order Micavibrionales; family UBA2020; genus UBA2020. The sequence continues at coordinate 10,534 of CAZKBS010000011.1, forward strand.
TCGTTTCTGCGCAAAGCAAAGATAGAGCCGCAGGTTTATTCTGCAGCGCTTTGAAATGATTAAAATTTCCAGAAGAAAATGGTGATCCCGGTGGGATTTGAACCCACGACCCTCTGATTAAAAGTCAGATGCTCTACCGCTGAGCTACGGAATCACATATCGAAGGACTTGGACATTAAGGTTTTTCCAAGGTGTGGTCAAGGTAATAGATGAAAAACCTTCTTTTGTAAATTGCAAAGTGCGGGCGTGTTTCATTTATTATTAATGCCTTGATATTATGATAAATTGTCAAAAAGAGGGCAAGAATGTCCGAACATCTTCGTGAAAATTTCGATCTTCAGGCGCAGCAGCTGCAAAAACATTTTCATGTGCTGGTGCTGGGCGCAGGGGTGATGGGGCAGCGGCATATCGCCTCGATGCTGGAAGTTGCCGAAAAGGTACTGGCGCCCAAGGGCATCACGCTCGAGATTGCCGCCGTCGACAGGCGCGATGATATACGCGCGGCTTTGCCGCCAGTGGTCAAGACATATGCCGATATGGATGCGGCGCTTGCGGCGCAAAAACCCGATATCGCGCTGATGGCGTTTAACGACGACCAGCACATCTCTGCTTTCCGTAAATTGTTTGATGCCTGCCCGGATTTAAAAGCCGTACTGACAGAAAAGCCGCTGACGGAACATCTGCGCGAAGCGCGCGAGATAGAGCCGGAGCTGCGCAAAAGATATCTCAGCATGAATACGGTGGCGAATTTCAGTCCCGTCTTTGACCGCCTGCGCGAAGAGCTGCCGAAGCTGGAGGCGGAAGTGGGCGGGCTCAGGCCTTTCGGCTTTGAAGCCATCTGGGGCAAGAACCGCACGGCGGATACGCGCCCCTCTATCGGTGTGCCGAGCGAGTCGGTGCATGCCTTGTCGATCATCGCCGATATGTTTGGCCACGGGCGTTTGTCGATGGAAAGCGGGGATGGCAAGAAAGGATACCTCAGCGCCAAAGCCGCCGATGTGATTTACGAGATCGATTCGACCTTCCGTTCCGGCAAAACCGGTGTGCCGGTGTCGTTTCATGCCAGCTATGTTTTCGAGAGCCAGCACCGCAAGGTGACGGCCTATTATCATGCGGGCGATGGCGGCGTAGTGGCGGCGGAGCTGGATTTCGACGTCAAATACAACGGCCAGAACTCCGACAGGCTGCGCCTGCACCGCATTGACGCGGCATCGGGCAAGGTCACGACGCTGCTGGACGAATATCCCGATAAAATCGTCAATGGCGCGCCGCACGGACTGCTGCGCGGCGACCGTATCACGGCCTTTATCAGCCTGAGCCTGACGGATTTTCTGACGCCACCGCAAAAACGCGCCCCTGCGCTGGCCGCGCGCCTCAGCAATCTGGATGCCGCGCTGGAAGTGCAGGCGGAGGTCGAGCAGATCAACCCGCAAAACCGCCTCCTGCGCACCGTGCAGGTGGATGCCGATCCGCAGCAACTGGTCAGGCCGAAATACACATCGATTGCCGATGCGGGGGCGGATGACGTCAAGGCGCGTCTGGCCGCGCTGGAGGCATTACAAAAACCCGCGCCGCCACGCCCCGCGTGGAAGCCGCCGCTGCGCAGCTAGGCCTGACCCGAGAGAGGGTTATCCGGCTTTTTTGAATTTCTTTTGCAGCGCCTTGTTCACGGACGGGGTGACGAAGTGGCCGATGTCGCCGCCCAGACGCCCGATTTCCTTGACGAAGCGGGAGGATACGAACTGGAACTTGTCCTGCGACATCAGGAACACTGTTTCGATATCCTTGTTCAGATAGGCGTTCATGCCTGCCATCTGGAATTCATATTCGAAATCCGACACGGCGCGCAGGCCGCGCACGATAACGCGGGCATCCACATCCTCGACGAATTGCATCAAAAGCTTGCTGAAGGGGACGACTTCCCACGACTTGCCACGAATTTTCGGATTATTGGCAAGGTCGGTTTCCATCATCTTCACGCGCTCTTCGGTATTGAACAACGGTCCCTTGCCCGGATTGTCGGCAACGGCGACGACCAGATGGTCGACAACCTTCAGCGCCCGCTCGATGATATCCAGATGGCCGAGGGTCACGGGGTCGAACGTGCCCGGATAAACACCGGTCAGGTGTTGTTTGTGTTTGCCGGCAGCAGGTTGCTTCTTCGCGGCGGCTTTTTTTGTGGATGCTTTTTTCATGCGCGCTGTTACCATCTGTTTGTCTGCGGATGCGATGTCACGAGATTGAAACAGTTTAAGGTAAAGCGCAATGATAAAGACAAAAAACGGAGCAGGACATCCCTTCGCCATCGGCGGCCACCGCGGGCTTGGCTGCACCGATCATGGCTTTTACCAGCCCTTGCGCGATATCGCCGCGCTGCCTGTCGAAAATACGGCCGAAAGCGTCAAGGCGGCCTTTGCCGCAGGGGCGGATTATGTAGAAATCGACGCCGCGATGTCGGCGGATGGCGAAATCTTTACCCTGCACAACGTCGTGCCCGCCGACCATTTTTTCGGTGCGGCGCCTGCGGGGCATCTCAATACGCTGCCGTTTGCGGAAATACAAAAATTCAAAACGGGACGTCATGCCAATGGCCGCATCGCGCCGCTGTCCGAAACGCTGGCCTTGATTGCTGCGGTATCACCCCAAACCCTGCCATGGGATGTGAATATCGAGATAAAGGGGGTGCAAGGATCCGGCCAGCCGCTGGAGGCGAATGATTTCATCAACCGCCTTGCCGCTGTGGTGCAGGCATCGCCCGTGCCGCCCGCGCGGGTACTGTTTTCATCCTTCGCGCTGCATAATATCATCGCCATGTCGCGCGCGCTGCCGCAGGCTCAATACGGCATGCTGTTCGGGGAGAAGCCGGAATCCAGCCCCATCTATGCCGATCGCCGCGAAGACTTCGCCTGCCGCTATCAGCCCTATCATCCGGCGGCACTGGCGGCGGTGATGGCAGCATGGCAAGATAAAACGGCGCAAGGGACGGCACAGGGGGCGGCGCTGTCCTATGTGCATCCGGAATTCGCCACCTTGACGCCCGACAGCATCATGATGGCGCAGGCGCACGGGCTGGGTATCAATAGCTGGGCGCTATTCGAAGAAATGACGCCCGCCCGCAAAGCGGCCTATATGCGTATACATGACATCTGCGAAGCCGAAGGTGTGCCCTTCACGGTTATTACCGATTATGTCGATGCCTTCAGATAGGGAGGGGCTACTATGCACATAGAAACCGGCCGCCTGCTGATAAAGCCGCTGCAGCCACGCTTTGTGCCTGAAATACAGGCCGCAAAAGAAGAGGTTTGGGGCGAGCTGCAAACATGGATGAGCTGGGCCTACGACGACCAGCAACCGCAAAGAGCGATGGAAGCCTTTGCCGCCAGCCTGAATCCCGCAAGGCCGTTTGATGTCGCTGCCTGCTTTGCACGTGATAACGGAAAATTCGCGGTAATGGGCGGTATCATGGACGATGGCGACGGCGTTTTTGCCACGGGCTATTGGTGCGCGCTCTCCCAGCGCGGCAAGGGCTATGCAACCGAAGCGACAAACGCCGCCATCCGCTACGCCTTCGATGTGCTGGACGCAAAACGCGTGAACATTAATTACTACGAAGGCAACCACAACAGTCGCCGCGTGATAGAAAAGCTCGGCTTCACGTTCGTCGGCACCGACAAGGGTGGGCATCTGCGCTGTTCCGACGGCGTCCCCCTCGATGTTCACCGCTTCACCATGAGAGACCCGTCGGTGTTGCCGCCGCTGGAATGGCGGCTGGTGGTGTGACGGTTGATGAAATAGAGACAACAAAAAAGGCGCGGAGACTGTTCCGCGCCTTTTTTTGTTTTATGCAACGAAGGATTATTCCTTGCCTTCGGTATCAGGCCCTTCGCCGGCATCGCGGATGACGGCGGCGGAGACGACCTGTTCGTCCGCTTCGATGCGGAAGAGGGTCACGCCCTGCGTCTGGCGGCCGACGAAACGGACGTCACCGACAGGCATGCGGATAATCTGGCCGCCGTTGGTCACCAGCATCACTTCGTCGCTGTCCTTGATGTTGTAGGAGCAGACGATTTCGCCGTTGCGTGCCGAGAGCTTCATGTTCCAGATGCCCGATCCGCCGCGGCCTGTGGTGCGGTATTCATAGGCCGAGGTACGTTTGCCAAAGCCGCGGGATGTGACGGCCAGCAGGAAGTCTTCCTGCGCGGCTAGTTCGTTGAACCGCTCGTCGGTGAGGACGACGTTGCCGGATGCGGATTCTTCTTCATCCCCCGCGCCGTCTTCGGCGTCTTCAACCTGATTGCGCAGTTGCGATGCGCGTTTCAGATAGGCCATGCGTTCATCGGCTGTCGCCTCGACGTGGCGCAGGATGGAGATGGAGACGACTTCGTCGCCTTCCATCAGCTTGATACCGCGCACGCCGGTCGATGAACGTGATTTAAACAAGCGCAGCGTTTCGTCGCTGATGGGGAAGCGGATGGCTTTGCCCTTGCGCGTCGAAATCAGCAGATCGCTGTTCGGCGGGCAGGTGCGTACGTCGATCAGCTGTTCGTCGCCTTCGAGCTTCATGGCAATCAGGCCGTTGGCGCGAATGTTTTTGAAATCCTCGAGGCTGTTGCGGCGCACCGTGCCGTGGCTGGTCGCAAAAATCACATCGAGTTTATCCCAGCTGTCTTCGTCCTCCGGCAGCGGCATCACGACGGAGATTTTCTCGTCCTTCTCCAGCGGCAGCAGGTTCACGAAAGCCTTGCCGCGCGACTGGGGCGTGCCCAGCGGCAGGCGATAGACTTTCATTTTATGCACGATACCCTTGGACGTGAAGAACAGGACGGGGGTATGCGTATTAGCGATGAACAGGTCGGTGACGAAATCTTCGTCCTTCGTCTGCATGCCGGTGCGGCCCTTGCCGCCGCGCTTTTGCGCGCGGTAGGTGGCCAGCGGCACGCGCTTGACGTAGCCGGTGTGGCTGACCGTCACGACCATGTCTTCTTTCTGGATAAGCGCTTCGAGATCGGTTTCGAACTCATCCGGAATAAGTTCGGTCTTGCGCGGGGTTGCGTATTTGTCGCGGATTTCGACCAGCTCGCTGCGCAGAACATCCATCAGCGCCTCGCGGCTGCCGAGGATGCGCAGGTATTCGGTGATATAGGCGCAGACTTCCTTCAGCTCGTCGCCGATTTTGTCACGCTCAAGCGCCGTCAGGCGGTGCAGGCGCAAATCAAGAATGGCGCGGGCCTGCGTATCGGACATTTTATAGGTATTGTCCGCCGACATCGGGTATTCAGGGTCGTCGATCAGCTTGATGAGCGGTGCGACGTCTTCGGCGGGCCATTGACGCGCCGTCAGTTTTTCACGCGCGTCGTTCGGGTCGGACGCCGTGCGGATGATTTTGATGATCTCGTCTATATTCGCGACGGCAACGGCAAGGCCGGCCAAGATATGGGCGCGGTCGCGGGCTTTGCCGAGTTCGAAAATCGTGCGTTTGGTGATGACTTCTTCGCGGAAGGCGATGAAGGCGGCGATGAACTCTTTCAGGTTCAACATCTGCGGGCGGCCGTAGTTAAGCGCCAGCATGTTCGCGCCGAAGCTGGATTGCAGCGGCGTATGCTTGAAAAGCTGGTTCATCACCACATCGGCAATCGCATCGCGTTTCAGCTCGATGACGATGCGCACGCCATCGCGGTCGGATTCATCACGCAGATCGCCGATGCCTTCGATAATCTTTTCGCGCACGCATTCGGCGATACGCTCCAGCAGGCGGGCTTTGTTCTGCTGATAGGGAACTTCGTGAACGATAATCGCTTCGCGGTCTTTGCGGATTTCCTCGACCGAGGTTTTCGCGCGCATGATGATGGAGCCGCGGCCCGTGTGCTGCATGCCCAGAATGCCGTTGCGGCCGAGGATTTGCGCGCCCGTCGGGAAGTCGGGGCCGGGGATGATTTCCGTTAGCTCGTCAATCGTGATGTCCGGATTGTCGATATACGCGCAGCAACCGTTGATGACTTCGCCCAGGTTGTGCGGCGGAATGTTCGTCGCCATACCCACAGCAATCCCGTTCGCGCCGTTAACCAGCAGGTTGGGGAAGCGCGCGGGCAGGACGGTCGGCTCCAGCGTTGATTCATCGTAGTTGGGCTGGAAGTCGACGGTTTCCTTGTCGATGTCTTCCAGCAGCGTTTCGGCGACTTTGTTCAGGCGCGCTTCGGTGTAACGCATCGCCGCCGCCGGGTCGCCGTCCATGGAGCCGAAGTTACCCTGACCGTCGACGAGCGTGAGACGCATGGAGAAATCCTGCGCCATGCGAACCATCGCATCGTAAATCGCGCTGTCGCCGTGCGGGTGGTATTTACCCATGACGTCACCGACGATACGCGCGGATTTTTTATAGGGTTTGCTGCTGTCGTATCCACCTTCGCGCATGGCGTACAGAATGCGGCGATGCACGGGCTTCAGGCCGTCGCGCACATCGGGCAGGGCGCGGCTGACGATGACGCTCATCGCGTAATCGAGGTAGGATTTTTGCATTTCCTCTTCGATGGTGATGGGCGCAATGCCTTGCTTGGGGGCGGTGTTATCTGCGGTCACGGGGCTTCCCTTATATACAGTATATGCAGTGTGGCGATACCGCCCGCCGCGCAAAGGAGCCTTGCAAAAGGCCGCGCAGGAAGGGCAGTGCCGGTCGATATTTAAACCGTTATTTTTGTAGCATTTTAAGGACGTGATGTCACAGTTTTTTGGCCGTTTTATTGGTCATATTAATCGCGTCTTAATCGCGTCGTTATTTTGACATAACGATGGGTTGCGCAAGGGGGCCACAGGGGGGGTGCGATTTGTTGCGATGCCGCAAGGAAAAACACGCCCTCTCGAGGTCGGAGTGTCTTGCTATCCGCCTGAAACTTGGGCATGTTCACCCCACTCACAGTCAAACGAGGCCGTCGGGGAGATTCTTTGCGTCCGCAAAACTCCGGCGGGAAACAACAACCAAAAAAACCAAACGAACAACGAGGAAGCAATCAATGACGTTGGATATCCAAACGATTATTCTGGGTTCCGGTCTTCTGGCTCTTCTCTACGGTATCTTCACCGGCTATCAGGTCTTGACTGCAAGCGCAGGCAACGCCCGTATGCAGGAAATTGCAGGTGCCGTACAGGAAGGTGCCAGCGCATACCTGAACCGCCAGTACACGACCATCGCCGCCGTCGGCGTTGTCGTCGCCATCATTCTGGGCATGACGCTCGGCCAGCAAGTCGGTATCGGCTTTGCCATCGGTGCCGTCCTGTCCGGTCTTGCCGGTTACATCGGCATGAACGTGTCGGTGCGTGCCAACGTCCGCACCGCGGATGCGGCGCAAAAGGGCATGAAAGAAGCACTCTCCATCGCCTTCAAATCGGGCGCCATCACCGGCATGCTGGTGGTCGGTCTCGGTCTGCTGGGCGTTGCGGGCTACTACTTCTTCCTGCTGTCCAAGGGCACGGAAACCCGCGCGGTGCTTGAAGCACTCGTCGCGCTCGGTTTCGGCGCCTCGCTGATTTCCATTTTCGCCCGTCTCGGCGGCGGCATCTTTACCAAAGGCGCGGACGTCGGTGCCGACCTTTGCGGTAAAGTCGAAGCCAACCTGCCCGAAGACGACCCGCGCAACCCCGCGGTTATCGCCGACAACGTCGGTGACAACGTCGGTGACTGTGCCGGTATGGCGGCTGACCTGTTCGAAACCTACGCGGTGACGGTCGTTGCGACCATGCTCATCGCGGCCAGCGTTTTCGCCGGTGACAGCGTGACCAAGATGATGGAACTGCCGCTGCTTGTCGGCGGCGTGTGCATCATCGCGTCCATCGTCGGTACGTATTTCGTCCGCCTTGGCGATAGCCAGAACATCATGATGGCGCTCTACAAGGGCCTCATCGCGACGGGTGTTATCTCTATCGGTCTGATTTACTGGTCGATCAACTTCATTCTCGGCAGCCTGCAGGGCACCGTGGAGCTCGGCACGGGCGTGCAACTGACGGGTCAGGACCTGTTCTATTGCGCGCTGATCGGTCTGGCTGTTACGGCCGCGCTGGTCTGGATCACCGAATACTACACCTCGACCGCGTTCCGCCCTGTCCGTTCCATCGCGAAAGCGTCTGAAACGGGCCACGGCACCAACGTGATCCAAGGTCTTGCTGTCTCTCTCGAATCTACCGCTTTGCCGGTAATCGTGATTGCGGCCGGTATCTATGGTGCGTATGACTTCGCCGGTCTCTATGGCATCTCGCTCGCGGCAACCACCATGCTGGCTCTGGCTGGTATGATCGTCGCGCTCGACGCCTACGGCCCTGTCACCGACAACGCCGGCGGTATCGCCGAGATGTCGGAACTGCCGAAAAAAGTCCGTGTCGTCACCGACGCACTGGACGCTGTCGGCAACACGACTAAGGCCGTGACCAAAGGCTATGCAATCGGTTCCGCCGGCCTTGCTGCGCTGGTGCTGTTCGCTGCCTTTACCGAAGAGTTGAAGCACTACTTCCCCGACATGACCGTTGAGTTCCCGCTGAATGCGCCGTTCGTTATTATCGGCCTGTTCATCGGTGGCATGCTGCCGTATCTCTTCGGCGGTATCTGCATGACGGCTGTTGGCCGCGCTGCAGGTTCCATCGTGGTTGAAGTCCGCCGCCAGCTGAAAGACATCCCGGGCATCCTCAAGGGCACGTCCAAGCCCGAGTATGGCCGCGCTGTCGACATGCTGACCAAAGCAGCGATCAAGGAAATGATCGTTCCCTCGCTGCTGCCGGTTCTCTCTCCCATCGTCCTGTTCTGGGTGGTGTGGAAAGTTGACGGCACGATGGAAGCCGGTTTCCAGGCCGTGGGCGCGATGCTCGTCGGTACGATCGTAACCGGTATTTTCGTGGCTATCTCCATGACCTCCGGTGGCGGTGCGTGGGATAACGCGAAAAAGTACATCGAAGAAGGGCATTACGGCGGCAAAGGTTCCGACGCGCATAAAGCGGCGGTAACCGGTGACACCGTCGGTGACCCCTACAAGGACACCGCAGGTCCCGCCATCAACCCGCTCATCAAGATTGCCAACATCGTGGCGATCCTGCTGGTAGCGGTCATGGCAAGCCTGAGCGCTGGCGGTTAATCCGTCCACGCAGGTTTCTGCGACAACAAAAACCCCCTTCGGTAACGAAGGGGGTTTTTTGTATGCGCAATCAGAGACGGGGCAGGGCAGCCGCGCCTTGTATCTCGCGATTATTTCGGAATGCTCGCGCCCGGTTTGTTCTGGACGTTCTGGTTGAAACGGCCAAGGTTGCCGACGAATTGTTCAAAGGCGGTAAACTCGCGGCCTGCGGTGGGCGTGCGGCGGGATGTGTATTCGATATCGCGCGCCTGTGCGGGGTCGAGCATGGCAACTTCGGTCACCGCGCCCATATCGTCGAAATGGACTTTGACGACCTGACGCTGTTCAACCTCGGGGGCGAAGATGCCTTTTTGCGAAACGACTTCGCCGATGTAATACCACGTCTTGTCGTCAAACGGCGACACGGCGGAGGGCGGGCCCCAGATGCGCTGCACATCATCGCGCAGGGCATTTTCCGGCTGCAGTTCGGCGATTTTGCTTTGCGTCAGCAGGTTGCCGCGCGTGGCTACGCGCGGGGTGCAGGCGGCAAGGTCGCACACCAGCAGGGCCACACCGGCCAGCAAAAGAGTTTTTTGAAAGGGGGTCGTGGTCATTGACAGCCTCTGATAAACGCTTGGAGCCTGATTTTATACGCATTCATGTCCCAAGTAGCAAGATAATGGGGCGTGATAATAAGGAAATCCTTTGTTTTTTAACCGGAAATGATGTAAAAACATGCGCTTGAAAGTGTTATTGAAAACGGTTTCCCATGACAGCCCATGCCCCCCATCACAAGCCTGAATTTTCCCGCCTGATTGCCATCGAAGGTATCGCGCCGGATAAAATCCGCAAGGAAACCATCAGCGCTACCGCCGAGGAAGAGGCCGCGCTCGCCGCGCGTTTCGGTCTGCGCAGCCTCAAGAACTTCTCGGCCGAGCTGTCTATCCGCCGCGTGCCGGGCGGCACCGCCGTGCGTATCGAGGGCAGTTTCCGCGCCGATCTGGTACAGGCCTGCGTGGTATCGCTGCAGGACGTGCATGGCCATGTCGAGGGGCAGTTCGATACCTATTTCACAGAAGACGCCGAACAGGCGCGCGAAGAAATCTCCTTTACGCTGGATGACGACCTTGATGCCGCCGAAATGGTGCATAACGGTATGATCGACCTCGGCGAGGTGGTGGCGCAGTATCTGTCGCTGGAGATTGATCCGTATCCGCGCGCTCCTGGCGTCAGTCTGGCCGCCCAGATGCAGGCGAACGGCCAGCCCAAAAAAGACAATCCTTTTCAGGCGCTTGCGGCGCTTAAAGACGATAAATCCCAAAAAGGCGAATAAAATCAGGGTCTGCCCGCCCGCCGCAGCGGCGGGGACTGCCTTTTTACTTGTAAAATCCGCGGAAAAGGGTATGAATCAGGCGGATTTTTCTTGCGCCTGCAGGGCTTTTTCGTTATGTAATGACCCCTGCGCCCGAGTGGCCTGTTGGCTGCCTGCGGATTTCGCGAGAAAAAGCGAAAGCACAAGAATTCGGAATTCACACGAGGAAAGAGTAACAAGCCATGGCTGTTCCCAAGAAGAAAACGTCCAAATCCCGCCGCAACATGCGCCGTTCGCACCATGCGCTGTCCGCACCGACGGCTGTTGAAGACAAAAAGACCGGCGAAATGGTTCGCCCGCACCACGTTTGCCTGAAAACGGGCACGTACAAAGGCCAGCAAGTCATCGATATCGACTAATCCCAGCGGCGGGTATCCGGCGTCATGCCGGCCCGCCACTTTGCCGCGCGCGGCGCACAGGCCGCGGTTTTCGCGGCGGCACGATATCAGAGGCCGGTTTTGCATCAGCAACAACATAACCTCGTTATCTCTCTGGATGGTATGGGGGGCGACCACGCCCCGCGTATCGTCATAGAGGGGGCGAACATTGCGCGTGGACAGTTTCCGTCCGCGCGCTTCATCGTTTTCGGTGACGAGGCGCAGATCCGCCCCATCGTTGCCGAATATCCGGGCCTGTCCGACGTTCTCGACATCCGCCATACCCCAGACCGCGTGACCGCCGACGACAAGCCGGGGCAGGTCTTGCGCACGGGCCGCAATTCCAGCATGCGCCTTGCGATTGATGCAGTGGCGAAGGGCGAAGCGCATTGCGTGGTGTCCGCCGGCAATACAGGCGCGCTGATGGCGATGGCGAAATTCAGCCTGAAAGTGATGGCGGGGATTCACCGCCCCGCGATTGCCACGTTCCTGCCGACGCGCGTTGCGGGCAAGGGGACGGTGCTGCTGGACCTCGGCGCGAATGCCGAATGCGATGCGTATAATCTTTTGGAATTTGCGGTGCTTGGCGCGGTCTTTTCGCGCGAAACGTTCGGTATCGAACAGCCGCATATCGGTATTCTCAACATCGGTTCCGAAGCCATGAAGGGCAGCGAGCTTGTCAAGGAAAGCGCCGAGATGCTGTCGCGCGCGAAGCTGCCCGGCATTTATAAAGGCTTCGCCGAGGGCGATGATATCTGCACCGGCGCATTCGATGTGATTGTGACGGACGGCTTTACCGGCAACGTCACCTTGAAAACCATCGAAGGCACGGCGCGTCTTATCAAGCATATGGTGAAAGAAGCGTTGAAATCGTCGTGGCTGGTCAAGCTGGGGCTTTTGCTGGCGGCGCCCGGCTTGCTGCTGTGCTATCGTCCGATGAAGCATTTTTCCAAACGTATCGATCCGCGTTATTACAACGGCGCGAGCCTGCTGGGCCTCAAAGGTCTTTGCATCAAAAGCCATGGCGGTACCGACGGTATCGGTTTTGCGAATGCAATCGCCGTGGCCGCAGGGCTTGCGGCCAACCGCTTTAATGAAAAAGTTGAAGCAGAGCTTCAGCGCCTCGGCGCCGATGCGCTGCGCCCCGCCGGAGAGGTCGAAGCACCTGCCCGTTTGGCGGGAGAGGAGGGATAATGCGCCGTTCCGTGATGCTGTCCTGCGGCTCGTACCTGCCGGAAAAATTTTTGACAAACAACGATCTCGCCAAACTTGTTGATACCACGGATGAGTGGATCACGCAGCGCACCGGCATTCGCAAGCGCCATATTGCGGGCGAGGGGGAGAAGACCTCCGATATGGCGACGCGCGCTGCGGAAAAAGCGCTCAAGGCCGCAGGGCTCAAGGGCGGCGATATCGACGCGATTTTTCTTGCGACCACCACGCCCGACCAGACGTTTCCCGCCACCGCCGTGACGGTGCAGGACAACATCGGCATGGGCGACCGCGGCTTTGCATTTGACATTCAGGCCGTTTGTTCCGGCTTCATCTATGCTTTATCAACCGCCGATAACTTCATCAAATCCGGACAGATTAACCGCGCGCTGGTGATTGGCGCGGAGCATTTCACGCGTCTTTTGGATTGGGACGACCGCACGACTTGCGTGCTGTTCGGAGACGGCGCGGGCGCTGTTGTTCTTCAGGCGTCGGATGAAGGCAAGGGCGATAAGACCGACCGCGGCATTCTGACCACGCATCTGCATTCCGAAGGCGCGAAGCGCGATCTGCTTTATGTCGATGGCGGCCCGTCGAGCACGCGCAGCGTCGGCCATGTGCGCATGAACGGCAAAGAGGTTTTCCGTAATGCGGTGACCCGCATGAGCGAGGCGATTGTCGAGGCGATGGAAACGAGTGGCGTCAGCCCCAGCGAGGTCAACTGGCTGGTGCCGCATCAGGCGAACCGCCGCATCATCGACGCGACGGCGGAGAAACTGAATTTGTCGCCTGAAAAAGTTGTCGTGACGGTGCAAGACCATGGTAATACGTCGGCGGCATCGATTCCCCTCGCGCTCGCGACGGCGGTGGAAGATGGCCGAATCCAGCGCGGTGATCTGATTCTCATGGAAGCCATGGGCGGGGGCCTCACATGGGGCGCTGCGCTCGCGCGCTGGTGATTTTTTGCGACTCCGCCCAAACCCTTTATTGGGCGGGTTTTTGACCGGTTTATTTACTGTAACTGACAGCTTCAACTCTTTGTATTGACTAATGAAATGTGAATCATTACCGTGAGATTCACCAAGAGCGAGGTGCATTCCATGACCAATAACCAAACCATTACCCGCGCAGACCTGAGCCAGGCTGTTTACGAACAGGTTGGCCTGTCCCGCAACGAATCCGCCGAACTGGTGGAAACGGTGCTGGAAGAAGTTTGCAAGGCGCTGGAACGCGGGGAGATGGTGAAAATCTCTTCCTTCGGTACCTTCCAGGTACGCTCCAAGCGCCAGCGTATCGGCCGCAACCCCAAGACTGGGGAAGAAGTGCCGATCCTGCCGCGTCGCGTTTTGACCTTCCGCGCCAGCAACGTACTCAAAGAGCGCATCAATAACGTAGGCACCACCGACGCCGGCGCAGCCGAATAAGACGACCCTTAATACAATCATCGAAGCAACCGTATTTAAGGACTATCATTCATGAACTCACCCACCAATCCGAATGCCAAAACGGGCATGCAGACGGATGACGTCTCGCAAACGCAAGCCCAGCCTCAGGTTACCCAGAATATCCCCGGCCGCCGCCCGATGAAGGCGAAGGCTCCGGCGCAAAAATCCGCCGGCGCTTTCCGCACCATCAGCGAAGTCGCGGGGGAGCTGAACGTCGAACAGCATGTTCTGCGTTTCTGGGAAACCAAGTTCACGCAGATCAAGCCGCTCAAGCGCGGCGGCGGTCGCCGTTACTACCGTCCGGAAGACGTCGAACTGCTCAAAAACATCCATCATCTGCTCTACAGCGAAGGATACACCATCAAGGGTGTGCAAAAGCTGCTGAGCGCGACCCGCGGCAACCTCAGTCCCCGCGTGCAGGATGGGCCCAATATGGCCGCCGCGGAAGAGGTTGCAACGCCGATCGCCCGCGCCGTCGAGAAAAACCGCGAAGAGCTGCAATCGATGCTCGATGACCTACGCGCTATGCGCAAGCTCATCGACTAAGCGATTTACGCCAAAAACAAAAACGCCGGACTTTATGTCCGGCGTTTTTGTTTTGCGGTGCGGGGGGAATGCCCCCTCCCTGTGTTGACGCTGGCCGCCCTGCGTGCTACATCGGGCGCATATCCACGCATTTCGTTTTTGCATTTTTATTCGAAGGAGTAATCCGTCCATGTCCCGTCAGCCCCGCAAACAGGAACCTGAATACGGCGCGCACTATAGCCCCGAGGTCAAAAACGTTATCCGCCTCTCTCTGGCCTTTGCCAAAGCGGTCGGGCGTCATCAGGCGGATAAATCCGATAACCTTGTCATCGCCCCTTATAACGCGATGGCTGCGATTTCGATGGCAGCCAAAGGTGCGGGCGGCCAGACGCGCGAAGAACTGGCGCAGGCGCTTTACGGTGTGGACGGCAACAATCTGGACGCTGCCGCCGGTGATTATGCCGCGCTGAACGGCGAGATCCTGAAGGCCAACAAGGGGCAGGTGGAACTGACCACCGCCAACGGCATCTGGGTCAATCAGGACATCGTCAAGCTGCGCGATGATTTCGCGGACGACATGAAAAAAACCTTCGGCGCGGACATCAGCGGCGAAGATTTTTCGAACCCCAAGACGGTCGATAAAATCAACAAATGGGCAGGCGACAATACCAACGGCCTGATCCCCAAAGTGCTGGACGAATTGAAAGAAGACGATGCCGCCGTGTTGGCCTCCGCCCTTTATTTCAAAGGGCAGTGGACGCATAAATTCGACAAGTCGCAAACCGAAGATAAAAAATACGTTCAGGACGGCGGCGCTGTTGCCAAAACGCCGACCATGCAGCGTGCGTTCAGCGAAAGCGAAGGTCTCAGCTTCAATATCGGTGATGATTACGAAGCCGTGGCGCTGACCTATGGGGAGAAAAACCACAAGGAAGGCAAACGCCCGAGCATGCGTATCGTGCTGATCCGCCCGACGGATGAAAACGTCAGCGCGCGCGACTGGCTGGCGGCGCAGGCAAACGGCAAGGTGCCTGCATGGCTGGATGCGGCTGAATTCAGCCGCGGTCAGGGCTCTGTCGAATTGCCGCGTCTGGATATCAAACAGACTTTCGACCTTATTCCGGCCATGCAGGATATGGGCGTCAAGCAGGCTTTCAACAAACGCGGCGCCGATTTCACCAAGATGGCGGAGCGCGACGGCGAAAAACTGTTCATCGGCAAAATCAGCCACGACACCGTTTTCAAAACCGACGAGCAGGGCAGCGAAGCCGCCGCCGTTACGGTGGTGGGAATGGTGCGCGCAACCAGCATCCGCATGCCCGCGCCGCGTATGGACATCAAGCTCGACCGCTCCTTCGTTTTTGCCCTGCAGGACGTGGACAGCGGCGCGGTGCTTTTCGTTGGCGCTGTCAACAAGCCGAACGCCGACATGACGCCGCAAACCGCGCCCGCCAAGGCGCGCAAAAGCCCGAAACAGGGTCGCTAGGCGCTTCGATTAACCATTGAAAATCAATATGATAAAAAGCGCCGGGGGATGCCTCCGGCGCTTTTTATTTGTAGGGCGGAAAAGCTTTATTCGGGCTTTACATTCTTATGGAAGGGCTGTTATATTCCCCCGACCGAACAGAAACGGTAACGGACTGTAGCGCAGCCTGGTAGCGCACTTGCATGGGGTGCAAGGGGTCGGAGGTTCAAATCCTCTCAGTCCGACCATTTTTTCAAATCTGTTTCCGGCCTTTCCCAAGAAAAACCAGTGAACAAACAGACATGCAACCGCATGGTGTGTCGCGTGCTGTCTTACTCGGAAAGTTTTTCGACGGCGATTTTTTGTCTGCCCGCTTCGGCGTTTTTGATTTCCTTGATAATAAAATCACCGATGTTATCCGGCCCGATGAAATAGTGCAGGGTATGGCCGCGTTCGTTTTCGACGTGATAGTAGTTTCCGCCTTTAAAGAACAGTTGATAGGTCAGACCGTAAAGATGAAGCCCCGGTATATCACCAAGGGGTAAAGCCTTTTCCTCCTCGTCCTCTTCTTCGCTGTTCAATGTGATGGCGTATTCAATCGCGGGAACGTCTTGCGGTTCGCGCGCGCCCTGCAGGCCGTCGAGCAGGTTGATTTTGAAATAGGGGCCATCACAGGCGCCGAACTTGCCCAGCAGATACATGAAATCCAGCGGCAGCTGCGGCAGCTTCGCCGCCGCAAGTAAATCGTTAAAGCGTGCCAGATCCTCATTCCGGGCGGGCGGTGAAAATACGGTTTTTTCCTCGGCGTTTTGCAGGGCTTTGATTGCCAGATCGACTTTTTCGAAAACGTCCAAGGTTTTTTCTCCTTCACAGGGCGGATATCCCATTTTCTTCGGGCGGAGGGGCGCGTGTCAAGGCTGCGCGCGCGGCCTGCATTGTCAGCGGCTATGTGGCTGTGCTATTTTGACTGACATTGCGATGTTTTTTTATGCACAGGCTGGACATGTCAGGCGAAACAATCACCCAGATACAGGAAATCCTGATGCATCAGGAACAGCAAATCAGCGACCTCAGCAAGATGGTCGTTCAGCAGTGGGGCGAGATTGACCTCCTGAAAAAGCATATTCGCAAAATGCAAAACGAAATCGACGCCGTCACCGAAACCGCCGACCGCCTCTCCGGCGCCAGCGAAAAACCACCGCATTATTGATGCCTGAAACCGGCCTTGCGGCGGATTTGCCGGCGGCCTAAGATATCTTATCTTTATTCAACCGGATACCGCGCGTGACACCGCATCCTATCATCAAAGCGCTTGAAGAATACGAAGCCGCCACAGGTGCAACTGTGACGGAAACATTTTTTGCATGGCGGGAGCCATGGCTTGCGCGCAAATTGTGGTTGCAGGGCTGTGTGCCTGGCTATAGCCATGCCGATTTCCTGCGTAATCTACTAAGCAGCCTGTCGCGTCGCGGGCAGCATATAGCCAGCAGCGCTGTCGCCGTGCAGCTTAAAAAAGACATGACACGCCTGCGTGCCTTTTATCCCGATAAAGCGGGGCAGGGGTACTGCGTGAAAATCGTACAGGCCGATGGCGTGACAGGCAGCCGCATGAGGGAAGAACTTGAATTGCGCGGACGTCTTTCCGCGCTTGGTACTGTAAACATTCCCGCTATGCGTGAAACCTTCGAGCGGGGCAATTTTATTTATCTGGTCGAAGATATCATTATCGGGCGCCGTTTCGATTTTCGCCGCGATGCGGATGACTATATCGCGCGTGGCTTGCCGCAGATGATGGCGACCTATCAGAAATCGGGTATTCGTCATGAACCGCTGTCGGCCCATTTTGATGCGGACCTGCCTGCGCGACTTCAGGATATAAAAAATATCGCACCTGACTTTTTGACGGCATTATCATCTGTCTTTGACCGTGGGGTGAACATACCCGTTAGTTTGTGCCATGGTGATTTACTGCCGTCGAACCTGTGTATCGGCGGGGACACGTTCTATTTGCTCGACTGGGACCGCAGTTTTACTGGCGCGATTGCCCGCGATTTATTGCGGATGCCGATGAAATATCCGGGGCAGCCGGGCAGGGTCGGGCATGCGGTGATGGCGGCCTTGCGCGATATGTCAGGGGACAATTCCGCGATTGCCAACGACCAGCTGGCCGCCTATGTCGGACTGCGGATTGCCGAGGCCCCGGCGAAGGCTGTGATTTATCAGGATTTTTGGCGGGCGCACCGCCTGCCATAGTCTTCTGTGGTGGTTTTTCGGGCGCTTCCCGTCGGCTTGACACATTTCAAGCGCTTGATTACAAAGGGGCTTCCAAAAGGAGACATAAGAATGACCATGGCCGCCCCCAAAACCGATGCAACGCCGAACACGCGCCCGTGCCCTGTTTGTGGCCATGCCGATACGCGTTTTTATGTCGAAAAAAATAATTACCGTTTTTTGAACTGCCCGTCGTGCGAGCTGAAATTCATTCACCCCGTCCCGACGCCGGAAGAACTGGCGCCGCTGTATAGCCAGCAGGGCGCACCTAAAGACGGTCTGCGCTATCCCTATAACAAGGTCGAACATCGCCGCAAACGTGCGAAAGTCCGTGCGGGCCGTTTCAAAAAATACTTCATCGGCAAAGATGCGATCGATGTCGGTTGCGGCGGCGGATACATGGTCGATGCGATGCAGAAAATGGGCGCGAACCGCGCTGTCGGTATTGACCTTGATCCCGAGGCGATGGAATTCGCCCGTAAAAATCACGACCCGCGCGCCACCTATTACTGTGAAGCCATTGACGATTTTATCAAGCGCGGCATGATGTTCGATTTCGGCCATTCATCGCAGGTGATTGAACACGTCGGTGATTTCAACGCCTTTGTTGCAGGCTGGGCGTCGCTGGTCAAACCGGGCGGCTATTTCTTTCTGAAAACGCCGGACCGCAGCCACTGGCTGCACGGTGAAAAGCCGGAAACATGGCCGAACCCGCCGGAATACACGCAGTATTTCAGCCGCAAGAACATTCGCATCTTGCTTGAAAAGCACGGTTTTGAAGTGCAAAAGATTTTCTTCAACCTCAAGCCGACGATGGAAATACTCGCGCGTCGCAAGCCGAAATAATTACGCGTTCTGCCGTCTTGCGGTGTCGAGGCGCGTAATGGTGTCGATGATGAAATCCGCGATGCTATCATAGCTGCGGAACACATCGCGCGAGCTTTGATCCACGATGTGATATTTGCCGTCCTTGTGCGTGATGACCACGCCGCCGGACATTTTGCCGACGACGAGGGTTTTCGGCTCGTCGTCATCGCTCCATTGATTGAACGCTTCGGATTCTTCAAGGATGCCGGGTTGCAATCCGCCGCCTGCCATTTCCATGCCGCCGGTGCTGAAAATCGTGAAGTAGGGGCCCATGATGCCGCAGGATTGCCGCAGCAGCGCTTCGAGATCTTCGGGAATCTGCGGATAGCCGCGGTCATCCAGCAAGCTGTTGCACACCCTGAACACAAGGTCGTTCGCGCCGCTGCGCATATATGACTTTGCATCCGCATTTTGAAGCGCCGCGAGCGCGGCGGAGATTTTCGGGGTATCAGGCGCGGGCATCGTTTCGTTTTTCCTGCTTGTTTGCCGCTTTGGGGGCGGCGGATTTATTGTCGCCCGCAGGGGTCAGGTGGGCATAAATACGATTGCTGATGTCGCGCAGCCTGTCAACGGCCTCTTTGGGCATATTGGCGTCGGTCATGGCTTTTTCAAGCGGCTTCAAATAGCCATCGCAATTATCGCGCGTGCGCTTGATATCGGCTGATTTGACGGTGCCGTTTTCAATGCCATGTTCAAGCGAGGCCACCAGCGCCTGCCATAGTTTCAATGTATGTTTGAACGTAGGTTCAATCTGCGCTTCGTAGAATACGCGGGCCTGATCTTCGGGCGGGGCGATATTGTCGCGCATCAGGCGGCCGAGGTCTCGCGTGATGAGCAGCGAGGGCCCTAGTGCGAAATACGACGTTTCCGGCGGCGGCTGCATGCCAGCGCGGATATCCTCTTTTTGCAGCATCAGCAAACGGTTTTCATCCGTGGGCACGGCCATGCAAATGCGTTTGGTTTCCCCAACGGCGATATCGGAAAGGCCTTGCTGGTTGTTGATGCTGTTTTTTATCTGGGTATGCACATCGCGCATAATCAGACACAGGTTCGATACATGGTTCACCAGATACATCGGCGCGCCGCCGTGTACGGGATCGACCGCTTTTTCTGTCGACATCCGGCCGCCGCCGCCGCGTTCGACCAGATGGTCGATATCGACGTTATAGCTGATGCCGTCCTTGTCGGTGGGGCCAAGGCCACGGCGCATGCAGTCGATGGCGTAATCGCAAAAGCCTGCCGCGCGCAGCTCTTTTTCCTGCGTTGCGGCGAGATGACGATAGAAAGCGGGTTCCGCTCTTTCCTGAAATTCCAACCAGACGGCGTCGTTTTGTTCTTTGGATATGCGGGTGTAATCGGTGGTGATGATCTGCATACCGCGCGGCATCTCGGCCATGCGTTCGATAAGGGTGTTCAGCTTCGCCTGTTTCCCTTCCGCCAGTTTCTGCATAATATCGACAAAGCCCGGCTGTTCGAACAGGGCGGGGCTTTGCTGCGAAAGCCGTTGCTGCTGTGCATCGCTGAGCGCGGCAAAGGCCGTATCAAATTTCTCGCCGGACAGTCCTTTGCCTGCCCACAGTTCCCGCAAAATAACAGGCGGCTGCATGGCGGAGAGGGTTTGCAGAACCTCTGGCCGCGGGTTTGTATTGACGGGCGTTGCCGTTTTGGGCGACTGCAGCGAGGCCTGATATTCCGTCTGTATACCGTCGGAGGGCGTGGTCGCGACACCGACAGCAAGTGCTGCCGCAACAGCAAGGCGGCGGCGCGCAGAGTTATTAAACGCATCTTTGGTACGTTCGGTCATGCGCCCAATTTACCGTAAGCGCGTTAATATTTCATTAATCCATGAAATAACCCTGATTTCAGGGGGCTAAGGCTTTTGCAGATGGGGCGGGCGCTGAAAATCTCGCCGATATTCTTGATATCGCGGTAGATGAAATACAGCGTCATGCCACCGGCAAAGAAAAAGATTTTCAAAAAGAAGCGGAGCAGCTTCGGCTGCATTTTCGGATCATGCATCATTTGCGGCAGCGAAAGCCCGCTATCCGGCGCCAGTGATGCGGGCAGCGCCACCATCAAAAACAGGGTCAGGGCGAATACGGCCATCCCCGCGACAAAGAAAACGCAGAGCGCCCCCGATTTCAGCCGGTTGTTCCATTACAGGCGGGCGATATTATCGGGCAGGGCGCAGGCGGCGGTCATGGGGCATCTTTGTGGTGATGTTTATTTTTTACGGGTCATCGAACCCAGAAGGCCGCGCAGAATTTGCTGACCGATCTGCCGCCCGATGGTGGAGCTGACGGAACGCACGGTTGTTTTGACCATCGTATCGACAATCGTATCTTTGGGGCGCCCCGGCTTTCCGGCGGGTTTTTCAGCCTTCGGCGCAGGTGTGCGTGGCGCAGACGGGGGCGGCGTTTGCGGCCTGCCCCAGGGGCTAGACTGCGGCGCTGTTGCGCTTTGGCTTTCCTGCGCCGCTTTTTTCTGTTGCAGGGTTTCATAGGCGGAAACGCGGTCAAGCGCCGTTTCGTACTTTCCGGCGACAAGGCTGGTCACCATCATCTGCTGGCGTTCATACGATTGCAGCGGGCCGAGGCGGCTGTCGGGCAGGCGCACTTTTACACGCTCGACCACCGTCGGCGCGCCTGCGGCATCCATGACCGATACCAGCGCTTCGCCGACACCCAGCGTACCGATGACGCTGTAGGTATCAAAAGCCGGATTGGGGCGCAGGGATTCCGCCGCGGCCTTGACCTTTTTCTGTTCCTGCGGCGTGAAGGCGCGCAGGGCATGCTGCACGCGGTTGCCTAGTTGCCCCTGCACATCTTCGGGAATGTCGGCGGGATTTTGCGTGACGTAATAAACGCCGATGCCCTTTGATCGTATCAGGCGCATGACCTGTCCGACTTTTTCCACCAGCGCTTTGGGGGCGGTGTCGAACATCAGATGCGCTTCGTCGAAAAACACCACCAGCTTGGGCACGGGAAGGTCGCCGGCTTCCGGCATCTGTTCAAACAGCTCCGACAGCAGCCACAGCAGAAAACAGCCGTAAAGCTTGGGCTTTTGCATCAATTCCGCCGCGTGCAGGACGCTGATATATCCTTTGCCATCGGGCGTGGTGCGCATCAGGTCTTGCAGTTCGATGGACGGTTCGCCGAAAAATGTGTCTGCGCCTTCGTTTTCCAGCGACAGCAGGCTGCGCTGTATCGCCGCCACCGACGCCGTCGAGACAAGGCCGTAGGTCGCGCTGATGTCTTTGGCATTATCGGCCAGATATTGCAGCATCGCGCGCAGGTCTTTGAAATCGATGAGCAGCAGGCCGCTGTCATCCGCAACCTTGAAGCACAGTTCCAGCACGCCGCGCTGCGCCTCGCTGAGGTCGAGCAGCTCGCCCATCAGCACGGGGCCGAATTCGGATACGGTGATGCGCACGGGGTGGCCGCTTTTGCCCGCCAGATCCCAGAACAGGCAGGGCGGGCTGACCAGTCCGGCGGCTTTGGGCAGCGCGATGCCCGAGAGGTCGCCTTTGACGTCGGTAACAAAAACGGGAATACCCGCACGCGCCATGTTTTCGGCCAGCGTTTGCAGCGTGACGGTTTTGCCCGTACCCGTTGCGCCCGTGACAAGACCGTGGCGGTTGATGCGTTTGAGCACAAAGGCGGGCGCGGTAGTCCCCTCCATGCCATCGGCGAAAACGAGGGTATCGGCGGGTTGGGACATGGGGGCACCTGCGGCAGATGTAAAAAGACGATAAATCCGAGATTAAGCCGCCCCAGAGGTAACCGCAAGAACGGCCTTATTTCCGCGCCGCAGCATTGCCGTGAAATCAGTCGGATAGGGGGAAGGTGTTTATATTTTCATAAAATATGATAAAATTGTAGGAATACGTCCATAACCCTTTGCAGTGCAGCAGAGGGCTGGATATACTTATCCACACAACCACACGAAATCATCCTGCAGATATTTTTAACGTCTATTATTTGAAAGCGGCGGCCATTGGTAAATCCATTGCCCGAATTGAACCCCGAAACCGAGCAGCGGATTGAACGCATCCGCAGCTTTAACCGTATGTATATGCACCGCATCGGCGTACTGGCGGAAAAAATTTTCGGCAGTTCGTATTCTTTGGCCGAAGTGCGTGTACTCAACGAACTCTGTTTCAGGAAATCCGTGACGGCCAGTATCCTGTGCCGTGACCTGCGTATGGATGGCGGGTATATCAGCCGTATCCTGCAGGGCTTCGAGCGCGAGGGGCTGATTACCAAAGAACGCTCCAAAAGCGATGGCCGCCAGCGCACTATCCGCCTGACGCGCAAGGGCCAGAAAGTCGGGGAAAGTATTTCGGCGGAAGCGAATCGCAAGGTGCTGGACATGCTGGCGTCGGTCACCCTTGCAGATCAGGCGCGGCTTGTCGATGCCATGAATACGATTGATGAAATCCTCAACGCGAATATCCATGCCGCCGTGCTGGAGGAGAACACATGGACCCTGCGCCCGCACCGTCCGGGCGATATGGGGCTGATTATCCACTCACATGCCGTGCAGTTCGCGCAGGATTACGGCTGGAACGAGGAATTCGAGGCGCTGGTCGCCGAAAAAACCGCCGAATTCATCCGCAATTTTGATCCCGCGCGCGAACGCTGCTGGCTGGCTGAGCATAAGGGGCGCATGGTGGGGTCGCTCTGCCTTGTGCGCATCAAGGAAGACGTTGCGGAGCTGCGTCTGCCCTTCGTGGCGTCGGAAGCGCGCAATCTTGGCATCGGCAAGGCGATGCTGGCCGAGGCACTGCGGTTTGCCCGCCATGTCGGGTACAAGAAAATCACCATGTGGACCGAAAGTATCCACGAACACGCCCGCGACATTTTCGAAGACGCAGGCCTGCGCGTCATGCGCGAAATACAGCATCACCGCTTCGGCAAGGACCTGACTGGGCAGCACTGGGAAATGGAATTGTAATCCGTTTTTTTACGGCAAGGCTTAGCTCGCCTTGAACACCGGCGGTTTTGCGGCCGGGCGGGCCGTGTCGGGCTTTGGGGTGGCGGCAGGCGGGTTCAGTTTGTCTTCCACCGGTTTGTATTGTTCCTGCAAATAGCCGACATTGATTTTGTCGATATCAAAACGCGGGTTGATGATCGCCCCGCCCGAAGCGGTGTTGAAAAACAGCGCCGCATTCAAAAACATATTCACGGACAGTTGCATATCGGGGTCGTTTGCGGGCAGTCCCTGCTTTTTCAGGGCGGCAGCCATGTAAACGAAACGGTTACCCCGCGCCATATCTTCGGGGAAGGCATCGCTGTTCATCGTGTCGGCATCGGTCAGGACTTTGTGCAGGCGCTGCAATGCTGCCTCGTCGCGGTAGGCGTGATAGGGCGTCTGATACGGACGCAGCAGGGCCGCGCTGGTGGTGTGCGATGTACCGCCGCCCAGCACACTGGCCATGGTGCGGCTGTGGGTGATGATGGCGCGTACTTCTGACAGCAGTTCGGGTTTGTTGCCGCGCGCCGCCAGCACGTCAAATGCGTATCTGTCGGCATCGGATTCATTCAGGGATGTCGCGGCGGTTTTGCTCTGGTCGCCGTGGCGCGCTTCGTGGAGCATGACGTATTCGAAAATCACGCGCTCCAGCTGCTCTGCGGAGTTTTTGAATTTGATATGTTCGGGGCTCACGCGGCCGAAATCGCTGATGAAATCGGCAAGGTTCACCGCCTTGGGCGGACGGATGAAAACTTCGCGCTCTTTATGCGGTGCGTCGTTCGACAGCGAATATGCATCCAGCGGGTGCGGCAGTATCAGGTCCATGCCGCCCTTGAACAGCAGGCTGTAGTAGATAACCGGGGTGGAGATGGTTTTGTTAAACGCCTTGCCGACAGGGCCGCTATTTTGATCGGCGTCGATATCCTGCCAGGTGATTTTGACCGCCTGTCCGGCAAGGTGGAACGGGTAGAGCGGATTCCATCGGTCATAGACGCGGATGTTCTGCGCGTGGAAATGGCTCTTGAGGTCTGTGGCGTGGCCTTGTTCGTACATGAACTGGTTGAACGGCGTGCTGACGCTGTCGGGTTTGTAATGCGTGCCGGTGGAAATGGCGGCGGCGGCAACGCTGGTCAGCAGCAGGCGTTTGAAAAAGCGGCGGCGGCGCGCTTTGAACACGGCCTTCTGCACGCGCTTGTCGTTGTAAAGGGCGGCGGGCACGGGCGCGGGCTTGGCTTTGCGGCGGAAAATATCGCGCAGGCGTTCGGTGAACTTTTTCTTTTCCGGCTTGTCTTGCGTCGGCTCGCTCATGTTCTGGTTCCTGCGTTTGAAAGAATGGGTAATATGCTAGCGTAAACAAAAGGCAAAGTCAATTTACATAAATAAAATATTTATGTTATAAATCAGTGCCTTATGCTTATGACAGCTCCGCATAGATGGGGGTGTGGTCGGAAGCCTTCTCGGCTGCGCGGGGTTCGCGGTCGATGCGGCAGTCCTTCAGGCGGTCGGCGGCGCGCGGGCTCAGCAGCAAATGGTCGATGCGGATACCGTTGTTGCGTGGCCATGCGCCGGCCTGATAGTCCCAGAACGTATATTGTTCGCTGTCGTTGTTCATGACGCGGAAGGCATCTGTATAGCCCAGATGCACAAGGCTGCGGAACTTACGGCGGCTGTCGAGGCGGAACAGTGCGTCCTCCGCCCATGCGGCGGGGTCGTGGCAGTCGCGCGGTTCGGGGATGATATTGTAATCGCCGCCCAGTACCACGGCTATGTCCTGGGCCAGAAGCCCCCGCGCATGCGCAATCAGCCTGTCGAACCAGCGGAGTTTATACGGGTATTTTTCGCTATCGACCGGATTGCCGTTCGGCAGATAGATAGAGGCGACGCGCAGGCCGTTGATGCTGGCCTCGATATACCGCGCCTGTTCGTCGCTGTCATCGCCGGGCAGGCCGCGGCGGATATCGGTGATATCGTGGGGGGAGAGGATGGCAACGCCGTTCCACGATTTTTGTCCATGCACGGCGGCTTTGTATCCGGCGGCTTCAATCTCGGCCAGCGGGAATTTGTCGTCGCTGCATTTCAGTTCTTGCAGCAGCAAGGCATCGGGTTTGTGTTTCGTCAGCCAGTCCAGCACATGCGGCAGACGCATATTGATGGAATTGACGTTCCAGCTGGCGATTTTCATCTGTGCATCCTTAGAAAGTTTTGTAACTGTCGGTGCAGGTCAGCATATCGACCTTGTCGCGTTTGTCGTAGGTAACATAGACATCGACCGTCAACGTGGACAGGAATTCTTTGTCTTTAAAGGCGTAGCGCGTTTTGCCATCGCGCCGTGTTTTCACCGCGCCGCCGCTTGTGACCAGAATATGCTCCGCTTCCTTGCGCGTCATGCCCTTGCGGATGAGCAGCGGGAAATAGGCTTCGCAGCTTTGGGAGAAGCTGCGGTGCGTATTCGGGTTGTTCAGGCGGTAGGCTTTATAATCGGCCAGCGTGAAGCCATGGCGGTCATAGGCGGGATCGGCCGGATCGACCACGCGGGCGGCGCAACCTGCCATAGCCAGCAGACAGGCGGCGGCAAGGACGGGCAGACAAATATTCTTAAAGCTTTGATTAAACATATAGATATCCTAGGGCGCGCGGGCGCGTGGTCAAGCCCCCTTGCAGGGTGTTTATACGAAAACATCCGTCCCAAGGAAAGCCGCAGCCGCATCGTCAAACCCCCATAAACATGTATAATCAAGCCAAAGGAATGTTCCCGTGCGCCGTTTTTCGCTTGTTCACCGTTATCGCTGCCGTATGCATTTTTTCCCCATGCTGTTACCATTGGTGGAAATCGTGCCGCTGCTGCTGGCGGGTGTCGGGGCGGTGGCTGCGGCGACGGGGTCGCTGTGGCACCGGCGCCGTCTGGTGGTTGTGGTGGCGGGGGTGTTGTCGCTGGTCAGTTTTGCAGGCGCGGGCGTCGCGGTTTACCTGCGCACGCCCGACAAGATTGTCCGCTACGACGGCACCAAGGAAATTTTGCCTGCCGCCTATCCGAAGCTGATGCGCTATGCGGAGGGCAAAGAAATGCCCGCGACCCCACTCATGGAAAACTTCGATGAAATATTTTCCGTGCAGGTTAAAAACGCGCAGCTGGCAACCCCTGTGCTGTCGCAGGGCGTGCTGGTGACGGGCACCTATAAAAATACGGCCGAGGGATACGACGCCGCCACGGGCGAATGGCTGTGGACGCTGCCGCAGTCGGAGCCGATTTTTACCGTCGGCAAAGGGGATGCGCAGACGGTTTACATCGGCGAGGGGCTGCACCATACCCGCGCCGCGATGCTGACGGCGCTGCGCATGCCGGCCGCAGAGGTGATATGGCAGCGCCAGTTCCTCGGCCATATTGAATCGCCGCCCGCCCGCAGCGCGGATGGCACACATCTTTTTCTGCCCACGGGCGGGGGCGGTTTGTGGGCCGTGGCGGCTGAGGATGCCCGCGTTCTGTGGCATGCGCCTATCGGCCATACTGATGCAACGCCGCTGGTGACGGCGGGCCGTGTCTATGCCGCCGCGCAGCCAGACGAAGCCGTGCATCAAAGCTTTTTTTACGCGCTGGATGCGCAAACGGGAAAGGTCGTCTGGCAAACGGCGGTGGAGGGGCAGCCGTGGGGCGCCCCCGTTATCAGCGCCGATGGGGCGCGGATTATCACCACCACAGGCCGCGGCCAGATCGGCGTGAAGCGTGACACCGATATGGGCATGGCCTATGCGCTCTCGCCCGACGATGGTCGCATTTTGTGGCAGCGCGCGCTGCCCAATATGGCGATTGACCCCGGCGATTATCTGCCCGCGCACGACCTTGCGCTGTTTACCTTGAAAACGGGTGAACTGGTGGCGCTGGACGGCAAAACGGGCGATGTGAAATGGCAGGCGAAGGTCGGCACCGAGTTTATGGCGGGCGCGGTTTTTGTGGAGCGTACAGGCGGCAAAGCGCCGCTGGTCGCCGCGACGAGCGCCGATGGCGTTTTTACCATTCGCGATGCCTTGACCGGCAAGGAGCTGCGCCGGCGTCCGGTCTTGAGCGGCGGCAGTGCCGCGCCGGTGACTGATGGTGACCGCATTTTCGTTGTCGTGCCGTACCGCATTTACGCCTTTGGCGGACTGGGGAGCCTTTGAGATGATGCAGGATATTCTCTGGCTGTCCTTCCCCGAAGAAAGCCTGTCGCAGCGTGATTTTTCCGGCACTGCCCGTGCGCGGTTTGAAAGCATTTTTAGCGTTGCCGATGCTGCTTCGCCATGGTGCAGGGCGCTGCGGCTGCTCGGCATGACGCCGCCGCCCGAAGATGTGCATATGATCGGCTGGCATCAGGGGGCGCCGTATCTGAACGGCTCGGCGCTGGCGGTTATTCTCAGCGATGGCACGGCTGTCGCGCTGCCAGATGCCGCGCGTGGTTTCCGTTTCGTGACGCCGCATAAAATCCGCAGTATCCCGCGCGTGATGGCGACGCAGTGGCGCGTGACGCGTTTTGTGCAGGACAGGCTGCGCGATATCAAAAAGCCCGATGCCGACCCGCTGGTGGAAAGCCTCGCGCTTGGCCTTGCCGTGCAGGTCTTGCTCATGCGTCTGAATGCCGCCGTGGTGATGCGCATGCACGAATATCTTGCCGCGCCGGACAGGGCGCCCGCGCTGCATCGCCAGACCTTCCGCTGGTTGCAAGCCCTGCAAGTACGCCGCACGGCCCTGTCGCCTGCGTGGCGTGAGATGTTTGCGGATACGCCCGCGCTTGCGCGCCGCCATGCTTTGCCGCCGTTTTTCTGGGCGCCGGAGGCAGACACAGCCCCCGTCATAGCGTCCGCCGCATCCGAAATAAAAAAAACCGATGCCGCCGATGCCGCCGTATTTCAGGGATTGATCGTGTCGGGCGCGCAGGCGGCGGGGCGCGGTCTTGTGGTCACCCGTCTGGAAGAGGCGCCGGACTACAAAGACAGGCCGGTTTTTATTTTCCGCCACGCCCGCCCCGAAACCACGGTTTATTTTGCACAGGCCGCTGCCGTTTTATTCGCGCACGGCGGGGTATTGTCGCATGCCTGCGTGGTTGCGCGCGAAATGGGCGTGCCGTGCATCACAGGGCTAGGCGATGATTTTTACGGCCGCATGACGCAAACGGAAATACCGCCGCGACTGATGGTCGATGCGCAAAAAGGTGAAGTAAAAATAATCGACTGATTATTTCGTGCTGAACGATTTGCCGCAGCCGCAGCCCGCCGCCGCATTGGGGTTGCGGATTTTGAAGGCGGATTTCATCATGTCGCTGACGAAATCGATTTCCGCGCCGTTGATGAAGGGCAGGGAAATATCGTCGGTCACCAGAACAGCGCCGTTCTTTTCGAAGGTCACGTCGTCTTCGTTGACCTCTTCGGTCACGTCCAGCTGGTATTGAAAACCCGAACAGCCGCCGCCCAGAACCGTGACACGCAGCATCAGGTTGTTGTTGCCGTCTTTTTCACGCAGCGCCAGCAGGCGCGCGGCCGCGCTGTCGGTCAGATGGACAATCATGCCGTTTGCACGGGCGGAGGGGATGGTGCCGCTCGAAGCTGTGGTTTGTGCCTGCGTCATGGTATGCCTTTCCGGATAACAGTGTTTTCAACGTCTTATAGAACATCAATATGGCCTAAAACGGACAAAAATCAACATAAATTATCCATAACAATTATGGGTATTTTCAAGGGGGCGATACTTAACAGATTACGCTTTTATTCGCAGGCGAAATATGCTTTAAAAGCCTTGTAAATCAATACTATTACGCATGCGGGGAGGGGCCGATGGCAACGCGCGCCAAAACAAAATCTGCGAAACCGGTAAAACCGGCCAAAGTCTCCGCGCCTGCACCTGTGAAAAGAGCCGAACCCCTGAGCGACATGCTCGCCGCTGACGGCCTTGCCGTTTTCGCCAGCCGTCCCGAACAAAGCCGCGGCCGCATGTACGCGGAGCCGCCGAGCAAAACCCGCGGCGATTTCGAACGTGACCGTGACCGCATCATCCATTCACAAGCGTTTCGCCGTCTGAAATTCAAAACGCAGGTTTTCGTGTATCACGAGGGTGACCATTTCCGCACCCGTCTGAGCCACAGCATCGAGGTGGCGCAGGTCGCGCGTTCGCTGTCGCGTTTGTTGAAATGCGATCAGGATCTGGCCGAGGTGGCGGCGCTGGCGCATGACGTCGGCCATACCCCTTTCGCGCATGTGGGCGAAGACGCGCTGGCGGAGTGCATGAAACCCTACGGCGGTTTCGACCATAACGACCAGACGCTGCGCGTGGTCACGAAACTTGAAAAGAAATATCCGGATTTTGACGGCCTGAACCTGACGTGGGAATCCCTCGAAGGCCTGGTCAAGCACAACGGCCCCGTGATCAAGAAAGGGCATAAGAAACCGCATTTCGAGGTTACGCTGGACGCGCTGCGCCACCAAATCGACCTCAAGCTTGATACCTATGCCTCGCTGGAGGCGCAAATCGCCGGTATCGCCGACGATATCGCCTATAACAGCCACGACCTTGACGACGGTTTGTCGGCGGGCATGTTTACGCTCAAAGACCTCGAACAGGTCGATTGGGTTGCGGCCATCATGCACGAAAAGCGCAAGACCTGGCCGAACATCGACAACTACCGCCTGACGCAGGAAACCATCCGCGATGTCATGGGCACCTATGTCATCGATGTTCTGGGCGAAACCAAAAAACGTCTCGCGGGGCTGAAGCCGAAATCCGCCGACGATATCCGCCATGCCAAAGAACAAACCGTGGCGATGTCCGATGACCTGCGTAAAAAAGACCGCCAGCTGCGCGATTTCCTGTGGGCGCATTTCTACCGCCACCATCAGGTCAGCCGCGTGCGCCGCAAGGTTTTCCAGTGCGTGCAGGATTTGTTCACTGTGTTCATGGAACACCGCCGCTGCCTGCCGCCCGAATGGCAGGCGCAGATTGAAAACACGCCCAAGGGCTGGAAGGCAAAAGACTGGCACGCGCGCAGTGTCGCCGATTACATCGCCAGCATGACCGACCGTCTGGCGCTTTTGGAACACAAGGAACTTTTCGATACCTATCAGATGATGAGATAAGAAAAAGAAAATGAACATCTTTCAGGAATACAGAAACCATATCGTCGATATCCTCTCGCATATGTCGCAAACGGGCGACCTGCCGGCGGGGCTTGATCTGTCGCGCGTCACGGTGGAGCCGCCGCGCGATGCCAGCCACGGCGACATGTCGACCAACGCGGCGATGGTGCTGTCGAAACCTGCGGGCAAAAACCCGCGCCAGCTGGGCGAAATCCTTGCCGAGAAAATCAAAACCCTCGACGGCGTGACCGAAGTCACCGTCGCGGGGCCGGGGTTTGTAAATTTCCGTCTGGATGCCGCCGCATGGCTGGCGACGGTACGCAATGTGCTGTCGGCCGGTATCCATTTCGGCAACAGCGGCATGGGTCGTAACAAAAAAGTGAACATTGAATACGTCTCCGCCAATCCGACGGGGCCGCTGACGGTCGGTCACGCGCGCGGCGCGGTGGTAGGTGACGCGATGGCGTCGCTGCTGCAAAAAGCGGGCTTCGATGTCGTGCGCGAATATTACATCAACGATGCGGGCAATCAGGTGAATATCCTTGGTCGCTCCGTGTACCTGCGTTACCGCGAGGCGCTGGGCGAAAGCATCGGCGAGATCCCGCCGGGTTTTTATCCGGGCGAATACCTCAAAGACGTCGGCCAGATGCTGGCCAAACGCGATGGCGACAAATGGCTGGGCAAGGATGAAGCCGAATGGCATCCGGTCTGCAAAGCCGCTGCGCTTGAGATGATGATGGCCGAAATCAAGGCCGACCTTGCCGATATGGGCATCCATCATGACGTGTTTTCTTCCGAACAGGCGGTGATTGACGCGGGCGCGGTCGACAAGGCCTTCAAGGCGCTTGAAGATCAGGGGCTCATCTATACCGGCGTGCTGGAGCCGCCCAAGGGCAAGAAACCCGATGATTGGGAAGAGCGCCCGCAAACGCTGTTTAAAGCCACGCAATTCGGTGACGACACCGACCGCCCGCTGAAAAAATCCGACGGGTCGTGGACATATTTTGCCAACGACATCGCCTATCACTGGGATAAATACAACCGCGGCGCGAAGCATCTTATCGATATCCTCGGCGCCGATCATGGCGGCTACGTCAAGCGCATCCGCGCGGCGGTGAAGGCCGTATCGGGCGGCGAGGCGGATGTCGATGTGAAGCTTTGCCAGATTGTGCATACCTTTGATAACGGGGAGCCGGTGCGCATGTCCAAACGTGCAGGTACGTTTGTGACGCTGCGTGATATGCTCGATAAAGTTGGCAAGGATGTGATCCGTTTCATCATGCTGACGCGCAGCAGTGACCAGACGCTGGAATTCGATTTCGCCAAAGTGGTCGAGCAGTCCAAGGACAATCCGGTATTCTATGTGCAGTATGCGCATGCGCGCTGCTATTCGGTTTTGCGCAACGCCAAGGAAATGTTTCCCGACATGGCGTCCGATGCCATGTCACTCGCGGATGCCAACGTCAGCCGGCTGGCGAGCGAGGACGAGTTGAAGCTCGTACGCCTCATGGCCGCATGGCCGCGCCATGTGGAGCAGGCGGCAGAGGCGGCGGAACCGCACCGCATCACGTTTTATTTGCAGGAACTGGCGGCGGAATTCCATGCCTTCTGGAACAAGGGGCGCGAGGATAATTCCCTGCGCTTCCTGCATGAAAACGACAGGGGCCTCAGCCATGCGCGTCTGGCGCTGGTGCGGGCTGTTGCAACGGTTATCGCCTCGGGCCTGACCGTTATGGGCGTCACACCACTGGAGGAGTTGCACGGATAATGAGCGAAGAGCAAAAACCCCAAGACGAAAATCTCGGTTCTTTCTATGTCGGTCGCCGTCCGCCACCGCCGCCCGAACGCGTGCTGCCCAAGGGCGGTTTGAGCGTTCTGGCGCTGATCGCCTTCGCGGCCATCATCTGGTATGCCTATCCGACCAGCGAAGAAGCGCAGGAAGCCGCCGATGTGCCCGTGGTGCTGGCGGAAAAATCCGCATATAAATTTACGCCCGACGATCCTGGCGGCATGAAAGTGCCGCACCAGGACAGCACGGTGTTCGACCCGCTGGATAACAAAGACAAGCAGCGCGTGGAGCGTTTGCTGCCCGGCACCGAAGAACCCGTGAACAAAGACGAGGTCATCAAAACGGCAGAAGACAAACCCGCCAGTGCGAATACCAGCCTGAAAAAAGTCGGCATCGCTACTGAAAAAGTGATTGCGCCTGAAAAAGCGCCCGCCAAGGAAACGGCCAGCAAAGAAGCGTCCGTCAAAACCGAAGCGGACAAACCGGTTCAAAAACCCGCGGCGGTCAAAACGGCGGAAACGGCACCTGCTGCATCGGCACCGGCCGCCGAACCGACCGAACAGGCGGCCAAGTCTGTCGCGGCGGCGGGCGGGACGGTTTATATCCAGCTCGGTTCCTACCGCAATACCGAAGGGGCTGCGACGGACTGGAAAAAGCTTCAGCAAAAACATCCCGATTTGCTCAAGGGGCTCGATATGCGCACACAGCGGATTGACCTTGGCGCCAAGGGCGTATTCAACCGCCTGCAAGCCGGCAAGGTGAGCGAGGCGCGGGCAAAAGAAATCTGCGAGGTTCTCAAATCGTCCAATCCGGGCGGCTGCATGGTGGTGAGGTAATATCATGAATGCTTGGCAGGAACTTAAAGCGATTGTCGTCGATGCGACGGGCACCGAACTGACGGCGGACGAGCGTGCGCTCTTCGCCGCTGAAAAACCGGCGGGCTTTATTCTGTTCAAACGCAACTGCGTTTCCAAACAGCAGGTTTCCGACCTTGTCGCATCGGTACGCGAAGCGGTGGGCCGCGATGACCTGCCCGTGCTGATCGATCAGGAGGGCGGCACCGTTGCCCGCCTGCGTGCGCCCGAATTCCGCGAATATCCGGCCGCCAAGATTTTTGGAGAACTGGCGCAGGATGCGGCGGAGCAGGGGCTCGAAGCCACGCGCGTGAGCGCGTATCTGATGGCGCTTGATCTTGCCGATATGGGCATCACCGTCAACTGCGCGCCCGTGGTCGATGTACCCGCGCCGGATTGCCATGAGTTTTTGTCGGCCAGCCGTACCTTCAGCGACAGTCCCGATATGGTCGGCCAGCTGGGCGAAGCGGTCTGCCGCGGCCTTCTGGCGGGGCAGGTAACGCCGGTTATCAAGCATATCCCCGGCCATGGCCGCGCCCGCGTGGACAGCCATTTCGGCCTGCCCGTGGTGGAGGTTCCGGCGGATATTCTCTCAAGAACGGACTTCAAGCCCTTCAAATATCTAGCCCAAACAAATATGAAAACGGCGCTTTGGGCCATGGCGGCGCATGTTGTATATTCTTCATTAGATTCTGATTCTGCCGCTACCGTTTCCGCGCGCGTCACCCGTGACGTGATCCGCGGGGAAATTGGTTTCGACGGTGTGCTGATCGCCGATGATATTTCCATGAAGGCGCTCGGCGGCACCATCGAAGATCGCGTGGCGCGGACGATGGGGGCGGGCATGGATTTGACCATGATTTGCAACGCCACTTTCGAAGACCGCGTCAAGGCGTTAAGCGCAACGCCCAAGGTGTCGGCACAAGCCGCGCAGCGGCTAGCAGAGGCGGAGCGGCAACGCACGTCGTTTACCGCTTCGGGGAATGACAACGGCGCACGCGAAGCGCTGCACGAAAAACTCGCAGCCCTGCTGCAACAAAGAAAGACCGGCTGACGGATATGAGCGAAGCGGAAGCATCAAAATTCGAAGACGACCTTTTGAACGAACGCAGCGAGGGCGAGCAGCTGATGCTCTATCTCGGCGATTTCGACGGGCCGATCGATATGCTTTTGACTCTGGCGCGCGACCAGAAGGTCGACCTTGCCAAAATCTCTATTCTCGCGCTGGCCAACCAATATATCGACTTCATCGAAAAGGCGCGCGCGCTGCGCCTTGAGCTCGCCGCCGATTATCTGGTCATGGCCGCGTGGTTGGCTTATCTCAAATCGCGCCTGCTGATCCCTCAGGAAGAAAAGAAACAGGCCGAACCCACCGCGCAGGATCTGGCGGAGGCGCTGCAATTCCAGCTGCGCCGCCTCGAAGCGATGCGCAAGGTGGCGAACGACCTGTTTCACCTGCCGCGCCTTGGCTACAATGTTTTTGCACGCGGGGAGCCGGAAGGCCTCAAAACCGAATACGTGCCGCGCTATGAAATGACATTCTATGACCTGCTGCGCGCCTATGGCGATATAAAGCAGCGTCAGCAGAATGCGGTTTACAAGCTTAATCCGGTCAAGCTGTTCTCGCTCGAAGAAGCGATTGAACGTATGGAACACATGCTCGGCAAAATTCCGCAGGAATGGGTATCGCTGTTCATGTTCCTGCCGGGCGGGGTGAAGGAAAAAATCGTTAAACGCTCTGCCGTCGCTTCGACTTTTGGCGGCGCGCTTGAAATGGCGAAACGCGGGCTTCTTAAAATCCATCAGGAAAAGAATTACGGCCCCATCTATATCCGCCGCCCCGGTGAAAAAGACGATGCCGTGCCTCCGCCCGCCGCACCCGAAGAGGAAAGCGGTATCAGCGCCGAAGACATCGCCTTCGCCGAAAACGACCTCGCCCAGCAACAGGCGGAAGAAGAAGCGCGAGAAGCCGAACGCATCGCTGCCGAAAAAGCCTTGGCCGACGCTGCCGCCGCGCCTGCCGCGCGTTACGTGCCGTCTTCGGATAGCGAAGATGAAGCAGAGGAAGATGATTTTGATCTTCAGGCGCTGAATGACGAGGCACCGGAAGCGGAAGCAGCGCCTGCTGACGAAGCCGCGGCCGAGGTGGCAGAAACCGCCGCGCCTCGCGTACTGACCGAAGAAGAAGAATGGGAATTGCTGCTGGCCGAAGAAGCCGCGCAGGAAGAAGCAAAACGCAAAGCCGCCGAAGAGGCCGCCGCCGCGCAAGACGATAAACAAGAGGCATAAGACACATGGCCAAAGCAAAAAAGAAAAACGCACAGGAAACCACTGACATCATCGACACGATGACCGAAGAAATCGACGCGCAGGCTGATATCTCCGAAGATGCTGAAGCGGCTGCCGCGTTTGAAGAAGAAGCCTTCGCCGCCGAAGAAATGGCGGAAGAACAGGCCGATGAAGATATGGCCGAAGAAATGAGCGCGGAGGAAGATGAAACCTCCGCAGCTGAAGACGCTTCGGTGGATGCGCCGCAGGAAGAGGGCGACGAAGACCGCGAAATGCCGGCGATCACGCAGGACGACCTGCGCCTGGTCGAGGCGATTTTGTTCGCCGCACCCCATGCACTGACCGTGCAGCAAATCGCCGAGCGCTTTCCTGAAGATCGCGTGATGCTGATCCCCGATGTGCTGGAAATGCTCAAAGAACATTACGCCGCGCGCGGCGTGACGCTGGTGCAGCGCGAAAAACGCTGGGCGCTGCGCACTTCTGCCGATCTTGGCCATCATCTGCGTATTGAAAAAGAACAGCCGAAGAAATTCACCCGCGCCGCGATGGAAACCATGGCGATTATCGCCTATCACCAGCCGGTGACGCGTGCGGAAATCGAAAATATCCGTGGCGTGGCGACCAGCCCCGGCGCGCTTGATGCGCTGATGGAAGCAGGCTGGATCAAGCCGGGCAAGCGCCGCGAAGTGCCGGGCCGTCCTGTGACGTGGCTGACCACGCAGGCGTTTCTGGATCACTTCGGCCTCGAAAAACTCGAAGACCTGCCGGGTATGGAAGAGCTGAAAGCCGCCGGCCTGCTCGACAAACGTCCCGCTATCGAGGCGATGCCGACCACCGGCGACCTTTTCGAAGAAGGCGCAGGCAAGGAAGACATCGACCCGAACGAAATCACGGACGAAGACCTGCTCGGCAAGCCGGACGCCAACGACGAAGTGGCGTTCGACGAAGAAGCCGCAGAAGAAGGCACGGATACGGAAAACGAAACCGTTTCCAGCGGCGGGGATGACGAAGAAGAGGACTTCGACGACGAGGAGTCTGACGACGACGATTTCGACGATGAAGACGACGAAGGCGAAGAGACCGACGACGAGGATGACGAAGCCGACGATGGCGACGAAGATGGCGACCTCGGCGACAGCGATGATGAAGACGATGACGATGACTACGGCGACGATGACGGCGACGAAGACTTCGACGACGACGAAGATGACGAAGAGGATGACCGCTAATGGGACTCAGTATTTGGCATATTCTGGTTGTGGCGGTTTTGGTCATGGTCCTCTTCGGTCGCGGTAAAATTCCGCAGATCATGGGTGACCTCGGCAAGGGGTTGCGCAATTTCAAAGACGGCATCAGCGGCGAGGGCGAGAAAAAAGACAATCTGCCGCCGCCGGATAAAAAAGACGAGTAAACGCCTTGTTCGGCATTTCGTGGTCAGAAATGCTGGTCATTCTGGCCGTGGCATTGGTTGTCATCGGTCCTAAGGATTTGCCGCGCCTGCTGTATTCGGCGGGTAAATTATTCAGAAACGTCAGGCGTTTCACCGACGATATTCAACGATCGATTGATGGCATCATGCGCGAAGAGGAGCTGGCGGATATCGTCCGCGAAGCCAATCTTGCGGGCGGTGACAATCTTCAGTTCGAACTCGACAAACAGGTGCAGATAGAAGCGGCGCGCCGCGCGGGTGCTCAGCCGGACGGCCCCGATATTACGCCCGCCGCCAAACCCAAAGGCTCTACGCCTCAAGCTGATAAAAAGCCGGAGGATAACGATGCAACCGGCTGATAAAGAAGATCAAAAAACCATGCCGCTGGTGGCGCATCTGACGGAGCTGCGCCAGCGGCTGATCCGCGTGATGCTGGTTTTCGTGCTGCTCAGTTGCGCCTGCTTTTTTATTGCCGAAGATATTTACGGTTTTCTGGTGCGCCCGCTGGCTGAAGTGCTGGAGGGGGAAAACCGCCGCCTGATTTACACGGGGATGGGTGAGGTCTTCATTTCTTACATGAAAATCGCCTGCTTTGCTGGCGGATTTATTGCCTTTCCTTACCTTGCTGCGCAAGTCTGGCTGTTTGTGGCGCCGGGGCTTTACAAAAACGAGCGCAAGGTTTTCTTGCCGTTTCTGGTGGCAACGCCCGTGCTGTTCATTGCTGGCGCGGCGTTTGTTTATTATCTGGTCATGCCTGCGGCGTGGCGGTTTTTTGCCGGATTTGAAAACCTCACACCGTCGCCGGGCGGTCTGCCTATACAGCTTGAAGCGCGCGTGAGCGAATATCTCGATTTCGTCATGGGGCTCATCTTTGCGTTCGGCTTTTGCTTTCAACTGCCTGTTTTGTTGACGCTTGTCGGCTATGCAGGATTTGTGTCTGCCGATACGCTGGCCGACAAACGCCGCTATGCGATTGTGATTATTTTTTCCATTGCCGCCGTTGTCACGCCGCCGGATGTGCTGAGCCAGTTCATGCTCGCGGTGCCGCTGTTGTTGCTGTATGAAATGTCCATCCTGCTGGTGCGCCGGGCGGAGAAGCGCAGACAAGCCGCCAATGCCGACGCCGCGCCGTCAAACACCTAATCAAATCTAGACCGCGCCGCAAAAACCGAATAATATAAACGCATTGGGTTTCGGGAGGTTCCGGCGATGCCGGCGCTTCCTTGCGGGGGAATTGCGGGCGGCTGCGCCCATCATCACAGAGAAAAAACATGTTTGACCTTAAGCACATTCGGGAAACGCCCGAGTTTTATGATTCCGGCTGGCAACGTCGCGGCCTTGCGCCCCAGACGCCCAAAATCATCGAAATGGATGAAAAACGCCGCGCCCTGCAAACCGAAATGCAGGACCTGCAGGCCAGCCGCAATGCGCTGTCCAAAGACATCGGAGCTATTAAATCGAAGGGCGGCGACGCCAGCGAGATCATGGCCAAGGTCGCGGAGATGAAAGAGCGTATCGCCCGGATCGAAGAAGACGAAAAGAAAATCGCGGAAGAACTTCAAGGTTTTCTGAGTGTTCTGCCGAATATTCCGGACGCCAGCGTACCCGATGGCAAGGATGAAAAAGACAACAAGGAAGCCCGCCGCCACGGCGAGCCGCCGCGCATCAACAGCGCCCGCGACCATACCGACATCGGCGAGGGGCTGGGCGGTATGGATTTCGAAACGGCCGCCAAAATGTCCGGCGCGCGTTTTGTGCTGCTGAAAAGCGGCGTGGCGCGGCTGGAGCGTGCGTTGGCGCAGTTCATGCTCGATACCCACACGCAGGAACATGGCTATACGGAACTGTCCGTGCCGCTGCTGGTGCGCGACGAGGCGCTTTATGGCACGGGGCAGCTGCCCAAATTTGCCGAAGACCTGTTCCGCACAAGCACAGGGCACTGGCTGATTCCAACGTCGGAGGTATCGCTGACCAACACGGTTCTCGATACCATTCTGGATGCCGCCGATTTGCCCCTGCGTTTGACGTCGCTGACGCCGTGTTTCCGCTCCGAAGCGGGGGCGGCGGGCAAGGACACCCGCGGCATGATCCGCCAGCACCAGTTTTATAAAGTCGAACTGGTCAGCATCACCGCCGAAGACAAATCGATGGACGAGCTGGAGCGCATGACGAATTGCGCTGAAACCATTCTTAAAAAACTCGGCCTCGCCTTCCGCACCATGGCGCTGTGCACCGGTGATATGGGCTTTTCGGCGAAAAAGACCTTTGACATCGAAGTGTGGCTGCCGGGGCAGAATACCTACCGCGAAATTTCCAGCTGCTCCAACTGCGGGGATTTTCAGGCGCGCCGCATGATGGCCCGCTACAAGGCCGACGGCGACAAACAGACGCGCTATGTGCATACGCTGAACGGTTCGGGCGTCGCTGTGGGCCGCTGCCTGATTGCCGTTCTTGAAAACTATCAGCAGGCCGACGGCAGCGTGATCATCCCCGATGCGCTGCTGCCGTATATGGGCGGCATCAAAAAGCTGGAGCCCGCGGGCGAAACAAAATCCGGAAAGGCGGCCTAAAGATTATGCTGCAATTCCCTGAAAAACTGTCCGAAGCGCGCATCCTTATTTCGAATGACGACAGCATCCATGCCGACGGCATCAAGGTCATGGAACAAATCGTCAGTTCCATCACGCCGCATGTCTGGGTGGTCGCGCCGGAAACGCAGATGTCGGCGGCGGGACACTCGCTCACCATTCACATGCCGCTGCGATTGAAAGAATACGACAAGCGTCATTATTCCGTTTCCGGCACGCCGACGGATTCCGTGCTGCTGGGCGTGCAGCAGGTGATGAAGGATTTCCGTCCGCATCTGGTGCTGACGGGCATCAACCATGGCCAGAACACGGCGGATGACGTGACCTATTCCGGCACCATCGCCGCCGCGATCGAGGCGACGCTGATGCATATCCCCGCCATCGCCTGCAGTCAGGATTACGACGAACACGGCGGCAAGCCCGACTGGTCGATTGCGCGAGAATACCTGCCGCGTATTCTTGAAAAATTCGCGGGCAAAACGCTTGACCCCTATAGCCTTCTCAGCGTGAATTTTCCGCGCAAGGTGCAGGGCGTCATTCCGCAGATCCGCGCTGTACGCCAGGGGCATTACAGCATGGAGAAACAGGAAATGGATCGCCTGACCGACCCGCGCGGCCGCCCGTATTTCTGGATTGGCCCGCCGCCGCCGCGCGACGACCATGATGAAGGCAACGATATCGGCGCGCTCAAGGCCGGGCACGTCACCATCACGCCGTTTTCGCTCAATTTGACGCACCACGAAGCGCTCAAGGATTTGCAGGGGATGTTCGAGTGACCGTTATTGCGCGCAAAATCCGCCTGATTATGAAGCTGCGCAAATGCGGCATCACCGATACCGGCGTGCTGGCGGCGATTGAACGCATCCCGCGCGAAATTTTTATCCCCACCCAGTTCCACGATCAGGCTTACGAAGATACCGCGCTGCCCATCGGGCGCGGCCAGACCATCAGCCAGCCGCTGGTTGTTGCCAGCATGACGCAGGAGCTCAAGCTGAATGACCGCCACAAGGTGCTGGAGATCGGCACCGGTTCAGGCTATCAGGCGGCTATTCTGGCCAAGCTCTGCCGCCGCGTGTACAGCATCGAACGTCACCGCCCGTTGCTGGCCACCGCAGAGGTGCGTATCAACGAACTGCGTATCCGCAATATCACCTGCAAGGCGGGTGACGGCATGAAGGGCTGGATTGAACAGGCGCCGTTCGACCGCATCATCGTCACCGCCGCGGCGGGGGATGAGCCGCCGCCCGCGCTGCTGGCGCAAATGTCGGTGGGCGGTATCATGGTTATTCCCATGGGGCGAGACAAGGCCAGTCAGTTTATTTATCGCATCACCCGCACGTCCGAAGAACATTACGAAACCGAAAAGCTGATGCCGGTGCGCTTTGTGCCGCTGCTGCCGAACGTTGCGCGCGACGAGCCTGATCCGGTGGTCGATGATAGCGCGCA
This sequence comes from uncultured Micavibrio sp., assembly GCA_964551435.1. GTDB lineage: Bacteria > Pseudomonadota > Alphaproteobacteria > Micavibrionales > UBA2020 > UBA2020. The sequence continues at coordinate 51,627 of CAZKBS010000011.1, forward strand.
GGATTTCCTCTCCGGCGGCTTCGCCTTTCAGCCTGCATGAGGCCCGCGTGAAGCGCGGGCGTACATCACAACGTCTAAACCTGTTGATGGCAGGGACGGCCTTGTTGCTGCTGTCGGCCTGCGCCGCGCCGCAGGCTGCGCCCGTGCATAACCTTGGCACACGCGTTGATGGCGCGGCGGGCGCGGGGGTCGTGATGGTACGCGACGGCGATACCGTCTGGCGCATATCGGAACGCTATCGTCTGCCGCTCCGCGATATCATCGACATCAACGGCATGGAGCCGCCGTATCAACTGCAAACAGGCCAGCGCCTGCAGCTGCCGCCGCCGAACGAGCATAAGACCGGCGCAGGCGATACCGTCACGGGTATCGCGCGTATGTACGGCGTACCGGTATCGCAAGTCGTGAGCATGAATAAACTGTCAGCGCCGTATCAGCTGCGCGAAGGGCAGGTGCTGCGCATTCCGTCCACTGTGGCGCGCCCGCATGTCGTGGTGCAAGCTCGGCCCGTAGACGTGGCGCCGCTGCCGTCAGCCGCGGCGACAAGCGCCACACAGGCGCGTGCGCAGATAACATCAAGTGCGCAAAATGTTTCGGGTATATCATCCGCGCCAGTTGTGAACGCACCGCCGCAGCCGTCAGCAGCGCCTGTGCGTGTGGCGTCTGCTGCGACATCCATGCCCGCCGCCGTCGCGAGCGGTACGCCAAGCAAACAGGGGTTTATCTGGCCCGTGCGCGGCAAGGTTATTTCCAGCTATGGCCCGAAACCCGGGCACCTTCATAACGACGGCATCAACATCGCCGCGCCGCGCGGTGCGGTGGTGGCGGCTGCTGCCGATGGTACAGTGGCTTATGTCGGTAACGACCTCATGAGCTATGGCAATCTGGTGCTGATACGTCATGCCAACGGGCTGGTGACGGCCTATGCCCATCTGGACCGCGTGCAGGTGCGGCGCGGGGATATCGTGCGGCGCGGGCAGGGTATCGGTACGGTCGGGTCCACGGGGACGGTCGCAAATCCGCAGCTGCATTTCGAAGTCCGCCGCGGCATCGAAAGTCTCGATCCTGCAAAGTATCTATCTTTCTGATAATATCCGCGCTATTGGCGCAATAAAAAAGCCGCAGTAAAAACGGCGGCTTTTTTTAATCGAGTGATTTTGGATGATTACATGTCACATTTTGGCACATGTTTCGGCACGCTGGCCGTTGCAGGCACAAGTTCGTTTTGCGTGTTCAGACTGTACTGTTCGCGGCCATTATCCAGCGTGCAAACATAGAACGAGGGCTTACCCTCGTTATTGCTCAGATAGGCAATGCCGGAGAGCATGGAACCAAAACTCTCCGTAAAACTTTGTGCTTCTTTGTCCTTCACATATACGTTTGTAATGCAGCCCGAAGGTGTGCAATGTGCGGGAGATTCAACGGCAACAAAAACCAATTCTTTACCACCGACGATATAGTGGGCAGTACTGATTTCAGCGGGTTTGTTGCCTTCTGCTACACGGGTCGCGTTCTGCTCTTTGAGGTCTTTGATAAAACTCGCGAGAAAAGGATAACGTGTGCCAACTTGGTCGATGTCATGTACGACCATTTCCAGCATCTTGCTGGAACCTTCGGCTATAGTGATTACTTCAAAAGCATTTTCCTGCTGCGGCAATTCGGAGCGTACTTCGCCGACGAAGGCTGATTGTGTAACCGCGGGTGCTGTCGTTGCAGGTTGCTCCGCGCCTGCGGCAACGGGGCCGGACATCAACGTGGCGGGGATGAGTACGCTCAACGCCGCTTTGCGTGCGACACGCATGAAATCATTCCGAAACTTGCTGCTCAGCATAAGTATCACTCCGGTCAAGAGCACAAGAAGTATTCCCAAAGAATACATAATATTATCATCCCTTTAAGATAGAAGCAAGGTGACTTTTATAAAACCCTTAAACTTCAAATGATTGCGGCGCGGAAAGGTTCCCGCGCCGCATATCGGAGATTTACTGGTTAGCCGGCTGTTCGTTGACGAGGCCAGACTCCATCTGCTGGTTCAGTTGCAGGGCGGCACGGGCGGCGACCAGAGCGTTGATTTGCTCTTGCAGCTTGTAGATGTCCTGCAACTGCAGGGTGATGTAGGCGTTCACGACCGTCTGCTCCTGCACCAACGCGCCAATGTTATTGGCGATACGGATGTAGTAATCGGGATCGAAGAAACGTTCCTGCGTCAGGGCCTGCATGATTTCGTTATAGCTCGGGAATTCCGCGATCTGGTCATCCGGAACGCCGGCTTTGCGGCGGATTTCCTGAATGATTTCGTTGATCGGACGCGGCGGCGGCGGCGGCTCTACCGTGCCGCTCGGGCCCATGGAATAACCCGGGCCACCCGGCGTACCAAAGCCCATATCATAGCCAGCCAGAGCTTTCAGGCGGTATTCGGCCGAGTGCTGGTTGCCGTCACGCGGCACGCCGTCAGGTCCCGGTCTGCAAGAAGCGTTATAGTTGGAAACACCGCCGGGACAACCCATCCACGAGTTAACACAGCCTGCGCCGACAAGGTGCGCGGCGGCGACAAGGCCAGAGGTCGTGATGACCGCACCGCTAGCGGTGGTACTGCCGACGCGGCTCTTCGTGCATGCACTTAGCTCGTTATTGTATTGGTGTGCGTGATAAGCCTGAATTGACGCTGTCTGTGCTTCGCAACTACGCAGATAGTCATTCATGCTATTGATTGGACGGCCACCACAGTTCCCGGTCCATGTCCAGCTTTCGGCGTTACCGTTGGTAGTCGGGTTAATACATCCAACTGTAATCAGCGCCTGACGGCCCATCTGGTACATGCCAAGGAAGTTACCGTTTTTGCGTTCGCGGATGTTACAGACACCGCCTGCTTCATGGTAACCCAACTTTCGCAGGAATTCGGCATAGTCACCGCCACCGGCGGTCAGTTCACCGCCGACAGCGCCCGGCGGGGGCGGTGCGGGCATGGTGGCGCCCAGTTCGCCCGTTTCAGGCAGCGCCATGCGGCGCGACATGATGGCTGTCACAACGTCCGTCGAAATCGTACGGATGGATTTCAGGTGTTCCTGCTTGAGGATCCATTCCTGAACTTCCGGCAGCTGAGTCAGTTGCGGATCCAGCTTGGGAACAATGTAGGGCTGGATCAGGTTGCGCAGCAGAGAGGTTGCGGCGATACGGTTCTTCTCTTCCTGGAAGTCGATGGTGTCTTTGAACAGGAAGGTTTCAACGTCGATGTCACCGTCCACGATTTCCCCGGCTGTCGTCGGGTTCGGGCAGGGGTTCGCGCCATCGTTCATCTGCGTGTTGAGGAAGTACTGGCAGAAGGTTTCAAAGCGCTTGTTGATGTCTTTGCTGATGGTTTCCCGCGGCGTACCGGAAGACGGCTGGTTATTGACTTCCTTGGTTACTTCGTTTGTCAGCGCGGTGCGAGCGGCGTTGGAGACAGATTCACCGTGCGACATCGCGGCAGGCGGCGATGCGGCCGAACAGGTCTTCTCGTTCGGCATCAGGCTTGCCTTGGCTTCGGTTTCCGCTTGCTGCAGGTTACGGGCCTGACGGGTCAAGTTGTGTGAGTCCATCATGGAGCCGAGCTGGCGGCTCTGGTCGATGGTGCTGGCGTGCCACTGGGCCGTCATGTTTTGCAAGGCGGGGCGGAACTGGTCGTTCCACCAATTGCGGACGTATTCAACAACCTGCCAACCGGCCTGGTGGTTGATCAGCTCGTCGCCGCCAACGCTTTCGTGGACGTTACCCCAGTTATTCAGCGTACCGGTCGAGTTTTCACGTGCCCAGGCGCAGGGGTCAACCGCAAAGTTACCCGTCAACGGCGCATCGGAGGCTTCGCAATTATCTTCCGGACCCGGCGGCGGATCGTCACCGGTGAACGGCGGCGGCGCGGGCGGAGCCGGCGGCGGTGCCGGCGGTGCGGGCGGAGC
>CAZKBS010000012.1:0-54942 GCA_964551435.1 uncultured Micavibrio sp.
GGAATCACTATCCGATTCTGTTATCAAGAAATTTATTAGGTCCGGACCCTAGATGCTTGTAGAACTCGATATTAGCAGCAACTCTTAAAGCCCTCTGGAGCCTTAGATCGTCTTCTAAGGCGATTATTATTCCTTTCACAGACTGATCAGGTCTATCAGCCTGCCTCGGCCATTTTTTCGGCGCGTTTGCGCTCGTTGGGGTCGAGGATGCGTTTGCGCAGACGGATGGATTTCGGCGTGACTTCCACCAGCTCGTCGTCGGCGATGTAGGTGATTGCCTGTTCCAGCGTCAGGATACGCGGCGGGATAAGTTTTACCATCTCGTCAGCACCGGAAGCGCGGACGTTGGTGAGTTTTTTGCCCTTCAGGACGTTCACGGGCAGGTCGTTGTCGCGGTTGTGTTCGCCGACAATCATCCCCTCGTAAACTTCCGTACCGGGCAGCACCATGATGACGCCGCGCTCTTCGAGGTTCCAAAGGTCATAGGCGGTGGCCTGACCGGTGCTCATGGCGATCAGAACGCCCGTGCGGCGGCCGTCGATGTTGCCCTTGAACGGCGCGTAGCCGTGGAACAGGCGGTTGATGATGCCGGTGCCGCGGGTATCGGTGAGGAATTCGCCGTGATAGCCGATGAGGCCGCGCGTCGGAGCGATGAAGGTCATCTTGACCTTGCCCGCGCCGGAGGGCTGCATGGACATCATCTCGCCTTTGCGCAGAGCCATTTTCTGCACCACGGTGCCGGAATATTCCTGATCGACGTCGATGACGACCTCTTCGATCGGCTCCAGACGCTCGCCGGTGGCTTCGTCGGTTTTGTAAAGAACGCGCGGACGGCCGATCATCAGCTCGAAGCCTTCGCGGCGCATGGTTTCAATCAGAACCGACATCTGAAGTTCACCGCGGCCGAATACTTCGAAGGTCTCGGACGTCAGGCCGTCTTTCACTTTCATCGCGACGTTGGTTTCGGCTTCTTTGAACAGGCGATCGCGGATCATGCGGGAGGTGACTTTCGTGCCCTCTTTGCCTGCAAACGGGCCGTCGTTGACGGAGAAGGACATCGAAATCGTCGGTGGGTCAATCGGCTGCGCCGGCAGGGCCACCATGACAGCGGGGTCGCAGACAGTGTTTGCAACCGTGGTTTCGGTCATGCCCGCGACGGACACAATGTCACCGGCGGAAGCTTCGTCCAGCGGCACGCGTTCAATCCCGCGGAACGCGAGGATTTTGGTCACGCGCGCGTTTTCAACAAAATTACCTTCGAGGTCAAGCCCCTTGACGTTCTGGTTGGTCTTGATGCTGCCCGACATGATACGGCCCGTAACAAGGCGGCCCAGATACGGGTTGTTTTCAATCAGGGTCACCAGCATCGAGAAGGGCGCGTTCACATCAACCTTCGGTGCGGGTACGAAATCGCAAATCAGGTCGAACAGCGGTTTCATGTCCTTGCGTTCGGCATCCATGGACGTCGCGGCCCAGCCGTCGCGGCCAGACGCGTAAAGCACGGGAAAGTCGAGCTGTTCGTCGGTCGCTTCCAGTGCGGCGAACAGGTCAAAGACGGCTTCATGTACTTCGTCGGGGCGCGCATCGGGGCGGTCGACTTTGTTGATGACGACAATCGGCTTCAGGCCCAGTTGCAGGGCTTTGCCGGATACGAATTTGGTTTGGGGCAGCGGACCTTCGGCGGCGTCAACCAGCACGACGACACCGTCAACCATGCTGAGAATACGCTCCACCTCGCCGCCGAAATCGGCGTGGCCGGGGGTATCGACGATATTGATGCGGGTTTCGTTCCACATGACCGAGGTCACTTTGGCCAGAATGGTAATGCCGCGTTCACGTTCGAGGTCGTTGGAGTCCATCACACGTTCGGCCACATGCTGGTTTTCGCGGAACTGGCCCGCCTGACGCAGGAGCTGGTCGACCAGCGTCGTTTTACCGTGGTCGACGTGGGCGATGATGGCAATGTTTCTGAGCTTCGATGACATGGAGATTCGCGTGCCTTTATAAATAGATGCTGTACTTTTATTACTTTTCGCCCGCCCCCGCGGCGAAACGTGCGCGCATCTTATTGATTAATATTTATTTTTCAAGCGATTTTTTAAGTAAAATAACCATAGGCGAAACATCTGTTCGCGGATAGAAAACTCTTTCACCTTTATGGCAAAAAAATGATAGGATGTTTCAAATTATCTATCTAAAAGATTCGTTTATTACACGGTCGGAATTCATGAAGCCTGACAACGAACCGCAGGGGAACAAACAACCCCGCCCTTCGCTCGGCGCTGCTTTTGCAAAAGCGGCCCGCAGACGCTTTTCGACCGTGCTGTTGGGCGCAGCCCTCATCAGCGGCTGCGCGACCACCCTGCAAGGACAAACGCCCGCGCAGGCAAGCCCGGTACCTCAAAGCAGCCTCACCGCGCAAACAGATACGACCGAGGTCGGTCCACGCCGCCCCCTGCCGCCCGAAGAAGCGCGCCGCCGCGCCCAGATCCGCGCTATTTTGCTGACGGATGCGCAAACGCGCTACCCCGAACTGGCGGATGACGCGCAGACCGCTTATTCCGGCAAGCTTGGCGCCCTGCAGGATAGCCTGAATGTCTATCTCAACCGCAGCGACACCGCGATGCACAATGCGATTGTCGTGCTGGACCCGTCGAAAATCGACGTGGCGCTGTCCATCGGCCTCAGCGCAAAACACGCTATCGCGGCGGAAATCGCCCGCCATGGCAAGGCGCTGCCTGAATCAACCATCGAAGCCGCCGCCGGCAATGCCGTGCGCGATTTCAAATCCGAAGCCGGCGCGCCGGGGTATACGCAGAATCCCTCGGCCTATCCGAATATGAAAGAAGCCGAAGCGCGGCCCTGTCTTATCATCCCCTCGTCCGACCATGCTTTGCCGTTTGAAGTGCCGGGACTGACGGTGGCGCAAAAAATCGAATTCACCAATAGGCACGAAGGCTGGCATTGCCTTGACAGCCGCTACCGCATGACGGCAGCACAGATGGCCTCGCTGGAAACGCATCACCCGAAAAATCTGCGCCATTTGCTGGAAAATGCCGACCTGCGCAGCGCGGCCAGCATCATTCACCAAAAAGAAGCACTGGCCGATATCGCCGCGCTGGGCGACATGGTGCGGCATGGACACGATGTCGCCATCATCGACCATACCATCGGCTGGCGGCAGAACGAAGCAGGCGTGGATTATCTGCATTACTCCGTACCCGGTCTTAATATGCTGAAACAGCGCATTGCCGACATGGGCATAGATGCGTTTCGCGAAATGGCGCCCGCCGCCGTGCGCGATCTTTATTTCGAAATCAACGATGCCACCGCGCTGACGCCCGCCAAACTTTTGGCGATGGCCGAATTCATCAAGGCCGACAGCGCCGCGCGCGATACGCTGCGCGCCGCCGCCCCCGCTGGCTCCGACGCGGCCGCAGGGATTGCCTATGCCGACGAAATCCTCAAACCCGCCGTACCGCAGCACATCGCGCGCGGCATCATCGCCATGATGACCCCGCCGGATACGGCGCTGCGTCAGGCGCTGATGGACTGGCAACCCATAAACCAGCTGGAGCAAGGCGCTATCGCCGCGGGCGGCAAAATCACGCCCGAAACGCTGATCCGCAGCTATGGCCGCATACAAAACGACTTGCATGGCGAGCTTTTCGGACAGGACGACAAAGCCCGTCTGGCGCGCGAAAAAATGGCACTGATGAAAAGCCTGTTCGTGATTTATGTGCGCGGTGTCGATTTTGTCAGCGCCAATGAAAAATACGGCGTTGATATCGAAGCTGCCGAAAAAGACCTGCTGGCCCGTGGCCGTGCCGCGGGTATCGGTGTGCCCGCCGCGGAGGGCCCGCAATCCGCTGCGCCCGCCGCCAAGCCGCGCGTGGCCGGTACGCCGGATACAGGGGCAAACCCGCTGAATATCCGCGATAACGGCTGCGGCTGCCCCAAAACCGGATACAAAGGCCCCGGCCGCTAGGCTTTGGCGGAACATTCCCCGAATTTTAACCTGTTTTGCACCGTTTCTGTTTATAATGTGCTTGTCCACTTTATGAACAAACCGGCAGGCCAGATTTGTCTATCCCCTCCCCCCATGCGCCAAAATCCCTGCGAAAGGCCTTTAACAATGCCTTCGTGCAGGGGCTGATGAGCTTTGCGCTGGCTACCACCAGCAGTACGGCGCTGGCACAGGCGGAACAGACGCCCGCCCCCGCCGGGCCTGACGTCAATGCCCTTTATGGCGTGCAGGCGGCGCTGCAGGATGCCGCGCGCAGCAAATTCACCGACCTTGTCCGCGCCGCAGACCCCGCGGGATACGGCGCGCGCCTCGGCAGGCTGGAAGACCGGCTCAACGATTACCTCAAGCGCTTCGGTCACGACAACAACCGCCACAACAGCGTGATTATCCTCAATCCCGCCGAAATCGACATGCATGTCATTCTGGACGGGGATCTGGGCCAGATGATCCGAAACCGCGTGGCCGCGCGCCACAGCAGCATCCATGATGACCGCATCGCGTTCATCGTTCCGCAGCTTAAAGACACCATGGTGACCGCCGGCGGAACCGGCACGTTCACACAAGCGCCGCAGGCCTCGATGCAAAAAGCGGATACCGAACGCGCGGCTTGCGTCATCATCCCCGCGCCGGAACACGACAAACCCTACAGTATCCCCGGCCTGACGGTACGGGAGATGGAAGACTATCTGAACACCCACGAAGGGTGGCACTGTATCGACGGCCGTTATGCGACCGACGACGAGGATAAACAGGCCCTGAACGCAGTCAAAAACCTGCGCGAGCTGCAGGGCAATACCGCCGCGCAGCGGGCCCTCGCCGCCATCAATCTGCAAGAGGGACTGGCCGATGTCGGCGCCGTGGGCGATATGATCCGCGCGGGGGCATCGCCCGCCCTGCTGCGCCATGTCATCGCCTGGCGCGAGGGTCCGACCGAGATGGATACCGAACACAATACCGTTGCGGTACTGCAAGCACTTGAAAAACATATCAAGACCACCGGGCTTGAGGCCTTTCGCAAAATCGACGATACCGCCGCCCGCCAGCTTTATTTCAAGCTGACGGACGATAACGGCCTGACCCAGCCGCGGCTGCAGGCGGCGCTCGACCACCTTTTCGGCTCAGCGGCCGCTCCGGCGGCGGGCAGCCCGCTTCAGACCTATTACAACCGCCGCCTCGGAGAAATTTCCGCCATGCTTGACCGCGGCGGCTTCACGCCCGCCCCCGCCGACGCCGAACAAAAGGGCCTGCGTATCCTGAGAGGCATCGGCGAGTGGGATGCCAGACAGGCACTGGAGGGCGAGGCCATGCGCCAGCGCGGCGAAATCACGGTCGAAAGCCTTGTCTACGCCTACAGCCACCTGAAGCAGCGGCTGCAGCGCGACCTCGCCATCGCCAGCGGCGTGACGGCAGAGGTCAAGCACGAACAGCTGTCGCGCCTGCGCATCGAGCTGGTGCTGATGGCAACCGAAGCCTACGATTTCACCGCCGCCAACCGCGCGCACGGCGTAACGCTGCGCCCGCCTGCTGCGCCGCAAGGTGCCGCCGCGCCCACCCCGCGCAGCAGCCCGAACTAAAGATCCGCGCCCCTGAGAAGTGATGCAGATGCGCAACGCTGGCAGTTGAATGTCCGCCAGAGCACCCCTTCGCGGCCACGCGGGGGGAAAAATCTTTACAAAAAATCGAATCTGCATATAACCTGAAATTATGAGGGTCGCGCAAACGCGATTCGACCGGCGCGCCAAACCAAACCTTGTCGCCGGCACCCGACGAGCCGGATGCCCTCTAAGCAAGAACAACGCAGACAGGGTTTGTATGCAATGGAAGATTACGACGGTCCGGAAGAGGTGGTGCAGCGCTCGCGCCCCGAAGTTCCAGTAACGTGCTTTCGTCCCGCGGCACTGAAAAGTGCGGCGCAGTGGTTTTTGCAAAATTTCCCCGGCAAAACGCTTTACGCTGTCAAAGCCAATCCAGACCCTTTTGTGCTGGCCGGCCTATATGAGGCCGGCATCCGCCACTTCGATACCGCGTCGCTGCCGGAAATCCAGCAGGTAAATACGCTCTGCCCGGGCGCCCATATCGCTTTCATGCACCCGGTCAAAAGCCGTCATGCCATCGAACATGCCTATTTCGATTACGGCGTGCGCGATTTTTCCTTCGACAGTCTGGCGGAACTTGACAAAATCGTCGCCACGACCGGCAACAGCAAGGACCTCGGGCTTTTGCTGCGCCTTGCCGTGCCGAACGTGAATGCCGAAATGCCGCTCAGCGACAAATTCGGCTGCCTGCCCGCGCAGGCGGTGGCGCTTTTGCGCGCCGCGCGCAAGGTGTCGGCCCGTCTTGGCATCTGCTTCCACGTCGGATCGCAGACCATGAATCCCGATGCCTATATGACAGCCCTCGGCCTCTGCGGGGATATCATGCGCCAGATGCCGCGCACGCCCGTCGATATCATTGACGTCGGCGGCGGCTTTCCTTCGGCCTATCCCGACATGACGCCCCCGCCGCTGTACGAATACAAGGCGGCGATCGAGCGTGGTTTCGATGCCCTGCCGCATCCCAACCGTTATGAATTCTGGTGCGAACCCGGCCGCGCGCTGGTCGCGGAGAGCACCTCCGTCATCGTCAAGGTCGAGCTGCGCAAGGGCGACGTGCTTTACATCAACGATGGCACATATGGCAGCCTGTTCGACGCAGGCCACATGGGTTTCCGCTATCCGGTTCGTCTTATCCGTCCGACGCCGGATGCGGCACAGGCCGCGGGCAGCATGCCCGCCGGCAAAAGCGGCAGAAAATCGGCGCTGAAGCCGTTCCGTTTCTACGGACCGACGTGCGACAGCATCGATTATATGCCTGGCCCCTTCTATCTTCCCGATAATATCGGGGAGGGGGATTACATCGAAATCGGCCAGCTCGGCGCCTATGGCAACGCCATGCGCACCGGCTTCAACGGCTTCGACGCGCACGAGATTGTTACCGTCGTGACGCCGCCGATGATTTCGATGTACGAAAGCACCACCGAAACGACGGATTCCCAAGAACTCTGCCTCGCGTAAGGCCGCGCGCCACGCCGCAGATTTTCCCTCCGGAAAGAGAGACGACCATGAAAAACCTGAAAACGGTTAAGCTGAAACCCGCCCAAAAGGCCACCGCGCCCAAAGCCGCCAAACCGGCGCTGAAGGCCGTGAAGCCGCACCCGAAAAGCAACCGCAAGGCGGCGCTGCTGTCCAAACCGGTCAAGCACATCGACATCAAATCGTTTGACGCGCGCCCCATCATTAAACAGATGAGCGATATGTCCTTCACCTCGCGCGACCTCGGCCGCGCGTGTGAGATTTTCAACACCATGCTGAAAGACAAATCGGCAACTAGCATCCTGACCATCGCGGGTTCCACTTCTGCCGGCGGCTGCATGGATCTTTATGTCGAACTCGTCAAAAACAACATGGTGGACGTGATCGTCTCCACCGGCGCCTCCATCGTTGATATGGACTTTTTCGAAGCCCTCGGCTTCAAACACTATCAGGCGCCTGAATCGGTCGATGACCGCGAACTGCGTGATCTCTACATCGACCGTATCTATGACACCTACATCGACGAAGAAAACCTGCAAGCGGTTGACCACACGATTTTCGAAATCGCGCAAACGCTGGAACGCCGTCCCTATTCTTCGCGCGAATTCATCTGGGAGATGGGCAAATACCTGACCAAACACGCGAAAAAGAAAAACTCGCTGGTGCAGACCTGCTATGAACATGGCGTGCCGATTTTCTGCCCCGCCTTCACCGACAGCTCCGCCGGTTTCGGCCTTGTGCTGCATCAGGTGAAAAACCCTGGCAATTACATGTCCATCGACAGCGTTGCGGATTTCCGCGAACTGACGGACATCAAAATCGCCGCAGGCACCACCGGCCTTTTGATGATCGGCGGCGGCGTGCCGAAAAACTTCACGCAGGATACCGTTGTTTGCGCGGAAATCCTCGGCAAGGATACGGAAATGCACAAATACGCCATCCAGCTGACCGTTGCCGACGTGCGTGACGGCGCCTGCTCTTCCTCCACGCTCAAAGAAGCGTGCAGCTGGGGCAAGGTTGACGTCGCGCTCGAACAGATGGTCTTCGCGGAAGCGGGCTCTGTCCTGCCGCTGCTGGCCTCCGACGCTTATCACCGCGGCCACTGGAAAAAGCGTAAAGCCAAAAACTGGGCAAAACTCTTCGGCAAGAAGAAATAAGCCTGACACCAGACAAGGGGCGGCGGCCGCGAGGCGCCGCCCCTTGTCTTTCCCGCATCGGGAACAAGGAAACGTCATGACAAAGCCGACTGATACAGCGCCGCTTTACGACCGGATTGCCGACTGGTTCGACGCCCACCGCGGCCGCGACCTGCGTGAATCGCCCTATCTGGCGCGCGTGGCCGATAACGCCCCCGCAAACAGCACGCTGCTTGATATCGGCTGCGGCGCGGGCGAGCCCGTGGCCGCATGGTTCATTGGCAAAGGCTGGCACGTCACGGGCGTCGACCTTTCCGCCGCGCTGCTGGATAAAAGCCGCGCACGTTTTCCCGCGCAGGAATGGCTGCATGCGGATATGCGCGGCCTTGCGCTTGGCCGCCGGTTTGATGCCGCCGTGGCATGGGACAGTTTTTTTCACCTGACGGCGGATGACCAGCGCGCCATGTTCAGCGTTTTCGCCGCGCATCTGAAACCCGGCGGCCGCCTGCTGTTCAATACCGGCACCGAAGCCGGCACGGCCTATGGCCAGATGGACGGGCATGATTTCCACCACGCCAGCCTGGATGTGGCAGAATATAGAAGTCTGCTTGCAAAACACGGCTTTATGATTATGCTGTGCGACATTGCAAACCCCGCTTGCGGCGGGCGCACCGTCTGGCTTGCCGAATACGCGCCCAGCACTGCCGCAGAGCACACATAAAGTATACAAAGGACACCGACATGCAATTCCTCTCCTCCGCCAAAGGATTCCTTGGTCTTCAGAAAAAAGACGCCGCATCACCCAAAGACGCGAAAGCGGTCATCATCCCCTTCGGCCTTGAAAGCTCTGTCTCCTACGGCGGCGGGACGTCCAAGGGCCCGCAGGCCATGATCGACGCCAGCCATCAGGTGGAATTGTTCGACGATGAATTCTGGTGCGAACCCTTCCGCCGCTATGGCGTTGCCACCATGAACCCGCCGCGCATCGCCAAAGGACAGGTCAAAGCCCTCGCGCAGCTCGAAGGCATGGTCGAAGATACGCTCAAAGCCGGCAAATTTCCCTTCGTCTTCGGCGGCGAACACGCGGTGACGGCGGGGTCCATCCGCCCCTTCGCCAAGCGCTACAAAGACCTTGTTGTTTTACAAATCGACGCCCACGCCGACCTGCGCGACGGCTATGACGGCGAACATTATTCGCACGCCGCCGTGATGCGCCGCGTTCTCGACAACCCGAATGTGAAGCTGGTGTCGTTTGGTATCCGCAATATCTCGCAGGAAGAAATCCCCTTCCTCGAGAAAAACAGTAACCGCATCAAAATCTACTGGGCACGCGAAAAAGCGCAGTGGAACATGAAAGAAATCGTCAAGCACTTCAAAGGCAAGCCGGTTTACGTCACGTTCGACATCGACGGTTTTGATTCAAGCCTCATCCCCGCAACGGGCACGCCGGAGCCGGGCGGATTGTTCTGGGACGAAGCCATGACCATTCTGCGCGAAGTCGCCAAGGTCGGGCACATTGTCGGTGCGGACGTCAACGAACTGGCGCCCAAGCCGAACCTGCACGGCTGCGACTTCCTCGCCGCCAAGCTGGCCTATAAAATTCTGAACTTTGCTTTCCTGCTCAGCCACCGCAACAAACTGAAAAAAACCGCCTGATATAAAAACAGGCGGAGGATGTCGTCATGCGCGCCTGCGGAATGGACTTCGGCACGTCGAATTCGGCGGTGTCCCTGCCCCATCCGCAAGGCGGTGTGACACTTGCCCCGTGCGAGGGCAATCACGGCACCCTGCCCACGGCGCTGTTTTACAGCGCGACACGCGGCACACAAACGCCGCCGCTGGTCGGGCGGCAGGCGCAAAAGCTGTTTTTCGAAGGCGAGGAAGGCCGCTTCATGCGGAGCCTCAAGCGCCTGCTCGGCACGTCGTTGATGACACAGAATACGGTGGTCAACGGCAAGCCGCGCGGTTTTGACCGTATCATCGGCGATTTCATGCAGCACCTCAAAACCAGCGCCGAAGCGGCGACAGGCCACGCCATTGATGCTGTTGTTATTGGCCGCCCCGTCCATTTTGTGGACGGCGATACAGCGGGCGACAGCGCCGCCGAAAAGCAGCTTTCAGCGATTGCGCGCGGCTGCGGGTTTGCCCATACCGCATTTGAATTCGAACCCATCGCCGCCGCTTTCGCTCATGAACAGCACATCGCCGATGAAAAACTCGCGCTGGTCATCGACATCGGCGGCGGCACATCGGATTTCACCGTGATTAAAATTTGTGCGGCCTATAGCCGCAAACCGGACAGGCGCGAGGATATCCTTGCCAGTCACGGCATTCGCACGGGCGGCAATGATTTCGACAAGCAGCTGAGCCTAGCCGCTTTCATGCCGCTGCTGGGTTATCGCAGCAGCTATGGCGATAAAAACCTCGCCGTGCCGCTGTCGCCATTTCATGACATGTCGGAATGGTCGAAAATCAACTTTCTTTACACCCCGCAGATGCGGCGGGACATTGCGGATATTCTCAAATCCGCCCATGCCCCCGAAAAACTCGCCCGCTTCGCCGCCGTGCTGGCAGACGAAACCGGCCATAAACTGCTGGGCACGGTCGAGGATACGAAAATCAGCCTGACCGGCGCGCTAAAAGCCGAAGCGCCGCTTGATTTTATCGAGCGTGGCTTAACCGCCGCCGTCACCCGCTGCGATTTCAACCGCGCGATTGCCGCGGAGATGGACGATATTCTGAACTGCATGGCCGCCTGCCTTGCCGATGCGCAAATCGCGCGCGGCGATATCGACATTGTTATCCTGACGGGCGGACCGACGGAAACGCCGCTGCTTCAGGACGCCGTGCGCGCGCAATTTCCCGCCGCGCAAATATCCGAAGACGAGCGCATGGCCAGCGTGGCGCTGGGCCTTGGTCACGCTGCCGCGCGGGTTTTCGGATAAAACGCCGCGGCTGCGCCGCAGCTTACCATTTCTTGAAAATAAAAAACGCCGCCAGCACCAGAAACACGAAACCGATGGCGTGATTCCAGCGCAGGGGTTCGTTCAGATACCACACCGAAAACCCCGCAAACACCACCAACGTGATGATTTCCTGCATCGTCTTCAGTTGCGCGGCATTGAATACGCTATGGCCGATACGATTGGCAGGCACCTGCAGGCAATATTCAAAAAACGCGATGCCCCAGCTGATGAGAATGACGATCCACAGCGCCGTGCTTTTGTGTTTCAGATGCCCGTACCAGGCAAACGTCATGAAAATATTGGAAGCGAGAAGAAGCAGAATAGTCTGGGCCGCGACGGGCATGATGCACCTGCATGAGGAAGGATACAGGCGGAATCATAAATCGCCGCCCCCCTCTGCTGTCAAGGGTTATCACGGGAGCCTTAGCCGAGGGCACGGCGGTTCCAGACCACCGCCAGAGTGCCGACGGCGATATTCGTCATGACCAGCGCCAGAAGGATGCCCGCAAACCCCATATACTGCTGGAAATACCATGCCAGCGGCACATAAAAGACAATGGCTTTCATCAAAATCAGCGTCGTCGCGCGGAACGGACGGCCAATCGCATTCAGCATCGCGTTATAAACGATCATGACGCCCAGCGCGATATAGGTTACCGGCACCCAGTGCAGATATTTGGCGGTATAGCCGATAACATTTTCGTTTTTGTCAAAAAATTCGGGTATCTGGTAGGCAAAGACCCACAGCACCCCGGATATCAAAGCGCCCCAGCACAGCGCGTATTTAACGCCGGCGCGTACCGCTTCGTAAATCCGGCCATAGTTGCCCGCGCCGAAATTCTGCCCTGCGAAAATCGACAGCCCCGCGCCAATCGAATAAAAAACCAGCGTCGACATGCTTTCGATGCGCGTAGCGACGCCGAGGGCCGCGACGGCTTCCTTGCCGAAGCCTGCCGCCATACCCGTTATAATCGCGGCGGATATCGGCGATATCTGGTTGCTGATCATGCTGGGAATGGCGACGTGCATGATGCGTTTCCACGAGGTCACGATGTCTTTGTGCCAGATGGGCGCGACGAGAACCTGCTTGCGGAAAATCAGAAACCACATCGAAATCACGGCCATCAGATAGGATGAAATCACCATCGTTACGGCCGAGCCGGCGAGGCCAAGCTTGGGAAACGGCCCCCAGCCAAAAATCAGAAACGGGTCGATAATCGCGTTCATGACCGACATCGAAATCATCATGGCGGAGGGAAAGCGCGTGTCGCCCGTCGCCCGCACGCAGGCGTTGCCGATCATCATCATGCCCAGAAAAGGCAGGCCGCAATACCATATCGCCATATACTTCCAGATGAGCGGCATCAGGGCGCTGCCGGCGCCCATCATCTTGAAAACCGGAATGATGAATATAAAACCCGCAACCGCCGCCGCAGTAATAACGACCGCGCCCAGCGTCAGCGCGTCGGTCGCCATGCGGCGGAATTTTTCGATATCCCCCTCGCCGTAGACACGCGCCAGCGCGGCAGATGTGCCGACGTTAAGCCCGAAAATCACGCCCATATAGAGCATGACAATCGGAATACAAAAACCGAGCGCCGCCAGATAACGCGTCCCCAGCTGCGAAATAAACAGCGTATCGACAAGGCTGAAACTGTTGAGCGCGAACATACCGAGCGCAAGCGGAAAGGCAAGCCGCAGCAGGTGCTGCGGCACGTCCCCTTCCAGCAAGGTCTTGCGATGCGGACTCATGATGCGCGGTTCAGGTCCTTACGCTTTGAGTTTCGCGAGGGTGGCGACCAAAGACGACGCCACGCCAGCCACGCCGGCGGCGGCTTTTTCGTCCTTCAGCGTGCCGTCATGGTTGAACGCGTTCATGGCCTGACCGACGCCCTGCATCTGCGCCTGCACGGTGATGCCGAGGTTTTGCAAAAGCTCGCGCAGCGCAAAAAGACCGCGCAAACCGCCAAGCGCGCCCGGCGACGCCGCCAAGATGGCCGCGTATTTGCCGGCAAAAACGGATGCCTGCGGCTCGTCCTTGTTTGCGCGCGACGCCCAGTCAATGGCGTTTTTCAGGAGCGCCGAATAGCTGCTGTTATGTTCGGGCGAAGTAATCAGGAACCCGTCGCTTTCGCGCAGGATTTTTTTGAATGCCAGCGCCCCCGCCGGCAGGCCCGAAGCGGCTTCGAGATCACCGTCGTAGATCGGCATATCCAGCGCGCGCAGATCGACAATCGTTACCTCAGCCCCGGCGGCGCGGGCGGCCGCAGCGGCCTGTTCCAGCAGACGCGCATTGAAAGACCCCGCGCGGGAGGAGCCGGAGAAAGCGGCGATTTTAACAGACGAAAACATGATGTATTCCTTTTCGGTTTTAAATCTATGTGTCAAAGCGGCAGATCGAAGAGCAGGATTTCGGCATCCTCCGCCGCGCGCAAGATGGCGCGGCCGTCTGCCTTTTCAAGCCCGAGACCATCCCCCGCCGCAAGCGTGGCATCAATACCGGCACCCGCCAGTGTGGCACGGCCCCGCGCGGCTTGCAGCCAGTATTTGCGGTTCGGGCGGGCATCGAAAGATACCTCCGCCCCGGCATCCAGCCGTACGGCTTTCAGGGTAGCGTCCTGCCGGATATCCAGCGTACCACCGCTGCCGTCGGGCGTGACCAGCGTTTGCCACTGGTTGCGGAAACCCGCGCCGTCGAAACTGGTTTGCTGGTAGCGGGCATCCCCCCCGCGCGATTGCGGCAGTATCCAGATTTGCAGGAGATGCACCCCTTCGCTGTCGGAGGGGTTGAACTCGCTGTGATGGATGCCGCTGCCCGCGCTCATGGCCTGCACGTCACCCGGACGGATGACATCGCCGTTGCCCAGACTGTCGCGGTGCTGCAAAGCGCCCGACAGCACATAGGTGATAATTTCCATGTGCGCGTGGCCGTGCATGGGAAAGCCCGCGCCGGGCGCGACGATATCTTCGTTGATCACGCGCAGCGGCCCGAATCCCATATGGTTCGGATCGTAATATTCGCCGAAAGAAAAGCTGTGGCGGCTATGCAACCAATCGATTTCCGTAAGGCCGCGCGCCTGAGAGGGGCGGTAATGAACAGATGCGGTCATGTTATCCTCCTCTGCTTTGTTTTTTGAACGTCTGATTTTAAGATAACATTTTCTTTAAACTGTATAATCAGCCAAATATTTAATTTATTATTCGAATAAATCGAATAATATGAAGATATGGACAGACTATCCAATATCGCCGCTTTTGTGCACGTGGCGGAGGCTGGCGGCTTCGCCGCTGCCGCCAAGCGCCTGCATCTGGCCAATTCGGTGGTCAGCAAACGCGTCAAAGACCTCGAAGACGATCTTGGCGTGCGCCTGCTTCACCGCACGACGCGGCAGGTGCGCCTCACCGATGCGGGCTACAGGTATCTGGAGCACGCGCGGCGGCTGCTGTACGAACTGGAAGAGGTCGAGGCGCAGCTGCGTGCGCAAAACGAAACCCCCATGGGCGATTTGCGCGTCAGCGCGCCGGTCAGCTTCGGCGTGCGCTATCTCGGCCCCGCCATTGCGCAATACATTGATAAGTACCCCGGCGTATCGGTGCGCCTGACGCTGCATGACCGTCTGGTCGATTTGCAGACAGAGGATTTCGATCTCGCCATCGCCATCGGCACGCTGGAAAGCCCGACGCTGATTACCCGCAAACTGGCCGATAGCCGCCGCATCGTCGTCGGCAGTCCGGACTATTTCAACAAGCACGGCCGCCCCACCCGCCCGCAGGAGCTGGAGCATCATAACTGCATGAGCTACAGCAACCTGCACGAAGGCAAGTCATGGCCGTTTCTGATTGGCGGGCGTCGCTGGCTACAGCCTGTATCGGGGAGGTTCAGCGCGAATAACGGCCTTTTGCTGCTGGAGGCGGCGCTGAGCGGCTGCGGGCTGGCGATACTGCCCACGTTTCTGGCGGGGCCGCATGTGCTGCGGGGGGAACTGGAAATTGTGCTGGCGGAATTCGAAGAACACTCGCTCACCATTCAGGCCGCCTGGGCGCACCAGCGCCACATGAGCGCACGCAGCCGCAGTTTTATCGACCACATGGCCGCTTATTTTTCAGGCAGCGCACCGCCGTGATGCACGCACCTATGCCGCAAGCACCCTGAATATCCATACCGCCGCCAAAACCCACAGAAGCACAATCACGGCTGCCGCGGCGCGGCTTTGCGGCAGGCGTTCGCTATAGGCGGCGGCGCGCGCCATGTATTCCTGCCGCAGCGCCTGCGGCACCAGCCGCCACGTCAGCCACAACCCCGCCGGCACCAGAATGATATCGTCAAGCAGGCCCAGTACCGGAATAAAATCCGGTATCAGATCAATAGGGCTGAGGGCATAGGCGAGTGTCACTGCGCCCAGCACGCGGGCAGGCCACGGCGTGCGCGCATCGCGCAGCGCATGATACAGCGCCGCGATACTTTGTTTAAGCCGCCGGACAGCTGTTTTAAAATGTACGGTCAACATCATGCCACAGGCTACACGTCCCGCGCCCCAAAGCAAAGACCGCGCCAGAGGCGTCCCCCTTGCGCGGTCTTTTGTCCGGTCGGCGGCAGGCGGTCAGATAGACAGCGCCTGCGCAGCGGCCGACAGCACGGCCGCGATTTTAAAGCTCTGCTGCACGGCAGCCTTGGAGAGGCCTTCCTGCTGCACTTTCGCGGCATGCGACTGCACGCAGGCGCCGCAGCCATTAATCGCCGATACGGCGAGCGAATACAGCTCGAACGTCGCCTTGTCGATACCGGGGTTGCCGATGACGTTCATGCGCAGGCCCGCAGGCATGCGGCCCACCTCTTCGTCGCCCGTCATATAGGTTGCGCGGTAATAAACGTTATTCATCGCCATGATGGTGGCGGCAGCCTGTGCGGCATTTTTTTCTTCGGCCGACAGTACGGCCGCGGCCTCGCCTTCGATAGCGACAATCACGCCGCGGTGGCGCGTGGCATAAGCAGAAGCCAGCGCAATCCCCATGACCTGATTGAGCTTGAGCCCCGCATTCGGATCTTCCTTGAGCACGCTGCCGAGGTTAAGGCGGATGTCCTTGGCGAAATCCGGCAGGATATCCTTGAGGCCATCAATCGAAGCGGTGGCGGGCAGGGATTTCTGGACGCTCAGGTCATGTACGGTCATTTTTCGGGCTCCTGTTGTCTTTTTTTGTTTGCTTTTTTATGTCGTTTTTTGTTTTTATGGCCGCCGTTTCCGGCGGCTGGCTATGCCACATATAGCCATATACCCCGAAAAACCAAGGTCTTGGCAATTTTTATGGCTTTTTTTGTGCGTCGCGGAACAAAACGACGCAAATAACCATTTTTTAACATACCGCTGGTAATTTTATTATGTAATAAGTCTGACAAGAGGGCTGGGTTTGACAACGGAACAAAGGTTCCCCGCAGAACTGAAAGGCAGAGCCAAGCGCGCATTCCATGTGGCTGCGGCGCTGGTTGCGTTCAGCAGCCTGTCGCACGCAGACCAGTCGCGCCAGACATCGGGCGCGCCCTTCCCGACCGAAACCGCCGACCGCGAAAATCCCGACAAGCAGCCGATCATCTATACCCCGCCGCCGCTGCCCCCCGCACCGTCGATTGCGCAAATCATCGGCAGCGACGAAGAAAAACAGCGCAATATTTTCTTTGTGCAAAACCGCCAGACGCTGCGCGAATTCCGCGCCCTGCGTGGCGACACCACGAATACCGGCGCAATCACGCGCGAAGAAACCGCGCTTATCCGCGAGATCACCGAAGGCGCGCGCGCCGATGCCAAAACCTATCAAATGCCGCTGCCGGTTGTGGCGACGCTGCATTTTGCCGCACGCCAGACAGGCATTGACACCAGTGAATACATGCAGCGCCTGACCGAAAGCGGCGGTATCGTCACCGGTGCCGACCGCAGCGGCCTCAGCCGTACCAATCTTTTCAAATTCAACGTGCCGACGTGGCTTTATATGATGAAAAGCTTTGGCCCCAATCATGGCTTCGGCTTTTTCACCGACCAGATAAAAGTGACAACTGCCCCCGACGGTGCGCAGCAGGTATCGGTCGATGATCCCGCCGTGCTGAGGCATATCGTTTCATTCCGCGCCAACCCGCGCGTATCCGCGCTTATCGGCGCGGAGTATATGCAGAACGCGGACAGCCTGCCGCAGAATATCCGCTATCACCGCGCGCAGCAGATCACCGCGCCCGATGTGCGCGAACAGCAAAATTATCTTCTGGTGCTGGGCTTTCAACTGGGTATTCGCGGTGCGGACGGCATTTCCGGCCCGCTGACGCGCGCGGCGCTGCATGAATTCAATGTCATGAGCCGCCCGCTGTACGAACCCGGCCAGACCGTGACCAGCCTTCTGCGGCAGGCGACGGAGCAGGCTATCGAAGATTCGGAGCGTTATACCAACCGCTGGCGCACCGTCACACCCGCTGACGCTTTCGCCATCCGCCATGCGGCGAAAGTCGTTGGCGTCGATTACGGCTATATGATGGAACTGGTCAGTGCCGAGAGCGGCTTTGTATCGGATATCGAGGCGACGACATCCAGCGCCACCGGCCTGTTCCAGTTCATCGACAACACATGGCTGCTCATGATCAAAGGGCATGGCGCGAAATATGGCCTGTCCGACCTTGCCGATCGCATCACCTTAACAGAAGGGCGCAACGGATACCCCGTCGCGTCGGTCGAAAACCCGTTTGTACAAAAATACATTCTGTCGCTGCGCACCGACCCCAGATTGTCGGCCATGATGGGCGCGGAATTCGTCAAGGAAAACTTCGACAACCTCAGCGCCGCGCTGCCGAACCGCGATATCACGCGCACCGACCAGTATCTGGCGCACTTCCTTGGATCGGGCAATGCGGTGGCGTTTATTTCGCGCATGACCAGCAACAGCAAAAAAGCCGCCGCCAGCGTGTTCCCCGACGCCGCCGCATCGAACCGCAACGTGTTTTACAAACGCGGCGGCGCCGCCCGCAGTTTTGGCGAGGTCTATAGCCTGTTCAGCCAGAAATTCGATACGCAGGTTTTCGACGCGCCGCAGCCGCAAGCCGCAGCCGAAGTTCCCCTGCCGCCCGCACGCCCGCCGCGTCCCTGATTATCTTTAAACCGCTTCAGCTAAACCGTGTCAGGCTGCTGCCGCGCGCGGGTCTGTTTCGACCGCTTCGCCGCAGCGCTTGCACAGATGCGGATGCGCCGCAACCGCGCCGGTATCGGTGGTGTATTTCCAGCAGCGCGGGCATTTTTCACCCTCTGCCTTTGCGAATACAACCGCCACACCTTCGGCACCCGCCGCGGTGAAGGCGCCTTCCGGCGCCGCGCCCGCATGCAGGGCAATGCCGGATGTAATGCACACATCGGCAAAGCCTGATTTTTGCAGCAGCGACAGCAGGGCGGCATCCGCGACATACACATGCGGCGCGGCCTCAAGCGAGGCGCCCATCAATTTTTCCGCGCGTTTGACTTCCAGCGCGCCTGTGACAACGCTGCGGGCTGCGGCGATTTTATCCCACTCCGCAGCCAGCGCATCGTTGCGCCATGCGTCATCGGCCTTGGGCATTACAGACAGGTGGATGCTTTCTTTCATGTCGTCCAGCGTCAGGCCTTTGTAGCTGAGCCACGCCTCTTCGCAGGTGAAGGTCAGCACCGGCGCCAGCCAATGGCACAGATGCACGAACACGCGGTCCAGCACATGCACGACGGCGCGGCGTTTCTGGCTCGACAGCGCTTCGCAATAAAGCGTGTCTTTGCAGATATCGAAATAAAACGCCGACAGTTCGCGCGCGCAGAAGTTATGCACGACCGTCACCATGTTCTGGAAGTTGTATTCCTGAATGTTCCGGCGCACTTCGGCGTCGATTTCCCACAGGCGGTGCAGGATATACTTATCAAGACCGGACAAGTCTTCCGCCTTCACCCCCGCGCCCGTATCATCGATAGAGCCAAGCAGATAGCAGAACGTACCGCGGATACGGCGGTAGATATCCGCCGTGGTTTTCAGCGTGTTCTGGCCGATGCGGATATCCTGCGCGTAATCGCACAGCATCGTCCACAAACGGACGATATCGGCGCCGTATTCATCGACCAGCTTTTGCGGGTCGACCACGTTGCCGAGCGATTTGGACATTTTATAGCCCTTTTCGTCCAGCACGAAGCCGTGCGTCAGAACGGCTTTATACGGCGCGCGGCGGCGTGTGGCGCAGCTTTCCAAAAGCGAGGAGTGGAACCACCCGCGGTGCTGGTCAGAACCTTCGAGATACAAATCGGCGGGCGATTGCAGTTCGGGGCGGTCTTCAAGAACGAAGGCATGCGTCGCGCCGGATTCAAACCAGACGTCGACGATATCGAACACCTGCGCGTAATCTTCGGCATTGTGATCATTGCCGAGGAATTCCTGCGGATTGCGCGACCACCAGGCGTCGGATCCTTCTGCCGCGAAAGCGTCATAGATGCGTTTGTCCACCGCCGGATCTTTCAGCGGTTGGCCCGTTTTCTTGTTCAGAAACAGCGCAATCGGCACGCCCCACGAACGCTGGCGCGAGATGCACCAGTCGGGGCGCTGTTCGATCATGGCGCGGATGCGGTTTTCGCCCATCGCCGGCACCCAGCGCGTATCGCCGATGGCCTTGAGCGCCTGCTGGCGCAGCGTGACGTCACTGCCCGCGGCCTTGTCGTCCATGCCGATGAACCACTGCGGCGTGACGCGGTGGATGAGCGGCGCCTTGGAGCGCCAGGAATGCGGGTAATCATGGCGCACGCTGCCCTTGGCGAGCAGACGCTCCGCCGCCACCAGCGCCTTGATGACGCCGACGTTGGCCGTGCCCATTTCGCCCTTTTGCGTGAACACATCCATGCCCGCAAAATGCGGATGTTTGTCGGTATAGACGCCGTTGTCATCCACAGCGGATTCGATGGGGATGCGTTTATCCGCATCGCGCCCTGCATTGTAATTCATGATAAGCAGCCAGTCGTCATGGCCATGACCGGGGGCGATATGCACGAAACCCGTACCGACATCGGTGGTGACAAAATCACCCGCCAGCAGCGGCACGTCGAAATCATACCCGAGGCCGCGCAGGGGATGATGCGCATGGGCACCCGTGAAATCCGCCCCTTTGCCCTGCCAGAAAATTTTGGCGTCGGCAACTTTGGCATCTTTCAGCACAGCGTCTTTGAGCGCGGCGGCAACCACGATTTTATCGCCGGTTTTGGCAAGGCTGCCCTCGGCCACGTCGCCCAGTTCAAGGCCCACATAATCGATATCCGCGCCGAAACCGATGGCGCGGTTGCCCGGCAGCGTCCACGGCGTCGTCGTCCAGATGACGATGTTCGCACCCGCCAGTTCGGCTGGCCCCGATTGCAGCGGGAATTTCACCCAGACGGTCAGGGATTTGTGTTCCTGATATTCAACTTCCGCCTCGGCCAGCGCGGTTTTTTCAACGACCGACCACATGACGGGCTTCGCACCCTTATAGAGCAAACCGTTTTGCAAAACCTTGTGGATTTCGCGCACGATGGAGGCTTCGGCCGCCTTGGTCATCGTCAGGTACGGGTTTTTCCAATCGCCCGTCACGCCGAGGCGTTTGAACTCGCCCGCCTGCACATCCACCCAATGCTGCGCGAAGGCGCGGCATTCGGCGCGGAAGGTCAGCGCATCCACGGCATCTTTATCTTTGCCGGCGGCGCGGTATTTTTCTTCGATTTTCCATTCGATGGGCAAACCGTGGCAATCCCAGCCCGGCACGTAAGGCGTGTTATAGCCCAGCGATTGCCAGTATTTATTGATGACGTCCTTGAGGATTTTATTCACCGCATGGCCCATGTGGATGTCGCCGTTCGCATACGGAGGACCGTCGTGCAGGATGAAGCTTTCGCGGCCCTTCGATGCCTCGCGCTGGCGCTGGTACAAATCCATTTTTTCCCAGCGGGCGAGAATTTGCGGCTCTTTTTCCACCAGTCCCGCGCGGCGCGGGAAATCGGTTTTGGGCAGGTGAATGGTATGGCCGTAATCAGGGGCTTCGGTGGTCATGGGCGCGTATCTCCGCTGGTATGTCGGTAGAAATTCAAAAACCATCGCCAAAATGCCCGATTGGGGCATCACGGTCTAGGTTAAAAACGATGTATTTTGGAAACAGTCCTTTTCACCCGCTTTAGGGGCGAATGGATATGCTGCAATCGTTGTCGTCGCAGGTTTTGTCGAGGACATAGGCTTCGCCCTTCAGCGCCGCCTTGAGACGCGCGGAGAGAAGCTCCGCCAGCGCCGCCTGCTCCGCGCGCGTTTCGGCGCGGGTTTTGGCCGCAGCAGGCTCAGCCGCCACCGCGGGCGCGGTGAAGGCAAACAGCAGGGCTGCGATCAAAAAGGCGTTTTTCATGGTGTCCTTGGAGTCATCCGGTTTCGGATTCTTCTGGCCACGAAACTACCCAAAAGCCCCCGAAAAAGCAAGTTTTGAGGGCAGTTTTTTGACTTTACGGAAATTTATGACTTATTTCAGACGCTTAAGCCCCACCGCTTCGCGCACGTCCGACAGGGTGGCGCGGGCGACCGCGCGGGCTTTTTCCGCCCCCTCCGCCAAAATCGCGTCAAGCTTCGGCAAATCGGCCATGTAGTCGTTATAGATGCGCGAGGGTTCGGCCAGCGCCTCTTCGACTGCCGCTGCCAGCAGTTTTTTGGCATCGCCATAGCCCATGCCGCCCGCCAGAAACGCCGCGCGCATGGCGGCCACATCGGCCTCCGGCGCGAAATAGCTGTAGAGCTGGAAGATGGTGCTGGTATCGGGGTCTTTGGGTTCGGCGGGCAGTTTCGAATCCGTCACGATTTTCATGATGAGTTTTTGGCGCGCCTTCGCATCGATAAACAGCGGGATGTGGTTGCCGTAGCTCTTGCTCATCTTGCGGCCATCGAGGCCCTGCACCGTTGCGCTTTGCGGCTGGATAAGGCCTTCGGGCTCCACCAGCACACGCTTGAAGGTATTGTTGAGATACCCCGCGATATCACGCGCGAATTCGATATGCTGCGTCTGGTCGTGACCGACGGGCACGATCTGCGCGCGCATGGACAAAATATCCGCCGCCATCAAAATGGGATAGGTATAAAGCCCCATGTTGACGTTCGCATCGACATCGCGGCCTTCGGCTTCGTTTTTATCCTTTGCGGCCTTGTAGGCATGCGAGCGGTCCATCAATCCCTTGGGCGTGACGGCCATGAGGGCGGTTGTCAGCTCGAAAATCTCAGGAATATCGGACTGGCGGTAGAAAACCGTTTTGGCGGGGTCAAGCCCGAGGGCCAGCCAGCAGGCCGCAACCTCGTACGTATCCCGCGTCAGCGCCGCCGCATCGCGCACGCTGTTGAGCGCGTGATAATCGGCGATGAACAAAAAAGATTTTCCTTCGTGCGCGGCTTTTTGCAGCGCGGGGCGGATGGCGCCGATGTAGTTGCCGAGATGCGGCATCCCCGTCGCCTGTACGCCCGTCAGAACCGTTTTACCCGCCATTGTGTTTATCTCTTTATTATTTTACTTGCCGCTGCGGCTGTTCCGGCCAATATAGGCCATATAACGCCACAAAGTAAATATCGGTTATGTGCGGCAGGTACAAACAAAACACGGATGGCGATGCGCTGGCGGCGGTTTTCCGCGTCCGCCGCCGCACGCGCCAGAAAGATCCCTACGGCATCGCCTTGCCGGGGACGGATCTGCCGGTCATCCGCGAAAATAGCGCGGGGCGTTTCATGGATGACCTCCACTGGGGCTTCGTGCCGCACTGGGCCAAGGACGACAAGCAAAACCGCTTCATCAACGCGCGCGCCGAAAGCTCGGCGGAAAAACCGTCGTTCCGCGATGCATACCGTCTGCGCCGCTGCATCATCCCCGCCGACGGGTTTATTGAATGGGACAGCCGCACCAGCCCCAAAACCCCTTACGATATTACGCTGTCGCCGCCGCAGGTTTTCGGCTTCGCGGGGCTATGGGACCGCTGGACACATCCGGCAACGGGCGAATTTAAAGACAGCTTCGCCATTCTGACGATTGCCGCGTCACCGCTGCTTGCGCCTTATCATGACCGCATGCCCGTGATGCTGACAGCCGCCGCCGACATCGACCGCTGGCTGGCCAAGGACACGCCGCCCGATACCCTCGCCGCGATTGCCGCAAAGGCAGTGGCCCAGCCGCTGGATATCCGCCCCGCCGCAGACACAGGCCAGCGCGCGAAGGCTGAATCACCGCCCGATACACGTCAGGGCAATCTTTTTTAGGCCTCGCGCGTGGCTATCCTGCTGTTTTATGGCGCTTTCCCATAAGGATTGACAGTTGTTGCGGGATTGTCTAGCGTTGCGACATATCCTAACAATATACAGACGCGACATTCATTTATTCCGAGGAAAGGTGCCATGGGTATGAAAGATTGGCTGAAACGCCTGCAGGAAAATGCAGAAGACAAACTGAAAAAAGCAGACGACCCGCAAGCACAGCGCGATGCCAAGCGCGAAGAAAACGCGCGCAATGTGCGCCGCGCCGCCTCCGCCGTGAAAATGGCGCAAAAAGGGCTCAAGGCTTATAACGACGCGTCGAAAAAAGCCGGCGAGATTGGCCGCACCGTCACCGAGAAAACCGCCGAGATTGCCGAAAAGGCGCAGCCGATTGCCGGCAAGGTCGATGAAACCGCCAGCGCACTGGGCAAAAGAATCAAAGGCGCGTTCGACGTCGTCAAAGAAAAAGTCAGCAAGGGCGCCGATGCAGCAGGCGAGCAGATTGGCGAAAAAATCGACAGCGCCCGCGCCGAACAGGCGAAAAAGCCGAGCACAGGCTCCAGCCTGCTCGACATCCTGATGCCGGGCGTGCCGGAAACGGACGCGACCAAACCCAAGGACGCCCCCGCGCCCAAAAAGCCGAACGGCCCCAACGCCGGCTGATATCGCGCTGCTCTGAATACAAAAAAACAGCTGCCCGCAACGGCAGCTGTTTTTATTTTTGGGCGCGCGCGTTTTTTTATTTTTGGGCGCGCGCGCCCGTATGCGGCGGCGCAAAAAACCATAACCCGCGGTAACAGTCACAATAGGGCACACGGGTTTACAGCCCCGCCCCAAGCTGTTAGTTTTCAATCTCTAGATTCAAGCAGCCATAAAAAAAGCCGGAACAATCCGGCGCGGACGTGCTGCCCGGGTGTGTGTGTTGCCGTGTCTGCATTTGCAGCCGCGCGTATGGATAACCACAGACCCGAAAGACCTGTCATGAGCGCAAACCCGAAACCCACCCCCGCCGATAAAACGCCCAACGCAAGCCCGCAAGGCGCGCAGCCCTGGTCGCGCAAATATCCCGTCGATATCGACTGGGATGCGGATGTGCCGCAATCGACGATGGTGCAAAAATTCGAAGAGTCCGTGAAAAAATATGGCAAGCGCACCTGCCTGAATTTCATGGGCAAGACCATGACCTACGCCGAGGTGGGCGAAGCCGTCGACCGTTTCGCCAAAAGC
Source organism: uncultured Micavibrio sp. (assembly GCA_964551435.1). Classification (GTDB taxonomy): domain Bacteria; phylum Pseudomonadota; class Alphaproteobacteria; order Micavibrionales; family UBA2020; genus UBA2020. Next base: position 24,698 of record CAZKBS010000012.1, read on the forward strand.
CTGCAAGATCAGGGCGTCGGCAAAGGCAGTAAAATCGGCCTGTGCCTGCCCAATACGCCGTTTTACGTCATCGCCTATTACGGCGCGATGAAAGCCGGTGCGACGGTGGTGAATTTCAACCCGCTTTATGCCGAAAAGGAACTGGAACACCAGATCAACGACAGCCAGTGCGACATCATGGTGACGATCAACGTCAAGCAGGTGCAGCCGAAGGTTGAAAAGATGCTGGGCACCACGCATCTGAAAAAAATCATTTCCTGCGAGCTCGCCGATGCGCTGCCCAGCGTGAAGGGCTTTGCCTTCCGCATGCTGAACACCGTCAAGGGCTGGTTCGGCAAATCGGACACCGTCAAGGTCACGCAGGATAAAACCCACCTTTCGTTCAGCAAAATGATTTCCCGCCCCGGCAAACCCAAGCCGGTTGATGTCACGCCTGACGATATCGCCGTTTTGCAATATACGGGCGGCACGACGGGCGTGCCCAAGGGCGCGGCGCTCAGCCACGGTAACCTCAGCGCCAACCTGCATCAGGCGAATTTGTGGTTCACGGGCGGCAAACCGACGCAGACGCAGGAAAAAATGCTGGCCGTGCTGCCGTTTTTCCACGTCTTCAGCATGACCGTGCAAATGAACATGTCGCTGCATATCGGCGCGGAGCTGGTGATGCTGCCGAAATTCGACCTCAAGGAAACGCTCAAGACCATCGACAAGGAAAAACCCACGATGTTCGCGGGCGTGCCCACGCTGTATAAGGCCATCATCGATTGCAAGGACGTGAAGAAATACGATCTCAGCTCGCTGAAAGTCTGCATGTCGGGCGGTGCGGCGCTGAACGAAAACGTCATGAACGGCTTCAAAAAACTGACCGGCCTTGAACTGGTCGAAGGTTACGGCCTGTCGGAAACCGCGCCGCTGGCGATTGCCAACCCCGTATTCGGCGAGAAAAAACTGAATTCCATCGGTATGCCTGTGCCGAAAACGGAAGTTAAAATCACCAACCTGCAATTCCCCGACCAGACCCAGCCGATTAAAATGGAAGGCGAGATCTGCCTGCGCGGCCCGCAGGTGATGAAAGGCTACTGGAACCGCCCCGAAGAAACCGAGAAAGTCATGGACAAGGATGGTTTCTTCCGCACCGGCGATGTGGGGTATGTGGATGAAGACGGTTATATTTTCATCGTCGACCGCATCAAGGACATGATCAACGCCTCCGGCATGAAAGTCTTCCCGCGTAAAGTGGAAGAAGCCATCATGACGCATCCCAAAGTCTCCGAAGCCATCGTCATCGGCGTGCCGCATGATTATCGCGGTGAAACGGTCAAAGCCTTCGTTGTGCTCAAAGAAGGCCAGAAGATGGACCAGAAGGAACTGACGGAATATCTGAAAGACCGTCTGGCCCCCTACGAAATGCCCAAACTGGTCGAACAGCGCGATGCGCTGCCCAAAACCATGATTGGCAAACCCGATAAAAAAGCGCTGGTCGCCGAAGAAAAAGCGAAGGCTGCCGCGAATGAAAACAAGCAGGGCGGCAACAAACCGCCGAAGCCGCCGCGTTTCGGCTAAGACCCTGCCCGCAAAAAAGCCCGGCATCGCATTGCCGGGCTTTTTTTATGCGCGCTGGCGCGGTGTTTATCCGGCGGCTGGCTTGTGTTTTTTCTCAAGTTCTCCGGTTTTCGACAGCATCACGGCCAGCGGGCGCGTGGTTTTAAACTGCGACAGCGTGATGGAGGCCAGCGCCAGAATGGGAATGGCAAGGAACATGCCCGGCACGCCCCAGATCATCCCCCACATTGCCAGATTGGAAATAATAAAAATCGGGCTGAGGTTCAGGTTATTGCCCATCAGATACGGGTCAAGAATATGACCAAGGAACGCATGCGACGTGCACAGCGCCGCCAGCACCATCAGCGTCGTGCCCAGATCGCCGAACTGGATCAGCGCGATAATAACCGGCATCGAAATCGCCACGAAAGACCCTGCATAAGGAATGAAATGCAGGAAAAACGCCATGATGCCCCAGAACATCGCAAAATCGACGCGGAACATGCTGAGGATCAGGAAGGTCAAAAAGCTGTCGAGCGCGCTGACGAAGGCCTTCACGCCCACATAACGCTGGATTTTGACGTCGATGACGCGGAACACCTTGTGCCACTGCGCCGCCGCCGTGCGTCCGCGCACCATGCGGCGCATTTTATAGGCGAAGAACCGCTGTTCGTAGAGCAAAAGCCCGATGAAAACCACAATCACAAAGGTACGGCTGGCCAGATTTGTCAGCAGGCTGGCAAAACCGCTCATGACCTCGCCGATGTCCATATGCTTCTTGGCCAGCTCCACCAGTTCGGCAAAGGACGGCACGTTTTCGATGCCAAGGCGCCCGGCGCCGTCGGCCAGCATCTTCTCGAAACTCTCCTGAAACTTCGGCGCCTCGTGCACGACCTGATCAATATTGTCACGCACCAGCGAGCCTACGACAAAAATCAGTATGCTCAGCATGACCACAGACAGAAAGGTCCGCACACCGCGCGGCAGCGGCCGCCCGCGCCATATACGCGGCACACCCAGCACCCGCGCGACCGCATTGATGAGATACCAGAGAAAAAAGGCAATCACGAAGGGGATCATGATTTCCTTCGCGACCTTGCACACATAGATAAACAACACCAGCGCCAGAAACCCCAGCATAAAGGCGCTGGCAGCGGAAAAAGCGCGGCGCGCGGGTGTCGCCATGGCGGCGGTATCCGTCATCGGGGTGGTCATGCTGCGCCGCCTTTCTTGCGTGCGGCGGTTTTTGTTTTTGCTTTTTGCTTCACGTCCGGTTTGTCCGGATCATCCCCCGCCGGCGGCAGGGGGGATGTATCATCCACCAGCTCCAGCCGTCCGGTTTTGGTCAGCAGCACCGCAAACGGGCGGGTATGTGCAAACTGCGACAGGGTGATGGTAATCATCACCAGAATGGGCACCGCGAGAAACAGCCCCGGCACACGCCAGATCATCCAGCCCGCCGCGAGCGAGAAGATAATCATGATGGGGCTCAGGTTCAGGCTGCGGCCCATCAGGCGCGGCTCAAGGAAGCCGCCGAAGGCGAACTGTATCACGCTCAAGCCAATCAGAACGGACAGGAACATCGACATATCGCCGAACTGAATAAGCGCAATCATCGACGGCAGCACAATCACCAGCAAAGAGCCGATATAGGGAATGAAATTCAGCACAAACGCCATCAGTCCCCAGAACTTGCTGAAATTGACGCCGCTGTGCGTCAGGAAGGCATAAACCAGAATCCCCGTCAGTACGCTGACCAGCGCCTTGACCCACACATAGTGCTGGATGCTGATATCGATATTGCGCAGGATGCGGCGCACGTTGGTTTCGGTTTCAGGGTCTTCAATCATTTCGATGATTTTGCGATTGAAGAATTTTTGTTCGTACAGCAAAAAACCCGTATAGAACGTCACCACCATCGCCTTGCCCGCGATACCCGAAAAGGTTTTCGCCAGCGCCGTGATGATGAACGTCAGGTTGAAATATTCGCGGATATCCTGCACTTTCACCTCTGTATCAAAACCGAGCATATGCAGGATCTTGGGCAGCATCCGCTCCAGGTTGGCCTGATAATGCGGCGCTTCGCGCACCACCTCCGCCGCGCTGCGGCTGATGAGGTCGATGACCGACCACAGCCCCCCTGCCAGAAACAGGATGGAAACCACAAGGCAGACCGAACGCGGCAGCGCCCCACCGCCCACCGGCAGGCGCGACAGCCCGCGGGCAATCGCATTGATGAGATACCAGACGCAAACCGCAATCACGAAAGGAATGGTAATCGCCGCCGATACCGTCAGCAGATAGACCACGGTGCACACCACCATGAACCCGAGCGCGTAGGTCGATACCGTCGACGTCCAGGCGCTGTCTTCTGCCGCGATCATCGGGGGAGAGCTCTTTTCTTTTACCATATTTATTCCCTTACCCACATTTTGCGTCAGTTGACTTTAGAATAAGACGCATTACTGTCAACCTCACAAGCGACAAGCCGCGCGGGAGAGACCGGATTCGTCCGGCGCCGAAGGAGCAACCACCCCGGAAACTCTCAGGCAAAAGGACCGCACGGCAGGGCATCCTCCCGGAATGCCCAAGCGTCTCTGGAAAGCGCTCCACGATTGGAACGCACCGAAGGAGCAAGCCGTAGGCACCCCGCCTGACAATATAGATAGACAGGGCGCCGCCGGTGAAAACTCTCAGGTCTCAAAGACAGAGCGGGGCGGTGCTGATGGCATGTAACGTCATGAAAGGACACTGCTTTGGAAAACGCGGCCGTAAAATCCGGTGACAAACCGGCAGGTATTCTCCATAAAACACCCCTCTACGCCCTGCATCTCTCGCTGGGCGGTAAAATGGTGCCTTTCGCCGGCTATGACATGCCCGTGCAATACGACGGCATGGGCGTTTTGAAAGAACACCTGCATACCCGCGCCGCTGCCGGCCTTTTCGACGTGTCGCACATGGGGCAGGCAATCCTGACCTCGCAAACGACGGATCCGGCGCGCGCGCTTGAAAAAATCGTCCCCGGCGATATCGCAGGGCTGAGCGCAGGACAAATGCGCTATACCGTTTTGCTGAACGACAAGGGCGGCATCGTCGATGACCTGATGGTCACCCGCTGGGACGAGCGCACGCTTTATATTGTCGTCAACGCCGCCTGCAAAGATAAAGACTTCGCCTATATCCGCAGCAAAATCGGCCATGAAACCGAACTGGAATATCTGGGCGAACGCGCACTGGTCGCGCTGCAAGGCCCGAAGGCGGAAGCCGCGCTGGCCGCGCTGATCCCCGATGCCGCACGCCTGTTTTTCATGACCTCGTTCAAAACCGTTTACAAAGGACAGCCGCTGTTCATCAGCCGCAGCGGCTATACGGGGGAAGACGGCTACGAAATCTCTCTCCCCGCCGCTTTTGCCGAAACTTTCACGCGCGAATTGCTGGCAAATAATGACGTAAAACTCATCGGCCTTGGCGCGCGCGACAGCCTGCGCCTCGAAGCCGGACTCTGCCTCTATGGTCACGACCTTGACGAAAACACCACCCCCGTCGAGGCCAATTTGAAATGGACCATCGCCAAGCGCCGCCGCGAGGAAGCGAATTTTGCCGGCGCGGATGTGATTTTGAAACAGCTGGCCGAAGGCACGCCGCGCCTGCGCGTCGGCCTGCGTCCCGAAGGCAAGGCCCCCGTGCGCGAGGGAACCGAGATTCATCTGGGCGGCAAGAAAATCGGCGTGGTCACCAGCGGCGGCTTCGGCCCCACCGCCGATGCGCCCGTCGCCATGGGTTATATTGATACCGCCCACGCCAAAAACGGCACCGCCGTCGAAGCGCTGGTGCGCGGCACGCCCCGCCCCTGCGCGGTTGCGGCCACCCCCTTCATCAAGCAAAACTATAAAAAGGATTAAATCATCATGACGCAGGTTCTGTTCAGCGAAGACCACGAATACATCAAAATCGAAAACGGCATCGGCACCGTCGGCATTACCGATTTCGCGCAAAAGGCGCTGGGTGACGTCGTTTATGTCGAACTGCCGAAAGTCGGCAGTAGCGTCGCCAAAGGCGGTCAGGCTGGCGTGGTCGAGTCCGTGAAATCGGCGAGCGAGATTTACTCCCCCGTTTCCGGCGAGATTACCGAGGTCAATCAGGCCCTCGCCGACGATCCCGCGCTGGTCAACAGCGACCCGCACGGCGCCGCCTGGTTTTATAAAATCAAAATCAGCGATGCAGGCGAACTGTCGTCGCTGAAAGACGAAGCGGGCTATAAAGCCTTCACCGACAGCCTTTAATAACATCCTATCTGCACATACGAACGGCGGACACGACCATGAAATACAGCATCAGCGAGCTTGAGCAAAAAGAAGACTTCATCCGCCGCCATATCGGCCCGGGCGACAAGGATATCGCCGAGATGCTGAAGGTCGTCGGCGCCGCCAGCCTTGACGAGCTGACGGCCCGCGCCGTACCCGCCGCCATTCTTGAAAAATCCGCGCCTGTTACGGGCGAGGCGATGACAGAGCACGAAGCCCTCGACGAGCTGATGGGCATGGCGCAGCAAAACCGCGTCTGCCGCTCGCTGATCGGCACGGGGTATTACGATACGCTGACGCCGAACGTGATTTTGCGCAACGTGCTGCAAAATCCGGGCTGGTACACCGCCTACACGCCCTATCAGCCGGAAATCAGCCAGGGCCGCCTTGAAGCGCTGATCAATTTCCAGCAGATGGTGATGGATCTGACGGCGATGCCGCTTGCCAATGCCTCGATGCTGGACGAAGGCACCGCCGCCGCCGAAGCCATGACGCTGGCGCAGCGCGTCGGCACCAGCAAAAGCGACACTTTCCTTGTCAGCAGCGATTGCCACCCGCAAACCATTGCCGTCATCGAAACCCGCGCCGCGCCGCTGGGCATCCGCGTGGTGACCGGTACACCGGCAGAACTGGTTGAAAAAGACGGCTTCGCGCTGCTGCTGCAATACCCGACCACCACGGGCAGCGTCGATGATTACGCGGCGTTTGCTGAAAAAGCCCATGCCAAAGGCATGGTTGTTGCCGTCGCGACGGACCTTCTCGCACTCACGCTGCTGAAGCCGCCGGGCGAATGGGGCGCGGATATCGTATTCGGCTCCTCGCAGCGCTTTGGCGTGCCGCTGGGTTTCGGCGGTCCGCATGCCGCGTTTTTCGCCGTGCGCGACGAATATAAACGCTCCGCCCCCGGCCGTATCGTCGGCGTGTCTGTAGATGCCAAAGGCCGCACGGCCTATCGCCTGTCGCTGCAAACGCGCGAACAGCATATCCGCCGCGAAAAAGCGACCAGCAACATCTGCACCGCGCAGGTTCTGCTCGCCAATATCGCGGGTTTTTATGCCGTCTGGCACGGGCCCGAAGGCCTGCGCACGATTGCGCGCCGCGTGCATCGTCTGACCACGGTTCTGGCGGCGGGTCTTGAAAACCTCGGCTTCAGCATCGAGAATGCCACCGCTTTCGATACGCTCACGATTGACGCGCAGGCACAGGCGCAGGATATCCTGAACCGCGCGCAGGAATATAACATCAACCTGCGCGATTTCGGCGATGGCCGCATCGGCGTTTCGCTGGATGAAAAATCCACCCGCGCCGAAGTTTTCACGCTGTGGCAGATTTTTGCAGGCAAGAGCGCGCTGCCATTCAGCGTCGAAAGCCTCGATGCGCAGACGGATGCGATGATTCCGCCTGCACTCCAGCGCACCAGCGCGTTTCTGACACACCCGACGTTCCATATGTACCACAGCGAAACCGAAATGCTGCGTTATTTGCGCCATCTGGAACATAAAGACATCGCGCTCAACCGCTCGATGATCCCGCTCGGCTCCTGCACCATGAAGCTGAACGCAACGGCAGAGATGATTCCGATTACATGGCCGGAATTCGCCAACATCCACCCCTTCGCGCCCGCCGACCAGACCGAAGGCTATCAGCTGATGCTGAAAGACCTTGAGAAAAAACTCTGCGCGCTCACCGGCTTTGCCGCCGTATCGTTGCAACCCAATGCCGGCTCGCAGGGTGAATATGCGGGGCTTCTGGTCATTCAGGCCTATCACCAAAGCCGCGGCGATACGCAGCGGAACATCTGCCTTATCCCCTCCTCCGCGCACGGAACGAACCCTGCCTCTGCCGCTATGGCGGGTATGGACATCGTGATCGTCAAATGTGACGAGAGCGGCAACATCGACGTCGCCGACCTGAAGGCGAAAGCCGAGCAGTACAAAGATACGCTGGCCGCGCTGATGGTGACCTATCCCTCCACGCATGGCGTGTACGAGGAGGAAATCCGCGTCATCTGCGACATCATTCACCAGAACGGCGGTCAGGTTTACATGGACGGCGCGAATTTCAACGCGCTGGTCGGTCTTGCCTGCCCCGGCAAGTTCGGCGCGGACATCATGCACATGAACCTGCATAAAACCTTCTGCATTCCGCATGGCGGCGGCGGTCCGGGCATGGGCCCCATCGGCTGCGCGTCGCATCTGGCGCCGTTCCTGCCCGGCCACCCGCTGCGCAGCGGCGTCGGCGGCGAACAGGCCATCGGGCCGATTTCCGCAGCGCCCTGGGGCTCAGCGGCTATTTTGCCGATTTCGTGGGTCTATATCACGCTGATGGGCTCCGAAGGGCTCAAGCGCGCGACGCAGGTTGCCATTCTGAACGCGAACTATGTCGCCAAGTGCCTCGCGCGGGAATACGAAACCCTGTATGTCGGCAAAAACGGGTTTGTCGCGCATGAATGCATCCTCGATACCCGCGGCTTCAAGGATACGGCGCATGTCAGCGTCGATGATATCGCCAAGCGCCTGATGGATTTCGGCTTCCACGCGCCCACGATGTCTTTCCCCGTTCCCGGCACGCTGATGATCGAGCCGACAGAGTCTGAATCGAAGGCCGAACTCGACCGCTTCGTCCACGCCATGCGCGTGATCCGCGAAGAAATCGCGCAAATCGAAAAAGGCGCATGGCCGCAGGGCGCAAACCCGCTGCATATGGCGCCGCATACGCTGGCCGATGTCGCGGGCGACGACTGGCAGCGCCCGTATGACCGCGCCAAGGGCGGCTTCCCCGCCCCCTTCGTCGCGCAGGACAAGTACTGGCCGCCCGTCAACCGCATCGACCATGTGGCCGGCGACCGCAACCTTGTCTGCGCCTGCCCGCCGATTGAAAGCTACATGGACAAGGCGGCATGAAGGGCCTGAGGGGTACCTTCGCCGCATTTTGTCTGATGTGCTTTGTCTGCCCGCCGTCCGCGCGGGCAGAGGGGCTTTCCGTCCAGCGCGCCGAAACGGCGGTGGAACAATACAGACGCGCCGAGGCAAAGGCGCAAGAAGAAGCCGAAAAGGCTGGCCCCGCCACTGTCGTTACCGGCACCACCGAAGCGACCGAACCCACGCTGCAAACCGAACTGACGCAGCAAATCCGCAAAATGCCGAACGAGCGTTTCCTGACATTCAATTCGGAAAACGACCTCTATGGCGGCGGCACCGACCGCAATTATACCAACGGCGCGCGCGTCACCTATTTTGACCTTGGCACAGCCGTGCCGGATTTTTTCCATGCCGTTGACCGCATGGTACCGACGTTTTCCATCAACGAAACGACCAGCGTGTCATGGTCGCTGGGGCATAACCTTTATACCCCGAGCGATATCAAAATCGCCGCCGAACAAAAAGACGACCGCCCGTGGGCCGCGTTCCTGTATGGTTCGGCCGGACTTGTCAGCGTGACCAAAAACCACATCGACAGTCTGGAAGCCACCGTGGGCATCGTCGGCCCCGCGGCGCTGGGCGAACAGGTACAGAAATTCATTCACCGCCACGTATCGGACTCCCCGATGCCCAAAGGCTGGCGGCACCAGCTGAAGAACGAACCCGGATTGATGCTGTCGTGGGAACGCAGCTGGCGCGAGCGCTACGCCCTCGAGGCGCTGGGCTGGAATGCGGGCGCGACGCCCTATATCGGCGCGACCATCGGCAATATCTATACCTACGCCAATACCGGCGTGACCTTTTACCTGACCCCCTACGAGGGACGTTTTCAGGACACGCCCGTGCGCGTACGCCCCGCCATGCCGGGCACCGGCGCGTTTGTAGTGCCGGAAAATACCTTCAGCTGGTATCTGTTCGGCGGACTGGAAGGACGCCTTGTCGGGCGGAATATCTTTCTGGATGGCAATACATTCACCGACAGCCACAGCGTTGATAAAAACTATCTAGTCGGCGATGCCACGGCGGGGCTTGCGCTCACCTATGGCCGCACGCGCCTTAGCTACGCGCTCATTTACCGCACGCCCGAATTCGATGAACAGGACAAGGGTGATATCTTCGGCACCGTCACGCTGGGCGTGCGGTTTTAATATCTGGATTTAGAATTTTGAAAAAACCGGCTGCCTATTTGGGCGGGCGGAAACCGAAACGCTTGCCGTATTCACGCAGGATTTTATCGCGCTCTTTTTGCGCGCGGCGTTCGGATTCGCGGCGGTTACGCGCATCAATGTCGTGAAACGGACGGCCCGGACGGGCCCGCCAGACGGTTTTGAAACTGGCACGCAAGGACTCAGCCTCGGCCAGACGCGCCCGTAAAATCGAGGTTTCCGCTGTTTTTTTGGTACCGTGCAGCATCCCTGCCGCCATAATCCCCAGCCCCAGCGGCGGGACCAGCATGGTCGCGGGCACGCCGACGCCAACAGCTGCCGCCTGCCCCAAAAAGAACTTGCCGGTCGCTTTGTTCATCTGTTTGCGCAGATCGCGGATGTCGCGGTTCAGATCCGATATCCCGCGGCGGATATCGGCGGGGTCCATGTTTTTGAAATCGGGACGTCTGGAGGCCATATTTTTCCCTCTGCCGTGCGTGTTTCCGATTAAACAAAATATGTATGCGCGCCGCAATATCCAGCCGCGCAAGATTCCTGCGTTTTGCCGCACTTATGTCAATAAAACCACGCGTTTTATCCCCGCGCCCCGCATCGATGATTGACGCATCAGCGTGGAAAAGGCATTGTGCGAGTGGATTTTTCTGCATCCCGCCCGCATCTGAGGAGCCCCGCATGACCGCCATCCAGACAGCCGCCGCCGAAACCCCGCAAACCGTCACGCACAAGGACATGGCCAATGCCCTGCGCGCCCTCTCGATGGATGCCGTGCAAAAAGCGAATTCCGGCCACCCCGGCATGCCGATGGGCATGGCCGATGTCGCCACGGTGCTGTTCAGCAAGTTCCTGAAATTCGACCCGTCGAACCCGACGTGGCCCGACCGCGACCGTTTCATTCTCTCCGCCGGTCACGGCTCCATGCTGCTCTATGCCCTGTTGCACCTGACGGGCTACGAAAAAATGACGCTGGATGAAATCAAGAATTTCCGCCAGATGAAAAGCCTCACCCCCGGCCACCCCGAAGTGATGCAGGATCTTGGCATCGAAACCACAACGGGCCCGCTCGGTCAGGGTATCGCAAACGGCGTCGGCTTCGCCCTTGCCGAACGTCTGATGAATGCCCGCTTCGGCACCGACATTGTGAACCATTTCACCTATGTCATCGCCGGTGACGGCTGCCTGCAGGAAGGCATCAGCCATGAAGCCTGCTCCCTCGCCGGCCACCTCGGCCTTGGCCGCCTGATTGTGCTTTACGATGACAACGGCATCACCATCGACGGCCCGACGTCGCTGAGCTTTACCGACGATACGCCGAAGCGTTTCGAAGCCTACGGCTGGGAAGTTTTCAGTGTAGACGGCCACGACCCCGATGCGATTGCCAAAGCCATCGCCGCCGCACAGCTGAACGAAAAACAGCCGAGCATCATCTGCTGCAAAACCAAAATCGGCTTCGGCGCGCCGACCAAGGAAGGCAAGTCGTCCTCCCACGGCTCGCCCCTCGGTGACGAGGAAATCGCCGGCGCGCGCAAAAATCTGGGCTGGAGCCACGGCCCGTTCGATATTCCCGCAGATATCCGCGCCGCATGGCTGTCCGTCGGCGCCATCGGCCAGAGCGACCGCAAGAACTGGCAGGCGCGTCTGGATAAAATGGACGGCCGCGCCCGCGCCATTTTCGACCGCATGCTGAAAGGCGACGTTTCCGCCGAAGTTGCTGCCGTCATCGGCGATTTCAAAAAGAAAATGACCGCCGAAGCACCGAAAATCGCCACCCGCGCCGCATCGGGCAAAGTGCTGGAAGCGCTTGTCCCCGCGCTGCCGGAGCTGATTGGCGGTTCCGCCGACCTGACGGGTTCGAACCTGACGCTGGTCAAGGACATGGGCATCGTCGAGAAGAAAAACTACCGCGGCGCCTATATCTACTACGGCGTGCGCGAACATGCGATGGCCGCGGCTATGAACGGCATCGCGCTGCACAAGGGCCTTATCCCCTATGGCGGCACGTTCCTGAGCTTCACGGATTATTGCCGCCCGTCCATCCGTCTCTCCGCGCTCATGAAACAGCGTGTGATTTACGTGATGACCCATGACAGCATCGGCCTTGGCGAAGACGGCCCGACCCACCAGCCGGTGGAACATGTCGCGGCGCTGCGCTGCATTCCGAACGTGCTGGTCCTGCGCCCCGCCGACGTCGTGGAAACGGCCGAAGCGTGGCAAATCGCGCTCAACCACACCACGGGGCCGAGCGTGCTGGTGCTGACGCGCCAGAACCTGCCGCTGGTGCGCAAGGAATACACCGACGAAAACCTGTCGGCCAAGGGCGCGTATATCCTGTCCGAAGCATCTTCGGCTGACCCGGCTGTCACCCTCTGGGCGACGGGCTCCGAAATCGAAATCGCGATGAACGCGCAAAAAACACTGGAGAGCGAAGGCATCTCCACCCGCGTGATTTCCGCCCCGACGCTGGAGCTGTTCGCGCAGCAAAGCGAGGACTACCGCCGCAAGCTGACGGATGGCTCTTCCTTGCATGTCGCGGTTGAAGCCGCGGTGCGTCATGGCTGGGATGCCATCATCGGCCCCGAAGGCATTTTCATCGGCATGAAGAGCTTCGGCGAAAGCGCGCCGTATCAGGAACTGTACGAGCATTTCGGCATCACGCCGAAACACATCGTCGATGCGGTGAAAGAACGACTGAAATAACAACAAGCCGCCCCGTCTCCGCGAAGGAGAGACCGGGGCGGATTTATTCCCTCCTTCGAAGCCGCCACAGCCGCCCTGCCCCTGCAGGACAAAGCGCGGCAGGACAGAACAATAGAGAGTGAAAGGAAAAATCATGACCGTCAAAATCGCCATTAACGGCTTTGGCCGTATCGGCCGCCTTGTGCTGCGCTCCATCATGGAAAGCGGCCGCAACGATGTCACCGTCGTCGCTATCAACGACCTCGCGACGTCCGAAGCCAACGCGCACCTGCTGAAATACGACACCGTGCATGGCCGCTTCCCCGGCGATGTGAAAGCATCCGACGGCAAACTGGTCGTGAACGGCCACGAAATCGCCATGGTGCAGGAACGTGACCCGACCAAACTGCCCTGGGGCGCGCATGGCGTGGATATCGCCTTTGAATGCACCGGCATTTTCACCAAAAAAGACGACGCGATGAAACACATCGCCGCCGGCGCGAAAAAAGTGCTGATTTCCGCCCCCGCAACCGACGAAGACATCACGGTTGTTTATGGCGTGAACCATGACAAGCTGGCCGCGAACCATCTGGTCGTTTCGAACGCGTCCTGCACCACGAACTGCCTTGCGCCTGTTGCCTATGTGCTGAACAAAACCATCGGCATCGAGCGTGGCTTCATGACCACCATCCACAGCTACACCGGCGACCAGAACACGGTCGATACGATGCACAAGGACCTGCACCGCGCGCGCGCGGCGGCGGCCAACATCATCCCGACCTCCACGGGCGCGGCGAAAGCTGTCGGCCTTGTGCTGCCGGAGCTGAAGGGCAAGCTGGACGGCACCGCCATCCGCGTCCCGACCCCGAACGTCTCGCTGGTTGATTTCAAATTCACCGCCAAACGCGACACGACGGTCGAGGAAATCAACAACGCGATCATCGAAGCATCGAACGGCGCGCTGAAAGGCATCCTTGGCACCTATAGCGAGCCGCTAGTGTCGAGCGATTTCAACCACGACCCGCATTCGTCCATCTTCGCGCTCAAAGAAACCAAAGTCATCGACGGTCGCTTCGTGCGCGTCATGAGCTGGTATGACAACGAATGGGGTTTCTCGAACCGCATGTCGGATACCGCCGTCGCCATGGCGAAACTGAAATAATCCGGCCGGAAAGGAACACACATCATGCACATGACCGCAAAAGTAAAAGAAATCCTGTCGTACTACGAAAGCGACAATCCGGGCACCAAGGCGAATATCGCCCGCATGCTGATGCACGGTAAACTGGCCGGTACAGGCAAAATGGTGATTTTGCCTGTCGATCAGGGCTTCGAGCATGGCCCCGCGCGCAGCTTTGCCATCAACCCTGCCGCCTATGACCCGCACTACCACTATCAGCTGGCGGTTGATTCCGGCTGCAACGCCTATGCGGCGCCGCTGGGCGCACTCGAGGCAGGCGCGGATACCTTCGCCGGCCAGATCCCGCTGATTTTGAAAATGAACTCGTCGAACAGCCTGATTTCGGCGAAAGACCAGTCGGTCAACGCCTCTATTGCAGATGCGCTGCGCCTGGGCTGCTCGGGTATCGGTTTTACCATCTATCCGGGTTCCGAATATATGCTGGAACAGCAAGAAGAAATCCGCGAGCTGTCCGAAGAAGCGAAAGCCTATGGCATCGCCACCGTCATGTGGTCTTATGTGCGCGGGCCGAGCATTTCCAAAGACGGTGAAACCGCGATTGACACCATCGCCTACGGCGCGCATATGGCAGCGCTTCTGGGCGCGCATATCATCAAGGTCAAACTGCCGACCGACCATCTGGAACTGCCGGAAGCCAAAAAGGTTTACGAAAGCCAGAAAATCGCTATCGGTACGCAGGCAGAGCGCGTGAAGCACATCATGCAGTGCAGCTTCAACGGCCGCCGTCTTGTCGTCTTTTCGGGCGGTGCGACCAAGGATGAAAACAGCGTGTATGACGATGCCCGCGCGATTTACGAAGGCGGCGGTAACGGCTCCATCATCGGCCGTAACTGCTTCCAGCGCCCGCGCGAGGAATCGCTCAAGATGCTCGATAAAATCATGGACATCTATCTGGGCAAGGAATAATAAAACCCTCCGTCCAAACAAAAGCCCCGCCGTTTCCGGCGGGGCTTTTTGCTATGCGCGGCATGAATATTACACAGGCGCCGCGCGCACCAGATCTATATTTTCCGCGCCCGTGATCAACATCACAAGCCGGTCAAGGCCCAGGGCATTGCCGCTCGACATCGGCAGGCCGTATTCGATGGCTTTGAGAAAGTCTTCATCCACAGGGTAGTCATCGCCGTAAATGCGTTTGCGCTGCGCAACGTCATGCTCGAACCGCGCGCGCTGCATGCGGGCGTCTGTCAGCTCGCCGAAGGCATTGGCAAGTTCGATGCCGCAGACATAAACCTCGAAACGCTCGGCGAAGCGCGGATCTTCCGGTTTGGGCCGCGCCAGCGCCGCCATGGATACCGGATAATCGTAAATAACCGTGGGCACGGTCATGCCGAGGTGCGGCTCTACCTTGTCCATGAGGATTTTCAAAAGCGCGTTATCCCAATCATCCTGCGGCGATGTATAAACGCCGATGCGCGCAGCTTCGGCGCGGATATGTTCAAGGTCGCCCAGATGCGCCGCTATATCCACGCCCGCATATTGACGCAGGGCATCGACCACGGTGATTTTTTCCCACGGCGCATGCGGGTCGCAGGTTTTGCCATTCGCGCGCAGCACGTTGCCCGCCCCCGCCGCATGGCGCACAAGGTCCGCGGTTTCATCCATCATATCCTTGTAATCCATGCCGGTCTGATACCACTCCAGCATTGAAAATTCGGAGCTGTGCCAGCCGGATCCTTCGGCATTGCGAAACACCGTCGCCAGCTGGAAAATTTTCGGCAAGCCCCCGACCAGCAGTTTTTTCATCGCGAATTCCGGACTGGTATGCAAATACAGCGTGCGGCGCGATTGCATATCGGGGCTGACGAGTTCGGTTTTAAAAGCCTGAATATGCGGCTCCATGCAGGGTGCGGTTTGCAAGGCGGGGGTTTCCACCTCCAGATAGCCGCGCGCAGTAAAAAAATCGCGTACGCGCTGCATCACCTGCGCGCGCTGCTGCAAATACGGAACCTTGCGTAAAAATCTATCCGGATACCACCACATGCGCCGTATGTAGCACAGGCGGCGGTGCGGTGAAACCCCCAAACAAAAACGGCCCCCGCGAAGGAGGGCCGTTTCTGTGACATTAACCCGTTTGTTACTTGGGTGCAGCCGGTGCAGGTGCGGCAGGTGCACGCTTGGTCGCCGCAGCGGCCCCGCGTACATCCACGATGGTCGAACCACCGCCCAGAACCTGCGGCTCGGCACCATCCCATTTGCTGGTTTTGAGGTAGGTGTCGATGTTTTCGCGGCCAATCGCCTGAACGATCTGGCTGAAACCTTTCGCTTCGGCTTCGGCCAGCGCCAGTTTACCTTTTGCTTCCGCTTCTTTTTCTTTTTGCAGGCGATAGGCTTCAGCGTCGGCAGCCAGTTTGGCAGATTCGTTTTTCGCTTCGGCATCGACGATGGTTTTCTGTTTTTCAACGCGCTGCTGTTCCAGCTCCGTCTCTTTACGGTTCAGGTCAGCTTTAGAGCGTGCCGCGCTGGCAACGGATTTTTCGAAGTCATCATCGAAGCTGAAGTCGGGAAGTTTGACCGCGACGATTTCAAGGCCGAGCAGGCTTTTTACCTGACGGTTAGTGTCATCGGTAACGCCTTTCATGATTTCTTCGCGGTTCTGCGCGACGTTTTGCGCTTCTTGTTTACCCAGCGCGCTTTTCGCGGCGTCGAATACGGTGCGCTCCAGCTTCGCTTCCCAATCCGGGTTGTTTTTATAGATTTCAACCAGCTTGTCTTGCGGGATACGGAACATCACGGAAAGCTTCGCCGTGATGACCTGGTTATCTTTGGTGTAGGTTTCAACATTTTCGTAGTCGCGGGATTGCAGGGCGACATCCACTTTTTTCACGGAGGTGAAGAACGGCGTTTTCAGGCTAAAGCCCGGCTGGCGAAGCTCGCCCGCGTTTTCGGTCACCATTTTACCAAGGCGGTAGTCAATCCCGCGCTCTGTTTCGTCCAGAATGGTGAAGGAGCTGGCGCCAGTTACAAGCGCTGCCGCCGCAGTGAAAGACAGGAGGATTTTCTTGGGGGTGATATTCATGTTCATACACACTCTCTCTTGGGGATGGGGTAAATCGTTAAAATTTTCATAATTATATACGTCACGATTGTTTTATATCCATACTGGCATTATGTCAACATAAATCATCTGTTTTAAAAATATTTACTTAAATAACAATAACTTAAAAAAACATACCCTGCGCCATATAGCCGCAGAACACGCCGCAAACCCTGCCCGGCGATTCTATTTTTTAGATATTTTGGATAAAAAACAGCCGCTTAGGAGTGGGCTGGCGGTGTGCGGCGGCGGATGTTCAGCCGGGGCACACTGGTATCGGCACTTAAGCCGCCATAGACGGCGCTGTCAATCGCGGCTTCGGCTGCGGCCTTGGCGGCACGTTCCGCCGCGACAAGGGCGTCGGCCTTGTTCTGTTGCCATTCGCGCATGTGGGTCATGATTTCACCGGCGAAGGGGAATTGCCTCGCCCGCTCCCGCCCCGTGGCCATGACGGTGCGGCCTGCCGTATCGGTCAGCCTGTCGTCCGCGCCTTTTTCGAGCATATAGATGACCCGGTCCGTGCGCTCTTCGCGCAAATCCGCGTTAAAGGCGATATGCAAGGGCGTCAGGCCCAGCATGGCGTATTGATCTTTGGCATTCACATCGGCCCCGGCGGCGATGAGCATATCGGCAATCTCGAAATGTCCCCCCGCAATGGCCTGATGCAGGGGGCCGAAGCCCTCTTCGTCCAGATGGTTGGGATTGGCCTTGTAGGACAGCAGCAGCTCCACCATTTCCCTGTTGCCTTTATCGGCTGCGAAAAACAGCATCGTGCGGTCCATCCCTGCCTTGGTATCGGGACTGATTCCCGACTTGAGCGCACGGCGCGCGGCATCGACATCGTTGTCGACTTTGACCGCATCTATCAGGCGCGAGGCGTGGGACATGGGTATTCCTGTGGCGTCTTGGTGGATTTGTTCGATATATTACATATATATGTCGCGCCGTCAAGCGGATACGGTATTTTGATACCGCACCCACTTCTCGCCAGCCCAAATCCTTAAAACTTGACTCTTTGGCCATAACGCCGCTATAAAAGCGCAGTTTTTGCGGTCAAGCCGTTCATCCGTACATGGATAAGGTTTTGCGCTCCGCGTCCCCCAGTCGGCGAACTTACGCTCACTGGGGCAAAAATGTTTTGAGTATTGGAGAACAGTTGATGTTCGACAGTTTGACAGGCCGCCTTGGCGGCATTTTTGACGGGCTTTTGAAGCGCGGCGTCCTGAGCGAGGCCGATGTCGCCGAAGCCCTGCGCATGGTGCGCGTTGCCCTTCTGGAAGCAGACGTCGCCCTGCCTGTCGCCAAAGAGTTCGTTGAAAAAGTCAAAGCCGAAGCCGTGGGCGAAAAAGTCCTGCGCGCCGTCAAGCCGGGCCAGCAGGTGATCAAGATCGTGCATGATGCGCTGATCGAAACCCTCGGCCATGAAAACAGCGACATCAACCTGAACGTCCCCGTCCCCGCCGTCATCCTGATGGCCGGTTTGCAGGGTTCGGGCAAAACCACGACCTCGGGCAAGCTGGCGAAGTTCCTGCAAGACAAGCTGCGCAAAAAGGTGCTGCTCGCCTCGCTCGACGTCTATCGTCCGGCGGCGCAGGAACAGCTGGAAATCCTCGCACAGAAAACCGGCGCGGGCAGCCTGCCCATCGTGGCGGGTGAAAAACCAGTCGACATCGCCGCGCGCGCGCTGAAAGCCGCGAAGCTGGAGGGGTATGACGTGCTCATCCTCGACAGCGCGGGCCGTCTGTCGATTGACGATGCGCTGATGGATGAACTGGCCGCCGTGCGCGACCTTGCGAAGCCTGTCGAAACCTTGCTGGTCGCCGACAGCCTGACCGGTCAGGACGCCGTCAACACGGCCAAGAATTTCAATGAACGCATCGGCATCACCGGTATCGTTCTGACGCGTATCGACGGTGATGCGCGCGGCGGCGCGGCGCTGTCCATGCGCAGCATCACGGGCAAGCCCATCAAATTCCTCGGCACGGGCGAGGGCATGGATGGCCTGCAGGCCTTTGACGCCAAGCGCATCGCGGGCCGCATCCTTGACATGGGCGACGTTGTCAGCCTGGTCGAAAAAGCGGTCGAGACGATTGAAATCGACGAAGCCAAGCGCGTCGCCGAGAAAATGGCCAAGGGCAAATTCGACCTTGACGATTTCCTGACGCAGCTGCGCCAGATGAAAAAAATGGGCGGCCTGTCGGGCCTGATGGGTTTCATGCCCGGCATGGGCAAGCTCAAGGGCATGATGGAAAACGCCAACATCGACGACAGCATCCTGAAACGTCAGGAAGCCATTATCCTGTCGATGACGCTCAAAGAACGCACGAAGCCGGATATCCTCAACGCCTCGCGCCGTCGCCGCATCGCGGAGGGTTCGGGCACGTCGGTGCAGGACGTCAACCGTCTTTTGAAACAGTTTCAGGACATGCAGACCATGATGAAGCGCATGCAGAAACTGGGCGGCAAGGGCATGATGCGCAACATGGGCGGGCTGTTCGGCGGCGGCAATATGGCCGAGTTCGAGGAAATGGCCAAGAACATGCAAGACCAGCTTGGCCCCGACATGGGCGAGCTTGGCCCCAATCCGTTCGACAATCCCGATTTCCTCAAGGGCGGCAATTTGCTGAACGGCGGAAAGAACAAGAAATAGGTTTTTAGAAATACCCCCGCGCGGCCACAGGTTGCAGCGTGCGGACAGGGTGAAACAACAACGCAACCGGATCAAAAAACTGGAGACAAAAACTATGCTGAAAATCCGACTGGCGCGCGCAGGCGCAAAAAAGAAGCCCTACTACCACATCGTTGTCGCTGACAGCCGCAATCCGCGCGATGGCAGCTTCCTCGAAAAAGTAGGTTCCTACAACCCGATGCTGCCGCGCGAACACGCAGACCGCGTGAAGCTGAACGGCGAGCGCATCACCCATTGGATCAAAAACGGCGCGCAGATGACCGAACGCGTTGCGATCTTCGTTGGCAAGGCCGGCCTCGCCCCCATGCCTGCGCAGAAAAACAACCCGCAAAAATCCCAGCCGAAAGCCAAAGCCGTCGAGCGCGCGAAAGAAAAAGCCGCCAAGGCTGGCGAAACGGCAGCCGAATAATCGGCCGCCGGCTTTTGCTCGACTGATCCGGTTCGACCGTGCGCAAAACGGGTGCAGAGTCTCAAACGCAGGACAATCTCGTGCTGATGGCCGAAATTGTCGGCGTGCATGGCATCAAAGGGGCCGTCAAGCTGATGGTTTTCAGCGAAACCCCCGAAGCCCTGATAGACTATGCCCCGTTTTGCGACGCGGCGCAGAAACGCTCGTTCGAGCTGATTGAGGTGCAGCAGCACGGCAATACTTATCTGGCCTACATCGATGGCGTCACCGACCGCACCGCGGCGGAAAAACTGCGCGGCACCAAACTTTATGTTCCGCGCGAACGCCTGCCCGATATCGAAGACGACGCCACGTTCTATCACATCGACCTCATCGGCCTTGCGGCCCGCTGGCCGGATGGCAAACCGATGGGCAAGGTCGTCAACGTCGCCAATTTCGGTGCGGGCGATCTCATCGAAATCCGCCCGATCAAAGGCGCCAGCTTCTACGTCCCCTTCACCGATGAAGCCGTGCCCGACGTCAACCTCAAAGACGGCTTCGTCACCATCGACCCGCCGCCGGGGCTTCTGGATTAAATGACGCAGTCACGCATGCAAACAAAACGGCGGCCCGAAGGCCGCCGCTGTTTTTTGTGACATACTGAAAATCAGAGACGGATATCCATGCCCATTCTCGGCGTGGCGTAGACGAAGGCCGGACGCTGCATCATGTTGTGGTTGCGCACCTTTGCCTGTGCAAATCTGTGTTTAAGCTTCGCCGCCGCGAGCGGGGAGACGCCCTGCACCGCCTGCATCATATGCGGGGTGATGCGGTGTTCGGCGTAGCGGTCTTTCGGCTCGTTGCCGGTGCCGAAAATTTTGCCAAAAAGCGCGCGGCCGATTTTCTGCATCAGATTGCTGCCCAGCTCCTTCGCCGTTTCGCGCAGCAGGAAGCCGCCCGCGGTCACTGCCGCTGCCGCCACCACGCCGTTCAAAAGAACCGTGCCCAGCAAGCCCGGCGCGACCAGCGCCCCGCCCGACAAAGCCCCGAGCAGCATGCCGCCGCCAAGCAGCGCCGCGCCTGCACCCAGCGTGACACCCGCCCAAAAATTACCCTTCGCGCCCAGCGCCTGCGCCACGTCATCGGGCAGGCCGGTTTTTTTCAGGGCATAAGGAATGATATTGGCCAGAAGACCGAGGGTTTTTTTTGCGATACTTCCCAAAGCAGCAGGTCCAAATGCCATGATTCTTACCCTTTCTTGAACAGTTGACTAACCATAACATCGAGAAGGTAAACAGTTTGTTAATCCGCTGCCGAAAGACATAAACAATCCTGCCAAAGCCCGCCAAACCCTCCCGCAACGATTGACCGCGCCGCCGCCCCATGCGAATTTGACAATCATGACCCTGCGCCACACAGCCCCCTTTCACGCCCATATCGTCACCCTGTTCCCCGAGATGTTTCCGGGATTTCTGGGGCAAAGCCTGTCGGGCAAAGCGCTCGAGCGGGGGATATGGTCTTTCGATACCGTCAATCCGCGCGCCTATGCGACAGACCTGCATAAAACGGTCGACGACGCCCCCTTTGGCGGCGGCGCGGGCATGGTGATGAAGCCGGACGTACTGTCAAAAACGCTGGAGGCGCACAAGCCCCTCGGCCGCTTTATATATATGAGCCCGCGCGGCAAACCCCTGACCCAGCCGCTGGTGCAGGAGCTGACGCGCGAGCCGCGCCTGACCATCCTCTGCGGCCGCTATGAAGGGGTCGACCAGCGCCTGCTGGACGCCTACGGGGCGGAGGAGATATCCCTCGGTGATTACGTGCTGTCGGGTGGGGAGCAGGCGGCGATGATTCTGCTGGATGCCGTGATCCGGCTCCTGCCCGATGTTGTCGGAAATATGGAAACCCATAGCGAGGAAAGTTTCACCCGCCATTTGCTGGAATACCCCCACTATACCCGCCCCGCCGAATGGCAGGATCCGCAGGGGATTATTCGTAAGGTTCCTGAGGTACTTACCTCCGGCCACCATGCCAAGGTCGAAGCCTGGCGCCGCGCGGAATCGGAACGCCTGACGGCGGAACGCCGGCCCGACCTGTTTGCCAAATACCTCGAAATTTCAAAGAAATCTGAATAAAATATTGAAATAGGCCGAGGTTTTCTGTATGAATCACGCCCATCACTGCAGACTCGCGGGTTTGCAGGCCTATCGGTAATAACAAAAGGTGAACCGCCGGCACGCGCCGTTTAGAAAAAATGCGTGACCGAACTTGACGGGTTCCGACAAAAGAAAAAGGCTAGAGACCATGAACGATCTTCAGAAATTCGAGCAGGCACAGCTGGAAAAACAGCAAGCAACTGCGAAAAAAATCCCCGAATTCCAACCCGGCGACACGGTTCGCGTCAACGTGAAAATCGTTGAAGGCAGCGGCAAAGATCTGCGCCACCGCATTCAGGCTTTCGAAGGCGTGTGCATCGGCCGTGCCGGCAAAGGCATCCAGGCGACCTTCACCGTCCGTAAAATCAGCTACGGCGAAGGCGTCGAGCGCGTATTCCCCCTCTACAGCCCCAGCGTTGACAGCATCGAGCTGGTCCGCCGTGGTTCTGTCCGCCGTGGCAAGCTGTACTACCTGCGCAGCCGCAGCGGTAAATCTGCCCGCATCGCAGAACGTGAGCGCGACCTGCGCGATACCGAATCCGCTGCTGACGCACCGGCAGAAAAAGCCGTCGAGAAAAAAGCCGCCAACGCTTAATTCTCCGGCAAGACCGACTTCCCAAAAACCCCGCAGCGATGCGGGGTTTTTTATGCCCGAACGCTGGCCCGAAACCGCCCGAAGACCACAAGGAACAGAGATGAACACCCCCAATCCCACCGCAGAAACCTTCGCCCCCGTGGCGCTTGAAAAAGCATCACGGCTTCTCAATCACGGACCGACGGTATTGGTTTCCGCATCGCACGCAGGCATCGACAATGTCATGGCGGCGGCATGGTGCTGCGCACTGGATTTTTCACCGCCCAAGCTGACGGTCGTCATCGACAAATCAACGCGCACGCGCGGGCTGATTGAAAACAGCGGGCGCTTCGCCATTCAGGTGCCGACAGCGGCGCAGCTGCAACTGACAAACGACGTCGGCAGCATGAGCCTTGCCGATACGCCGGACAAACTGGCGCGCTGTGGCGTCACGCTGTTTCGCGCAGGCGCTGATACATTACCGCTGGTTGCCGGATGCGCGGCATGGCTGCTGTGCGACGTCATACCCGAGCCGCACAACCAAAACACCTATGACCTTTTCATCGGTCAGGTGACCGCCGCTTATGCCGATACGCGCATTTTCAAGGACGGGCATTGGCTGTATGAACAGGCAGCCCCCGCATGGCGCAGCCTGCACCATGTCGCGGGCGGACATTTTTATGCGATTGGCGACGCGATGCAGGCGCAGAAACCGCAAAAACCGTGACATCCGGCGACTTTGTGCCGCTGTATTGACGCGCGCCGCCGCGCGGGCTTATGCTGTGAGGAGCAAAAGCGCCACAGCCATTTCCCTGCCGCGCAGGATGAAAGCCTCATGTCAGACTCCCTTGGCACATACGCGAAAATTTTGCGCGCCCATCTGGTTCATCAGGATAGCGGCGGCGCGGCCATTGTTTATATCGACCGCCATATCGTGCATACCGACACCAGCGCACAGGCTTTTGACGGGCTGCGCCTTGCCCACCGTGATGTGCGCAGGCCCGAAGCCACCTTCGCCCCGCATGCGGACGCGCCGGCAGGCAACCCCGTGCGCGCGAAGCTTCTGGACACACTTGATGCGAATGCCCATGAATATCGCCTTGCGCGTTTTGAAACGGGCGAGCTGGCGGACGGCATCGCGCAGCCCGGCATGACTCTCTGCGGCGCGCGGGAGGATATTTCCGCCTTCGGCGCTATCGGCGCGGTTTGTTTTATCAGCGATGCCGGAGACTGCGAACACGCGCTTGCCACGCAGACGCTGCGCCGGATGCCCGCACCCGTCATGTATATCGACATTACCCCTGCCTTCGCCGCGCAAACGCCGGAAACCCTGCTGGCCGCACTGGTGCAGCAGGCGGGTCTGCCCGCCCTGCGCGCCCATGTGCTGGAACTGGGTGGCAGCGGCATTGCCGCGATGGACATGCAGACGCGCCTGCGCCTGTCATCGCTGCTGTTTGGCATCGCCCCTTTCGGCGCCGTGATTGCGCCCGATGACAAAACCATCGATTGGCTGAAGGGAAAACCGCACGCACCGTCGGGCCGCGACTGGGCTTTTGCCTGCGAATACTGGGAACGTCTACGCGCGGATGAAAACGCGGCATATGACGCCAAAATCACCCTTGGCGATCACGCGGCAAGGAGCGCCTGAGCATGGAAAAATTCACCGCCATCAAAGGTATCGCCGCCCCCCTGCCGGACGCGCAGGTTGCCGCCAGCAGCATATTGCCCGCCGATGCGCATCTGACGCTGCGCCGCGCGGGGCTGGGTAAATTTCTGTTCGCCGCGCAGCGTTATGCGGCGGATGGCCGCGAAAACCCCGCCTTTATTCTCAACCAGCCGGCATGGCGCAAATCCGCCATTCTGGTGACGGGTGATTTTTTCGGCCATGACGCCACGGGTGATCATCTGTTCTGGGCGCTGGCCGATTTCGGTATCCGCGTTGTCATCGCCGCGCGTTTTGACAGCACCTTTCGCGCCGGATGCTATCGCCACGGT
Source organism: uncultured Micavibrio sp. (assembly GCA_964551435.1). Taxonomy (GTDB): domain Bacteria; phylum Pseudomonadota; class Alphaproteobacteria; order Micavibrionales; family UBA2020; genus UBA2020. The sequence goes on from CAZKBS010000012.1 coordinate 49,344, forward strand.
ATCCTGCCGCTAGAGCTGCCGCAGGAACAGACCGCGCCGCTGATGCAGGCGGCGGCGGATAAAAAGCTGTTCACCATTGACCTTGAAAAACAAACCCTCGGCATCGAAGGCGGCGAAACGCTGCGCTTCAGCGTACCGGATTTCGAACGCCATTGTCTGCTCTGCGGTCTTGATACCGTGGGCCTGACGCTGGAGCACGAAGACGCCATCGACGATTTTGAAAAACAGCAAAGAAAGGAGTTGTTCTGGCTCTACGCCTGATAAAGACGCATTCCGGACCATATCATGCCCCACCGCCCTTCGACCGCCATGCCCGCAAAGCAACGCCCGTTTCCGCTGGCAACTGCCCTTCTCTCCACCCTCCGTACTTATAATCTGCAAACCCTGCGCGCGGATGTGGTGGCGGGTCTTATCGTTTCGCTGATTGCCCTGCCGCTCGCCATGGCGCTGTCCATCGCCGTCGGCCTGCCGCCCGAACACGGGCTTTACACCGCCATCGTCGCCGGTATCGTCGCGGCTGTTTTCGGCGGCTCAACCACGCAGGTCAGCGGCCCGACCGCGGCCTTTGTGGTCATCGTCGCGCCCATCGTCGCCAAATTCGGCCTGCATGGGCTGATCTGGTGCCAGATTATGGCGGGTGCCGCGCTTATTGCGGCTGGCATGCTGCGGCTGGGTAAATTCGTGAATTATGTGCCCTATCCGGTTGTCACCGGATTTACCGCAGGCATTGCCGTCACCATCGGCACGCTGGCGCTGAATGATTTCTTCGGCCTCGGCCTCGGCCAGCTGGAGGGGCATTATATCGACAAACTCGCCGCCATCACCGCGCAGCTGCCGCATTTCCGCTGGCCTGATCTTGCCGTCGGGCTTGTGACGCTGGCGGGGCTGACCTTCACGCCGCGTTTGTTTCCGCGCCTGCCGGCAGCGGTGGTCGGCATCTCGCTCGGCATGGGCTGCGCATGGGTGCTGCAGCAATCCGGATTTGCGGTGGATACGCTGCTCTCGCGCTTCAGCTATACCGATGCCGCAGGCCAGACGCAGGCGGGTATCCCGCCCTATGCCCCGTCGCTGCACCTGCCCGGCGACGGCAAACTGTTTGCCATTCCCGATTACGCGGAATTCAAAAACCTGGTGATGCCCGCGCTGGTAATTGCGGCGCTAGCGGCCCTTGAATCGCTGCTATCCGCAACGGTTGCCGACGGCATCGCCCGCACACGCCACGACCCGAATGCGGAGCTGAACGGCATCGGCCTTGCCAATATTTTCTCGGGCCTTGCCGCAGGTATCCCCGCAACGGGCGCGATTGCGCGCACGGCCGCCAATATTCAGGCAGGCGCGAAATCGCCGCTGTCGAGCGTGTTTCATGCAGTTTTCCTGCTGCTGTATGTTCTGACGCTGGCACCTTATATCAGTCATATTCCGATGGCAGCGCTGGCGGCGCTTTTGCTGGGCGTTGCGTGGCGCATGTCGCACGCGCCGCAGTTCATGATGATTTTACGCCTCGCCCCGCGCAGCGACAGCGTGGTTTTGATGACCTGCTTCCTGCTGACAGTCTTCATCGACATGGTGGCGGGCATCACGGTGGGCATGGTGATGGCGTCGCTTTTGTTCATGCGGCGCGTCGCGGTGCTGACGGATATCAGCGTGCATACATCGGACAGCGACGACAATCTGCCGCCGCATGTGCTGGTTTATCGCATCGATGGGCCGCTGTTTTTTGGCACCATCGGCAAAACGCTCGAAAGCAGTCTTGCCGCGCCGCAAACGACGGATCGGAAAATCGTGGTCGACCTCACGCATGTCCCCATGATCGACATGACGGGCATGATGGCGATGACGGTGTTTCTGAGCAGTCTTGCGGCAGACGGACGTGACATCACCGTTTGCGGCAAAACGCATGTGACGGATAAAATCCTGCTGAAGCTGCGCGGATCGCCCGCGGAAGGGCGCGTGCATATCGTGCATCGCCTCAAGGAAGCCTATCGTTAATGGATTTACAGAATCTTATATCTAGCGCCACCACGGCGCGAGCCGCGGGTCGGCAAGAACGCCAGACCAAATATCAAGGCCGCCCCGCCTTACCTGCCGCCGGCTTCGTAAATAACGCGATTTCAGATGATTATGGCCAAGGGAGGGGCACCGTGCCCGTCCCATTAACCGGATTTTATAGGTTTCATGGTTAAATTTTGTTAGGATTTCAATCATATCGCTTTCAAAACGAGGGGGTCGTTTTGCCTGTTCTTCATCTGAACGTTTTCAAAAAATTCTTCTACGCGCTCTGCCTTTTCGCGGGGCTCATGCTGTTTATGGCACCGCTGCATGCGCAAAGCACGAAGGAGGAAGAAGCCAAGCCCCTCGCCTACGTGCTGGAGGTAAAGGGCGTCGTCAGCCCCGCCATGCGCGACCTCATCGGCCGTCATCTGAAATACGCGGCAGAACGTAACGCCAGCGTGATGATTATCCAGTTGCATACGCCCGGCGGGCTTTACAACAGCATGCAGGAAATCATTCAGGATATCCTCGACTCCCCTGTACCGGTTGCGACCTATGTCGCCCCCGCAGGGTCGCATGCGGCCAGCGCCGGCACCTATATGCTTTATGCCAGCCATATCGCGGCGATGGCGCCCAGCACCAATATCGGTGCCGCAACCCCCGTGCAAATGAGCGATGATAGCGGCGGCGGCAAGCAAAAATCACCCGACGTTCCCAGCCAGGGCGGCGCGATGGAACAAAAAATGGTCAATGACGCCTCCGCCTATATCCGCGGACTTGCCGAAATGCGCGGGCGCAACGCCGAATGGGCGGAGCGCGCGGTGCGTAACGCCGAAAGCCTGACCGCCAGCGAGGCGCTGAGCAAAAAGGTCATCGACATCATTGCCGAAGACATCCCCACCCTGCTCGATAAAATGGATGGCAAGGTTGTGAAGATGAAAGAGGGCAAGACAATGACCCTCAAAACCCGCGGCGCACGCACGGAAACCGTGGTGCCCGACTGGCGCCACAAATTGCTGGAGGTCATTACCCACCCCAACGTCGCGCTTTTGCTGATGTCGCTGGGTTTTTACGGCCTTGTGTATGAATTCGCAAACCCCGGCGCGCTGCTGCCCGGTATTGTGGGGGCGATCTGCCTTCTGCTCGGCCTGTTCGCGCTGAATATCCTGCCGATTAACTATGCCGGTCTGGCGCTGATCTTCATCGGCCTTGCCCTGATGGCGGGGGAGGCCATCACACCGTCCTTCGGGATTATGGGGATAGGCGGCGCCGTCGCGTTTTTCGCGGGGGCGATGATGCTGATTGAAAGCGATACGCCGGATTATGGCGTCGACATCCTTGTGGCGGGCAGCATTACCTTCGTCAGTGTCGCCTTCCTGTCGGTCGTGCTGGCCTTTGTGCTGAAAGCGCAGCGCCGGCCGAAAGTAACAGGCGTGGAAGAACTGACCTCCGCCGTCGGTGAAATCCTGTCGTGGTCGCAGGGCCGCGGCGAGGTGCGCATCACCGGCGAGATTTGGAAAGCCGTTTCCAGCGGCGATGCCATCTTGCAAAAAGGCGACAAAGTCCGCGTGCTTTCCATCGACGGCCTCACCCTGACCGTCGAGCAGGACAAATCGTAAATACATCCGATCCGCCGGCTGCCGCTGCGCAGCCGGCATAACCCTCCGCTACTCCCTGTTCATCAAGAAAGGATTTTTCCATGATTGGCCTTAGTTTCTTCGGGTTCATGCTGCTGATGGGTCTTGTGTTCCTTGGCTATGCGTTCCGCGTCCTGCGCGAATACGAACGCGGCGTTATCTACACCCTTGGCCGTTTCACCGGCGTCAAGGGCCCCGGCCTGATCATCCTGATCCCCGGCGTACAGACCATGGTGCGCGTCGATATGCGCGTGCGCACCATTGACGTTCCCAGCCAGGACGTGATTTCCAAAGACAACATTTCAGTCAAGGTGAACGCGGTTGTTTATTTCCGTGTCGTTTCGCCCGACAACGCGATCAACAAAGTCACCGATTTCATGCGCGCGACGTCGGAGCTGGCGCAAACCACCCTGCGCTCCGTGCTGGGCAAGCACGAACTGGACGAGATGCTGTCGGAGCGTGACAAGCTGAGCGCGGACATCCGCGAGATCCTCGATGCTCTGACCGACCAGTGGGGCATCAAGGTCGCCAACGTCGAGCTGAAGCACATCGACATCGCCGAGAGCATGATCCGCGCCATCGCCCGTCAGGCCGAAGCGGAACGTGAACGCCGCGCGAAAATCATCAGCGCGGAGGGTGAATTGCAGGCCGCCGGCAAACTGGTCGAAGCGTCCCGCCTGCTCGCCACCGAACCGGGCGCGATGCAGCTGCGTTATCTCTCCGCCTTTCAGGACATTGCCAACGACAAGACGAATACCATCGTCCTGCCGCTGCCGCTGGATATGCTCAAAAAGCTGGGCAACTAAGGGTCGCGGCCCCGCGCGCGGCATGCCGCCGGGGAAATACAGCTAAAGCATTGTTTTGAATAAACTAAATTACCCTTGATACGGAAACGTATTAAGGGTAATTTGTTGCTCCGTATCCGTTAACCATGGGTACGAAGGCGCCGCGATTCAGCTGTTTCCCGCTGTTTTCTGGTTCAATCCCCGCCGCGCCCGGATTCAGAAGCATGCTTCATGCGGAGAGGTGGCCGAGTGGTTGAAGGCGCTCGCCTGGAAAGCGGGTAAACTGTAACAGGTTTCGTGAGTTCGAATCTCATCCTCTCCGCCACTTAGTCCGCCGTAACCGGCATTCCTGAGAATTTCACGCACATATGCGCGCTGTTGGCGCACATCTTCGCTTTCGGATTTTGAACCGGACACCTGAGAAATAGGTTCTCTTGCCCCACATCTCGCGCGTTCTCAGAACCCCCAAAAGCCAGTCCGGTTCGAAGCTGCACAAACCCGGCAATTACGATTTTGTTATTAAATGATCGTGAGGCTGCTGGTGATAAGACGGCGCACGTGGCGCTCATCTGTGCCTTCACGCTCGGCGATATCTCTCAGGCACATCCCTGCAAAATAATCATCCCGCCAGATAGTGCCCTTCACGAGGGCTTTGAGCTGAGGCGAAGGAAGATCTAACGGGTCTCTGATTGGCACATTATTGGGCAGAACAAAACTTCGGCCAGATTGTATGGGTTCGAACGGCACCTCTACTTCAGCATCAGGCAGAGTAACTTTTAACTTACCCGGATAAACCGTGACGCGCGTAACCTCAGGTAAGGGCTGATCTGGTGTCAATTCTGACAGATGCCCCTGCAAGGTGTGTTCAACGAGGGCCTCTATGTCTTGCGCAGGAATCCGACAGACTACGCCATGCGGCGAGGATCTATCCTGAATAAGCGACTGATTTGTATAATAGCGGTATTGCTTGGCGCCACTGCTGGTAAATACAGGGCTATAAAAATTTCCATCACAGTCGAATAATTTTCCCTTTAACCAGTTACCAGTGACAGATGGCTTTTTCTTGCCACTCTCAGAGACCGCCCCCTCTGCTAGCTTTTGCTGCACAGCCTCCCAAAGATCGTAAGATATTGACCTGCCCCCTATAAAGGAGTCCAGTCAGAAGTGTGATTCTGCTATTCATAA
>CAZKBS010000013.1:0-49699 GCA_964551435.1 uncultured Micavibrio sp.
GGGAATCACTATCCGATTCTGTTATCAAGAAATTTATTAGGTCCGGACCCTAGATCCACCGCCATTCTACCATGTAGTCCTCGCTAACTATTCTCAGGCAAAGGGCAAGAGCTCTTAGCGAATGACTGCACACACCGCCATTACCCTTCCATCCTCCCGCCATTACCTCCGCCAGTCCTCGCAACGCCCGCCCTCTCCGACGGAAAACCCCGTAGTGGCGCTAGGCTTTCAGTTTGGGCCGGATGCAGGAAAGGCCGCCATCGACGGCCAGAACCTGCCCCGTGATCCAGTCATTTTGCGGATCGGCCAGAAACACTATCGCGCGCGCCACGTCTTCGGGCGTGCCCAGGCGGCCGAGCGCATGCATCGCTTCGGAAAACTTTCTTGACGTATCGTTGCCGGTAATTTGCTGCGTCAGCGGCGTTTGCGTGAGCCCCGGCGCCACCGCATTGACCCGCAGCTTCGCCCCCGCATAACTGGCGGCCGCCGAAAGGGTCAGACCGACGATACCGGCTTTGGCCGCCGCGATCGCTTCGTGATTGGCAAGTCCCTCAAGCGCGGCGGCCGACGAAACCAGCGTGACGGAACCGCCAGCGGGCATGGTTTTTGCCGCCGCCCTGACCACCGAAAACGCCGTTGTCAGCGACGCCTCGATCACTGCCTGATAATCGGTGGCGGACGTCAGATGGGCAGGCTTCAAAAGAAGACTGCCCGCACAGTTGATAACGCCGTCGATATGCCCCATATCCGCGCGCGCCTGCGAAAAAACAGATTCAGTCTGCGCGAAATCCGCCGCGTTCAAAACAGCGTCGGGGGTTATTTTCTGGTTATCGCGCGCCGTTGTAAAAACGCGGTGCCCCTGCGCCGTCAAAAGCTTTTGCGTTGCCTGACCGATGCCGCTGGATGCGGCCACGATAATAAAATGCGCCATTTCAACGATGCTCCCTTGGCTTTGGACTTTGGCACATTAGATATTGTCCCGCCGGTACAATAAACAAGCCCGTTTTATTCATAACATGACTGCCCTCGTCTGGTTTAAACGCGATTTACGCCTTGCCGACCATGCGCCGCTGCATGCAGCGGCGGCATGGTGCCGCGCGCAGGGCAGCAAAATTCTGCTGGCGTATTTTATTGAGCCCGATTTGTGGTCGCAGCCGGATGCCAGCTTCCGGCACTGGCGTTTTATCGCCGACAGCCTGTCGGATCTGCGCGAAAGCCTGCATGGCATCGGCGGACGAATCCTGATCCGCAAGGGGGATTGCCTGCAGCAGTTGAATGATCTGCATGACCGTCATGCGCTGCGGGCTATTTTCGCCCACGAAGAAACCGGCAACGGCTGGAGCTATGCCCGCGACAAAGCGGTCATCGCGTGGTGCAAAAACCGCGGGATTGCCTTTCATGAAAGCCAGAGCCATGGCGTCATCCGCCGTCTGCCCACGCGGAATATCTGGGCCGCGCGCCGCGACGCCTATATGGCGCAGGGTATTCTGCCGCCACCGGCTACACTGCCCGCCGGTGTTGATATGGATGACTGGGGCGAAATTCCCGCAAACCTTAAACCGTATTTACAGGCCGACCCATGGGCGCGCGACACAGGCATAGCAGCCCGCGTGCAAAATGGCGGTCGCAAAGAGGGACAAAAAGTGCTGGCCGGATTTCTGGACAGCCGCAGCCGCCATTACATGCATACGATTTCAAAGCCCGGCATATCGGCCAGACATTGCTCACGCCTCAGCGCGCATATCGCCTATGGCACGTTGTCTGTGCGCGAAGTGGCGCAGGCGACCGAAAAGAAACGTCAGGAATTGCACCACAGCGGCCAGCAAAACTGGTGCCGCCAGCTTGATGCCTTCGCCGCCCGGCTGGCATGGCGTTGCCATTTTGTGCAAAAGCTGGAACAGCAGCCGGATATCGAATTCAAATGCATGCATCCGGCTTTTGAAGGCTTGCGTCCGCATGCCAGCGATACCGAAGCGCGTCTCAAAGCATGGTACACAGGTCAAACCGGATATCCGCTGGTGGATGCGGTGATGCGCTCGCTGCACGAAAACGGCTGGGTGACGTTTCGCATGCGTGCGATGGCGGTTTCTTTTGCCAGCTATCATCTATGGCTGAACTGGCGACTGACGGCGCCCTATCTGGCGCGGCTGTTCACCGATTATGAACCCGGCATTCATTATGCGCAGCTGCAGATGCAATCGGGCGTCACGGGGATTAATGCGGTGCGCGTTTATAATCCGGTCAAACAATCGCTGGAACATGACCCTGCGGGCGATTTTATCAAACGGTTTGTGCCCGAATTATCCGGCATGTCAGCCCAATGGTTGCATATGCCGTGGAAGCTGAGCGGCAGCGCAGCCCATACCGCCACAGCCTACCCGCCACCGCTTGTCGATAATGAAACAGCGATGCGCGCGGCCAAACAGAGCATTCACGATATTCGCAAAAGCGATGCGTTTTTCGACGCCGCCCGCCATATCGCCGACAAACTCGGCAGCCGTAAAAAAACGTCACAAACGCGAAAGCCGCGTACATCCGCCAAAGCCGCAGGGCAGCTCTCGCTGGGCTTTGACGACGAATAGTACCCCAAAGCTTTCCGACTAACTATTTGTTATTTAAAGGTATTTTCGTTTCCGGCGTTTGTTTTTCTGCGCACCGGGCTTTTTCTGGCCCAGCTTCAGCTTGGCTTCAGATTCGCAGGCGATAGTGAAAACAGGATCGAACACAAGGACCCGTTGTCATGCACGCCATCGAATTTATGCCCGCCCGCGACACCCACGCCCGCCTGCTTCTGGATGGACGGGCGCTGCGGCGTTTTACGCCGCTGCTGCCTTCGGTTATCGATATCACGTCGCGCTTTGCGCCGGAGCGTGAAAGGGTCGAGGCTTTCATCCGCGACATCTACCGCAAAAGCTATAACGCAGACATCGCCGTGCGCTATCCGACATTAATGAGCGTGCGCAGCGCCGAGGGCGAGATTCTTGCCGCCGCCGGTTTTCGCCTCGCGCATGAAGAGCCGCTGTTTCTGGAACAATACACCCGCGAGCCGATCGAAGATGTTCTGACCCGCAGCCTGTCGCAAGATATCGCGCGCAGCGAAGTCGCGGAAATTGGCAATCTGGCCTCTCAAGGCAAAGGCGCTTCAGTTTTCCTGTTTGCGGCCATCGCGTCTTATCTGCTGGCGCAGGGGGCGCGTTTTGCCGCCGTGACCGGCACCGACCAGCTGCACCGCCGTTTTGAAATGATGGGCCTGAAGCCCGCCGTGATCTGCGATGCGCAGCGCAGTCTTCTGAATTGCGAACAAAAAAACTGGGGCACCTATTACGACACGCAGCCGCGCGTTCTGGCGGGTTCGCTGGAGTCGAGCATGTCGCAGCTGAACAAGCTTCTTGGCGCAACCTATCAGGAAAACGGCGTTACCCTCTTTCCGCGCATTCATAAAAAAACATGGCTGAGAGATTTTTTCACATGCAAATAATCCGCGCGATAGAAGAAAAATCCCGCCTGATGCCGCAGCGCGCCGCGCTTAGCGATGGCGGACGCATCATCACCTATGCGGAACTGCCTGCCGCCATCCAACAGATGGCCGAAAAACTCGTCGCCGCCGATTGCAAACGTCTGGCGATTGCCGGCGATAACAGCATCGAGTGGATTATCAGCGATCTTGCCGCGCTGGCATGCGGCATTCCGGTTATTCCGCTGCCGCCGTTTTTTACACCCGCACAGCGGCAGGGCGTACTGGAATCTTCCGGCGCGACGCATATGGCCCTCGGCGCGGCGCTGGTACCGACAGCGCTTTCGTTGCAGCCGCTGCTGCCCGATGGCACCGATAAAATCACCTATACATCCGGCTCCACAGGTGCGCCAAAAGGCGTTTGCCTGCCGCAGGACGGGCTTGAAGCCGTTGCGACCAGCATCGGCGGCGTACTGGGTTCGCAGCATGTCGGGAAACATCTCTGCGTGCTGCCGCTTGGCGTGCTGCTCGAAAACGTCGCGGGGGTTTATACCGCCTTGATGACCGGGGCGACAGTATGCGTGCCGGCACTTGCGGTTATCGGATTTCAAAATCCGTTTCGGCCTGATTTTGCGGCACTACTGCGCGCGATTGTCGAGCGCAAGGCGACGTCGATTATTCTGGTGCCGGAACTTTTGCGCGGCTTGATGGCCGAGGTCCATAAATTCGGCCTGCCGCCCAAGGGCCTGACCTTTGCGGCTGTCGGCGGCGCCAAGGTCGCCCCCGAACTGTTGACGCAGGCCCAGCAGCTCGGCCTGCCCGTCTATGAAGGCTACGGCCTCAGTGAATGCGGTTCTGTCGTTTCACTCAATACTTCGTCGATGGCGCGCACTGGCAGCGCAGGGCGTCTTCTGCCCCATGTGCGTGCGCATGTTGATAGCAGCGGAGAGATTGTTATCGATAACCCCTGTTTTCTCGGATATCTGGGCGATGCGCCGCGCCGAAGCGGCAGCTTTGCCACCGGCGATATCGGCTATATTGATGACGAAGGCTTCGTCACCCTGCAAGGCCGCCGGAAAAATCTGATTATTACAGGATTCGGCCGCAATATATCGCCCGAATGGGTGGAAAGCGTCTTGCTCTCGCAGCCGCAAATCCGTCAGGCCGTTGTCTATGGCGACGGCGAGTCCGCACTCAAAGCCCTCATTGTGCCCTCCGCAGCGGATGCCGATATCAAAAGCGCCATCGCACAGGCCAATAGCCAGCTGCCCGCCTATGCCCATATCGCGGACATTCGCGAAGTTCCTCCGTTGACCGCTGAGAATGGTTTTCTGACCGGCAACGGACGCATCAAACGCACCACTGTTCTTAACCACTTTTGCCAAGGAGCCTGCCATGACGTTCTATGAAAGACTGCAGAAAGAAACCGCCGCCGCCCGCGCCCAGCTATATAACGTGCCGCAACTGACTGACGGCCTGCGCGGAGATATTTCGCGTGAAACCTATATCGCGTACCTGACCGAAGCGTTCCATCACGTCAAGCACACGGTGCGTTTCATGATGGCGATGGGCGCACGCCTGCCGGAAAACAAAAAATGGCTGCATGACGCCATTGCCGAGTATATCGAGGAAGAAAAAGGCCACGAAGAGTGGATCCTCAACGACATCGCCGCCGCCGGCGGCGACAAGGAAGCGGCACGAAACGCCACGCCCAATCTCGAAACGCAGGTGCTGGTTGCGTATAACTATGATTATATCGCCCGCAAAAATCCGGTCGGTTTTCTGGGCATGGTTTTCATGCTGGAAAGCACGTCAACCCAAATCGCCAGCACGGGCGCCGATGCGATTATGGCGGGCCTCAAGCTGCCGAAAAGCGCTTTTACCTATCTTTATTCACATGGCGCGCTTGATATCGAACATCTGAAATTCTTTGAGAATCTGGTCAATCAAATCGACGATCCGGAAGATCAGGCCGCGATTATCGAGGTGGCGCAGAATACTTTCCGTCTTTTTGCGGGTGTTTTGTCGGCTATTCCCCACCAGAAGGCAAAAAAACATGCGGCTTAATGGCAAAAAAATATTCGTGACCGGCGGCACGGGCGGCATTGGCGTGCCGCTCGTCGCCCGCTTGCGCGATGCAGGCGCGGAAGTATCTGTGCATAGCCGGACGCATCACGGCGATCTGACCGGTGATATCGCGCCGCTCTGCGCCCAGCTTGCAGAAGATACGCCGGATATTCTCATCAATCTGGCCGGATATAACGTGTTTGGTTACTGCGAAGACCAGGACATGGAAAGCCTTATCCGCCTGAACCTGACCGTACCGATGCAGCTGACGCAAGCGGTACTGCCGGCGATGAAACGCCGCGGACATGGCAAAATCGTGAATATCGGCTCCATGACCGCGCTCATCCCGCTGCCGCATATGACGGGATATGTCGCGGCGAAGGCGGGGCTGAAAGGGTTCTCAGACTCCCTGCGGCGCGAACTGCAGGGCAGCGGCGTCAGCGTTTGCCACATCACACCGCGCGCCGTCAAAACCGCGGCGAACAAAGGGCTCAAAGCGCTTTTGAACGAACAAACCGGCGTCAGATACGATAGCGCCGAAAAAGTAGCGGACATTATTGTCGCCGCCATCGAAAACGAAAAATCGGATACGCGCATCGGCTGGCCGGAGCGCTTTTTTGCCATCCTCAACGCCCTAATCCCCGGCGCCGTCGACAACGGCCTGCAGGAGAACCGCCGCATTGGCGAAAAAATCCTTCAGCACCATCACAAATCCCCCCACACACATACGGAGAAAAAAACCGCCATGAAAACCGCTCTTATCGCTTCCTTGCTTATGCTGTCGCTGACGGGCGCGGCGCAGGCGCAAAGCCAGCCCGCCGCCATGCCCCAGATGGGCAGCCCCATGCAAATGCAGTCCCCCGCCCGCGCACCGCTGATGATATCGGAAGAGCCTGCAGATAACGTCATGGCAAAAGTGGCCGATTTGCAAACCCGCTGGGCAGAAATCAAATACAAATCGACTGATAACGATAAAAAAATCGCCGCCATGGCCGCGCTTGAAAAAGAAGCCGAAGCGCTGGTTATCGCCGCGCCCGACCGCGCCGAAGCCAAAATATGGGATGCGATTATTCTCTCGACCGAAGCGGGTTTCATCAAAGGGCTCTCGGCACTGCCAAAGGTGAAAAAAGCCAAGGCGCTGCTTGAAAGCGCTCTTCAGACCAACCCGCAGGCGCTTGAAGGCTCTGCCTATACCTCCCTTGGCTCGCTTTACTATCAGGTGCCGGGCTGGCCTGTTGCTTTCGGGGATAAGGAAAAGGCCGAGAAATACCTGAAAGCCGCCCTGATCATCAACCCCGACGGCATCGACCCCAATTATTTCTACGGCGATTTCCTGATTCATCAGGGCAAACATGCCGATGCCATTCCGGTGCTGGAAAAGGCGCTGGCTGCCCCTGACCGTGCCGGGCGCACCCTTGCCGACGAAGGCCGCCGTCAGGAAATCCGCGCCGCCCTCGCCACCGCCCGCGAAAAGGCTGATAAAGAGGGGCGCAAGAAAAGCTATAACTGATAGAGATACCGACCGTTTTCCTCTATAATCACAGGGCCTGCCGGTTTGTGCAGGCCCTCTTTTTTTTAAAGGTGTTTTTTATATGCGCGTATTGCTGGTAGAAGACGACCAGATGCTGGGCAAAGCGACGCTGGCGGGCCTGCGTACAGCCTTTGCCGTCGACTGGCTGACGAATGCGGAAGATACCGAGGCCGCCATCCGCGCCCAGCCCTATTCACTATTGGTGCTGGACATCAACCTGCCGGGCGAATCCGGGCTTGACCTGCTCAAACGCCTGCGCCGCGCGAATGATACGACCCCGTGCCTGTTCCTGACCGCGCGCGATGCGGTTTACCACAGGATTGAAGGATTAAATGCAGGCGCAGATGATTATCTGGTGAAGCCGTTTGACCTGCACGAGCTGCTGGCGCGCTGCGCCGCGCTGATCCGCCGTGCCCACGGGCGCGCAACGCCTGTCATACGCCATGGCGAATTGACGTTCGACCCGCTGGCGAAAACCGTGCATGTGGGCACGCAGCCCGTCATGCTGTCGGCGCGGGAATTTGCGATTGCCGAATGTTTGCTGAGCAATATCGGCCACGTCATGAGCAAGCAGCAGATTGAATCCAGCATCTACGACTGGGGCAGTGACGATATCGGCAGCAATACCGTCGAAGTTCACATCTCCGCCCTGCGCCGCAAGCTGGGCAAGGATTTTATCAAAACCATCCGCAACATCGGCTACGTGATCGAACCATGAAACCGCTTTCCCTGCGCCTCCGGCTTATCAAAAACCTGCTGCTGCAAATGACGGCGGCGATTATCCTTTCGGGTGCACTGGCGCTGGCGTTTATTTATCGCGAAGTCGACGAGGTCTATGACGCGACGCTGGTGCAGTTTTCGCGCTCGCTTGCATCGATGCCGGTTGCAGATGCCGACCCGCAAAACTATGCGGGCATGGAGAGGGCAAAAGACACCCAGCTGGCGCACAAGTACGAGCGCAAAATTTCCTATCGCATCCTTAAAAACGGACAGGTCATTACAGGTTCGGCCGAAGGGCCGGATATGGACGGTATTTTTCTGCCGCCCGGTTTTTCCGACCTGCACCACGACAAAAAGGGCCGCCATGAATGGCGGATCTATACCTTGCTGGACGAAAAATCCGGCCTGACGGTCGAGGTGGCCGAAAAATACGATATCCGGCGCGAACTGACGTTCCAGCTGCTCAGCAGCCTTTTGCTCCCGGCGGTGCTTTTTATCATCGGCGCGGTGATTGCCATCTGGTGGGGCACCAGCGCCAGCCTGCAAATACTGGGACGCGTATCGGGCGAGGTTAAATCGCGCGCGGCGGACGACCTGTCGCCTATCGACGACCGCGACATCCCCGTCGAAATCAAAGCCCTGACCGGCGCGCTGAACGAGCTTTTCGCCCGCATCGAAACCAGCTTCACGCGGGAGCGCGAATTCACCGACAACGCCGCGCATGAATTGCGCACGCCGCTGGCCGCCATCAAAACGCAGGCGCAGGCGCTAATGCGCGCCGAAAACCTGACAGAGGCCGGACAGGAAGGTCTCGAAAACCTGATTGCCGCGATTGATCGCGCGGCGGAAATGACAGATGCGCTGCTCTCCTTCGCCCGCCTGCAGGGTGACCGCAGCGAAGCCAGCCCCGTCGACCTGCCCGCCCTTATTCGCGAAGAAGCCTCGGCGCTATCGGGCTTCGCGCAAGGCAAACAGGTCCATATCGAATTGCAGCTGGAAAACACGCCGCCCGTTCAGGGCGTCCGCCATGCATTGGCGTTGATGACCCGCAACGTGCTTCACAATGCTGTTAAATTTTCACCAGCCGGCGGCACGGTGACAGCCCGCCTCCGCATGAAAGATGGCGTCATCCGTTTTAGCGTCACGGACAATGGCCCCGGCATCCCTGAAAAACATCTGACGCAGGTGTTCGAGCGTTTTTATCGCATTGATAAATCCCAAAGTGGCTCCGGCCTCGGCCTGAGCATCGTCAAATGGGTGGCGGATAACCATCAGGCAAAAATAGACCTGCGTCCCGGGCAAGAAGGCGGGCTTTCCTTCAATATCGAATTCCTGCGGATGCAGGCCTAATTTTTATCCGTCAGCGGCGCTGCTGCAGCGACAGCTTCATTTTCTGGCCCAGCGCCACGCGCGTTTCGCGCCATGACGCCGCCAGATCCTGCAGCATGTTTCCGATACCGATGTAGCGGAACATGGCATAGAGAAGCAGAGTCAGGTTGATGCCGGCATAGGCAACCGGCGTCCATTCCTGTTCCAGCGCATTGGTCACTGCCATATAGATGCAATAGCCAATCATGCCCAGCTCCATGAAGTAATAAAGCGCAGGCGCGCCAGTGCGGTTTTTGACCTTGGGCGTACGGGCGAAGGGGACCTTGCGGCCCGTAATCATCTGCTGCAGCTGTTTGAGAACCCCCGCCGTGATAATCGGCAGCAGCATCAGGTTCAGCGACACCACGCGGAATACGTCGGTATAACGATAGCCGCACACTTTGAGATCACGCGCATACAGCAGCAGCAAGGGAATATTCGCATAAATCAGCAGCGGCGTGCTGAGACGCGGGCTGAAGCTGTAAAACGCGAACAGATACATCACCGCCACGCTGAGAGTGGTCATGGCCAGATAGTTGAAGCGCATGAACAGCTCTTTAAGCAGGCGCAGGTTCTTCGGCGCATGGATGGCATAGCGCAGCAGCTTGGGCAGAATAATCAGCCCGCCATTCGCCCAGCGGCGACGCTGGATAAGCAGCGATCCAAAATCCGCTGGCGTCGCGCTGAAGGTCATACGCGCGGGGTAATTATAAAGCAGCCAGCCTTTTTGCACGAGGTCGATGGTCGATTCCGTATCCTCGATCACCGTACGATCCTGAATATAGACCGTGACCGTTTTTCCTTCGACCATCGAAACTTCCTTGATCGCGTTGAGCGCCGTCATACGCAGCATCGCATTCGCCCCCACCCAGAAGCTGGCGTACCAATACGTATACCCCTGATGGGTGTGATACTGCACATCAATCACCGCGCCCGCGATGCGTTCAATCGCGACGGGGCTGCCGGGGATGGACGAACACGGCGCCTGCGCCACGGCTACTTTGGCGTGTTCAGGCTGTTCGAGGAAGTAGACCAGACGCGACACATAGTCGTGTGTCATCAGACTATCGGCATCGATGGTATTGATGTAATCGGTATAGGGCACACTCAGCGTCGCCTCTTCGGGGTCGCACAGCTGCAAAACAAGCCCCTGCGGTGTTTCAACCTCTTTCCACGAATGGCCAATCAGCTGGATGTAGCTGTTCAGGTTCATCGCCTTATTCGCGTCATGCGACAGGTTGATATAGCGTTTGCGCTCGAAGCTGGAAAATTCGACCTCGAACAAGGCGGCGAGAAGACCGTAGTGGTGCGCCAGACGCTCCGCCGTCATGTCTTCGGACAGGGCTTCGGCCGCGCGGGCACGGTGGCGCTGCGCCGGCGTCACCAGAATCGTTTCGACAAAAAATTTGACATCAAAAGCAAGTTGCTCGAGGGGCGTGCCCGCCATGACGATCTGCGCCTGCGCATCGAACCAGGCGGCGGCACGTTCATAAAGCGCCGCAATGCGCGATTGTTCTTCGGCGGGATTGACGCTGTCGTCGGCCGCACGTTTCAGGTAATCGGCGCGGGCGGCGCGGTAAATCGCGGCTTCCTTGTCAAATTCCGCCTGCAATTCGGACGGCAGCGCGCGGGTGATGGCCAGCTGTACACGGTCTTCTTCCTGCGACGGATTGGGCGGGTTATCAATAAGCAACACCACGCGTTTGGCCGGATATTCCGACACGGCGGCAGAAAACATGGTCTGCCAGATCACAAAGCGCTCTTCCTTATAGGACGGAATAAGAACCGTCAGGCTGGGCGCGGGTTTGTCGAAAATGGTTTCGACCTCTTTCGCCTCGGGGATACGTTCGCGCAACTGGCGCAGGTAATTACCGACAAGACAGACGTTGTAAAGCAGCGCTGCATAGAGCACCAGCGCCAGCGCCACCAGAAACACCAGCCCGCCGTAAAAGGGCGTCAGATTGGGAAAGAAAAAGCTGTCGTAGACCTTATGCACCGAACGGTCGAACAGCATCGCATAGAGCGTCAGCGTAACAATCAGGCAAAGGATGGCCAGAACGGCTTCGCGTTTGGCATGGGGGGAAGACATGGCGGACGGGACGGACATTTTGGGGATGTTTCTCGGATCTGAGGGTAAATGCCTATAAATCAAGGAAGTTTTAAATTTTCCTAATGTTTATAGCGCCTTAGTTATACATAAGCGGGGGCTTTCAAGGGCAATCCTCCACGCGTGGCGCAGCTTGCGCGGCGGGCAGCGCCATCGGCGCTTCTAACACGCCACGCGGATGTTTTGTTCCATCATGAGTGCGCGAAAGGCTTACTGTTTCAGACGCTTGCCGCGCCCCGCCTCGCGAAACCGGCACAAGGCAGTATCGCTGCACGGCGGCGGATCCCTCCTTTTGTCCGCGCTGGTTGCGCAGGCCGCCGCGGTACATACGCGCGTATGCTTGCGGTGCGGGCATGTTTTACGCGCCGCTACAGATGTTTTGTGTTATAATCGAATATTGATTTTTTTATGCGCGTCATACGGGCCAGGGTGGGGACAGAGCCTGCATGCTTTCTATTGAAACCTTTATCGAACAATCGCACAGGGCCACGACGGTCGAGGAGCTGTTCGAATATTACAAAAAAGCGATGATGATGCTGGGCTTCGACCAGATCATCTTCAGCCTGATGACCGAACACAAAAATATTGAACGTCCCGCCGGTCACGGAATTATCGCGAATTATTCCGAAAGCTGGATGAAATATTACAGCGAAAAAAGCTATGAGGATTTCGACCCCGTGCGCAGGCATATGTTTGCCGCCCCGGGGCTTTTCGTATGGGATCAGCTGCTGGAAAGCGTGCCCACCACGAAAACCCAGAAAGTACTGATGCACGAAGGCCGCGATGCGGGGCTGAAAGATGGCATCGGCATTCCGCTGCACGGCCCGCGCGGCGCGCTGGCAGGGGTCGGCGCGGCCAGCAGCAGCGGCGGCGTCGATCTTGGCGATAAATTTATCCTGTCCAAAGCGCATCTTCTGGCGCAGCAGTTCTACACGTCTTTCCTTGAGCTGGAGGCGAAGAGACTGCAAAATTATGACCCCGCCCCCATCAACCTCACCGACCGCGAGCAGGAAGTGCTGAAATGGTGCGCCCGCGGTAAAACCAAGGCAGAAATCGCCATGATTTTGGGCCTGTCGGAAAACACCATACATGCCTATGTGAAAGAAGCGCTCAAAAAACTAGGCGCCAACAACATGACCCTGGGCGTCCTGCGGGCGCTTCAACTGGGTCTTATCCAGATTTAATCATTTAAAATCAATTTGTTACCCCATACCCCCACGAACGTGGGTATTCTCATCATGGCCGCCTTGCCGCTATCCTGAATAAAGAACTGTTATTTGGGACAAGAAGGCACAAAGACGGTTATGATTTACTGCATTAATCACAAAACAATTCATCACTTCGGCAAAGCATTTGTTGAACAGTTTTACCTGCGCTACGACCTTCTGGTTGATGGGCAGTACTGGGACCTGTCGCGTTTTCAGGGCATGGAATACGACCAGTACGACACCCCCGCCACCACCTATCTGGTACATATAGGCAAGAACGGACAGGTCAACGGCAGCGTCCGCGCCCTGCCCACCGACCGTCCGTATATGATCAAGGATATCTGGCCGGAAATCGTGCAAACGCGGCCCTTGCCGCAATCACTGTCGGTATGGGAAGCCTCCCGCTTCTGCGTCAGCAAGCATTTGCCGCGCGAGGAGCGCACGCGTATCAAGAACGAACTGGTACTGGCTTTTCTTGAATTCGGCTTGCTCAACGACATCCGCGAAATGGTGGGCATCATGCCCCCGAAGCTGTGGCAGAGCGTGTTTATCAACGCGGGCTGGGACATCGAATTCCTTGGCCCCGAAAAAGACCTTGGCAAGGATGGCATCATCGTTGCGGGCGGCATGCCGATTACATTGGCAACGCTGGAGCGTGTGCGCGCGGCAACCGGCATCCAGCATGCCGTTCTACGCCTGACCCCCGATAATGTCGTCAGCCCGACACCCGAAGACGTCGCCAACCAGAACCTCATCGTCAAAAAAGGTGCTGCATGACGAGACCAACCGCAAAACCTGTCCGCCACGACACGCCCGACGGCAGCACCCCGCTTTGCGAAAAGGTCGGTAATCTGATCGTCTGCCTGCACTACCTGTCCACACAGGCGCGCAACGACGGGCTGTCGCAGATTGCCGCGGAAATCGACCGTACGATTGCCTCCACCGCGCATGCGGGCCGCGATATTTACATGGATTATCTGCAATCGGTGGTCGCGCACAAGGCGCTAGGCCCTGCAGATTTCGTCGAGGATTTTTGCCACGTCACCGATGAAACGGTCAAAGGCGCATTAATACAGATTGTGAGCGAGACAGGCCGGCACGTTCCCGAACTTTAACAAGACCGGCAGCAAGGGTGGAGTCAACATGACAAACGAAAAGGTATCCAGACTGATCCAGCAAATCGAAATCCAGCACGATGCGCTTTGCACGGATTATAAGCACATGCGCGACCTGCTCGCCAGCATAGGCGGCAGCGAGGAAACGAAGCTGGAAAGAATAGCCTATATGTACTGGCAACTGCGCAGCCAGATGTCGGATATCGCCAACGAATCGCACATCGAAATCGATTTTAGATAGATAGAGCAGAGGTTTTTAACGGTACTTCCCTTTTAACTAGGTACTTTTTACATCCGCAATTGTGTGACAATCGGCCTTCGGGCTGGCTATGTCACGGAATTATTTAAGCACCTAACCCTAAGGAAATCCCCGGCCTCAAGGCAGGGGATTTTCTTTTGTCGCGCAAATATCGATTATTTGGGTGCGGGATGGTTGTATGCCTTTTTCACAAGCCCCTGCAGCGCCGCGGTGTCGGCATCCTGTTTTAAAACGAATTCTTCAAAACTGCGGCGCGCGAAGCCCTCGGCATCCTGCGGCCATCCGGTACGCACCAGCACGTCGCGATTTTCATCGAGCAGTTTTTGCAGCATCGGCAGATGCACCACAGCCAGACTTGCCATATCCTCAGATACGGCATCGCCCCACATTTTATCGCCCGCACGAAAATGCAGCACCATATAGCCGGCCGTGCGGTTGAAAGCCGCGCCAAGGTTTTGCCCGTCATGGCCCAGCTGCGCAATCTCGCGCAGCGTCAAAAGCCCCATGGCTTTATCTACGCCCACGTTTCGAATATGGCCGATATCCGGCCCCCTCGGCGCGGCGGAGGCGGCACCTGACCTTGCCGAGAGACTATCAATCATTTTTTTGAACCAGAACATTTTGAGCCAATACCGTTTAACCGGATGTACTGAGCTTAGGCGGTTCAGACTACACAGCGAAAACAACTATGTAAATACGAAAAACTTGATATTGCCCCCCCCCTTGAAAACTCGCAAAAGCGTCTTAAAATCTAAAGCAAGGCGGGCCGGGCCCCTCTGGCGCCGAGGTAACCTATCACAAGCCTCTGCGTGATGTCGGACCGCATCGGGAGAGATTCCGGTGTCGGTCTTTTTTTGTGCCGGCGCCATATCCTCCCAAGCCATGTTCACAACCGCGGGAGGATTTTTTGTTTTCATCGAGGACCAGAACGAAAATTCCGCATGCTTGCCGCAAACAAACGGCCAGCGTACGCCGCATTTTTACATCAGGAGAATAAACATGCCCCTTCTCGTATCCCCGATCGACGGCACGCCCATGCGGCAAATCCACCGCTACGGCATCGAAATCGATGTCTGTCCCACATCCGGGGGCATCTGGCTGGACCGCGGCGAGCTGGAGAAAATCCTGTCGATTTTGCAAGAAGATCTGCAGGCCGCCGCGCAAAGCCGCATGCAGCCCGCCGCGGCCCCGCGCCACAGCCATGACGATGACGCACGTGACCATCACGCGCGCAGCCATAAACCCTACGAGAAGCACGAATACCGCAAATACGACGACGACAAGGACGAGCGTAAGTACTATGGCAAGCCCTATAAAAAAGATAAAATGTCGCGCCTGTTCGACATTTTCGACCTTTAACAAGCCCCGCATAACGGACGGAGAAAGCCTATGAACGACTTCCTGATGATTGCGGCAGGTCTTGTCCTGCTGTTTATCGGTGGCGAGGCCCTGCTGCGCGGCAGCGTATCGATTGCCTACCGCATGGGGCTGTCAAAACTGCTGGTCGGTGCGGTTATCATCGGCTTCGGCACGTCAATGCCGGAGATGATGGTATCCGTCGGCGCCGCGCTCAAAGGCTCGCCGGAGATCGCGCTCGGTAACGTGGTCGGCAGCAATATCGCGAATATATTGCTGATCATCGGCCTTGCGGCGGCTCTCTCGCCGCTGCTGGTATCCCCCGGTGCAGTACGGCGCGACGTCATGGCTATGTTAGGTGCCAGCGTCGTACTTTGTGTGCTGGCTGTTTTGAATATCATGCACGGGGTGACAGGCTTCGTCGTCGTACTGGCGCTTCTGGCATATATCATTTACTGCTATCGTGCTGACAAAAAAGCCTCTGCCGGCAAAGCAGAAGAACAGCCCGAAGAAAAACCCCTGCACCCTATGCTGGCCGTGGCTGGCTGTATCGTTGGCCTTGCGGGTTTGATGGGCGGTGCGCATTTGCTGGTCACGGGCGCGGTATCTCTCGCACGCGGCTTCGGCATTTCCGAAGCCGTCATTGGCCTGACCATCGTCGCTGTCGGCACCTCTCTGCCGGAACTGGCGACGGCGGTCGTATCGTCCATGCGTAAACAGAACGAACTTGTGATCGGTAATGTTCTGGGCAGCAACGTATTTAATATTCTTTGCATCCTCGGCGTGACCATGATGGTCAAACCGATTGCCGCAGAGGGGCGGATTATCGACACGGATATCTGGATTATGCTGGGTGTCACCGTATTCCTGTCTGTCTTGCTGTGGCGTGGCCTCCGCATGGGCAAAGCGGCAGGCCTTGCCATGCTGGCAGGCTACGCCGTCTATACGGGATGGCTTTACCTATCCGCAAGCGCGGCATAAAGGGCCAGTAGCGGGGACACTACTATCCGGCGTCCTCCGCCGCTGCCTTCGCGGCTTCTTTTTTGGCCTGCAGCGCCTTGCGCTGTTTATAGATGAAGGCCAGAAAATCGCGCGTGATATCCGCACGCACGCTGGCTGCGGCCTGCGTCGGCACAAAAACCCGCACCGAAAAATGGTAATGCCCGACATCGCTGGTGGAGAGGTCATATGACGGCTCCGCAAGACCGATGGCGATGCCCGCGCGGCGGCGGATTTTGCGGTTGAACGCCTGTGCTTCGGTGCGGAAGGGTATGAAATATTTTTCGGTGATTTTCGCCAGCGCGGCGGAGGCCGCCTCGGGATCAATATCGGCATATTGCACGGCAATCTTGATGTCTTCGAAAATAAACGATTTGAAGAAATTCGCATTTTCGACGTTTGACGAGAAAATCTTGCCGTTCGGTATCACAACGGTGCGGCCCGTGAACTGGTAGCTTTTGCCTTTCATGTCGACTTCCTGCAAACGGAAGGAAAACGCGTCGAGGTCTACAACCTCCCCGGTCACGCCGTCGATACTGATCCAGTCGCCCGTTTTGAACGGCTGGCTGGTCACGCGCATGATGGCGCCCATCAGGCACAAAATCATTTCCTTGGTCGCCACGACCACCGCAACGGCAAAGGCCGCGATAGACAGCGCAAAGGTGTGCAGCTGCGGTGCCCAGATAAGCACCAGCCCGACGACCAGCAAAATCGCACTGCCGTTTTTAATGCGGATGATCCAGCTGCGCTGTTCTTTCGCCAGTACCTCGCTGTCACGCCAGACGCGGCGGATGAGCAAACGCCGCCCGAACATCACCGCCGCAATGGACATCAGCGAGGTCAGCATGCTGCTCGCGGTAAAAAAGCCGCGCACCGACGCCCAGTCGATGTCGAGAGCGACGATGTCTTTCCAAAGCTGCGAGAGGTATTCCATATTTATAAGCCTGTTTTTTCTTGTTATTTTCTAATGAATATACATATCCACAGCGCCGGAGGCAACCGTAGCGGCAAGAAAATCGCCTGTGCAAGAATAATTGAAATCGGCTGCTTTTGCAGCTAGGTTATGGCCCTTATAACATCCACAGCGACAGAAAGTTCCAACGCATCATGCCCCGTACCGCCGCCAAGCCCCGTCTGCTCATCCGCAAAGAAGGCCTTTATCTCAAGCATACCGGCGGCATCAAAGGCCGCGGCGTTTTTTGCAGCAAGCCGATTAAAAAAGGCGAAGTGCTGGAAGTCACCCCTGCCCTGTTGCTGAACGAAATCGAAACCGACACCGTCGACGATACCCATCTGGTGAATTACACGTTTGTGACAGGCGATATCTCCGCCAAACTGCGTAAAAAGGCAGGCATCAAGGACACCGGTGGCGCCAGCAGCGTGCTTCTGGGCGTCATGACATTCTGCAACCACGATGAACACCCGAACGCGGAAATCCATTGGGAAGAGGAAGACGGCACCGTTTATTACACGCTGATCGCCACGCGCAGCATTCCCAAACACACCGAAATCTGCACGACCTACGGCGACGGCTGGTTCGAAGACCGCGCATAATCCTGCGCCAGTGCGGCCAGTTCGCGGCCAACGCGCGCAAAAAGGCCGTCCCAATCGCCGGGCGTTTCCTGACGCATCAGACGCATGGTGGGATACCACGGGCTGTCTTCGCGTTCATGTAGATACAGCCAGTAGGGGAAATAGCACAAAAGATTCCAGACCGGACGCCCCAGCGACGCGGCCAGATGTGCGACCGAGCTATCGGTCATGATAATCAGATCCAGCGATTGCAGCGCCGCCGCCGTTTGCGCAAAATCGCTCATGAGCGGGCCGAGCGGCAGGATCAGCCCCTCTGCCCCGCTCTCCGGCAAATCGCCCTCGCAGGGGCCTTTTTGTAAACTATATAGCTGTACGCCCGGAATGACGGCGAAGGGTAAAAACCGCTCGATGCCTACGGCGCGTTTGCGATTGCGCGCAAACGTCACGCTGCCCGACCAGACGATACCGACGCGCAGCTTGCCCTCGCCCTGTTTGAGCATCGCCGCGGCCGCAGGCGGTAAATCCGGCGCAAGGCCGAGTGGCGGCGGCGGCGGAATGTTTTCAAGCGTGGTTTTGAAAATGCCCGGCAGGCTCATCATCGGCACCTGAAAATCATAACTGCCCGCAGCCGGTGTTGTTTCAGCCAGAACGTCAATCGCTCCGATGCCTGCGAACAGGCGGTGCAGCGGTTTCTTGCATTCCACAATCACCCGCGCCCCGCGCGCCTTGATAAGCGGCAGATAGCGGCTGCAAAGAATGCTATCGCCAAAGCCCTGCTCTTCGTAGACCAGTATTGTTTTTCCCGCCAAACTTTCACCTCGCCACTGCGGGGCGGTTTCAGGGCGTGGCTTCATGCCTTTTTGCAGCCAGCGGATTTCAAACGCCTCCCAACCCTTGTCGTACTGGCCCAGATGCAGCGCCGTAATCGCGCGGTCCCACAGCAGCGACGGATCATTCGGCTTCAGCGCGAGCGCCGCGTCGAATTCCGCGAGCGCTTTTTCAAAACAGCCGAATTCCCGCAGGCCAATCGCATAGTTGTTACGGATGAGAACATCATCAGGCTTGAGCGCCGCGGCTTTGGCATGCGCGGCCAAAGCCTCCTCCTTGCGGTCCAGATCGCCATAACAGTTGCCAAGATTGGTGAGATAGGCGGCATTATCCGGCGACAGCGCGACAGCACGCGCGGCGCATCCCGCGGCGGGCCAGTATTTGCCCTCCGCCCGCAAAAGCGTACCGAGATTAATCCACGACGGCGCATGTGACGGCGCCGCGGCAAGAATGGCGCGGTAAATCAGACCGGCCTCTTTTTTCTTGCCCTTTTCATGCAGCGTCACGGCCTGACGAAACGCCACCTCGCGCTCTTGCGGGTTTGAAATATTCAGACGGCGGGGTTCGGTTCCAGCGCCGGCGGCGGCTTTGTCGGATGCGGTCATACGGAGCCTGCTTTATCATTAAATCATGAAAACAGGCTTATTAAAGCCGAGCGGCACGGGGTTGTAAACCGCCGTGTGCAGGGGCGGTTTTCTTAATACCCGACCGTGAAGCGCGCACGGATATGCCGCGGCTGTTCAATTTCGTCCAGCATCGCCACGGCATAATCTTCTTCGGAAATATGGCTTTTACCGTCGGCATCGACCAGCAGCCCATCCTTGCCCAGACGGAAAACCCCTGTGCGCTTGCCGGGCGCAATCAGGGCGGAGGGGGAGAGGAATGTCCACTCCAGCGCCGTCTCTTCGCGCAGTACGCCGAGGAAGGCGACGCCTTTTTGCGCTTCGGGCCGCCACGCCTCGGGGAAATCGGGGCTGTCGACGACGCGGCTGCCATCCGGCAACTCCAGACTGCCCGCGCCGCCCACAGCCAGAAACCGCTTCACCCCCGCCGCCTTCACAGCCCCCAGCAGGGCGGCTGAATCGAACGACGAAAAGCGCAGCGCGCTGACCACGGCATCATGCCCGCGCATCAGGCCCGCCAGTTCCTTCGGGTTTTGCGCATCGCCCGCTGTCGGCGTGACATTGGCCGCATGGGCAATCTTTTCAGGATGGCGGGCAATCGCGGTGACGTGATGACCACGCGCGGCGGCTTCGGCCAGAATTTTGCTGCCGATGTTTCCGCTGGCGCCGATAAGGGCGATTTTCATGACAGTCTCCTTTGCGCTGCCCCCACGGCGGGGATTTATTGATATATTGCAATATGGATATGGCCTGCCGGCCATAAATGTCAAGTTGCAAGGCCACCAGCGGATGATAGACTAATTCAAATAAACCACCTACCGGAAGAACACCATGGCCCGCAGCCGTCTTTTGCCCCTGTACGAATTTTTCTGGCATCTGGCGGAGGCGCAAAAGGCCGGCCTGCCCCTGCGCACCACCATTCATGATATTACCGCCAACGCACCGAGCCGCACACTCGCGCGGGTTTATGCGGATATTGAGCTGTTTTTGCAAAGCGGCCGCACGCTCGCCGACGCGCTGGATGCACACCCGCGTATTTTCGACGATACCCTGCGCGCGCTGGTGCGCAGCGGAGAGGAATCGGGCCGCATGTCCGCCGCCTTCGCGCGCTGCGCCGAGATTGTGCGCACACGCGACAATCGCGCACGCGAAATGCGGCGCGTCACGCGGGAGCCTAAAATCACCGCCTTCATCGTCGTCTGCCTTGGCGTTGTCAGCCACGCCGATACGATGGTGAATGGCGCCATCACGCTAGCGCTGCTGGGAACGGCGGCGCTTTTGGCGTGGCGTTTCTCACCCGCACTGCGCCGCGTGCTGATGTCGGTTTTGCTGCACACTCCCGTTATCGGCAGTATTCTACGCCGCGACGGCTGGGCGCGGTTTTTGGAAAGCCTGTGTTTTCTGTATCAAAGCGGCATTCCGCTGCGCGCCGCCGCCGAAACCGCCGCGCAGCTGCAACCCGCAGCAGGGCTGAAAAGCACGTTTTTGCGCATTGCCGAAAAACTGTCGCTGAAATCGGGACTGGAATCTGCTTTTGCCGCTGAGAAAGCCCTCGACCCGCTGGTGCTCAGCATGGTGCGCGCGGGTGAGCGCAGCGGTAATCTGGCGCAAAGCCTGCACGAAGCCGTTTTGCGCCTTGACGAAGAAAACGACCGCGCCATCACGGCGCTGCGCCAATACACAGGGCCGATGCTGGCCATCGGTCTTGGTTTTGTCATCTGGCGGTTTTTATAAATCAGCGGCGACGCGCAACAACAAACATCACATCTTCGGTGAACAGCATGCCTTCGGGATTTTTATCAGACGGGAAGGCACGGTTCATCATCCAGATCAAATCCGAATGCGCCCACGGCGAGAGTTCAATCAGATGCCGCCCATACAGGAATTTGGCGGTGGAGGCGGTAAACCAGTGCTCCAGATACTTTTGCGTATCGGGCACTTCGTGGCCGACGGCATAGGCTTTGTGCGCGCAGATATCCCAGCCATGCTCGTCCAGAAGCGTGCGCCATTCATCAAGCGTCAGGTAATGAAATGGGCTTTGTACCTTTTCAATCCGGAATTCGCCGCGCACATAGGCGTCAACCATTTGCAAAAGCGTCGGCAGTGCCTGACAGGTGCTGAACACCATATAGCTGCCACTTTGCGTCAATGCCCCGATATCGCGCATCAGCTGCGGTTTGTTCGATACCCAGTGCAGCGCCCAGTTCGACATGACCGCGCCGAGCGGCGTGCCGTCGATTTTAAGCTTGCCCAGTTCCTCCGCCGTTGACTGGATATAGGTAATGCGTGGGTCTGCATATTTTTCACGCGCCACGGTCATCATGTCGCGGTCGGGCTCTACGGCGGTCATGCGCTGCACGCTTTGAAACACGCGGAACGACTGCACCGTGCGCGCCCCTGTGCCTGCGCCGATATCTATCATGCTGCGGATGCTGGCCAGATCACGGTCGGAGATCGCCTCGCGCACGAGCGCCATCAGGACATTGAACTGTTCCTGCTGGAAATCACTGGTCTGGTCATAGCAAATGCCGAGGTGCTGTTTCATGGCCGCGATTCTAGGCCGTGGCGCAGCCTTTGTCAAAAGCGCGGCGGAACACGCCTTCCTGAAAAAAGGTTTCACCCAGATAGGGATGCGTAATCGAGAGGCGGAACGTAAAGCTGCCGTCACCATGATCCAGATGGGCCACATCGGTCCGCCCCGGCGTCAGAAGATGCGGCAAGGGTATCTGCCAGAACAAAAAATTGCAGAAACAGCTGTAGCTGCGGAAATAAAGCTGTCCGTCCTCGGTAAAGACCGCGAGTTTCATGCCAAAACCGCCGCCCACAACTTCCAGCATCTCGCCCGCCGCGCTTTCGCGTTTGACGGAAGCGACAATCACCGGCGCGCGGCCGGCGTATTGATAATGCCGCTCCCAGCACACGCCGCCGTTTTTGGCAAAAAGCCTGACCTGCATCGGCACATTCTGTCCGGCATAGGGGGTAAGCGGATTGCCAATGACATGCGTTAACTGCGCGAACAGCCAACCCGCGCGGCTGCGGCGGATGGTTTGCATCACACCGTCATACACGAAGACTTCACCCGCCGCGGGTTCGTGCGCGAAGCGGGCCTGAATACCGGGTCGCAGGCGCGCCCATGCCGCACCCAGCTGATGGCGCAGGGCGTTATCAGGTTTCAGGTTGCCGATTTTGGGCACACCCAGCGCACGCAGCAACAGATTGCGCAGCGCCTTGCCCATCGGATAGGTCAGCCGCGCCGCACGGCGGGAGAAAAAAAGCGCGCGGTCAATCAGCCCCGTCAACCCCTGCCGCCGTGTAAAAGCTGTCAGCCGCCACACGGCTTCGCTGCCGTAGTAAAGGTCGTCACCGACCTTCAGCACCATGCCCTCGTCGATATCCAAACCTGCCGCCGTGATATCCGGCATCAAATCCTGGTCGCTGCGGGCATTGACGAGCGCGATTTCCACCCTATCATCACGGGGAGCAAGTCGGGTGCAGTAGCTGCGGCACACAGGGCAATCATGGTCATATACCAGAAATACCTTTTGTTTTTCAGCTGCTTGCATGTTACCCCCTTGCCGCGCACGGCACCGGATGTTATATTTAGCTAAATAGCTAAATATAACATCCCATGAAAACGCCCGCGCCGTCAACCGCCCTGCGCGCCCGAAAGCGGCACAAGGCTAAAAAGGACAGAAAAGAACCGACATGCTGACCGGCAAGATTTTTGATGCGCTGTCATCCCCCGTCAGACGAAAGATTCTGGCGTATCTTTCCGCAACCTCGCTGACTGCGGGGGAGATTGCGGCGCGTTTTGATATCTCCAAACCCTCGCTGTCCAAACATTTGTCGATTCTGGAGAACGCAGGCCTTGTCCATAGCGAGAAGAAGGGCCAGTTCATTCACTACTCCCTCGTGCGTGACAACCTTGTGAATACGCTGAACGGTTTTGTGCAGGAGGTATGCCCCGTCGCAAGACCAATCAAGAACGAAAGCCGCAGCGTTGCGCAGGCCAAACAAAAAGGCGCGACAAAAACAACAACCCCACAGGAAACAGAATGAGAAAACACCCATGAAGCAGCTTTTTTCGTTCATGACCGCCTTGTTTATTCTGGCCACGTTTATTCTGGCCTCCCTGCCCGCCGCCGCGCAGGAACCTGCCGCCACGCAAACTCAAAGCACGGCACCACAGGATGCCTTCGGCTTCGAATTCTTCGGGATTGATGGCAAGGAAATGCCGCTCGAGGCCTATCGCGGCAAAGTACTGCTTGTCGTCAATACCGCCACGGGCTGTGGCTTTGCGGGGCACTTCCGCGATCTGCAAAAGTTGCAGGATACCTATGGCGAGCAAGGGCTTGCGGTGATTGGCGTGCCGTCGAACGATTTCGGCGGGCAGGAGCCGCTGGATGGGGATGCGCTCAAAAAAACGGTCGAGAGCACCTATGGCGTGACTTTCCCGCTGACCCAGAAAACAGCCGTGAGAGGCGCGGCGGCGCATCCGTTTTATCAATGGGCGGGTAAGCAGAATGCGGGCGGGCTGCTCTCCAGCAAGCCCCGCTGGAATTTTCACAAATACCTGATTGGCCGCGACGGGCGCATCCTCGCTTCCGCCGGGCCGACCACAGGGCCGCTGGACAAGGACTTCGAAGATAAAATAAAGTCCGCACTGGCACAAAAAAACGAATAAAAACAAAACAATAACCAAATCCATCGATTATTGACATAAAAAGGGGCGTTCTTTATGCTGCGGCTGTCGACTCACCGCACATATCCAAGGACGTTTCCATGGCCCACAAGCCGCCACGCCCCATGCCCGCCTACGCCGACGCGCTGAGCAATAGCATCGCGCAGGGCGACATCGCGGCCGTGCGCGCGCATTTCGACAAAATCCTGTGGGGCGGCAACGAACAGCGCCCGACCTGGGCACATCTGAAAATCGCCGTGCAAAAAAACGACGTGGCAATGGCGCGCTTGTTGGTGACCTGGGGTGCCCGCGCGGGCGTTGACGATCTCGGCGCCTTGCAAAAATCCGCGCCGAAAAAATATCCGGAATATCTGCAAACCCTGCGCCGCGCGGGGCATGGCATTTCGCCCAAGGCGCTGCGCGAGGGCATTGCCGCCGCTGCCGCCCTGCCCGAAGCCGCCGCGAACGAAAGCCTGCGCCCCTATGACGGCCGCCGCTTGATCGATGGGGTATTCATGGACCCGCGCGCCGAAAAACTGCCGCGCGAATGGCGCCAGCTGCTGCAAAACATGCAGGCGAACGGCGCGCCCGAAGCCATCATCGCGGGCGGCGCCCTGCGCGATCTTTTCAACCAACGCGCCATCAAGGATGTGGATATTTTCCTGCAAAACCGCGGCAGCGAAAAGAAAAACCGCAAATTCCTTGAAAAAGTCTTCGCCGCCGCATCACTGCCGGTGCACAAACAGATTATCAGCGGCGGATACGACAGTATCGCCACGGCCTTCCCCGACCCCAGCCACGGTACTTTCGTGCAGCGTGTCAGCCGCGGCTATGTCACCATCCGCGCGGCCAGCAACAGCGAGGCATGGACGGTGATCGCCGGCCCGCAAAAAACCGAATACAACGTCATTTTCATCGACGGCCCGCTGGGCGAGAGCATGAAAAAAGCAGGCATGATGCACGAAATTCCCGATGAAGTGCATGAAAGCCCCGCGCAAACCATGATCCGCCATTTCGATTTCGGCCTGTGCCAGATCGGTTTTGACGGCGGTGATCTGCATATGACCGATGCCTATCAAAAAGACATCGAGAACAAAACCATCACCCTGCAAAAACAAAACGGCACATCGGCGCAGCATTTGCAGCGTATCGTCAAGAAATATCCGGATTTCAAACTCTGCGATGAATCGCAAAAAGTGCTGAACCCGCCCAAACCCGCCCGCCAAACCAGCAGCGGATATGGCAGCAGCCGCTCGCGCAGCAGCTATGGCGGCTGGTCCTCGTATTAAGGCCCTGCGGCACTATCAGTAATCTATGGTGATGTTGTCGGCGTCGAGGAACACCTCGTCGCAGTTTTTCTCGCTGCCGCCGCGGTCGATGACCAGAAAATCCGACGGCGCGTCCAGCGCCAGCGAAAAATGATGCCACACACCGGCATGGTAATTGACACCCTGCCGCGGCGCGGCGACGAAGGCGCGCAGATGCGCGATGTCAAAATCACCTTTGTCCGCGACAACCACCAGATAAGGCCGGTCATCCAGCGGAAAAAACGCCTGCGATGACAGCGGGTGACGTTCCATTACCTTCACCGCCACAGGCCGCGCCAGCGGCGTGGAGCGGAAAATACTGACCAGCGGCGTGCCCGCCGCGCCCGTCACATCCAGCCGCGCCAGATCGTGAAAACGCTGCGTATAGCCGTAGTTGATTTCCCGCCGCTCGCGCGCTTGCGCGGTTTCGATGACATCGCCGAAGGGGGCGAAGGCCGCCGCGGTCAGCAGCGCAGGTTTCAGAATGATGCCCATGCGCCGCCGCCCCCGCGCTTAACCGACCGTACCGAACAGACGCAGACGGCTGATGCCGCCATCGGGGATCATGTTCACGCGCACATGCGTGACCACGCCCAGCTTCTGCACTTCTTTCACGTATTTATGCACATGGTGCGCCTGCATTTTGGTTTCTTCCAGCAGATACGGCCAGTAAATCGCCTGCGAGGCGATGGTATCTTCGTGAAAAGCCGGCAGGTTGAACGCCTGTATCGAACAGCTGTCGGGGTAATTGCCCTTGTGAAAAGCCGTATCGATATGGATTTCCTTGATGATGCCCGGATGGCCCAGCTGGAAAATCGCCCAATCGAAGCCGGGTTCGCGGCGGCGGCGGGTTTCCCATGCATCGCCCATGTTGATGCCCTTGCCGGGTTTGGTGATATTGACGGGCGATCCGTAATGCGCATCCGTCATCGAGAGGCAACGCCCGCCGTTTTCCATCGCCAGCAAATCGACGGTTTCGCCTTTTTTAATCTTGCTCCAGTCTTTCGACACGCGGCCATATACACGCAGACGCGCGACGCCGCCATCGGGATAGATATTCAAGCGCAGATGCGTCCATGCACCGGTATCTTCGATGGGCAGGAAATTGGGGCTGTTACCCGTCAGTTTGACGACCGGCAAAATCGTATGCCATTTGGCGTTTTTGTCCGGCACTTTCTTGTCGGACACGCAGGCGTCGATGGACGCGGCAGGCGCGTAGTTGCCGGTGAAATGGCGGGTATCGATATTGAAGCCCGAAATGACCCCCTTGGCGCCCAGCTTGACGATGCAATAGTCATAGCCAGTGCCGCGTTTGCGGCGGCTTTCCCAGCCGTCCATCCACTTGCCGTGGTCGTCATAAAGATCGGGAATGAAAACAGGCTCTTCCGGTTTGATCAACCGCGACTTGTCGGCGAAAAAATCATCGGTTGCATATACGACTTCGGCGCCCAAAGCGGGATGGGCAAGGTCGATAGATACGCGCGCGAAGTCAGGCAAGGCCACGATATGTGACATGGTATCAAATACTCCTTTAGAAAGCTTCAGGTGAGTTTTTCCAGCCGGAAACGCGCGATTTTGTGAATTTGCTGAAGCGCGTTCTGGAATTCTGTTTCGTAGTCGTTTTGCAGACGCTGGTTGAATACCTGCAAAATTTCCCCGCGGGTCATGCCCTTCACCGCGACGATGAAGGGAAAACCGAATTTCTCGCGGTATTCGTGATTGAGCCGTTTGAAAGCCGCGAGCTCCTCACTGCTGCACTGGTCGAGCCCCGCCGATGACTGTTCCGACACCGACGCCGCTGCCATATCGGGTGTTTTGACGGCAAGCTCGGGGTGCGCGCGCATCAACGACAGCTGCATGCCGCGGTCGGCCATGTCGACGGCCATGCGCATGGCGGCATAGAGCGTCCAGACCGTATCGACGTTGCCGACATCGCGGTCATCGTAAACCGCTTCGGCCACCCAGGGGGAGTGTTCATATACGCTGCCATAAACGCGCAGGAAATTGTCACGCGACATGGCGCTCGGTTTCTCGGCGAGCATTTTATCTTCCATCACACCCCTCCCTTATACGGATGGCGGTCATGCCAGTGCCGCGCGATATCGACGCGGCGGCAGATCCAGACATCTTTATGGCTGCGGACATATTCAAAAAACTTTTTAAGACCGGCAATGCGGCCCGGCCGCCCGACGATGCGGCAATGCAGACCGACCGACATCATTTTCGGCGCTTCGGCCCCTTCGGCATAGAGGGTATCAAAAGCGTCTTTGAGGTAGGTAAAGAAATGATCGCCCGTATTGAAGCCTTGCGCGCTGGCGAAACGCATGTCGTTGGCATCAAGCGTATAGGGAATGACCAGCTGCGGTTTTCCCTCCTGCACCGACCAGAACGGCAGATCGTCGCTGTAATCGTCGGCGTCGTATAAAAAACCGCCTTCTTCGACCACCAGTTTGCGCGTATGGGGGCTGGTGCGGCCCGTGTACCAGCCGAGTGGCCGCGCGCCGGTCAGGTTTTTAATCACTTCAATCGCGCGTTTCATATGAGCACGTTCGGTATCGATATCCACATCCTGATAATTGATCCAGCGGTAACCATGGGAGCAAATCTCGTGCCCCTCATCCATAAATGCCTTCGCCATCTCGGGATATTTTTCCAGCGCGCTGGCGACGGCGAAAATCGTGACGGGGATATCGAACTGGCGGAACAGGCGCAGCAAACGCCACACGCCCGCACGGCTGCCGTATTCGTAAATCGACTCCATGCTCATATGGCGGTTGCCGGTAATCACGGGCGCATTGATGATTTCGGACAGAAAAGTTTCCGCGCCTTTATCGCCGCTGAGGATACAGTTCTCCCCGCCCTCTTCGTAATTCAGCACGACCTGCAGCGCAAGGCGCGCGCCGCCCGGCCACTGCGGATGCGGCGGCGTTTTGCCGTAGCCTTTATAGTTGCGCGTATCTGTCGTCGTCGGTGCGGACGGAGCGGTCATCGGCAAGCATCCCTGTTATACCCGCCTTAAATAAGGCCATATTTCGGGGCTTTTTTCCACGGCAATATCGGTCATAATGATATTCGTCATTATACCACGAAACAGATTTTACATAGGTGAATCATGTCCGGAAAGCTGACCACGCATGTGCTGGATACCACACACGGCCGCCCCGCCGCGGGTATGTCGCTGCGATTGTACCGCATGGGCGAGGTGGCCGAGCTTATCTGCGTCAAAACCACCAACGATGACGGGCGCGTCGACGGCCCCATCCTTGACGGCGGCAATTTTACACCCGGCAAATACCGCCTGTGTTTTGATGTCGCGGCCTATTTCCGCGCGCAGAGCCTAAAGCTGCCTGACCTGCCGTTTCTGGATACCGTAACGATTGATTTTGGCATTACCGATGCTGCGGCGCACTATCACGTGCCGCTGCTGGTCTCGCCCTACGGCTATTCCACCTATCGCGGCAGCTGATTATTTTTGCTGTTGCTGCTCTATCCAGAGCCCCAGAAGCGCCCGCTCCTCCGCCGTCATGCCGGTTTCATTGCCAAGCGGCATGGTATCGGCATCAACGGCCTGCGCCTTGATACGCGGCGCGTGCTGGCGCACGTCCACAAGGGTTTCGAGGGCGACATCCAGCGGCGCGGCATCGACCGATTCATGCGTCGGCACTTTGGCGTGGCAGGCGGTGCAGTGGGTTTTGATAACGCCCATCACCACTTTGTCATCGACCTTGTCCGCATGGGCGATGCGCTCCAGCTTCGCCTGCGTTTGCATCCATGACGCGGCCAGCATGACAAACACAAATCCCGCCGCCCCCGCCATCAGGTAACGCACATCGGTATTGCCCTTATGTTTCTGGTTGAAATATTCGCGGATAGGCCATGCCGCGGCGCAAAGCCCCGCCAGCACCAGCCAGTTATGCGGCACGGCATACAGCATCGGGTAGTGGTTGCTGACCATCACCAGCAAAACCGGCAACGTCATGTAGTTGTTATGCAGCGAGCGCTGCTTTGCGGCTTTGCCCAGCGCCGGATCGGGCTTTTCGCCCTTCAGCATCGCGGTGACGGCTTTTTTCTGGTTGGGGATAATCACCATGAACACGTTGGCCGACATCACCGTGCCGAGCATCGCCCCCACATGAATAAACGCACCGCGGCCGCTGAAAATCTGGCAAAGCGCATAGGCGGCCGCCGTCATCAGCACAAACCAGACCACCCCGAAAACGCGGTTGTCTCTGCCGAGCGGCGATTTGCACAGGTTGTGATAAACCAGCCAGCCACCAACAATAAACGACAGCCCCAGCAGCACCGCATCAACGGGGTGCAAATCCATTTTGGCGCGGTCAATCAGAAACAGGCTGGCGCCGTAATAATAAACAAGGCAGAGCAGCAAAAACCCGCTGATCCACGTTGCGTAGGATTCCCATTTGAACCAGTGCAAATCATCCGGCATATGGGGCGGCGCGACCTGATATTTTTTCTTGTGATAAAAGCCGCCGCCATGCACAGCCCAAAGCTCGCCGCCGACGCCTTCTTTTTTGTCCTTGTCATCCGCGGGGGGCTTCAGGCTGTTATCCAGCCAGATGAAATAAAACGACGAGCCGATCCACGCAATCCCCGTAATCAGGTGAAACCAGCGCAGCGCAAGCCCCAGCCAGGAAGACCAGTCGATATCCATCTTACGCCGCCTTTTCGTAGGTCAAAATCATGTCATAGGCGGGCGTGGTCAGGAAATCCTCCAGCTTCGGCGCCATCACAAGTTTTTCAAACAGTGCCGCCGCGTCTTCCAGATATTTATCGCTGCCGGCGGCCCGTAGTTTGGCGGTTTCATCGTCCAGCATGGATTTCATCAGCGCATCGTCAATCACGCGGCCATCGGCCATGACGGCGCGGTGCACGCGCCATTGCCACAGCTGCGTGCGGGAAATTTCCGCCGTCGCCGCGTCTTCCATCAGGTTATGGATGGGCACGCAGCCATTGCCCGACAGCCATGCGCGAAGGTATTGCAAACCGACATGGATATTGGCACGCAATCCCGCCTCGGTAATCTCGCCCGCAGGGACGGCCAGCAGATCCTCCGCCGTCACGGCAACATCATCGCGCATCAAGCCCGTCTGGTTTGGCTGCGGCATCAGGCGGTCAAAAATCTCCCGCCCCTTGGCGACAAGCCCCGGGTGCGCGACCCATGTCCCATCATGACCGTCGCCTGCTTCGCGTTCTTTGTCGGCGATGAATTTTGCCAGCGCTTTGGCGTTCGCGTCGTCGTCGTTTTTAATCGGAATTTGCGCCGCCATGCCGCCCATCGCATGCGCACCGCGGCGATGGCAGGTTTTGATCAAAAGCTGGCTATAGGCACGCAAAAACGGACAGGTCATGGTCACGCTGCCGCGGTCAGGCAGCACAAAAGCCGCATCGCGCGCGAATTTTTTGATAAAACTGAAAATATAATCCCAGCGCCCGCAGTTCAGCCCAGCGATATGATCTTGCAGCGTATGCAGGATTTCATCCATCTGGAAAGCAGCGGTGATAGTTTCAATCAATACCGTCACGCGCACCGTGCCGCGGGCAAGGCCCAGCGTATCTTCGGCATGGCTGATGACATCGCTCCAGAGCGCCGCTTCCTGCCAGTTTTCAAGTTTGGGCAGGTAAAAATACGGCCCCGTCTTGCGCGCGGCCAGCTGCGCGTGGTTGTGAAACAGATACAAACCAAAATCGAAAAACGACGCGGATACGGGCGCGCCGTTCAGCAGCACATGCTTTTCTTCCATATGCAATCCGCGCGGACGCACCAGCAGCACGGCGGTTTTTTCATTCAGCTGATAGGCTTTGCCCGTTTTGGCATCGGTAAAAGCAATCGTACGCGCATTTGCATCACGCAGATTGATTTGCCCGGCAATCTGGTTTGCCCATGTCGGGGTATTGGAGTCTTCAAAATCCGCCATAAAACAATTCGCGCCGGAATTGAGCGCATTGATGACCATTTTGCGGTCAACCGGCCCCGTGATTTCCACGCGGCGGTCCTGCAAATCGGCCGGCACGGGGCGGATATGCCAGTCACCGGCACGGATTTTTGCGGTTTCGGGCAGAAAATCGGGACGGAAGCCAAGATCAAAAGCGAGCTGCAAAACCGCGCGGTCTTCCATCAGGCTGCGGCGGCGCGCACCGAAGCGGGCTTCGAGGTCTTGAATAAAAGACAATGCCGCAGGCGTCAGGATACTCTCCTGACCTTCGGCGGCGGGGGCGTGAATGGCCAAAGACGATGTCATGCGCAGACGTAACCTTTCGCAATCTGAAATTTACGTCAGTCTAGCACCGTCGCCGCCGCGGCAAAACCGCTAAACAGCACCGCACCAAGGTAAATATGCAAAAAAACTACCGCGCCGGCTTTGCCCGCGCCGCAGCATTGCCATTGGCGGGTGCCTGTTTCTGGCGCCATGCTGCCGCCTTGTCGAAAACATCGGATACTGCGGTCGGTTTCAACATATCGCCGAAACCGTCTTTGCGCACGGCATCGTAGAGCGTGGCGAGTTTCAGGCTGCGGCCATCGGTTGCGCCCTTGGTCCACATTTTCGATGTCAGCGCGGCGGCGAAATCGGCATCCAGCAGCGCGCGTTTTTGCAGCGCGGTCAGCGTATGCCCGCCGCTTAGCTGTTCAAACGTGCTGCCGTCGCGCGCCGCCGCCAGCGCCAGCGCATGCAGCGCCATCTGCGCCAGTTCCGGCTTGTGGAAGGCGGAAATATTCGGCGTGCGCAGCGACGATTGATGATCGACGTTGCGGCCATAGGTGGCGGCAATCGGGCTGCCGTGGATTTTGAACTGCGCATGCGCCCATTTGTCGTAGGAGAGGCGAATGCGGTCATGCAAAAGCTCGATACTGTCGCCATGGAAAGCCGTATGGATGCGGCATTTATCAAAGACCTCGATGGGGCTGTTCTTGCGCTCGCTTTGCGCCTGCGGACGGTCATTGAGCATCAGGTTCGAAATCACGTCCATCTGTACAAAGCTGCGGCCAAGCTGGTCTTCGTCGAACTGCGTCACCTTGCCGTCCTTGGCCTTAGGCTGAAGCTCCGCCGACGGCTTGTTTTTCAAAACCCAGAAAAACGCCTTCACGGGCGAAATACCGTCAAGGCCGTGGTCAAACAGCAGCTGCATATGTTCCAGCTGACGCGCCTTGTTTTTATGCGCGTTGCCGCTGATCATCCCGCCATGCAAATCGCCGCCCCAGGTCGCGTAGGAATTGCGCCCTTCATCGAGGTTCGGGTTCGAAATCGCGATTTTGTTTTCGACGTTCGAAAACAGCATGATCAGCACCTGCCGCAGCCGCGCCTGAATATTTTCGTAGGCCAGCTGGTGTTCGTCCTTGGCGACCGTCACAACGTCATAGGCCACCTCTTCGAAGCGGTCCTTGAGCGCGGTGATTTGCGCGTCAATCTGTTCGCGCGTCGCGTCGTCTTTGCGGGTTTGCAGGATTTTGGCGATTTCGCGGCGGATTTCCGCTTCGCGCGTATCGTCGATTTTGCCGGGGTTCACGCCCGCGAAAATTTCGGCATAAACCTCGACCAGTCTTTGCACGTTGCGGTATTCGAACTTGCCGCCGATACCTTTATATGATGCGCCGTCCGGCGTGACGCCGCCCTCGACCAGCGTGCGCGCGGCGCGCAGGGTTTCGTCGGAACTGTTATCGGTGCCCATGTAAACGCAAGTGAGCATATGCTTCATGCATTCATCCAGCGCGGCATCCTTGCCGCCGGCGGCATAGGCCGCCTGCACGTCTTTTTTGTAAGACAGATGCGGCATGGCCGCGAGAAATCCCTCGACGCCCAGCTCCTTGAACCCTAGCTCCACCATCAAACGCACCTTGGCGGCGTTATAGGCGCTATCCGCGCCGCCTGACAGCGCCTGGGTGATGCCCTGCAATTTGTTTTTGCGCATGTAATCAAACAACCACAAAAGCTCGTTGCGCATTTCTTCTTCGAAGCTGCGGCGGGGGGATTTTTCCCACGGCGCGGGGCCGTCCTGCACGGGCTCGCTTGCCGCGCCTTTGAACACATGGGGGACCACGGCGTGCGGCGCGTGTCCCTTGTCTGCGGGGGGCGTGACGCTGACGATCTGGCTGGTATAGGCCATGTCGGCGAAGCTGCTGCGCAGGCCTTCGGAAATAATCTCCCCGTTCTGCGCCATCAGGCGGCTGCCGAATTGCGCGAAGGTGGAGCCGGACGTGCCCAGCCCATCCGTATGCACGATCACGCCGCAATGCCGGGAAGCCAGTTTGCAAAGTTCTTTATGTTTGTCGATTTTATCTTCGACCGGCGGGCTGGCATTGGGGTTGAGCGCGACAGTGATATCAAAACGCTTTGCCTTGTCGGCCAGCGGATTATCGCGGTCGTAATCGGCGTTGTCGGGGCTGCTGTCAAAGCGGGAGCCGACCCAGTATTCTTCGCAAATCACATGCGTCAGATTGGCGCGTTTATCGCCGCTGCCGATTTGCACCACGGGACTGCCGAAGGGAATGGGCTTTTCCGGCAAGACCGTGCCATCCGCCAACGTCAATGCAGGCAGGTCAATCATAATCGTGCCGTCGCGCCCTTGTCCGTGACGGTTGCTGTATTGATTGGCGAGGGTATCGCTCCATTCCTCGAAATGGCGTTTTTCGTAGCCGCGTTCGTAGTTGAAAAGATAGCGCTTGGCGGACATCGCCACAATCTCGCCGCCCGTCACAATCGTCTGGACGTTGAAATTGTTATTGATGCGGTTGTAAATCGGGCTCTTGCGGCGCTCCGGCTGGTCGGGCAGGTTTTTATCGGCAAAATACCACGGATGGCCGACGGAAATCACCAGATGCGGGTCGAGGCTGGCGGCGTAATCCGCAATCACCTGCAGCATTTCGCGGGTTTTTTGGTTGTCGGAGTAATAAAAATCGTCGCCGCGCTCATATCCGCTCAGCCCCAGTTCCTCCAGCGCCAGAATATCGGCGCCATCGGCGACCGCACGGTCGATGGCTTTGCAGATATTCGCCACGTTGCGCGGCCAGTCGCCCCCCGTCTGATTGCAGCTTGCCGATGCGATCTTGATCTCAAACGGGGCGGGACGGTTTTTATCGGTCATGGTGCGAATTTCCGTGCTTTCGGTTTCACGTTGTTGTTCTGCGCGGGCAGCAGTTCGGACGACTGCGCGATGCGGATGCCCGCCGCGCGCATTTCATCTTTTGCCGCAGTGACCTCTGCCACCGACAAGCCGCGGCTGGCATCTTCAACGAATACGACTCTAACCCCTGCCAGCATCGCCACCGCATCCAGCGCCGAGAATTTGACGCAGAATTCGGTGGCAAGGCCGCAGACGTGCAGTTCGGTGACGCCCTGCTTTTTCAGATGTTCGGCAAGGCCTGTCACGGCGGCACGATCATTGTCGCGGAAAGCAGAATAACTGTCCACCGCCGGATTTTGTCCCTTTTGCTGGATAAAGTTTACTTTGTCCATTTTCAAATCGGAATGGAATTCGGCGTCTTTGGTGCCCTGTACGCAATGGTCGGGCCACAGGCGCTGCGGTTTGCCCGACAGCTCGCCCATATCGAAGACGTTTTTGCCGGGGTGCTGGCTGGCGAAACTGCCATGATTTGCGGGATGCCAGTCCTGCGATGCGACGATGTAATCATACCCGCCGCGCTCCATCAGGCGGTTGATGACGGGTACGGTTTTATCCCCCTCCGGCACCGCAAGATTGCCGCCGGGGCAGAAGCCGTTTTGCACATCCACAATCAACAGAACCTTGGTCATGATATTTTTCCTTTAATCTTTTATTTGCCGCCGATGCGGGGCCGTTTTTGTTTCATCTTTGCCGCAGGCGGGGGAGCCCCCTCGCCTTCGAAACGCTCGGTATAGCTCTCGACGCCGGATTTATTGGCGGCGCGGCCATGGCCGAGGTGTTTTTGTTCGCAGTCCATACGCTGCGCGAACAGCTTGGCATCCAGATAAACGGGGATGCGTTTGGGCTGCGCAGGCAGACCTTCGGAAAGGGCCTTCATGTCCACATTCATGACGTCTTCGCCTGCCGCCTGCGCCTTGTTGAACAGCGCCAGCAGGCGGTCTTTCAGCACATCTTCCGGTTTGCGGCTGACGCGGCGCACGTCTTCGGGCAGGGTTTCCAGCTCGCTGCGCACGAACCGCGCCATCGCGGAAAGATCCGTTGTCAAAACACCGCTGCCAGCGAAGGTTTCTTTTTGCGCGGGCGCTTGATACACATATTTGCCCTCTGCATCAAATACCGGCACCAGCAGGTCTTTTTGCACCATATTCGCGGGTGCGTTTTTGACGTCCGCAAAATCGCGCAGGTTAACCTGTTTGCCGTCTTCGGCAAGGCCGAGACGTTCGTCGTAAATCACCACCTGCGCCAGTTTGCCGTTATCATCATAAAAACGGCGGGAATTGATGCGGCCGGGGTTGGACGATTTGACAGGCGCATGCGCGGCGACTTTCATGACGGGTGTCATATCCGCCCCTTCCGGCGCGTCCTTGCCGTCGAGCACGTCCATGTAAACCGCGGCGGCTTTGTAAACCAGCCCCAGCGGCGGCACGTGGGATCCGGCGGTACCGATGCCCCATGCGCTGAAAAACGCGCCCTCTTCACGCATTCTCTGCGCCGTATATTCGTCGATGCCGTCGGCGGCGGCGCAGAATACACTGCTTTTATCCGCATGTTTCAGCAAATCCGCATCGGACATTTTTTTGACGCCAGCGGTATCAAGGCCCTCAATAAAGCCCTCTTCGGCAAAGCGGCGCAGAGCGAGCTTGGAGTATTTCACGATATCGCCGCTGTCGAAACGCACGCCGTAATGCGCACCGAGACCTTGCGCGCGCAGCTCTTTAATGACCGTAATCGCGTTTTCGAGACCCTGCACGGGGTCATAGGTATCGACCAGCAGAATACCGCTGTCGGGATGGGCAAAGGCGAAGCTGCGGAAAGCATCCCCCTTGAGCGCGTCTTTCAGCTCTGCCGTCTTGCCCTGTTTTTTCAAATCCAGCAGTTCGGCATACGTCAGCTCACCAATTTCCGCGCCGTGGGTCATGACCCAGGCGTGGTCCATCGTACCCGCAAAAGCCTGCGCAAAAGATTTTGCCGCCGTGCCTGTCGATGTCGTCGTATAGCCGCCAATGCCCAGACTGCGCGAGGCCTCGATGGCCGCGCCAAGGCCGGGGCCGCGGCGCAGGCCCTGCACGCTGGCGCTGCCCGCCGGGGAGCCGTTATCCATTGCACGCGTCAGCACATCCGTCTGGCGTGCCCCCTGCGTCGCATAGGCGCTATGGCCGTTCAGCAGGCACAGCGCAACAGATTCCAGCATTTTTACCTGCGCAATCGGACCTTCGACACGCAGCACGGGCTCTTGCGGGAAAAAGACACTGCCTTCGGGCGCGGCGTCGATTTTCAGTTTGAATTCCATTTTTTGCAGATAGTCGATAAAGGCATCGGGAAACTGGCGTTCCCCCTTGGGCGTTTTCAGGGTGCGCAGATAGTCGGTGTCCTGTTTGGTCAGGCCGTGTTCCTGCCAGCGCTTCACGATATCAATCACGCCCTCGAGCCCGGCGGCGATGGTATAGCCGCTGCCACCTGCTTCCTTGCGGCCAAACATATAAAAGACGGACGGGTTATCCGCGCGGCCTTCGAGCCAATAGGCATAGGCCGTGGTGAAATGGTATTTGTCGGTCATCAGTGGGCTGGTTTGTTCGATGCCGTAGTTTTGTTCTATGAAGCCCATCGCCGTTTCCTTTTGTATCCCGTCCGCCCCAAGGGGCTTGCTTTTGAATCGGTATATATCTACAATTTGAGTATATATATCTATTATATGAGCATAACGGTGTCAAGTCCATGAAAAAAGAAAACAGCAATAACGCTAAGCCCTTGATTTTAATAATGCCCGCGGCACCGCCGTCGGCGGGGACAGCCGCAAAAGCGGCAGAAATCGAATCCCTGCCCGCCAGCGTGGGGCTGTTTGCGAGCGGCGAGCTATTTGTCGAGCTGTTCCCCAAATCCGGCGATGATGCCGACAAGCGCGCCGCCATGATCAAAGGCCGCGACGTGATTGTGGTGCAATCCGGCGGCGAGCCCGTGGGGGAAACCACCGCGCATCTGCTGATGGCTGTGCATACGCTCAAGGCTTATGGCGCCGCGCATGTCACCGCCGTCATGCCCTTTGCGCCCTATATGCGGCAAGACAGGACATTCGATAAGCGTTTTGTGTCGCTCGGCGCGGCGTTTTTCGCAAACCAGCTCAAAGCCGCAGGCGCAGATGCCGCCGTGACGCTGACGCCCCATTCGCAGGCCGGTATCGACGCGTATAAAAAAGTATTCGGCAATAATTTTACGGCGCAAAGCGCCACCGGCCTTTTCGCCACCTATATCAAAAAACAGCTTGGCAGCGATGCTGCCAGCCTTGCAATAGGCGCGCCCGATGGCGCGGACAAAGCAAAGGACGAAGGGCAAATCCGCGCCCGCGCGCTGGCCGATGCTGTTTTCGGCAGCCACGACGGCGCCAGGCTGTTTCTGATCGCCAAAACCCATACCGGCGTGAATGACACCAAAATCACCGCCTTCACCGGCGATGTCGCGGGCAAGCACTGCGTAATTGTCGATGACATGATCGATGGCGGATCGACGATGGTCAATGCGGCGAAACTGCTGAAATCGCGCGGCGCGGCCAGCGTCACCGCCTGCGCGGCACATGGCATTCTGTCGGGGGCGGCGCTTGAAAAAATCCTCTCCGCAGCGGCAGAGGATGGCCGCCCCGCGATTGACAAACTGGCGCTGACAGGCAGTCTGCCGCAGGCAACGGTCAAGGCCGCGGCGCTGATAGAAAAAGCCCCCGCGCTGGCATCCCGCATCGACATCCTGCCTGCGGCGGAGATTCTTTTACAGGCGACGCAGGATTTACGGCAGAGGCCCACCGCAGCGCCTGCGCTGCAAAAACCGTCACGCAAACATGCGCCTTGAGACACGGCAAGGCTTGACAAGACTCGCCGCCGCGTGTTTCGATGGGGATATGGCAACCGATGTGACCCATAGCGGCGTTTTCGCTGCGTCTTTCGTCCGCACCCTGCGCTGGTGGCGGAACTGACCGCCATTTTTCTGTCTTTTTACCCCCAAAACCCCTATTGTTGACACCTGCGCCGGATGTATCCGGTGTGCAGCTTACCTGCGGTTCCGGCATCATGAAAATATCTTCGCAAGACACCACGCTTGATTATGCGCACGGCCTCGATTTCCTTGTCGGCGCGCTTG
Organism: uncultured Micavibrio sp.; assembly: GCA_964551435.1. GTDB lineage: Bacteria > Pseudomonadota > Alphaproteobacteria > Micavibrionales > UBA2020 > UBA2020. Next base: position 38,420 of record CAZKBS010000013.1, read on the forward strand.
ATTGCGCGCGCGGGCTTTATATGGCATCCGATACGGATTATCCGGGGCGTTACTCGCGCTGGGACATCGGCTTTGCGAACCCGCCCGTCGAGGTGCGCGGCTATCACGACCGCACGATATTCAGCGCGCTGAATGCGCGGGGGGAGAAAATTCTTTCGCTGCTCGCGGCATTTTTCGCGGCAGCGCCGGACGAGGCCTTTGCCGCCGCGCAGACCGATGCGCAAACTCTTGTCTGCGCCCTGAAACCGACAACCAAGGTTTTCAGCGAGGAAGAGCGCTCCCGCCAGCCCTCCCCCCTTTCGCCGCTGCGGCATATCATCCGCGCGCAATCCGGCGCCGACAGCTTCGCCGGCTTTTATGGCGCTTTCGCCTATGATCTTTTGTTCTGCTTCAATCCCATTTCGCTCAAGCATCCGCGCGCGGCGGATGACGCGCTGTTTCATCTCTACCTGCCTGACAGCATCTATCTGCTCGACCGCCGCAAAGAAACGCTGGTGCGCCGCGATTTTGAATTTTATGCGGACAGCATCAGCACAGCAGGCATGGCGCGCGAGCCCCTGCCCGCCGGCACCCCCGCCGCACCGCCCGATGCCGCCGATATTCGCAGCAACATGGACGATGACGCCTATGCCGCCATGGTCACGCGCGCCAAAGAACATATCCGCAAAGGCGATGTATTCGAAGTGGTGCTGAGTCGCATTTTCACCGCGCCCTGTGCACAGCCGCCCTCGCAGCTGTTTCGCAATATCCGCCGCATCAACCCGTCACCTTACGAATTTTTGATGCAGATGGGCAGCGAACAGCTGGTCGGCGCCTCGCCCGAAATGTTCGTGCGCGTCGAGGGCAAACGCGTCGAAAGTTGCCCGATTTCCGGTACCGCCCGCCGTAGCCGCACCCCCGGCGATGCCGCCGTGATAGAAGATGCCGAAATCCTGCGCGGGCTTCTCAATTCCGCCAAGGACGCGGCGGAGCTGACCATGTGCACCGATGTCGACCGCAACGACAAGGCACGGATTTGCGCCCCGGGTTCCATCCGCCTGCTCGCGCGCCGGCAGATTGAAACCTATGCAGGGCTATTTCACACCGTCGATCATGTCGAAGGGCAGCTGCGCGCCGGATTCGACGGCATCGATGCGTTTTTATCCCACATGTGGGCGGTGACGCTGACCGGCGCGCCCAAAACCGAAGCCGCGAAAATCATCGAACAACAGGAACCCTGCGCCCGCCGTTTTTATGGCGCGGCCGTGGGTGCACTGCACCTCAACGGAGATGTGAATACCGGCATCACCATCCGCACGCTGCATATTAAAAACGGCATGGCGTCCTATCAATCCGGCGCCAGCATTGTCTATGATTCCATCCCCGCCGAAGAAGCGGCGGAGACGCATACCAAAGCGCAATCTTTCCGCCGCATCCTTTCCGGCGACGTGCCGAAGCCGAGCCTGCGCCCCGCCGCGCGCACGGGCGAAGGAAAAACCGTTATTCTGATTGATAACGAGGATTCTTTTGTCCATACCCTCGCCGATTATATTCGCCAGACCGGCGCGGTGGCGATCACCTATCGTCATGGCACGCCGCTCGATACGCTGCTCGCGCATAAGCCGCATCTGATTTTGCACTCCCCCGGCCCCGGCTTGCCCGCGCAGTTCAAAGTGCCCGAAACCGTGCGTGCCGTGGCCGCGGCGGGCGTACCGCAATTCGGCGTTTGCCTTGGCCTGCAAGGGATGTTCGAAGCCTTCGGCGGCACGCTCGGTTATCTCGATACACCGCGTCATGGCAAGACATGGACCATCAAACCCGCGCAGCACGCGCTGTTCGGCGATATGCCCGCGACCTGCGTGGTCGGCGCCTATCATTCGATTTATGGCCGCAAGGAAACCCTGCCCGCCGAGCTTGACGTTATTGCCGAAAACGAAAACGGCATTGTCATGGCGATTGCGCACAAAACCCTGCCCGCCTGGGCCGTGCAGTTCCACCCTGAATCGGTGCTGTCGATGCAGGGTTATGCGGGGCACAAGATGATTGAAAACGTCATGCAATATCTGGCGGCGCCCGCATGACGCAGAATATTACCCTTCTTGCGCGCCACCTGACGCAAACACCGGCACCCGCCGCCGAAGACTGGGCGGCGCTGATGCGCGCCTTTTGCGCCGCGGATATGGATGATACCGCCAAGACCGAAGCCCTTGGCATTCTCGCCGCCCGCCGGATAGACGGCGAGATGCTGGCCGCCTGCGCCGCGTTTTTACTCGCGCAGGCCGCGCCCTTGCCGCTGGGCACGCCCGCCGCCATAGATGTTTGCGGCACGGGCGGCGATAAAAGCCGCGGCGGCATCAAAACATTTAATATCTCGACCGCGGCCGCCTTCGTCGCCGCCGCCGCGGGACAGCCCGTTATCAAACACGGCAACCGCGCCGTATCCAGCCAAGCGGGCAGCAGCGATGTGCTTTACGCCCTTGGCGTGCGGATTGCCGAAAACGCGGCGGATGCCGCCGCGGATCTTGACGCCTTCGGGCTTTGTTTTGTCGCTGCGCCCGCGTTTCACCCCGTGTTGAAACATGCCGCCGCGGCACGGCGCGCACACGGGCAGCCAACGTTTTTCAACCTGCTCGGCCCGCTGTGCAACCCTGCGCGCGTGACGCGTCAGGTCATGGGCGTTTTTTCCACCGAATACCTGACGCCCGTCGCGGAAGCCGCCGCCGCGCTGGGCAAAACCGATATGCTGGTGCTGCATAGCGACGATGGACTTGATGAAATCAGCCTTGCCGCGCCCACATCGGCGCGGCTCTTGCGCGGCGGACGCGTCGAACATCTGACCTTGACGCCCGAAGATGCAGGCATTGCCCTACAATCCCTGAATGCCGCCGCAGGCGGCGATGCGGCCGAGAACGCGCGCATCATCCGCGCCGTTTTCGAAAACCCCGAAGGCGCGGCTGCGGATATGGTCGCCCTCAATGCCGGTGCGGCGCTGTGGGTGGCGGGCCGCGCGCAAAATCTTGAAGATGGTTATCATCAGGCCATCGACGCCCTGAAGAACGCACGCGCGCAAAACATGCTGTCGCGCATGCGCAAGCAGACCTGAGGCACCCATGAGAGGTTTTCTTGAAAAAATTCATGACATGACCAAAGACCGCGTGGATGCCGCGCGGCGGGTGAAACCGCTGGCCGCCATCAAAGACACGCCCCTTTATAGCCGCACACCTGCCGCCGTGATACCCGCCTTCGCCGCACCCGGCTGGCATGTGATTGCGGAGGTGAAATTCGCCAGCCCATCCGAAGGGGATATTCGCCAGCCGGCCGAACCGGTCACCGTTGCCGACGGTTATCTGAAAGCCGGCGCGCGCATGCTGTCGGTGCTGACGGAGCCGCGCTATTTCAAGGGTAGCCTTGATTATCTGTCCGCTATTCGCAAATCCGCGCCGGATGCGCTGCTGCTGCGCAAGGATTTTATTTGCGATGCCTATCAACTGCACGAGGCGCGCGCGCATGGTGCGGATGCGGTTTTATTGATTGTCGCCATGACCGAAGACAGCCTGACGCGCGATTTACTGCAGCAGGCCGAAGTCCTCGGTCTCACCGCGCTTGTCGAAGTGCATGACGCCGATGAAATGGAGCGGGCGCAAAAAATGAATGCGCGCATGATTGGCGTTAACAACCGCAATCTCAAAACCCTCAAAACCACGCTGGATACCAGCCGCCATCTGGCGCGGCGCAAAACACCGGACAGCCTGCTGATTTGCGAAAGCGGACTCAGCACCGCTACGCAGCTGCGGGAAATGCGCGGCATCGGCTATGACGGGTTTTTGATGGGCACGCATTTCATGAAAAAGCCCGCGCCCGGCGATGCGCTGGCCGAACTGCTGGGGGCCTGCGCCGCATGACCCTGCGCATCAAAATCTGCGGCCTGACACGGGCGGAGGATGCGGTGCGGGCGCACAATGCGGGCGCATGGGCGCTGGGCTTTATTTTTTACCCCGAATCCAAACGCTATATCACGCCGGATGCCGCCGCCCGCATCGCCCCGCCCGAAGCCGCCTGCGTAGGCGTTTTCGTCAACCAGATGACCGATATCGACGCGGCGTTAAAACACATGCCGTTTTTTGCCGTACAGCTGCATGGCGATGAAACGCCGGATGATGCCAAGGCCCTGCGCAGCCGATTTGGCGGCGTGATTATCAAAGCCTTCCGCCTGCAAAGCGCGGCGGATTTGGCGCAAATAGATAGCTGGCAGGATGCCGCCGATTATATCCTGATAGATGCCGCCGTTGCCGGGCAATATGGCGGGACGGGACACACCGCCGATTGGGCGCTCGCCGCCGCCGCGAAAAATGCCGGATTGCCGCTGATTTTATCGGGCGGTATTGACGCGGCGAATATCGCCGCGGCGCAGGATGCCGTTGCGCCTTTTGCTTTCGACCTTGCGGGCGGCGTGGAAAGTGCGCCCGGTATCAAGGATGCCGCCAAAATCAAAACCCTGTTTGAGACCAGCCGGAGGATTTCCGCATGACGACCCAAGCAAAACCAACACCCTCCGCCCTGCCCGACAGCGCGGGATTTTACGGCGATTTCGGCGGGCGTTTTGTGCCCGATACCCTCGTTGCGCCGCTGGAGGAGCTTGAAAAAGCCTATGCCGCCGCGGCGGCCGATGCATCGTTTTGGGATGAGTTCCATCGCCTGCTGGCTGATTTTGTCGGGCGCGAAACGCCGCTGCAACATGCCGCGCGGCTGAGCACGCATCTGGGCGGCGCGAAAATTTATCTTAAACGCGAAGACCTTGCGCATACGGGCGCGCATAAAATCAATAATGCGATAGGCCAGATTTTGCTTGCCCGCCGCATGGGCAAAAAACGCATCATCGCCGAAACCGGCGCTGGCCAGCACGGCGTTGCAACCGCGACCGCCGCCGCGGCTTTCGGACTGGAATGCATTGTTTACATGGGCGCCGACGATATGGCGCGGCAGGAACCGAACGTCTATCGCATGCGTCTTTTGGGGGCGGAGGTGCGGCCCGTGACTTCCGGCTCGCGCACGCTCAAAGACGCGGTGAGCGAGGCGATGCGCGACTGGGTCAGTCATGTGCATGATACGTATTACCTGCTTGGCTCCGCCCTTGGCCCGCATCCCTATCCGCGCATGGTACGCGATTTTCAATCCGTCATCGGCACCGAAGCGCGCGCGCAGATCATCGCCGCCGAAGGGCGCTTGCCCGATAGCGTCGTCGCCTGCGTCGGCGGCGGCAGCAACGCGATTGGCATTTTCTCCGGCTTCATTGATGATAAATCGGTGAAGCTGACAGGTGTCGAGGCCGGGGGCACAGCGATTGCCAAAGGCCAGCATGCCGCGCGGTTTTCCGGCGGATCCACGGGGATTTTTCAGGGCATGAAAACGATTATCCTGCAAGATGGCGATGGACAGGCCGAACCCACGCACAGCGTTTCTGCAGGGCTTGATTATACCGGCGTCGGGCCGGAACATGCACAGCTGCAACATACGGGCCGCGCGGATTACACCTATGCTGGTGACGACGATGCGGTTGCCGCACTGCATTTGCTGGCGCGCACCGAAGGCATCATCTGTGCCCTTGAAAGTGCGCATGCTGTCGCCTATGCCGTCAAGGCCGCGCCGCAACTGCCGAAAGATCACATCATGATTATCAACTTGTCAGGCCGCGGCGATAAGGACATCGGCATTCTGCGCGCTTATGAGGAGAATAAAAAACATGGCCGTTAAATCCCTGCGCCAAACCCTGCTGGAGGCACGCGCCGCAAAAACCTCCGCCTTCGTTCCCTTCATCATGGCAGGCGACCCCGACATGGCGACAAGCGCCGATATTTTGCTGGCCCTGCAAGAAAGCGGCGCGGCGGCGATTGAGCTCGGCGTGCCGTTTTCCGACCCCGTGGCCGATGGCGAAACCGTGCAGCGCGCGGCGGAGCGGGCATTGGCCGGCGGCGCTACGCTCGGCGGTGTGCTGGACATGCTGCGCACGGCGCGCGGGCGCGGACTTTCGATACCCGTATGCCTGTTTTCCTACCTGAACCCCGTGTTCCATATGGGCTACGCCACCTTTGCCAAGGCCGCACAGGCGGCTGGGGCACAGGGCGCGCTGATTGTCGATTTGCCCCCCGAAGCCGCCGGAGATTATTTGGATGCCATGAAGGCAAACGGGATGGAAACGGTCTTTTTATCCTCCCCCACCACAACGCCAGAGCGGCTGGCGCGTATCGACGCGGCCTCCAGCGGTTTTGTTTATTATGTATCGCGCGAAGGGGTAACGGGGGCACAGGCCAGCCTGCCCGAAAGTCTCGATGCCAAACTGGCCGCGCTGCGCGCCCAGCTGCAATCGCCGCTGGCGGTCGGCTTCGGGATTTCCACCCCCGCCCACGTTGCCGCCCTCAGCGGCAAGGCCGATGCCGTTATCGTGGGCAGCGCCCTTGTCAAAACCATTGCCGAACATGGCAAAACCGCCCCCGCCGCGATTGCACGGCAAGTCAAGGATTTGCGCGCCGCTTGAAAAGCCCAGCAAAGCGCCTAGAATAACGCCAAACGACGAACAGGTGCCGCCATTAAAACGTTTTTCACCATATTCGGCATGCTCTTGGGTCTCGGCCTTGCCGCGGCATGGTATTTCAGCTATGGCCCCGCCAGCATGCCGCGCGTCGAAACCGTGCAGCTGCGCAAAGGCATGGCCGTCGAAGCGGTCTATGCGACAGGCACGGTCGAGGCGACCGTGATGCTGCCGATTTCCGCGCGCATCACGGCGCGGCTGATGCAGCTCAATACAGACGAAGGGCACGACGTTAAAAAAGGCGACGTGCTGGCACAGCTGGAAGATGCCGATTTGCAAAAAACGCTGGACGAGCTGAAAGCCCGCGAAGTTTTCCTGAAAAAAGATTACGACCGCAAGGCTGCCCTTGCCAAAAGCGGGTATGAAACCCGCGCCTCGCTCGATCAGGCACGCGCCGACCTCGACGCCATCCGCGCCGGCATCGCGCGCGCGGAGGCTGAAGCCTCCTATACCAAACTTGTGGCCCCTGCCGACGGGCGCGTCATCCAGCGCGACGGCGAGATTGGGCAGATGATACCGGCCAACCAGCCAGTTTTCTGGCTTAGCTGCTGCGCGCCGCTGCGCATCAGCGCGGAGGTTGACGAAGAGGATATTTCGCGCGTGGTGCCGGGGCAAAAGGTGCTTATCCGCGCCGATGCTTTCGACGGCCAGACATTTGAAGGCGAAGTGCTGGCGATTACCCCGAAGGGCGATCCTGTCGCGCGCAGCTACCGTGTGCGCATCTCGCTGCCGGAAACCACGCCCATGCATATAGGCATGACTGCGGAGAACAATATTATTATCCGCGAAAAATCCGACGCCTTGCTGGTCCCCACCGCTGCGCTGCGGGGGGATGCGGTTTATGTGCTGACGGGCAATAGAGCCCTGCGCACGGAGATCAAGACAGGCATCAAAGGCATCGAAGAAGCCGAAGTCACCGCGGGATTGAGCGGGGATGAAACGCTGATACTAAACCCACCCGCCGACCTTGCCGACGGCGCGCGCGTGCGCACCCGAAAATCGCCATAAACAAGGAGGCGTCACATCATGCGCCTTTTGCTTTCCATGGCGATGCGCCACCTGCTGGCCCGCAAACGGCAGAGCATTGTGTCGCTGCTGGGTATTATTCTGGGGGTGGCGTTTTTTCTGTCCATCGCCTCGCTGATGCAGGGATCGGAGCGTGATTTCATCCGCCGCCTTGTCGACAACGCCCCGCATATCACCGTGTCCGACGATTTCAGAAACCCGCGCGCCCAGCCGGTTTTTACCGCCTATCCGCAGGCAATGGTCGAGCTGCGCGGCAGCCGCCCGCTGACCGAAACACGCGGCATTCGTGGGTTTGAACAGATTTTATCCCTGCTCTCCAAGGAAAAAGGCGTCGATGCCTCGCCCGCACTGACCGGGCAGGCGCTGATCAGCTTTGCGGGGCGTGACGTCGCCGTGACGCTGAACGGCATGGTGCCGTCGGATATCACGCGCGTCACCACGATTGCGCAGTATATGATAGAGGGGCGCATCGAAGACCTCGACGCCAATCCGGGCGGCATTATTATCGGCGGGGAGCTCGCGCGCAAAATGTCGCTGCGCAAGGGACGTACCATTACCATGGCGGCCCCCAACGGACAGGTACGCAGCTTTAAAATCGTCGGTATTTTTCGCACTGGCCGTGCCGCATACGACGAAACACAGGTTTTTATGACGCTGAAGCGCGCGCAGGCGCTGCTTGATCGCGCCAACCGCGCCAACAGCATCATCATCAAACTGGATGATCCTTATGACGCGCGCAATTTTGCCGAAAAGCTGGAATCGCGCATCGGTTATAAATGCGTTTCTTGGCAGGAATCATCCGAAGACCTTCTGGGCACGCTGGTCGTGCGCAACGTCATCATGTATACAGTCGTGAGCGCCGTTTTGATTGTCGCGGCTTTCGGCATTTACAACGTGATTTCAACCGTGGTCATGGAAAAACAGCGCGATATCGCGATTTTGAAATCGATGGGCTTTCATGCCGCCGACATCAAAAAAATATTCGTGGTGCAGGGATTTTTGCTAGGAATCGCAGGCAACATGGCAGGCCTGCCTCTCGGCATAGGGATGATGGCTGCGCTGATGCAGGTCAAAATCCAGCCGCCGGGCAGTCTGGAGCCGATTTCCATGCCGCTGGATTGGTCATGGCCGCAGTTTGCGATTGCCGGCACCTTTGCGCTGACGGCATCGGTTTTTGCGGCCCTGCTGCCCGCACGCAAGGCCGCCGATGTGCAGCCCGTTGATATCCTGCGGGGGACGGCATGACGACACCAAACCCCAGCCCCGCCATTCGCAGCGAAAAACTGATGCGCCGGCTGGACGGCGAAGTGCCAGTGACGCTGGTCAAAGGTGCCGATGTTGCGATTTATGGCGGTGAATTCGTCGCCATCACCGGCCCTTCGGGGTCGGGCAAATCATCGTTGATGTATCTGCTGGGGCTGCTCGACCGGCCGACGGATGGGAAACTGTGGATTGCAGGACATGAAACCACGCGCCTGAACGCCGATGCGCTGGCCGATATACGGCTGGCGCATATCGGCTTTGTGTTCCAGTCGCATTTCCTGCTACCGGAATTTACCGCGCTTGAAAACGTCATGCTGCCGATGCAAAAACTGGGGAAACTGGGCGCGGCGGACATGAAAAACCGCGCCGCGGCGCTGCTCGACACCCTCGGCCTTGGTGCGCATATCAACAAACTGCCCAGGCAGCTGTCGGGGGGACAAAGCCAGCGCGTCGCGATTGCCCGCGCCCTTGCCAACGACCCGCCAATTATTCTGGCAGACGAGCCGACAGGGAATCTTGACACCGCGTCCAGCCAGAATGTGCAGGGCATTCTCAAAAATCTGGCGCACGAACATAACCGCGCCGTTGTTGTGGTCACGCACGATGCCGCCTTTGCCGCCACGGCAGGGCGCATCATTCATATTGTCGACGGTCATATCGTACCCACGCCCGCCGCCGCATAAAAAAAGCCGCCGGAAAACGGCGGCCTTTTTCAAAAAGAAACAACGGATATCAGATATCAAAGCGGCTTGCCGTTCAGGCTTAGTGCCATGTCGATATTGCCGCGCGTCGCTTTGGAATAGGGGCAGAAATCATGCGTTGCCCGCACAAGATCCGCTGCCACGGCATCATCCAGACCGCTGAGCGCGACGTTGATCGCACCGCTGAGGTGGAAACCGGTTTCGGTTTTATGCAGGTTGATGTCGACATGCACCGTGGGTACTTCGGGCAGGGTGATTTTCTTTTGTCCCGCGATAAACGCCAGCGCGCCGCCGAAGCAGGCGCCATAGCCGCAGGCAAACAGTTGTTCGGGGTTGGTGCCGGGGCCGTTGCTGCCGGGCGGCGAGAGATCGAGCACGACTTTCTTGTCGTCGGTTTCGGTGTGACCGCCGCGGCCGCCCTTGGCGGCGGCATGGGCGCTGTAAATAATGGTCATAGGTGAACCCTCCGTTTGGGATTGAAGCGGTACTATTTCTAGCATGGCCGCCACGGGCAATCCATGCCCTTGACGCACGGGGGTTACTGCGCGCTGACAGTTACGGTAATCACATCGCGATAATTTCCCGGCATTTCAACGCCACTCATGGCGCCGACGGTGATTTTTGTATCCAGCCTGTCGCCCGCCGCAGGGGTCACCGCGCCACTGGCCAATGCCTGCACCGCCGTACCTGAGGTTAAATCGACCGCCAAGCCGCCGATGGTCAGGCTATAGGGTATCTGCTGGGCAGGGTTGACGAGATGCCGCAGCTGCTGTGCATTTTGTGATTGCAGGGTGATGCGGTATCCGTCGTTGGAGCGCACCATGGTGTCATAGCTGCGCACCTGACCAGACGATAGCGCGCCGAAATCCACCGTCTGCGCCGTATCGGCAAGGGCGAAGGCGCCGCCGCTGTCGACCAGCGACAAATCGACACTGCTTTCGGCGCGCGCCTGAAACGTGATTGTTTTGCTATCCACCTGCTGATAGAGCCCGAGCAAAAGCCCCGCATACAGCGTCACCGTCAGGGACGTATCCTGAAACCGCAGCGCCCCCGCGCGCACGACCTGCTGCGGGTTAAGGCTCCAGTAAAAACTTTTACTCTGCGTCTGGTTCACACCGATAAGCGCCGGAAACAACCCCGTAATGACTTCGCCTGTGGTGGCACTGCCGAGCGGCTTGATCACGGCCGTTTTCGCCGCTGTTGTATAGGCGTTGTAATCAAGCGTATCGCCCCCGCGCGTCATCCGCCGCTGCGACGGATTGCCGCTGCCCCCTGCCGATAGGGTGATAAAATAATCGCAGGTCACCAGCGTCATCGGGGATGTCACCTGAAACGTTACCGTTTGCATGTATTCCGCCGCATCATAAACGGCATATTCACCGCTGGCGCCCTGAAATGTCGCGGTGGAGGGCACGTTTTGCAGCCGAAGACCAAGACATAACGCCATCGCGGGGGATGCCTGCGACAGCATCGCCACGCAAAATACGCCTAAAACGGCATAGAACCGCAGATTCATATTACCCTCCCCCGTCGTCTTGCAGCGGCGACAGATAAAGATCGCCCGCCGCATAAAGTCCCACAGGCGCACCCGCAGGAATATCCAGATACACCACGCGCCGCGTCATGCGGTGCAGCGTCATCACATAGCGGCCGGGGGACAGCCCTGTAATGTTAGGGTCCGGACCTAATAAATTTCTTGATAACAGAATCGGATAGTGATTCCCT
>CAZKBS010000014.1:0-39688 GCA_964551435.1 uncultured Micavibrio sp.
CTCTGACTTTGGGGAGCTTACCGACATACTTACCGACATAAAGAGTGGATGTGGGTATACAGCCATAGACACGCGAAGCCTGCCGCGTATGACATGAGTTTGATTCTAAATGATTCTGAAGACAGCCGTGGACGGCTAGGGATTTGTATGGGGAGGCAAGTGGTGCCCAAGGGCGGATTTGAACCACCGACACGCGGATTTTCAGTCCGCTGCTCTACCAACTGAGCTACTTGGGCATTGGAAAGTGGTTATAAGCAAAAACGCGCAGGCTGTCCAGCCCTTTTTAACCCTTTAAAAACAAAAGAATTTTTGGTGCTGGCGGCTGCGGCCTTGCCGCGGTGCAGATTCACATATATCTTAAGAGTATAACAGGTTCGACCCCGTTTCGGGGCGGGCACCGTGAAAAGGACTTCGGGCGTGTCGCCCGCACAACAGGCGAAGTGGACTTGATCTTGGGACAAGTACCGGCATATCTCATCATCGGCAATGGTCGTGTTGCGCGGCATACCGCCTGTTATTTCGATTTCCTTGGCATTCCCTATACCCAGTGGCACCGCGGCATGACCGAAGAAGATCTGCGCGTAAAAGCCGCAGCGGCGAGCCATATTCTTGTTCTCATCCGCGACGATGCGATTGCGGATTTTGCGCTGTTTCATCTCTCCGGCTTTTCGGCGGTCAAAATACATTTCTCCGGCGCGCTGGTGGCGGCGGGCATATATGGCGCGCATCCGCTGATGACTTTCGGGCCGGAACTCTATACGCGGGATAAATACCAGGGCATCCCGTTCATCATCGAAGACGACGCGCCGGATTTTGCCGCGCTGCTGCCCGGTCTGCCCAATACGCATGCGCGCATCAAAAAATCGGACAAGGCGAAATACCATGCGCTTTGCGCCATGGCGGGGAATTTTTCCTGCCTGCTGTGGCAAAAACTGATGGACAGCTTTGCGCAGGATTTCGGCCTGCCGCCCGAAGCCGTGCAGGCCTATCTGCGCCAGCAGACGGATAATTTGATATCTGATTATACATCCGCGCTGACAGGGCCGCTCGTGCGCGGCGACGGCGCGACGGTGCAAAAACATCTGGCCGCCCTGAAAGGCGACCCGTTCCACGACGTATATCAAAGCTTCATCGCCGCCTATGGCGCCAGCAAGGAGAAACGCACATGATGAATATTTTCGATTTCGCCAAGAAAAAACAGGCCGGCGATAAAATCACCATGGTCACCTGTTATGATTACACCAGTGCGGTTTTGGTGAACCGCAGCGACATTGACTGCATCCTTGTCGGGGATAGCCTTGCAATGACCATGCACGGCTTCAGCTCCACCGTGCCGGCGACGGTGGATATGATGGCGATGCATACCGCTGCCGTCGCGCGCGGGGCGAAGGATAAATTCATCGTGGCCGATTTGCCATTCCTGGCCTACCGCAAAGACCTTGGCGAGAATATCGCCGCCGTTCAGGCCGTGATGCAGGCGGGCGCCCATGCCGTGAAAATCGAAGGCGCGGCAGGCAATCAGGAACTTGTGCGTCACCTGACGGAATCCGGCGTGCCTGTGATGGGGCATATCGGCCTGACGCCGCAGTTCGTGCATTTGCTGGGCGGCTACCGCGTGCAGGGCAAAACCGAAGAGAGCGCCAACAGGCTGAAGCAGGAAGCGCTGGCCCTCGAAGACGCCGGCGCCTTTGCGTTGGTCATGGAATGTGTGCCGACCGTGCTGGCCGCGGAAATTACCAAGGCCCTGCGCATCGCCACCATCGGCATCGGCGCAGGGGCGGGGGTGGATGGGCAAGTGCTGGTGTTTCAGGACCTCCTTGGCCTCAATACCGATTTCCGCCCCAAATTCGTGAAAAATTTTCTGAACGGCGCCGATCTGGTGACAGGGGCGCTGAATGATTATAACCAAGCCGTGAAAACAGGAGCCTTCCCCGATGCCAACCATAGTTTCAACGCCGAGCGCGTGGCGCAGCCTGCGTAAATCACTTGCGGGGCGCAGCGTCGGTTTTGTGCCGACGATGGGCAACCTGCACGAAGGGCATATCGACCTCTGCCGCCGTGCGCGCGCGGAAAATGATATTGTGGTCGCCAGCATTTTTGTGAACCCGACGCAGTTCAATCAGGCGTCGGATTTCGAGAAATATGCCCGCACGCTGGCGGCGGATAAAGAACTGCTCGCGGTGGCGGGCGTGGATTACCTGTTCCATCCGGATGCGCAGGACATGTACGCCGATGGCTATACCATCAAAGTGTCGGAAGAAGATATCGCGCGCGAGCTGGAGGGCGCCTTCCGTCCCGGGCATTTCACCGGCATGCTGACGGTGGTCATGAAATTGTTGAACATCATCGGCGCCGACCGTGCCTATTTCGGCGAAAAAGATTTCCAGCAGTTGCTGCTGGTCAAAAAAATGGTATCGGCGCTGTTTATGCCGGTCGAGATTATTGCCTGCCCGACCATACGGGCGCAAAACGGCCTCGCGCTTAGTTCCCGCAATGCGCGGCTGACGCCGGAACAGCTGGAAAAAGCGCCCTTGCTGGCCGAATTGCTGCAAAGCGGCATGCCGGATGCGGCGGTGATGAAAAAGCTTGAAGAAGCCGGATTTAAACCCGAATATGTCGAAACCCGCTGGGGCCGCCGTCTGGCGGCGGCCTGGCTGGGGGATGTGCGGTTGATTGACAACGTGCCCGCCCAAAGTGGCGGCACCGCGCAAGAAACCGCCGGTCAACATAAAGAGGTTTGCGATGCTGCTGTGTCTGGATGTGGGTAATACGCATATTGTGGGCGGTCTGTTCGACGGCGAAAAACTGCTGTTCCGTTTCCGCTACTCGACACATCAAATCGGCACGGCGGACCAGTTCGGCCTTTTCCTCCGCGGCATTCTGGGTACCAACAATATCGCCTATGACCGTATCGCGGTGGTCGCGCTGTCGTCGGTGGTGCCGGGCTGCAACTACACCATCCGTCACGCCATCAGCCAGTATTTTCCGGCGGCGGAATATTTTATTCTGCAGGCGGGCGTCAAAACCGGCATCAACATCAAATACAAAAACCCCGGCGAAGTGGGCGCCGACCTGATTGCGGGCGCGATTGGCGGGGTTGAGGCCTTTCCTGAAAAGAATCTAATTATTATCGACCTCGGCACCGCGACCACCATGGCGGCGGTATCGCGCAAACGCGATTTTCTGGGTGGAGTCATCATGCCGGGCATGCGCCTTGCGATGGAAAGCCTGAAATCCAACACAGCGAAGCTGATGGAAGTCGATATCGAAGTGCCCGAAACCTATCTGGGTCAATCGACGCGCGAATGCATCCAGCGCGGGCTTTATTTCGGCCACCTCGGCGCGATGCGCGAAGTCATTTCCGGCTACCGCAAGGAGCTGTTCGCCGGCGAAGACGTCACCGTCATCGGCACGGGCGGTTTTTCGCAGCTGTTCCGCGAGGAAAAAGTTTTCGACATTATCCTGCCCGACCTTGTGCTGCAAGGCGTGCGTCTGGCCTACGTCAATTCAAAGGCCGCGCAGGCGCGTCAGCAGGCGTAAGTTTTATTTTCAGGCTGTTTTTTCAGCGGCGCTGCGGGTTTCGTGAAACCGTGCGCGGTTTGCCTGTATTTGCGCGCCATTTTGCGACGCCCATGCCGACAGCGCATTCACCGTATCGCATAGCGACAGGCCGAGCGGCGTGAGGCTATATTCCACGCGCGGCGGCACTTCGGGATAGACAGCGCGCAGCACCAGTCCGGCTTCTTCAAACGCGCGCAGGTGCTTGGTCAGCTCCCGCTGCGTGATGGGCGCAAGGCGGCGCTGGATTTCGCGAAAACGCAGCAGCGTCTCCGGCGCATGGGCGAGGGTATAGAGAATTTTCACCGACCATTTGTTCGCAATCAGCCCGAGCGCCATGCTGGCGGGGCAGGCGCGCGGATCTTCGCCATGCGCTTCTGCGGGGGCGGGGATGGCGGGTTGTGCGGTTTTTTTCATGGAACGCCTCGTTTTTCCTCATTGGTATATAAATGTATACTATGTTTTAAATTACTGCCTACTATTCAAAGTATACTATCGAACTATGATTATTCCATAGCCGCCGCAAAACTTTTTCTGCGGCGGTCACCCCAAACATATATTTACCGGAGCAAAACAATGAAAAAGAGCCTTTATGCCGCGCTGGCGGCTGTGATGTTGTCTTCCGCGCCTGCGCTGGCGGCGGAAACCTTTTATTTCGACCCCACCCATACCAGCGTGACGTGGCATGCGGGGCATTTCGGATTTTCCACGCCCTCCGGCAAATTCGCCAGCGTGAATGGCAGCGTAACGCTCGACGAGCAAGCGCCCGCAAACAGCAGCGTCGAGGTCACGATTGATACCGCCGTCATGGTCACGGGCGTCGAAAAATTCGATGCGCATCTCAAAAGCGGTGATTTTTTCAACGTGGACAAATTCCCCACCGCGACGTTCAAAAGCACCAAGGTCATGCTGACCGGCAAAGATACCGCAAAGGTCGAAGGCACGCTGACGCTGCTGGATGTCGCGAAACCTGTTGTGCTGGATGTACGCCTGAACAAAACCGGCGAGAATCCTTTCACGCAGAAAAAGCAGGTTGGTTTTACAGCGACGACGGTCATCAAACGCTCCGACTTCGGGATTGTCTATGCGCTGCCGAACGTGCCGGATGATGTGAAAATCGACATCGAAGCCGAAGCGGCTTTGAAATAAGGAGAAAACACCATGACGCACGGGCCGCAGACATTGCCGAGCTTTTTCCTGCCGCATGGCGGCGGCCCGTGCTTTTTCATGGACTGGAATCCGCCCGATACGTGGCGCGGCATGGAAACCTTTCTGCGCGGCGTGACGGCGGGATTGCCGCGTCCGCGCGCGGTGGTGGTGATTTCCGGGCACTGGCATGCGCCCGCCTTCACGGCGGGGGCGCATCCGGCGCCGCCGCTGATTTACGATTACTACGGCTTTCCGCCGCATACGTATGAATTGACCTATCCCGCCGCGGGCGCGCCTGCACTGGCGGCGGATATTCGCGATAGGCTGGTGCGCGCGGGATTACGTGCGGCGGTCGATGACACCCGCGGCCTTGACCATGGCGTGTTTATCCCGTTCAAGCTGATCTATCCGGATGCCGATATTCCGCTGGTGCCGCTGTCGCTGCATGAGGGAATGGACGCTGCCCTGCACCTGAAAGCGGGGCAGGCGCTGGCGCCGCTGCGCGATGATAACGTGCTGATTGTCGGCAGCGGCATGAGTTTTCACAACCTGCGCCTGCTCATGACGGGCCGTGCGGATGTGCCGCAGGCACGGGCATTTGACGACTGGCTGACAAAGGCGGCAACCGCAGCGTCTGATATGCGCGCGGCGCAACTGGCGCAGTGGGCCGCTGCCCCCGGTGCGGCGCTGTCGCATCCCGAGGCGGAACATCTGCTGCCCCTGATGATGGCGGCCGGTGCCGCAGGGGATGATAAGGGCACACGCATTTATCACGAAAAAGTCATGAGCGCACCGATATCGGCCTATCGCTTCGGATAAAAAACAGCGCCGGCAGGGGCGCTGTTTTTTTTTATCCTATATCCAGCGGATTATTTTTTGGCTTCCACTTTGCGGGTCGCGGGCAGGGCGGCGAGAACGCCCTGTTCCTTGCCGCCGCAGGTGACATGGCCGAAGCCGCCCGCGCTTTTGCCGCCGTCGACGTCATAGACAATATTGTCGTTTTTATCGGCGCTGACGCCGGCGGGTACGAAATCAAGCTTTAGCGCGCTGCGGGTGCGCCACGCAATGTTGTGATCCGCGCAGGAGCTGTCGCCACTGACGCCAAGCCCGCCGACGATATTGCCCTTGTCGTCATAAAGGGCGAGGCCGCCGCCAAAAACATTCACGCCGCCAATACGCTCCCCCGTCATGGGGTCTTTGGCGGAGCCGTAATCCTTCGCCGGGCCTTCATAGGCTGCATCGGTGTCGACGGGGTTGCTTTCCTGCAGGCCGAACAGGCTGCCGCCCGGCTGCGTCGCGCTATAGAGGTTGGCGGTCGATAGCGCGAGGCCTTTGAGGCTGAAGGCGTTCGCCGTATTCGCTTTTTGCGCGGAAATCACGCGGCTGCCGGGCCATTGCGCATCGACGGTATCGCCGGTGAAGGCAACGGCGCAGACGCGGCCGCTGCGGTCAACAATCGTGCCCCACATATCAAGATTGAAGCCGCCGTTGTCGGCCTTGCGTGCTTCGGTCAGCGCCTGCTTCAATGCGGCGTGGTTCGGCAGTTTGGCGCAGTCATTGGCAAGGGCAGGGGATGCGGTGAAACCGAGCGCGAGGGCGCAGGCGACAAGAAGTTTTTTCATGGTGTTGCGGTCTTTCTTGGCTATGGATTTAAAGCACCGGCAGTCCGGTCGTCCGACGAAGCGGTAATCCGGTTATCCGGCCAGAAAAGCCCCTCGGAAAAGGGCTATGCACATGAAAGTACCGCAGGCGCGCGGCTTTGCCTATAGCAAAAAACAGCGGCGCTCAGCTGCCTTTGTTCAAATAGACCTTGCGCTTTTCCGCCAGCGTGGCGGTGCGGCGTTTGCGCGTGACCTCGATGATGCCAAGGCGGGTGAAGCCATGTACTTCGGCCGCGGCATGGTCACCCTGCAGCAGCCGCGTCATGGTATCGACAAGGCGGATGCGTTCGGATTTCTGGTTCATGCCGATGAAATCGATGAGGATTGCGCCGCTGAGATTGCGCAGACGCATTTGCCGCACGGTTTCCGCGGCAGCTTCCTGATTGACGGCAGCAATACCGGCGGCGCTGCCCTGATTGACGTCGATCATGATAACGGCATGTGTCGGCTCGATGATAATCGATCCACCGCCGGCGAGGGGCACGATTTGCTCCTCCAGCATCTCGAGTTCGGAGTAGATATCGTTGATATCATAAAGCCGCTGGCCCGGCTTTTCGGGCCGGAACAGCCGCAGGCGTTTGGAATCGGCGAGCGGCGGTTCATGCCGCGCGGCCCATTGCATGACGATTTCAAGGCAGTGTTTGTTGCCGGTATAAATATGTTCGAAAGCGGCGGCGCTGTAATCATTGAGCGCGCGTACGGCGGCATTCGGCCCCGCGCGGACAAGCCGCGGGCGCTCCCCGCTGGTTTCGGTGACGGCGAGGATCTGTTCCCACTCGGCGCGCAGCAGGTCGGCTTCGGTCTGCATGTTCTCTTCGCTGGCGTGCTCGGCATTCGGCTGTACCAGCCAGCCGCCTTTGCCTTTCAGCTTGGCCGTGAATTTCAGGACTTTTTCGTTTTCGATGTTTGCCGAAATCGTGACTTGCCGCGCAACAGGGCTATGTGTCAGGTACTGGCCCGACAGATAAACCAGCATGGTCAGCCGCGGCATCTTGTGCTGTTCGTGCAGGCTCATGCGTTTGGCTTCGGCCCTGACCTGCACCAGAATCATCTGCCCCGGTTTCAGCAAATCACCAATGCCGCTGCGGTCGGCGGCTTCGCCGCTTTCGGGCAGATAGACGTATTTCGCGGGCAAAAGCCCCGTGACGCCGCCACCCAGATCGACCAGCGCGGCATCGAGTTTTTTATCAATCTTCAGAACCTTGCCCTGATAAATTGACCCCCAGCAGGCATCCTGATCGAGCGCATCGACGTAAAGGTCGGTTAAAATGCCCCTGTGCAGTACGGCGGCGTGCAGGCGGCCGTCGATGTCGTCGATGTAAAGCTCAGCCGCGCTCATATCCCGCCCCTTTCAGCATCTGCATCGTTTCGGCAACGGGCAGGCCGACAATCGCGGTGTAAGATCCGCTGATAAACGGCACGAAAGCCGCGGCAAGGCCCTGAATGGCATAGCCGCCGGCCTTGCCTTTCCACTCCATACTTTTGATATAGGTCTCTATATCGTCCGTGGAAAGGCGTTTGAATTTGACGATGGAAGTCACGGGCCGCGTGCGCTGCGTGCCATCGGGCGCGATGACCGATACAGCGGAAATCACGCGGTGGCGGCGGCCCGACAGGAGGGCGAGGCATGCGCGCGCCTCCGCCTCCGTTTCCGCTTTGGGCAGGATGCGGCGGCCACAGGCAACCACGGTATCGGCGGAAAGAATAACAGCGCCCGCATGCGCGGCTTTCACCGCGGCGGCTTTTTCTGCCGCGATGCGCTGCGCATAGACGAGGGGCAATTCGCCCTTTTTCGGTGTTTCGTCGATGTCGGCGGGCGCGACCGCATCGGGCGTGATGTGCATCTGGCGCAAAAGGTCAAGACGGCGCGGAGAAGCCGAGGCCAGTATAAGCCGTGGCACAGGCCGTGGCAGGCTATCCGCTGTCATCGCGCGGCGCCTTATTTGTGGCGGAAGGTGATACGGCCTTTGGTCAGGTCGTAGGGGGTCATTTCAACGGTGACGCGGTCGCCTTCGAGGATGCGGATTTTGTTTTTGCGCATCTTGCCCGAGCTGTGGGCGAGAATGATATGGCCGTTGTCGAGTTTGACGCGGAACTTTGCATCGGGCAGGAGTTCCGTGACGGAGCCTTCGAAGCTCATCAAGTCTTCTTTTTCAGACATCTTTTTCCAGTTTTCGTTAAGTTAGAGCACTTCTGTGCCACGCATGTGTAGCACATACAAGAGGCTAAATAAACGCCGTGCGGTCGTTTTATCCAGAATCACGCGGTCTTCGAGCATTTCGGCCAGCAATTCAGCCCCTTCGTCGTGGATGGAGCGGCGGCCGGCGTCGATCGCCTCCAGCCGGTGCATCTGTCCGGCGCGGGCAGTTTTATAGAAATTGTCGCATAAAATCACATAGTCATGGATTTGCTTGCGCAAGCCGCCGAGCGGCAGGCTGATATCGTCCTGATGGGCGCTCATGACGCAGCGCACGCGCATATGCAGCCGTTGTTCCAGCGTCGAGAGGGCGAGGTGCAGGTGATAGGGCCCGGGCGCGGCATCGTTGCCCGCAAGGCGAAAGCTGTTGTCCACGAGCAAGTCGGAAATGGCGCGGTGGCGTTCCATCTCGATATCCGCCAAACGGGTCATCAGACTGCCGCTATCAAGGGCGACGTCGATGATTTTGCCCGCCTGCAAGGCGGTCTTGCCGGTCTGCGGGCTCACGCTCAGGCTGCCTCTTCTTTCAGGCGTTCCAGCTTGGCGCCGACGCCGGAGAGTTTTTCGACAATGTTTTCATACCCGCGGTCGAGGTGATAAATGCGGTGCACCGTCGTCGCGCCCTTGGCGACCAGCCCCGCCAGCACCAGCGAGACAGAGGCGCGCAAATCCGTCGCCATCACATCCGCGCCTTTGAGCAGCGGCACGCCGCGCACAAGCGCCGAGGAACCATGCACGGTGATATTCGCGCCCATGCGGGTCAGTTCGGGGGCATGCATGAAACGGTTTTCGAAAATCGTTTCGGTGACCATGCCCGCGCCTTCGGCAATCGTCAGCATCGACATCAGCTGCGCCTGCAAATCGGTGGGGAAGCCCGGATAGGGCTCCGTCATCACGTCGATGCCGCGCAGGCGGTCGCGCACGCGCTTGACGGTGATGGTGTGGTCGGCTTCGTTTTCGACAAGGCTGACGCCCGCTTTGTGCAGCGGCTCCAGCAGGTAATGGATATGGCGGTTATCCGCGTGTTTCAGCGTCAGCGTGCCGCCCGTCATGGCAGCGGCCATAATGAAGGTGCCAGCCTCGATACGGTCGGCGACGACGGCGTGGGTGGTGCCCTTGAGCGCGGGTACGCCGCGGATGGTGATTTTATCGGTGCCGAGGCCCTGAATATCCGCGCCCATGGAAGTCAGGCACTCGCCGAGGTCGACGATTTCCGGCTCCCGTGCGGCGTTGAACAGGACCGTGGTGCCCTTGGCCAGCGTGGCGGCCATCAAGAGGTTTTCGGTCGCGCCGACGGATACTTTGGCGAAATGGATCTGTGCGCCTTTGAGGCCGCCTGCGGGCGCCTTGGCGTTGATATACCCGTCTTCGAGCGAGATTTCCGCCCCCATTTGCGCAAGCCCGTCGATATGCAGATCGACAGGGCGCGAACCGATGGCGCAGCCGCCGGGCAGGGATACCTTTGCCTCGCCATGGCGGGCGAGCAGAGGGCCGAGCACCAGAATGCTCGCGCGCATCTGGCTGACGAGTTCATAGGGCGCGATGCAGCTGGTGATATTCGCCGCATCCAGCGTCAGGCGCTTGGAGGTGCGGTCATAAGACGTTTTCACGCCCAGCTTGTTCAAAACCGCGCAGAGGGAGCCGACGTCCTTCAGATCCGGCACGCGGTCAAGCACCAGAGGCTCGCCTGTCAATATGGCCGCAGTCATCAAAGGCAGCGCCGCGTTTTTCGCGCCGCTGATGTCGATTTGGCCATTCAGTTCCTGGCCGCCGTATATACGAATTTTTTCCATGTGTGTTTTTCTCATAAAAGCGGCAGGTACTTCAAGCCTTGCGGCGCAGAAAAATTGTTTTTTTATGAATAATAAAAAGCCATCTTCTGACGAAAACGGGGGCTTAGGCCATCTTGCGCAGGCGCGCCATTTCGGCGGCGCTGTGCAATTTCACATGCTGCTGGAAGGTGGCGAGGGAGGGGAAGTGCACTGCCGCGCTGGTGCTATGCCCGCCGCCGCGAATGCCGAAGGCTTTGCAGAGGTAGGCGGCAACCGCGCTGGCATCGGGGGTGCCATCGGAGCGCAGGCTGATGGTGACCGAACCGTTCCCCTGCACATACCATGCGCCGCCAAGGCCGGCTTCGGTTTTTTCGCCCTGTTGCACCAGCCATGTGGAGATATAGCGCCCGAAGTTCTGCACATCCGCATTCACCATCGCTACCCATACGGGCGCAGCGCCATCGGCCAGTTGCAGCGGTGCGTACATGATGTTGTCGTCGAGCTTGCTGATGCGCGTATCCTGATCGTTGAGGATATTGCGGCCAAGCGCGACCATATCTGCAAATTCCAGATGCGACATCGCCATAAATGATTTGAAGGCGGTATCGATGGACGTGATGTTTTTTGAATCGATCAGCGCGGCGGCGGCGTAGTCGTTTTCCGTCTCCAGCAGGTTCTGGCCCAGATCCATCTTGGCGATCAGCCTGAAGAAAACCGGCGCGGGCGTATCGGGAAACAGATATTCCCACACCATGTTGGCGGCGGAGGGGTGTTTCGGCTCGATGCGCAGGAAAAGCTCCGGCACGTCGTCGCCCTCCGGCGCGGTGAAATTGTGCAGCGCATCCGCCGCGCTTTTGTGATGGTCGGCGACGATGACGCGCGTGGCGCGCGCGGGTGGTGTCAGCAGTTCAGTCAAAAACGCGCGCGTCGGCGCGACATCCACGAACACAACATCGATGGTCTGCGCTTTGTCCGGCGCGCTCAGATGGCTGCGAATGGTGTTTTCGGCTTCTTCGATATTGTGATGGCCGTAGGGGATGTAATCGAGACGCACATCTGCGTCGCGGCCCCATTTGCAATCAACCGCCCAGGCCGAGGCGAGGCCGTCAATGCAATCCATGTGGTAAATGACCAGAAGATGTCGATTGTATTGATATTTCAAAGGTTTCACCGTTAAAAGCCTCCGGCGCGCGGGCGGCGGGGGCGGGCAATATTGCCCCAGATATTGCCTTGAGTCTGCGGACGCGGCAAGGGCGATAAGGGTTGACCCGGATATGTAAACATTTTACACCTGTAGGCTCCAAGAAAAAGGACATGCCGATGGTTCTGGGGTTCAGCCAGAAAGAGCGCAATGCCGTATTGTGGACGGCCCTGAAAAACGGAAAGGAAGCCCCGATCCGCGAGGCGCTGTCGCGTGGCGGCGATGCGAATATGACGGCCCCCGAAACCAATGCGAATGTGCTGTCGTGGGCGGCGGAGCAATATTACGGCAGCGAAGCGCGCGAACGCTGCCGCCTGCTGCTGGAGGCGGGGGCCGACCCCAATCTGCCCTGCGGCACTGACGGTAACACCCCGCTGCACTACGCCGCCCGCCGTTCGCACCGCGATGTCGTGGCGATGATGCTGGAAAAAGGGGGCGATCCGCTTGCCAAGAACAAATACGGCCAGACGCCGCTTGCCAATACGGTTTCGCAGCGCGACTGGCAGAGCATGGAGGCGATGCTGAAAAGCGGCTGCCTCGACCGCCTGCCGCAGCCCGTCGCAGGAGACCGTGACAGCATGCAGATTTTCGCCTTGCTGCGCGACGTCATCGACCACGGCGGTCATCCGCATTATTTCAAGCCGCTTCTGGATAAAATCCCCGATATCAACGTCGGGCTTTCGGCGGGCTACGGGCTGGCACATTCGGCGGTGGCGAAATCCAACGTCGCCGCGCTGGAGGCGCTGATGGCGCGGCCGGATTTCGATATCAATGCTGTTTTGCGCGGCGGGCGTACCTTGCTGCATATCGCGATTGGCAGCGAGAATTTCGACATGGCGCAATCGATGATTAACAAGGGTGCGCGCGTGGATATCGCGGATGAACGCGGGCGTCTGCCGCTGGATATCGCCGCGCAGCACGGCTCTATCTCTCTCATGAACACCATCATGAAAAAAATGCGCGGTGCCGAAGAGACGCTGGATAGCACCATTTTAAACCGCGCGCTGCTGATGGCCGCCGAACACGGGCAGGCCCGCGCGATGGAGGTTTTGATCAAGGCGGGCGCCGACAAAGACGCCGTGAATGACAAAGGTGAAACGCCGCTGGTGCTGGCAACCAAGGGGATGCACGTCGAAGCTGTCAAAATGCTGATTGTCAAACACAGCGTGGATACCCAGCATCCTGACACCGCAGGCATGATTGCCTATGACCATGCGCTGGAGCATAAGAAAAAAGGCAAGCCGGAGCTGGCCGATTATCTGATTTTGTTCCAGCCCGGATATGAACCGCCGCCAGCGCCGCCACCGCCCGTCGATCACAACCGCTACGCCAAGGCGAGCGATGTCAGCATCGACGTGAAGGAAAAAGGCCTCACCATGACCTTCAATTTCTGGACGCAGCAGGTGATTTTGCGCGACCCCGACATCAAGCAGGGGCCCAATATGACCGTGCTGAAATTCGAAGACATCCCGCGTCAGGAAGCCATCGCCGAGGCGCGCGAAATGCTGGAGCGTCTGGGCGGAAAACCGCCGGAATACAATGGCGCCGGCGCGCAAAAGAAATCCAGTCTGCCCATGCCGGGCAAGCCGTCCTGAGTTTCATTCTTCGTGAAACGCGTGGTGCGCGCCGATTACATCTTCGGCAGCGTGACGCCTGATTGTTTCATGTATTTGCCAGCGCGGTCGGCGTAGGACACTTCGCAGGGCGTTGCACCCTGGAAGAACAGGAACTGCGCAATGCCTTCGTTCGCATAGACCTTGGCGGGCAGGGGCGTGGTATTGGAAATTTCGAGCGTGACCTGACCTTCCCATTCCGGCTCCAGCGGCGTGACGTTTACGATAAGGCCGCAGCGCGCATAGGTGCTTTTGCCAAGGCAGACCACCAGCACATCGCGCGGGATTTTGAACGTTTCCACCGTGCGGCACAGCACGAAGGAATTCGGCGGAATGACGCAAACATCGGTTTTGCGCGTGACAAAGCTGTCGTTGCTGAAATTCTTCGGATCGACAATCGCGTTATCGACGTTGGTGAAAATCATAAACTCATCCGACAGGCGGCAGTCGTAGCCGTAGGACGACAGGCCATAGGAAATCACGCCTTCGCGCTTCAGGCGTTCTTCGAACGGCGTAATCATGCCGTGGTTGAGCGCTTGTTCGCGGATCCAGCTGTCGGGCATGATGGGCATGTTCAGTCTTCCTTTTCGCTTGTCTGGTTTGCATCGCGGCGGGTATCCGGCTGCGTGGCGCGGGCGCGGGTTTGCTGCTTGCGCTTCATCAGGTTCGCGCGCAGCGCTTCGGCGCGTGCGGCGGCCTTTTTGTTCACGGGCTTGTTGTTGTCTTTGGTCATGCGCAGAAACTAGCGGCGGCGCGGGGGCGGGGTCAAGCGGGGAAATGCGCGCTGTTTCATCTCCGCGCTATAGGTGATTCAGGAGCATTATTCGTCCGATTCTGAGCATATATAGGGGTGATGTGTTTGATATACATGCGTTTTTCAATCCGCGCTGGACGCGGTACAGAAGCACCGCTAGGCTAAAATTGTAAGCATGAAAAACATCACATCTTACATCGCTGAAATCCCCCACAACTCAACACAAGGAGATAGCATGAGCAATTGGCTCAAGCGTGTATTCGCACGCGTGACGGGACGTTCCACCGAAGAGACGGAACACAAAAAAGACCTCGGCCGCAGCTTCGAGGCGGCCAATACCAACCGCAAATCCTCCGGCGGTGCTGCGGGCCGCAGCGCCGCCAAGCGCCGCACGGTATCGTCGCCCGGATACGGCAGCACCAGCCGCCGCAGCACGTCTGACGATACCTACATCCATACCAGCCCTATCTGGTATTCGTCAGGCGATAGCGGATCTTCCGGCAGCTACGACAGCGGTGGTTCCTGCGACAGCGGGGGCGGCGGCGGTGATGGCGGAGGTGGCTGCGGCGGCGGAGATTAAGCGCCCCGGCACTTTTTAAAACACGCAAACCAAAGACCAATCGGGAGCTGTTGAAAGGCAGGCTCCTTTTTTAATGGGCGTTTTTTAGGGCGGCGCGGGACGGCGGTGGCGTTAAGGGTCTGAAAAATATTGTGAAAATGGGGTCTTGGTGCGTGCGGAAACGATGCTTGTTTATTTTGGAAAAGTGGTGTAATTTGCGCCCCTATCCGGTCAGGCTGCGTATCTGCAGCCCCATCCGCAGCGATGCTGTTGTAGCTCAGTGGTAGAGCACTCCCTTGGTAAGGGAGAGGTCGTGAGTTCAATCCTCATCAACAGCACCATTTTTTAGTGCGGCATTTATAAGCTTGTTATTTTATCACCGATCGGAATGTAATTAAGATGTGCAACAGACAGGTTATCTAATGCTTCGTTAATCATGGCCGAAGAAAGAGACCCCAGAGCATCCATTCATTCTTGGTTATTAGCATCACTTGCTTGAACAGTGTAGAAATACCACTTAGTTGCCATTATACGGCCTCCACTTTGACTGAAACATCAGTCATTCTATACTTTTGAACAAGCCCCTCGACATAAGGACAACAGTTTTTAATATTCTCTGGGTCCACGAATGCTTTTTTTGGCTCCATAAGAAATAATTTTTCGTCAAATTCCTTTTTTGACATTAATGGGCTCCTATGTTCTTTTGCGAACTCCCACCACATTCCAGATACTGACGTCATTGATTCATCTATGGTGTAATAAAAAACCCACGCCCTCATAGTTAAAACGACGGAACGATATGCTGGCCTAGATGTCAAAGACATTGGCTCCAAATTTCCTACCGTGCATGGAATAATTATTTTGTTGATCTTATATCTGATATCGCGAAAGCTTAGTATCACAAAGATAAACGTCAGCGCCCATAGTAAACCTACAGACAAATGCCCGCGCGTAAAGTAATCGAGCGGGAGCAGTGTATACATAGGCGCGGCCGCAAGGTATGTGCTCTTATCTAGCTCATAAAGGGGCCCCTTGCGAAGCACGCCCTGCTCTCTAAGTAGAGCAATCAATTTTCTAAATCTGCGTGTATAAAAAAGGCTCGAAAGATGCAAAAGCCTACCCCCTACAAGATCTGATGTAAAATAATCATTTTAGTCTTTATTTTTAATCGGCGCATTATCCGACTGTAGTGCTTTTTTGAGGCGGTGTCTTTTGATTTTTGGCAGGAATGCCAGCACCGCCGCGAGCAGGGTGAAAAGTCCGATGGCAATCATCATTTGCACGATGTCGAAATTGTTATCGTCTTGCGCGATGAAAAATCCGGTGATAATGCCGGACAGGAACAAAAGCCCGCGTATAAACCATCCCAGCATATTGCCTCTCCCTTAAATGATTGTCAGTTCATGCGGCTGTAGAAGGCTTCGATGACCGGCTCCACATGCTTGCCGAAATCGATGATGCCGGGGAAACGCAGGTATTCGTACACAAGTCCGCTCATGAAACAATGGCAGGTACGCGCGACGATGTCGGGCGGGTAGCGGTCGGGCAGGCGTTTTTGCTCCTGCGCCTTGCGGAAAAATTCGACAAACAGCTGAAAGCTTTTCAGCTTCGATGTTTCCTGCTTCATCAGGAAATCTTTCATATCGCCGGAGTATTCGCATTTGAGAAGAAAAACCGTCAGTGTGCGTTTTTTCAATTCATCGGCGTGTATGCCCTGCATCAGGTCGAGGTGCAGGCGTTTCAGCTGCGCCACCGGATCTGCCTCGACATGGTCAAGGCGGGGGGCGAGGATATCCAGAAAAGATTGATGCAGCCGGTCATGCAGCGCATCGAAAATATCGCGCTTGTTTTTGAAGTGCCAGTAAACCGCCCCGCGCGTGACGCCCGCATGCTGCGCGATATCGTTCAGACTCGACGAAGACACGCCATTTTCAAAAAAAACGTGGATGGCCGCGTCCAGAATCGCTTCGCGGGTTTCGCGCGCTTCTTCTTTTGTTTTCCGTGCCATAGCCGTTTCTCCGGTCTTCGTCTGGTCTTTTATCTTGAAAAGATACAAACATTCATGTATGTATATATAATAGACCTTTTAAAGAATAAGGCCAAGAAAAAAACGGATGTGCGGTGGCGAAAGCGTCCATCAGGTCTACATCCATAAAGATATTTAAAAGAGGACAAACAGCATGGCGATGCGTACATGGGTTTCAGCGGCGGCGGTGGTGGCCTTGCTGGCCGGCGGTTATGCAGCTTACGACCATGGCCTTTTGTTGCGCACGGCGCCCGCGCAGGCGGAAGAGCCGCAGCAGCAACAGCCGCCGGCGGCGGTGCCGGTAACGGTGGCAACGGTCGGACATGAAAAGATTGCCCTACAATTACAGCTGCCCGGCCGCGTGTCGCCGTTCAAGGTGGCTGAAATCCGCCCGCAGGTCAGCGGCATCATCACCAAACGCCTGTTCGAAGAGGGCAGCGACGTCAAACAAGGCCAGCAGCTGTACCAGATAGACGAAGCGATTTACCGCGCCGCCTACGACCGCGCCAATGCCGATTTGCTGAAAGCGCAGGCGAATCTCAAGGCCGTGGAGGCCAAGGCCGCGCGTTATGCCGAGCTTGTGAAAATGAATGCCGTTAGCAAACAGGAATATGACGACGCCGATGCCGCGCGCGCGCAGGGCGCTGCCGATGTCGCGGTCGCGCGCGCCGCGCTGGCGACGGCCAAAATCGACCTTGACTACACCCGTGTGCTGTCGCCCATTTCGGGCCGCATCGGCAAATCGCTGTTTACCGAAGGCGCGCTGGTCACCGCCAATCAGTCGGGCGCCATGGCGACCGTGCAGCAGATGGACCCCGTCTATGTTGATATCACCCAATCAAGCACCGAGTTGATGAAACTCCGCCGCCAGCTGACCGCGAACGGCAAACCCGTCGAAGCGCCCGTCGTGAAACTGGTCATTGAAGGCGAAACCGAAGCCTACGGCCATGACGGCACGCTGCAGTTTTCCGACGTGACGGTCGACCAGACCACGGGCGCGGTGCAGCTGCGCGCGCTGTTCCCCAATCCTGAGTCTTTGCTGCTGCCCGGTTTGTTCGTGCGGGCGGTTTTGTCGATAGAGCAGGGCGGCACCGGCATCATGGTGCCGCAGCAGGCGGTGTACCGCCGTCCCGACAGTTCGGCCTATGTCTGGCTGGTCGCTGCCGATGATACGGTTTCGCAGCAGTCTGTAACCCTCGACCGTGCGGTCGGTGATAAATGGCTGGTATCCGCAGGGCTTGAAGACGGTGCGCGCGTGGTGATCGAAGGCGTGCAGAAAATCCGCCCGGGCGCCAAGGTCAATCCGGTTACGGCCGGTATGCCCGCCGCGCCTGCCGCAGAACAGGCCGCGCCGGAAACATCCGCGCCAGATACGCCCGCCCCCGCCCAAGATAAACAGGAACCCCAGGCACAACCCGCCGCGCCGAAGCAGGATTAACCCGAGCCCGCATCACCGCGACGTTTTCAGTCGGAAGTTTGCATATGTCCAGATTTTTTATCGACCATCCGGTTTTTGCCTGGGTCATTTCCATTGTGATTATGCTGGCAGGGGCGCTGTCTATCATGACGCTGCCGGTGGAACAGTATCCGCAAATCGCGCCGCCGTCGGTGACGATTTCGGCGAGCTACCCCGGCGCCTCCGCCGAAACGCTGGAAAACAGCGTCACGCAGGTGATTGAACAGCGCCTGACCGGTATCGATTTCCTGCGCTATTTCGCTTCGACCAGCGATGGTTCGGGCAACGTGCAGATTACCCTGACGTTCGAGCCCGAAGCCAACCCCGATATCGCGCAGGTGCAGGTGCAGAACAAATTGCAATCCGCGTTGCCGCTGTTGCCGCAGGAAGTGCAGCAGCAGGGGGTGGTCGTGAATAAATCCACCTCCGGCTTTTTGATGGTGGCGGCGTTTTACTCCAAAACCGGCAAGACCGACCAGTTTGCGATTGGCGATTATCTCAACTCCCGCATCGTCGATCCGCTCAGCCGCGTCGCGGGTGTGGGCAGTCTGACGGTTTTCGGCCAGCCCTATGCCATGCGCGTCTGGCTTGACCCCAATAAAATGTACAGCTTCAACATGACAACGGCGGATGTCAGCGCGGCCATCCGCGCGCAGAACGTCGACGTGTCGGCGGGGCAGCTGGGCGGCAATCCGGCGGTCGAGGGGCAGCGCCTGAACGCGACTATCATGGCGCAATCCAAACTCCGCAGCGCGGAGGAATTCGGCGAGATTTTGCTGCGTGTGAACACCGACGGCTCGCAGGTGCGTCTGAAAGACGTCGCGCGGCTGGAACTGGGCGTGCAGAACTATGATATCGTCGCGCGTTTCAACGGCCAGCCGGCGGCAGGGATGGGCGTGAGCCTCGCCACAGGCGCCAACGCGCTTGAAACCGCCGATAACGTGAAGGCGAAAATTGCCGAGCTTAAAAAATTCCTGCCCGAAGACGTCGAGGTTTTCTACCCCTACGACACCACCCCCTTCGTCAAGCTGTCGATTGAAAGCGTGATCCATACGCTCATCGAAGCCGTCGTGCTGGTCTTTCTGGTCATGTACCTGTTCCTGCAAAGCTTCCGCGCGACGCTCATCCCGACGATTGCGGTGCCGATTGTTCTTTTGGGCACGTTCGGTGTTCTGGCGGCTTTCGGCTTTACCATCAATACGCTCACCATGTTTGCGATGGTGCTGGCGATCGGCCTTCTGGTCGATGACGCCATCGTCGTGGTCGAAAACGTCGAGCGCGTGATGGAGGAAGACGGCCTCTCCCCGCGCGAGGCCACGCGCAAATCCATGGGGCAGATTACGGGGGCGCTGGTCGGTATCGCGCTGGTACTGTCGGCGGTTTTCGTGCCGATGGCGTTTTTCAGCGGCTCGACGGGGGCGATTTACCGGCAGTTTTCGCTGACCATCGTTTCGTCCATGGCGCTGTCGGTGCTGGTCGCGCTGGTTTTG
Source organism: uncultured Micavibrio sp. (assembly GCA_964551435.1). Taxonomy (GTDB): domain Bacteria; phylum Pseudomonadota; class Alphaproteobacteria; order Micavibrionales; family UBA2020; genus UBA2020. Next base: position 19,437 of record CAZKBS010000014.1, read on the forward strand.
ACGCCCGCCCTTTGTGCAACGATACTGAAGCCGCATAAACACGGCCACAGTCTGGAGCGCAAAGGTTTCTTCGGCTGGTTCAACCGCATGTTCGACCGCAGCAAGCGCGGATACCGTAAAAGCTCCGGCTATATGGCGCGGCGCCCTGTGCGTAGCTTGCTTGTTTATGCGCTGATTGTGGGCGGGCTTGTTTTCCTGTTCATGCGCGTGCCGACGTCTTTCCTGCCGGATGAAGATCAGGGCCTGATGTTCGTGCAAATCACCACGCCGCCCGGCGCGACGACCGAGCGCACGCTCGAAAGCGTCAAGCAGATGGAAAAATACTTCCTCGAAGACCAGAAAGATTCTGTGACCAGCGTATTCAGCGTTGTTGGTTTCAACTTTGCGGGCCGCGGCCAGAATTCGGCTATGGGCTTCGTGCGTCTGAAGGACTGGAGCGAGCGCACGCGCGAAGACCAGACAGTCTTTGCGATATCCGACAAAGCCATGGCGAACCTGTCCAAAATCAAGGACGCGATGGTATTTTCCTTCTTCCCGCCGGCCATTCGTGAACTGGGCAACGTCGCGGGCTTTAACCTGCAACTCGTCGATCAGGCGGGGCTCGGCCACGAAGCGCTGATTGCCGCGCGCAACCAGTTTATGGGGGCGGCGAGCCAGAGCCCGCTGCTGACCGGCACGCGCCCCAACGGGCTGGATGACGTGCCGCAGTACAAAGTCGATATCGATCAGGAAAAAGCCAGCGCGCTGGGTATTTCCATCGGCGATATCAATACGACGCTGCAAACGGCGTGGGGGTCGTCGTATATCAACGACTTCCTGCACGAAGGACGCATCAAGCGCGTCTATATGCAGGGCGATGCGCCGTTCCGTATGCTGCCCGAAGATATCAGCATGTGGTATGTGCGCAACGGCAGCGGGCAGATGGTGCCGTTTTCAACCTTCGCGACCGCGCATTGGACCTACGGTTCACCCAAGCTGGAGCGTTATAACGGCGTGTCCTCGCGTAACATCAATGGCTCGCCCGCGCCAGGCGTCAGTTCGGGCGCGGCGATGGCAGAGGTCGAACGTATCGCCAAAACCCTGCCCGAGGGCATCGGCTATCAATGGACGGGCCTGTCGTATGAGGAGCTGAAAGCCGGCGCGCAAACCGGCATGCTCTATGCCATTTCGCTGCTGGTGGTGTTCCTGTGTCTGGCGGCGCTGTATGAAAGCTGGTCTATTCCGTTTTCGGTCATGCTGGTGGTGCCGCTGGGGATTGTCGGCGCGGTTGGCGCGACCTATGCGGCGGGGCTCACCAACGACGTTTATTTTCAGGTGGCGTTGCTGACGACCGTGGGGCTGACGGCGAAAAACGCCATTCTTATCGTCGAATTTGCCAAGGAACTTTACGAAGACCATGGCAAGGATTTGTTCGAAGCCGCCATGACCGCCGCCGAAATGCGCCTGCGTCCGATTATCATGACCTCGATGGCCTTTATTCTGGGCGTGACGCCGCTGGCGATTTCCACGGGCGCAGGTTCGGCCAGCCGGAACGCGATTGGTATCGCCGTGATCGGGGGGATGGCATCGGCGACATTTATTGCTATCTTCTTCGTGCCGATGTTTTTTGTGCTGATCAAACGTGTATTCAGCAAAAAGCCGGGCGGCGGTGCGGCGGATGTGACAACAGATGAAAATGCGGAGAGCGGTCATCATGCATAAACAAATTCTTGGCGCACTGCTGCTGACCACCATGCTGGGCGGCTGCAGCATGATACCGGATTACCTGCGGCCCGCATCGCCCGCCGCGGCGCAGTGGCCGGCGGGGGACGCTTATCAGCAGGTCGCCGCCGAGAATTCCGGCAAAACCGCGGCGGATACCGGCTGGCAGGAATTTTTCCGCTCCCAAAACCTGCAGCGCCTGATTGGCGCGGCGCTTGAAAATAACCGCGACCTGCGCGTGGCGGCTCTGAATGTCGAGGCGGCGCGCGCCGCCTACCGTGTGCAGCGTGCCGATCTGGTGCCCACGGTGAACGCGGGCGCGGGCATGTCGCGTCAGGGCGTGCCGGAAAACGCCAGCAGCAGCGGCCGCGACACGGTATCGTCGCAATATACGGCGAATGTCGCGACCACGGCGTTTGAACTGGACGTTTTCGGGCGCATCCGCAGCCTGAATGAAAAAGCCTTGCAGCAGTATCTGGCGACGGACGAGGTGCGCAAATCGGTGCAAATCGCGCTGGTTGCCGAAGTCGCCAATGCCTACCTGACATTGCTGGCCGATGAAAAACTGCTGAAACTGACCGAAGAAACGCTGGCCGCGCAGCAGGAATCCTTCACGCTGATCCAGCGCAGTTTCGATGCGGGCATCGGCTCGCAGCTGGATGTGTCGCAGGCGCGCACGTCGGTTGAAACGGCGCGCACCAATCTGGCGCAATACAAACGCCGCGTGGCGCAGGATAAAAACGCCCTCGCGCTTTTGGTCGGCGCGGCGGATGTGGCGGTCGATACTGCGAATGAGACGCTGGACGATACGCTGATCATGGAAAGCCTGCCTGCGGGTTTGCCGTCCGATGTTCTTTTGAACCGTCCCGATATTTTGCAGGCGGAATATACGCTCAAGGCTGCCAATGCCAATATCGGCGCGGCGCGTGCGGCGTTTTTCCCGCGCATCAGCCTGACGGGCTCGCTCGGCCTTGCCAGCGCCAGCCTGTCTGACCTGTTCAAATCCGGCAGCGGGCTTGCATGGTCTTTCGCGCCGCAGCTGACCGTGCCGATTTTTGAAGGCGGGGCGAACAAGGCCAATCTTGATCTGGCGAATGTGCAAAGAAATATCGCCGTCGCGTCGTACGAAAAATCCATCCAGACGGCTTTCCGCGAAGTTGCTGACGAACTGGCTGCGCGCGGCACCTATAGCGACCAGTTGCAGGCGCAATCCGCGCTGGTGGCGGCCACGCAAAATGCCTATGACCTGTCGCAACTGCGCTATAAACAGGGTGTGGACAGCTATTTGAATGTGCTGGATGCGCAGCGCTCGCTCTATAGCGCGCAGCAGGGCGAAATTCAGGTGCAGCAGCAGCGCCTGTCGAACCTTGTCAATCTCTACAAGGTGCTGGGCGGCGGTCTGAAGTAAAAGGCTTTAAATAAAAATTATTCCTGCACAGGCTCTTCGGCCGGTATGTCTACGGCTGTTTCGATTTTCATGGGCTCGAGCGCGTAATTCCAGGCGTTACCTTCCGCAACGATACAGGCGGTGAGGTCATGTTCGACGGTAATCGAAACCCATTCACGCCGCGAATTGCTGACGAACCACATGTGTATGGTGCCGCCGTTATCTACGGCATCCGCCAGATAGCCAAGGCGGCGTTGGCCGACGATGATTTTGAGAAGGCTTTCAAGGTTCTGGCACGGCACCGCGCCCGGCGCGGCAGGTGACACTTTGTTCTCTTTCGCGGCTTTTTCGGCCATCTCTTTTGCTTTTTGGCGCAGCTCTTCTTCTTTTTCGGCCAGCGCGGCGGGGCTGTCCTCGACACGGATACGGCCGCCGGTCGACAGTCCTTTGTCGCTGCGGATCATCCGCTCGCCTGCGCGCAGTCTATAGGCTTTCATGTAAGGATCGTCGCCGCCTTCGGGGCCGCCTTGCGCATAGGCCGTACTCGGGATGGCGGCGATAGGCAGGAAAATGCCCCCGCTGCAAACCATCCACATGCAAACAATGCCAGCGAGCAGGGGGCGCATCAGGTTTCCGTCCCGCCGACGGTCAGGCCGTCGATGCGCAGTGTCGGCTGGCCGACGCCGACAGGCACGCTCTGGCCGTCTTTGCCGCAGGTGCCGATGCCGTCGTCGAGTTTCATGTCGTTGCCGATCATCTTGACCTTAGTCAGCGCATCCGGCCCGTTGCCGATGAGCGTGGCGCCTTTGACCGGCGCGCCGATTTTGCCGTTTTCAATCAGATAGGCTTCCGATGCTTCGAACACGAATTTGCCGGAGGTGATATCCACCTGACCGCCGCCGAAGTTCACGGCATAAATGCCTTTTTTGACGGAGGAGAGGATTTCATCGCGGCTGTGGTTGCCGTTCAGCATCACGGTATTGGTCATGCGCGGCATCGGGTGGTCGGCGTAGCTTTCGCGGCGGCCGTTGCCCGTGGATTTGACGCCCATCAGGCGCGCGTTCATACGGTCTTGTAGATAGCCGACAAGGATACCGTCTTCGATCAGCACGTTGCGCTGCGACGGGGTTCCTTCGTCGTCGATGGTGATGGACCCGCGGCGGTTCGGCAGCGTGCCGTCGTCGACAACGGTGACGCCGCGCGCGGCGACCTGTTCGCCGATCAGGCCGGAGAAGGCGGATGTCAGCTTGCGGTTGAAATCCCCCTCCAGCCCGTGGCCGATGGCTTCGTGCAGCAGAATGCCGGGCCAGCCCGCGCCCAGCACCAGCGTCATTTCGCCCGCAGGGGTGGGCACGGCATCCAGATTGACCAGCGCCTGACGGAAGGCTTCATCCACCGCGCCTTTCCATGTGGAATCGTCGAAAATGCTGTCATAGCTGTAGCGGCCGCCCATGCCGTGATAGCCGTCTTCCATGCGGCCATTCGCGTCTTCGACGTAAACCGATACGTTCATGCGCACCAGCGGGCGCACGTCGGCGGTTTTTTCGCCGCCCGCGCGCAAAATCTGCACGGCTTTCCACGATGCGGCCAGCTGTACCGATACCTGCTTCACGCGGCTGTCTTTCTGGCGGGCGTAGGCGTCGATGTCCTGCAGCAGTTTGACTTTTTTCTCGAACGGGATGTGCAGCAGCGGGTTGTCGTCGCTGTAAAGCTGGTGGTTGGTTTTCTGCGGCGCCATATCCATTGTGCCGCCATAGCCCTGCGCGACGCTGCGCACGGTTTCGCCCGCGCGCGCGATGGCTTTTTCGGTCATTTCGCTGGAATGGGCATAGCCAAAGGTTTCGCCGGCCACCGCGCGCAGGCCAAAGCCCATGTCGGTATCATAGGTGCAGGTTTTCAGACGGCCATCATCCCAGCTGAAAAATTCGGACTGCACGTATTCCAGATACAGCTCCCCGTCGTCGGCTTCGGTCAGGTTCTGCGTGACCAGACGTTCGACCGTGGCAGGGTCCATCTGGTTTTTGGCATAGAACAAATCGTCGGTGGTTTTGACGTGGGAGGGCATGCGGCGGGTTCCTTTTGTGTCCAAGGCTTTAAAATAGCATCCGCCCCCGAAAAGGCGAGAATAAACCGGAAATCCCTGTCTGAAAGACACAGGAAAAACGTCCGAAAGACGCAGGGAAAACCGCCCGCCTGCCGTATCACCCCATAGAAGCGGCCCGCAGAGGCCGGCCTTATATATAAACAAATGTATTATTCGGGAGAAACGCGCATGCTTTGGGAATTATTGGGATCCGATAAACGGGTGGAGGCGGCCTTGGCTTTGCAAAAAGGCAAAGATTACGACATTTCACCCAAAGACCTGAAGCCGCGCCCTGCCGAAAATTTCCGCACCGCAGCAGAACCGCCTGCGGAAGTGACCGCCGTTTTGCGTTACCGCACGCCGCGTGCATAAAGGCTTTTGCCATCCGTGCTAATCGTCTAGAGTATTCCCCAGCGTTCAAAAAAAGGGAGACGCCGCATGGATCCAGACTACCGCGCCAAAGCGCTTGATCTGGTCGCCGCTGCCGCCAAGGGCAATGCGGATCTGGTGCGCGCCGCCATCGACGCCGGGGCGGATATCCATTTCGAACAAGACCTGCCCCTGCGCAGCGCCGCCTTCACCGGCCAGCTGGAGTGCATGAAAATCCTTGTCGCCGCCGGTGCCGATGTCGGGGCGCAGTTCCACGAAGCGCTGTATGTCGCCGCCAAGGCGGGCGATGCGGCGATGGTCGATTTCCTGCTGGATAACGGCGGTGATACCGATATCGTGATGAAATTTCACGATAAAAAGCTCGATACCGCCAGCCGCGAGATGTTGACGGGGCGGGGTTTGCGTGATTCTTTTGAAAAAGCCAAGCAACATCAAACGGTTATTGATGATATCGCTGATTCCGTCCATCGTCAGGGGCTGAAATTCACGCCGCGCCCGCCGGCGCCGTAAGGCAAAACTTCATACAATTCAAATACTTATTTGTGTACACGCGTTAATGGGGGTTGACTTTAACTTTCTATTAACATAATGTACGCGCAGATTGACGGCGCGCCGTTCCTGCAAGAAACGCAGGGCAAAAAAACCAAAAAGAAATTTTCGGCGGCCCTTATCGAAGCCAAGGAGAAATACGATGTTCTGGAGATGGTTTGTATCCGACCGCAAGGTTCTGGAAGAGCTTGCGCAATCCAGCGAAACCTATGACATTTGCCCCACAATCGTGCAGGCACCCGCCAACAGCGATGACGTTCCGGCGCCCGGCGTCAACGGCAAGCCGTCCCTGACGTTGTGGACGGACTATAAATACACGCAGGAAGAATCCGAGATCAAAATCGAGGAATACTGGGCCAGCGTCGCCGCCAACAAAGGCCGCTAGGCAATCCCATAAATAATAAGGTGCAGATACAAAGATGCGGCATTGCCGCAGGCGTCGCCGTTCAGGCCCTTTGATGCCGCACCGTTCAGGCCCGGCCTTGCCGTTCAGGATTGAGTGACTTTGACCGTTGCTCTAGAATCCCCACAGATTAACTTCTGTGGGGATTCGCCTTTATGTCCGAGCTTGCCTCCCGCCTGTCCGCATCGTCCGCCGAGTTTCAGGCCAACCGCGATGCCATGCAAAAAATCGTCGATGATTACAAGGCGAAGCTGTCCGACATCCAGAAGGGCGGGGACGATACCGCACGCGCTAAACATCTGGCACGCGGTAAAATGCTGCCGCGTGACCGCGTGCGCCATCTGATTGATCCGGGCTCTCCGTTTCTTGAATTTTCCGCCTTTGCCGCGCACGGGGTTTACGGCGACAACGTGCCCGCCGCGGGCATGATTACCGGCATTGGCCGCGTATCGGGGCAGGAATGCGTGATCGTCGCCAACGACGCGACGGTGAAGGGCGGCACCTATTACCCGCTGACCGTCAAAAAACATCTGCGCGCGCAGGAAATCGCGCAGCAGAACAATCTGCCCTGCGTGTATTTGGTCGACAGCGGCGGCGCGTTTTTGCCGCTGCAAGACGAAGTATTCCCCGACAAGGAGCATTTCGGCCGCATTTTCTACAATCAGGCGAATATGTCCGCGATGGGCATTCCGCAAATCGCCGCCGTCATGGGCAGCTGCACGGCGGGCGGCGCCTATGTGCCCGCGATGTCGGATGAATCCATCATTGTCAAAAATCAGGGCACGATTTTCCTTGGCGGCCCGCCGCTGGTGAAGGCCGCAACGGGCGAAGAAGTTTCCGCCGAAGATCTGGGCGGCGCGGACGTGCATTGCCGCAAATCGGGCGTGACCGACCATTACGCGCAGAACGACGGCCATGCGCTGTCGATCGTGCGCCGTATCGTGGGCAACCTCAACCGCACCAAAAATGTCGGCCTAGCCGTGCGCGGTGTGGTGGAGCCGAAATACGACCCCGCCGATATCTACGGGATTATCCCGCAGGACAGCCGCAAGCCGTTTGACGTGCGCGAGATTATCGCCCGCATCGTCGATGGCAGCGAATTTGACGAGTTCAAAAAACTCTATGGCGAAACGCTGGTGTGCGGCTTCGCGCATTTGTTCGGCTATCCTGTCGGCATTATCGCGAACAACGGTATTCTGTTTTCTGAAAGCGCCCTCAAGGGGGCGCATTTCGTGGAACTGTGCAGCCAGCGCGGCATCCCGCTTATTTTCCTGCAAAACATCACCGGCTTCATGGTCGGCCGCGCGTACGAAGCGGGCGGCATCGCCAAGGACGGCGCGAAGCTGGTGCATGCGGTTTCCTGTGCGCAGGTGCCAAAGCTGACCGTGCTGATTGGCGGGTCTTTCGGGGCGGGCAATTACGGGATGTGCGGCCGCGCGTTCAATCCGCGTTTCCTGTGGACGTGGCCGAACAGCCGTATCTCCGTCATGGGCGGGGAGCAGGCGGCGAGCGTTCTCGCGCAGGTTAAAAAAGACGCCATGGCCGCGAAAGGTCAGGTCTGGCCCGCCGCCGAAGAAGACGCGTTTAAAAAACCCATTCGCGAACAATACGAAACGCAGGGCCACCCGTATTACGCCAGCGCGCGCCTGTGGGACGATGGCATCATCGACCCCGCCGATACGCGCATGGTGCTGGGGCTTTCGCTGTCGGCGGCGCTGAACGCCCCCATCGGCAAGCCGCAATTCGGCGTGTTCCGGATGTAATTGATGGCAAAAGCATCGAAGCTTTTTATCATAGCGGAGTTTATCTATAACCTCGCGATTCCTGCGGCGCGCAGCCGCAAGATGGTGTCGCTGGCCGACCCGTCCAAGATCCCCGCCGAACACCGCGCCGAATACGTGTCGTATCAGAATGCTGTGTTCTGTTTTGCGGGTTCGTTCCTGCTGCTTTTGTTTCTGCCAACGCTCATTTCGCTGGTCGCGGCGGCGGGGCTTGCGTTCTATGGCTATCGTCAGGTGGAAAAAATATATCCGTCTCTGTCGTATAATATCGCCAGCATCATGCCGACGGGCCTCGGCAGGGAGGCGATGATGGAACATCTCGCCAAAAAAATGGCCGATGCGGAATTTCCAGACCGCGCTATCCCTGAGGATAAAACCCTGCCTGAAGAATCCGCATGGCAAAGCCCGCGCGCGCAAAGCGGGGAGATTATTTCGGGCAGCGGGCCGTGGATGGTTTACGTGATCGACGATACGGGGGCCGAGCGCCGCCTGCCGCGCCGTTTCGAAGACGAAGGCGCCGCGCAGCGCCATGCCGATATCCAGCTCGCGACATCGCGCGGCAAGCTGCAGCACTCCGGTATTGTCTACGCGCCTGAAAATTGAATAAAAGCCAGCCCTGACGCAGTTTTGCGCCCCCTTGCGCGGGCGCTAGCCAAAAATTAACTATTTTGCCATAAAATACGCCTATCGGAACAAGGGGAAGCCGTGAGCGACGATAGCCCGCATATAGCCCATAGGCGTTTTTTATCGACCGAGCGCGACCACATCGTGCAGGTGATGGAAAAACTCGCCAATGCCTTGCCGCTGCACGCGCTGGACGACCCGAAAGATCCGCTGCTGGTCAGCGTGAAGGGCGCGCGCTGCATTGGCAAATCGCTTATTCCCGCCGTCTTCCGCGAAACCTTGCTGGGCCCGTCGCCGCAGCTGGAGGGGCGCGCCGAATTTGACGAACGCTGGAAAGGCACCGTCAACGGCAAGCCCTTCGAAGTCGGATTTGTGAATATCATCTGGCCGTTCATGGATATGTCGGACAGTTTGCAGGAACGTTATCCCAAAGACAAAATCAGGCCCAGCAAGCAGGACGTTGCCGACGCCTATCTGTCGCAGCGCGAACATGGCGGTGTCACGTTCATCAGCTATGCGGAGCAGGCGGAGAAGCTGAAGCCCGGTCTTGTCATCGAAATGCTCTATGAAAGCCTGCCCAAGCATCTGCCCGAAGAAAAACGCCTGTCGCAGAAGTTCTTCAAGGCGATGTGCGACAACAGCCTGTCGCCGTGGCTGCGGATTGTCAAAATGGAAGTATCCGACCCGCGGTTGCTGCAATCCGAAGACTTCATGAAAACCTTTAATTCCCTGCGCGCGGTTTATAACAGCCCGCCGCGCGAAAACGTTACCCGCGCCGCCATTCCGGCGGTCAAACCCGCGGTTTGGGGCGTTTGACTTTTCCGTCTTTTTTCTGATTCCGTGAAATCAACTCCCTTGGACGCGGGGGAGGGATTTTTGTATAAAGGTATACCTCCCGCCAATTCACGATCACACAGGCTAAATATGAGCGAACAAACAGTCCTTTACAGCGTCGCCGGCGGCATCGCCACGATCACGCTGAACCGTCCCGAACTGCACAATGCCTTCAACGAAATCGTCATCGGCGAGCTGACGCGGTTGTTTGAAAAAGCCGGCGAAGACAAATCCGTGCGCGTGGTGGTGCTGCGCGGGGAGGGCAAAAGCTTTTCCGCGGGCGGTGACCTCAACTGGATGCGCCGCATGGCGGATTATACCTATCAGCAGAACGTGAATGACGCCATGCGCCTCGGCACGTTGCTCAAGACCATCAACACGCTGCCCAAGCCGACGATTGCGCTAGTGCAGGGCAATGCCTTTGGCGGCGGCGTCGGCCTGACGGCCTGCTGCGATATCGCGATTGCCGAAGAGGGGGCGCAGTTCTGCCTGTCGGAAGTGCGCATCGGTCTTATTCCCAGCATCATCGCGCCTTATGTGATGGCGGCCATCGGCTCGCGTCAGGCGCGGCGTTATTTCCTGACGGCGGAGCGTTTTGATGCCAACGTCGCCGCGCGCATCGGGCTTGTGCATGATGTCTGCCCGAAAGGGGGGCTCGACGAGGCGCGCGACCGTATCGTTGCCGCCATCCTCGACGGTGCGCCGCTGGCGCAGAAACGCGGCAAGAATGTGATTTTGGGCATCGCCGGCCGCGCGATTGACGAGGAGATGATCAAGTTCACGGTTGAACAAATCGCCGAAGCCCGCGCCTCTGACGAGGGCAAGGAAGGCTTGAGCGCGTTCCTGAACAAAACCGAACCCGCATGGCGCAAAAAAGGCTGATCTGCCGCCGCCCCTTATCTTTTTTTGACGAAAAGGAATTTTATACATGACCGATCTGACGCTCGAACACCCCCCGCAGCCCGAACAGCCGTCTCCGGCGGCGGTTCCCGCGACCGGCGGACGGGTGACGGTCAAGGCAAACCGTCTTGGTTATAGCGGGCAAATCGGCGGTGTGTACCGCATCTGGCTTTTGAATATTTTCCTCTCCGTCATCACCCTCGGCATTTACAGTTTCTGGGGCAAGACGCGCATGCGCCGCTACCTTACGGGTTGTTTCCGTCTGGGCGGCGATACGTTTGAATATACAGGGACGGGCAAAGAGCTTTTTGTCGGCTTTGCCAAGGCATCGCCGATACTTATCGGTCTTTACGTCATCGCGCTATTGCTGCCGCCTGTGGCTGTGATTGCGGTTTATCTGCCGATCTTATACCTGATTCCGGTCGCGATTTTCATGTCGATGCGCTACCGCCTGAACCGCGTCACATGGCGCGGTATTCGCGCACGGCTGACGGGCAGCCCGTTTCGATTTGGCGGCTTTGCGCTGTGGCGTATGTTTTTGAATGTGGTGTCTTTCGGGATACTTATTCCGGCATCGGATATTGCGACCTATGGTTACATGGCCAACCGCGCGGGTATCGGGAATATGCGGGCGCGCTTCGAGGGGAAATCCTCCGCATTGGTCGCGACGCATGTGGTGACGTTGATTATTTCCGGGGTCATTGTGGTTGCCGCCATAGGGGTTGCATTCTTTGCCGGTGGTGCCGCCGCCATGAGCGGCGCAGGGCAGGAAGGCGCCGCCGCTGCGGCATCCGGCGTGGCTTTTATCGCCTTCTTGCTGGCCGGTGTGCTGATCATGCTCACGCGCAGTTTTTATCACGCGGCGCTGATGCGCGAGAAAATGCGTGGGCTGACGCTGGGCAGTATCCGCTTTAAATGCACGGCAACGGGTCTGGATGTGCTCAAACTGCGGCTGGGTAACCTGCTACTGGTGGTGTTCACGCTCGGTCTTGCCATGCCGGTGGTTATTCATCGCCGCATGAAATTCTCCGCGCAGCATCTGATTGTCGGCGGCGATCTTGATAGCGCCGAGCTGATGCAGGCTGCCCGCGAAAACGGCGCCGTCGGCGAAGGGCTCGACGATCTGTTCGGTATCGATACCGATATCGGGCTTGGTTAATCGTCATGGCCTTGCAGGCGCGGTTTTTTGATGGTGTGCAGTCCCGTCCTTACACGGTGACGTTGGCGGTATCCGAAACCGCCATGCGCCTGACGCCCGACGATGGCAGGCCCGCCGTAGTCTGGGCATTCGCGGATATCGTCATTCTTGATAAATACGATATATCACACCCAGCGCGGCTCAGTATGCGGCATAGCTCCGATGCGCGGCTTTTGATCGAAAGTGCTGCCGCGTGGAAGGCGATACATCCCTATTTGCAATCGGCGCAGGACCATAGCCCGCGTCTGGCGGCGTCATGGGGCACGCTGGCGCTTTATGCGGTGCTGGCGGTGCTGGTTGCGGTGCTGGCGGTGCATTACGTACCGCGCTATTCGGCCAATCTGGCGGCGCTGGTGCCAAATAGCGCCGCGCGCGCTTTGGGTGAACGTGTCATTACGACGCATTTTGACAATCCTGTTTGCGTGGATGAAAAAGGCCGTGCGGCCTTCGCCAAAATGCTTGCGCGTATCGGCTCGGGTATTGAAAAGCCGCTGGAATATACCCCTCTCGTTCTCAGAGACGATATGACGAATGCGGTTGCGGCGCCGGGTGATTATGTTGTGGTGCTGAAAGGTCTTATCCATGACGTCAAAAGCCCCGAGGAAATGGCAGGCGTTGTCGCGCATGAACTGGGGCATGTGTATTACAACCACCCCTTGCGCGGTATGATGCGTTACATGGGGCTTAGCTTTATGATTGGCATGATGGTGGGTGACAGCAGCGTGCTGGACGCCGCAGGTACCCTGAGCGCCCTCAGCTTCGGGCGCGAGGACGAGGCCGCTGCCGATGATTTTGCCGTCGCCGCGCTGACGCGCGCCGGCGTCGATAGCCGTAAATTTGCCGAATTTTTCGAACGTCACGGCGGCAAGGGTGCCGATGAAAAGGTCGGGAAACAAACAAAACAAGAAAAGCAGGAAAAGCCCGCAAAAACCCGGCCTCAGGGCCAACAAGGCGCTGAAAAGGTGATGGAGTATTTCTCGTCCCACCCGGCGAGCAGCAGCCGCGCCGCAAAAATCCGTGCCGAAGGCCGCGCGGCGCCTGCGGGCAGCGCGCCCTTGCTGACGGCGCAGGAGTGGCGCAGCCTGCAAAACATATGCGACAAAACCGTGCCGCTGCAGCAGTGGCTCGACGAACAGGAAGGACGAACCCCGTGAGCAAGATTGCCGATTTCAAAACCTACCAGCAGGAAGCCATGAAAACCCGCATCTATCCGGCGGAGGATAATCTGGTTTACTCCGCCCTCGGCCTTGCGGGGGAGGCGGGGGAACTGGCGAACAAGGTCAAGAAAATCATCCGCGGCGATCATAACCGCGATGAGCTGGTCGCGGGCATCAAGGGCGAGATGGGCGATGTGCTGTGGTATCTGGCCGCGCTGGCCGAAGACATCGGGGTTGAACTGGCCGATATCGCGCAGGAAAATATCGACAAAATCAGAAGCCGCCAGTCGCGCGGTGAAATCCGCGGCGCAGGCGATAACCGTTAAAAGGGCTGGATATTAAACGCTGGGGGCTTTGGGCTTGGCGGGCATGCCGTGCAGCAGGCCCTGTTTGCGCGTCTGTTCGTTCATGTCGAACAGTGCCATGCGCACGCGGTCCCAATAGGGGCCATTCAGCAATATCGGCTCTTTGCCGTTCATGATAACCTGTTCCATCAGGTAGGGCGCCATGTATTTATCGGCCACGCGGCCGGAGAAATAGCCAAGCTCGCCCGAAAGGATTTTCTCCGCAATCGGGCGCAGCGCCATTTCCGCGCCGCGGCGTTTGAATTCCGTTTCGTCAAAGGCTGTAAAGCTGCCTGCGATACCCTTCACGACATCTTCATGCGGCGAGGCTTCGGAGGCGATGCGCGAGGCAAGCACCACCGCGTCAGCCGCCTTGATGCCGGAGAGGTCGTTATGCTCCGCCAGTTCCGCCAGTTTATCGAGGCCGAAGCTGGTAAAATGCGATACCGATTTGCGCTCCAAAAGGTCTTTGGTGCGCTGCCACGACAGGGTTTCGATGTCTTCGAACGATCCGGCAAAGCGGCTGATATGGCGCAGGCCCGCGAATACATCCGCGCCGGTTTCGGCATAGATGATCTGGGTCAGCGAAAAGCGGTCGGAATAATAATACGCCCCCTGCACCAGCATGTGGCCGAGTTCATGATCCATGATGCCGACGATGTTTTTGATGTCTTCTTTGACGGGGTCGGCGAACATCTGCATATGCTTGGGGCCGTTATAGACCAGAATGGCAAGATTGCGGCTGCCGTCGAAATGCGCGACGGATGTGCCCATTTTTTCGTACGCAGTATAAAGCCCGCCGATGTAATCGGAGAGTTCGCGTTCATTTTTGAATCCCGCCTTCTCCAGCGAGATGTCCATATGAACCTGCGCCTCGGGGATATTCAAAATGGCGAAGTGGCCGGCAATTTCGGGAATTTCACGCACCGTTTCGCGCACATAGGCGTTGAATACGCCGGAGAGGGATTTTCTCTCGACGGCTTCTACAACCGTTTCATTCGCAAAATTGTCGGCAGGCGCAGTCATATATGTATGATTCCCCGTTTGAAACAATATTATACATAAACGATTAAGAATTGGCAAACAAGGGCTTTACCCGTATTTGCACCGGTTTGCACGGACGCGCAGGTCAGGAAATCGACAGTTTCAGGGGGTTGGCCGCAGGGGCGGGCGTGCCGGAAGCGGGCTGTTGTCCGGCCAGCATGCTGTCGACATTGTCGCGCCACGCCGCAATCAGGCTTTGAATGCCAAAGGCGGCGGCGCGGGATTCGAATTTTTCGGTCATGTCCCTGCGCGTCTCGTCGTCGAGGCGAATGGCGACGCCGTTGATCTCGACGCCCGCCGGATGCAGCAGGGGGCGGAAAACCGTAAGGCCGACCTGAAAGGCGAAGCGGTCTTCGCTCGCCAGTGCGGTTTCGGCGAAGCGCATCAGCTTTTTCTGCGTGTATTCGCCAATCGGAAACAATTCGCCCCGCCCGCGGAAGCGGCCATAGATATAGCGCGCGTTGTCGATGGTCTCGTCATCGGGCGCCTGCGCCTCCGCATAGGATTCGGCCTGTTTGGCAAGGTTGCTTTCGGCAGGCGTTTTTCCCTGCAGGCTATCGGCGACAATCGCCTCGATACTCGTCGATGTCATATGCACCGGTACGCCCGATGCAACAAAACGGTAGGCCCGCGCCCAGCTATTCACCAGTGGCAGCAGCACGTCATGCTTGTTTTCCTGCAAATGTACCAGCGTGGCAAAACCATCCGCGGCATTTTCGGGGTAGGGTTTTCCCTTCGGCATCGGCCCGTGCGCATCCTTGACGACCAGATGGCCCAGTTCGTGATGAAAGGCATAAGACTGCGCCTGCGCGCGCGGCACACTGACCGCAAGGCTTTCGACGAAGGCGTCATCAGGTTTGTAAATCAGGTTGCGCAGTCCCAGCGGGCGTTCTTTTTGAAACGCGTAGGAACTGTTCTCCGTCTGCGCCTGTAAGGTACGGGCGCGGCGTTCAATGGCGTGGGCGGTCAAAAAGGCCGCCAGCTTGGCTTGCCAGCCGCCGAATTTCTGTTCCGGCTTTTCGGTGTTCACAAAAATGGTGTCGCGGCGCAGATGCGCGAATTGTTCGATGGCGCGCAGGCTGGCATCCGCGAAATCGAAAAATCGCGACGTGGCGGCGTCTGCCGGTTTTCCGGCCTGCGGAGTATCGGTGGTCATCGGCTTTCCGTTTGTTTCTTATGCTCAATGTTATACATAAACCGTTAAGAAAGCGAGAATGTCGCGCCGCCGCAGGGAATGGCCATAAAAAGCCGATAATATTCAGCATCTTAAATATCCACACGGGCGTCTATGGCGTTGATATGCGGCGGGGCAGGCTTTATAGTCTTTGCGTGCTGACATCAAAAGGACCCGCCGCGTGACAATTAAAAAAATTCTTGTCGCCAACCGTGGAGAAATCGCTTGCCGCATCATGCGCACCTGCCGCGAGATGGGGATTGCCACCGTTGCCGTTTATTCCGAAGCGGACGCCGCCGCGCTGCATGCCGATATGGCGGACGAGGCGGTGCTGATCGGCCCGCCGCCTGCGCGCGAAAGCTATCTGGATATGGGCAAAATCATCGCCGCCGCCCAAAAGACGGGCGCCGATGCCATTCACCCCGGCTACGGCTTTTTGTCTGAAAACGAAGATTTCGCCGAAGCGGTCGCCAAGGCAGGACTGATTTTCATCGGCCCGCCCGTGCCTGCCATCCGCGCGATGGGCGGCAAATCCGAAGCAAAAGCCCTGATGGAAAAAGCGGGCGTGCCGTTGGTGCCCGGCTATCACGGCGACAAGCAGGATGAAAAGTTTCTGGCGGCGGAGGGCGATAAAATCGGATATCCGCTGCTCATCAAGGCCTCCGCCGGTGGTGGGGGCAAGGGCATGCGCGTGGTTGAAAACGCGGGCCAGTTCAGCGAAGCCCTCGCGGGGGCGAAGCGCGAGGCGCTGGCCGCCTTCGGCGACGACCACGTGCTCATCGAAAAATATCTGACGCGTCCGCGCCACGTTGAAATTCAGGTTTTTGCTGACACTGCGGGCAATACGGTTTATTTGTTCGAACGTGACTGCTCCATCCAGCGGCGCCACCAGAAGGTGATTGAAGAAGCGCCCGCGCCCGGTCTTGCGCCCGATATCCGCGCCAAAATGGGCGCCGCCGCCGTGGCGGCCGCCAAGGCGATTGGCTATGTCGGGGCAGGGACGGTCGAATTCCTGCTCGATACCGACGGTTCATTCTATTTCATGGAAATGAACACGCGTTTGCAGGTTGAGCATCCGGTCACGGAAATGATTACGGGGCTCGACCTCGTCGCTCTGCAAATCAGCGTGGCGGAGGGACAGGATCTGCCGTTTGCGCAGCAAGACCTTGCCATCGATGGCCATGCTATCGAAGTGCGGCTTTACGCAGAAGACCCCGCCAATAACTTCCTGCCGGGGGCGGGGCAGATTCAATACCTGTCTTTCCCGCTGCAAAGCGATGCGGTGCGCGTGGATACCGGCGTGCGCGAAGCGCCCTTTGGCGATGGCGATGTGATTTCCATCCACTATGACCCGATGATTGCGAAAATCATCGTGCATGGCAAAGACAGGGCGCAGGCGATTGAACGTCTGTCCGCCGCGCTCGCGGAAACGCATGTCGCGGGGCCGAAAACCAATTTGAATTTCCTGCGCGCACTCGCGGCGCATCCGGCTTTTGCCGCCGCCGACCTTGATACGCGGTTTATCGAGCGGCATGGCGATACCCTGCTGCCCAAGCAGAAAAAGCCTGCCGACAATACGCTTCTGGCGCTATCGGCGCTGGGGGTTTTGAAGCTGCGCGATGACGACATGCCCGATGCGCGTCTGATGCAGGCCGACCCGACATCGCCGTGGCATGACCGCGGCGCATGGCGTATTGGCGGGGCGGATAGCGAAACCCTGCGTTTCAGCGATGCGGCGGGGGATTACGCCGTGACGGCCTTTTTCGATGATGGCGCCGATGCGCCCGTGCTGGTGATGCCGGACGGTGCGCGGCTTGAAACCCGTTTTGCGCCGGCGGCCGAAGACATGGGATTTTACGCCCTGATAGACGGCGCCGAATACCATGCCGCCGTTTTGCGCGACGGCCGCAAGCTGACGGTGCTGTCCGACAATCTGCATGCAGAAATGCTGTGGCACGACCCGCTGGCCGTCGATAGCGCCGAGGACGACCACGCAGGCCGTCTGACCGCGCCGATGCCCGGCAAGGTGGTCGCCGTGCGCGTGCAGCTGGGCGATGCCGTCAAAAAAGGCCAACCGCTGGTGATTGTCGAGGCAATGAAAATGGAACATACCATTGTCGCGCCCGCCGACGGCAAGGTATCCGCAATCAACGCCAATATTGGCGAACAGGTCGATGAAAAACGTGAACTGATAGCGCTGGAGTAATCTTGCATGGACATGGAAGGCATCGATATCATTATCAGGGCGCTGCGCGAAAAGCTGCCGATAGAGGCTATCGGTTTTGTGCTGGGCGCGGGGGTTCTGATTTTGTTTATCGTGCTGGCGATTTTCCTGCGCCGCTATCAGCACATGGAGCCGCCGACCGAAGCCATCAACGCGCCCATCACGGACGATACGACTTTTGTCGGGCGTATGCGCGCGCGCGCGGCCAAAGCGGCGCTGCGTCCGGCCAGGATTTTGAAAGACAGAATGAAAACGCGCGAAAGCGCCATGGCCATGGGCTTTATCGTGGATGAGATTGAACGCGACCTGCCGTCCATGGAAAAAGACAAGGAAGCCGAAGCGAAGGCGGGGATTCTCGAGCGTATGCCCTGCGGCCGCTATTACTTCCCCGAACATATTACAGGCGGGGCAGAATGGAAACTGCTGCGCCGCCCCGCGCAGGCCACCCCTGCGCCGCTGCTACTGACGCCCGGCTGGGTTTTGCAAATGGACAAGGGCGAGCTGACGCATCTGGCCGTCGGCGCCATCAATCATCTGATTGCTGATAAACATTGGCAAAAGCACGTTGTTGAAATCGAAGTAAAGCGCAATTCGATTCACTTTTTCTGGGACGAAGCAGGCGGCAAGGACATGCTGGACACGTTTAAAACGCTGGTTGAAAAGCTGAACCAGCGGGGGGTGTAAATGTATCCCGCGCAGGTGCGTATTGTCGAAGTCGGGCCGCGCGACGGCCTGCAAAACGAATCCGCACAGCTCTCCGCCGATGTCAAAATCGCTTTCATCGACATGCTGTCGGATGCGGGCTTGCAAAGCATCGAGGCGGGCGCTTTCGTCTCCCCCAAATGGGTGCCGCAAATGGCCGATAGCGACAAAGTCTTTGCCGGGATCCATCGCAAAGCAGGCGTTTCCTACCCCGCGCTGGTGCCGAATGAAAAGGGTATGGAGGCCGCAATCGCCGCAGGTGTGCGCGAAGTTGCGGTATTCGCCGCTGCATCCGAAAGCTTTAGCCGCAAGAACATTAACTGCAGTATAGACGAAAGCCTTGCGCGCTTTGCGCCGGTGATGGATATGGCGCGCGCTCATGGTATGCGCGTGCGCGGCTATGTCTCCTGCGTGCTTGGCTGTCCCTATGAAGGCGACATCGCGCCTGCCGCCGTGGTGCGTGTGGCGAAGGCGCTGCACGATATGGGCTGCTATGAAATTTCGCTCGGCGATACGATCGGCACGGGTACGCCTGTCAAAACGCGCAGCATGCTGCGTGCGGTCAAAGACGCGATTCCGCTGTCCGATATGGCTGTGCATTTCCATGACACTTACGGGCAGGCGCTCGCGAATATTCTGGTGGCGCTGGAAGAGCGCATATCGGTGATTGATTCTGCGGCAGGCGGCCTTGGTGGTTGCCCCTATGCAAAAGGGGCCAGCGGAAACGTCGCGACCGAAGATGTTCTCTATATGCTGAACGGCATGGGAATCGCGACGGGCGTCGATATCGCTAAAGTGGCCGAAGCGGGGCGCTTTATTGCCGCCGCTGTCGGCAAACCACTCGCAACACGAGTCGGATTGGCCTTGTTGTCTAAATAAGACACTGATTTAAAACAAAAAATTAAAAAACGCGCGTTCGAATTGATTCCGGCGCCCCGCGCCGCACCGTGGCAGATTCTGTGTCTGTCTGCCGGCTGCGCTAAAAGGGGGCTCTAAAAAAGTTCTTTATTTTCAGTATCTTATTTTTTCTCGAAAAAAGTTTTGACAAGAGGCGGGGGGCTACGTATAACCACGCTCACTGTCCGGCGCGACGACGACGCAACGACGACGATGCGCTGGCCGATAGGGAAAAGAAGAAAAAACAAAAATCGTTTTTTTCCTGTTGACCTTCGAAACGAGTTTCGGTAGGTTCTTGGCTCTGACAGATTCTCCGACGGTTCGAAAAACTTCGGTTTTTACGACGGGGAATTTTTGCGGTGAAAATCGCAAGGTACTACAGCGGTGCGAGCCGCAGGGTTATTGAACATTGTTGATCGATGAGAAGAGATACGCAGGCAGCGGTTTGTGATCGCGTTCAGTGTTTTACAAATGACAAGCATCTGTGTATCTCACGCAAATAAGGTTGTGATGATATCGCAAGATATTCATTACATCCGACAGTGTATGAGCATAGCAAATGCAGGTCTCTACTAATATAGAGATCCTTTGAGTAATCGAAGGATTAAATTCAACTTAAGAGTTTGATCCTGGCTCAGAATGAACGCTGGCGGCAGGCCTAACACATGCAAGTCGAGCGAAGTCTTCGGACTTAGCGGCGGACGGGTGAGTAACGCGTGGGAACATGCCCTTTGGTACGGAACAACGTCTGGAAACGGACGCTAATACCGTATGGTCCCTCCGGGGTAAAGATTTATCGCCAAAAGATTAGCCCGCGTCTGATTAGCTAGTTGGTGAGGTAATGGCTCACCAAGGCGACG
>CAZKBS010000015.1:0-38932 GCA_964551435.1 uncultured Micavibrio sp.
ATGATGTCTTTGGCTGAATCAACAACGAAGGTATCATCGCCCAGACCGCCGATCATCGTATCGCTGCCTTTGCCGCCATCCAGATAATCATTGCCGTCAAGACCGATGAGCGTATTGACGGTGGGCGTTCCTGTGATGCTGTTATCCAGCGCGTTGCCGGTACCGACCAGTGCCGCACCCGCCAAAATCAGATTTTCAACGTGATTGGTCAGCGTATAGTTCAAAGACGCCTGCACGGTGTCCGTGCCTTCGCCCACGGCTTCAGTCACGATATCGCCCGCATTTTCGACGAAAAAGAAATCATCGCCGGTACCGCCGATCATCGTATCGGCACCAAGGCCACCGTTCAGCGTATCGTTACCGCCACCACCGGAGAGCGTATTGACAGCCACATTTCCCAAAATAAAGTTATCACCGCTGTTACCCGTGCCATTGATAGGCGCTGAGCCTGTCAGCGTCAGATTTTCAATGTTGTCGGAAAGCACGTAATCCGACGCGCTTGACAGTACTGTATCGCTCCCCTCCGCCGCGTTTTCGACGATGACATCGCCGTTATCCTCGACGATATAGGTATCATCGCCCGCGCCGCCGATCATCGTATCAGCACCCAGAAGAGCATTCAGCGTGTTATTACCGTTGTTACCGGTCAAAACGTTGACCAGCTCATTCCCGATGCCGTTGATATTGGCCGTACCCGTCAGCGTGAGGTTTTCAAGGTTGGCGCCCAGCGTATAGGTCGGCAGGCCGGAGCGTACCGTATCCGTCCCCTCGCCCACTTCCTCGACGATGACATCTTTGAGGGAGCTGACAACATAGGTATCGTCCCCAAGACCGCCAATCATGCGGTCATCGCCATCGCCACCATCCAGCGTGTCGTTGCCGTCAAGGCCCATCAGCGTGTTCGAGGCCTTGGACGTTGCGATGATGATGTTATCAAGTTCGTTGCCCGTGCCATTACCGGCGCTGAGGATAAGATTTTCGATGTTCGCGCCGAGCGTCCAGGTCACGGCCGAATAAATCGTATCAGAACCTTCGCCTGCCTCCTCAACCACAACATCGCCAGCAGTGACGACGTAGGAATCGTCCCCCAGCCCGCCCGTCAGTGTATTGACACCGCTGTTGCCCGTCAGCGTGTTGTTGAGCGCGTTGCCAATGCCGCTGATATTCGCGGTTCCCGTCAATGTCAGGTTTTCGATGTTGGCGCCCAGCGTATAGCCGTCAAGCGCCGTACGCACCGTGTCCTGCCCTTCGCCGGGGTTTTCGATGATAACCTCGGTACCTTCGGTGATAATATAAGTATCATTACCATCACCGCCGATAAGGGTATCTAGCCCGCCGCCGCCCTCGAGGGTATTGTTCACTTCGTTGCCCGTAATGGTATTGTCCTCGGCATTCCCCTTACCATTGAGGCCAAACCAACCATTGCCGACGTTCCAGACAAGCGTCAGATTTTCAAGATTTGCCGCAAGCGTATAATTCGCTTCAAGGGAAATGACCTCGTCGAGACCTTCGCCCGCATTTTCGATGATGACATCTTTTTCATTCTCGACAACGTAAGTATCATTGCCGAGGCCCCCAATCATGGTGTCGATACCCAAATATCCTTCCAGCGTATCATTACCATCAAGGCCAATGAGAATATTCTTCCCCGCATTACCAAGCAACGTGTTGTCCAGAGCATTACCGGTCAGGTTGACAGAACCAGAGCCGAGCGCCTGTATATATTCCACAAAATCCGGCAGCGTGTAGGTGACATAGGCCCCAATGAAATCGTTTCCTTCGCCATTCGCCTCTATCACGACATCGCCGACGGAATCCACCACATATTTGTCATCACCCAGACCACCAATAAGCGTATCATTTCCCTTGCCGCCATCGAGGTAATCGTCGCCATCCCCGCCATCGAGGATATTGGCGCCGGCATTACCACGCATCGTATTGTTGAGCGCGTTCCCCGTGCCATTGATGGCGGCAGTGCCCGTCATCTCCATGTGCTCGACGTTCGCGGAAAGGGAGTAGCTGACACTGGTGCGCACCCAATCCGTTCCCTCGCCCACGGCTTCGTTCACGACATCACCGACGTCATCCACGATATAGACATCATCGCCAAGGCCGCCCGCCATCCAGTCGGCACCCTTGCCGCCATTCAGGGTGTTATGGCCGTCGTTGCCGACAAGCGTATTGTTGAGGGCGTTGCCCGTACCCTTGCTGTCAAGTACGCCCGTCAGGATAAGATTTTCAAGGTGATTGCCAAGCGTATAGGACGCAAGCGACGCCTGTACGGTATCCGTTCCTTCGCCCGCTTTTTCGGTGATTTTTACGCCGGATTCATTGACGATATAAGTATCGTCGCCCGTGCCACCGATCAAGGCATCCGCGCCGCCGAAACCGTCCAGCGTATCGTTGCCCGCACCGCCGATCAGCGTATTTTTGCCAGCGGTCCCGATCAGGTGATTGTCAAGTTCGTTGCCCGTACCGATGACGGCTGTCGTGCCGATCAGCGTCAGGTTTTCAACATTAGCCGCCAGCGTGTAGCTGCGCAGGGTCGAGCGGACGGTATCCGTCCCCTCTCCGGCTTCTTCCGCAACGACGTCACCGAGGTTATCCACAAAAAACAGGTCGTCACCCAGGCCGCCAATCATGGCGTCGCCGCCGCTGCCACCATCAATGGTATCATTACCGTCAAGCCCGTGGATGGTATCGACGCCACCAAGACCGCGCAATGTGTCGTCAGCCAAAGTGCCAAAAATTTCGTCCGCATCTTCGGTTCCGTTAATAATCGCCATAAGAATTCACCTGTCTAAAAATAAATTTCGCAGGAAAAAATCATACACGATAGCGGCGTCGCAAAACAAACATCCCGTACTCGAGACGCGACCATTTTTTAACATTATGGAATTTTACAAGACTGCAATCAGCGGCTTGGTGCAGGCGGAGGGACTTGAACCCTCACGAGATTGCTCCCCACGGATTTTAAGTCCGTTGCGTATACCATTCCGCCACGCCTGCTTGCGTGCACAGGCTAGAGCCTCG
Source organism: uncultured Micavibrio sp. (assembly GCA_964551435.1). Taxonomy (GTDB): domain Bacteria; phylum Pseudomonadota; class Alphaproteobacteria; order Micavibrionales; family UBA2020; genus UBA2020. The sequence goes on from CAZKBS010000015.1 coordinate 3,034, forward strand.
GGCGGGCGGCGTCAAGTTTCGGAATGGGGCGCGGTGGGCGGCGCGGCGTCCTTTTCCGCGGCGGCCATTTTCTTTTTCAGCTGTATGGCGTCATTCATCCCGCTGATCCAGCAAGCAGGGCAGCCCTTGAAAAAATAAAGTGCGCCGCCCATCAAGGCCACGAAGCCGAGCGGACTATGCGTAAACACCAAAAACGACGCTATCAGCAGGCTGAAACCCGCAACCCCGCGCCACAGGGTTAATCTGACCGGACAGGACGCCATGACGAACCTCCTTTAATGGTTCATATTTTCATTTTAGCATTTTCTAATATGAGTAGCAAATCCTTATAAAACAATATAATTCAAATATTTATTTGATATCCCCTTTTACGGAGGGGCGCTCTATATTATCACGTGCCCCCAAAAAAGCCGGATTCACCGATGAACGAGACGGATTCACAAACAGCCGCGCCCGATAGCACCGCCCCCGGCCCCGCCGGCGTCGCGGTTATCGAGGCCTGCGTAAAAACCCTGCCGGGCAGCCCGGGGGTTTACCGCATGATGAATGCGGCGGGCGATGTGCTGTATGTCGGCAAGGCCAAGAACCTCAAAAAACGCGTGACGGCCTATACACAGCCGCAAAAACAATCCATCCGCATCCAGCGCATGATTGCAGCGACGTCCAGCATGGAATTCACCACCACACATACAGAAGCGGAGGCCCTGCTTCTCGAAGCGAACCTGATTAAAAAGCTGAAACCCCGCTACAACATTCTGCTGCGCGACGATAAATCGTTCCCCTATATCCTTATCACGGGGGATCACGACTTCCCGCAGGTGACCAAGCACCGCGGCGCGCGCGATCGCAAAGGGGAATATTTCGGCCCCTTCGCTTCGGGTTTTGCGGTCAATGAAACGCTGGCCGTGCTGCACAAGGCGTTTTTGCTGCGCAACTGCTCGGATCATATTTTCGCGCTGCGCACGCGGCCCTGTCTGCAATACCAAATCAAACGCTGCACGGCCCCCTGCGTCGCCAAAGTCACCCACAGGCAATACGCCGAGCAAGTCGATATGGCGCGCCAGTTTCTTGAAGGGCGCAGCCGCGCGATACAGGAAGATTTCGCCGCAAAAATGCAAGCTGCAAGCGAACGGCTGGATTACGAAGAAGCCGCCGCCTACCGCGACCGCATCCGCGCCCTGACGCAAATACAGGCCGAGCAAACGGTGAATGTCGAAGGCATCGACAGCGCCGATGTTTTCGCCATTCACCGCGATGCGGGCGCCTCTTGCGTACAGGTATTCTTTTTCCGCGCGGGGCAGAATTTCGGCAACCGCGCGTATTTCCCGCGACACGAAAAAGATCAGACAACGGCGGAGATTCTGTCGGCTTTCATCGCGCAGTTCTATACCAACAAGCCCGTGCCGCGTGAAATCATCGTGACCGACGACGTCGAAGCGCAGGATGTGCTGGAACAGGCTCTGCGCGATAAGGCGGGATACAAAGTCGGTATCGTCAAACCCCAGCGCGGCGACCGTAAACTGCTGATCGACATGGCGCTCAAAAACGCGCGCGAGGCGCTTGCACGCCGCATGGCCGATGCCGCCACGCAAGAGGCGCTGTTTGAAAAACTGGCCGAAGTTTTCGGCCTTGAAAGCCCGCCGGAGCGTATCGAAATTTACGACAACAGCCATATCGCGGGCAGCCATACGCTAGGCGCCATGGTGGTGGCGACGCCCGAGGGGTTTCAGAAAAACGCGTACCGCAAATTCAACGCCAAGGGCGACATCACGGGTGGCGACGACTACGCGATGATGCGCGAAATGCTGACGCGCCGTTTCCAGTCCCTGCTGAAGGCGGAGAGCGAAGGCGAAACGCCGGTCTGGCCCGATTTGCTGTTGATTGACGGCGGACAGGGACAGCTCAGCGCCACGATGGAAACACTGGCGGAGCTGGGCATCGACGGTTTGGCGGTTGTCGCGATTGCCAAAGGGCCCGATCGCAACGCCGGACGTGAAAAATTTTTCATGCCGGAGCGCGATGTTTTCAGCCTCGCCCCGGATGACCCTGTGCTTTATTTCCTGCAGCGGCTGCGCGACGAGGCGCACCGATTCGCCATAACATCCCACCGTACGCGGCGCAGCAAAGCGATTGGCACCACGCCGCTCGACAGCGTGCCCGGAATTGGTGCGCGGCGGAAAAAAGCCCTGCTTTTACACTTTGGTTCTGCAAAAGCGGTTGCCGAAGCAGGGGTGGCTGATTTACAAAAGGTAGCAGGCATCAGCAAAGCGGTGGCAGAGCGGATTTACGCTTTTTTCCACGATACAGATTCCTGACTTAAGGGGAAAAGAACATGTCCAAACCCAGCATCGCGTTTAACATCCCGAATATGCTGTCTTATTACCGCATTCTGGTCATTCCGGCCATGTTTGCCTTGTTCTACCTTGAAAAGGGCGCGCCGGACTGGGCGGCCTTCGCGGCTTGGAGCAACGTGTTTCTGTTTATGCTGGCCGGCCTGTCGGATTTTCTTGATGGTAAAATCGCGCGCGCCACGGGCCAGACCACGCTGCTCGGCAAGTTCCTCGATTCATCGACTGACAAAATGCTGATTGGCGCGACGCTAATGGCGCTGGTGGCCTTCGACCGCCTCGACGGCATCTGGATCATCCCCGCCGTTGTCATCTTCCTGCGCGAAATTCTGATTGCGGGCGTGCGCGAATTCATGGCGCTTTACAACGTGATTGTGCCGATTTCGAAAATGGGCAAATGGAAAATGACTATCCAGATGTTCTTTATCGGCTTCCTGCTGGCGGGGTCTTATGGCGAAATGTTGATCCCCTATGCCTATGAAATCGGCAAGGCGGGTTTCCTGTTCGCGATGGTTATCACGGTCACCTCCGGCTACGATTATATGCGTCAGGCATGGAAGACCATTCAGGAAATCGACGGCAAGCAAAAACAATCAACCGCCACCAACATGTAAGCGTATAACGCCGCTAAAGAGACTTGCGCCGCGCTTCACGCCATATCAAAAACAATCCCGCGCCGATAATCACGGCCGCGCCGATCAACGTGCGCTGGTCGGGCACTTCGTCAAACAGATAATAGCCCAAAAGCGCGCCCCAGAAGATTTGCGTGTAGTGATAGGGCGCAACCGTCGCGGCGGACGGCGCCGTCTGGAAACCAAAGGCGATGCACATCACCCCGATCGCGCCCAGAACCCCCATCATCAGAAAAACGCCGAGGTCATACAGCGACGGCGCGATGTAATGAAACGGCAAAAACGGCAGACAGGCGAGGATGCTGAAGGCAGAGCCACTGCATATAATCATGGTGCGGCTTTCATGCGGCCCCAGATGCCGCATGACAATCATGGAACAGGAATAGAAAAACGCGCCGCAGAGCACGAGTATCGCCCAGAGGTCGAACATCCCGCCGCCTGGACGGAAGATGTAAACAATGACGGCGAAACAGAACAGAATGACGGCGATTTTTTCCTTCTCCAGCTTTTCACGCAAAAAAAACGCCGACAAAATCGCCACCCAAAAGGGCGATGTGAAAACCAGTGTATAAAACGTGGTCAGCTGGATATGCGGCAGCGACAGCGTATTGATGATCCCGACAACCACTGACATCGCCGCGCGCAGAAACACCCATTTCGGCTGTTTGATGACAAAGGCGCCGCGCCCTTGCGTGACCGCACCATACACGCACATAAAACTGATAATAACGATGCAGTTGAAAATGATGATCTGGGAAAAATGGAATTTTCCTGCCAGCACCTTGACGGCGGCATCGCCGATATTGAAATAGCCATAAGCGACACAGGTCGCCAGTATGGCAATAAGGGTTTGCTTACGACGGTCGGGCGTTCCTGCGACGGGGAGATCCGGGGCTGACATCTTTTTTGTTCTTTTTCTTGTCTTTTATGGTTTTATTTTTCACACGCTCTTTACGCTGCTTGCCGCCGGTCGCTGCCGCGCCGGCTTTGGGCTGCGTTTTGGGCAGCGCGCCGACCTCTTGCAGGTTTTCGGGGCCGAAACTCAGCGGCAGCAGTTCTGCCATAGTATGAACGGCACCCAGACGGCCGTCTTTCCACAGAGAATAAATCTGCACATCCGGCGCGCAAAATTCGCGCAGGCGCTGGCGGCAATCGCCGCAGGGCGTGCACAGATATTCCATCGACGGGCCCGCGACTACCACGGCGCGGATACCACGCTCGCCCGCCGTCACCATCGCGGATATGGCCGAGGCTTCGGCGCAGACGCCTTTATAATGGGCAATTTCAACATTCGCGCCCGCATAAACCTTGCCGCTGTCCGACACAATCGCAACGCCGACGGGGTGGTTGGAATAAGGGCAATAGGCGCGGTCACGCGCAGCCATGGCCTGTTTGGCCAGAATTTTTATCTTCATATCCACACCCGTTTTCCCGGCGGTTTTCATGCCGCCACCCGCCGCCGCACAATCTCGCCGGCTTGCGCTGCGGCGGACGATACCGTCATCACGCTGCGCAGTTTTTGCGCCATGCGTTCGAACGAAACCTCGTCACGGGCATGCACGGTGGCCAGCGGCCGCGCCCCCTTGCCGACTTCCTCGCCCAGAGCAGCGATATTGGTAAGCCCCACGCTATGGTCGACGCTATCGGTCGGTTTGCTGCGCCCGCCACCCAGCTCGACAATTCCGATGCCAACGCCGCGCGTATCAATCACGGTGACGCGCCCGGACTGATCCGGATAGACATCGCGCACAATCGCCGCCGGTTTCAGGAATTTCTCCGGCGCGTCGATAAAGCCCGCAGGCCCGCCCAGCGTTTGCACCATGCGTTCAAACTGCGCGGCGGCTTTTCCGTTCCGAAGAACGTCGGCGATTTTTTCGCGCGCCTCGGCGGTATCTTTGGCCAGCTTGCCCAGCACCAAAAGCTCCGCCGTCAGGGCCGCGGTGACTTCGTAGAGGCGGGCATCGACATCGATGTTTTTGAGGAAATCGACCGCTTCTTTCACTTCGACGGCATTGCCCGCCGTGCGGCCGAGCACCTGATTCATATCCGTCAGCAACCCCACCGTGGGCATGCCCGAGCCGTTGGCGACCGACACAATACTTTCGGCTAGCGCCTGCGCATCACCGTAATCCTGCATGAACGCGCCGCTGCCAAATTTGACGTCCATGACAAGGCCGTCCAGCCCCGCCGCCAGTTTTTTGGACAAAATAGATGCCGTGATGAGATCCAGCGATTCCACCGTGCCTGTCACATCGCGGATAGCATAGATAATGCGGTCTGCGGGCGCGAGATCGGGCGTCGCGCCAATAATGGCGCAGCCAGCTTCGCGTACGGTTTTTTTGAAAAGCGCGATATCCGGCTGCGATACATAACCGGGGATCGCATCCATTTTATCGAGCGTACCGCCCGTATGCCCAAGCCCGCGGCCCGACAGCATCGGCACAAAAGCACCGCAAGCGGCCAGAATGGGGGCCAGCATCAGGCTTACCTTGTCACCGACCCCCCCTGTTGAATGTTTATCCAGAACAGGGCCCGGCAGGTTTTCGCCCCGCCATGACATAACCGTACCCGAGCGCGCCATGGCAGAGGTCAGCGCGACGCGTTCCGGCATGTCCATTTTTTTAAGAAGTACCGCCATACAAAATGCGGCGACCTGCCCCTCGCTGACGCACCCATGGGTTACGCCCTCGATAAATTCGCGAATTTCGCTTTCGGCCAGCGTCTGGCCGTCTCTTTTTTTGCGAATAATTTCCTGCGGCAGCATAGTTGCCCTCTCCCGACATTTTTTTCGCGCGCGAAAGGCACGGTTTTGGTTGCAATTTTTAGGTATTTGACCAATATCATTATCCATGATTTCACGCGCATTTAACAACATCGAAAATAAAACCCGCTGGATACGAGAATTCTTCAAACTCGAATCCGCCGGCGGTATTGTGCTGTTCATCGCCGCCGCCCTCGCGATGATTATGGCTAATAGCCCCCTCGCTAGTTTTTATGACCACCTGCTGCACAGCAAGCTCGGCATTGTTTTCGGCGAATTCGAATTTTCAAAAAACCTGCTGCACTGGATCAACGACGGCCTGATGGCCATTTTCTTTTTTCTGGTCGGGCTTGAAATCAAGCGCGAGCTTCTGGGCGGCCAGCTGTCGTCAAAAGAAAGTGCGATGCTACCCGCACTCGCCGCCGTCGGCGGCATGGCTGCACCGGCGCTAGTCTATTATCTCGTCAACCACAACCATCCGCATTTGTTGCATGGCTGGGCTATTCCGGCGGCGACGGATATCGCTTTTGCGCTGGGCGTGCTGTCGTTGCTGGGCAAACGCGTCCCCGTCACACTGAAGGTTCTGTTGACGGCGATTGCCGTCATCGACGATCTGGGCGCTGTGATCATCATCGCGTTCTTCTATACAGATGGATTGTCCATGACCGCGCTGGGTGCGGCAAGTTTCTTTACCCTGATGCTGTTCGTCATGAACCGCGCAGGTGTACGGCGCACAGCAGCCTATGTGATTATCGGCTTTTTGCTGTGGCTAGCGGTACTGAAATCCGGCGTGCATGCCACGCTGGCGGGCGTGATTACCGCGCTGTTTATCCCCTACGGCACACAAGGCAACGGCAAAAAAGAAAGCCGCAACCTGATTGCCGACCTTGAACACGCCCTGCACCCGTGGGTCGCCTTCATGATTATGCCGGTTTTCGCCTTCGCCAATGCCGGCGTCTCGCTGGCCGGTGTCACGCCCGCAGCGCTTTTCAACCCGCTGCCACTGGGTATCATGCTGGGGCTTGTGGTCGGCAAGCAGACGGGCCTTTTCTTTACCATCCTTGCCGCGGTCAAAAGCGGGTTGTGCCCGATGCCTAAAAACACTAACTGGTATCAGCTGTATGCCCTGAGCGCCCTTTGCGGCATCGGCTTTACGATGAGTCTTTTCATCGGCACGCTGGCATTCAACGGGCCTGAATATGCCGCGCCCGTTCGACTGGGTGTTCTTGGCGGGTCGATCATCTCCGCGCTCTTCGGTTATCTGCTGATCCGCCTCACCTGCAAAAACAAAACTTAAACATCCGATAGAGGGATATCATGACGCAGAACGCACCTGTTACCGTTGCTTATGGCGATGGCATCGGCCCCGAAATCATGGCCGCCACGCTGAACATCCTTGAAAAGGCAGGTGCCAAACTCGCCATCGAAACCATCGAAATCGGCGAAAAAGTTTACAAACGCGGCGTGGCATCGGGGATTGAAGACAGCGCATGGGAATCCCTCTCGCGCACCAAATGCTTCCTCAAGGCGCCCATCACGACGCCGCAGGGCGGCGGCTTCAAAAGCCTTAACGTCACGGTGCGTAAATCCATGGCGCTGTTTGCCAACATCCGCCCCTGCGTATCCTATCACCCGTTTGTGCGCACAACGCAGCCGACGATGGATATGGTGATCGTGCGCGAGAACGAGGAAGACCTCTACGCCGGTATCGAACACCGCCAGACCGATAACGTCATGCAGTGCCTGAAGCTGATTTCGGAGACAGGGTCGGAGCGTATCGTGCGTTATGCCTTCGAATACGCGCGCGCGCATGGCCGCAAGAAAGTCACCTGCATTTCCAAAGACAACATCATGAAAATGACGGATGGCCTGTTCCACCGCGTTTTCGACCGCGTTGGGACGGAGTATCCCGAACTTGAAAAGAACCACATGATTGTGGATATCGGCGCGGCCAAAATCGCCGCAGCACCGCATATTTTCGATGTCGTCGTCACCGAAAACCTCTATGGCGATATCATTTCGGATATCGCGGCGGAAGTTTCCGGCTCGGTCGGGCTTTGCGGCTCGTCCAACATCGGCCAGCACGGCGCGATGTTCGAGGCCATACACGGCTCCGCCCCTGATATCGCAGGTCAAGGCATCGCCAACCCTTCGGGCCTGCTGCATGCGGCGGTTCTGATGTTGCATCATCTGGGTCAAGGCGCCATTGCGGATAAAATTCACAACGCCTGGCTGAAAACCATCGAAGACGGTATTCACACGGGCGATGTGTTCAGCCCGCAGTTCAGCAAACGCCGCGCCAATACCAAGGAATTTGCCGAAGCCGTCATCGAACGCCTTGGCGAGCAGCCCGCGCATTTCAAACCCGCCACAACGGCAGAATCAAAACAGCCCGCCATCCGCATGCCTGTTATCAGCCTGCCCAAGGCAGCTGCCAAAACTCTGCACGGCGTCGATGTTTTCATGCACTGGCGCGACGCACGCCCCGTAGATGCACTGGCGACGGAGATGAAAGCGCTCAGCAACAGCCTGAAGCTGGCCAGTATTGACAGCCGCGGCCTGCTGGTCTGGCCCGACAGCGCCGCCAAGGCCGAAAACGGCGATCATTGGCGCTGCCGCTTTGTCGCCGCCAACGATGGCGATACGGTGACGCATGCGCAAATCGCCCAGCTGCTCCACGCGCTGGCGGAGGCAGGGCTTGATTTCATCAAAACCGAAAACCTGTATTATTTCGACGGACAGCGCGGCTTTACCGTAGCTCAGGGACAGTAAGCTCGTTCTGGCGGCAGCAGGCGGCGACCGTATTGCCCAAAAGGCAGGCGATGGTCATCGGCCCGACGCCGCCCGGCACGGGGGTGATATATCCCGCAACCTCGCGCACCGAGGCGAAATCGACGTCGCCGACAATGCGGCTGCCCTCTGCACTTTGTTCGCGGCTGATACCGACATCGAGCACCACGGCGCCCGGCTTCACCCAATCCGCCTTGACCAGTTGCGGTTTGCCTACGGCAACGACCAGAATATCGGCCTGACGCGTCACATGCGACAACTGCGGCGTTCTGGAATGGGCAATCGTCACGGTGCAGTTTTCACGCAAAAGCAGCTGCGCCATCGGCTTGCCGACAAGATTGGACCGCCCCACCACCACCGCATGCAGCCCCGACATATTGGGCATGATACTGCGCAGCAGCGTCAGGCAACCCAGCGGCGTGCACGGCACCAACCCCGGCAGGCCGGAGGCCAGCCGCCCCACGTTTTCAATATGCAGACCGTCCACGTCCTTCGCAGGGTCAATCGCGCGCAGAATCGTGGCGGTATCAATTTGTTTGGGCAGCGGCATCTGCACCAGAATACCGTGTACCTTTTTATCCTTGTTGAGCTTGCGCAGCAGCTCCAGCAGCGCATCCTGTGATGTATTCTTGGGCAGGCGGTGAACGTAGCTGCGCATGCCCGCCGCGACGGCAAGCCTTTCCTTGCTCGCGACGTAAATTTGGCTGGCCGGGTCATCCCCGACCAATACGACGGCCAGACCCGGCATGATTTTATGGTCGGCGACCAGTACCTCGACATGATGCGCGATAGACTGGCGCAACCGGCGGGCGGTTTTCTTGCCGTCAATGATGATGCCGCGTTCTGCCGTTGTTTTATGCTCGCTCATCGCCATTGTCCCCGCCCCTGCTTTCGGATGTTATTGCGACACAATCAGGGCCAGCCGCGTCAGGCCCTCCATCATCAGCCAGATGGCGAAAATGATCACCATCGGCGTGAAATCAAATCCGCCCATCGGCGGCACGACCTTGCGAACCACCCGCACGACAGGCACCGTCGCATAGTTCAGCAGCATGCAAAACTTGTAGACATATTTGTTGCGCGTATTGGCGATGTTGAGCGCGACCAGCCAGCTCATGATAACCGTCGCGGTTACAATCCAGAAATAGACCATGAGGGCATACATGAGAATTTGGATTAAAATAAGCATCGGCAACATCCTTTGCCACAGGCTATACCCTGCGCCGCCCCACCGCAAGAAAAGATGCAGCCTTTCCGCCGATAAGCCCTTATTTTAAGGCCGGATTTCCTTGTCTTTAGGCCGGATTTAACAGATGATTAACCCTGTTGGGGCAAAATAGCACCAAGGCCGTCTTTCTCACCCCGCAGAGCTTTTCACGCTTCCGCAAGACACCGTCCCACCGAGGAGCAGACCCGTGCGCAATTCGTTTAGAAATATTTTTCTGGTTTTTGGCTTTTGTTCGCTGGCCTCTGCCGCGCAGGCAGAGTCTTTGACACTGACCTTTGATAAAAGTCTGCAAATGACGCAGCTGGTCGCCAGCGCCACCCCCGCCGCCGGCGCGCAGAGCGCGGAGCAAATCATCACCCTTTACCCGAACGCCTATAGCAGCCGCACGGGACAGATGGAAAATATTTACGACTACGACAAGAAAACCTTTACCGTCGTCAATCACGCGGCCAAAACCTATACACTCTATCCGCTGCATAGTGTTGCACTGTTCCGCTCGCGCGACCGCACCAGCCGGCTGGGCATGAAAATCACCATGTATCAGCAAAAAACCGGCAGCGCCACACCGCCCATCAGCGTTTTGACCGAAGATATCGATATCGATATGATGCTGGCCGCCAACACCAACAACAAGACGGCTGAAAAAATCAAAATCAAGAAAGAAGCTGGAAAAATCGTATTTAGCGACGATAAATCTGCCGTCATCGCCACCGCGGAAACGGGCGTGCCCGACAGCCTGCCGCAGGCGCTGCGCAAAACCTATGCGCATTTCATCGTCTATGAATTCACGATGCACCCCGCTATCAAAAAAACACTAGGCGCAGAAACCGGCGCTTTGAAAAAGCTGACATTCACAAACCGTGATATGTTCCGCAATCTGGCGGCGGTTTATACGTGGTCGCAAAAATCCAGCCAACAGGGAACGGAAAATGCACCCACCATTCCCGAAAACTACAAGCGCATCTACCATTTGGATCCGGAACTTGACGCCGCGTTCAAAGCTTCGTTGACGCCTTATGTTTTCGACAGTGCGGGATTGCAAAAAGAAGTCTCCGATCTCGTTGACAAGCGCCAGTATCTGCTGGCCTTCTTGAAAGCGCAGGCCGTCATGCTCTCGATGACACCGGCTGAAATCAAGCAGCATCAGGAAGCCTTCAACACCGCAAACAAAGCGGCGCAGAATTTCAGGAAAGCGGCTTATCTGGCGGTTGTGCAAACACCGGATAACGCGGCGGAGCTGAAGCAATACACCGATGTTCTGGAAGCTGCCAAATCCGAAGCCGGCGATATGGCATGGGTCATCGATTATTTTATCGACAAACATACCCGCGCCATCCTCACCACAAAAACCAACCCGAGCAAATCGGATCTGGAGCAATTGGCTGCCCTGCAAGCGCGCTATCTGATGACGCTGAAGCGTGTGCCGCATAACATCGCCGTATATCAGGCGACAGGCGATACCCATTACAGCCGCCTAGAGGTGCCAACGGCGATGCTGTACTGGTCGCATGTCGCCGCCCTGACGCCGCAATCGCAAACAGCCTATAAGCTGGAACAAATGAAGGCTGACGCCGAGAGAGACTTTCCGGAATATTTCTAAATCTGCCCGCGGAAAGCCCACTTGCCACGCCCGAAGCCTGTCCGGCATTGATTTCATGACGCGTCTGGTACAGCATAGGCCTGCATTTTTAAATCAAACGCAGGAGGACGCGCTTTGTCTGACACTTCTACCCTCTCGGCTGAAAATACCGCCTATCTTCAACTTAAAAACGGCCGCGTGGTCATCGAACTGCGCCCCGATCTGGCGCCCAAACATGTCGCGCGTATCAAACAGTTGATGAAAGACGGTTTTTACAACGGCCTTAAATTCCACCGCGTCATCCCGGGCTTTATGGCCCAGACCGGCTGCCCGCAGGGGACCGGCTATGGCGGTTCGGGCATGAAACTGCCGGCGGAATTCAGCGATGCGCCCTTTGTGCGCGGTACCCTTGGGATGGCGCGCGCCATGGACCCCAACAGCGGCGACAGCCAGTTTTTCATCACCTTTGGCGATACCCCGCATCTGGACGGCCAATACACCGTCTGGGGGCAGGTTGTCGAAGGTATGGAACTTGTGGACGGTATCGCCGTTGGTGAGCCGCCTGCCAATCCTGACAAAATCCTGTCTTTCAGCTTGGCCGAATAAGGCCGCGCGGCAACGCATAACCCCTTAACGAGGAATATCATGAAAAATCAAATTCTTGGACTTTTTTCCGCCCTGCTGATGGTCTTTGCCATGACCACAAACGCGCAGGCGCAGGATCTCGAAAACACGCTTTACATGGATCTGGCAACCGGCCGCGTAGTGATTGAACTGCGCCCCGATCTGGCCCCCCAGCATGTCGCCCGCGTGAAAGAACTGACCCGTCAGGGCTTTTACAACGGTCTTAAATTCCACCGCGTGATCGAAGGCTTCATGGCCCAGACCGGCGACCCCAAAGGTGACGGTACGGGCGGTTCGGGCAAGAACCTGCCGGCTGAATTCTCGTCCGAGAAATTCGTGCGTGGCACCCTCGGCGCTGCGCGCACCAACGACCCCAACAGCGCAGACAGCCAGTTCTTCATTACCTTCGGCGATACCCCGCACCTGAACGGCCAATACACCGTCTGGGGCAAGGTTGTATCGGGTATGGAACTGGTCGATGGCATCGCCCGCGGCGAGCCGCCGATGAACCCCGACAAAATCATCAAAATGACGGTCGCTGCGGACGAAACGTCCAAGGCACCTGTTGAAAACGCCGCGCAGTAATCGTCTGCCACAGCGTTTTTAACGGGGTATTCCCCGCTTTGCCAAACCCCCTCGGGATGCTATGTTATGTGGCTCTTGAGGGGGTTTTTCTATGCGCGCCGCAGCATGCATGCGCCGCCCCTGCGAACCGAATACAGAGGACGATATGAAAATTCTTGTGCCCGTAAAACGCGTGGTCGACTATAACGTCAAAATCCGCGTCAAAAGCGATCAGAGCGGCGTCGAGCTTGCCAACGTCAAAATGTCGATGAACCCCTTTTGCGAAATCGCGGTCGAAGAGGCCGTGCGCCTGAAAGAAAAAGGCATCGCCACCGAAATTGTGGCCGTATCCGTCGGCCCCGCACAGGCGCAAGAAACGCTGCGCACCGCCCTTGCCATGGGCGCGGACAAAGCCATTTTGGTGCAGACTGACGCCGCGCCGGAACCGCTGGCGATTGCCAAAATGCTGCAAAAACTGGTTGCGCAGGAAGCACCGCAGCTGGTCATCCTCGGCAAGCAATCGATTGACGGCGACAACAACCAGACGGGGCAGATGCTCTCCGCGCTGCTCGGCTGGGGACAGGCGACCTTTGCCTCCAAAGTCGAAAAGGATGGCGAGACGCTGAAGGTCACGCGTGAAATCGACGGCGGCCTTGAAACCCTTGCGGTCAAGCTGCCCGCGGTTGTCACCACCGACCTGCGTTTGAACGAGCCGCGCTATGCGTCGCTGCCGAACATCATGAAAGCGAAGCAAAAGCCGCTTTCGACCACAACCCCCGCCGACCTTGGCGTCGATATCACGCCGCGCGTGAGCGTTCTCAAGGTATCCGAACCGCCCGTGCGCAAAGCCGGCATTAAAGTCAAAGACGTCGCGGAACTCGTCGACAAACTGAAAAACGAAGCAAAGGTGATCTGACATGCCCAGCGTTCTTCTTATTGCCGAACATGACAACAGCAGCCTGAAACCCGCAACGCTGAACGCGGTCACCGCCGCCAAAAAGCTGGGCGACGTGGATATTCTGGTTGCCGGACAAAACTGCGCCAGCGCCGCGGCAGCAGCTGCCAAAATCGGCGGCATCCGCAAGGTACTGTCGGCGGATGATGCCGCCTATGCACACCAGCTGGCCGAAAACACCGCCGCACTGGTGGTAAAGGCCGCTGCGGGATATGACTATATCCTCGCCCCTGCGACGACGATGGGCAAGAACATGATGCCGCGCGTCGGTGCGCTTTTGGATGTGCAGCCGATTTCCGACATCAGCGGTATCGAGGGGCCGGATACTTTCGTGCGTCCCATCTATGCCGGTAACGCCTTTGCGACTGTCAAATCGTCCGACAAGGTCAAGGTCATGACGGTGCGCACCACGGCATTCGACGCGGCCCCCGCCGATGGCGGCAGCGCCGCGGTTGAAACCGTCGCGGCTGCGGGCGATAGCGGCACCACATCGTTTGCCGGACAGGAACTGACCAAATCCGAACGCCCCGAACTGACTGCCGCGCGCATCGTCGTATCCGGCGGGCGCGGCATGGGCAATGGCGAGAATTTCAAACTCATCGAAGCCGTCGCCGATAAACTTGGCGCGGCCATCGGCGCGTCGCGCGCGGCGGTGGATGCCGGTTTCGTGCCCAACGATTATCAGGTCGGGCAGACGGGTAAAGTCGTCGCGCCGGATTTGTATATCGCTGTCGGTATTTCGGGCGCGATCCAGCATCTGGCCGGCATGAAAGATTCCAAGGTCATCGCCGCCATCAATAAAGATGGCGAGGCGCCTATCTTCCAGATAGCCGATTACGGGCTGGTACAAGACCTGTTTACCGCCCTGCCGGAACTTGAAAAGGCGCTGTAACAAAGCGCGCCGGCCAAACAAAAAAGCCCCCGTTTAAGCGGAGGCTTTTTTGTTTGGCCGGCGCGCGGCGTGATTAACGCTCGCGCAGGGCGGTTTGCGATGCCTTGATAAAGGGCTTGAGCAAATACTGCATCACGGTCTTATGGCCGGTAATCACATCAACCGTTGCCTGCATACCGGATTTGATATCGTATTCCTTGCTACCTTTGCGCAGCTTTTCGGCAGTGGTTTCAACGCGCACGCGATAGAAACTTTCGCCTTTTTCTGTCGTGAAACTGTCCGCACCGACCTCGGTCACTTTACCTTCCATAGAACCATAGACGGAGAAGTCATACGACGACAGCCGCACAACCGCTTTCTGTCCGACGTTTATGAAGGCGATGTCGGAAGGTTTGATGCGCGCCTCGACAACCAGCAGGTCATCGACAGGGACGATTTCCATGATAGGCTCGCCCGCGCGCGCCACACCACCGACGGTGGATATTTTGATATCCTTCACGATTCCGTCCATCGGTGCGCGGATTTCGCTGCGCTCGGTACGGTCTTTATGCGCGGCCATGGTTTCACGCACGGTGTTCATTTCGATGGTTTTTTCGGCCAGTTCGCGCTGCGCCGCCGCGCGGAAACCGCTCTTGAGCTCGTTGATGCGCTCTTCCGCTTCCTTGACCGCCGCCTGCGAACGCGGCAGGGCCAGACGCAGCCCGTTCAGCTCCGCACGTTGCTGTGCAATCTGGCGATCAAGCTGCAGAAGCTCCATCTTGTTCGCCGCGCCGCGCTCCACCATGGGGGCGACCATCTGGCGTTCTTCCAGCGCAAGGCCAAGTACGCTCGAAATATCCGCGATACGGCGCTGAAGTTCGGTGACTTCCTGCTGGCGCTGTTCGCGCTGCTGCTCAAGGACCGCCATCTGGCCTTTGCGCTGTTTCAGGTTGGCGTCGTAGGTATCGCGCTCCGCCTTGACGGAGTCGAGGACAAGCTTTGTCACTTCGTCGGGGAATTCGAGGGGTTTGTCATCCGCCTCCGCCTGCAAACGCGTGACGGTTGCCAGAAGGCCGTAGTATTTCTGCTGACTGGCCGAAAGGTCGGATTTGAATTGTTCGTTGCGCAGATGCAGGATGACCTGCCCTTTTTTGACGCGGTCACCCGTTTTAACGGGGAAGGATTCGATGATGCCTCCCTCAAGGCTCTGGATGACCTGAATTTCCGACGACGGAATGACCTTGCCTTCGCCGCGCGAAACTTCTTCGAGCGTGGCCAGATTGGCCCAGAGAATGAAAAGACCCAGAAGCCCCGCGATAAAATAGAGCAGGATATGGTCACGCCACGCAATGCCATCAGCGGGCGAAAAATCATCGTCATATTTGCGCGTCAGATCGAATTTGCGCAAATCGAATTCATCGTATTCGGCCGCACGGTTCTCGTTGGTTTTTTTGGCGGGCTTGGCGTTTTTATTTTCAGTCATTCGGCACCCCCTGCGTGCCTTGCGCTTTGTACGCGCCCGACTGCAACTTGGCGATGACTTCGTCGCGCGGGCCGGCGGCAATAATACGGCCGCGGTCCATCAAAATAAGCTTGTCCACCAGACCCAGAACGGCGCTTTTATGCGTGACCAGCAAAATGGTTTTACCTTTAATAAGCTCTTTGAGGTGCATATAGAGCCTGCGCTCGGAGCCCGGGTCAATCGACGCCGTCGGTTCATCCAGCAGTAAAATCGGCGGGTTGTACAAAAGCGCGCGGGCAATCGCAATCGCCTGACGCTGCCCGCCGGAAAGGTTATCCCCCCGCTCGCCCACCTGCGTATCAAGCCCTGCTTCGGAATCGCGCAGGAAGTTCATGACCCCCGCCATCTCCGCCGCACGCAGCACTGCGGCATCCGGCACGGATTCATGCCCCAGCGTGATGTTTTCACGTACGGATCCGAAAAACAGATACGGCGTTTGCTGCACAACGCCGATATTCCGGCGCAGATCGGCGGGGTCAATCTGGCGCACATCGACGCCATCAATTTGCACCGAACCGTTTTCGGGCTGATAAAGATTGAGAATAAGGCGCTCGATCGTCGTCTTGCCCGAACCGACCGCACCGATGATACCCACATGTTCGCCGGGCAATACAGAGAAGTTGACGCCATTCAGCGCCGCGGTTTTTTGTTGCGGATAGCGGAACACTACATCGCGGAAATCGATTTTACCTTTCATCACAGGCATCGAAATAAACGTCTGGCCCGCGGGCCGTTCAACCGGCGATGCCATCAGTTCATTCAGGCGCGCCAGCGATTCCTTGGATTGGCTGAACTTGGTCAGGATCGCCGCGACAGAGGCCAGCGGCGCCATCGCACGGCCCGACAAGATGACGGAGGCGACAAGCGCACCCATGGTCATCTGCCCGTCGGCAATCAGATACGCCCCAAAAACAACCATGAAAACCGAGCATAGCCCCGCCGCGGTACCGGCAACGTTGAGACCGAAAGAAGAAATCGCGCGAGCCTTGACGTGCGTGCGGGATGTCATCTCGTTCAGCTCTTCCCATTTGCGCTGCATATGACCTTCGGCCGCCTGCGCCTTGATGGTTTCAAGACCGCTGAGGGTTTCAAAAATCAGAGAGCTTTTAAAAGCTCCTTCGCGCATCGATTCCTTGACGACTTTATCAAGGGGTTTTTGCAGCATGATCCCGACAGCCAGCACCAGCGGCACCAGAATGGCCGGCACCACTGCCACTGGCCCCGCAATCAGCCAGATGAGGATGATGAACAGGATGATGAACGGAAAATCGATGACCGCGATAATGGTAGCGGAGGTAAAGAAATCGCGCAAGGTTTCGAATTCCTTGAGGTTCGCGGCGTGCACGCCGACACTGGGCGGGCGGGCGGCCATTTTCATGGCCAGCATCTGCTCGAAAATGCGCGCCGCAATCAGGTTATCGGCCTTGCGCCCCGCCGTATCGACGAAATGCGCGCGTAGGGTTTTAAGCAGAAAATCGAACACATAGGCAATCGTCACACCCGCCGCCAGCACCCACAGCGTCGGAAAGGCGCTGTTGGGAATGACGCGGTCATAGACGTTCATGGTGAACAGCGGGCTCGCGATTGCCAGCAGGTTGATGACCACCGCAGCCAACATGACTTCGTAGTAAATCTTTTTATGACGCCAGATCGCGCCCCAGAACCAGTCGCGGCCGCTTTCGATTTCGGCGGGGCCTGCGCGGCTATCCAGATGCGCGCGCGGGCGCACAAAAAATGCGTAACTGCCATAGCGCATCTGCAGCTCGCTGAAAGAAATCTCGGTCGTGACATCCGGCGTTTCGGGGAAGACCAGCAACACGCCTTTTTTACCGCGGCCCGTCATGATGCAGGCGTGGTTGTTTTTAAGAACGACAATACACGGCAAGCTCGGGCTGACAATCAGATCCTTGAGCGGGCGGCGCACCATGCGCGCCGTCATGCCGATGCGGTCTGCCGCACGGACGAAAGCGGCGGGCGTCGCCATTTCTTCGCCATGCACGGGCAGGCCGGCAGACAGTGCCGCTGCCGTCGTGCGGCGGCCATAGGTGCCCGCCAGTATCGCCAGACATTCCAGCAGCGGATCATCAAGGGACAGGCGTTCCGCCTCCAGCGGCCAATTGCTGCCCTCGCCCACCGCTGCCACGGTGGCCTCGGGCTTCGCCCCTTGCGTGGCATGGGCAAAAGCGCCACCGGCGGCGGCAGGGTTCTCGCCTGCTTGCGCCGCCGGTTGGTCGTTGAATGTCATATTTTTTTGATCGTCGGAAACCAAGACGCGCCTGCTTCCCCGCGATAGGCGCGGCTGATTACTTCATATCGACTTTGGCTTCGCGCGGTTTTTGCACGCCCAGCGTGTTCAGCAGCTGGCCTTCGAGGGCGAGCACACGGAACACGGCGAACATTTCCGTGTAAAGCGCGTTAACGTGGCTGGAGCGCGACACAAAGAGTTCGTTCTGGGCGTCCAGAACGTCCAGCAGCGTGCGGCGGTCAAGGCTGAACTGGTCGAGGTAAACGCTGACGACTTTTTCGTTGGCGTTGGCCTGCTCCAGAAATTGCTGCGCACGCTCGGCCGAGGCAATCATGCCAGCCCAAGTGTCACGGACGTTCTTTTCAACGCCACGCGCGGCTTCGGCACGGCGTTCTTTGGAAACGGCGTGACGGTACATGAATTCACGCTGGCGCGCCTGATCGGCACCACCGCGATAGAGGTTCCAGCGCATGACAGCCAGCAAAGACTGGCGGTTTTCGCTGCCATCGATACCATCGAGGTCGCTGCCGATGGAAGCATTTGCCTGCAGTTCAACCTTCGGATACAGCGTGGAGCCGGAACCTTCGAATTCAGCCTCGGCAACTTTGATGTCGGATTCGAAAATCGCGAGCGTCGGGCTGTTGGTGATAGCGCGGCGCACAGCGTCTTCAACCGATTCCGGAAGTTTGTCGCGCGGGATATCGGGGAAGGCCATGCTGCCCGGCGTATCGCCGACTTTCTGGATGAACAATGCCTCTGCTTCGCGCAGGGACTGTTCGGTCGACGTTGCAGTCGCACGTGCCTGGGCCTGACGGGCCAGCGCCTGCGATACGTCACCTTCGGTTACCGTACCGGCAGCGGCGCCAGTGCGGATGGTTTCGAGAATTTTGATGTGATCTTCGACGTTTGCGCGCGCAATCGCGAGCAGGTCGCGCTGGCGCAGAACTTCAAGGTAAGCCTCGACAATATCCAGGCCGACGAATTCGGCAACTTCGCCAACACGGTTCGCGGTGGATTCAACGCGCGCTTTCTGGCGCTTGATTTCACTGTTGACGCCATTGCCATCGAACAGAAGCTGGGTCAGCGTCAGCGACGCGCGGTTGCGCCACAGGCTTTCATCTTCGATCGTCGGGGTGTCGGTACGCTCGTAGCCCGTTTCGCCGAGGAAGTCGACGGACGGCATCCATTGCGCTTTGGCTTGAGACAATTCTTCGCGTGTTGCGAGGCTGTCGTTTGCGACGACACCGTAGAACGGATTGGTCAGGATACCTTTGGCCACGGCATCTTGCAGGGTCAGGTTGTTATCTTCACCGGATGCGAAAGCGCTGGTCACCAAGGATACGCTGAGCATCGATACCGCGCAGAAGATTGCGAATTTGTTTTTCATTTCGAGCCTTTAATTTTTCCGTCTTTAGAATTCTTTGGATATGCCAGATTTTCATAGCAATGGGGCTGCGGGATTGAAAACCGCAGCCCCATGCTTACAACATTATATTAGCCTAGGCAATCAAATTGCCGTTGGTTGTGAGGGCGTTGAGATCGACAGAAACGCCTTCCAGAATAGCAATCGTCTGGAAATTGCCGCTGCCGGTCGCATCGACCTTGACGATGGTATTGCCGCCAGACTGGCTGATGTTGACATAATCAGACAGGCTATCCGTCAGCGGGTCAAAGCCCGTGAGGATGTTGCTGATATCCAGAACATCGCCCTGTGCAAGGCTGAAGTCCTTGATGGTATCAACGCCATGTTCGACCGAGGTGAACAGGAACGTATCCGCACCCGTACCGCCCCACAGAACGTCGTTGCCCGACCCCCCCCAGAGGATGTCGTTACCGGCACCGCCGTCAAGGGTATCTGCACCCTCCTGACCGATCAGCACGTCATTGCCGTTACCGCCGAAAAGCGTATCCGCCCCGCCTGCGCGGCCGCTGCCGCTGCCCACAGACTCACGACCCAGCGACAGGTAGTTGTCGCGGATGTATTCCATGGTATCGGTGCGCGTCCAGCCGGGATTAACAGTGCTGAGGCCCGCTTCCAGCTTCGCGAATACTTCCCAGCCTGCGCCCGGCGCCGTGCCAAGGCCGTGGGCCGTCGCAAGGTCATCCGTGTAAAGCGCATCACCGAAGATCATATCGTTGCCATCGCCGCCGACCAGATGGTCGCTGCCGACAGCTTCGAGCTGGTTCAGCGGGCTTGCGCCAGACAGAGCCGCATTCAGATCATCCGGGTTCTTCACGTTGAGGGCATCGCCGTTCGAAGCGATTTCATCAAGGTTGGAGATTTTGCTGCCGATATCGATACCGACGCCAATCACCGTGCTGAGCGACTTCAGCGAGTTGATTTCGCTGGTGCCGTCTGTTCCGCGGATCTGGTTCATCGATTCCGTTTCGGTGCCGGTGCGGATAACGTTGCCGTCCATATAACGGTTCGGTTCGCCATCGGATACGAAGTAGGTATAGCTTTCAGCGCCGGCAATCGGGGCCGAGCTCTTGAGCCATGCAATCGCATCCTGCATCGGGTCTTCGTAGTTGGTGTAGCCGCCGGCGTTGCTCATGTTATAGAGGAACGAGATGGCCTGGCTGACGCCCGCAGGGGTCGAGACATCGAAGGTCGCACCCGGATGTGCGTAGCTTTCGAACGGAATGATGTGAACTTTCACATCACCGCCCTGATACGCGTGCAGGTCGCCCAGCAGGTTTTCAACAGCTTTGATGAGCTTGTAGTATTTGCTGTTGGTGTTGGTACGGCTGCCCATGGAACCGCTGATGTCGAGGATAAGGACAACGTTGTAGTCTTTGTCGACCGGCGTGGATTTGCCGCCACCGACGTCACCGACGAGGATGTCGCCGGCTTTGCCGCCGGTGATGACGCCGCTACCATCGCCAACTTCGTACGGCGTGGTCGAGGTGCCTTTGTCATCCACGTTTTCGCCGACGATAAGAACAGGGTCGTAGCCTTTCAGCTGCAACAGAGCCGTGCTGGTATCGCCGTCACCGTCTTTCAGCGTGTAGCGGAATTCATCCGTTGCGCCTTCGGTTTCGCGGTTGAGTTTGTATTCATACGAACCGTCGGAGTAGATCTTGAGCTTGCCGTAGTTGCCCTCGATCTCCGCAAAGCCGCCCGCAGGGACGTTAACCGTGGTCGTGCCGTAGCTGATTTTAACGATGGTATTAGTATCGTCCTGACTCAGCTGGTCGGCCGCGCCCGTACCACCGTTTTCACCGGTGATAACGTTGCCCGACGTGCCGCCCTGCGTGACGTCGTAGGTATTGACGTCGTTGTTCGCTTTCGGACCATCGTCGTAGACTTTGATCACGATGTTCGTCGTCGCCGTGTCGCCGTCGCTGTCGGTCGCAAGCACGCCGAAGTTCAGGTTGATGACGTCGTTATGGTTCGCGGTGTCTTTGTGATCCAGCGTGCCGATGAGGCGGAAAACATAGTTGCCGTCGTTCTGCAGCGTCAGGGTAAAGACCTGCTTGCCGTTCGCATAGCCGGTGATGACGTTGCCGACCTGCTGCGTGGTCACTTCGTGACCTTCAGACGTCAGCTTGGTGCCCGCAACCGAACCGTTGGCTGTGAAGCCGCCCGTCAGTTTGATCGTGCCCGGCGCATCGTCATAGAAGTTGACGTTGATTTTACCGCTGGTCGAGACGTTGCCGCTCGGCAGGTTGGTTTCGTCGACTTCTTTGGTGTCCGGCGTCGCAATCGTGGGGACAGCATCTGGCGTCAGCTTGACTTTTACCGTCGTCGTCGTCGTCGCCGTGTTGTCTGCCAGCGTTTGTTCGCTGTTACCCGGCGTGCTGAGCGTGACCTGTTCTTTCGACGTCGACACAATCGTCAGCGTGAAATCAAGGCTGCCGCCTTTGACGGTGTTGATTTTCAAACCGTTCAGTTGGTCCGTCGTCAGCGACCAGTCGCCGTTCGCCAGTTTGGTACCGGCGGACAGGCTGTAGTTGGACGGCACGCCCTTGATGATGACGCTGTCGATTTTCTCGCTGCCGTCGGTGTCTTTGACGGAAGTGGCGATGTTGAGCGCCACCTGCTTGCCCTCTTCCGCCGTACCGGCAGATGCGGACAGGTTCGGTGCATCGGCGACCGCATCCACGTAAACATTCGTGGTCGCGCTCGATTCAGCTGTGGAGCCGTTGGTCTGGGTCGCGGTGACTTTGACCGAAAGACCCGTCAGGTCGCGGTCGCTGTCAGCCGGCGGTTTCAGCGTCGGGCCACCGTTGAAGGGCGCGCCCGGCGCCAGCGTGATCGACCAAGTTTTGGTCGCCGCGTCGTAGGTGCCGCCGTTGAGGTTGGTGATGGTCCAGCCCGCCGCCGTATCAATACCCGTGACGGTGATTTTCAGTGTTTCCGTCGGGTGGCTCGGCGAGGTTTCGATTTTCAGCGCAACGCCCGAAGAGTCTTCTTTCGTCCAGACGTCGGTGACTTTCAGGTTCGGCGCATCCGCGAGCGGATCCAGCTTCACCTTGACCGTCGTCGTGGTCGTGGCGGTGTTGTCGGTGAAATCGTTTTCGGCATTGGCCGGATTGCCCGCCGCGACCTGCTCCTTGGAGGTCGAAACGACCGTCAGGGTGAAGTCGAGGCTGCCGCCCTTGACCGTGTTGATTTTGAGGCCCGAGAGCTGGTCAGACGTCAGCAACCAGTCGCCGTTCGCCAGTTTGGTACCGGCAGACAGGCTGTAGTTGGACGGTACACCCTTGATGACCACGCTGTCGATTTTCTCGCTGCCGTCGGTGTCTTTGACGGAGGTTTGGATGTTCAGCGCAATCGCGTCGCCTTCGTTACCATTTGCGGCACTGGTCGTCAGGTTCGGCGCATCGGCAACCGCATCCACGAAAATATTCGCGTCTTTGGTTACAGAGGCCGTATCCGCGCCGTCCGCAGACGTTGCGGTGACTTTGAGGCCGGTCATATCGAGGTCGCTGTCAGCCGGCGCCTTGAACGTCGGACCGCCGGAGAAGTTCTGGCCGGGGGCCAGCGTAATCGACCACGTTTTGGTCGCGGCGTTATAGGTACCGCCCGCGAGGTTGGTGATCGTCCAGCTGGGGTCGATGTTTTCGATTTTCACCGTCAGCGTTTCGCTGGGGTCGGTCAGTTTCGCATCGATTTTCAGCTGCGCGCCCGCCGCATCTTCCTTCATCCAGACGTCTTTGACGTCGAGCGTCGGCGCATCGGCCACGCCTTTGATGGTGACGGTCAGAGACGTCGTCGAAGTCGCGGTGTTATCGGACAAAGTCTGTTCGTTGTTGCCGGGGGTTGCCAGTGTGACTTGTTCTTTCGCCGTCGAAATCACTTGCAGCGTGAAAGAACCCGACCAGTTGGCCGGCGGATTGATTTTCAGACCCGCCAGCTGGCCTTCGGTCAGCGACCAGTCGCCGTTGGCAAGTTTTGTGCCCGCATTCAGCGTAAAGCCGTCGGGCAGGCCTTTAATCACCACGCTATCAATTTTTTCGCTGCCGTCTGCGTCTTTGACGGACGTTTGGATGTTCAGCGCGATTTGCGTGTCTTCGTTACCCGATGCGTTATCCGCCGTCAGGTTCGGTTTGTCCGCAACAGCGTCCACGAAGATATTCGCGTTCGCCGATACGCTTTCGGACTGGCCCTGGCTGTTGGTCGACGTCGCAGTGACTTTGAGACCGCTCATATCGAGATCGCTGTCAGCGGGCGGTTTGAACGTCGGGCCACCGGAGAAGTTCTGGCCGGGCGCCAGCGTAATCGACCACGTTTTCGTGGCAGCGTCATAGGTGCCGCCCGCGAGGTTCGTAATCGTCCAGTTGGGGTCGATGTTTTCGATTTTCACCGTCAGCGTTTCCGTCGTATCGCTGAGGCTGGCGTCGATTTTCAGTTGCGCGCCTGCGCTGTCTTCCTTGATGTAAACGTCTTTGACGCTCAAGCTCGGCAGGTCAGCTTTCGGCGTGACAGAAACCTCGAGGGTTTTGGTCACGGTCGCTTCGTTGTCGCCAAAGTTTTGTTCATTGTTGCCATCACCTGCGGTGACGCCTTCCTTCGCGGTCGAAGAAACCGTGAGGGTGAAATCACCGTTCCAGTTCGCGGGCGCAATGACTTTGAGGCCGGTCAGCTGGCCTTGGCTCAGCAGCCACGTGCCATCCGGCTGCTTGGTGCCGGCAGACAGGCTAAGACCATCCGGCACACCGGAAATCACAACCTTGGTGATGGATTCAGAACCGTCGCTCTCGCCCGTTGCCGTGGCGATGTTCAGGTTAATCGCCTGACCTTCGACAACGGTCGTATTGGCAACCGTCAGGGTCGGCGTATCGATAACCGCATCCACAAATACGCTGGTATTTGCCGTGTTAGACGCGCTGTCAACAGCGACACCGCCAACCATTTCAGACGCCGTCGCGGTGACGACAAGACCCGTGAGGTCAACGTCACTGTTTGCGGGCGCCTTCACGATGGGGCCGCCGGAGAAGCTAGTCACGCCAGCAGGCAACGTCAAAGTCCACGTACCCGTCGCGCTGTCATAGGTACCGCCGGAAACGGAGGTATCGACATCCCAGCCAGGCTGGAAACCCTTCACGGTGATGGTCAGCTGTTCGGAACCGTCGGTATCGACAAGGCTCGCTGTGATTTTGAGCGTCAGCTCATCGTTTGTTTGTTTGGTGCCGTCGATGTAGGTCGCGTCTTCCTTGATGTAAAGCGCTTCGACCGAGAGGTTCGGCGTATCGGCAACCGGCTTCACCGTGACGGTGATGGTCGTGGTGGCGCTGGCTTCGTTGTCGGAGAAATCCTGCTCGTTGTTGCCATCGCCGGGGGTCACACCCTCTTGGGACGTCGAGACAATCGTCAGGTTGAAAGAACCGGAGAAGTGCAAACCCGGGGTAATGGTGAGACCGGGCAGGTCAGACGTATCAAGCAGCCAGTCGCCGCTCGGCAATTTGGTGCCTGCGGAAAGGGTCGCATCGGCAGGAACGCCCTGAATAACCACAGACTTAATCGTTTCCGAACCGTCGGTATCCGATACGGATGTGGAAATGTTCAGCGGAATAGCGGTATCTTCATCGCCATTCGCATTGCCTGCGGTCAGGTTCGGCACGTCCGCCACAGCATCCACGAAAATGTTCGCGGTGGTGGTAACCGTCACCGTCTGGCCCGTCACGACGTTGGTCACGGTCGAGGTGATGGTGAGACCGGTCAGGTCTTCGTCGCTGTCTTTTGGCGGGAAGAACGTCGGCGTGCTGCCAAAGCTTTGGCCCGGGTTCAGCGTAATCGTCCATATACCCGTCGCAGGGTCATATGTACCGCCGGAAGTCGACATGTCGACTGTCCAGCTGTTATCGATGCCGCTGATGGTGATGGTGATTTTTTCGTTGCTGTTGTTCGGCGTTGCGGTAACGGCAATCGTGGTGCCGCCGACCGCGTCTTCTTTCACATACGCATCCTGAACGCTCAGGTTCGGATTGACATCGGGGCCGAGCGTCGGGTCAGGCCTGCGGTCGGGCGCTTCGTATTGCAGCGCAGTCGGATTGATTTCGCCGATTTTATCGAGAGAGTTGAACTGCGTGTACTGGAAATTCGACTGGAAGCCGAAACCGTTACGCGCACCGCCCGAACCACCTTCACCGGCGGCGGCTTCGATGTTGTTCAGTTGTGCGGCAGAAGCAAGAACGTCGCCGAAATCGCTGACCGGCAGCTCCGCGCCGTCTTTCAGGGTGATTTCAACACCGCTGCTTTTCATCGTGCCGTAGTTGGGGATGACGATCTCGCCACCGTTTTCAAACGTAATGACCAGCTGGCCGCCGTTGTCCTTGACGGACTTGGGTTCATTCAGGGCGAAGCCGAAGGTGTAATCAGCGCCTTCTTCAAGCTTGACGACCAGCGTCTCGCCCGGTTTCGGCATGTTGATGGTTTTGGCATCCGACAGCGTTTCTTCGGCAGGCGCAGGCTGGGCGACAGCAGGGGATTCCATCGCTTGCAGTGCAGCCATATCGATTTTTTCGCCGTTGGGGAGGCTCAGCGTCGGGGCCGGAGACATCGAGGCGATGTCCGAGAAATTCTTGATAACAAGTGTCGCGCCATTCGACAGCTTGATGTTCATCGCCCCGCCCGCACCGAGCATGATGCCCTGAACCGTCGCATCACCCGCCGCAATCGCCAGATTCTGGCCTGCGCTGAGGGTAATTTCCTGCGTCTGGTTGGATTCGAGGGAGATGGTTTGTACGTTAGTTGCCGCCGTCGTGTTGTTGGTCGCCATGTTTTTCCCCTTTGGCTTCAGTCAGATACGCGAGATCACCCTTATATTTTTGATTCCATATAAGGGTAGCCCAAATTAGTAACAAAATTACTAACAATTATGTCTAAAAATTTATACTCTCGACACACCGTCTTGTCAATTATTATGTCAATGTTTTGTGGCTATATAAAGGCTATATAAATTTGAGCGCCCTCTTCCTAATTCAGCGCCATCAAAAAAGCCAGAAAAATCACAAAATACGCGCACACGGCAGCATATGGCGTCCTTTTGATCCGAATTTTCTATAATCACAAAACCATGAATGATTCCAATGACATATTACTTTACTTTCAAGCCGCTTCGGCGCATCATACAAAGGGGATTTAGCTAAGGGGTATTATCCAAGATGAAATACGCGCTTATGGCCTGCGGGTTCGCTACCCTGCTCGCCTTTACCGGCACAGCCGCTTTCGCCGACGGTGTGGAGCAAATGAGCCGCCTTCTCAAGGCCGGCGATTCCACCGCAAACACGGCTCCGGCGCAAAAGGCCGCCACGCCGAAAGGCGACCCGCTGGCCATCCGGCTGACGCCCGACCGCACCAAAATTTTGCGCCTGCGCGAAAATGCCGCCAGCGTGATCGTGGCCAATCCGGCCCATGCCTCTGTCACGCTCGACTCCCCGCGCCTGCTTATTCTGATGCCGCGCCAGCCGGGCACCACGTCGTTTACGGTCTTGAACGCCGCAGGCAAGGTTCTGCTGGAGCGCAACATCATCGTCAGCGGCGCGCAGCCTCAATACGTCCGTGTACGCCGCGTCTGCGGCAGCGATAGCGGCAGCAGCGGCTGCCAGTCGTCGAATTATTATTACTGCCCCGATGGCTGTTTCGAGGTGACCCCGGTCACCGACGAGGGCTCCGGTAACATTCCTGAAGTCCAGGGATCCGGCGGTGGCGCCGCTCTGGCCGCAGAGGCTGCCGCTGCAAATGGCGAACAGCCCATGATCGTCGAGGAAATGGAAGGCCCGATGCCTGAAAGCGACCTCAACCCCGATGAAGAACCCGAAATCATGGAGGGACAGGAATAATGTCCAGAACGTCCCGCGCCTCTCTCTTCACGACGCTCTCCGCTGCGGCCCTGTTGCTGGCGGCCTGCGCATCGCCCAGCGACCATGATGTCGGCGATCCGGTCGATAGTATACTCGGCCAGAAAGCCGCGACTGAACGCCGCCTTGCAACCTCGGCTGCCGATGCGATGGCAACCGGCAAAACGGCAGAGGCGCTCGTCTCCTACGAAAAACTCTACCAGCGCGATAGCCGCAACCCGGATGTTGCCATCAACTACGCGCAGCTGCTGCGCCGCAGCGGCAAGGCAGATCAGGCTGTCAAAATTCTCGCCCCTTACGCAAAGGGCGAGCGCAAGGATTCGAGCCGCACGCCGCGCGCGATGCTGAAAAACGAATATGCCGCGGCGCTGATTGAAACCGGCAAGTTCGCCGACGCCTATACGATACTGGAAAGCGTACTGAGCGACAGTAAGCTTGCGGATTTTCACCCCGACGCCAGCCATCTGGCCGGCGTGGCGCTGGACGCACAGGGCAAACACAAAGATGCGGAGAGAATGTTCCGGCAGGCGCTGGACGGCTGGAAGGGCGATCCGACATCTGTCATGAACAACCTCGGACTCAATCTGGCCAGCCAAGGTTTGTTTGACGAAGCGCTCACCACCCTGCGCCGCGCGCAGATCATGGCGCCCGCCAAAACGGAAATCGCCCGCAACGTACAGATCGTGACCGAACTGCGCGATGCCGTCGTGCCCAAAGCACCCGTCAGTCTCAAGAAGTAATACAGATAAAAAACCAAAAAGCCGCCAGCCCTTGAAAGGCTGGCGGCTTTTTTGATGTGCCGCTTATTTCGGGGAGCCGAGAAACGCCGGCCCCAGAATGACAATAAAAAGCGCGGGCAGGAAAAACAAAATCATCGGCACGGTCAGTTTGGGCGGCAGGGCTGCCGCTTTTTGTTCGGCAGCCGCCATCCGCATTTCACGCGATTCATCTGCCAGTACGCGAATAGCCTTGGATACAGAGGTACCATACTGTTCCGCCTGCAACATCGCCGTTGCGAAAGAACGCGCGGCGCCGGAGCCGACGCGCATCGCAAATCCCTGAAACGCCGCCTTGCGGTCATTGAGCATGCCCAGCTCGGCGCTCAGAATACCCATTTCTTCGGCAAGAGCTTCCGAATGATCGGCAACGGTGTCCGCGATGCGGTTGATTGCTGCTTCGATACCGATACCGCCCTGCACGCAGATCAGCATCATATCAAGCGCATCCGGAAAACTAAGCCCAATTTCTTGCTGTCTTTTATCCGCGGTGTTCTTGACAAGAATACGCGGCAGGAAAAAGCCGAATAGCGCGAGGGAGAACAAAATCATCAACACCAGACTATTTTTGATTTCCTTGTCGCTGACCGACAGAAAAAACATGCCGATACCCATGAAAACCAGCGGCAGCACCATACGCGATACCAGATAGACGATGGGCGCGTTCGGACTGCGCATGCCCGCCTGTTGCAACTGGTTACGCGCGGCAAGACTGGTTTCCCCCGCCAGACGCTGCAAACGGTAGAAAATCGCCATCGACTGGGTTGGCGAAATTTCCTGCTTTTTATCCTTCTTGCCCACTTGTTCGCGCGCCTGATCAAACAGGGCGCGGCGCTTTTTCTCGATGACGTCTTTATATCTCTCGCGCTTTTCGGTGCGGTTGAGCAGCGGCAACGCGAAAGCAACGAAAGAAACCGCCGCCGCCAGCGCGCTTAAAATCACAATGACGATGTTTGAATCAATAGATAATACGTCTTCCATCGTCCTACACCCTGAAGTTGATCATTTGCCGCATAATCAGAATGCCGCAGCACATCCAGAAAATCGCACCCGACAGCAAAAGCTTGCCTTTGGGCAGCGTGAACAAAAGACTGATATACGGCTCGTTGACCAGATAAAGACCGAACGACACCAATACCGGCAACGCCGCGATAATCGCGGCGGAGGCTTTGGCTTCCGAGGACAGCGCCTTGATTTTCCGCTTAAGACGGAAGCGCGCGCGAATAACGGAGGAGAGGTTCGACAGCACCTCGCTGAGGGAGGATCCAGTCTCGCTCTGGATTTGCAGCGCGGTTGCAAACATATGCACTTCCGGCAGGGGGATGCGCCGCGCCATTTGCAGCGCCGCCTCGCCCAGCGGGACGCCCACTTTCTGGTTTTCGTAGATGCGCATCATTTCATCGCGCACAGGGCCTTCAAATTCGCGCGACACCATCGATACCGCCTCGCTGATCGGCATACCGGCCTGCAAAAGACGGACCGAGGCATCCAGTGCATCGGCAAAGCTTTCAAGGAATTTTTTCTGCCGGCGCGCCGCTTTCCATTTCAAAAACAGCTTGGGCACGCCCGCAAAGGCGGTGAAGGTCACGAAAAAAACCGCAATCGATGGCCAGCTGGTAAGCTTCAGCAACCCGAATACCAATAGCGCAAAACCCGCTGCGCACATCCAGTATCTGGACATCGGCGCATCGAAACCCGCCTGCATCATCAAATCGCGCAGGCTGGTTTTATCTTTGTCTTTTTTCTTGTTTTCTTCCTGTCCGGCGGCTTTCAGCTTGCGCGCGATATTGTCGGCGCGCTGTTTGGCCATTTTGTCCTTGTCATCCGACGACGACAGACTGGCGTCGCGGGCGATAACCGCCATATATCGGCTGCGTTTTTTTTGCTGGGCACTGATGGCTACCGAGGCCACGACCGCCAGCGTCAAAATCAGCACAACGATGAATATGGTGATACCAAGCATCTCTTAAGCATACGCCTCCGACATCACGTCGAGAAGCTTCTTTTCAAGACCGAACATCCGCGCGCGCTCGTAAAGAATAGGACGCAGGCCGCTTGATTTCTGCTTGCCGATGATGCGGCCGTATTCGTCTTCGCCTTCGAAATCGAAACGGAAAAGGTCCTGCATGGTGACAACCTCGCCTTCCATGCCGGTAATTTCGGTTACGTGCGTGACCTTACGCGAACCGTCGCGCAGGCGCTGCACCTGAATAATTACGTTCACAGCGGAGGCAATCTGTTCGCGCACCGCCTGCGTCGGCAAATTAAGGCCGCCCATAGCGATCATGTTTTCCATACGCGACAGGGCCTCACGCGGGTTGTTGGCGTGCACCGTACCCATCGACCCGTCGTGACCGGTATTCATCGCCTGCAAAAGGTCGAAGGCTTCGGGGCCGCGCACCTCCCCCACGATAATACGGTCGGGGCGCATACGCAGGCAGTTTTTGACAAGATCGCGCATCGTCACCTCGCCCACACCTTCAAGGTTCGGCGGGCGGGTTTCAAGACGCACGACGTGCGGCTGCTGCAGCTGAAGTTCGCAGGCGTCTTCGCAGGTAATGATGCGTTCGCCCTGGTTGATATAGCGCGTCAGGCAGTTCAGCATCGTCGTCTTGCCCGAACCCGTACCGCCCGATACCAGCACGTTTGCGCGGCAGTTGCCGACGATTTTAATCATCTCGGCGCAATTAGGGGTCATCGCCTTGAATTCGACAAGCTTGTCCAGCGTCAGTTTTTCCTTGGCGAATTTACGAATGGTCATCGTGCATCCATCGACCGCCAGTGGCGGGATGATGACGTTGACGCGCGATCCGTCCGGCAAACGCGCATCGCATATCGGCGATGATTCATCGACGCGGCGGCCAATCACGCCCACGATACGCTGGCAGATGGTCAGCAGATGCTGGTTATCGCGGAATTCGATATTGGCACGCTGGATTTTCCCCTTCAACTCGATGTAAATCGTTTTCGGGCCATTGATCATGATATCGGCGATGCCGTCCATCTCGAGAAGCTCCTCGAGAGGGCCGAAACCGAGCATATCGTCCGCTGCTTCCTTGGCGATTTGTGACAGCTCCGCCGGCGTGACATCCAGGCCGCGGAACTGGCCGATTTCCTGAACCGCCGACAAAATTTCCGCGCGGGCCGCTTCCGCGTCCATACGCGCGAGGGATTTCAGGTCGATACCATCGCGCAAATCCGTCCAGATACGCTTGCGCGCACGCTCAAGGCGCGGGTTTGCGGCCGTCGGCGCGGCAGGTGCGACCTCCGGCTTTGCTGTATCGGCTTTTTTCGCAGGGGCGGCAGCAGCAACAGGCACGGGCGTTTCTGCGGGTTTTGCAGCAGGGGGGGCCGGCGCAGGCGTTTCTGCACTGGCAACGGCAGGCGCTTGCGGTGCCGGCGTTGCAGGCGGCTGAGGCGGTGGCGGCGGCACGGAGCCGGATCGTTTACCGAACATGAGCGCCCCCCTTATTTCTTCGTTTTGCCAAGCGCACGCAGCAGGCTGAACCCGCCGCTCTTGCCATCATCTGCGGCGCTTTGCGCACCGGAGGCATGCGATGCAACGGCAAGCAGGGATTTCATGATGTCCTGCGCGGCCTTGTTCTCGCCTGCGGGGCGACCGGTTGTCTCGCCATGCATAAAGATTTTGGGCGCGAAGGGGATTTTGACCACCGGCTGCATATCCATCAGTTTCTGGATATCCCCTGCGGGAACCTCTTCGGCACCTGGCATGCCCATGCCGTTGAGCACAAGCTCCACGTTCTGCAAACCGTTGCGGGCGTGTTTGATTTCATTCATCAGTGTACGGCAATTCCGCAGCGCCGCGATATGCGGCGTCGATACCACAACCACATGTACGGCGCGGGTAATCAGCCGCTTTTGCACCGACGGCGTTGCTGACGACAAATCCGCCACGACAACCGGATAGGTTTTCATGACGCGTTCCATCATCCCCTCGACGCTGTCGGCATCGGGACCGTCGACCAGCATCGGGTCGCCGCCCGATATCAGCAGCGAGAGATTATCCGTCGATTTTTGAATAATACGTTTGAGATCGTCATCCGAACCGGTAAGCCCGATACGCACCGCATCGGCAAATGTCGCCGGTGGTTCGATGCCAAAGGCGATACCTGCAGTGCCCGCGCTGCCCGCCGCATCCACCAGCAGGGTTTTTTGTTTCAGGTTCTCGGCGATATCCCATGCCAGTGCCTGCGCGACAACGGTTGCACCCACGCCGCCCTTGCTGCCCGTGACGGCGACCAGACGACTACCGCTAAGGCCGCGTTTGTCGACAATGGTGCGCGCAATCATGCCGACCATATCAGCCTCGGCAACCGGACGCACCAGATAGTCGCGCACCCCCATGCCCACAAGACTGCGGTACAGATGGACATCGTTGGTCGGGCCAATAATGACGGCGTCTGTACCCTCGGCGCAGACTTCGGCCAGTGCACCCAGCTGGCTTGTGAAGGCCTCGCTGATGTCGTCGGTTTCGATGATAATCAGCTCGGGCGAGGCGGCGTGGCGATAACGCTCCACTGCGGCCTCCATTCCGCCGCGCACAACCTCTATGCCGACACGGGCAAAGCGCCAGTCGCCGGATATTTTTTGCGCTGTCGCCGCCGTGCCGTCATCAAGCGCGAACACATCCACGCGCGCGGACGGCAACAGAATAGCGGTAATATCTTCACTCATCCCTGCTCACTCTCCGGGCTTAATTGCCAAGGCCGCTGGCACTGGTGGTTTCAAGCGGGGGCATTTTCTCGCCCGACATATAACGCTCGGCCACGGCGCCCTGACGGCGGCTGTCACCCGGTTCGCTTCCATCGCGGCCCTGAAGGTCTTCGGGGTTTACGATCATCTTGCTCATGGCCGTACGGGTTTCGCAGCCGATGCGGTACTTTTGCAGATCTTCCAGCGTGTCGCTCCCCTGATAGCCGGTCAGACGTTGCCCGCAGGCCACCGGCGGCAAAGCCGCCAGTACATTATAGCTGATGACGGCACGCTCCAGCGCGGCGGCGTCGGTCATGGCGACGTATTCGACTTTTGCACCTGCCGCACCGTTCTTGGCGAAGGCGGCTTGCCATTCCTTGCCAACGCGGCGGGCCTGCGTTTCATGCAGCGGATCGCCGCTTTTGTAGGGCATCAGAATGTGTATATCGCCGCGGCCATTGTCGCGGAAATCGGCGGCGATACGTTTCGCCAGCGCTTTATCCGGCGACTGCGCGCTGACGGCCAGCGCGCGCGTTTCCTCGCTCAGGCGCATCTGGCCGGTTTCCAGCTGCGAGGGCACGCTGACATCGCAGGCCGACAGCGACAGCGACAGCAGCGCGGCGCAAAGCATTTTGGCAAGACGGGCGGACATGATGCTCATCTTAATCTCCCTAATCTACAATATAGCCGTAAGCGCCGTCGTTGCCTACCTTGGCGGGGACGCGATTGCCATAAACGGTATGCAGGTTATTCATAAACCGCTGCGAGAGGGCACGATCCGCCGCCGGTACCGGCCTTGCCGCCTGTGCCGGCGCCGATACAGGAGTTACGCGCATTTCGCTATCCAGCTTCGGCACCACGGGCGGCGCAACGGCGGGCATGGTTGTCGGGGGGGCCGCCAGTCTTGCTTCGCGCTGCGCGGGCGGGGCCATGACGGCATCCGCTTCCGCATAGGGCTTCACAATATAGGGCGTGACCAGAATAACCAGTTCGCTTTCGTTGCGGGCGAAAGATTTGGATTTGAAAAGCTCGCCCAGTACCGGCACGTTTTTCGCGCCCGGCATGCCGTTGATGGAATCGAGCGTGTCAGACTTGATAAGACCCGCAATCATGAGCGTGCCGCCGCTGCCCATCTGCACCGTCGTTTCGGCACGGCGCACCGTCAGGCCCGGCACGGTGATGCCGACCAGCGTGATGCCGTCTTCGGTCGATTTCGCGGATACTTCCGTCGACAGTTGCAGCGCGATGCGTTCATTCGACATGACCGTCGGCGTGAAGTTAAGGGCGACACCGAATTGCTTGAATTCAAGCGTCACGTTGCCATCCTGGTCGCGTCCGACCGGCACGGGGAATTCCCCCCCCGCAAGGAAGCCCGCGGTTTCACCGGAAATCGCGGTCAGGTTCGGCTCGGCCAGCGTATTGACCAGACCGTCACGTTCCATCGCCGCAAGATCAAAATTGAAAGGCCCGAAGCCGCCCGTCGGGTTCATAATCAAAGAGCCCGTCGCAAACGGCGCCGTCACCAGACCCGCGCCGAGGGAACTGATGCCGCCATTCGCCGCGCCTTTGCTGAAATCGAACTGGGTGTCGATGCCGTATTCGCGCAGCACTGCACGTTTGGCTTCAAGCACTTTCACGCGCAGCATCACCTGCTGTTCGCCGCGCACCGTCATCAAATCGACAATCGGGCGATCGGACGCAGCGGAAAAGCGCGAGGCGAGGTCCCGCACCTGATTGGCGGTTGCGGGTGTCGAAACCTCGCCGCGCAGGACGATATCCTGACGGATGGTGCCGACCTGAATGTTTTCATTCGGAAACAGCTCGCGCACCGCATCGCGCAGGGTTTTTTCGTCAACGCGCACGCGTACGGAAATATCGGCCAGCTGGTTGCCTTCGTTGTCAAAGGCCAGAATGTTGGTATCGCCGATTTGCTTGCCGACGATATAAAGACGGTTGGAGCGCAAGGTACCGACATCCGCCACAGACGGATTGGCGACCAGAACATCCGCGACCGGCGTTTCAAGCTCGATCGTATCGGCCTTGCCCATGGTCAGGGTCACGGTGCGGGTCATTTTCGCCGCCCCCTCCGCCACAGCAGACAGACCGAGGCAGAGCGCGAGGCCCAGCGGTATCAGCAGCGTTTTATACGAGAAGCTTTTCATGGCTATTCTCCTGCGCCTTCGGGATCCATACGCACAGGCACGTTGATGACCTGCGCGCCGTTATACATACGGATAGTTCCGCCGGCATTTTTGGTTTTTTTGTTGAGTTCGTTGATTTTCTTGACGACGGCACTGGTGGTGGCGTCGGTGGTGAAGGGGACGGCGACCGATTTCGGCTCATCTTTTTCGCCCATGCGGCGCAGCGCAAGCGTCAGGTTACCCATGCGCTCGGCAAGCGCCAGAATTTGCGCGCCCTCTTGCGTAACTTCCAGCGTCACAGTTTTACCAACTTTCGCAGGACGGTCTTCATCCTTGGCGTTCTGGTCGACCGCCAGAACCTTGACGTTGCTGAGGATGGTCTGGCTGGCGAAACGGCGGATAATCTGGTCGGATACCTTCTCGTCGATATCGGGAAGGTTGGGCGTATAGGACAAAATCACATCCACGTGATCACCGGGAGCAAGAAAGCCGCCCACCATGGTATTCGCCTTGACCGGCACCGACATCGCACGCATGCCCGGCGTGATACGCGCGGAAAGGTAGTTGTTGCCCTCTTTCGCATCCGGCACCAGTGCCTGACGCGTCACCGGTTCGCCCGATTCAATCGTGCGGCGCACGGGTGATTTGAAAACGTCGAGCGCCTTGAAATCGGCATTCTCCGGTGTTTTGCGCACAACGCCCTTGAACGCGCCCGTTTCCGGCCAGATCTGCCAGCGCACGTCCGTTTCCTTCAGCGTTTCGCCCAGCACGATCTGTTTGTTGGCCACAAGTGACCTGCCCCCTATAAAGGAGTCCAGGCAGAAGTGTGATTCTGCTATTCATA
>CAZKBS010000016.1:0-34506 GCA_964551435.1 uncultured Micavibrio sp.
GTTCGAATCCCGTCGCCCGCTCCAAATCTTCAGATTCCACTAAAGATTTGAAAAAAGAGAGCAAAAACCCACGGTTTTTGCCTGTGTAGGTACTGTGCAGAAAAATTTGCGGAACCGTCATTCGATAAACGCTCGGAAAGTGCGCGCGTTCACCGCAAACATTCGTCCTCCGTCGGGCGGCTGCGGTGACCCCATCGATTCGAGACTTTGCCATCAGCGGAAACGTCAGCCGCAAACCGCGCAACGATCTCCGCCATTACGTTGCCGCATTGAGCTTCGGCACGATCAAAGTGCAAAAGCAAGGAAGTTGAGAGCGCCTGACAATCCAAGAAGGCCGAAGCCCACGACGAGTAATCTGGTGCCCTTCGCTCGTTCGACATGCGCAGTTGAATTACCAAGATTGAGAATATTCCCAGTATAATTTGGCATTAGTTGCTGAATGTTGAGCTCATGAGCAGCGACTACGAGTGATAGCGCATCTAGAATACGCTTTACGCGCCACGCCAATACGACTGACCCCGCGACGCTGCATATCGCCGCGATAATTTTGAGCGTATTTGGATCGGGCATGCTTCCTCCTTGGAGTGTATAAACCGGCAAGACTCTACTCTAAACCGGACTCGTTAGTGGGAGCAGGCCAAGGATCGATGGTCATTTTTACCCCTTAATAAAATCGCCTTTATCCAAAATGTTTGACAATTCCGGCCCGCCACCCGCGAACTTGCCGTCAATATAGTCTTTGATCTCTATAAGCCATGGTAAGTACCGTGTAATACCGATATTAGCCACGTCATTCGTATATTGTTCTAATGTTATACTTTTTAAAAACACGCCATCGCCAAAAGCGTTAGTAAAATGCGTAACGTCTGTTCCGTATCGACCTTTCGTAATTCTGTTATCAACAGATAACTCAACGACTGTTTTTGGATCGAGTGGATCTTTAAAATATACCAGCATCGGATACTGGTCATAACTTAGAGTTATAACCTCATTCTTTTCTCCGATCTTCGCCCTGAAGATAGATTTTGCTTCGGCCTGCCTGCCTATTAATCCAAACAAAACCCCACGATGCCCAAGATCAACGACAACAGCTTCGCCCTTGGTGATGTTGTAGAAAGTGCCGCCTTGATCGGGCAGGATGCTTGGCTCGGTATAGCGGCTGGCTTCCCGCACGGCGGAGCCGGTCTTGATGCCCTCTGGCGTCTCGACCGTCACGGTCATCTTGTACCTGATCGTTTCGTTTGAAAATCCGCCCCCACCCGCACAGGACGCCATGGTAAAAATCAAAGCCGAAGCCGCACCGATAGAAAACAAAAATCGCTTGGCAGCGCAAAGTATTTGAAACATTTACATCAACCCACATTAAATTACATATGCGTTCTATTTCCGCCTAATTGTCGAAGATAAGATCAATCTTACTATTAGGCGATAATCAAATTCTAACGTGATAAAAACGAGATAACGATGACACGGCGGCGCACTTTAGTTCAATTACATTATTGGTGTTTCTATAATACCTATAGACGTGGCGTCATGTTGAACTTCCCACGCAGCAACGGCGGCTTGGATGACGATGGCGATACAGTTGTATGTAGCGCAGGCTTCGTCGGTGATGGTGGCGCATATTTCGGTGCAGGCGACGGAGATGGCTGTGCAAGAAATTTCGACCTAAAGCCTGTTCGTGCGAGAAGCGCGCGAAGGCCAAGCGCAGTCGGGCGCAATCCCTCTACGTATTGCCATCCTTGTTCCTGCCGGCCTATCCGGCGCTGTGCCTGTTCGCGTATGTAGGAAGCCGATAAGTGCCGCGGGCTTGCGGATAGCGGCGGCTTCTTGGCAGCCGTTTTTTAGCAGCAGCACTCGCCGTCGTCGTGTTTATGCGTGCCGTCGATCTCGACCGGCTGGCCGAGGAGGGTGGCGGCAAGTTTTTCGAACGACTGGGTCTTTTCCTTGTAACGGAAAATCTGGCCGGATTTCAGGTCGAAATACCAGCCGTGAATTTGCAATTCGCCCGCGCGTACCTTGGCCGCGACCCAGGGGAACGTCATGACGTTGTTCAGCGATACAAGAATGACCGCCTGTTCCAGCGCGCGCTGCTTGATAGGTTCGCTGGCATCGCCCAGTTCAGCCTCCACGGCGTCGCGGGCTGGGGTCGCGATATCCATCCACTGTGCAAGGAATTCGTATTCCTGTTCTGTCGTGTCGCGGTGGGCCAGCGCCTGAATACCGCCGCACATGCTGTGGCCCAGAATAACGATATGTTTCACCTTCAGCGTTTTGACGGCGAATTCAATCGCCGCACTGGTGCCGTGGTGGTTGGTGTCGTGGCGGTAGGGCGGGACGATGGCGGCCACGTTGCGCACCACAAACATTTCACCGGGTTGGCTGCCGGTAATGATGGCAGGGTCGGTGCGGGAATCCGAACAGGCGATGACCAGCGTTTCGGGCGATTGGCCGCGGCGCACCAGATCCTCGTAGATATTGCTGTCGGACTGGAAGTAGTTTTTATAAAAGTCCTTGTAGCCTTGTACGAATTTTCTGAAAGGCATGTTTTTTCCCTCCGATGTGGCCGGACGGGTTATATAATACTCCCGTCTTGCCCCGTAAAGAAAAACATTCAAGGTTCCCTCCCATGCTTCATGCCTATAAAGACATCCTGCCCCGTCTGGGCCCCAAGGTCTGGCTGGCCCCCGGCGCACATGTGATTGGCGATGTGGATATCGGGGCGCAGGCCAATATCTGGTATAACTGCGTCATCCGTGGCGATGTAAATGGCATAAAAATTGGCGCGCGGACGAATATTCAGGACGGTACAGTCATTCACGTATCTTCGACCTTGCAGGGGACCTACATCGGCGCCGACGTCACGGTCGGGCATATGGCGCTGCTGCACGCCTGCACGGTGGAGGACGCGGCCTTTATCGGCATGAAGGCCTGCGTGATGGACGGGGCTTATGTCGAATCCGGCGCGATGGTGGCTGCAGGGGCGCTGGTGACCTCCGGCAAGCGTGTGCCCTCAGGGCAGCTTTGGGCCGGCTCGCCGGCGCGTTTTATGCGCGAGCTGACGCCGGAGGAAAAGGCCTATATCCCGTATTCCGCCAAACATTATGTTGAACTGGCCGCCCGATATCTGTAACGTGACGCCATGAACAAAGCCGCCATCGATTATTTCAATGACCGTGCCGAAGAACTGGCGCGGCAGTATAACGCGCTTGACCGTGCCAAGGTGCATGCCGACCTGCTGGCTTTGCTGCCGGAGGGGCGCGCACTCAAGGTGCTGGATGTGGGGGCGGGGTCTGGCGCGGATGCCGCCATGTTCGCGGATCGCGGGCATGAGGTCATGGCCTGCGAACCGGCGGATGTGTTGCGAAAAACTGGGGAAGAAGCATTTAAAAACAAAAATATAAAATGGAATGCTGAAGTATTGCCTGACATGGGCGCGGAAACATCGGCGGCAGCGCCGTTTGATGTGGTGACCAGTGTAGGTGTTCTTCAGTATGTTTCTGAAGAAAATCGTGCAAAATCTTTATCTAAAATGTTTTCTTTGGCAGCGAAGGGTGGGTTTGTCGAGGTGCAATATCCGACGCCGGCATCGCGCGAACATCAATTTACCATTAAACATAATGAAATAGAAAAAGCTGTTGAAGCGTTTAATCAGGCTGCCGCGCCAAGCGATGGAATAGATATCGTTATGGATCGTCTGGTGCCGGATTTTTCGGGCCGCAAGGCACTCGATGGCAGTGACCTGTCTTTCCGCACGGTGATTTTGAAGCGCCGTCCCTAAGCCTTTTCCCCGCGGCAGCATCGCGGAAAAATTTTTATTTTTCATGTAAAAAGACCATCAATCCTGTTGCCCAAACCGGCGGTTTCAGCCACACTGTTTCCGGCAGCTATCAAGCTGATTCACAAAACAAATATCCGCACACTCTTGCGTGATTTTTTACTGGGGTTTCTTTCTTATGCGTTTTGGCCGTATTGTTCTTCCGGTTGTGGCTTTGATGTTCCTTGCAGGCTGTGCATCGCGCAGCGACGGCAAGGCAGACGCATGGGAGTGGATGAATGGCCGTCCGTCCAATACGGAAAAAACATTTGGTGCGATGCCCACGGGTTATACCGGCCACAACAAAAACCGTCCGGTGCTGAAACCCGTATTCCAGGAACCCGCCTGGAACCAGATCGACAACTACCAGATGCCCGAAGGTGAGGGCGAAGTCGCCGCCGCCGATCCGGTCAGCGTCTATCCGGTGGATGGCGCATCCGACGCGTCGCTGATGTCGATGGATGATTACGGCCAGCTGGTACAGCAGATTTACTTCTTGCACGGCTCGTCCAGCCTGACGGCGGGCGAAAAGAAAACGCTGAACTCCCTCGCGCAGGGTATCAGCCAGAATGCAACGGCGTCTGTCGCCGTGACGGTTGTCGGCCACGCCAGCAAGCGTGTGGATGGCGTCACCGACCCGCTGCGCCGCAAGATGATCAATTTTGAAATGGCGCAAAAACGCGCCAATGCCGTAACGCAGGAGCTGAACCGCGCCGGCCTTAACCCCGCATGGGTACAGGCCGTGTCGAAAGGCGACGAGGAGCCGAACCCGGCCCCCGGCATGCGTTCGCAAGAGGCTGCCGACCGCCGTGTCGATGTATACGTGAACGGCGCGCAGTACTAAAGCAGCAGGGGGCCTTTGGCCCCCTTTGCGCAAACAGGTTTTAAAAAACGGCGCCCGCGTCCGGATATGTCCGGCGGTACGGGCAGGGTGTAGATAAAACAGAAAGAGGCTGTGGATGGCCACGCCACTCCGTATCGGCATTGCAGGTCTTGGCAACGTAGGGGCCAGCGTATTTCGTCTGTTGAAGGCGAATTCGGATATTCTTTCCGCCCGCACGGGGCGCGATATTATTGTGACCGCCGTTTCAGCGCGCGATAAAAATCGTAACCGCGGTCTCGATCTCTCCGGCGTCAACTGGCATGACGATGCACGCACGATGGCAAACGACGCCAACGTCGATGTGGTCGTCGAACTGATGGGCGGCGCGGAGGGGGCGGCGTTTGATCTGGTCACCAGCGCGCTCAAGGCGGGTAAAAACGTCGTGACCGCAAACAAGGCCCTGCTGGCCAGCCGCGGCGGCGAAGTGCTGGCGCATGTATCGGGCAGCGCAGGCACCATCGCCTTCGAAGCTGCCGTCGCGGGCGGTATTCCCGTCATCAAGGGCTTGCGCGAAGGTCTGGCAGCCAACCGTATTCACGCGATTTACGGTATTCTGAATGGCACCTGCAATTTTATCCTGTCGACCATGACGGAAACCGGCCGCGATTTCGACGATGTGCTGGCCGAGGCGCAGCAGCGCGGCTATGCCGAGGCGGACCCGTCTTTCGACGTCGATGGCGTCGATGCGGGGCACAAGCTTTCTATCCTGTCCGGCCTTGCTTTCGGCTGCGTGCCGGATGTGAAGAATATCGAACTCAAAGGCATCCGCGGCGTCAGCGCGCTTGATATCGCTTTCGCGGCGGAACTGGGCTACCGCATCAAACTGCTGGGCATCGCGCGCAAAACCGCGCGCGGCATCGAACAGTCGGTGGAGCCGTGTCTGGTGCCGCAGGCCAGCCCGATTGCGGCGGTCGGCGGGCCGCTCAATGCGGTTTATGTCGATGGCGATTTTGTGGGCAAGGTATTGCTGATGGGCGCGGGCGCGGGCGGCGATGCGACGGCCAGCGCCGTTGTGGCCGATATCGTGGATATCGCGCGCGGCCAGACATTGCCGCTGATGGGCGTTGCGAATGACAAAGTCGGCGCGCTTGAACCTGCCGATATCCGCGCGCGTGAAGGGTCTTTCTATCTGCGCTTCAAGGTGCTGGATGTGCCGGGCGTGGTTGCCGATATCTCCGCCATTTTGCGCGACGACAAAGTCTCGCTGGAATCCGTTTTGCAGCGCGGCCGCGACCCCGGCCAGCCGGTGCAACTGATCATGACAACGCATGAAACGCGCGAAGCCGATATGCGCCATGCGGTTGAAAAAATCTTGGCATTGAAATCGGTAATGGAAACCCCGCACATGATGCGGATTGAAGAATTCAAAGGTTAAAGGAATTAAAAACATGACCTCCGCCTTGTTGAAATCCGGCACCGGTTTTGAAGGAGATTTTTCCATGAACGCGCATGCGCGCCCCGAAGAACGTCTGACGATGGACCGCAACCTGGCGATGGAGCTGGTACGCGTGACCGAAGCCGCCGCGCTGTCCGCTTCGCTGCTGATGGGGCGCGGTGATGAAAAAGCCGCCGATCAGGCCGCGGTCGATGCGATGCGCAACGCGCTCAACGCCCTGCACATCGACGGTACAGTGGTGATCGGCGAGGGGGAACGCGACGAAGCCCCGATGCTGTATATCGGCGAGAAAGTCGGCGCGGGCGATGGCCCGGCGCTTGATATCGCGCTCGACCCGCTGGAAGGGACGACGATTACCGCCAAGGGCGGCCCGAACGCCCTCGCGGTTGTGGCAATGGCGGAAAAGGGCGGCTTTCTGAATGCGCCCGACGTTTACATGGATAAAATCGCCGTCGGCGGCGGTCTGCCGGATGATGTGGTTGATCTGGATGCCACGCCCGCAGAAAACCTGCGCGCGCTTGCCGCAGCGAAAGGGGTAGAAGTTTCCGACCTCGTCGCCTGCATCCTTGACCGTCCGCGCCA
Organism: uncultured Micavibrio sp.; assembly: GCA_964551435.1. Classification (GTDB taxonomy): domain Bacteria; phylum Pseudomonadota; class Alphaproteobacteria; order Micavibrionales; family UBA2020; genus UBA2020. The sequence continues at coordinate 6,679 of CAZKBS010000016.1, forward strand.
TGCCGAACTGATTGCCCGCGTGCGCGAAGCTGGCGCGCGCATCATGCTGATTTCCGACGGTGATGTCTCCGGCGTGATTGCCACGGCGGAGCCGGGCAGTGGCGTCGATATTTACATGGGCAGCGGCGGCGCACCCGAAGGCGTGCTAGCAGCAGCCGCGCTACGCTGTGTCGGCGGTTTTATGCAGGGCCGTTTGCTGTTCCGCAACGACGATGAAAAAGCCCGCGCCGCACGCTGGGGCGTTCAGGACCTCACGCGTAAATACGGCATGACCGATCTTGCCAAGGGTGATGTCATGTTCGCGGCCACCGGTGTCACCGATGGCGCCATGCTGAAAGGCGTGCGCCGTTTTGCAGGCGGTGCGCATACGCATTCGGTTGTCATGCGCTCCAAAACCGGCACGCTGCGCCGTATCGAGGCTACGCATAACTTCACACGCAAAAGCGGATATAAATAAACATGAATACGCCCATCCAGCATAACGCCGCGCAAAACGCGCCGCAAACGGCGGAGAATGAACTCTCCGCCGTGCTGGATGTCGCGCGTTCGGTGCTGGACAAAAAATGGGTTTTCACGCCGACCGATGAACGTCTGGCCGTGGCCATGGCGCAGGCGCATGGCCTACCGCTGATTGTCACGCGGCTGCTGGCGGCGCGCGGGATTGGCATGGATGGCGTTTCCGGATTCATGAACCCGACCCTGCGCGAACAGATGCCAGACCCGTACGTGCTGCGCGACATGGAACGCGCGGCAAACCGTATTGCCGATGCGATTGAAAAAGGCCAGCGCGTCGCCGTCTTCGGTGACTATGACGTCGATGGCGCGACATCGAGTGCGCTTTTGAAACGGTTTTTCACCGCGCTCGGCCTGCCGCTGGATATTTATATTCCCGACCGCATCAAGGAAGGCTACGGCCCCAATGCCGCCGCGCTGCAAAGCCTGCGTGACAAGGGGGCGGATCTGCTGATTACCGTCGATTGCGGCATCACCGCCTATGATGCGATTGCGGCGGGCAAGGCGGCGGGGCTGGATATTGTCATCCTCGACCATCACCGCGCGGAGCCTGCGCTGCCCGATGCCGATGCCGTCGTGAACCCGAACCGTATCGATGACGACAGCGGCCTTGGCCACATGGCCGCCGTGGGCGTCACGTTTCTTGCGGTTGTGGCGATCAATCGCGTTTTGCGCCAGCGCGGATTTTATCAGGCCAACCGCGCGGAGCCGCATATCCTCAAATGGCTGGATATCGTCGCGCTTGGCACGGTATGTGACGTGGTGCCGCTGACAGGTATCAACCGCGCCTTTGTATCGCAAGGTTTGAAAGTCATGGCGATGCGCCAGAATCCGGGGCTTGTCGCGCTGGGCGATATCGCGGGCGTCGCGCAGGAAATCGGCGCGTTTCATGCGGGTTTTGTTTATGGACCGCGCGTCAACGCGGGCGGGCGCGTCGGTGAATCCGGCCTTGGCTGGCGTTTACTCTCCACCGACGATACGCTGGAGGCGCGAATGCTCGCCAGCAAGCTGCACGATTACAACAGCGAGCGTAAAGCCATCGAAGACGGCGTTCTCGCCGAAGCACTCGATATGGTTGAAAGCCGCGGCGCGAATGATGACAACGTCATCATGGTTGCGGGCGAGGGATGGCACCCCGGGGTGATCGGCATTGTCGCTGCGCGCCTGAAAGAGAAATATAACCGTCCGGCCTGCGTCATTGCTTTTGACGACAAGGGCATCGGCAAAGCCTCCGGCCGCTCTGCGGGCAGCATCGACCTTGGTGCGGCGATTATCGCGGCCAAGCAAAAAGAAATCCTGATTGCCGGCGGCGGCCATAAAATGGCGGCGGGCTTTACGGTGGCGCAGTCGCGCCTGCAGGAACTTCAGGATTTTGTGAACGCGCATATCGCCGCGCAGATGAACGGCGTGCCCGTGCAGCCGGAGCTGCGCGTGGACCATGTTTTGTCTGTACCTGCGCTGACGCTGGAAATGGCCGAAAAAATCGCCAGCCTCGGCCCCTATGGCGCGGGCCATGCGGAGCCGCGGTTTGTGCTTTCCGCCGTCAAAATCATCAAGCCGACCGTGGTCGGTGAAAAACACGTCAGCTGTTTTATTCAGGATACCGCTGGCGGCGGCAGCGTGAAGGCGATTGCCTTCCGCGCGATGGATACGGCGCTGGGCGAGGTCTTGCTCAAATCCGGCGGCGCGCCGCTGCATCTGGCGGGGCATGTCACGATCAATACATGGCAGGGCCGCCAGAGCGTCAACTTCCAGATTGTGGACGCCGCGCGGGTTTACGGTTAAGCCCCTTGCGCGGCTTGGGTTGATTCTGACCAGTCACCTTCGGTCTTCCGGCTATTGCCGCGATATCCCGGGCGCAGCGATTGCGGAGTAAAAACCTAATAAAAATAGATATTTAGGTGCAGGTGAAAATTCCTGCACGGGTGCGAAAATACCGCTTGATTTTCCGGCGCATGGCGGGTAAAAACACTTCACCTCGAAAGACATTGCGTCCCCTTCGTCTAGAGGCCTAGGACACGTCCCTTTCACGGATGTAACAGGGGTTCGAATCCCCTAGGGGACGCCACTTCGAGAAAACAGCCCGCCGCAAGGCGGGTTTTTTATTGTCTGATATTTTTTGTCCGTCTTCGCGTTATACTGGAATAAAGTAGGTGACGTATGAGCGACCAAGATCCCCAAAATCAAGACAGCGAACAAGACGGCGGCTATATGTCCGCACCCGAAGCAGCGGCCTATGAACGGCGTGCCAAGGCGATAGGTATTGGCATTTTTCTGGTGGTTCTTTTCGGCGGCGCGATTTTGTTCGATATGGGGGCGGATTCATGGTCGCCCAAACAGCGGGAGTCGATGTTTGTACCGCGGGGGCCGTCATCAGGGGCGGATAAGCCCGTGCCCGACCAAACAGCGGGAACGGCGGGAGGACGCGCCGATGCCTTGTTGCTGGCACAGCCGCGCAATGCCTATGACCTGCCTGCTACAGATGAATCGCCGGAGGGGTGGCTGCGCGTGACGACCGGCGAGGTCAAGGCTTTCGCGCCGCGCCGTGACCGCATGAATGACGGCAGCACGCGTAAAAATCTTTATGCCCGCACCGAATATTTCATGCCCGATAAACGGGCGGACTGCTATTTCCATCAATATATGGGGCTGGAGCCTGTCTATACCATCGGTCAGCGCGTGCGCATTCAATACGACCCCACGGCGGATGATCCGTGCGGAACGTCGCGTATCGTCAAATAAAAAACAAAACGTGAAAAAGCCCAGTGTTTCCACCGGGCTTTTTGCTTTGGAGGCGCTGAGCCGCAGATGAGGGCGGCTTCGCCGGGGAGTGATCAGAGCCATGAGTTTGGGGTTTGGCGCTGACCGAAGCGGTGTTTATTCCTGCATCTGTGATCTGATTTCCTGACGCAGCACGTCGATGGGCCAGACTTTGCCTTTGTTTTCGAAATGCCAGAACGTCCAGCCATTGCAGGAGGGCAGGCCTTGCAGCGCCGCGCCGACCTTGTGGATGGAGCCTTTGTGGTCGCCCGTGTGGTTGCGCGCGACAAGGTTACCATCCGCGCGGACGCGGGCGGAGAAACGGCGGGTGTGATCGAACAGCACGGTGCCGGGTTCCAGCAGGCCCTGTTCGATGACAGTGCCGAAGGGCACGCGCGGCTCTGCGCGTTTTTCGATGGGCTTCAGCATCTCGTCATCGCCGGTCTTGATGGATTTGATGCGTTCCTGTGCATGGGCGATGTATTCGCTTTCGCGCTCGATGCCGATGAAATCGCGGCCCAGTTTCTTGGCCACCGCGCCGGTGGTGCCGGTGCCGAAGAAGGGGTCGAGGATAACGTCGCCCGTATTGGTCGAAGACATAATCACACGGTGCAGCAGCGCTTCGGGCTTTTGCGTCGGGTGGGCTTTCCGGCCATCACCTTTTTTCAGGCGCTCGGCGCCGGTGCAAAGGGGGATGGTCCAGTCGCTGCGCATTTGCAGGTCTTCGTTCAGCGCTTTCATGGCGTCGTAGTTAAAGCGGTATTTGGCGCTTTCCGATTTCGATGCCCAGATGAGGGTTTCATGCGCGTTGGTAAAACGGCGACCGCGGAAGTTGGGCATCGGGTTGGTCTTGCGCCAGACGATGTCGTTCAAAATCCAGAAACCGAGGTCTTGCAGCATCGCACCGAGACGGAAGATGTTATGATAACTGCCGATGACCCAGATGGCGCCGTCGTCTTTCAGCAGGCGCTTCGCTTCGAGCAGCCATGCGCGACAAAAACGGTCGTATTCGCCGAAGCTGGAAAACTTGTCCCAATCATCCTCGACACCGGCAACCTTGCTGTTGTCGGGGCGGGTGAGGTCGCCGCCGAGTTGCAGGTTATACGGCGGATCCGCGAAAATCAGGTCGATGGAGCGCGCCGGCAGGGATTTCATCATCTCGATGCAATCGCCTTGCAGGATTTTATTCCGCGGCAAGTCTGATTTTGCTTTTTTATCAGCGGTTTTTGTCGTGGTTTTCATCATAATTCTAAACTCCCTTGTCTAGAATCATGATTCAAAGTGGACTCGCCGTCAACAAAAATCTTCAAAAAAGAATCAAATGAATCAGCTAATTACAGAAGTATCTTTAAGTATGAGGTGAGAAATGGGGGCGAAGCTGCGGCGGTGATGCGGCGTAATCCCATGAATTTCAAGGGCTTTCAGATGGGCGGCGGTGCCGTATCCGGCATTGCGTGCCCAGCCGTAGGCGGGGAACTCGGCGTCGAGTTTTTTCATCAGCTCGTCGCGGTAATGCTTCGCGACGATGGAGGCCGCGGCGATTGACAGGCTGCGCGCATCGCCCTTGACGATGGTTTGGGTGTGGCAGGGCATCTTCGGCGCCTTGTTGCCGTCGATAAGGGCACAGGCGGCGGCCTGCGGCAGGCCCGCGTAGGCTTTTTGCATCGCCTTTAGCGAGGCCTGAAGGATGTTGATGCTGTCGATATCCTCGACGCTGCAAAGGGCGATGGAAACCTGTCCGGCATCGTGGATGCGCGCATAAAGATCTGCACGTCTCGCGGCGGTCAGTTTTTTGCTGTCGTTAATGACTTCCCATAGCTTGGCGTGACGCGTGTCGCGCGCCAGCACCACGGCGGCGGCAACCACGGGGCCGGCCAGCGGGCCGCGCCCGACCTCGTCAATGCCGCAAACCTGCGCCGTGGCGCCTGCGGTGCGGATAAAGGCGTCTTCGAAGCTGAAATCAGGCCGGTCGGCGGCTTTAAGCGCCGTGTCCGGCATGCGGTTTCTTTTGATGCTTGACGATGAATTTGCTGAACGGATACCACGACCAGAACTGCTTGGCGACGGCAAGGCCGTGACGTTTCAGAAGGCTGATGAGGCCTTTTTTTGACAGGTAAACGAAGTTGATGGGGGGGAAGACCACGGGCCAGACTGTGAATTTGCCGGGCAGATTCCAGTGGTTGCCATCGGGTTCTTCTATGTAAATAATTCCGCCCGGTTTCAGCAGCTTGGCCATGGCAGCGGCCAGTTCATCCGGATGCGTTTGTAGCGAAAAAGCCTCCAGCGCATAGATGAAATCATATTCACCGGCATGGGTTTCGGCGAATTCCTTGGCGCTGGTATTTTCGAAAAGCTCTTCGCCGTAGCGGCTGCGCGCGAATTCGACGAAAAATTCATGCTCGTCGATGCCATAGGCCTGCATGCCCAGCTGCTTTGCGGCGATGACCGTGTAGCCATTCTGGCTGCAGATATCGAGAAATTTTTTACCAGACGGGTTCGGCATCACGCGCTGAATGATTTTCTTGCGTAGTTCGATATCGCGGTCCGGATTGGGTGTATGGGTGATTTGCGGTTCGATCTCGCCGAAATACTGTTCACGCTTTTCGTCGGTCATCCATGGCCTGACCATCACGCTACCGCAGGCGCGGCAGGCCTCCAGCGTATAATCGTTCTTTTCGCCCAGAAAAAGGGAGACAAAGTCCTTGTGACAGATGGGGCATTTGTCCTTATGTGTTTCGGTCATCGAGAACCCTTCAGCTCAGGCTTTTTGAAACGACTTCATAGACGTCGTTGGAAATATCCTTCTCCGCCAGTATGCGCTTAAGTTCGTTTTCCATCAAGCCCTTGCGTGCGCTGTCATAACGCCGCCAGTTGCGCAGGGGGCCAACCAGCCGCGCCGCCGTCGAGGGGTTGATGCCGTTGACCTTGATGACCGTATCGGCCAGAAGGCGATAACCCGCGCCATCCTTGCGGTGGAACCACTTCTGATTACCGATGGCGAAGCTGCCCATCAGGGCGCGCAGGCGGTTGGGGTTTTTATAGGTAAAGTCCGGATGCGCGGTCAGTCGGCTGACGTCTTCGACCGTCGCATCGCGGTCGGCGATGGCCTGCAGGCTGAACCATTTGTCCAGCACCAGCGGTTCATGCTTCCACGCGGCATAGAAATCGGCGAAGGCGGTTTCGCGCTCCGGCGTTTGCGTATCGGCTAGAACGGACAGCGCGGCAACTTTATCGGTCATATTGGTCGCCGCTTTGTACTGCGCGGCGGCCAGTTTGACGGCAGCCGCTTCGTCTGCTGCCTGAATGAACCGCAGCGTGGCGGTTTTGAGGCGGCGTTTGCCGACCGACAGCGGGTCGGGGCTATAGGGGCCGGTGTCGTTGTTGGCGGTATAAAGCGCGGTCAGCTCGGCCATATACGCGCGGCCGATTTCCTGCGCGACGAACTGGCGGGCAGCGTAAAGCCCGTCGACATCGACCACATCCATCAACTGCGACAGATAGGTTTCCGATGGCAACACCAGCGCCTTGGCCAGCAGGACGCGGTCGGCCTTGGTGTCTTTGATCAGCGCGCCGAAGGCATCGAGGCAGGCCTTGGGCATTTTCTTTTCGCCGCCGGACGCCATCGACAGAATAAGACGCTGCAAATAAGTCTGGCCGGAGTCCCAGCGGTTGAAACCGTCGCTGTCATGCGCCATCAGGAACAAAAGGTCGGCATCGCTGAGATCGGTTTTCAGCTTCACCGGCGCCGAAAAACCGCGCAGCAGGGACGGTACGGGTTTTTCGCCGATGCCGTCGAAAACAAATGTCTGCTCTCTTTCAACCAGATGCAGCACGCGCGTGCCGCCCTCCAGCATATCCTTGCCGTTTGCGCCCAGAAGCCCGACGGCCACCGGAATATGCATCGGCTTTTTATCTTTCTGGCCGGGGGTGTCTGGCGTGTCCTGACGGATGGTCAGGTGGAATTTCTTGCCCGCATCGTCGTAATGGCTGGTGACGGTCAGCGTCGGCGTGCCGGCCTGCGAATACCATAGTTTGAACTGTTTCAGATCAACGCCCGACGCGTCCTGCATGCACTGCACGAAATCGTCGCAGGTAACGGCCTGGCCGTCGTGACGCGCGAAATACAAATCCGTGCCCTTGCGGTATTTTTCCGCGCCCAGCAGGGTGTGGATCATGCGGATGACCTCCGCGCCTTTTTCGTACACGGTAGGGGTGTAGAAATTGTTGATCTCGATATAGTTATCGGGACGGATGGGGTGTGCCATCGGGCTGGCATCTTCGGGGAACTGGAAGTTGCGCAGTTGCTCCACGTCGTCAATGCGCTGCACGGCGGCGCTGTTCATATCGGCGGAAAAACACTGGTCGCGGAAAACCGTCAGGCCTTCCTTCAGGCTCAGCTGGAACCAGTCGCGGCAGGTGATGCGGTTGCCCGTCCAGTTGTGGAAATATTCATGCGCGACGACGCCTTCGATGGCTAGATAATCCGCATCCGTCGCGGTTTCCGGCTTGGCGAGCACGAGTTTGGAGTTGAAGATATTCAGGCTCTTGTTCTCCATCGCGCCGAAGTTGAAATCGTTGACGGCGACGATGTTGAAAATATTCAGGTCGTATTCGCGGCCGTATTTTTCCTCGTCCCATTTCATGGAATCTTTAAGCGCCTTCATGGCATGGGCGCATTTGTCTTCGTTGCCGTGGTTGACGTAGATATACAGGTCAACCTTGCGCCCGCTCATGGTCGTAAAAGTATCGTGGATATGCGCAAGGTTGCCCGCGACCAGCGCGAAAAGATAGCTCGGCTTGATAAACGGATCTTCCCATACGGCATAATGGCGTCCGCCGCCCAGATCGCCCTTGTCGATGCAGTTGCCATTGCCAAGCAGTACGGGGCAGGCGGTTTTGTCAGCCTCGATGCGCGTGGTAAAGGTGGTCATCACATCGCTGCGATCCAGGTAATAGGTGATTTTGCGGAAACCTTCCGGCTCGCACTGGGTGCAGTAATTGCCGCCGGAGAAATAAAGCCCTTCGAGGGCGGTGTTTTCTTCCGGCTTGATATCGCAGGCGACTTCCAGCGTGAATTTTTCCGGCACGTCATGCACGGTCAGGCTGGTGTCATCGACGGTATAGCGGTTACCTGCCAGCGTTTCGCCATCCAGCGCGACGGATTTGAGCGCGAGTTCCTGCCCATCCAGCACCAGCGCGGTTGCCGCCGGATTTTCGCGTTTGAAAACCGTTTTTGCGGTCACCGTGGTGACGCCCGCGCGGATGTCAAAGGTGAGGTGGATATGCTCGATGCTGAAATCTGGCTTTTTGTAATCTTTGAGATATTTTGTTTGCGGGGCGTTTTCGGTTCTCAGCATCGCGTGTGTTCCTTGTATCCGGCGTTGGCGGAAGCGAAATTATAAAGCATCAAAAGTAAAAAATCATATATCCTTGCAAAGCAGGGCAAGGCAGGGTTTGTGATATGAATAATGAAGATGATATTTTTTCCGTAAAAGAGGCGCTGGAGGGTTTGACCGATACCGGCAATCCATCGCGCCGCCGCGCTGTGGGCGGGCTGTTGCTGCTTTGTATTACCGGCTGTGTGGCATATGCGGCGTGGCGCTTTACGGCGGGCGATATGCAGATGACGCTGTTGATGGTAGGCGCGGCGCTGGTGACGGGGGCGTCGCTTTTGTTCCGTGCAACGATGATGAAAGACAAATCTGCCAAACGCGCATCACCGCTGCGGATTGTGCTGAATATCATCGTGGCAGCCGCAATACTGGCCGGATGTTTTTATTTCTATGCGCGGGGGATTGATAACCTGCTTGCGCCGTAAGGTGTTCCGGCGGGGTTATTCTTCTTCGAACACGGTATCGGCAGGGGCGATGCAGCCGTCGTGGGCGGGGCCTTCTGCGGCCTTGGCTTCTTTTTCACGGCCTTTGCGCACGTGATCCCATACCAGCGCCAGGACCTCTTCGGTGCCCTGATGCGTGGCGGCGGACATGGTATAAACTTTTTTGCGCGTGGCTTTGGCCAGAATTTGCCGCTGGTCTTCGGCCAGTTCGGGGCCGATGGCGTCGCATTTATTCAAAACGATGACTTCAGGCTTTTTGGCAAGGCCCTGACCGTAGGCTTTCAACTCGCCGCGAATGGTTTTATAAGCGCCGACGATATCGTCTTGCGTCGCGTCGATCACGTGCAGCAGCACCTTGGTGCGCTCCACATGGCCAAGGAATCGCGTGCCAAGCCCGTGGCCTTCGTGCGCGCCTTCGATAAGGCCTGGAATATCGGCAATCACAAATTCCTGATCATGGCTGCGTACAACGCCAAGGTTGGGCACAAGCGTGGTGAAGGGATAATCGGCGATTTTCGGGCGTGCGCGCGATGTGACCGACAAAAAGGTGGATTTGCCCGCATTAGGCAGGCCGACGATACCCGCATCGGCAATCAGCTTCAGGCGCAGCCAGATGGCGCGTTCCTGCCCGGGCCAGCCGGGGCTGAATTTGCGCGGTGCGCGGTTGGTGGCGGTTTTGTAATGCGCATTGCCGAAACCGCCGTCGCCGCCACGCAGAAACAGGATTTTTTCGCCCGGGGTGACAAGGTCAAGCAGGACGGTTTCCTTGTCTTCGTCCAGAATGACCGTGCCGACGGGGACGCGGATGACAAGGTCTTTGCCGTCGCTGCCGCTCATATTGCTGCCCTTGCCGTGTTCGCCGTGCTGGGCGCGGAAATGCTGGGTATAGCGGAAATCGATGAGGGTGTTCAGGTTGGCCACCACCTCGAACCATATATGGCCGCCGCGCCCGCCGTTACCGCCGTCGGGGCCGCCCATATCAATATACTTTTCGCGGCGGAAGGCCACGCAACCGGGGCCGCCTTTGCCGCTTTCTAGATATATTTTTGCTTCGTCGAGGAATTTCATCCGTTAAAACCTAACAAAAAGCCGGGGAAGGTCTTTCCCCGGCTTTTATGAATGCGCTGTGACGCCGGAATTAGGCAGCGTCTTCCGTGTCGATCGGAACGATCGACACGTAACGGCGACCTTTGACGCCGCTGTGGAACTTTACCAAGCCGTCACGTTTTGCGAACAGGGTGTGATCGCGGCCCATGCCGACGAATTTACCCGCATGGAATTCGGTGCCGCGCTGACGGACGAGGATGTTGCCAGCAAGGACGAGTTGATCGCCGTAGCGTTTTACGCCAAGTCGCTGCGAGGCTGAGTCGCGACCGTTTCTCGAACTACCACCGGCTTTCTTCTGAGCCATGACGTATTACTCCTTAAAGTCTATCTCGTATCGAGTTGTTGTTAACCTTTGATGTCCGTGATTTTCAGCACGGTGATGTGCTGACGGTGGCCGTTTTTACGGCGATAGTTCTGACGACGTTTCTTTTTGAAAACGATGATCTTGTCGCCTTTTTTCTGGTTCAGGACGTCAGCTTTGACGCTTGCACCTGCAACAGTGGGGGCGCCGATCTTGGCTTTGCCTTCGCTGCCAACCAGCAGGACTTCGTCCAGCGTGACGGATGCGCCGACTTCAGCGTCGAGCAGTTCGACTTCGATAATATCGTCTTTCTGGACGCGGTATTGTTTACCACCGGTTTTGATGACTGCGTACATAGCTATAACCGTTTCATTTCAAGTGTTTGTTGTAAATTCGTGCGAATGGCAAAGGCACGCATGCGCGCCCGGATTCCATCCGAGATGTCGCAATATACCCGTAAAACCTACTATGTCAAGCAATTTACAAGCACATCTTTCAAGATTTTTGAAAGGCGGGGGCACAGCCCCGTGCAACAGCTTTTTAACCGGTTTCCACGATACTGTGAAGCGGTTATACTGCCGCAAAGGGAGTTTTATACGGGATGGGCAAAATCCTGAATAGTCTGGTGATATCGGCCGCGCCGGGGACGCAGGCGGCACTTGAGTCTATTATGCAAAATAATATCGAGGGTTATACACCGCACTTTACCACCGTCGGCTTCGACGGGCTGGGGGTGCCCGATCCCGCGCCCGATCTTGTCTTTATAAATAACGTGCCACCGCTGGCCATCGACACGCTGGAGCAGATCACGGGTCTGTTTGCCGGTCATACGCAGGTTCTGCTCGACGATGACCACGACGAGGACAGCCGCCGCGCCTTTATGAAGGCGGGGGTCGACGAGGTCATGAGCCTTGCCGAATTGCAATCCCCCGTGGGGCGGCATCTTCTCGAAAAACTCCTCGCGCTCAAAGACCTCGCGGATGCCGAGGCGCTGATCGAGCAAAGCGAGGAGCGTTTCCGCGGCATCATCGAGCATGCGCACGATATGATTATCCTGCTCGATGCCGACGGGACGGTGCTTTATACCAGTCCGGCCTTCGGGCGGCAGATGGGCTTTGATGCTTGGGAAGTCCTCGGCCAGACCATTTTCGATTTCGTGCATGACAGCGACCGCTACATCATGCGCCAGAATTTCAACCGCCTGCTGGCGGAGCCGAACGCCGCCGGCATGTCGCTGGAATTCCAGATGCGCAACAAGGCGGGCAGCTGGCGCAATCTGGAGGCTATCGGCTCCAACCTATTATCGAATGTGACCGTGCAGGCGGTGGTGTTCAACTTCCGCGATGTGACGGAGCAAAAGCAGGCGGAGATGGAGCTGGAGAAATACCGCCGCCATCTGGAAGAGCTGATCGAGAAGCGCACGCGCGAAGCCGAAGCCGCCAACCAGCGCGCCGATACCGTGCTGGCCGCCAGCCCGGACACGCTGATAGCCATTGATAGCAAGGGCTGCATCAGTTTCATGAGCCAGCACTATTTCCTGCGCTATCCCAAAAGCGCGCCCAAGCTGCACGGCATGCATATCCTCGACGCCTTTGACCTGATGGCGGACGAAGTGCATTTGTCCAAAGACGACCCCCGTTATATCCAGATGCGGGAGTGGTGGAAAAACCCGCAGGGCACGCGCGAATTCCGCCTTGCCAGTGGCCAGTGGGTGCGCCTGCAGGCGCGCCGCATGGCCAGCACGGGGGAGATCGTTGTTTCCACCACCGATATCTCCGAATACAAACGCCAGCAGGCCTTGCTGGCCGCGCAGTCGGCGGAACTGGCTGCCGCGCTTGAAAAAGAGAAAGACATCGTCGAGCAGCAAAGAACCTTTATCTCGATGGTCAGTCACGAATTCCGCACGCCGCTGACGATTATCGACGGCAACGCGCAAATTATCCTCAGCCGCGGTACGACTTTGCCGCGCGAAATGCTGGAGCGTCGGGCGGTCACCATCCGCTCGGCGGTGGAGCGCCTGATACGGCTTATCGAAACGCTGCTGTCCGCGCATATGATTGAATCGGGCAAGCTGACGGTGGAGATAGAAGATTGCAATCTGGCGCAGGTCATCGAAGAAGCCTGCACCGACCAGCAGGATATTTCGCCGTCGCACCAGATTAAATTGTCCATGCGCGATTTGCCGCCCGTGATGCGTCTGGATGGCAAGGTCATCCGCCAGATGATGGCGAACCTGCTGTCGAACGCGGTCAAATATTCGCCGCAGAGTCCGGTTGTCGAAGTCATGGCTTTTGCCGAGGGGCCGCATGTGGTTATCGAAGTCACGGACTACGGTGTCGGTATTCCCGAGGATGAACAGTCGCGGATTTTCGGCAAATACTTCCGCGCCTCGACATCCGGTGGAATTCCGGGCTCCGGCCTTGGTTTAAGTCTTGTGAAGCAATTCGTGGAACTGCATAATGGCTCCATCTCCTTGCGCAGCAAGGTCGGTGTCGGTACGGCGTTGACCGTTACGCTGCCGCGCGAAGGCGTGGTCGATCCGAAGGCGGTTTCCGCCAGCCATGCCGCCGCACCGCAGGGAGAGCAGGGACTGCAACAATAGAACAATAAAAAGAAAGACTTTCGGCGGGGGACGATTTTTTGGGGCTGTTAATCTTGCATTAACCATCTTTATGGTAAAAAGATGACGCCGCAAAAAAGAGGGGATACGGAATATGTGGGCAATGCAAAAAATGCAGAGGGAGTTTGCGATGACCAAGATACTGCTGATCGAAGACGAGGCGCCGGTGCGCGAAATGCTGCTCGACGAGCTGAGCGTGCAGGGCTACGAAGTCATCGAGGCGGCCAACGGCGAGGAAGGCCTGCAAAAGTTTCTGGAGAACGAGCCGGATCTCGTACTCTGCGACCGGGCGATGGCGGGCATGTCGGGTTATGACGTGCTGTCACGTATCCGCGGCGCGCACCCTCAATATGACGAAGTCCCGTTCGTTTTCCTGACCGCGCTGACAGACCCGCGCGACAAGGCAGCGGTCGAACATCTGCGCCCTGCGGCGTATATCGAGAAGCCAGTCGATTTCAATCGCCTGAGCGAACAGATCAAAACGCTGCTGACCCTCAAGCGTGCAGGCTGAGGCGAGCCAACAAGCAAACCGAAAAACAAAAACCCCCGGACGCTGTGCCGGGGGTTTTCGGATTTTTGGGTAACCAAGTGGGGTTTTGGGGTTTCAGGGGAGTTTAGCTGCCTGCTCGGTTACCCTGGCGAACCAGAGGTTCGGCCAATTCAAATCTGTAATTCTGTGTAGTGATTCAAAAATTACATAATTTGAATCGATTCGGCAAGTGAAATCTTTACCCTTTTTTAATTTTTTACTTTAAATCAAAATCCTGAAGTTTTTGATTTTATTGCATTGATTTATTTAATCTTTTTAATGGCGGCCAAAACCTCTTCAGCGTGACCTTTGGCTTTTACGTTGCGCCAGATCTGGCGAATAACGCCCTTGTCGTCGGCCAGAAAGGTGGCTCTTTCGATGCCCATATACTTCTTGCCGTACATCGACTTTTCGACCCAAGTGCCGAAAGCCTCGCACATTTCTCCGCTTTCATCGCTGATGAGCGTAAAGGGCAGTTCATACTTGCCCGCGAATTTTTCGTGGGATTTGATGCTGTCTTTCGACACGCCATAAACTTTGGCGTTCATCTTCTTGAACTTGGGCAGGTTGTCGCGAAATTCGCAGGCTTCGGTCGTGCAGCCGGGCGTGTCGTCTTTGGGGTAGAAATAGATGACGACGTTGCTGCCTTTCAGGTCTTTGTTGCTGATGGGGCCTTCGGCAGTCTCTGCCTTGAAGGCGGGCAGTTTGTCGCCGATATCGAGTGTCATGTCCGTATCCTCCGCGATCGTGTTTGATGCGGCATTATATAGGCGGCATTTGCCGCGCGGCAATATCAGGGCTGGCCGACGAAGCCGAGAAGCTTTTCGTGGGTTTCGATCAGGCGCTGGGCTTCTTTCGGGGCGGGCGGTTCCGCGATGCGCAGCAGGTAGCGGATACCGAAGCTGTCGAGCGCCGCGATGGTTTGCTCCAGCGTTTCACCGTCTTTGGTGGCTTCGGGGATGGAATAGACATAACTTCTGACGCCGCGGCTTTCGGTTGTAACGATGGTTTGTGCCTGCGCGGGGTCAGCTTCAAACCAGCCGCGTTTGAGCGTCACGCCGATCCAGAAATCCATTTTCAATTTCTGGCGCAGTGCCTGCGCCGCGGCCAGCAGGCGCCCTGTATCCGGCGTATCGGTTTGCCAGTCGAGAACGACCTCGACAATTTTGTTGTTCTTGCGTTTCCAGCGGTTGATTTCCTGCTCGATGGCTTCGCCAAAGCTGGCCATAGCTGAGGGCAGGTCGCTGAAGCTGATGACAAGGTTCACCTCGCGCTGCGGCAGGGTGATGGGTTCGATGTCGTTATTTTCGAGGGTGTAGGTGCCATCTGTCTGTTTGTGCAGGGTGCCGATTTTCATGAACAGCGGACTGGTGTCGCGTGGCAGTCGGGCGAAATCGCCGGCGTCGTCCACATAATGGTAACGTAGCGGTGTTTTCGGCTCCGCCTCCGGATTGTTCAGTTTGTGCATATCCCAAAGCGCGCCCGATACGACAAGCAGCAGCACGGCCACGAAAATGACGGCATAGGGTTTTTTGTGGCGGCGATGCATGGACGATGAACTCCGGTTTTATTCTCCGAGTTCGAAGCGTATCAGGGCGGCAAGGCCGATGTCCAGCGTGCCGGGGGCGATGGGCGTCGGTGCGGCGGCGGCGCTATCCATCGCCATGGCGCGCATCATCGGCATCGGGGCGGGGCCGCCGTGCATGGGTTGTTCGCTGATAGAAATGATTTTACGCAATTTCAGGTTGGCGGCCTTGGCGTAGATATCGGCGCGTTTGCTGGCATTGGCGACGGCGGCGGCGCGGGCTTTGTCCAGATGCGCTTCGCGGTCACTCACGTCAAAGGTCGGGCCATTGATCTGGTTGACGCCGGCGGCAACGGTTGCATCCAGCGTCTTGCCAAGGCTGGCAAGGTCGCGCACGGTGATGTTGACGGTATTGACGGCCTGATAGCCCGTCAGTTTCGGCTCCCCGTCGCCGCTACTGCTGCGGCTGTAATCATACTGCGCATTCAGCTGGATGCCGGATGTTTGCAGGTCTTTGTCCTTGATGCCGGCCTTGCGCAGGCTGTCGAAGACGGCGTTCATGCGCTTGGCGTTTTCCTGCATGGCCTCTGCCGCGGTTTTTGCCGTGGTCATGACGCCCGCATTGATATACGCCAGTTCCGGTGCGGCGGAGATTTTTTCCTGCACCGTGATTTCCAAAACCTGCGGCGGTAGCGGCAGCGGGCGTTCCTGCGCCTGCGCCGCGAAGGGCAGCAGAAGGGCGCAAGCGAAAGTACCTGCCATCAAGGTTTTTTGAACGGCGTTGAACATGGCGGGAAACTCCTGATTTTTTAAAGTCTGGTTACTGGTTCGCGCGGTCGACGATATAGCCGACGCCTGCGCCGACAACCGTCCCGACAGCCGCGCCGCAGCTGATGCAGCCGCCCGTGGCGGCCGTAATCCCAAGGCCGGCGGCCGCGCCCACGGCAGCGCCGGAAACCACGCGCTGCTGGGTATGCGTCATATTCGTGCAGGCGCCGAGCGATATCAGGCAAACAGCGGCAAGCGTCACGCGCAGCGGCGCGGATGAAAAGGTCATAGCGGGCATGGTTTTTCCCCTTCTTGTTGTTATCAGCCAAATACTCCCTGTCCCGATAATGAATCAGCCGCGCCGCGCATGCAAGGGGTTTGCGAATCGCAAAACGCATAAAAAAGCGCGGGCGGGAAAAATATGATTCTTTTCAGAGTCTTCGGTGTATTACAGACGCGCCTTTTTATGGGCGGCGCGCACCATGTCATGGAAATAAACCACGCCGTTTTCATGCCGCGGCGACAATTCGCCGGTATCGTAGATACCCGCGCGCAGGTTCTTTTGCACGATTTCGCAAAGTTCGATGTCTTCGCGCGTGACTTCAAGACTGACGTCGATGGTGCGGCGGTTTTCCGCCTCTTTGTCCGGCGAGATATCTGTGAAGAGATAGCAATATCTCAGCTCCGTCGTTTCCGGCCCCGTCGGGATGACCAGTTCAAGGTTCATGCCGTTTTTATATATATTGAGGGCGCAGTTCGGCCATACCCAGACCCAGAGGCCGTTGTTCACGGCGTCTTCCGCCCGTTCCGCCCGCAGGCCCGTTTCATGCCGCGCAATGCGGTTTTCGGGAATAACGCGGTAGGTAGAAAAATCGATATCGCGGTTCAGGCCGGGATGGATGGCGGGGATATGATACCCCTCCATATAATTCTCGATATAGGTTTTCCAGTTACAGGCGAGGGGATGCGTCGCCATGTCATAAAATTTGTATGCCGACAAATCGACGCTGCGGATAGCGGCGGGCAAATCGCCAAGGCTCGCCTCGAAATCCGGCGGGTTTTCGGCCATGCAGATAAACACCAGCGGGCCCAGCTGGCGCAGGTGGATGGGGAATAGCGACGTGCGGTCGCACAGCGCCTTTTCATCGCCGCCGAAATTGGGCGCTTTTTTCAGGCAGCCTTCGCTGTCGTAAACCCAGCCGTGATAGATGCAGCGCAGGGCTTCGGCTTTGCCATGTCCCTCGCGCAGCACCATGGAGGCGCGGTGGCGGCAGACGTTGTGAAACGCGCGCAGCTGCCCGTCCTTGCCGCGGATGACCATCACAGGCCGCCCTGCGATGGTATAGGCGACATAACTGCCCGGTTCCTGCAGCAGCGCGTCATGGCAGAAAATCAGCCATTCGCTGAAAAAGATTTTATCGTTCTCTGCTTCGTACATCTGCGCGTCGTGGTACCAGCGCGCGGGGATGGTTTCGGCATTGCGTTCAGCATCGGCGATGGGGGATTGCTTGCTATGCGCGGGGCCGGTCATGGGGTTATCCTCTGTGCTTGTGGCGGGGCAGGGTATCAACGTGGCGGATATCGCCGATTTCTTCGGGCCATTCGATATCGAGGCGGATGTCGGAACTGCCGCCGGTGCGCGTGATGTCAACGCCGTCTTCATGACGCTGGAAGCGCAGCGAGATGTCGCCATCGCCGATGCGCAGGCCGTTGATTTCCAGTTCGGTCAGCCATGCGGGCAGTTGCGGGCGGTGCAGGGTGACGGTCTTGGCCGCGCCGTCAATACGCAGGCCCAACATGGATTGCAGCAGCAGCGATTGCGATGCGCTGGCCCATGCCTGCGGGTTGCAGGCAACCGGATAGGGGGCGGGCGGCGTGCCCGCGGCGTCGCGCGGCAAACCGCCAAACAATTCGGGCAGGCGCATTTGCGGGAAATGCCGCGCGGCATCGAACAGCGCGCCCATCAGTTTGGCGGCGCGGTCTTCGAAGCCATATTTAGCAAGCCCTGCAGCGCATATCGCCGTGTCATGCGTCCAGACCGTACCGTTGTGATAGCCCTGCGGGTTTTTGACAGGCTCGTACCTTTTTTCGCTGCTGCCCAGTGTACGGATGCCGTAGCCGCTGAACATGTCCTCCGCCATCAGCATATCGGCGACGCGCGTTGCGCGTTCTTCCGGCACGATGCCGCAAAACAGCAAATGCCCGGCGTTCGATGCGCGCACGCGGCAGGGTTTTTTGCTGCCGTCGAGCGCGAGGGCATAGATGCCCATGTCTTCCTGCCAGAAGGTATCGTTGAACTGCTGTTTCAGCTGTTCTGCCTGCCGCATCAGCGTTTCCGCTTTATCCGGCATGCCGAGCGCGCGGGCGATGCGCGATGCAGCGCGGCGGGCGGCATAGACATAGCCTTGCACTTCGCAAAGGGCGATGCTGCCTTCGGCCAGTTTTCCGTCTTCGTGCGAAATCGCATCCACGGAATCTTTCCAGCCCTGATTGCCAAGGCCGCTATCCGCGCCGCGCAGGTATTCGACGAACCCGTCGCCGTCGATATCGCCGTGCGTGTCTATCCATGCCAGCGCTTTTTCAATATGGGGCCACAGTCCGGCGATAAAATCTGTATCGCCCGTGCGCTCCAGATACGCGCCCGCCAGAAACACGAACAGCGGCGTGGCATCCGCCGTGCCGTAATAGGGGGTATGCGGAATTTCCTTGCAGGCGGCCATTTCGCCCTGACGTATTTCATGCAGGATTTTACCGGGGGCGCTGTCGTGAAAGGCGCTGGTTTCTGTCGCCTGATGTGCAGCCAGGAATTGCAAAACCCCGCGCGCGATATCCGGATCCTGCCAGAGCATTTGAAACGCCGTGATAATGCCGTCGCGTCCAAAAGGCGTGCTGTACCACGGAATCCCCGCATAAGGGTAAAGCCCGTGCGGCGTTTCCGATGTCAGAAGCGCGATGTCTACGGCGTTCTGCTGCGTCCAGTCATTGAAAACGGGATTGGACGATTGAATATCCGCCTGCCGGTTGAGGTGCGACTGGATATGCGCGAGGGCTTCGGATTTTTGCGCTTCAAACACATGCTGGTCAATCGGCACCGGAATATGGCTGGCGCATATATATAGACTACGCGTGGCGCCCGCCGGAATATCCAGCGTGAATTCGGTCAGCGCGCCGTTTTGCGCGGGAGCCTCCGAAAACGACAGGCAGCAGCTGCGCGGACGGCCATCAAGGCCCGTATAATCAAACCGCAGGCCGCTATCGGTCATTTGCGGCGCGCCGCGTGTGCCGCTTGCGGGGCGTTTGGCGCCTCGCAGTTCAAACAGGTCTTTGAAATCGGCGTCATAAATATACCCGATGCGCAGGGTGATATCTTCGCCACTGTGATTGATGACGGAGATTTCTTCGTAAAGTGCATCCTGCCACAGAAAAATGCCGCGCCAGATTTCCGGTTGCGGATCGTTCTCGCTGCGTTGGAATTTCGCCTCGAATACCGTGTTAAAAGGGCAGATGTAGCTGTCAACCAGCGCGGGTGCCTTGCCGTCGATGCGCAGTTCGCTGCGGGCGAGCAGGCGCGTATCGCGGCATATCAGCCCATCGGCGATGTCATGGTCGATTTCGTTGCGGCCTTGCATATCGCCATGTTCGTCAAGAATGGCGAAGCTGTCGTTGTGTTTCAGGACGAACATTAAAACCCGTATCTGTTGTGTCGGAATGATTTAACCATAGGGGCAAAGGGCGACTGTTTCCATGTTGAATTTCAGAAACATGTGTTGCGACGCCGCAAAAAAAGCCGATGATTGTGATGTGTCTTTGCCAGCTTCGTGGTATTATTAAGAAAAAATAAGCCTTTACGGCCTATAATCTGTAAAGCAAAAGGGTTGATTTTGAACAAACGTAGAAAAATCAAGCGTTTGTCCGGTACAGGCGGAGACGTCTGATGGCTGGCGCGCAGGCATGGCAGCAGGTGCTAGAGGGCGATTCCATTGATCGCTTCTTCGCCCATTTCGTGCTGGACGATACCCAGCGCGGTAAAATCCTGCGCGATTATCCGTCGGCTGATCTGTCGCATTTACCGTCGTCGAAGGTCGATGTTCTCAAAGATCTGAATGATATCTGGCAGCGTCACGGTTTTTTGACGCCCGCCGAAACGCAGGCCGCGCTGATTGAAAAATATCTGCCGGGTGCCGATGAACGTCTGACGCGCTTTATCCGCGACACCGAACTATCGCGCAACAAACCCGAAGCGGTGACCGGATATCTGAGCAAGGAACACGCCTATCTGGCCACGGCGCTTGCGCATTTGTATGCACAGCAGACCGGCATGCCGATGACCATGGTTGAAGTCGATTTTTCCAACATGGGCGGCACTAACGATTATTTCCGTCAAAAACTGGCAAGCGAGAAATCCGTTCTGCCCCTCGATATCCCGCAGCGCGAAGCGGAGGTGCTGACCGACCTTGCCGTGCGCGTACTGTCGGCGGGGATGACGGCGGATATCGCCGCCATGTATCCCGATGCCCGCATCGTGCCCATCCGCACGGGCGGGGATGAACTGCGGATTTTGATTACCGGCGTTTCCGAACCGGCGGAACAGCTTCGTCTATCCGATGTCTTGCATGCGAATATCGAAAAGCGCGTGGCGGCCATGGGGCTGCAGGATCATCCGCACCTCAAAGCGCCCGAAGATCCGCGCCGTGCGGGTTTTGGCGCGGCGCTCGCCGTGCAGGATATGCACAAGATTTTCAATCCGGGTACGCTTATACAGGAACTGGATGCACGCATTACCGAGATGAAAAACCAGCTCGGCATGATGCGCCTCGGCATGATTGACCGCGAAGCTGTCGCGGCGGAGGCAGAGGGCAAGCTGCGTTTCGGGCTTTTGCGCATGCCGCTCGGCCTGTCGGCGGATGATGTGATCGACCTCGAAATCGCCAAGGCGCAGAAGAGCGCGGAAAAAGCGGCGCATGCGCTGCGCGATATGAACCCCGAATATAATCCCGAATTGCCGCAGGGTGTGGATGGTTTCAAAAACTATGCGGCGCAAACGATGGCGCAGCTGGGCCGCCTTGCCATGGCGGTGGCGGTCTTGCCGCAAATTCTGGATACCGACAAACTGGGCGGCCCGTTCAGGCCCATGGGTATTCGTCCGTCCGACAGTCTGGAACGCCGCTATGTCGCGCGCGCGCTTGAACATTTCGAGCAAGAGGGGATTGCCCTGTCGCCTGCGGCGCTGCACTTCCTAAAACTCAGCGTGCGCGGACTTGCGCCCGAAGACCCCTCCGCGCAGGTGATGATGCCTGTCGGCATGGTGCGCATGATTGATAACGCCGCCGCCGATGCGCAGGATTTCCGCGCGCAGGTGACCGTACACCATTCTGATATTGACGCCGCGCTGCGCACTGCGGGTCTTAAAAGCATGCAGCAGGTGATGCCGCAGGCGATGGCGGTTTCCGTGCATAACCTTGCGGGGCTCAACAGCGCCCTTGGTCATCATAACGCCGACATCGTACTGCGCCATATCGCGCACGAAGTGATTGGCGGCGCCATCCATGCGGCGGGTGTACCGCGTCAGGCGCGTTCCAGCTTTGCGATTGCGCATCACGGCGGGGGTAATTTCTCCGTCCTGCTTCCGGCAGGGGGCACGGACGGGCAGGGCCGCATCTGGTTCGCCTCGCAGGCGCTGATCCACAAGGCGCGCAGCGAAATCAAGGAACGCATCGCGCAGCTGAACAAATCCCCGATTGCCAAATTCCTGTCGCAAAACGGCGGATATGTCGATCAGGATGTGTATCAGTATCTGGAAGAAAAAAATCTGAATACTTTTGCCGATATCCGTGACCCGAAAGAGCGGACGTATGTTTTTGGCGATGATATCGTCAAGGGCCGCGTCAACGGTATTCATGCCATCGTGGTCGGCGCCGCCGTCAGTTATGATCCGCAAATGCCGGGTACAGGCGGCGGCGTTTTTATCGGCAACCTGCGTACGCGCGCCGATGCGATGATGGAACAGTACCGCGGCGCGGTGCTCTACCAGCTTTACAAACAAGGCGCGCTTGAAGGCGATTATACGCCGGTACGCGCGTTTCAGGCCGCGTTCAACAGCTATGCCATCGGTAACCCTGCGGGCGCGGCGTTTATTCTGGGCGGTGCGGATGCGAAAAAATACGTGCAGCCGCAGGACACCGCCGCCGCCGATGACCGTCGTCAGGATAAGCCCAAAGGGCCTGGGGGGCGTGCATGACGTCAGCTGGAAGCAAACAACTGCCCGAAGAAATCGTCGAATTCATGGCAAAAATCGGCCCGCGCAGCCTGACCGACGAAGAGGCGCGGGCGCTGAACCTGCTGCGCCTCAAGCATGGTTTGCCTGCAGCCAGCGCGGCAGGTGTGGCGGCGGCGATATTGGCGGATAAGGACAAAGGCTGAAAAGCTGAAAAATGATATACAAAAAAGCCCCCTGTAAAAAAACAGGGGGCTTTTTGTTATGCGAAGGTTGCGGCGATTAGCGCGGTTTGGGTGCGCGCGTCGTCTTTTTCTTTGCCGTCATGGCGGGCGCGGCGGGCTTTTGCAGGGTTTTGACCTTCTCCAGATCCTCTTTGGATCCGAAGGCCATAATCGGGCCCATCAATGCCGCGCGCAGTTCATCTTCTCTCATGGGTAGCGTGTAGTTTCTGTATTGAGGATCAATGGACATACCCCAGCAGCGCTGAAAAAGCGCGCCGTTCTTGACGGTAATGATTTTGCCGAAGCGGCCATGGAGGTACGTCGGTTCGAAATCGCGCGCAATAGCGAACGCCGGACTCGGTTTTGCGAGTTGGCTTTCGCCCATGTGTTCGATTTTAAGCTGGTTATCTTTGAGCGTAGCGACGAAAGAGCCGCTCTCGCCAAAGGCTTTGTCGTAGATTTTTTTTGCTTCTTTGAAAATGGCGATAATTTTTTTCTCGTAGCGTGCGTCCTCGCGCGCTTTGGCGTCTGCGGCCTTTTTCTCGGCGCGTTCTTTTTGGGCTTGTTTGCGGGCGCGGGCGAGATCTTCTGCCGTACGCACTTCGCGGCGCTTGATTTCATAGTCTGCCGCAGAAGAAAATGCAGTCTTCAGTTCTTGCGTTACGGGACGCTTGGAAGTGGCCATTCTTTTATACCTCGGTGTTGAAAACGGGAATAGCACCATTAGTAATATCGCAAATGGACTATGTCAATAAAGGCTAAGGTGCTGATTTAAATTGGTATATTAAATTACTTGGCGCTGCCCCGGGATGAAAATGCCGTAGATTTTTCATCCCGGGGGATGCCGTGAAGTGGTTATTCTGCGGGCGGCGTGTAGGGCAGGGCTGACATATGCGCGATCAGCCGCAGTTTGTTGTTTGCGTCTTTTTTGAAAACGAGGGTTTTGTCGACTTTCACATCGCTGCCCTTGCTGTCCGTCACCCATACATTCGCCATTGAAAGGGCGATATCGTTTTCAACGATGGTACCGGCAATCTTGTAGCGGCAGGCTGTCCACCCGCGCAGGGCGAAGCCGATATCCTGTGCATATTTCGGATTGCCGCCGACGAAGTAAGACAGAGCGCCTTCATGATCAAGGCGGAAAGTCTGATCCCCATGCGCTAATGTGGGTTTGAAAAGAATTTTGCCATCCTGAAAAAGATAATTATCGGCAAGCATTTTTTCGGCCGCCGCGCGGTAATCCGCCCCCTTTTTATGAGCGTCGGCAATAGCCATCAGGCCATCGCACCACTGACGGTAGGCGGTATCAATTTGTTTTTCGCTGATCGCCGCATCGGCAGCTTTCACAGATTTGGCAGCGGCGGGCAGTGTTGCCGTCATGCCGATGGCGCAGATGGAAACCGCAAGAAAGTAAAAAGTTTTTTTCATCAGGCATCTCCTTTTCAATTCGTTTGGAATTGTAAAGAAGATGATATGCATGCGCCGTTTGCGCAAGCGTTGCGGCGCGTGTATGAATTATATTCATCAATTCAGATTATTAATGATTAATTTTCATGATATGACAGATTTTCGAGCGACAGGGCGATGTGCTGTGCAAACATGCGTGCGGCTTCGGACAGGTTGTCTTTTTTCATCAGTGCGATTTCTGAGTGCATCAGCGTGGGCAGTCTGTGCATGCCGCGCAACGATGCCAATCCTTCGGGTATCATCGTTGATGGCAAAACCGTCATGCCCAATCCGGCGCGCACGGCCGCGATGGTGCCGGCAAGGCTGGGGCTTGTGTAAATAATATTCCACGGCCGGCGCACGCGGTCGAGTGCGGCAAGCGCACGCGCCCTGTAAATGCACGGCTGCGGCGAGAGGACAAGCTGCACGGTATCCTTCGGTTTGTATCCGTCCTGCGCTGCCCAGACCAGCGGTTCGCGCCATACGCGGGTGCCGCCTTTGACTTTTTCGGGGTCGCGCTTGACCAGAATGATATCGAATTTGCCCTTTTTAAAGCCGTTGAGCAGGTTCAATGTCAGGTCGCATTCGACGTTCAGCTGCACCTGCGGATGGTGCAGGGCAAAGGTCGATAATATTTTAGGCAGGTAATGCGTGGCGAAATCTTCGGGTGTACCCAGCGTGATATTGCCGGCGATATCCGGCTCGTTCAAACGGCTGAAGGCTTCCCATTGCAGTTCAATCATCCGCCGTGCATAGCCGAGGAACAGTTCGCCCTGTTCCGTCAGGCAGACGTTACGGTTGCTGCGCTCGAACAGCGCGCAACCGACCGACTCCTCCAGTTTTTTAATCTGCAGGCTGACCGCCGACTGCGTGCGGCCGACAATATCGGCAGCCTGGCTGAAGCTGCCGGTTTCGGCGACGGCGATAAAGCTTTTGAGCAGCAAGCTATCCATGTGAAATGGCATCGGGCACCTGTCATGAGATAATTTTATGATGTTGATTAATTATATTAATTTTTCCAATTTCTGAAAAGGGGGTAATACGGACGGGAAAGGACAAAAAATGAATATTTTCGATCTTTTTCTGCAGAACATCCTGACCGCGCCGATTCTGTTCTTCGCCCTCGGTGTCGTGGCGGGGGTGATCAAATCTGACCTCAGCGTGCCCGAAAGCATCAGCCGCTATCTGTCTTTATATCTGATGATGGCGATCGGGTTCAAAGGCGGCGCGGCGCTGGCCAGCCACGGCGGAATTGATGCCACCATGCTCTGCACGGCGGCCGCCGGTGTGCTGTTCGGCTTTGCGCAGCCCTTGCTCGGGTATGTGATGCTTAAACAAACAACGACTATCGACCGCGCCACGGCCGCCGCTGTTGCCGCGCATTACGGTTCCATCAGCATGGTCACTTTTGTCACCGCCGTATCTTTTCTTAATTTGAACGAGATAGCCTACGCCGGATATATCGTCGCCATTCTGGCGCTGATGGAGGCGCCCGCGATTGTTTCCGGCCTGCTGCTGGCGCGTGGCGCGCAGATCAGGTGCGATGCGGCGCAAAGACGCAAACTCATCGCCGATGTGCTGACAAACGGGGCGATTGTCTTGCTTATCGGCTCCTTTTTGATTGGCTGGGTGACCGGTGACAAGGGCGTAAAATCCCTCGACGCCTTCCTCATCGCGCCGTTTCAGGGCGTGCTGTGCCTGTTTTTGCTGGATATGGGGCTCTTGGTGGCGCGAAGCCTTCCGCAGGTTAGGGGGTTTTCGCTGTCTTTGGCGGCGTTTGCGTTTTATATGCCCGTGCTGTCGGCGGTTTTCGGCGTTGGTATGGCGTATCTGATGGGGCTTGATACAGGCACAGGGTTTTTGTTTACCGTGCTGTGTGCAAGCGCGTCTTATATCGCAGTGCCCGCCGCAATGCGTATTGCGCTGCCCGAAGCGCAGCCGGCGGTTTAC
Source organism: uncultured Micavibrio sp. (assembly GCA_964551435.1). Lineage (GTDB taxonomy): Bacteria > Pseudomonadota > Alphaproteobacteria > Micavibrionales > UBA2020 > UBA2020. Next base: position 32,472 of record CAZKBS010000016.1, read on the forward strand.
CTGCCGATGTCCCTCGCGCTCACGTTTCCTTTTAATATCACTTTCGGCATACCGCTTTACTATAAAGCCGTATCGGCTTTGCTCGGATGAATAATCAGGTCATGCGATAAAGTGCTATGCTTATTTGGGGGCGTGCGTATTCTTTTTCACAGCATCTGCGTTTTTTGCCGGAGTTTCCGGCTGCGGATTATTTGCAGCCCTGCGTGCGGCGGTTTTATTAAACAGCTGTTTGATTTTTTTGCGCGCGATACGACAGGCCATGAGCGAGTTTTTTCTGTATCTGGTTTGCGTATGCGATGGCTTTTTGTGGCGTGCCTTCCGCCGTTTTTTGTTGGGCGGGGAAAGCTTTTTTCCAGATCGCTTTTACTCCCGATTCAGCCGTGTAAAATGAAAGTCCTGTGCTGAGGCCTGTAACAAAGCCAACCCCCAGCTTTGCAACGCTTTGCATGTAGGGGGATGAAATAACACCAGCGAGCGTCGAGCTGATTCAGAGCCAAGCACGGGAATGCCGTGAAACATCAGGCCGCCCCCCACCATGAAAATCGCGACCGTTCCGGCAACCGAGATGCCATTCATCACGCGTGGCTTCGCATCGAGTATGTGTTTACCGTGGTCAACCCCCATTTTGGAGTCCACCCCCAATAGGTACTTTTCCGCCTGATCGCATGGTATCGGCGACCGGAGCGTCAGCGCAGGTCGGCGCTGCCATGCGAGGCGCTCTTGCTAGTGGCGCAGGCGGCTTGTAGCCAAGGCTGCTATGCGGACGAATGTGGTTGTAAAGATGTCGCCATTGCGCGGACAACACCTCCGCCTCCTTCGGCGAATAGAGAACTTCCGCTTTCAAAAACTCGTCCCTGAACCTGCCGTTGAAGCTTTCGTTATAGCCGTTCTCCCACGGCGAGCCCGGCTCGATGTACAGCGTTTTGACGCCGAGCCGTTTCAGCCACGCCCGTATCGGCTTGGCCGTGAACTCGGAGCCGTTGTCGGAGCGGATGTGGTCGGGGATGCCCTTCTCGATAAACAGGCTTGTGAGCACGTCCATCTGCGCCATGAATATCAAAATTGCCAGTGCATTGACAAAGCCTGTGACGACCGAGCGTGAAACAAACCGCATCAGGCTGCCTAGTTTGAATACACCAGCAATGATTTGCAGGACGCCTGTCAGAATAGTTGCCGCAAGCAGATAATCCAGGCCATGTTCCTTGACTAACGTCACCATCGCCAGCGCCATTGCACCGGTTGCCGCTGAAATCATACCAGGCCGTCCACCCACCAAGGCGATGACAACGGCGATACAGAATGAGGCATAAAGGCCGACTTTCGGATCTACGCCTGCGATAATTGAAAAGGCAATGGCTTCGGGAATAAGCGCCAACGCGACAACCATGCCCGCAAGCAGATCATTGCGTACGTTGCCAAGCCAGTTTTGTTTGATATAGGAAATGGATAGGGATACCATGTAGACAGATTGCTCCAAAATTAAAACGTTGAAGGGGTTCACTCAAGGCAGTGAACGATTCAATGAATTTTGGGTCTGTCGTTACATTAATCGGCACCTTGGATTGGAAAACTGCGCGCGCTATAAATATATGCGCGAATAATGCAAGGTTTTTGTTTTCAATCAGGAAGAAACAATAATGAATATAGAGAGATTTAGAAAAATCCTGAACGACTTAAAAGAAGACACGGAAGCATCTTTGTCATCGGCAAAGGCGTCGACAAGACCTGTTGAGCTGGATCAGACAATGGTGGGGCGCTTATCACGCATGGATGCTATTCAGCAGCAGGAAATGGCGCTGGCTTCAGAGCGCAGACGGCATGAGCTGTTAGGAAGGATTGATCTGGCGCTCAAGCGCATAGATAAAGGCGACTATGGATACTGCGTCAAATGTGATGAAGAAATCGCGGAAAAACGCCTGGAGCTTGATCCAACCATCCTGACCTGCGTCAAATGCGCTTCCGGAAACGATTAGGGTCCGAACCCAATAAATTTCTTGAGATTTGAATCGGATGGTGATTCTCTGTACTGGGGAGT
>CAZKBS010000017.1:0-33112 GCA_964551435.1 uncultured Micavibrio sp.
TCTGCCTCGTCGCCGCTCTCGTATGGTGGATTTAATGAGTCTTGGCCCTAAATATCTGATTTTTAATATTAAAATCAGGTTTATTTTTCTGTATTTTACATTGACATAATAATGCCCTGTTTTTAGAGTGGCGGCATATTCCCACAAGCGATTCATAAGGATTTTTTGCATGGGCACCGCACCGCCATCCTACAGCCTGCGCGAAAACACCCGCCGTCTGGGCGCGGCGCTGGGGCAGTTTTTCACATCGCTGCGTGTGTTTTTGACGGCGCAGGAAACGCTGGATGCGCGGGTGATGGCAGCCGTGAAGGCGGGCGACATCGCACGGGTACAAAAAGCCGCCGCCGAAGGCGGCAACGTCAATCATCATCGCAGCTGGGGCGAGGAAGCGCCGCTGGTCGAGGCGATCAATGCCGGGAAACCCGATATGGTCGCCGCGCTGCTGGCGCTGGGGGCGAAGCCGAACCTGAAGATGGGATACCGCGAAACAACGCCGATGGTCACGGCTGTCAAAAAAGGCAATCCGGATATCCTGCGCCTGCTGCTGGATGCCGGCGGCCATGCCGAGGCGCGCACCGAAACGGGCCTCAGCCTTTTCACCTATGCGGTTGCGGCCAGAAACGATACGCAGGCCGATATGCTGCTGGCGGCAGGCGCGAAGCCCGATGCAGGCGGCGAGGGCGGCAGCTGGACAGCGCTTTTTTACGCGGCGCGCAATAACGATGAAGAACGTGTGCGCCAGCTATTGGCGCTGGGCGCGCGCACGTATCTGAACGACGCCGATGGGCGCAGCGTGCTGGATGTCGCCGCCGCGCGTGAAAACTTTGCCGTGCGTGATATCATTCAGGCGCATATTGATGCGCAAACGCCTGCATGGCAGGTGGTGGATGATGAAACGGTTGCGCATGTCAGTATCCTGCGCAAGCCGGGCTACCGTTTGACGGAGGTTTTCAATTTCAAAACCCGCGAAGCGACGCTGATTACCCACAATTTTGAAACGGGGCTGGACAGCGCGGTTGTGCGGAGTTTTGACGAGGTTAAAAATAAAACCGTGATCGAACAGGCGCAGGCAAAGCTGCCCAAAGCTTCCGCCCCCGCGCCGAAGCCGCAAACCGCCGGAAAATAAGGACACGCCATGAGCCGCAAGGATTTCAAAGTCGCACAGGAAGCGCAAAAGCCTTTCGAGATTTTTCTGGATATGGACGGCGTCTTGTCCGATTTCGACAAACATGCGCGCGACAACGGCAAATTCGACCCCAAAGGCCAGCCGAAATGGGACGAACTGGATTTCGGCTGGTGGGTATCCATGCCCGCCTTTGACGGTATGAAAAAATTCTACGAAGACATGAAAGAATTCGGCAAGGTGCGCATGCTGACCGCGCCGACGCCGCGCACGGCCTGTTTTCACGGCAAGGCCGCATGGGTTGAAAAACAATGGGGCCACTGGGGGCTGCTGGATTTGATTATCTGCCGCGCGCAAGACAAGGAATTGCTGGCGCGCCCCAACCATATTCTTGTCGATGACCGCCAGAAAAACATCGACGCCTGGGTCAAGGCGGGCGGCATCGGTATTCTGCACAAGGGCGATTATGCCGATACCCTCGCACGTGTGCGCGAGGCTTGCGATGCTTATCTGGTGGCGCAAAATGCAGCGCCCGCGCAGCCCGCGGCCAAACCGCCCACACTGTAGTTACGCGATTTTTGTTCATCCTTAAAAAAGAAAACGCCATGACGGATTCTTCGTCATGGCGTGAAGGTTCTGGGGGGTAATGCGTGGTAAATTTCGTAGGTAAGCTTAAGCGGCCTTGCCGCTGCGGCGTTTTTGCTTGTCGGCATAAAGCGCGCTATCGGCGCTGCGATAAAGATCGCTGAACGGGGTTTGCGTATCGACAGAGGAGAGGCCGACGCTGGCGCCGAAACGCAGCACCGTACCGCGGTATTCGACTTCGATGCGGTCCAGCTCCGCGCGCAGCAGGGCTATGCGGCCCGCCGCTTTTTCACTGTCGGTATCCGTCAGCAGTACGGCGAATTCGTCGCCGCCAAAACGCGCGATACCATCGAGCAGGCGCAGGTTGCGCGACAAAATCTCCGCGACTTCTTTCAGGCAGGCATCGCCCGCATCATGGCCGTAGGTATCGTTGATGTGCTTGAACAGATCAAGGTCGATAAGCAGCAGGCAACCCGCGCTGTCCTTTCCATGGCGGCGCTGGCGGGCGCGTTCCTGCGTGAAAAAGGTTTCAAAGCCGCGGCGGTTCATCAACCCCGTCAGGCCGTCAGTGCTGGCGAGGGCTTCCAGCTCGCGGATGCGCTTTTCCTGTGCAGCGATTATTTTTTCCGCGGCATCCAGGCGGCCTTGCGCATCGCTCAGCAGCGCGGCGGTGGTGCTGTGCAGGCGGTGGGTTGCCGTTTGTTCGAAGGCGGGTGTGTTGGAGGACAGGAAGGCAGGCAGCACAGAGGTTTCGGCGAGAGCGGCTTCGGCAACGGGTGCGGTCATGATATTTTCCTTTGGATGGAGTTTCCTACGCCATGGGTATATGCCAAATCTGTGCCAGATTTATGGTTATCGCGCTGCGCCGGTTGTTCCTTTTGAAATCAATGGCTTGCTTCGGGGCTTGCTTGGGCGCGGGGGCGTGTTTGTCTTGGCCGGGCTTGCCGCAGGGTAAAATCTGCCAGTGCGGGCGTGGTTGTTTTTACCCTGTCATGCGTTACATTGGTAAAAGTAGGCGGTATCCGCCTGCGGCGGCAGTGGTAAAAGGGGATTTGGGGTATGTACCGATTTTCAAATAAAGCGGGCCTGTGTGCGGCGACCATCGTGATGGCGGCCGGACTATGCCTGACGGCGGCGCAGTCCGCCCATGCGGGCAGCAGCGCCGCCGCATCGGCCAAGGCCATTCCCGCGCCCGCGGCCAGTTATGCGCCGCACAAGGCGCTTTATGATATCAAGCTGGTTTCCGTCAGCTCCGGCGCAGGCATCACGGATATTCGCGGCAATATGCTGTATGAACAGGATGACGTTTGCGATGCGTGGACGACCGACCACCGCTTCACGCTGGAATATTACTTTCCCGAACGCCCCGCGACAGTGAATACAACGCACTATGTATCGTGGGAAGCGAAAGACCAGAGCCAGTTTAATTTCAGCTCCGACCGGCAGGAAAACGGCACGCTGACCGAACAGCTGCGCGGTTCTGTCACGCGCGACGCAGACACTGCGGCAACTGCTGAATTCACGCGTCCGCAGGATATTTATTTCGAATTGCCGAAAGGCTATGTGCTGCCGAGCTTTCATACGCAGGAAATTATCCGTACGGCGCGCGAAGGCAAACGCACATATCATTCTATCCTGTTCGACGGGACCGACAAGGAAGGCCCTGTCGAAGTGAATGCGATTGTCACGCGCAAGCTGACGCCCGAAGATGTTATCAGCCGCATCGCCAAAAAACCGGCGGATGGCTACAAGATCGACAAATCCCTGCTGACAGCCGACGCATGGCTGGTGCGCATGGCGGTATTCCCGACCACGGATGACGAAAATATGTCGCCGACCTATGAAATGGATCTGGTGCTGCATGACAACGGCGTCGTCAGCCATGTGTTGGTCGATTATAAAACGTTCAAGATCGAACAGATCCTGACCGCCGTCGAACCGCTGCCGGCGAAAGCCTGCCCCTGACGGCCGTTTAAAATTTGCTAACGAATCTTAACGGATTGTTAAGCTTTCCCCGCGTATAAAGTGGGGGAAGGCTGCGCCCATGCCCCTGTTTTATAAGGCGCGCCCGGCATCAAGGGGAGATGTCTATGAAAAAGAAAGTGCTGATTGTCGAAGACAACGAACTGAATATGAAACTGTTCGAAGATCTTCTGGGCGCGCACGGCTATGACACCATCAAAACCAAAGATGGCGGACAGGTGCTGGATATCGCACGCGCGCAAAAGCCTGATTTGATTATCATGGATATACAGCTGCCGGAGGTATCGGGGCTGGAAGTCACCCAGTGGCTCAAAAGCGACCACGAACTGCGCCGCATCCCGGTGGTTGCCGTCACCGCCTTCGCCATGAAGGGGGATGAGGAGAAAATCCGTCAGGGCGGTTGCGAAGATTATGTCAGCAAGCCGATCTCGATCGTCGATTTCATGCAGGTCGTGCAAAAGCATCTCGAAAAATAATCAAATAACCTTTTGAAAATAAGGCTTTAAAACGGGTAATTCTTCCTTTAACATTTTGCTTTAGGGTTGATAGTGAAGGGCCACCTTCCGCACAGTTGCCTTCAATTACCGCATCCAAAAGGCCGGGGTTCTATTCTATGACAGCACGCGTACTGGTCGTCGACGACATTCTGCCGAACGTCAAACTGCTCGAAGCGAAGCTGAGCGGCGAATATTTCGACGTCATCACCGCCAGCAGCGGCGCCGAAGCGATCCAGAAAGCGGAAAAGGAAAGCCCCGACATCATCCTGCTCGACGTCATGATGCCGGGCATGGACGGTTTCGAAACCTGCCAGCGTTTGAAAAGCAGCCCCGCGACCGCGCATATCCCCGTGGTCATGGTGACGGCGCTGACAGACGCAACCGACCGCGTGCGCGGCCTTGAATCCGGTGCCGATGATTTCCTGTCCAAACCTGTCAATGATATCGCGCTGATGGCGCGTGTGCGCTCGCTCGTGCGTCTGAAAATGACGGTCGATGAATGGCGCATCCGCGAAAATACCGCAAACCAGTTCGGTTTTGTCGGCAACAAGGGCACGTTTCTGGCAGAGCCGTCGGAAAAGGCGCGTGTGCTGATTATCGAGGATAAAAGCTTCGAGAGCGAAAAATTCATCGAAACGCTGAAACGCGACGATGATGAAATCGTCGCGGTGCGCAGTGGCGATCAGGCCATGGATATGGCGCAACATAACGATTTCGATATCATTACCGTCAGCCTGAACCTGCAAAACGAAGATGGCCTGCGTCTGTGTTCGCATCTGCGCTCGAACGAGCGCACGCGCGCGGTGCCGATTTTGATGGTGGCCGAAGAAGCCGACATGAAACGTATCGCGCAGGGTCTTGAAATCGGCGCGCATGATTACATTCTGCGCCCCGTTGACCGCAACGAACTTCTGGCGCGCGTGCGCACGCAAATCCGCCGCAAGCGCTATCAGGATCGCCTGCGCTCCAACTACGAACAAAGCCTCTCGCTGGCGCTGACCGACAGCCTGACGGGGCTGTTCAACCGCCGCTATCTGATGGTGCACCTCGAAAAGCTGCTTAATAAAAACAAAGAGAGCAACAAGTCACTGTGCTGCCTGATGATGGACATCGACCATTTCAAGAAAATCAACGACACCTACGGCCACCAGGTCGGCGATGACGTGCTCAAGGTTTTTGCCGAACGCGTGTCGCAGCGCCTGCGTAGCTTCGACCTTGTCGCGCGTCTGGGCGGTGAGGAATTCGTGGTTGTGCTGCCCGATATCAGTCAGGATATGGCCTTTCAGGTGGCCGAGCGTCTGCGTAAGGGCATTTGCAACACCAAGTTCGAAGTCTCCGGCCCGCACGGCCCGATCGATGTCAGCGTGAGCATCGGCGCCGCCATGATTACGGGTTCGCAGAACCTGAAAGTCGAAGAAGTCCTGAAACTGGCGGATGACGAGCTGTACCGCGCGAAAGAGGGCGGCCGTAACCGCGTCTATTTCATGGGCCACGGGCATGTGCAGCTGCCCGAACGCCCCCCCGCAGCGCCCGTTGCTGATGGCGCTGCGCCGCCGGCTGATGAAAAAGTCAGCGGCGATACGATCAAGAAGATTATCTAGACCTATGGGTAAGATGCCATGCCTGCGGCATAAAGCGGGCAGCAAAAAGGGCGGCGCTGGAAAGCGGCCGCCCTTTTGCTTGCGCGAGGCAGACGAAGATTACTTCATCTTGCCTTCGGTATAAACTTCATGCACGCGCTTCTTTGGATTGAACTTTTTCAGTTTCAGTTTATCCGTCGTGTTGCGGGAGTTTTTCTCGCTGAAATAAACGTGATCGCCATCGGGGCTGACCAGTTTGATTGTCGCGCGGGGACCTTTTTTTGCCATCGTCGTCGTCCTTAGGGTTTATATCTTGTCGTCGAGTTTAAATTCCATAATCGCACAATAGCCTCAGCGGCCGTGAATCGCTCTAAAGGCGCGATAGCCATGCGAGTGGCTGAACATACCTTTTCGTTCCGTAAAGTCAAGCGCAAATCAGGAAATCGCCCTAAAGCGCCGGTTTTGCGGGATTTTCAGGCTCTGAAACGCCAGAAAAAATTGAAAATTCGGATGCTGGCCTGCCGGAAACGCAGCGGGGCGTCGGTCAGAGTCAGGCACAGGCAGCCCTGCGGCCCCGCCTTGGGGGCATGGGCGAACGCGGGGTCATCAATCACGATGAGGTCACCGGCGTGGTAATCGCCGCTGTGGTCGCTGAAGCCGCCCTGCAGCACCAGCGTGATTTCGCGGCCCGCGTGGCTATGCGCGGGTGTTTCCTGATGCGGCGACAGGCGCAGCAGGCGCAGGCGGTGGCGGCAGGGGCTGCCGGCGGGCACATGCAGCGATACGGCTTCGACGCCGTTCGGCAGTTTTTGCCAACGGATGCTGCGCTCTGTGCAGTTGCCGCACAGCAGTTTCATGACGGCAGGCGGAATGGCGGCGTCGCGCTGCATGGGCGTATGCGCGGGAGCGGGCGCAGCGGGAGCGGGCGCTTCGATGCGGGAGAGGACTTTGTCGAAACAGTCCTGCGATACCGGCGCGGTTTCTTCTTCGGGGCATTCGCAAATCATTTTTGCGCCGATAGCTTCGAAAGATTCAAGTTTGCGCCGTGCCAGCGGGTTCAGCGCGACATGGCAGGCAACCAGCAGCGCCTCCGTCGGGCGCAGATGTCCGGCGGCGTAATGCATCAACATCAATTCGACGAGCGAGTGGTCGATCATTTGCCTTCCTCCGCTTTTTTGCGCGTATAAAGCCCGCCGCGCAGTTTTTCAAGCGCAAGGCGCAGGCGCGATTTGACGGTGCCCAGCGGAATGCGGGTTTCGTCGGAAATGGCCTGATGGGTTTTATCTTCGAAAAACGCCATGCGCAGCAGCTTCGCCTGATCTTCGGGCAGGGCATCGATGGCGGCATGCAGCTTTTCGACTGTCGCGGTATCGGCATAGGCGTCGTCAGGCGCCTCGGTCGCAGCGCGTTCAAGTGCGGGATTGTCGCTGTCGATTTCGACATATTTTTCGCGGCGCAGCGCATCGATGCGGCGGTTACGCGCGATGGTGAAAATCCATGTGCTGGCGGCCGCTTTTTTCGGGTCGTACTGCACGGCTTTTTCCCAGATGGTGACGAAAGTGTTTTGCACGATTTCTTCGGCCAGCGCATCGTTCGCGCCGGTTTTCAGCAAATAGGATTTAAGACGCGGCGCGTAGTATTCGAACAGCGTGCGAAACGCATCGCGGTCCTGACGCGCGCCGACCGCAGCCAGCAACGCATCGTGCGGGGGCGTTTGCGGATGTGCGGCGGCCTGCGGTTTGGCCGTTTCATGTTGCGTGGACTGCGCCATAAGCAGTTTTAGGCGCGCCAAGGGCCGGAAAGCAAGGCTTTCCGGCATGCGGGGGGCAAGGGCAGGGCAGAGGGCCGTCATTTTACATGTTATCCCGTATATTTGCCCTTTTTACGGTTTTTGCTTGGCTTTGGATGACTCAAAAGCTAAGTTACTCATAAGGCTCAATATTTTAAAAGGTACTGGCGCATGAAACACACAGCAGTCATCACTCTCGCTTTCAGCCTCCTGCTTTCGGCGGGCGCGGCTTTCGCGGCGGCGGATACGGCCACCCTCGGCGTTTTCGGCGATTGGAAAGCGCATAGCTTTGTCGATGCCGGCACGGGCGGCAAGGCCTGTTTCATGACCAGCGAACCCAAGAAAACCGAAGCCAGCGTCAAGGGCGTCAACCGCGGCAAGATTGCGGTTTTTGTCACCCACTGGGCAGCGGATAAAACCAAAAACGTGATCAGCGTTTCCATGGGCTATCCGCTGAAAGAAGGCACGCCGGTTTCCGTTATTATCGACGGCAAGACCTATGCACTGGCCACCAATCTGTCGAACAAGGCCGAAGAAGTCGAAATGGCCTGGGCGCCCGATCAGGCGACTGACGACGCGATTGCCGAAGCCGTGCAAAAAGGCAGCCGCATGGTGATCAAGGGCACGTCGCGCCGCGGCACACTGACGACGGATACCTATAGCCTCAAAGGCACGGGCGATGCGTACAAAGCCATCAGCACGGACTGCGGTTTCTGATAGCTGCTATATAAAGACAAATAAAAAGGCCCTCCGTATGGAGGGCCTTTTTTGTATCGGGTTGAAGCCCACGATACCGATTAGTTCGCCAGCGACCAGGTGCCGTCGCTGTTTTTGCAGGCGGTGCCGTAAGCGGTTTCTGCCTGGCCATCAACAACGATGGTCTGGCGGTACTGGCGGCAAACAGCGCCGGTCGCGGAATTGACGCCATCACGCACGGGGGTGACGGAACCGCTGTGGCCGCTTTCAGGGTTGCTCCAGTGGATGGTCTGGTTCAAAGGCGCGCTGTACGCCTGATTAACGGCGCGGTTGTGATATTCCATGTCCGCACGGTCAAGCGATTTGCCAATCGAGCTGCCCACGAAAGCGCCGATGAGTGCGCCCGCACCGGTTGCCCAGAGCTGGCCGCTGCCGCTGCCGATTGCGGAGCCCGCGAGGCCGCCCAGAACCGCACCGCCGGCCGTGCCGATGGTTTGTTTCGTACCCATGCCCCAAGGCTGCTGAGAGCCATCCTGCGCGCAGGCGCCAAGCGCGAGCGAGCAGGAAAGAACCAATGCTATAAAACCTTTTTTCATTGTGATGTCGCCTTTCTTCCTGAATTCTTACAGGGAATTGTTTTTGCACCCCTGACACTTTATATAACGTTCTAGCACAAGTTTTGTTCACGGCAATATCGAATAAATATCGAAATATTTGCCGCACGCCTTCTATAACACGGTGAAAAAATGGAAATCCTGCGCGGCCAAGACCCCTTTTCTTTTTTCCAGAACTGGCTTGCCGAGGCGGCAGCCAAGGAGCTGAACGACCCCGAAGCGGTCGCGCTGGCAACCGTGGGGGCAGACGGCATGCCGTCGGTGCGCATGGTTTTGTGCAAACAGGCCGATGCGCGCGGATTTCGTTTTTTCACCAACGCCGAAAGCCGCAAGGGCCGCGAACTGGCCGCGCAGGCCAAGGCTGCGATGTGCTTTCACTGGAAATCCCTGCTGCGTCAGGTGCGCATCGAGGGCACGGTTGAACAACTACCGCAAGCGGAGACAGAGGCCTATTTCCGCACGCGCCACCCGCTCAGCCGTCTGGGGGCCTGGGCCAGCCGCCAGTCGCAGCCGCTCGAAAGCCGCGCCGTGCTGGAGGCGCGGGTTGAAGAAATGCGCGCCAAATTCGGCGAGCAGGATATCCCCTGTCCGCCCCACTGGTCGGGCTATGTGCTGGTGCCGCGCGCGATTGAATTCTGGCAGCAGGGCGAAGGGCGGCTGCATGACCGTTTTGTATTCACCCGCGCGGGCGATGGCTGGGATGTGACCCGCCTGAACCCTTGAAACGCATGAAAACAGTGCGTTTTGACAGCCCTGCGCGGCCTTGAAAGACGCCGCGATAACCATTATTTTTAACGGCATTCAGTTATATGCGGATTCCGCCCCCGCGGGTGGCATCCCTCACATGAGCCTTTCAAAGGAGTAAAGACACATGTCCGAGAAAATGGAATTCCAGACGGAAGTCAGCCGCCTGCTCGATATCGTGGCCAATGCCCTTTACACGGAAAAAGAGATTTTCCTGCGCGAGCTGGTATCCAACGCTTCCGACGCCTGCGACCGCTTGCGTTACGAGGCGATTGCGAAGCCCGACCTGTTGGCCGGCGACAGCGATTTTAAAATTCGTATCTGGTTCGATACCGATGCGCGTACGCTGACGATTGCCGATAACGGCATCGGCATGGACAAAGAGGCGCTGATCAAAAATCTTGGCACCATCGCGCATTCGGGTACGCGCGAACTTGTCCAGAATTTGGGCGAGGGTGCGAAAAAAGACGTGAACCTCATCGGCCAGTTTGGTGTCGGCTTCTATTCGGCTTTTATGGTCGCGGACCGCGTCGAGGTCACCAGCCGCCGCGCGGGCGATGCCAAAGCCTGGGTCTGGGTATCCGACGGCCGCGGCAGCTATACGGTTGACGAAGCGCTGAAAGACTCGCGCGGTACCGAAATCGTGCTGCACATCAAGGACGAGGCGTCGGAATTCCTGATTGAAGACCGCCTGAAACACGTCATCAAAAAATACTCCGACCATATCGCGTTTCCCATCCTTCTCGGGCCCGGCGACAAGGGGGTGATGGTCAATGCGGCCTCCGCGCTTTGGATGCGCCCGAAGTCGGAAGTGACGGCGGAGCAGTACAAAGAATTCTACCGCAGTGTATCGGGCGCTTTGCAAATGGATGAACCGTGGATGACCATCCACTGGCGCGCCGAAGGGGCGATCGAATACAGCAACCTGCTGATGATCCCCAGCATGAAGCCGTTTGACCTCTACGACCCGCGCCGCCACCATGGTGTGAAGCTGTATGTGAAGCGTGTGTTTATTACCGAAGGTGTCGAGGGGCTCATCCCGCCGTTCCTGCGCTTCGTGAAGGGCGTGGTCGACAGCGAGGATTTGCCGCTGAACATCAGCCGCGAAATGCTGCAGGCCAATCCGGTGATTGCGAAAATGAGCAGCGCGATTACCAAAAAAATCCTCTCTGAGCTGGAACAGAAAGCCAAAGACGATATCAAATCGTTTGAAAATTTCTGGGCGCTGTTCGGCCCCGTGGTCAAGGAGGGGCTTTACGATGCCCACAACCACCGCGAACAGCTGTGCCGCGTCGCGCGCTTTTACTCTACGCACGGCGATGGGCTGACCTCGCTCGACGAATATGTGTCGCGTATGGTCGAGGGGCAGGATCACATCTATTACCTCTCCGCCCCCTCGGTCGAGGCGGCGAAGAACAGCCCGCAGCTCGAAGCTTTCCGCGCGCGCGGGGTCGAGGTTCTGTTCATGACCGACGCCATCGACGAATTCTGGCTGCCGATGCAAAACGATTTCAAGCAAAAGAAATTCAAATCGGTCACGCGCGGCGATGCGGAACTGTCAAAAATAAAACCCCTGAACGGCGATGATAACGCAGGCGACAAGCCCGAAGACAAAAACGCGACCGACAACCTGATTGCCCGCATGAAGGAAATTTTGTCGCTGGAGGTGAAGGACGTGAAGCTGTCCGAACGTCTGGTTGACAGCCCCGTCTGCCTTGTCGCGCCGGAAAGCGATGTGGACATCAATATGCAGCGGCTTCTCAAGAAAAATCAGGGCTACGAGGGCATGCACCAGCATATCCTTGAAATCAACGTCAAGCATCCGGTCATTGCCAAAATGCAGCTGCTGGCGGCGAACGATGCAGAGGCGTCGAAAGAGGTTCTGCGCGACACCACGCTGCTGCTGCTGGATCAGGCGCGGATTATAGAGGGAGAGCCTCTCAAAAATCCCGGCGAATTCGTGCGCCGTCTCAGCCGCGCGATTGAAAAAGGCCTGCTGGCCGGCTGATAGCGGCCATGGTTTTGATAAAAAAACCGCCCTTTCCCATGGGCGGTTTTTTTTATTTTTCATCCGGCCGCGTGTCTGTAACCGTGATACCGCTATTTTTTAATGACTCGTCGAATTTATGTCTGTGTACGTAATACCAGCAGGACAGCTGTCCGGTGACGGGTTCATGTTTTGCAAGAAATGCGCGCAGTCTTTTGCGGTATTCAGCGCGATCTATGATTGTGGGGGTGGGCATTGTCGGCATCGGCATGTCCTTTCGTGCCTGCGCGCAGGCAAAAAGAAGGGCAGGAAATCCCTGCCCGAGAGAATGTGTGTCGTAAAAGGTGACGGGTATCAGGTATTCGTTGCCTTGCCGCCAGCGGAGGCCAGAAGCGCAATAATCTGCGGCGATCCGGCTTTGACGGCGATCGACAGCGCGTTCCAGCCGTTGCGGGTTTCTGCCTGCAGGTTGGCGCCGGCGGTAATCAATTCGGCCACGGCCTTCAGGTGGTGGTTTTTGGCGGCGCGCATCAGCGGTGTCCAGCCTTGCACGTCGGCGGCGTTGATATCGGCGCCGTTTTCAATCAGGCGGCGCAACTGGCGCAGGTCGCCTGCTTCGGCGGCGCGCAGTACGGCGCCGCGGTCGGACGCATAGCCGGATGGCACAGACGCAAAGGGAGCTGTGCGTTTTGTGGGGGCGTTGGATTGCAAGGGACGGGCGCGAAGCGTGGCGCCGGCGGGCGCGTAGGAAAGTGCGGACATATTTAAGCCTCCTCGGGCATAAAAAAACCGCCGACGTATAGCACACGCGGCGGACTTGTCCGCCAACGCTTTAGCTGCATTTGTAAAGCGCCCGCAAGCTGTCGGCTTCAAATCGGCACTATATTTTATTATCGCGCTGGAAGGTGTTTTTTGTCAAGCGCTGCGGCGCATCATTTATTGCGAAAAGGGGCGGCGATGCGAAACGATATGGCGATTTGTTTCGAAAAACCCTGAAAAACATAGCAAAAAGGGCCGCCGCGCGAATGTCGCGCAGGCGGCCCTCCCTGTATAAAAGGAGCAACCAGACGCCAAGAAACCCCTAACCGGCGTCGCTGTGCAGGGCCGTCGCCCCGAACATGTCCTCCTCGTACATTTCGATATCTTCGGCGGTGAAGCCGAAGTGATGCCCGATCTCGTGCAGGATCACGCGGTTGATAAGCCGCGTCAGATCCTCTCCGCTGTCCGCCCACTGGTCGAGGATGGGGCGGCGGTAAAGATACAGGCTGTCCTGACGTTTGCCGCCCGAAGCGAGGTGGCCGATAGCGGCCGGCCCCGCGCTCTGGTAGCAACCGAGCAGGTCGAAAGGCGTTTCAAGTTCCAGTTCCTGCTCGACGAAGGCGTCGGGGAAATCTTCCACGATAATCTTCAGCTTGCGGATGTACTTGTCGATGCCTTCCGGCAATTCGTCGATAATGGATTCAGCAATCTCCTGAATGTCTTCAAGAGATGGCGGCACAGTGAATCCCACGAAAATCGCTTTGGTTTCCAACTGACTTGACCCCGAAAATCGCTAAACTGGTTTCACTATATCGAATCGGAGAGAATCGGACAATGAAAAAAGCGACAGAGAGTCAAGCTATCGAATCGTTTCTGGCAAAAAATAAGAAATGGCAGCGTGCCAAGGGGCGCAAGGCTATACATAAATCGTTTTTGTTCGATGATTTCAGCGAGGCCTTCGCGTTCATGACGCGCACCGCGCTGAAAGCGGAGCAGATGAACCACCATCCCGAATGGTTCAACGTCTATAACCGCGTCGATGTGACGCTGACCACGCATGATGCGGGCGGGGTGACGGAAAAAGACCTTGTGCTGGCGACATTTATGGACAGCATCGCGCCCGCGCCGAAGCCCGTGCGCAAAAAATCCAAAGCCTGAGAAGTTTACGGCGCCGTGCCGCGGGCCTGCGTGGCGCGCACCACGGTTCTATACATCGCGCGTCCGCAGCCGATGCCGGCACTGCTGCGGTTGATGCCGTCATCAAGCGGGATAACGTAGCCGTAGTATTTTTTATCGGCGGAAATCCACACGTAAATACCGGTCTTGCCGTTCATGCTATAGGCTTCGACAGCGCCGGTTTCGGGGTTTTTCTCGACCCAGTGGCCCAGGCTGTAATCGCGTGTGCGCGGGGCGGGGGCGTAGAGCACTTTGGTTTCCGCGCAGTTTTGTGGATCGAGGCAGACGGAGTGGCTGCCCAGAAGATCGCGGATGCGCAAATGGCCTGCCAGCACGTCGCGCAGGAATTTCGACAGGTTATCGGGCTTCATCTGCAGGCCGTCGAACACGCGCAGGGTGTTGAAGTAAAAATGAACCGCCGGTGCGCCCATCTCCCCGCCGTATTCGTCGCGCATATCACCATCGCGGTAGGGGCCGAGATCCAGCGTCATCGCCAGTTTCTGCATATGGCCGGGGCCATAGTAAAATTCGCCGGGGGTGCCGGTGCGGCTTTTCTCCCCGCCCATATTGCCAAAGCAGCTGCCCACGGAGGTCGAGATATTACAGCTTTGCGACAGCGGCGCGTTATACCCCGATCGCAGGGTGAGGGCGAAGATGTGATCGTCGCTCAGCTTGCCCTCCATGCGCTCTGCAACATAGGCGGCAAACACAAACGCCGAAACATCGTGCAGGGGCGCAAAATCCGTTGCCGATGGCGGGGTACCGAACAGGCTGTAATCGCGGGTGATGATTTTTTCCGCATCACCCACTTCCCAGATGTAGGATTTCAGCGCGGCGCAGCTGCGGTGGCGCCACATGATGCGGCGCAGATCTTTTTCCCACGCAGGCTTGTCAAAGATGTTCATTTGCGCGGGGGCAGGTCCGGCGGGCAGCAAAAGCCCTGCAGCCAGCACGGCCGCCGCCAGCAGATATGCTATCCGCCCGCGCATGAACATTATTTCGGCGCCAGTCGCACGGCACCGTCAAGGCGGATGGTTTCGCCGTTGATCATGGCATTGTCGATGACATGCAGCGCCAGTTTGGCGAATTCTTCGGGCAGGCCGAGGCGTTTGGGGAACAGGGTGGTGGCAATCAGGCTGTCCTGCACCTCTTGCGGCATGCCGAGCAGCATCGGCGTGCCGATAAGCCCGGGGGCGATGGTCACAACGCGCACGCCGAAACGCGCCAGTTCGCGCGCGGCGGGCAGGGTCATGCCGACAACGCCGCCTTTGGACGCCGAATAGGCGGCCTGGCCGATTTGCCCCTCGTACGCCGCGACGGAGGCGGTGTTGATAATCACTCCGCGCTCCCCCGTGTCATTCAGCGTATCCAGCGTGGACATTTCCGCCGCCGCGAGGCGCAGCATGTTGAAAGAGCCAATCAGGTTCACGCCAATCACCTTGGCGAAAAAGCCGAGGTCATGCGGGCCGTCCTTGCCGACCACGCGCGCGCCGGGGGCGATGCCCGCGCAATTCATCAAAACACGCACGGGGCCATGCGCGGCGCGCGCGGCGGCGAAGGCCGCTTTGGCGCTTTCATCGCTCGTCACATCGCATTCGATGCCAAGACCGCCAATTTCCTTCGCGACGGCTTCGACATTCGCCTTGTTGATGTCCAGCACGGCGACTTTCGCGCCCGCTTTGGCTAGATGGCGGGCGACTTCCGCGCCCATGCCCGAACCGCCGCCGGTGACGATGGCTGCGAGACCTTTGATATCCATGTGAAGCTCCGTATGCGTGTATGTGTGAAGGGGTTATTCGCCCGCGGGTGTGGTTTCGACTTCGCTATCAGAAGCGGGGGCGTCTGCAGTGCTGTCTGCCGCGCTGCTGCTGTCGCTGTTGTCTTCGCCGTTATCAACATCCGCGCCGGTATCGGGCGCGGGGATGATGACCGCGTTGTCGCTTTCAACCGCGGCGCCTTTCGGCGCGGCGGCGGATACATCGCCTGCGGCAGTTTCGGCGGCGGCGAGTTTGTCACGCTCCAGTGCCGCGATGAACGATGCGCGGATGCTTTCGTGCGCGTTTTCCGCGTCCATCGCTTCTTGCAGTTTCGCTTCGTTTTCCGGCATGGTCGCCAGCACGGCTTCGAAGGTCATCAGCGCTTCGGCCAGTGCGCGCGCTTCTTCGTCGGTGGATTTCGACAGCCATTCGCGCGCCTTGCTGACGCTGTGGTCAACGCCGATGCCGCCCATGTAGAGCGTGCCTGCATAACCGATGGCCTGCTCGTTGCCCGCAGCGGCGGCTTTCAGCACCAGCTGCGCGCCTTCGCTGTCGCTTTGCGCGGTGCCGTCGCCCAGAAACGCCGCGCGCGCGGCCAGCAAAAGCTCGTCCGGCGTGCGCGTATCCGCGGCGGCGGTGACGGGGGCAGGCGTGCTATCGCCGCGCGTCAGAAAAAAAGCGGCGGCGCCGACAGCGGCGAGGCCCAAAAAGCCGATAAGAAGGAGCGTGCGTTTCATGCAAGGATCCCTGTTGTGTGACGTGGTCATGGAGTGGGCTTCAGTTATATAAGCGCGCGCGCGTCTTGGCAATCGTGATTGGCGTGGCGTATCTTCACATAAAAACAAGGCCTTGCGCGAAACTCCGCGTGCTGCGGCGCGGCAGCGGGCGGCGCGGTTGAACGGCAGAGGGCTTTTCCCTATACTCCGGCCATCCGCCACTGCGTCCCCGTAGCTCAGCCGGATAGAGCAAGCGTTTCCTAAACGCTAGGTCGTAGGTTCGAATCCTATCGGGGACGCCAGTTTCTTTTTATCTTTACAATCCATTCATTAATTGAGAGTATCCTGAAGAGAATCACCCCTGTTTCTTCGTAAACAGGCCGCACAGCCCCCAAAAGGGGCTGTTGCTATTTTAAGGTTACCTTTATGCGTACGTTTGTTTATGTAGATGGCTTAAATTTATATTATGGCTGTTTAAAAGGAACTCCCTACAAGTGGCTAGATTTGAAGCGCTTGTCGGAAAAAGTTCTGGGTCCAAAAAATGAAATATCGAAGATTAAGCTTTTTACAACTATCGTTAAGCCAACTCCCTCAAATCCATCCGTCCATCATCGTCAAATATCTTACTTGAACGCTTTAAAGCATACCGTGCCTGAGCTTGAGATTTACTATGGTCACTTCTTAGAGCATGTAGTGAATATGCGTCGAGAAACGGTAATAAAGGGCGAGAAGTTTGTGAATGTTATAAAGCGAGAGGAAAAAGGTTCTGACGTTAATCTTGCGGTTCACTTTTTAAGCGATGCATTACTTGGTGCCTATGATTGTGGGGTTATCATATCTAATGATAGCGACATTGCAGAGGCGGTGAAGCTTGTAAGTCAGTACACTGATAAAAAGATTGGTATTATATCCCCGTTTCCTAGGGCCTCTAAAGAGCTTAAGCAATACAGCCATTTTCAACGCTTTATTCGCAGCTCCGCACTAGGTGCAGCGCAGTTGCCTGATAGTATTCCTGGCACAAGTATAACTAAACCTACAGAGTGGAGAACTTTATAGGATAGCACAGACCCAGTAAGCTCTAATTTTAAAAGCTATTCTATTTTACCCCTTCGGCACATGCTTCAGCACAGGCACGAAGGTCATCTGGCCTTGCTCCAGCACGTGTTTGCGGACTTCGCCCATTTTGACGAGTACCTGCGCGAGTTTTTGCGGGCCGAGGTCTTTGATGACGCCGTCGGTGTCCATCAGGCTTTCGCCGCAGCATTCGGCGGGGCCGTGCGCGAGGTCCTTGCGGCCGACGATGGCGGCGGTGATGTCATCGGCGGAGAGGCTCGGCAGCATCATGCCGCGCGGCAGGGGCTGGAGGAAATCGGGCGCGGCGCCTTCCTTGGGCGCGGGGCGCGCGGGCGTGGCCACGATATCGGCAAGGCTGTCGTCGATACGCGCGAATTTGGCGAAGACCTGCACGAGCGTGCCTTTCTGATGCACGCTGATACCGGCCAGTTTGTATTTTTCGCCTTGGATAACATCATCCGTCGCGGCGGGCGCGCCTTGCGAGAAAAAGGGCATAATCGAAAACTCCGAATGTAAGGTGGTGCCGCCACGCTATGCCGGATTGCGCGCCCTGTCAATATTATGGCTATCCCCTTGAAAGGTCAGGCCCTGCGCAAGGGGCAGGACGAAAGCCAGGTCATGCCCTATATTAAAAACCGGCAACTAAAAAGGGGGTGTGCATATGCAGCGTATTTTACAGGCTTTGGGGTTTCTGGCGTTCTGTCTGGCGGCGCCCGCCGCGGTGCAGGCGGACAGGATAGAGCCCGCGCCGCAAACCGCGCGCGCGGTTTTTGCGGGCGGCTGTTTCTGGTGCATGGAATCCGAATTTGACTCTCAAGCGGGCGTCATCAATGTCACGTCCGGCTACATGGGCGGCAGCGCGGAAACCGCGACGTACAAACAGGTATCGACCGGCACAACCGGACATATCGAAGTCGTCGAGGTCGTGTTTGATCCTGCGCGGGTCAGCTATGACACACTGCTCAAAATTTTCTGGAGCAATGTCGACCCCTTCGATGCCGAAGGCCAGTTCTGCGACAAGGGCAGCCAGTATGCGGCGGGGATTTTCTATGACGGCGGTGCGCAAAAAGAAGCCGCCGAAGCATCGCTGGCCGCGACCGAAAAAAAACTGGGCAAGAAAGTCGCCACGTTCATCCGCCCGATGATGCCGTTTTACGCGGCCGAAGAATATCATCAGGAATACTACAAAAAGAACGCGTTTTCGTATAAAAGCTACCGCATCGGCTGCGGCCGCGACCGCAAGCTGGACGCCATATGGGGCGATGCCAAAGGATAAAAACAGGAATAAAACATGGAAACGATCACCTGGCAGGATTTCATGAAGGTCGGCCTTCACTTCGGCACAATTGTCGAGGCGGAGGTCTTTGCCGAAGCGCGCAAGCCCGCCTATAAACTCAAAATCGATTTCGGGCCGGAGATTGGCGTACGCAAATCATCCTCGCAAATCACCGCGCGCTATACGCCCGAAGAACTGGTCGGCCGGCAGGTGCTCTGCGTGGTCAATTTTCCACCCAAACAAATCGGCCCGCTGATGTCCGAAGTTTTGACAACCGGCGTTGACGATACGGAGGGGAAAACCGTGCTGGTTTTCGCCGACGGCAAGGTCGAAAACGGCGCCCGCCTGCTCTAGGGGGCGTCTAGCGGCCTGTTTTGCCTGCAAAATAAAATATTTTCGGGCAGGAACAGGAACGGGGTGCCGGCGTTCGTGGTATAATGGAAATATATGTTTTCAAGGAGTTTAATCCCATGCGTGCGCCTTTGTTTTCCGCATCCCTTGCCGTCGTGATGACGGTTTTTTTGGCTCTGCCCGCTGCCGCGCAGACCACGACGACGGATCAGCAGCATTCCCCCGTTTATTCGGGGATTGCCAACATGCTCGGCGGTGGTGACGGCTCCGGCGCGGCACCTGCGCAAAAGGCCGAAGAAAAGCGCCCGCAAACCCGCGAGGAATATCGCGCCGCCCGCGCCGCCCGCAAGGAGGCCGAAAAGCGTCAAGGCCCGCCGCTGCCCAAGGATGTTTTCTACGACGAAACCACCGGACAATATAAAAAAGTTATCTCCGGCAAGTCGGGCGGCAAATATATTACCTCCACCACCTGCTACGAGGCGACGCTGCAAACCGAAACCTCCCGCGTGATGCGCCCCGTCGCCTGCATCATGCCGCCCAAGGCGAAAGACTGATAGGTTTTTATTTCTTTTTGCAAACAGGCGTCCGCAGGGGCGCCTGTTTCTTTTGCGGCTTTTCTGGGCTAGCATGCGGCGCAGATTCTCAAACAAGGTAAATACCATGCATCATGCGGCTGCAGTAGCGGGTCTCTCTCTCACGGAATGGCAGGGGCGCTTTGAACAAAAAGCAATCACGCTCTATCCCGCGTCGGACCCGTCGCATGACATTCTGCATATCCGCCGCGTCGTGCGCATGGCGCGTAAACTGGCGGCGGCGGAGGGCGCGGATATCCGCGTGGTCGAACCCGCCGCATGGTTTCACGACTGCGTGATCATCGCCAAGAATGACCCGCGCCGCGCCGAGGCCTCGCGGCTTTCCGCCGATGCCGCGATTGTGATGCTGCGCGATATCGGCTATGACGCTGCGCTGTTGGATGCCATCCATCACGCGATTGCCGCCCACAGCTACAGCGCAGGGATTGCGCCCGAAACGGCCGAGGCGAAAATCGTGCAGGATGCCGACCGCCTCGATGGGCTTGGCGCGATTGGCATTGCGCGCTGTTTTACCGTGGGGGCGCTGCTCTCGCGCCCGTTTTATCAGGATGGCGATATCCTTGCCGCGCGGCGCGCACCGGATGACAAGGCGCAAACCATCGACCATTTTTTTGTCAAACTGTTCAAAACCGCGGAAACCCTGCAAACCGCTGCCGGCCGTGCCGAAGGCGCGCGCCGTGCGGATTATATGCGGGACTATCTGGCCCGTTTCGCCGCCGAAGCGGGAGAAGAGGCGGGGAACTAACCGTGCGGCCGTGCATTTATGCAAGCAGCTTGTTTGATTGAACAAGGCAGTGCTTGATTTACACAGCCCCGCGCGCTTATATCTGAACCTGATTTCACCCCTTGCTGGAGATAGCGATATGAAAAGCATCCTTAAATTCACCGTACTGGCGCTGATCGCGTTTGCGATGGGCGCGGCGCTGGCCTGGTTCCAGTCCCGCGAGAACGCACCCGTGCCTGTGCAGCTGACCGAACAGCAGCAGCAGCAGGCGCTGGATATCAAACCCGCCCCCGTGGGCGAGCGTCCGCGCGAAAGCTCGGTCGTTGAAGGCGCCCCCGATATGCCCGACCCGCTGGATGCGCTTTATGGCGATGACAAAGCTGATAAAGCCGCAGACGCGGCCGAAGGCGTTGAAACCGCTGCCGCGGATGCCGCACCCGCAGAAACGGCTGCGCCTGCTGCGGCGCCGGAAGGCCAGAAAGTTGCGGGCTCCAGCGTGGGGGGCTCTTTCACCATGACCGATCACAACGGCAATGCCGTCACCGAAAAATCGTGGCCCGGCAAGAAAAAGCTGGTGTTCTTCGGCTTCACCCATTGCCCCGATATCTGCCCGGCAGCGCTGGATAAAATCGGCGCGGCGCTCAAAGAACTGGGCGCGGATGCAGACAAGCTGCAGCCGATTTTTGTCACGACCGACCCCAAGCGCGACACGCCCGCCCGCCTGAAAGAATATCTGGCGGACTACGACAGCCGCGTGGTCGGTCTGACCGGCACCGACGAGCAGGTGGAGCATATCAAGAGCATCTACAAGGTCTATGCAGCCAAAGCCGATGGCGAAGATGCCGAGAACTACCTGATGGATCATTCGGGCTATATTTACCTGATGTCCGACAACGACGAGCTTCTGGAAATTTTTGGCAGTGATTCTACCGCTGAAACGCTTGTTCAGAAGTCGGCGACGCATCTGAAGTAAATTCAGGCATTACGAAAAACAAAACCGCCCTTGCCGCGCGCAGGGGCGGTTTTGTTTTGGGCTTTTTTCGGCGGCGGTTTCAAGGCCTTGGGCGGGGTGGCCGTTTTCGCTGCATTTTTTAAGGAATGGCGCGGGATTCAGTTGCATCGCGCGGGCGAGTCATGTTAAATCCCCGCACGAAGACGTAGATAAGTACCGCGCACGCGGAAAAACGTGATTTTTTGAAAGGGGTTGACAGTGGCTTCCCGCACAGGAAACCAGGACACCGCAAAACGCTACGCCACCGCCTTTTTCGAGCTGGCGAAAGAACAGTCGCAGCTCGATGTTATCGGCCGCGACATGCAAACCCTTGGCGCGCTGCTGGATGCAGGCGGTGAGGTTCTTTCCTTCATGCACAACCCGACGCTGCGCCGCGAAGCGCAGGCAGAGGCTTTGCGCGCGCTTGCCGCGCATCTGAAGCTGGCGCCTGCCACCACGCAGCTGCTGGGTACGCTGGCGTTGAAACGCCGCCTTGGCGTGCTCGCGCTGGTGATTGATGCCGTGCAGGACATGATTGCCGCGCACAAAGGCGAAATGACCGCCAATGTCACCGCCGCGCAGGCGCTGGACCAGGGGCAGATCGACCGCATCGCGGCGAACCTCAAAAAAGCGCTCGGCGTTGACGTCAAAGTCAAATTGTCTGTCGACCCGGCGATCATGGGCGGCCTTGTGATCCGCGTCGGCTCCCGCCTTATCGACAGTTCCGTCAAGACCAAGCTCGAGCGCCTGCACCGCGCGCTCAAAAGCAGCAACAACACATCCGATCAAAAGAAAATGAAAGAGGTAGCGTAATCATGGAAATCCGCGCAGCTGAAATTTCCTCCATCCTGAAAAGCCAGATTGAAAAATTCGGCGCCGAGGCAGACGTTGCCGAAGTCGGTCAGGTCGTGTCCGTCGGTGACGGCGTTGCCCGCGTTTACGGTCTCGACAACGTCAAGGCCGGCGAGATGGTCGAATTCTCGAACGGCATTAAAGGTATGGCGCTGAACCTCGAAACCGACAACGTCGGTGTGGTTATTTTCGGCGACGACCGCGACATTAAAGAAGGCGACACCGTCCGCCAGACCGGCGAAATCGTGTCCGTTCCCGTCGGCAAGGAACTGCTGGGCCGCGTCATCGATGCGCTGGGCAACCCCATCGACGGCAAAGGCCCGCTGAAGGCGAAAGAAACCCGCCGCGTGGACGTGAAAGCGCCCGGCATTATCGCGCGTAAATCGGTACATGAACCGATGCAGACGGGCATCAAGGCGCTCGATGCGCTCGTGCCGATCGGCCGCGGCCAGCGCGAACTGATCATCGGCGACCGCCAGACCGGTAAAACGGCGATTGCGGTTGACACCATCCTCAACCAGAAAGAAATCAACAAAGGCACCGACGAGAGCAAAAAACTCTACTGCGTCTACGTCGCTGTCGGCCAGAAACGCTCCACGGTTGCCCAGCTCGTCAAGACGCTCGAAGAAAACGGCGCGATGGAATATTCCATCGTTGTTGCCGCGACCGCGTCCGAACCCGCGCCGCTGCAATACCTCGCGCCCTACACGGGCTGCACGATGGGCGAATACTTCCGTGACAACGGCATGCACGCGCTCATCATTTACGATGACCTGTCCAAACAGGCCGTTGCTTACCGCCAGATGTCGCTGCTGCTGCGCCGCCCGCCGGGCCGCGAAGCTTACCCCGGCGACGTATTCTACCTGCACTCACGCCTCTTGGAGCGCGCTGCGAAACTCAGCGATGCGATGGGCGCGGGCTCTCTGACCGCTCTGCCGGTCATTGAAACGCAGGCCGGTGACGTTTCCGCCTACATTCCGACCAACGTGATTTCCATCACCGACGGCCAGATCTTCCTTGAAACCGGCCTGTTCTACAAAGGCGTCCGTCCGGCGATTTCGGTCGGTCTGTCGGTTTCGCGCGTCGGTTCCGCCGCGCAGACCAAGGCGATGAAACAGGTTGCCGGTACGATCAAGCTCGACCTCGCCCAGTTCCGCGAGATGGAAGCCTTCGCGCAGTTCGCCTCCGACCTCGACGCCTCGACCCAGAAACTTCTGGCGCGTGGCCAGCGTCTGACCGAGCTTCTGAAACAGCCGCAGTTCAGCCCGCTGCCCTTCGAAGAGCAGGTCGTGTCGATTTTCTCCGGCGTGAACGGCTATCTTGATGCGCTGCCGGTTTCCGACGTCAACAAGTACGAGGCGCAAATGCTCAGCGCTATCCGTGCGCAGGCGCCGGCCATTCTGAAATCCATCCGCGACGAGCAGAAAATCAGCGACGAGACGAAAGCCGCGCTGCAGAAATTCCTCGAGGAATTCTCCGGCTCCTTCGTCGGCTCCAAAAAGGCCGCCTGATAGAACGCTCAACACGGATACAAGGTTGTAGACAGCAATGCCCAGTTTGAAGGACTTCAGAAACCGGATCGCGAGCGTGAAATCCACGCGCAAGATCACGTCGGCCATGAAAATGGTCGCAGCGTCCAAGCTGCGACGCGCCCAGCAGCAGGCCGAAGCCAGCCAGCCCTATGCCTCGCGCATGTCGGGCATGCTGGGCCGTCTGGTGGCCAATCTCGATATGGGCAGCAGCGCGCCGGTTCTGATGGCTGGCACGGGCAAGGACGATGTGCAGCTGCTCGTCGTTATCACGTCCGACCGCGGCCTGTGCGGCGGCTTCAACGGATCGATCATCCGTCTCGCGCGTCTGAAAATCCGCGAACTGGTGGCCTCCGGCAAAACTGTGAAACTGGTTTGCGTCGGTCGCAAGGGCGCTGCCGCGCTCAAGCGCGACCATGGCGATAAAATCGTCAAGACCTTCGAAAACCTTGGCCGTAAGCATCTTTCCTTCGCCGATGCGGCGCTGGTGTCGGATTACATCCTCGATGCGTTGGAGCAGGGCCAGTTCGACGTCTGCACGCTGGTATACAACCAGTTCAAATCCGTTATCCGTCAGGTGCCGAGCGCCTATCAGCTCATCCCCCTGTCGGTCGAACAGACCGAAGAAAAAGCCGAAGACAAAGCCCCCGCGGATGATACCGCCAAGGCGCTTTATGAATTCGAGCCGAGCGAGGAAGGCATCCTTGCCGACCTGCTGCCGCGCAACCTGTCCGTACAGGTTTTCCGCGCGCTGCTGGATAGCGCCGCAGGCGAACAGGCCGCGCGTATGACGGCAATGGACAACGCCACGCGCAACGCCGGCGATATGATTTCCAAACTGACGCTGAAATACAACCGCGCGCGTCAGGCTTACATCACGAAAGAGCTCATCGAGATCATTTCGGGTGCCGAAGCCGTATAAGCGCCCACTACCGCAACAAGACACAAAAGATTTTAGGAATAGAAGGAGACAAACCCCATGGTAAAACTGGCCGCACAGAATGCAGGCGCTCCCGGTAAAATCGTCCAGATCACCGGTGCTGTCGTCGACGTGCAGTTCGAAGGCAAGCTGCCACCCATCCTGAACGCGCTGACCGTTGACAACGACGGCAAGACGCTGGTTCTGGAAGTCGCGCAGCACCTTGGTGAAAACACCGTGCGCACCATCGCCATGGACTCGACCGAAGGTCTGGTACGCGGCGCGGCTGTGGCCGACCTCGGCAAGCCGATTTCGGTTCCCGTCGGTCCCGCGGCGCTTGGCCGCATCATGAACGTGGTGGGCGAGCCAATTGACGAGCGCGGCCCCATCAACGCGAAAGAACACTACCCCATCCACCGCAGCGCGCCGGAATTCACCGAACAGTCGACGGAAACCCAGATCCTCGTTACGGGTATCAAAGTCGTTGACTTGCTGGCCCCCTATGCAAAAGGCGGCAAAATCGGTCTCTTCGGCGGTGCGGGCGTTGGCAAAACCGTTACGATTATGGAGCTCATCAACAACGTCGCAATGAAACACGGTGGTGTTTCGGTATTCGCAGGCGTGGGCGAGCGTACGCGCGAAGGTAACGACCTTTATCATGAAATGATCGACTCCGGCGTTATCAAGCTGGACGGCGAAGGCTCCAAAGTGGCGCTCGTGTACGGCCAGATGAACGAACCGCCGGGCGCGCGTGCCCGCGTGGCGCTGTCGGGTCTGACGGTTGCCGAATACTTCCGTGATCAGGAAGGTCAGGACGTTCTGTTCTTCGTCGACAACATCTTCCGCTTCACGCAGGCTGGTGCCGAAGTGTCCGCGCTTCTGGGCCGTATTCCTTCCGCCGTGGGTTATCAGCCGACGCTGTCGACCGACATGGGCTCCCTGCAGGAACGCATTACCTCGACGAACAAAGGATCGATCACCTCGGTTCAGGCCATTTACGTTCCCGCGGACGACCTGACCGACCCCGCGCCGGCAACGTCCTTCTCCCACCTTGACGCAACGACGGTTCTGTCGCGCCAGATCGCCGAAATGGCCATCTTCCCCGCGGTTGACCCGCTCGACTCCACGTCGCGTATTCTTGACCCCCGCATCATCGGCGAAGAGCACTACAACGTCGCCCGTGCGGTTCAGAAAACGCTGCAAAGCTACAAGGCGCTGCAGGACATCATCGCCATTCTGGGTATGGACGAGCTGTCTGAAGAAGACAAACTCACCGTTGCCCGTGCGCGTAAAATCCAGCGTTTCCTGTCGCAGCCTTTCCACGTTGCCGAAGTTTTCACGGGTACCCCCGGCGTGTTCGTCACGCTCGAAGATACCATCAAGGGCTTCAAAGGCATCGTCAACGGCGATTACGACCACCTACCCGAAGCTGCCTTCTACATGGTGGGCACCATCGAGGAAGCGGTCGAAAAAGCCAAGAAACTGGCAAAAGCCGCTGCGTAACCCGCAACCAGACGTTAGGACACGGATATGGCCGACAAGCTGACCGATAAAACCTTCCAGTTCGAACTGGTCTCGCCGGAGCGTATTCTCGTCTCCGAAGAAGCCAGCATGGTCATCGTGCCGGGCGGCGAAGGTGAATTCGGCGTGCTGGCTGACCATGCGCCGATGCTCTCGTCGCTGCGTCCCGGCATGGTTTCCGTCACGTCGCCGTCGGGCGAGGTGAAGCGCATTTTCGTCTCCGGCGGTTTCGTCGATGTGACGGGGGAGCTTTGCTCGGTTCTGGCGGAAGAAGCGGTCAACCTCAACGACCTCGATCGTGCGTCGCTCGAAGAAAAACTCAAAAATCTCGAAGACGACCTGGGCTTTGCCAAAGACGACCATGCCAAGGCATCCCACATCCAGAAAACCATCGATATCGTGCGCGCCAAACTGGCCGCACTGGCGCAGGCCGCATAAATCCGCATCTGCGCATCAACAAAAAAGCCGCCAGTCAAATGGCGGCTTTTTTGTTGCGTTTATCCGCTGCGCTTATTTCGGGCGCATGCGGAAAAATTCGACGCTGGGCACGGCATAGCCGTTGAAGACGTGCGGCTTGCGGATTTTCACGCGGCAGGCATCGACGCGCGCATCTTCGAAACAGACGGCGACCAGTTCTTCCAGCAGCGTCTCCAGAAGGTCGGTGTGCGGGCGCTTGGGCCATTTCTCGGTCACGTGGCTGATCACATGCACGTAGTTGATGCAATCATCGATGCTTTGCGCATTCAGCACGCCCACGGCGCGGTATAGCGCGACATCGACCAGAATGGGCTGTGTTTTATCGGGGTGACGTTCCCAATCGGCGATACCGACTTTCATGTTGTCGACGCGCAGGTCGTTGATTTCGACCTTGTACCATTCGGTGCCGGGCGGGAAAGCGGACGTGGTCATGAATGTGTTCTCCTTGAATGACGGATGTTCAAAATATCCGAATTTCCCTGCTGCGACAAGCGCTTGGCGCATAAAGGGGCGGGGGTTGCCGCGCCGGGCGAAACCCGCCATATTATTGATACCGATTTTTCCAAGGAGATTTGCCATGTCACAGGCCCTGCGTAAACCCGAAGCCGTCGCCGCCGCGCTGAAACTCAAAGACCCCACGCTCTGGCGCGATCAGGCCTATATCGACGGCAAATGGGTATCCGCCGACAGCGGCAAGACAATCGAGGTTACCAACCCCGCGACCGGCGAAGTGCTGGGCGCCGTGCCGAATATGGGCGCCGACGAAACCCGCCGCGCGATTGCCGCCGCCGACAAGGCCTTCGTCACATGGCGCAGCATGCTGGCCGCGGACCGCGCCAAAATTCTGCGCCGCTGGGCGGATTTGCAGACCGAAAATCTGGATGACCTCTGCCGCATCCTGACGGCCGAGCAGGGCAAGCCGCTGGCGCAGGCCAAAGCGGAAATCCAGAGCGGTATCGGGTATGTGGAGTGGATGGCCGAAGAATGCCGCCGCGTCTATGGCGATATTATTCCGACGCATAACGGCAATCATCGTCTGATGACCCTCAAACAACCCGTCGGCGTATCGGCGATGGTGACGCCGTGGAATTTCCCCTCGTCCATGATTACACGCAAATCCGGCCCAGCGCTGGCGGCGGGCTGTACGGTTGTGATTAAACCGTCCGAACTGACGCCGTTTTCCGCGCTGGCGCTGGCGGTGCTGGCGGAGCGCGCGGGCATCCCTGCGGGCGTATTCAATATCGTGCTGGGCGATGCGCCGCCGATTGGCAAGGAAATGACCGAGAACACCACGGTGCGCAAAATCGGTTTCACCGGCTCGACCGCGGTGGGCAAGATTTTGATGGCGCAGGCAGCGGGAACGGTCAAAAAAATCTCGCTGGAGCTGGGCGGCAATGCACCGTTTATCGTGTTTGACGATGCCGATGTCGATGCGGCCGTCACAGGCGCGATTGCATCCAAATTCCGCAACAGCGGCCAGACCTGCGTCTGCGCGAACCGCATTTTCGTACAGGAAGGCATTTACGACGTCTTCATCGACAAATTCACCAAAGCCGTTGCCGCGATGAAAGTCGGCAGTGGTTTCGATGACGGCGTAGAGCTCGGCCCCATGATCAACCAGAAAGGCGTCGAGAAGGTCGAACAGCACCTGAAAGACGCCGCCGCCAAGGGCGGGAAGGTCACGACGGGCGGCAAGCGCCATAGCCTTGGCCACAGCTTTTTCGAGCCGACCGTGGTTGCCGGTGCGACGCCAGACATGGCGTGTTTCCGCGAAGAAACCTTCGGTCCGCTGGCGCCGGTTTTCAAATTCAAAACCGATGAAGATGTCGTGCGCATGGCGAACGATACCGAATACGGGCTTGCTGCTTATTTCTATACCGCCAACATCAGCCGCGCGTGGCGCGTGGCGGAGGCGCTGGAATACGGCATGGTCGGCGTCAACAGTGTGTCCATCGTCGCCCCGCAGGCGCCGTTTGGCGGCTGGAAGCAGTCGGGCATCGGACATGAAGGCTCCAAATACGGTATCGAAGACTATCTGGAGCTGAAGTTGATCGCCCTCGGAAATGTATAATTTCCGTAAGGTTTATCATTCTTCGCTTTTTTCATGCATCGTTTACCTGAAGCCGCTAGACTGAAAGCGGGTTTCAGGGATACTGCATGCGCCTGCGCGATAAAATATTCAGGGTTTTCAGGGATTATACCGAGCCATCCGGCGGCGGCGGCTTGGTTATGGCCGAAGATGACCATTACGCCGTGACCGCACCGGCGGGCGATGGGCGTGTGCTGCTGGGCAGCGATGTTGAGATTTTTCCTGCCAAACCCCTCAATGCCTATGCCAGTTTCGAGACCCGCGCCTTCGAAGCGCGTGATATCAAAACCGGCAAACCTCTCATGGCCCTGACGGCGGGGCGCAGCCGCGGCCCGCGTATCTCCGCCATCGGCAGCTATCAGAACATCAAAGCGCCGCATCTGCTGAAACTGGTTTCGGCGGGTATCATCGAATGGCCAGGTGAAGGCAAACAGGTCTATACCTTTGTTTTCGATCTGCCGCCCGCGCGCAAGCTGCTGCCCGAAGGGACAGCGCGCACCGCACGCATCAGCGACGAGCGCATTATCGCCGCATTGATACAGCCCGTGGTAACGGTGCTGGCGGAATTGCAGTCTGCCGATTTGGTGCATGGCGCCATCAGCGGTGACAATCTGTTCGTCGCCGGGGCCGAAGGGGCGGAGATGGTGATTGTCGGCGAATGTCTGACCAGCGCCCCGTTTTTCCGTCTGGGCGCGATATACGAAACGATTGAACGCGCGATGGCGCAGCCGGGGGGGCGCGGTCACGGCAGCGCCAAGAATGACCTCTACTCACTGGGTGTTTGCGTCGCGATGGTTTTGCGCGGCGGCAATCCGCTGGCGGGCAAGACAGACGATGAAGTCATCCGCGAAAAAATCGACAAAGGCAGCTACGGCGCGCTGATAGACGGCGAACGTCTGCCCGCATATATAAGCGAGTTTTTACGCGGCGTTTTGCATGACGATGAAAGCGCCCGCTGGGGCCTCGAGGATGCGCAGCGCTGGCTGGAAGGCCGCCGCCTCAGCGCCAAACAGCCGCATAACGTGATGAGGGCGCGCCGCCCCTTTGTTTTTCGCGACCGCAAATATTGGGAATTGCGCACATTGGCGATGGATCTGGCATCGCATCCTGCCGATACGCTGGCGCTGATTGAAAAAGACAGCCTTGATCTATGGCTCAAGCGTAACTTCGAGGACCGCGATCTCGAGATGCGGCTTGAAACTTTCTGGAAGAAAGAAGACGGCGCGATGCGCGAGCGGGTGGTCGCGGAGCTGGCGCAGGCGCTGGATCCTTACGCGCCGGTGCGTTACCGCGATTTGTCGCTGTTTCCGCAGGGTTTCGGCACGGCGCTGGCCGATGCGATGGCCCGCGGCGAAGACGTGCAATATTATGCGGAGCTGATTTCCCTGCAGCTTTTCAACGGCTGGATCAACCAGCGTTACGAAGAAATCGCAGAATCGGCGAGCATGGTGACGTTGTTCGAAAAATGCCGGAACTTTCTTGCGCAGAAAATGCCGGGATATGGCATCGAACGTCTGGTCTATCTGCTCAACAAGGAAATCGTGTGCCTGAGTCCGATGCTCAAGGATTTTTACGTGCTCGGCCCCGGACATTTGCTGATGGCATTGGAACGTCTGGCGCAGCGCGGGCAGCGGCTGGAGCCTGTGCTCGACCGCCACATGATTGCGTTTATTTCAGTGCGCGAGCCGAAAATGATAGATCCCTACCTCGGTCATATCATCTCGCATGACCGCGGATATCAGATTATCGGCGTACTGCGGGCGCTGGCGGCGATACAAAAACGCTTCCGTGTTGCGCCGGTGCCTGCGCTGGCGCGCGCGCTGGCGGCGCAGATGACACCAGCCGTCGAGCGTTTCTTTGACCGTGATCTGCGTCAGGCTGTCGCGCAGCGTCTGGTTGCGGCGGGGCAGGGTGGAAATTTGTCGACGCTGCTGGAGCTGGTGGATGCCCCTGCCGTGGTGCAGGATGACCAGATACGCTTTGCGCAGGCGCGGCGCGAATTTGCCTTTTTGATGCGCGAGCGTGCGGCGCTGGAACAGCAGCTGTCGCGCCGTGCGACCTTTGGTCTGGCGTCGGGACGTCAGGTGGCGCTGCTGCTGTCATCGGTGGTGGGTGTGGCCTCTGTCATTCTGACCATTTTCTATTATTATTTCTGGAGCTAGCATGCCAATACCAAAAAAAGCCCAGCCCAAAAAAATGCCCTTCTCGCTACGGGTGGCGATTTTCTGCCTGATGGTTCTGGCGGTGGTCTATTTCCCGACCACGGTACTTTTTTGCGGCTGCATGCTGCCTGCTTTCGTGGCGGCGCTGGTTGATAACAAATCCGACAAGACGGCGGGGATGACCGTCGGGGCATTGAATTTGGCAGGCACTGTGCCCGCCTGGCTCGATCTTTGGAGCATGGGCGGACGCATCGAACATGCGGTCGCCCTTCTTTTGCAGCCGCAAACGCTTTTGCTTGCTTATGCTGCCGCGGCTTTTGGCTGGGTGATTTATCTGCAGGTGCCGGATCTGGTATCCGGCGTTTTGGTCAAACGCGGCCAAAAGCGGCTGGTCGATATCGACCAGCGCCAGCAGGAATTGCTGCGCAAATGGGGGCCTCAAATTGCTGCCGATGTGCAGGCACGAGTCAAAAAAGACGCCTGAAACCGATATTTGATTGATTTACATGGAGTTTTTTATGTGCGTTAACGCCTCTTTAAATACGGCGGGCTTAGAATTGAAAAAGGGATAGCCGAAGAAGCCCGCCCATCCGCATGCGCGGCTGGCGGTATAAAACGGGCAGGGCTGTTTCAGGGGCGTGAGTATGTTGAGACACTTCCATTCATGGCGACGCAAGGAAGACGGCGCGGCGGCGGTTGAATTCGCGCTGATAGCGATTCCTTTTTTCATGCTGCTGGTTGGTATTGTCGAAGTATCGATGTTCTTCGCAAGCGGTTCTGTTCTCGAAGGCGGCTCTGCGGCAGCGTCGCGGCTTTTGCGCACGGGGCAAGCGCAAATGTCGGACGATCCGGAAGATACGTTCCGGACGGCGCTTTGTGATCACGTCAAAACCATGATTCCCTGCGACCGTATCCAGTATGAAGTCATACGTCTGGATGACAATACCTTCGCCGGCGCGGAAAATTACGAGCCGGAATTCGATGAAGAGGGCAACCTTATCCCTTCGCCATTTTCTACCGGTAACTCGAACGACGTCATTATGGTGCGTACGTTCTATAAATATGAATTTTTGACACCGTTTATCGGCAGTTTGATTACGCGTGATCTGGGCCGCAGCTGGATGATGCACGCATCAATGTCGGTGATTAAAGCCGAGCCTTACAATTTCGGGGAGGAGTAAAGTATGATGCTGCGCCGCTTTTTCTCCCGCAAGATGGCTGCCGCCTATATCGGCGGAGATGACGGCGTGGCCGCGATCGAGGCCGGATTTCTTTTTCCGGCGATGATCATGATCCTGTGCGGGATGATTGATATCGGCGGCGCCCTGATCGCCAACCTGAAAGTCACCAACGCAAGCCAGATTGTCGGCGACCTGCTGGCGCGTGACCGCACCACCAACGATGCGCAGATTGACGATGCGATTGTGGCAGGGCGGCTCGCGCTCAACCCGCTGGATACATCAACCTATGGCGTCGATATTGCAGGGATACAGTATGTCGGCCCGACGCTAGTGCCGACGGTGCGCTGGCGCGAAACAGTCAACATGGAAGAAAACGATGATGTGCTGGAACGCAGCGCGGGACTGGGATTGCAGAACGAAGGCGTCGTTGCCGTCACGGTGCAATACACCTTCCGCCCGTTTTTCAGCGACTTCATTACAGGTGATATAAGAATGAGTGAAGAAGCCTATGTGCGGGGGCGCAAGGGCTTGTTTGTGGAAAGGGAATAAACCATGACGGGCAGATCGTGGATGTTGAAAGCCGGAGACATGCTGCGCCATTTTGTTGTCGACCATACAGCGGCAACGGCGATTATTTTCGCGATGTCGATGCCGATGTTCATCGCCGCCGCGGGCGTCGCGGTTGACCTTGCGCAGGCCTATAACATCAAAACGCGTCTCGGTAATGCGGTTGACAAGGCCGCGCTGGCAGCGGGCAGCACGACAGGATCGCTGAGCGATATCGAAGCGCAGGTTTACCGCTTTATTGAAGCGAACTATCAGGAAGACCGCCTCGGCGAGACCTATGATATCGAGGTAACGTTTGGCGACGGTACCGTACGCGTTGCGGCCAGGGCGCGGGTGCCGACGACTTTCATGCGTATTCTGGGGCAGGATTACGTCGATGTTTCGCAAGAAACCATCGTCAAGCGTGAACTGGCCGGGGTGGAGGTCGCGCTTGTGCTTGACGTGACGGGTTCGATGGCGGGGAATAACATCACGGCGCTGAAAACGGCGTCGACGAACTTTCTGAACATCATGTTCAGCCGTATTTCTGATGAAGAATATCTTAGAATCGGTATCGTGCCTTTCAGTATGTCTGTGAATGTTGGTGCGGCAGGGAACGATTTTGTAAGCTGGCCCAATACGGACCCCTATAAAACGGCATCTTCGATCGTTTATGACAGCGGCACGACGGGCACGACAACCAACTGGCGCGGCTGTATTCTGGAGCGTAGTTCCCCGCGCGATACGAATGATGACGAGACGCCGATGCGTCAACCCCTATTTTGGAGTCCGGGTTCAATAGGTACAGCCTGAGCGATTTT
>CAZKBS010000018.1:0-32996 GCA_964551435.1 uncultured Micavibrio sp.
ATGTAATCGCACAATGGCGCGAGAACGATTGTTTCAAAACTATTTTGCGCGCCGCCGCAAATTTCCTCTGGCGAAAAAAATTTAAACCCACATAATCCGCTTACCTTACTTCCTGATCCTTCCCGATTCTGGAGCCCCATAAAATGTGCGGTGTCATCGGCGTTATCGATCCTCAGTCCGGCGTGACTCGAGGAGCGGCTGCCGCTGCGGCTTTCGATACGTTCCGCGGCCTGCTGGCGTTGCAGCACCGCGGGCAGGATGCCGCGGGTATTCTCAGCTATGACGCGCAAACGCGCATGTTTGTCTGCGAAAAAGATCTGGGTCTTGTCACCAACGTTTTTGACCAACAGAAAATAGAAAAGCTTACCGGCTGCATGGCCATCGGCCATACGCGCTATGCCACCATGGGCGGCGACGGCAAACGCGATATCCAGCCCATGGTGACGGGCGCCCCCTTCGGCCTTGGCATGGCGCATAACGGCAATATCCTCAATTACACCGACCTTGCGGAGGAGCTTTCCTCCGCCTACAGCCGCCAACTGCTGACGGCGAACGACCTTGAGGTCATGATCCATTATTTCGCCGATTTCCTGATGAACGGCAAAACGGTCGCCGATGCGGATACGTTTTCTTTTGATAATATACGCGCTGCCACCACGAAAATGTTCGGCGTGCTGACGGGCGGTTATGCCGTGCTGGCGCTGCTGGCCGGTCAAGGCATGGTCGCCTTCCGCGACCCCAAAGGCATCCGCCCGCTGGTACTGGGCATGCGCGAAACCGCTGACGGGCGGCAGGCATGGTGCGTCGCCTCCGAAAGCATCGCCGTCAATTATCTGGGCTATGCCTATCAGCGCGATGTTGCGCCGGGTGAAGTCATTTTCATCGACATGAATGGCCAGCTGCATAGCGCGCTGGCGGCGCAGGACAAACAAAAAGCGCCCTGCATGTTCGAATGGGTATATTTTTCCGGCGCCGAAAGCACCATCGACCATCAACCCGTATATGGCGCGCGCCTGCGTCTGGGCGAGCGTCTGGCTGCACGCACCCGCGCCGCGATTGAGGCATATGAAATATCCCCCGATGTGGTCATGCCAGTACCCGATACCAGCCGCCCCGCTGCCATCGCCGCCGCCGAAGCGCTCGGCCTGCCCTACCGCGAGGGGCTTATCAAAAACCGCTACGTCGCGCGCAGTTTTATTCTGAGCGGACAAGACAAGCGTGAATGGGCGGTCGAGCTGAAACTCAGCCCCGTACCCGGCGAAATTGAAGACAGGAATATCCTGCTCATCGACGACAGCATCGTGCGCGGCACGACGTCGAAACGCATCATCAGCCTGCTGCGCAAATACGGCGCGAAGGAAATCACACTGGCCATCACCTGCCCGCCGCACCGTCACGCCTGTTTCTATGGCATCGACTTCCCCGATCCCGCCGACCTCGTCGCGCATGGCAAAACGGTGGAGCAAATCGCCGATACACTTGGCGTTAACAAAGTCATTTATCTGGATGAACAGGATTTGCGCGATGCCATCGGCCTGACGCAGCTTTGCATGGCCTGCATTACCGGCAAATACCCAACCGCCATCAATAACGCCGAAGAATTCTCCGAAGCGCGAAAGCGTTTGCGGGCGGCGGGATAACACCACACAGTAAAGAGGAGCTTGACATGAAAATTCTGGTTGTTTTTGGCAGCACATCCGATGCGAATATCTCCTCCCCCCTTGCAGAACGTCTGTCGGCACATGCAGATGTTGAAAATGTCGTCCTTTCCGCCCACCGCGACCTCGAAGCGCTGCGCCGTAAAATCTTGACGTGGCAGGGCGATTTGATCGTCGCAGGCGCTGGCCTTGCCGCGGCCCTGCCCGGTGTCGTCGCCGCCATGAACCCCCTGCCCGTTATCGGCATGCCTGTCGGATCGCAATTCGGCGGCATTGATGCCTTCGCCTCCGTCGCGCAAATGCCGCCGGGCGTCCCCGTGATGACTGCTGGGCCGGATAACATCGACGCCATCGCCCGCTTCGTCGCTGGCATGAAAAATCCTGTACCCGCGCAGATGCACATCGTTGCGCCGAACGCGGACGTTCTGAACAGCCCCGAACTCGCCGCGGAAATCGCGAAAGTCAAAGACACCGACATCACCACCGGCCTCGCGCCGGATGCTGCGCGGTTTAACATCTTCCTCGCCGCCAGCAGCGCCGATGTGAAGCCGCAATCTTTCGGCCTGCATGTCCCCTTTGTCACCAAAGCCGACATCGGCGCTCCCGCAAAATATCTGGAACTGCTGGCCATGGCGAAACAGGGCGGGCTGTGGGTGGGCGCCAATAACCTGCGCAATGCTGCCGCCGCGATGAAACGCCTTTCGGCGGCCAAGGCCGCCGCCTTGCCGCCGATGATTTATGAAGGCTCCGTCAAAAACGTGCGCGGCACTGCGGGCAAATCTCCCTATGTATTCGAATTTTCCGACCGCTATTCGATTTTCGACTGGGGCCAGATGCCCGACCAACTGGAAGGCAAAGGCGCCGCGCTGGCATGGATGGCGGATTTCTTTTTCCGCTATCTGGGCGATGCGAAAAACTGGCAATCGTGGCAAGCGCCCGAAAAGCTGGCGTACCTGCCGCAACTAGACGCTTTGCGCACGGACGGCGCGGCGCATCATGCAATCGGCCTGCTGGATGGCAAGAGCCGCTGCATGGCGGTGGAGCCCGTCGAAGTCCTCCGCCCCGACAGCAAAAACGTGATGGGAAAACTGGTATGGGATTACAGCGCCTATGCGGCAAAGCCCGAAAATACACTGGTGCCGCTCGAAGTCATTTTCCGCTTCGGCGTGCCGGAGGGCAGCTCGCTTTTGCAGCGCACGGGCGATGCGGCCTATTGCAAGGATATCGGCCTTGATGCCGCGCCCAAGGCCGGCGATGTTTTCGCCCTGCCGGTGATTGAATTTTCGACCAAGCTCGAAACCGCCGACCGATACCTGCCCTATGCGGAGGCGCGCGAGATTGCCAGCCTTGACCCCGCTGAATTCGACACCCTGCGCGGGCTCACGCAGCTTTACGCCCTGCGCCTGCGCGATGTTTTCGCGGGCATCGGCGTGCAGCTTTGGGATGGCAAGCTCGAATTCGCCTTCGACCTCAAGGGCGCTGATGGCTTGCGCGGGTTCAAACTGGTCGACTCTATCGGCCCTGACGAGCTTCGCCTGACGCTGGATGGCGTGCATCTGTCGAAAGAAGCCCTGCGCAGCGTTTACCGCAGCAGCCACTGGTACGCCCAAATCGACATCGCCAAAAAACTGGCGGCATCGCGCGGTGACAAAGACTGGAAACGTATCTGCACGGATGAACTGGGGGCACACCCTGCGCCCCTCAACGCCAATGTCAAAAAGCAGGCCGAGATGATATACGGCGGCATTGCCCGCGCACTCTCGGCACGCTATGACGGCGGCACAGCCTTCGTGCAGGCCTGGGACCTTGCCGATGTCGTGGCCGGTTTCAAAACCATCAAAAAGGTGGCGGCATGACGGGGGAAAGACTGCGTATTCTGCTTCTCGGTTCCGGCGGGCGCGAACATGCGCAGGCGTGGAAAATTGCGCAATCGCCGCTTCTGGGCGAACTCGCTGTGATGCCGGGCAGCGACGGTATTGCGCTGCTGCCGCGCACCCGCTGCATCGCGGGCAATCCGGCGGACAAGGAAGCGGTGCTGAAATATGCTGCCGCCTTCAAGCCCGACCTTATCCTTATCGGGCCGGAGGGGCCGCTGGCCGCCGGCGTATCCGATGCGCTGCGCGATGCAGGATATAAAGTCGCCGCCCCGTCGCAGGCGGCGGCGAAGCTGGAAAGCTCCAAGATTTTTGCCAAATCCTTCATGATGGGACACGGCATCCCTACCGCCGATTTCGCGATTGCCGTATCGCCCGAAGATGCCGAAGTGAAAATATCACAGTGGGATGTCGAAGGCCGCGGCATCGTGGTCAAGGCCGACGGCCTTGCCGCGGGCAAGGGCGTTGTTGTCACGCACGATATTGGTGAGGCGCTTGAGACCGCGCATGCGTTTATGTCCGACCCGACCTGCAGCGTCAAATCCGACATGCTGCTGCTGGAGGAAAAACTGACAGGCCGCGAAGTATCCGCCTTTGCGCTGTGCGACGGTACCGATTTTGTCATGATGGGCTATGCCTGCGACTACAAACGCGTCAATGACGGTAACGAAGGGCCGAATACAGGCGGCATGGGCGGCTATGCGCCGCAGGACTGGCCATCGGAAAGCGCACGCGCCTTTATTGAAAAATATATCTTCCGCAATGTGCTGGAAGGAATGGCCGCCGCAGGCACGCCCTATACTGGGTTTCTGTTCGCGGGGCTGATGATTGACGGCGCGGATATCAAGGTGATCGAATTCAACACCCGCTTCGGCGACCCCGAAGCGCAAATCCTGCTGCCGATGATCGACGACGATATCGTGCCCCTGTTGCTGGCCGCAGCGGAGGGACGGCTTTTCGCCATGAACCCGCCGCGCATGAAATCCGGCAGCGCCGTTCATGTCGTCATGACATCCGAAGGCTATCCCGAAACATTCGGCACCGGCATGCGCCTTGGCGAAACCATCGCCCTACCCGATGATCTGCTGGCAGGCGGGGCGAATGATAACGCCCTCCTGTTCATCGCCGGCGCGGCCAAAAAAGACGGCGCATGGCAAAACACAGGCGGCCGCGTGCTGGGCGTAACCGCGACAGCGGATACACTGGCCGAAGCGCGCGACAAAGCCTACGAAGCCATTCGCCGCATCCATTTCAACGGTGCCCACTGGAGGTCGGATATTGGCCGCTGACCGTCCGCAAAAACCGAATGCCCTGCGCGCCGCGGTTTTTGCCTCCGGCGACGGTACCAATGCGGAAAATATTATCACCACCTGCGCTGCCCTGCCCGATATTGATATTGCACTTGTCATCACGAATAACCCGCATGCGGGCGTTATTGCCCGCGCGGCGCGGCTGGGTGTGCCCTGTGCCGTCATTGAGCGCACAAAAAACCAGCCCGCGCGTGCAGCGAAAGCCGCACAAGAAGAGGAGATATTAAAAATACTTGAAGCTGCGAACATAGACTGGCTGTTTCTGGCTGGTTTTATGCAGCTGCTGAGCGCCGGTTTCATTTCCCGTTTCCATGACCCGATGCGCGGCATCAACCGGATTGTAAACATCCACCCCTCGCTACTGCCCGAATTTGCAGGCAAAGACAGTTATGAACGCGCCTTCGCAGCCGCAAAACCGCAGCATGGCGTCACCCTGCATTACGTGGATGACGGCATGGATACGGGGCCAGTTATTGCGCAGGCGCCGTATATGCGCAGCGCCAATATGACATTTGAGAGTTTTTGCGCGGCAGGCCGCGCGCTTGAATACAAACTATATTCCGAATTTTTGAAAAACCTTGCGCACGAACACGCGCAGCAGCGGGGAGAGAAAACATGGGCACAGGTATGAAAACCGCACAGCGTATCGAGATCAGCGAACGCATGGCCGGCGCCGCCCCTGCCGCCCGCTGCCGTCAGGCGCAGGAATTTTTCAGCATCCGGCTTACCGGAATTGATGAAATTAAAGTTTATAAAATATCCGCTGCCGCGCCGCTGCCCGCGCAAGCCATAGAAGAAGTTTTCGCCGACCCTGTTTTGCAAAAACTGCACACAGGCCACAGCATCCCCCCACAGAAACCCGCCTTTGCCGTTGAAATTTCTTTTCGCCCCGGCGTGACAGACAATGCCGCGCGCGCCGCGGAAATGGCGCTGAAACAAACCGGATATGACGCCCGCGTTGCCAGCAGCAGCCTTTATTTTCTGTATGGCGCATTAACGCAGGGCGATTGCGAAAAACTGGTGCAGGATATGCTGGCCAATCCGCTCATTCAAAAGATTGAGGTTATGGCTTATGATGTTTTTATACAGCAGCCGCGTTTCGACAATGTACAGCTGCCCACTGTACAGCTGAGCGCGCCTGATAGACTTTTCGACATCATCAACCTTGATATCGGCGATGACGCACTTGAAGCCCTGAGCACCGCGCGCTGCCTTGCCCTCACCCTGTCCGAGATGAAGCATATCCGCGATTTTTATGCGCAGGATAAAATCCGCATGGCCCGCAGCATGGCAGGCCTACCCGCGCAGCCGACGGATGTGGAGCTCGAAATACTGGCCCAAAGCTGGAGCGAGCATTGCAAACATAAAATCTTCGCCGCCGATATCGAATACACAGGGCCAGACGGGGCGGCGCGCACGATATCGAGCCTTTATAAAACATTCATCAAACGCGCCACAGAAGATGTACGCAAGGAACGCGGTCTTGACTGGCTGGTATCGGTTTTCAGCGACAATGCGGGCATTGTGCGTTTTGACGATAACATCGACCTTTGCATCAAGGTGGAAACACACAACAGCCCCTCCGCCCTCGACCC
This sequence comes from uncultured Micavibrio sp., assembly GCA_964551435.1. GTDB lineage: Bacteria > Pseudomonadota > Alphaproteobacteria > Micavibrionales > UBA2020 > UBA2020. The sequence goes on from CAZKBS010000018.1 coordinate 6,438, forward strand.
TTATGGCGGGGCTTTGACGGGTATTCTTGGCGTGAACCGCGACATTCTGGGCGCGGGGCTGGGCGCAAAACCGATTGCCAATATGGATGTTTTTTGCTTCGCCCCGCCCCATATGCCCGAAAAAGACCGCGAACAGGACATGCCGCAAGGCCCCAAATCGCCGCGCCAGATTCTCGAAGGCGTACACAAGGGCGTGGAGGATGGCGGCAACAAAAGCGGCATCCCCACCGTCAACGGCGCTTTTTTCTTTGATGCGGATTATGCGGGCAAGCCGCTGGTTTTTGTCGGCACCGTCGGCGTCATGCCGCACACACTGCCCGATGGGCGCGCGGCAGCGGAAAAACATATTCATGATGGCGATGTGATTGTCATGACCGGCGGCGCGATTGGCGCGGATGGCATTCATGGCGCGACCTTCAGCTCCCTCGCGCTTGATGAAAACGCGCCCGCAACAGCTGTGCAAATCGGTGACCCGCTGACCCAGAAAATCATGACCGATTTCCTGCTCGAAGCGCGCGACCTTGGGCTTTACCGCGCTATTACCGATAACGGGGCGGGCGGACTCTCCTCCAGCGTGGGTGAAATGGCGCAAATGTCGGGCGGCGCGACGCTGGATTTGGCGCGATGCCCCGTCAAATACCCCGGCCTTGCCCCGTGGGAGTTGATGATCAGCGAAAGTCAGGAGCGCATGACCCTTGCCGTTCCGCCGGAGAAGGTGGCGGCGCTGCTCTCCCTCGCCGCGCGGCGCGGCGTGAGCGCGACAGCCATTGGCCACTTTACGGCCAGCGGCGATTTGCATGTTGCCTATGATGGTCAAACCGTCGCCTGTCTGCCGCTGGATTTTATTCATGACAGCCTGCCGCCGTTGAAACTCTCCGCCGTATGGGACGGCCCGCGACCGCGCAGCGCCTGGCGGGGCGGCATGCGTGCAGATACACGTGCCGCACCGCCCGATATGGGTACCGCCCTGCTGCATTTGCTGCAAAGCCCCAATATCACATCCAAAGAAAAATGGGTACGCGCCTACGACCACGAAGTGCAGGCGGCAACGCATGTCAAACCCTTCGCCGGCACGGAAGAAGACGGCCCAAATGATGCGGGCGCGCTCTGGCTTTATCCGCACGGCGGCGCGCGGTCGCATACCGCTGTTGTCGGCTGCGGCATGGCGCCGCGCCTGTCGCCGCATGACCCGTACCTGATGGCGCAATATGCCACCGATGAAGCCGTGCGCAATGTGATCTGTGCGGGTGGCGATCCGGATATGCTATGCCTTTTGGATAATTTCTGCTGGCCCGACCCCGTCAAAAGCGCCAAGAACCCCGATGGCGATTACAAAATGGGCCAGCTGGTGCGCAGCTGCGAAGGGCTTTACGACATCTGCCGCGCTTATGGCGCACCGCTGGTGAGCGGCAAGGACAGCATGAAAAACGATTTCCGCGGGCTGGATAAATCCGGCCGCCCCATCACCATTAGCATTCTGCCGACATTGATGGTGACCGCCCTGGCGCGCGGGCGCACAGGCATCGCCTGCGGCAGCGATTTCAAATTGCCCGGCGATGTGATTTATGTGCTGGGCGATAGCGAGGCCTCTTTCTGCGCGTCCGAATATGCGGCGCATTTCAAGGTGGACGATGCCGTCCCGCTGCCGCTGGATACTGCACGCAGCATGGCACTTTATCGCCGCATCCACGCGGCGCTGCTGGATAAACAGCTGCAAAGCCTGCATGATATCTCGGACGGCGGGGCGCTTTGCGCGATTGCCGAAAGCATGATTGGCGGCCGACTTGGCGCCGCGCTTGACGGCATGGATGAAGTCGCTGCCTTTGGCGAAGCGCCCGCCCGATTTATCGCCAGCGTTTCACCCGCACAAACCCATACGTTCGAAGCGCATATGGCAGGCCTGCCTTGCCGCCGTATCGGTGTCGTCAGCGATGACGGAATGCTTCGCTGCGGCGCGCTGCGGCTTGCGCTCGGTGATATCACCGCCGCTTGGAAAGCTGGATTTTAAAGTGAAGGGATATCAAGATGGGCTTGCATAAACCTCTTTTTCTGGTTCTCAGCGGCGATGGCATTAACTGCGAGCGTGAAACCGCCAGTGCTTTTGTCCATGCCGGCGGCGATGCGCGGATTTTGCACATCAACGATCTGCTGGCCGCGCCCGAAAAACTGGCCGCCTATGACGGCATGGCCATACCGGGCGGGTTTTCCTTTGGCGATGAACTGGGCAGCGGGCAAATTATGGCGCTTAAAATCCGTCATAAACTGGGGGATGCTTTTGCGCGGTTTGTGGAAAAGCAAAAGCCTGTTATCGGCATTTGCAACGGGTTTCAGGTTCTGGTGAAGTTGGGTCTGCTGCCGTTTCCGGATGCGCAAAAGAGGCTCTGCGCCCTTGCGCCGAACGCACATGGCGGATTTGTTGACCGCTGGGTGACGTTATTGCCGCAATCCGGCAGCCGCTGCATCTGGACGGCGGGCATCGAAAACGTCATCCGTCTGCCTGCGCGCCACGGCGAAGGCCGCATCGTGTTTGCCGAGGGACAGGCCAAAGAACTGCACGGCAAATTGCAGCAAAATGGCCAAATTCCTTTTTGCTATGAAACGGACATCAACGGGTCTTACGCCCGCATCGCCGCGCTTTGCGACCCGACGGGCTATGTGCTGGGGCTGATGCCGCACCCAGAAGCTTTTATGCATGCAGAATGCGCGCCGAACCGCCAAACGCAGCAGCCCGGCGACGGTTTTATTCTTTTCGACAACATCATCCGCCATTTGCAAGGACAGGAGAAACACTTTGAAAAACGCATCGCCTAAAATCACCCGCGCCCTGATCAGCGTCAGCGACAAATCGGGGCTGGATACGCTCGCCGCCGCACTGGTGCGCCACGGGGTTGACATCATTTCATCGGGCGGTACGCTGAAATATCTGGCAGAATGCGGCATTGCCGCCACGCCGATTGAACAGGTTACCGGCAACCCCGAATGTTTCGGCGGGCGCATGAAAACATTGAGCTTCCCTGTCGCCAGCGCGATTTTGTACCGCCGCGGCCATGACACAGACAGGCAGGAAGCCGCCGCGCTTGGCATCCGCACCATCGACCTTGTGGTTTGCAATCTCTATCCTTTCGAAGCGGTCGCCAAAACAAACCCCGCCGAAGATGTTCTGATTGAAAATATCGATATCGGCGGACCGACGCTTATCCGCGCGGCGGCGAAAAATCATGCCGATGTCACCGTCATCACCTGCCCGTCGCAATATGCGGATTTGATAGCCGATATGGAGGCGCAGGCGGGCGCGACATCCTTCACCCTGCGCCAGCGCATGGCGCTGGCCGCGTTCCGCCATACCGCGCGCTATGACGGCATGATTGCGGCAAAACTGGAAGACCTGTGGCAGGCCGAAGGCCGCACGATTGTCATTACCCCCGAAAGCGGCACGGCCCTGCGCTACGGCGAAAACCCGCATCAATCGTCGCATGTGCATGCCGACCCGTTTCATCCAGGTATTGCAGGCGCAATGCCGCTGCAAGGGAAGGAACTGTCTTATAACAACCTCTTGGATGCCGATGCCGCGTGGCGCAGCTGCGGCGATGCCGCGCTGGTGGCGCCCGCCGCGCTGCCGTCTGTGGTATCCATCATCAAACACCTGAGCCCCTGCGGCGTTGCGGCGGCGGCCACCCCGCTGAAAGCGCTTGAGCTGGCATGGGCGGGCGACCCCGTCAGCAGTTTTGGGGGAATTATCGCCTTTAACAAACCCGTGGATGCAGATATCGCGGCATGGCTGCAAGACCGTTTTGTCGAAGTCATCGTCGCCCCCGCCTATAGCGCCGAAGCGCTGGCCGTATTTGCGAAAAAACCGAATCTGCGCCTGCTTTGCGTGCCCGTTTATGATGGCAGTTATAAACAGCCGATGGTGCGCTCCATTTCCGGCGGCTATGTCGTGCAGCAGGAAGACACCGGCGCGGATGCGGATTTCAAACCTGCCACCGCCAACCCCTTCCCCGCTGAAAAATCGGCACTGGCGCGTTTTGGCGTCATGGTCTGCAAACACCTCAAAAGCAATGCCATCGGTCTTTTTGCCGAAACGGCGGAGGGTATGAGCATGATTGGCGCGGGCATGGGCAATCCCAACCGTCTTGTCAGCATGAAACAGGCCGTCGAAAAAGCGCATGAAAACGGCCATACCGATTTGCAGCAGACCGTGCTGGTTTCCGACGCCTTCTTTCCCTTCGCCGACAATATCGGCATCGCGGCAGCGGCGGGCGTGCGCTACATCGTGCAGCCGGGCGGCAGTGTGAAAGACAAAGACGTCATTCAGGCCTGCGAAGAACAAGATATCGCCATGGCCTTCACTGGCCGCCGCCACTTCCGCCATTAAGGAGAATACCATGCAAGCACCAGCTCAAGCCCAGACCAGTTACCGCGACGCCGGCGTAGATGTGGAGCGTGGAGACGCCTTTGTCGAGCGCATCAAATCCAAAGTCGGCCGCACCTATAACGACCGCGTTATGTCGGGTGTTGGCGGGTTTGCGGCGCTCTACCGCGCCGGCGGCGGCAAACTGCTGGCGGCGGGTACCGACGGCGTCGGCACCAAGGTCAAAATCGCGCAGCATCTGGGCATGCACGGCACCATCGGCATCGACCTTGTCGCGATGTGCGTGAATGACGTGATATGCACGGGCGCGGTGCCGCTGTTCTTCCTCGACTACCTCGCGACGGGGAAGCTGGATGTGGATACGGGCGAAAAAATCCTCGACGGCATTATCGAAGGGTGTCAACAATCCGAATGCGCGCTCATCGGCGGGGAGACTGCGGAAATGCCGGGCATGTACCAGAACGGCGAATATGATCTGGCCGGATTTTGCGTCGGCGAGGTGATGGAGCAGGACCTCATCGATGGCAGCCGCATCGCGGAGGGGGATACGCTGATTGCCCTGCCGTCATCCGGTTTCCACTCCAACGGCTATTCGCTGGTGCGCAAACTGGTGGGGGAGCACGAGACAGACCTTTTGCACGCCTGCCTGACACCGACGCGCATTTACTGGAATGCCATCAAAAACCTGCGCGATGCCGTGCATGGCATCGCGCATATCACGGGGGGCGGCTTTGCCAATATCCCGCGCATGAACGGCGGGTTTGATTACGTGATAGATACCCTGCCCGCGCTTGACCACCTGCCGCCGGTCTTCGGCGAGATTGCCCGCCGCAGCCAGCTGCCACGCGCCGCGCTTTACCAGACCTTCAACATGGGTATCGGTATGGTTCTGGCGACGCGCCAACCCGATGCGGTATCAAGCCGCCTGAGCGCCGCGGGCGAGCGATTCTGGCGCATCGGGCATGTCACGCACGGGCATGGCCGCGTTATTGTCAGCGGAAAAGACGGATTTACGCTGGATTAAGCGGATAAAGCTTTACCCCCCGCCCGCGTTATGTCATAAGCAGCAGCATTATGCTGAGCGTATCAAACCTGACATACCGCGTGGGCGGCCGGACTATTCTCGAAAACTGCAACGTCAATATCATGGACGGCTGGAAAGTCGGCGTGGTCGGCGCGAATGGCGCCGGAAAATCCACCCTTTTTAAGCTGATTGCCGGCGACCTGCACCCGGATAACGGAAATATCAGCCTGAACGAACGCCAGACCTTTGGCATGGTGCGTCAGGATATTCCCGTCACCGATACGCCGATTATCGATATCGTCATCCATGCGCACGAAGAATTGTCGACGCTACTGAAGGCCGCCGATACCGAAACCGACCCTTATAAAATCAGTGACATCCATATGCGGCTGGCGGAACTGGACGCCTATAGCGCGACATCGCGCGCGGCAATTTTGCTGACGGGCCTTGGTTTCCGCGATGACCAGCTGCAATCCCCCTTTGGTGCGCTCAGCGGCGGCTGGCGCATGCGCGTCGCGCTGGCGGCGGCACTGTTCGTGCAGCCTGACGTTTTGCTGCTGGACGAGCCGACGAACCACCTCGATCTCGAAGCCATCATGTGGCTGGAAGAATATCTTGCGAATTATCCGCATACGCTGCTGGTTATTTCGCACGACCGCGAACTTCTGAATATCTGTGCCGACCATATCGTACATGTCGAAGATCAGAAAATCACGCTTTACACCGGCAATTACGATACGTTCGAACGTGAGCGCGCCGAACGCCTCGCCCACCAGCAGGCGCAATTCGAAAAACAGCAGGCGCAGCGCGCCCATATGCAGGCCTTCGTCGACCGTTTCCGCGCCAAGGCCAGCAAGGCCCGTCAGGCGCAAAGCCGTATCAAGGCACTTGAAAAAATGGATCTGGTTGATGCCGTCATCGCCAGCCGCACCCTGCGCTTTTCTTTCCCGCAGCCGGAAGAGCTTTCCTCTCCCCTTATCGCCATGCGCGGGGTGGATGTCGGCTATACGGCGGGCAACCCGATTTTGCGCCGCGTCAGCCACAACATCGACATGGATGACCGCATCGCGCTGATGGGGGCGAACGGCAACGGCAAATCGACGCTGATCAAGCTCATCGCCGGTAAACTGGGCGCGATGGGAGGCGACGTCGTGCGGTCGGGCAAGCTGCGCATCGGCTATTTCTCGCAGCACCAGACAGAAGAGCTGGATGTCAGCTCCACTCCCTATCTTGAAATGTACCGGCTGATGGAAAAAAAGACGGGCAACGTCAAGGAATCGGTCGTGCGCGCCAAGCTGGGGCAGTTCCATTTTTCCAAAGACCTTGCGGATAACAAAATTTCCTCTCTCAGCGGCGGGGAAAAGGCGCGGCTGCTATTCGCGCTGATGAGCTATGACGCGCCGCATATCCTGCTGCTCGACGAGCCGACCAACCACCTCGACATCGAAGCGCGTCAGGCGCTTATCGATGCGCTCAACGGCTATGACGGCGCCGTTATCATCGTCAGCCACGACCCCGGTATGGTGGAGCGTGTCGCCGACCGTCTGTGGCTGGTGCATGATGGCGAGGTGAAAAACTTCGATGGCGATCTGGCCGATTACCGCCGCTTTGTGATCCAGCAGCGCCGCGAACGCCGCAGCAAGGAACGCGCGGGCCGCCAGAAAGAAGAGGCCGCCGCAACTACCCCCGCGCCGGCATCGGCGCCCGCCGCAAACATTAATATTGCCGCCCTGCGCAAACGTATCGAAAAAGCCGAAAAAGAAATCGAAAAAATGACAGCAGGCAAAGAAAAACTGGAAGCCGACATGGCCAGCCCCGGATTTTTCAGCGACAACGCCCGCGCCGCCGCCGCACAAAAAGAGCATGCGGCGGTCTGCGAGAAACTCGCAGCCGCCGAAGCCCTGTGGCTGGAGGATCAGGCCCTGCTGGAACAACATTCACAGCGCAAGGCCTGAGTGTAAGGCCACAAACCTTTTCTATGTGCGAACTAGAGACCGGGGCCTTCTTTGCGGCGACGTCCCGCGACGGCAATCCCCGTCAGCAATACACCCGTCACGCCAAGAATTCCACCGCAGGTATACCCGTATACGCTGGAGAATTTGTACATTTCCTCCGCACGCTGTTTGCCGACGCGGGCGCTGCGGAATTCATCCGACAGTTTGCGCGCATCGTCGCTTTGTTCGCGGCGGTTATAGAGATACATATTGAGCGTTGAATCTTCCGGCGCCGCAACACCCGTTGCCGCGCGGTAGAGGGAATCCCCTTTTTGATAGACCTGCTCGTAGCGCGCTTTCGCATCCTCGAGCGGTTTTTCGTAGAAAGACGTTGTGAAGGGGCGCGCAGACAGCGCAAAGGTCAGGCAAAGTCCCGCCATGACAAAATCGAAGTTGCGAATAACCTTGTAGCCCAGTTTGGACAGTACCGTATCGGTATCGTTTTTCATGTCGGTCCCTCCCGCTTGTGTGTGACATTTCAGGGGTCAGGGATAGACTATTGATTCGCTGCGTTTATGTCAATAAAAAAGCGGTATAATAATACCGTAATTTTATTACCCGCCAGCCCGCTCCAGCAGGGCGCCGAGGGTCTGGATTTCCGTCGCATAAGCGCTGCCGGGCCGCCAGACAAGCCCGACCGCCCGCGCATAACGTTCATTGCGGAAGGGAACATACACAATACCGTCATTCTTCCGCCGCGCCATTTCGGGCAGCAGCGTCACGCCGGAATGGGCCGCCACCATATGGCGCAGAGTTTCAAGACTGGTCGCGCGGAAAGACTGGCCGTAAACGGGGCTGGCAGGACTGCGCAGTTTTTCGCATATCCCCAGCATCTGGTCTTTCAGGCAATGCCCGTCGTCGAGCAAAAGCCAGTCCGCCTGTTCCAGATCGCCCGGCTCCACCGCATCAAACGCCGCAAAGGGATGCCCCGTCGGCACGGCCAGATAAAACGGCTCGCTGAACAGCTTACGTGTTTTCAGCCCTTCCCCGCGCACAGGCAGGCTGACGATGGCGACATCCAGCTTGCCTTCGTGCAGCAAGGCCATCAGACGGTCGGTTTTTTCTTCGTGAATTTGCCAGTTGATGCCCCGCGCACGGGCCTTTTTGCCCACCTGCGCAAAAAATTCCGGCAGATAATAGGGCGCAATGGTTGGAATGACGCCAAGGTTGATAATCTTCGCCTGCTTGCCCTCGCGGTGCAGTTTGGCGTATTTGCGGATCTCCCCGACATTGTCCAGAATCGCGCGCGCATGCGAGAGGATGTATTCAGCCTCCGGCGTCGGCGTCACCTCGCGCGTGGTGCGGTCAAACAGGCGCAACCCCAAATGCTCTTCGAGTTTTCGTATTTGCGTGCTGAGCGCGGGCTGGCTGACATGGCAGGCTTCGGCGGCAAGGCCGAAATGGCGTTTTTCGGCAACCGCCAGCAGGTATTCAAGATCGCGCAGGTTCATGGTTATGTCTCATAAACATATTTTATCAGTTTGATAGGATATTTATACTTTCATTTATAGCTGTAGGCGACTACCCTTTCAACACCTATTCATCGTTTTTTAATCAAACCGCTTTACAAACGGGGCTGTTCAACGCCGCCAGATTTTTTAAACCGCGCGGGCCGCAAAGCCTCCATCCACAACATCCAACCGGAGAATGACATGAGCAAGACCAACACCGCAGCAAAATGCCCCTTCATGCATGGCGCGATTACCGTCGCGGGAAAATCGAATACCGACTGGTGGCCGAACGCGCTGAACCTTGACATTCTCCACCAGCACGACGCGAAGACCAACCCGATGGGCGAAGGTTTCAATTACCGCGAAGAAGTCAAAAAACTTGATGTCGCCGCGCTTAAAAAAGACCTGCACGCCCTGATGACCAACAGCCAGGAATGGTGGCCGGCAGACTGGGGCCATTACGGTGGCCTGATGATCCGCATGGCCTGGCATGCCGCGGGTTCCTACCGCACGGCAGATGGCCGCGGCGGCGGCGGCACAGGCAACCAGCGCTTCGCGCCGCTGAACTCGTGGCCGGATAACGCCAACCTCGACAAAGCGCGCCGCCTGCTCTGGCCGATCAAACAAAAATACGGCAACCGCCTGAGCTGGGCTGACCTGATGATCCTGGCAGGCAATATCGCTTATGAATCGATGGGGCTGAAAACTTTCGGCTTTGGTTTTGGCCGCGCCGATATCTGGCACCCCGAAAAAGACATTTACTGGGGTTCGGAAAAAGAATGGCTGGCACCCAGCGACCACCGCTATGAAAGCGTCGAAAACCCCGCCACGATGGAAAACCCGCTGGCGGCCGTGCAGATGGGCCTTATCTACGTCAACCCCGAAGGCGTCAACGGCAAGCCCGACCCGCTGAAAACGGCGGCGCAAATCCGCGAAACCTTCGCCCGCATGGCCATGAACGACGAAGAAACCGTGGCGCTGACCGCGGGCGGCCATACGGTTGGCAAAACGCATGGTAACGGCGATGCAAGCCTGCTCGGCCCCTCGCCCGAAGGCGCGGACATCACCGAACAAGGCCTTGGCTGGAACAACCACACCAAGCGCAGCATCGGCCGCGACACCGTCACCAGCGGTATCGAAGGCGCATGGACCACGCACCCGACCAAATGGGACAACGGTTATTTCGACATGCTGCTGAACCACGAGTGGGAGCTGAAAAAAAGCCCCGCCGGCGCATGGCAGTGGGAACCCGTGAATATCAAGGAAGAAGACAAGCCGGTTGACGTAGAAGATCCGTCCATCCGCCACAACCCCATCATGACGGATGCGGATATGGCGATGAAAATGGACCCGGAATACCGCAAGATTGCCGAGCGTTTCCACAAAGACCACGCCTATTTCTCCGAAGTCTTCGCCCGTGCGTGGTTCAAACTGACCCACCGCGACATGGGCCCGAAGGTCCGCTACATTGGCCCCGATGTGCCCAAAGAAGACCTGATCTGGCAAGACCCCATCCCTGCGGGCAACAAGGACTATGACGTAGCCGCCGTGCGTGCCCTCATCGCCAAAAGTGGCCTGAGCGTCAGCGACATGGTCACGACGGCATGGGACAGCGCCCGCACCTTCCGCGGTTCCGATATGCGCGGCGGCGCGAATGGCGCGCGCATCCGCCTTGCCCCGCAAAAAGACTGGGAAGGGAACGAGCCTGCACGCCTTGCCAAAGTGCTGGCAGCTTACGAGCCGATTGCCAAACAAACCGGCGCTAGCCTTGCGGATGTTATCGTTCTTGCCGGCAATTACGGCGTTGAGCAGGCCGCAAAAGCAGCCGGTTTTGATATCACCGTGCCCTTTGCCCCCGGCCGCGGCGATGCAACGGCCGAACAAACCGATGCGGAATCCTTTGCCGTGCTGGAGCCCGTGCATGACGGTTTCCGCAACTGGCTGAAAAAAGACTATGCCGTGAGCCCGGAGGAAATGCTGCTTGACCGTGCCCAGCCGATGGGGCTGACCGCGCATGAAATGACCGTCCTTGTCGGCGGCATGCGCATGATCGGCACCAACCACGGCGGCACCAAGCATGGCGTTTTCACGGCGAAAGAAGGCGCGCTCAGCACCGATTTCTTTACCGTGCTGACGGACATGAACTATACGTGGAAACCCGCCGGAAATAACCTCTACGAAATCCGTGACCGTAAAACCGGCGCGATCAAGTGGACGGCGACGCGCGTTGACCTCGTGTTCGGCTCGAACTCCATCCTGCGCGCCTATGCCGAAGTCTATGCGCAAAACGACAACAAAGAAAAGTTCGTGAAAGACTTCGTCGCGGCATGGACGAAAGTGATGAACGCAGACCGCTTCGACCTCGCGGCGTAACCGAGCCTCCCGCACACAGTAAAAAACGCGCCTTTTGCGGGGCGCGTTTTTTATATTCCGGATCTACTGTATATTATTTCACAATCAGCACATCGGCCTTCGCGTTGTGAATCATATCGCGTGCGACGCTGCCGACGATACCGGTCAGCAGATCCGATTTGCCATGCGTCCCTACGATGACCAGATCGGCGCGGGTCTTGCGCACTTCGGCATGCAGCGCGGCAGACGGATGCGCATTGTGCATGACGACATCCATACGCGCGAAGGCTTTTGCGGCCTTGGTTTTGCCCAGCTTGCGGCCGAGAGCGGCAAGAATTTTTTCCATCCCCTCCTTGCGCTGGTCGAGCGTGAAATCTTCCAGATCGCGGTCCTTGACCAGACCGCTGAAGGGCAGCGAATAGGCATGCACCACATGCACCTTCGCCGACGGAAACATCGTCAGTGCCGCATGCAGGGCCTTGAGCGCGTGGCTGGAAAAGTCCATACCGACCACAATCGTTTTATAATCGCCCTTCACGGGGTTTTTAACGATAAGCACAGGATTTTCGCAGAAACGCAGCAGCTTTTCCGCCGTCGATTTGATGAAAAGATCCCGCAGGCTGTCTTTCTTATGCGCGCCCGTCACAATCAGGTCGGATTTCAGCTTCTTCGCCTGTTCCAGAATCGTCTGCGCGGGGGAACCTGCGGCAACCACAACACCGTCGTCTTTCTTGGCTACCTTGCCGCCTGCCTTTTTGCTGACGGTTTTGCGCACACGGCCCGCCTGCGCCTTCAGCGTTTTTTCGGCGTTGTCGAGCAGTTCGTCCTGCACCTGCGGCGACAGGTCGCGGTCAAGCACATGCAGTACATGCAAACCTGTTTTAAACTGCCGCGACATCTGCACCGCGCGGTCGAACGCACGGTCGGAACGGCTGGAAAGGTCGCTGGCCATAAGAATATTGCGCATGATATGCCTCCTGCTGATTGTCCGCGCAGATTGCATCCCTGCGGGCATTTGAATAAAATCATCCGGATTATATCCCATGCGGCGCAGGCCGCAACCTTTGGATAAACCGGACGAAAGCGGTACGTCAAAAGCCGCCCTTTCTAAAGAAATGGACATAAAACATGGCATGGATGACGGCAGGCGAGATTCTGGGCGGTATCGGGCTTTTCTTTCTCGCCTTGTCGCTGCTGACGCAGGGGCTCAAAATGGCCAGCCAGTCTGCCGTACAGCAAATGCTGGCGCGTTTTGGCCGCACGCCACTGCGCGGCGTGTTTTTCGGTATGGCCGCAACAGCGGTTTTGCAATCTTCGTCGGTGACGATTGCGCTGATTATCGGCCTTGTCAATGCTTCGGCCCTGTCGTTCGCGCATGCGGTCTGGATGATTCTGGGCAGCAATATCGGCACCACCACCACGGGCTGGATGGTCAGCCTGACGGGCGTTGATATCAACCTGAAAGCCTATGCCCTGCCCTTCGTCGGCATCGGGATGATGATGCAATCGCTGCTGCGCCGCGCCGGCTGGAAATCGCTGGGGCTTGTGCTGACGGGCTTCGGCCTATTCTTTATCGGTATCGACACGCTCAAGGATTCCTTCGCCGTTTTCGGTGACAGCATGAAAGATTCGCTGCACGCCGGCGATGGCGGCCATTTATCACTGCTGGGTTTCGTAATCAGCGGCATTCTCATCACGCTGGTCACGCAATCATCGACGGCAAGTACCGTTCTGGTTCTGACCGCCGCCGCGGCGGGCATTACAAATTTTTCCAGCGGCGCGGCGCTTTTAATCGGCGCGAATATCGGCACAACATCGACGGCGCTGCTGGTCGCGCTGAGCGGTTCTGCCGATGCGCGCCGCGCGGCGATGCTGCATTTCGGGTTTAACATCGGCACGGGTATCGTGATTTTCGCTTTGCTGCCGTGGATAGCGCACTTCCTGGAAGATGCCATCGCAGCGCTTGGCCTGGGCGGCAATCCGCTCGTGACAGGGCTTGCGGCTTTTCATACGTTTTATAGCGTCTTTGGCTGTATTATTTTCTGGCCCTTTATGCCTGCGATTATTCGTTTTCTTGAAACGCGCATGTTCATCGGCGCCGTTACGCAAAGCGAAGAAACGGCTGCCTGCCTTGATAAATCCGCGCTGGGCGTGCCCGCCCTCGCGCTCAGCAACCTGCTGCGGGAACTGGAATCTTTCAAAACCCGCGCCTGCAGACAGGCTGCCGCCCTGTTCACAGGCCAATCCCTGCCGGATACACAAGACACCACAGTGCGTCAAATCACCGATTACGCTGCGGAAATTGCAAAAACCGAAACACCGGCGGATGTTGCCCATACTCTGCAAAACGCCCTGCGTGTCGGGCGCTACCTATCGGAAGTGCAGCGCCTGAGCGCCCCCGCTGCGCGGATTTATAAAAAAATCCAGTCCCTGCCCCCGTCGCACGAATCCCATGCACTGCTAAATGCGTATATGATGGAGTGCCACAATCTGCTGCAGCGCGTGGCATCGGGTGCGCCGATGCGCAAAAGCACACTGGCGCGTTTTTCCCGCCGCTATAACCTGACCAAAGAAGAACTGCTGGAAGATGCCGTGCGCAGCAAGATGCCAATTGCCGAGGCATCGGCGCTGCTGGATGACCTGAGTCTCACGCGCAGACTGGTCGAACAGGCCGTGAAAGCGCAGCGATGGCTTGGCGTTGCGATGCGCCGCAGCCTGCCTGCGGCGGATAGCACGCCCGCTCAGGCTGCCGCAGCCAGCGCATAATCGGCGATATATTCCGCAGCCCCTGCGGCGTCCTCCGGTGACGTCCCATCGCCAAACGACAGGCGCAGGGTTTGCGATGCGCGCAGGGCATCCTGCCCCATCGCGGCCAGAACCGCAGATGTTTTCCCCGCGCCACTGCGGCATGCCGAGCCTGACGAAAGGCTCACCCGCCCCGCCAGATCCGCTATCATATCCGCCGCATCAACGCCGCCGATATGGAGGCTCAGGATATGCGGCAGCTGGTGGGCATCTGTATCCGCGCTATTGATTTCGAAACGAATACCGCGTGCGCGCAGGATATTTAAAACAGCCGTGCGGCAGGCGCAGGCATTATCATATCTTTGCGTAAGCCGCGCCTGCGCCAGACGGCAGGCCGCGCCGAAGCCTGCGGCCAGCGCCAGCGGCACCGTTCCCGCGCGCAGCGGCTGCCCCCCGCTGCCGTGCCACAGCGGCGCCAGCGCCAAGGGCGGCGCAGGCCGCACATAAAGCGCGCCAATCCCCTGCGGGCCGTATATTTTGTGAGCGGAGAGCGTCAGCATATCCACGCCCCAGGCGGCGGCATCGACGGGTATTTTTCCCGCAGCCTGCACCGCGTCGGTGTGAAAAACAGCCCTCGCCGCATGTGCGCGCGCCGCCAGCGCAGGAATATCCTGCAAAACACCGGTTTCGTGCCCGGCAGCCTGCACAGAAACCAGAAGACTGCGCGAAGACAGCAGCGCCTCCAGCGCCGCCGCCGTCACCTGTCCCGACGAAGTGACAGGTATCATTTTGATATCAAACCCCATCGCCTGCAGCTGCGGCACCAGCGCAAGAATACTATCATGTTCTGCCGCGCCGATGAGAATATCCCGCCTGTCACCGCCCGTATGTGCCGCGGCAAACCCCAGCAGAGCGAGCGCATTGGCCTCCGTCGCGCCGGAGGTAAAAGTAATCCCCTCCGCCGTACCGCCAACAAGCGCAGCAACAGATGCCCGTGCGGTGCGTACAACCTCCGCTGCACGCCGGCCTTCTATACCCTGCGCTGCGGGATTGCCGAAATTTTCTGCCCAGAAAGGCCTCATGGCCGCGGTGACGTCATCCGCACAGGGCGTTGTCGCGGCATGGTCAAGATAAACAACCGTCATTTTCATGCGTCCGGAGTGCCCGAACGCGTCAAGCCTAGCGACAGCAGCTGCGCTGCCACCGCAATCGCGATTTCACGCGGGTGTTTGCCGGTGACGCCGCCCACGCCAATCGGACAGACCAGACGCGCAAGATAGTCTGGCGAAATACCATCGACAGTCAGGCGTTTTTCAAATCGCGCCCGCTTGGTGGCGGAACCGATAAGCCCCAGATAGGCGAATTGACCGCGCTGCATAACCGCGCGCACGATGTCGTAATCGATATCATGATTGTGCGTCATCACCAGTACATAGGTGTTGCTATCAATTTTATCGACCTCAGCAAGCGGCGCGGACGTCAGCCGGCGCTGGCAATGCACGGGAAGCTGGGCGGGAAATTCCGCCGCACGGCTGTCAATCCAGACGATATCAACCGGCAAGGCGGAAAGCACCGCGACGACTTCGCGCCCGACATGTCCCGCGCCAAACAGATAAAGTTTTTTGACCGTGGGAATAAAACTTTCCAACAGCACACTGACCGCACCACCGCAGCATTGCGCCAGTTTGGGGCCGAGCGGATAATCCTTCACCGTCGCCGTTGATATTGCCGCAGCCAGCAGTTGCCGCGCCTCGGCCATCGCTTCAAATTCCAGATTACCGCCGCCGATGGTGCCGAACTGCGCATCCGCTGTTACCACCATTTTCGTGCCCGCTTCGCGCGGGGTGGAGCCTTTGGCCTCCATCACCGTCACCAGCACGCAAGGAACGCGGCGCGCAGAAAGATCGGCCAGTGTCGCAAGCCAGCTGAAATCCTGCAGCATCAGAATCTCCCCCCCGCATCGCCAAGGGCGCGCAGCACCGTCTCCGGCGTTGCGGGGGCCGAAAGCGCAGGCCTATCGACACCCGCACGCGCCACGGCGTCGCGCAGCGCCAGAAAAGCGGAAATGCCCAGCATCAGCGGCGGTTCGCCCACGGCTTTGGATTTATAGACCGTATCTTCCATGTTTTCGCCGTCATAGAGCGTGACGCGGAAATCCACCGGCATGTCGCGTGCCGTCGGGATTTTATAGGTGCTGGGCGCATGGGTTTTCAAAATGCCTTTGGCATCCCACCACAGTTCTTCGGACGTCAACCAGCCCGCGCCCTGCACATAGCCACCCTCTATCTGGCCGCGGTCGATGGCGGGGTTCAGTGAACGCCCGACGTCATGCAAAATATCCGCGCGCAGGATTTTATATTCGCCCGTCAGCGTATCGACCACAACCTCGCTGACCGCCGCACCATAGGCGAAATAGAAAAACGGCCGCCCCTTCGCCGCCGCACGGTCCCAGAAAATTTTAGGCGTTTTATAAAACCCCGTGGCCGAAAGTGAAATACGGTTCATATAGGCCAGATTGACCAGTTCCTTGAACGGCCACGCCTTGCCGCCCGCCCGCACCATGCCGCCTGCGAAAACGACATCCTGCGGGGCGCAATCGCCCGCCTGCTGCGCGGCGAATTCGCACAGGCGGCCGCGAATGGTTTGCGCCGCGGCCTCCGCCGCCTTGCCGTTCAGATCGGTGCCGCTGGAGGCCGCCGTCGCGGACGTATTTGGTACTTTCGACGTATTGGTCGCAGTGATGCGCACATGCCCCAGCGGCAGACCGAACACATCGGCCACGATTTGCGAAACCTTGGTATGCAGCCCCTGCCCCATTTCGGTGCCACCATGGTTTAGCTGCACGCTGCCATCTTTGTATACATGCACCAAAGCGCCCGCCTGATTGAGCATGGTCAGGGTAAAGCTGATGCCGAATTTGACCGGCGTCATGGCGATGCCGCGCTTGAGCACCGGATTTTCCGCGTTGAATTTTTCAATTTCCGATATGCGCGATGAATAGCCGGACGATTGTTCCAGCTTGTCGAAGATATCGGCGATGATGCAATCCTCGACCGTCATGCCGTAATGCGTGACACTGCGGTCCTTGAGCGCGCCTTTCGGGTCATAGAAATTCACCCTCCGCACTTTGTCTGCCGGCAGACTCAGATGACGCGCGATATCGTCAACCACATATTCAATCGCCAGCATCCCCTGCGGCCCGCCGAAACCGCGGAAAGCGGTATTGGAAACCTTGTGCGTGAAGCAGCGGTAACTCGTCACCGTCGCATGTGGCAGAAAATAGCAGTTGTCGGCATGGAACATCGCGCGGTCGGCGATGGCATTCGACAAATCCGGCGACATGCCGCAATCAACCAGCTGCAGCATATTCAGCGCATGTATACGCCCGTCCGCATCGAAGCCCACATCATATTTGATATGAAACCCATGGCGTTTGCCCGTCATCACCATATCATCGTCGCGGTCGAGGCGCAGCTTGACCGCGCGCCCCGTTTGGCGCGCCAGCAGCGCGGCGACACAGGCAATCAGCGAGGCCTGACTTTCCTTGCCGCCGAAGCCGCCGCCCATGCGGCGGACCTCCACCGTCACGGCATGATCGGGAATAGCGAGAACCTTGGCAATCAGATGCTGTACTTCGCTCGGGTGCTGGGTCGATGACCAACAGTGCATTTCGCCGTTTTCATGCGGCGTGGCAAGGGCGATTTGCCCCTCCAGATAAAAATGGTCTTGCCCGCCAATATCCAGCGTGCCAGATATTTTATGCGGCGCGGCAGCCAGCGCGGCGGCGCTGTCGCCGGTTTTCATGACATAGGGTTGGCCCACGAATTTTTGCTGTCGCAGCGCTTCATGCACATCGAGGATGGCGGGCAGAATTTCATATTCGACCTTCGCCAGATGCGCAGCACGGCGGGCGATATCCATGCTTTCGGCCGCTACAGCCAGAACCGACTGCCCCGCATAAAGAACTTCGCCTGCCGCAAAAACCGGATCGCCCGCAAAAACCGGCGCGACATCGTTGACACCCGGCACATCCCGCGCCGTCATCACCGCATGCACACCTGCGATATGGCAGGCAGATGTATCAATGGACAGGATTTTTGCATGCGCATGCGGGCTTTGCAGGATATAGGCATGCAAACATCCCGCTGGTGCGGCGATATCATCTGTATAAACCGCTTCGCCCGATACATGCAAAGGCGCGCTGTCATGCGTTTTGGGCTGGCCCGTGGCGGGCTGTTTATCCGCTTTACCCTGCATGGCGGTACACCCCTGTTTTCACCTGCGGCATCGTGGTTTCGATGAAAAAGCGTTTCAGCAGGTTTTTGGCGACATTCTGGCGGTAAAGCGCGCTTGCGCGCATATCGCTGAGGGGGGAAAAATCCGTATCCATCGCCGCAACCGCCGCGATGACAGCGTCGCGCGTCCACGGCTGGCCGACCAGTGCCGTCTCCGCCGCTGCCGCACGTTTGGGCGTTGCCGCCATGCCACCATAGCACAGGCGCGCCGCGCGTATGATGCCGCCATCTATATCCAGCGCGAATCCTGCGCAGACTGCCGAGATATCCTGATCAAAACGTTTGGAAACTTTATAGGTTGCAAACAGCGTATTATCGGCACGCTTGGGCACGATAATCCTTTCAAGGAATTCGCCGGGCAGACGGTCCTGCTTTTTGTAAGCCAGAAAATATTTTTCAAGCGGCATGCGGCGCGCACCCGCGGCAGAGCGCAGCACAATTTCTGCCTGCAGCGCGATAAGCGGCGGCGGGCCATCACCGATGGGCGAGCCGTTGGCGATATTCCCGCCGATCGTACCCGCATTGCGGATATGGACGGAGCCGATGCGGCGCAGCAGGTCTTCCATGCCCGCACCCTGCCGCGCCAGTGCCGCGAAGCCTTCGCTATAGGTTACTGCCGCGCCGATATCGAGACCTTCATCCGTCTCCGTCACGTCGCGCAGGTCGGCAATATTGCCCGTGTACACAATGACAGGCAGCTCCATGTGAAATTTGGTAACCCAGAGCCCCACATCCGTACCGCCCGACAGCATATAGGCATTTGGATATTGCGCCAGAATATCGGCCAGCTCCGCCGCGGTTACGGGCGCGAAGAATTTGCCCGCCGCCGTTTCGTAAAAAAACATTTTGCTGCGCGTTATCGCACGCAGTCCTGCCGTATCTGCGGGAATATCCACGCGCGGCATGTCCTTTGCCCGCCGTGCCGCATCCAGAATGGGGCGGTAGCCCGTGCAACGGCAAAGGTTGCCCGAAATCGCATCATGAATGGCGATATCATCAGCTTTGGGGTTGTTCTGCAATTCATTGGTCAAGGCCATGACAAAACCGGGCGTACAAAACCCGCATTGCGAGGCATGGCAATCCACCATCGCCTGCTGCACCGGATGCAGCGCGCCGCCCGAGAGGCTGCGCAGATGTTCGACGGTGACAATCTGGCGGCCGTCCAGCGATGGCAACAGGGCGATGCAGGCATTGATGCTGCGGTAATGCGCGCTGCCGTCTTTTTCCAGACGCGCGACCATGACGGTGCAGGCGCCGCAATCGCCTTCCGCGCAGCCTTCTTTGGTGCCGCAGAGCCTCGCAGGCCCGCGCAGGTATTGCAGCAGAGTCATCGTGGGCGCAAGGCCGGAGACTTCGCAAAGCCTGCCGTTCAGAATGAAGCGGATATGGTCGGTCACGCGCTGCCTTTCAGATAAAAACACGCTGAAATACTAGCCTTTTATCCGCCGCATGTCCATGCAGGGCAAAAATATGTCAATAGCGGTTTTAGTGTTCCGCCGTCCGCGCGGGTGCTAACATGCCTGTAGCTTTTATTTGATTGTTTTATCAGCCGGAGACACCCCATGACCGATATCGTCCAATTCATCCGCGACCTGCCCAAAGTCGAACTGCACCTGCATATCGAAGGCAGTCTGGAGCCTGAACTGATGTTCGCGCTGGCGCGGCGCAACAAAATCGATATCCCCTTCAAATCGGTCGAAGAGGTCCGCGCTGCCTATGATTTCGGCAATCTGCAGGATTTTCTGGATATCTATTATCAAGGCATGAACGTGCTGCGTACCGAACAGGATTTCTACGACCTGACATGGGCCTACCTGACGCGCGTGGCGGGGGAAAACGTGCAGCATGTCGAAATCTTTTTTGACCCGCAGGGCCATACCAGCCGCGGCGTCGCCTTTGAAACTGTGCTGGACGGGATTACCCGCGCACTGGACGATGGCAAGAAAAAGCTGAACGTCACGTCAAAGCTCATCATGTGTTTCCTTCGTCACCTGAGCGAGGAAGACGCGCTGCAGACTCTCGCGCAGGCGCTGCCTTACAAGGATAAAGTTCACGGCGTCGGGCTCGACAGTTCCGAAGTCGGCCATCCGCCGTCGAAATTCGCGCGCGTATTTGAAAAAGCCCGCGCTGAAGGCTTCCTTCTCGTTGCACATGCGGGCGAGGAAGGGCCGCCGGAATACGTCTGGGAAGCGCTCGACCAGCTCAAAATCGACCGTATCGACCATGGCAACCGCTCGCTCGAAGATGGCAAACTGAGCGAGCGCATTGCCGCCGAAGGCATGGCACTGACGGTCTGCCCGCTGAGCAACCTCAAGCTCTGCGTGGTCAAGGACATGCAAAAACATCCGCTGAAGAAAATGCTCGATCTGGGCATCAAGGCGACGGTGAATTCGGACGACCCTGCCTATTTCGGCGGGTACATGAACGATAACTATATTGCCGTGGCAACCGCCCTCGGCCTCAGCAAGCAGGATATTCTCACGCTTGCGCGCAACAGCATCGAGGCAACATTTCTGGACGATGCGGGCAAAAAGCGCCTGCATGACAATCTGGAAGCTTACGCGCTGAAATCAGCCTAAGGGGCGTTACGCCGAGGGGGCGGCGGACGGCGCGCGCTGCGCCTGTTCAAACCGCGCCAGTTTTTCGGCCATTTGCGTGCGGATGCTATCAATCGTCGCAGGCGCGGGATTCCAGCCGAGCGCAAAACCCGCTGTTTTTTTATGCGCCAGATAGGCTTCATCGCGGCCCGCAGCCGGATGGGTGATACCGAAGCAGATATCCGCGGCCGTCATGCCATGCGATATGCCGCGCAGGGCCTTTGTGACGGCCTCCGGCGTTTGCGCGGCCGTGCGCAGCGGCGTTGCATCCGGATTATCCGTGACGATACGGTCAAGCAAACGCGCTTCGGCGCGGGCTTTGTCTTGCGGCGTCACATGCCCCTGCAGCATTCCCGCCGCGATGGCATTGAGATACCCGTCCATCTCGCGCGGGGTCAGGCTGCCCGGCAGTTTATAATTTTGAGCAACGCCGTTAAACCCCTGCGCCGCCAGCTTTTGCGCGGCGGGTTCGAAATCAGGATCAGGCACACGGATTTTTTCAGGCATGCCGTCATCACCATATATCATCGCGGTTGCGACAGGTTTGCGCCGTACATGTTCGATACCGACATCGGGCAATGTGCGAAACCCGTAGACCGTATCGGCAATATGCTGCACCAGCGTATCCGGCGAAGCCCCGCGCGGCCTGCTGTCGGCAAAAGCGAGCGCGAGCGTCGCAACAGCGGCCGCAGGCGTGATATCCGGCTGCCCGTCAAACGTCCAACCCTGCCCGTCCGGCCGTGCAAAACGTACCGACATAACCTCGACGCGGGATGTGTTGTTCACAAAAACTTCGTGGCTTGTCTCGACCGTAGCGAGCGCGC
Organism: uncultured Micavibrio sp.; assembly: GCA_964551435.1. Lineage (GTDB taxonomy): Bacteria > Pseudomonadota > Alphaproteobacteria > Micavibrionales > UBA2020 > UBA2020. The sequence goes on from CAZKBS010000018.1 coordinate 28,092, forward strand.
CGTCGCCGCGCCGGATAGTCATGCCTTTTTCAAGGTGTATATCCGCCGCAGGCACGGCCAGCGTCAGCATCACGGGCCGCGCCCCGTCAAAACGCGGCGGCAGGTCATGATACCCCATCGACACCAGCGCCTGATGCACGCCAAAACCAAATTCGCCGCCATGCGCCGCATTCTGGGCTGCGTAATCCATCGCCAGCGCCGCATCGGGCGTGGCGAACAGTGTATTGCCGCCATTGCTCTCGTCGCTGCGGCTTTGGATACGGCTGCCTTTGCGCATCACATCCTGCACCATCGCATCATCCACCACGCGTCCCGGCAGATGATCGGCAATCACGCTGCGCACGCTCTCAAGCGCCAGTTGCGCAGGCGCCAAAAAACCGCTGCGCAAAATGGCGGCCACATATCCTTCGGATGTGCCGTGATATAGCAAAACGCGCTCAGGCGCCGTTTGGCGGCTTGGCTCTTTTTCCATGCCTATAGTCTAGCAATCAAATATTAACGTAAGATTGAACCGCCAAAGACAGATATACCATTGAAACAAAAGAAAAAGCCGCCTCGTCCGAGGCGGCTTTTTTTAACAGCGTTTATTACTGCTTCGGTCCCTGCGGGCCGGCTTTGCGTTCGGCTTTGGGGGTGGCGTTGTCGTTTTGCGGCAACAAGCCCTCGCGGCGGAACAATGCATTCGGATCGGGTTCGCGGCCCTTGGCATCCTTGAAGATATCCATGGGATCGCGCGTGCCGCCCTGCGCATAGATGGTATCGCGCAGGCGATCGCCCGTGGCGCGGTCGTAGAGGCCTTTTTGTTCGAACTCTTCGAACATGTCGGCCTCCAGCACTTCCGCCCATTTATAGCTGTAATACCCCGCCGAATAACCGCCGGAGAAAATATGCCCGAAGCTGGTCGACATCGGCCCTGCAGAACGCGGGAACAGCCAGGTTTCGGCAATCAGCTTGTCTTCAAGGTCCTCGACGCTCTTGATCGTTTTCGGATCGCCTGCGTGCCATGCCATATCCAGCTTGCCAAGGAAGGTCTGGCGCAGCCCGACATACCCCGCATCGAAATTGTCCATGTCGTTGGCTTTTTTGATAAGGTCTTCGGGCAGCAGATCGCCGTTCTTGTAGTGGCGGGCGAAGGTGTCGAGCACCTCTTTCTGCTTGGCCCAGTTTTCCTGCAGCTGCGACGGCAGCTCCACGAAATCCCACTTCACGTTGGTGCCCGTAAGCGACGTGTAATCACCGCGCGCCAGAAGCGCATGCAGGCCGTGGCCGAATTCATGGAATACAGTGCGCACTTCGTCAAGCGAGAGCAGCGTCGGGTGTTCCTTGGTCGGCTTCTGGAAGTTGCACACGTTGGTGACGATGGCGAACTGGTTTTCGCCATCTTCGATACCGCGGTTACGGAAGGTGTTCATCCATGCGCCGCCGCTTTTTGCGCCGGGGCGGGCGTAATAATCGCCATAGAACAGTCCGATCATCTCGCCAGTTCTTTTGTCGGTGACTTCATAAACCTTCACGTCTTCGTGATAGACAGGATATTTACCCTTCACCTCGGTCATATCGATATTGAACAGCTTCTCCGCATGTTTGCGCATACCTTCGAGAACTTTTTCAAGATCGAAATACGGGCGCAGCGATTCCATCGACAGGTTAAACGTCTCTTCCTTCAGCTTGCGGCCATAGTACGCCATATCCCACGGTTTGAAATCGGTGATGCCGTCGGTTTTCTGCGCGTAATCCTTGACCTTTTGCAGATATTCCTCGGCTGCGGGGCGGTAGACTTTTTCGTTTTTGGAAAGGAAGTCCTGCACCGCCTGCGGCGTCTTGGCCATGCGGTTATCGAGCACGTATGCCGCGTGGCTGTCAAAACCCATGATACCCGCCGCCTCATGGCGCAGCTTGGCGATTTCCATGGCATTGGCGGTGTTGTCGTAGGCGTCTTTATAGGCGACATTGCCGAGCGCGCGGGAAATCTCCTCGCGCAGCGCACGGTTTTCGCAATAAGCCATGATATCCAGCGGCGGCGGCGAGAGCTTGATAACAAACTTGCCCGGCATGCCCGCGGCTTCGGCCGCTTCGCGGTAGGCCGCCTTGGCGCGTTCGGGAACGCCTGCAAGGTCAGCCTCGTCGTCGATGACTTTTTGGTAAGCCGCGACGGATTTGAGGCTGTTGTTTTTGTATTCGGTGCGCAGCTCGGTCATTCTTTCGCTGATTTCGCGCAGGCGGGCTTTTTGCGTTTCATCCAGAAGCGCGCCGGAGCGTACGAAGCCTTTATAGGTTTCTTCGAGCAGCATGCGCTGTTCGCCCGAAAGCTTCAGGCTGTCGCGCTGGTCATAGACGTCTTTGACGCGCTTGAACAAATCGGCATCCATCATGATGTCGTTGCCGTGTTTGGTCGCGGCGACTTTGAGTGGGGTTTCGATGGCGCGGATTTCATCGCTGCTGTTGGCAGCGGAGATATTGCCAAAAACCGTCATCACGCGGCTGAGCGTACGGCCCGCGAATTCCAGCGCTTCGATGGTGTTTTCGAAAGTCGCGGGGGATTTGTTGTTTTTGATCGCGTCGATGTCGCGCTTGGCTTCTTCGATGCCGATTTTCTGCGCGGGCAGGAAATGCTCCACCTTCACGCTGTCGAGCGGCGGCGCGCCGTACGGCAGTTTCGACGGTTCAAGAAGCGGGTTGGTGTCCGGCGTTTTCGACATGACAGGAGGCCCTTTCAGCGATGTTGTTATTTATGTAATCAATTATAGGTCGCGCGCCCGCGCTAAACAAGGAGATTGCGGCCAGAATACGCCCGCAGGTCTTAATTTTCCGTTGCGTTTTACGGAATGATGAAAGCTTGTTTCCGCTCGCGGAACAGTCCACAATGATGCCGCGCAGAAACAGGCCCGCGCGCCCCTTCTCGCAAGCCTCTCGCCCGCACGGATACCGCCATGGAGACGTACCAGATTGTCAAAACCCTGCATATCCTCGGCGCTGCCGTCCCGTTCGGCACGGGCATCGGGATTGCGTTTTTTATGTACGCGTCGCATTTCGCCAAAAACCTGCACGAAAAATATTTCGCCGCGCGCATGACGGTGCTGGCGGATTTTATTTTCACCACGCCCGCCGTCATCCTGCAACCGCTGAGCGGGCTGTGGCTGGTGTTCAACGGCGGCTATGGCCCGCATGACCTCTGGCTCAGTATGACTTACGGGCTTTTTGCGCTGACGGGGCTATGCTGGCTGCCGGTGGTGGGGATACAGTGGCAACTGCGCGGCATGCTGAAAACCGCCATCGACACGCAAAGCGACCTGCCCGCACGCTATCACCGCCTGTTCCGTATCTGGTTCGTGTTGGGCTGGCCTGCCTTTATCGCGCTGGTCGTTATCTTCGCGCTGATGGTCGCAAAGCCGGTTTAGCATGGCACAGACAAACGATCCCGTTTTTAAAAAGATCTTCGGCACCGATTGGGAAAACCTGCCGCCGGTATTCCGCCGCCATTACGCCTGCCGCGCGGGCAGCCCGGACCGCGCCGCCTGCGAGGGGGTGATGGAGGTGCGCACCTCGTGGCTGGGCAGGTTGCTGGCCCCGCTGTTTTTCCTGACGGGTACGCTGGTGCCCTATGCGGGCAAGGATATCCGTGCGACGGTACGTTTTGAAAGCATCGATAAAAACGGCCACAGCGGTATCGTTTTCAGCCGCGTGTTTTATTTTCCGGACCGCAAACCATATAGTTTCCGCTCCGTCATGCTGCCGTCCGACGGCAATGAAATGACGGAACATACCCGCCTTGGCATCGGCTGGCACGCGGCCTTTGTATGGACGGGCGAGAAAATCGATATGCAGCACCGCGGTTACAGCCTGACGGTTTTCGGCAAAACGCTGCCCTTTCCCGGCGAATTTTTTCTGGGCCGCGGACGTGCCAGCGAAACCGCCCTCGACAACGACCGCTTTGCGATGACCATGGATATTGTACACCCGCTGTGGGGACGCGTCTTCGGCTATAGCGGCATCTTTAGAATGACGGAGGATATTTCCGCATGACCACACGAAAACGGATTCTCATCCTCGGCGGCTACGGCAATTTCGGCAGCTATATCACGCGCGCCCTGTCCAGCAACGCGGCGCTTGAAATCCTTGTCGCCGGACGCGACGTCGCCAAGGCCGCCGCGCTGGCCGACAGCCTGAAGCACGCCGCCGCCGATATCAAACCCTGCCTGCTGGATATCCATCACGATTTTCCGGCAGCGTTGGCCGCCTTGTCACCGCACATCGTTATCCATACCTGCGGCCCTTTTCAGGGACAGGGCTATGACGTGGCGCGGGCCTGTATCGCACTCGGCTGCGATTATATCGACCTTGCCGACGGGCGTGACTATGTTGCGGGCATTGACAAGCTTGATGACGCCGCGAAAGCGCAGGGTAGCCGCATCATCAGCGGCGCCAGTTCCGTCCCCGCGATGACGGCGGCGGTGATTGACGCATACCTGCCGCAATTTGGCAGTTTCACGCATCTGGATTACGGCATCAGCACCGCGCAAAAAACCACACCGGGGATTGGCACCGTCGCCTCGCTGCTCAGTTATGCGGGCAAGCCGTTCAAAACCTTGGCAGACGGTAAAGCCGCCACAGTCTACGGATGGCAGGGATTGCAGCGCCGCCGCTTTCCACAGCTCGGCACGCGCTTGATGGCGCGCTGCGATGTGCCGGATCTGGAGATTTTTCCCAAACGCTACCCCGGCCTGCGCGATATCGTTTTTCTGGCGGGGGTGGAGCTTTGGGTGCAGCAAATTACCCTCTGGCTGCTGAGCGGTCTGGTGAGATTGCGCCTACTGTCCTCGCTGGCGGTGCTGGCGAAGGGGTTGGTGAAATTAGGGCCAAGACTCATTAAATCCACTATATGAGAGCGGCGACGAGGCAGACAGA
>CAZKBS010000019.1:0-32010 GCA_964551435.1 uncultured Micavibrio sp.
GGGAATCACTATCCGATTCTGTTATCAAGAAATTTATTAGGTCCGGACCCTAGATATTCCAGAGCGTTTTTAAATATCTGTGTTTGCTCTGTGGGTGGTGATGGCAGTTGGCGCGGGAGGTGAGTTCTAGTCATATTTAGTGTTTCAAAGCACTCCTTGGTGTATCCGATGAGAGCGCTAATCGCATCGTTCATCTGGGCGCGTGATGTGCGTACTTTTCTTTCAAGGCGCTCATTTTCAATTTTCTGAGATTGCTGAGTTTGCTTTCTAAGTTCATGAATTGTAACCAGGGCGGCTACTAGGGCCATGATACCGGCAATAAGCGTTTGGTAGCTGTATATAAAATCAGCTTGCCCTATGAACAAACCTGTAAGGCATCCTATAGTAAAGCCTAAGCAGGCTAGGAAAGGCAAATAAATTTCTTTAGTCATCTGTCACTCCCACTCAATCGTTCCCGGCGGTTTGGAGGTGATGTCGTAGACCACGCGGTTGATGCCGCGGACTTCATTCACGATGCGTGTGGCGACGTGGCCGAGGAAGTCGTGGGGGAGGGGGGCGTAATCGGCTGTCATGCCGTCGATGGATGTAACAGCGCGCAGCGCGAGCACGTGGTCATAGGTGCGACCATCGCCCATGACGCCGACGGTTTTGACGGGCAGCAGCACGGCGAAGGCCTGCCATGTCTCGCGGTAAAGTTTCTTGTCATGCAGCTCGCCGATGAAAATCGCGTCTGCTGCGCGCAGGATGTCGAGTTTTTCTTTCGTGATGTCGCCCGGAATACGGATGGCAAGGCCGGGGCCGGGGAAGGGGTGGCGTTCGATGAATTTATCCGGCACGCCCAGCGCACGGCCCAGCGCGCGCACTTCGTCCTTGAACAGCATGCGCAGCGGCTCGACCAGTTTGAACTGTAAATCTTCGGGCAATCCGCCGACGTTGTGGTGGGATTTGATGGTGACGCTCGGCCCGCCCGAAAACGATACGCTTTCGATGACGTCGGGATAAAGCGTGCCCTGCGCAAGGAATTCGGCGGGGCCGGCTTTTTTCTTGGCGTCTTCAAAAACGTCGATGAAGGTTTTGCCGATAATCTTGCGCTTTTGTTCGGGGTCGGTGACGCCCGCGAGGCGGGAGAGAAACAAATCCTCCGCATTTTCATGCACCAGCGGAATGTTGAAATGGTCGCGGAACAGCGAAACCACTTCGGCGGCTTCGTTCTGGCGCATCAGGCCCGTATCGACGAAAACGCAGGTCAACTGGTCGCCGATGGCTGCATGCAAGAGCGCGGCGACGACGGTTGAATCAACCCCGCCCGATACGCCGCAAATCACGCGGCCCGTGCCGACCTGTGCGCGCAGGCTTTCGATGATTTCATCGCGGAAATGCGCCATGCTCCAGTCCGCCTTGCAGCCTGCGATATCGATGACGAAATTACGCAAAAGTCTAGCGCCTTCGGGGGTATGGGCGACTTCGGGGTGGAATTGTACGCCGTAAAGCCCGCGCGCGGGGTTCGCGACGGCGGCATGGGGGCAGCTGTCACTGGCCGCAATCGTGTCAAATCCGGCGGGCAGGGTTTTGACGCTGTCGCCGTGGCTCATCCATACCTCGGCGCGGCTGCCATCCCCCATGCCGGCGAGGAGTTTTGCCCTTTCGGTGCGGATAAAGGCGCGGCCAAACTCGCGTTTGTTAGACGCCGCGACGCTGCCGCCCAGCTGCGCGCACATGGTTTGCAGGCCGTAGCAAATGCCCAGCACGGGCACGCCCATATCAAAAACCTCGATGGGGGCGCGCGGGGAATGGGCTTCGGTGACCGAGGCGGGGCCGCCCGACAGAATAATCGCCTTCGGCGCCAGCGCGCGGATATCGGCAATCGGGGTATTGAAGGGCTTCAGCACCGCATAAACCCCGGCCTCGCGCACGCGCCGCGCAATCAGCTGCGTCACCTGCGAGCCGAAATCGAGAATAAGCACCGTGTCATGCGGCGCGGCGGCGGGGGCGGCGGAATGGGGGCGGGGGGCTGCATGGGTCATGGCGGTTTTCCCTGATGTCGGTTGCGGCGGTGAATCGGCCTTGGGGCTTCTTTTCGTTTTATCATCCGCCGCGGCGGCTTGTCAGCGGTTAAGTCCTTGTTTTCCTGCCGTGGTTTGACGGTTTGCGGCGGGGGTGACAAAATGGCTTGTGGCAGGCTTGGATTCTGGTTAGTCTCCGCCCCTTCAAGTATTCATAATGATTCAAAAAAGGAACCGCCGATGTCCACGCGCAAGGTTGATATTCATCGTCTTGAAGGCACTGCCCATGACGAAGCCAAAGGCTATCTGGAGATGAAAGATCCCAGCGTCATCCGCGAGAAGGATGGCGGCTATCTGATGTATTGCAGCCTTGGCACGTCGACGACGCAGCAGTGGGTGGTCGGGCGTTTCCGCGCCGCGCATCCGGCGGGCCCGTGGCAGGAACTGCCCTGCGCAAAAATCGAGGGCGTGGAGGGGCGCGAGGTATGCGCCCCCGCCATGATGCTGGCCGAAAAAGACGGCAAGCCGCTGTACCAGATGTATGTGCAAACCACCTGCTTCCATCCGGGCGGGGTGATTGCGCTGGCGACGTCCGCTGACGGCGAACATTTTACCGGCGCGGAAGAACCTGCCGCGAAGCCCGATGACCTGAAGCCCGAAGACCGCGCGAATGTCATGAGCCTTTATGACGTTGGCATGTCCGATATGGATATGAACGGCAAAACCTATGAATGCATGGTCTATTCCGGCTATCGCCGCGTTGGCTGCGGCGATGTGTATATGAGTCTGCGCGAAAAACCCGAGGCAGGCGCGCAAACGCCGTGGAGCGTTCCGACGCTGATTTTGAAGCAGGAAGATGTGCCCTTCCACAACCGTCCCGATAAAGACAATTTCGAATGGGGCCTTGAAGGCGTGAAGATCGATAAACTGGCCGACGGCGCGTTTTTGATGACGGGTGTCTGCTTCCTTGATTTGCCGAACGAGGCGCGCGGTACGCGCCAGCGCGTGTTCTTCGCCGCTGCCGACAAACCCGAGGGCCCGTGGGTGCCCATGCGCACACCGATCGAGCCGACGGCCTATCCCGAAGGCAAGGGCGAGAACGGCCACCCCGATACCATCGACCTTGGCGAAAAACTGGGGCTTTTGTATCAGGAGCGCGCGGGCGAAGGTAAACCGTGGCATCTGCGCTATACCGAATACAGCAAGCAGGATCTGGTGGCCGAAATCCGCCAGCATCTGGGCGTGGCGCGTCAGGCCGCCCCCGCGCGCATCGCATCGCCCAAGCCCTGATCTTGACATAAGGCCTTCAGCGGGGGACTGGCCGCGCGTGCGGCGGCTTTGCTATGATGTTTGCGGTTTTAATCGCGGCAGACAGGCAGGGGTTCATGACGGTATTCCTCGCGCGCGGACAAACGCGCCGTATGGTATTCAACGGGCCGATGCGCTCCGGCCTTGTGCTTGATTCACGGGCGCTTTTGACGCAAGGGTATGGCCCGTTCCAGCAAAAACTGCTAGCCACGCTGCGCGAGATTTTCAGTGGCGAGTGGTTTGCGCCCGCCTCTGCCGCGCGCGACTCCGGCATGAAAATCGATATCGATACGCGCCGCGGTACCACGTTGCTCCCAGAATATTTCGTTGCCCGCCGTCTGGAGGGCGAGGCGCTGTCGGGGGTGCTGTCGGAATACGGCCTTGATGCCCAGACGTGGCCGCGCCGCGACGGGCGCGCCGAGCGTGAAGACGGATATTTCACCCTGCGCCTTCTGGATATCCATATGTATGACCTCGGTTACGGCTCTGCCGTTTTCGAAGGCGAAGTGACGGCGGCGCGTGACCTGACGCTCGGCGAATACCGCGAATTGTGTGAACGTCTCAGCTCCGTTCTCAACGGCTACAGCGGTCTTTTCAGCGGCATGTTTGAAAAAGTCGCCAAGGCTGTGCCGCCTGAACTGGTGTTGTTCAATTTCCATGGTCCGCAGCAAAAAGAAGAATTCTGGCGCCACGTCAGCTTCGGGCATGATATCGGTACATTGTTCTGGGTGCACCGCGTATTCACCGTTGAATGCGCGGGCGGCAATGAATTTAGCGCAATGCGCGATGCCTGCCGCGCGCTGGTGTATAGCGAACAGGCGGAAAAACTTGAAGACGCATCCATCGCTCCCGATATCGCCTTTTACCCGGGCAGCGGCAATTCGGCGGTTGTTTATACACCGGCGCAGGCCGCGCAGGCGGATATTCTGACGTCGATGATACGTGTGCAAAACGTATTTTATGTGACGGCAGAGGATATCGACCGCGATTTGTTTTTTCTGGCCAATGAACTGGATCGCCGCAAGCATACGCAGGATATGCGCCTTCTGGAGCGTCAATCGCGTATCATCGTCGAATACCAGTCAAAAATTTCCCTGTTCAATGCCATTTATGACGATTTCGACAATCATCTGGATCCGCAATCGCTCAAGGTCTGGCATGCGCTCGAATCCGCCTGGGCGACGCGCGACCGTTTCCGCAATTTGATGACCAAGCTGGATATGATTGACAAAATCTATCATCGCATCATGGAAAGCCTGTCGCACCTCTATGACAAAAGGCTGGGAACTTTTGTGCTGGCTTTCACGTTAATCAGTTCGTTGTCCGTGATTGTTGACACTGTTGACTTTACACAGGGCGGCGATTTGCAGGCGCCCAGCATGCTTCGGCTGAGCGTTCTGTTTGCTATGGCGGCTATCGTGCTGTTTCTGGCGATCCGGCTGATGAAGTCGCGCGACTGATAAAGCTTTCTGTATGTGGGCACTTTAGGCTTGCCTACGGCAAAGCTGCGCTTTTATAATTCGCGCGTCACAAAATTTTTAACGCAAGGCGTTTTCAAGGCGCTGTATTCAGGAGAATAAACATGAAAAAAACAATGATGGCAGTCGCAATCATGGCGACACTGGCGCTGAGTGCTTGCGGCGGCGAGGGCGGCGCGGACGGCGAAGTGACCAAGGCGCTCGATGCGCATTACGAACGCGCGCTTTGCGCGAATTTTGTGCCCCAACCGCCATTTACGATTTTTACCCAAAGTGTGACGGGCGGCGATAAAGCCGCGCCTGCTGCGCAAATCCTGACCGAAGCGGGCATTCTTGCCAAGACGGATGAAAAAAACCTGGGTGCCGGCAACGTCACGGCAACCTTTGATGTCACCGAAAAGGGCGCAAAGATTATTCAGGGCAGCCGCATTTGCTACGGCAAAGCCAAAGTCGAAAAAATCATCGAAGCATCCGAACCTGAAAAAGCCATGGGCACCGAAGTGCGCCGCGTAAAAGTACGCGTTTCGTTCGAAATCACCGAACCTTGGGCCAAAAATCCGGCGCTGGCCCATCTGGTGCAAACGGGCGAGCATGAAATGACCCACGTTCTCATGAAAAACGGCAGCGGCTGGAGCGTCGCCCAGTAAAAACTCCGCTACATCGACAAAAAACCCGGCCGCTGTGCCGGGTTTTTTTGTATGCTGGGCAGCGGTGGCGCGTATGCAAAAGTCTTATGATAGAATAATCGTGATCGGCGCGGGCGGGGTCTGGCAAGACCACGTTTGGCCGCGCTCTTGCCGCGCGCAATGGCTGCGCATTTATCGATCTGGACGATTTGTATTGGCTGGTAGATTGGCAGGCGCGCGCCGGCGATTATCTGGCTCGATTATCCGTTGGCGCTGGTTTTCCGGCGGCTTCTGGTGCGCTCCTTGCGCCGCATATGGGATAAAACGCCGGTTTGTAACGGCAATACAGAAAGTCTGCGGAATCTTTTGTCCAAAGACAGCATCCTGCTCTGGCTGTTTCGCAGCTACTGGAGGCATCGGCGCAGCTATGCTGCCATATTTGCGGATACTGGACTTTACCCCGATGCCGACTATATACGCTTCACATCCCCCGCCGCTGCCGAAAAATGGCTGCGCCATTTGTCCGTGGCGGGGTATGGTAATCTGATTTCATTCTGACCGGAGTTTCGACATGACCGCTAGTGCCGCCCCTGTTTCGCTGTTTACCCCCCTGACGTTGCGCGGGGTCACATTCAGAAACCGCATCGGCGTATCCCCGATGTGTCAGTATTCCGCCGTGGATGGCATGGTTAATGACTGGCATCTGACGCATCTGGGCGCGAGGGCGGCGGGCGGGGCAGGGCTGGTGATTATGGAGGCGACGGGTGTTGTGCCCGAAGGCCGCATCACCCCGGGCTGTACCGGTATCTGGAGCGATGCGCATGCCGCAGCGATGAAACGTATAACCGATTTTATCGAATCGCAGGGCGCGGTTGCGGGTATCCAGATCGCGCATGCCGGACGCAAGGCGGCCTGCGATTTACCCTGGCGCGGTGGCAACCCGCTTGCGTTGACGGATGGTGGTTGGCAGACGCTCGCCCCCTCCGCCCTTCCGTTTCAGGACGGCCATCCTGTGCCCAAAGAAATGACTGTCGACGATATTCGCCGCACGCAGGATGCTTTTGTGGCCGCCGCGCGCCGCGCTGTCGGTGCGGGCTTCAAGTTTATCGAACTGCATGGCGCGCATGGATATTTGATGCATGAATTTTTCTCTCCCCTCAGCAACCGCCGCACGGATGCTTATGGGGGCAGTTTTGAAAACCGCGCGCGTTTTATCCTCGAAACCGCGCGTGCGGTGCGGGCGGAGATACCAGCCGACGTCGTGCTGGCCGCGCGTCTCAGCTGTTCGGACTGGACCGAAGGGGGCGTGACCATCGACGATAGCGTCGCGCTCGCAAGCGCGCTGTCGCAGGCGGGTGTGGATATGATTGACTGTTCTTCGGGCGGCAACGTCGCCGATGCCAAAATTCCCGTTGGGCCCGGATATCAGGTGCCCTTCGCTGCGCAAATTCGGCGCGATGCCGGCGTGGCGACGGCGGCTGTCGGCGTGATTGCCGAGGCGCGGCAGGCCGATGAAATCATCCGCAAGGGCGAGGCCGATATGGCGCTGCTGGCGCGCGCTTTTCTGCGGGATCCTTACTGGGCTGTGCATGCCGCCATCGAGCTTGGGGCCGAAGCCGATATTCCCCCGCAGTATCTGCGCGGCTACCACCTCAGCCGCACCGCGGCACCTTCTAAAAAGGCGGGCTGAAACGCTATGGTTTCCTTGCGCCAGATGACGGTGGATGACTGGGCCTTGCTCAGCGATATCCGTCTTCTGGCACTATCCGCAGACCCGCGGGTTTTCGGCTCTTCTTTTGCAAAAGAAAAGGAATATGACGCCGCAATCTGGCGCAGCTGGCTGGAGGATGCGGATGTTGCTATCTTCGGCCTGTTTGATGATGCCGATGCTGTGGCAGGTATGACGGCGATCACGCTCTTCCGCGACGATCCGCCGCGCCGGACGGCCAAGCTCTGGGGATCTTGGATGCGCCCGGATTTACGCGGGCGGGGATTTTCGGAATTGTTTTACCGCGCGCGTATCGACTGGGCGCGGCGCCATCCCGAAGTGGAAAAAATCATCGTATCCCACCGTGCGTCGAATATAGCCTCAATGAAGGCCAACCAGAAACATGGTTTTATTTTCACGCACCGTGCCCCGCATATCTGGCCGGATGGCGCTGCAGAAGATCAGCTGTTTTATGAATTGATTGTGAAATAGCTTTTTATTCGAGTATTTTTAAGCCTATGTTTAACGGGGGTTGACAGGAAACAGCGGGCCAATCTTTTGACCAATAAGGATCGTTTGTAGCCCCCTGCGTACGGTTGCGCGGATTTCCCAGTCGCCTTCGCTGGGTATGCTCACGCTTTTTGCAACAAAGCGGCCTGGTTGTTCTTCTTTGAATTCTATATTAGCCAGTGTCCTCTTGTCGTCACTGGCAAGAACAATGCTGGCGGAGAAATAATCAACAGCTAAAAGTCTGTCGTTTAGATCTGTTGCTGTGATGATAATATCGGGCGCCGCGCTATCTTCTCCCTCTATATGTGCCATCGCTCGCCAGTCGAGCGGTTTGAAGTCAAGCGCAGCAGGATCTTCTGTCGTAATGGTTGTGGCTGAAGAAAAAACACTGGGTTGGTCACCGTATTTTGCAGGCAATCCGGTCATATCTTCGATGGTTTGTCTCTCCGGTAGTTCTTTTGGCAGGATAAAAAATGCAATATAGCTGCCTGCCAGCGTTAGTGTCAGCGCGATGAGCAAAAAGGTTCGTGTCAGTAACCCGATCAGCCCGCCAGATTGGTTGTGTGTATCGGACATCGCCATCATCCTATGAAAGAGTTTTTATGATAGATACGGCATACGGATTGTCAAAAGTAATTCGCTGGGTTTAAAACCATTTCAGCTTTCTGAAAATATACAACTGAATAACGGCGACGCACAAGCTGAGCGCGCAGACGGCCTGAAAGGCATAGGGTTTGGTCGCCGCCGGAATACCCTCGACGTTCATACCTAGAAGGCCGGTGATATAGGTCAGCGGCATGAAAATCACGGTAATCATCGACAGCAGGTAAATGTTGCGGTTCAGGCGGGCGGACATGGCACTGTAAATTTCGTCCTGTAAAATCTGGCTGCGCTCGCGCAGGGCATCAAGTTCCTCGAGGAAGCGCGTCAGGCGGTCAAGGCTGTCGTGCAGCGACCATTTGTCCGACGGCGACAGCCACAGCTGGTCGGTTTTTTGCAAACGGCTGACGACATCGCGCAGCGGCGACAGGTGACGGCGGAACAGTGTTGCCTGTTTGCGCACCGATGCCAGATCGCCGCGCAACGTCTGCGGCGGCTGGTCGGCGGAAATATCCTCAAGCGCGTCGATAGTGTCTTCAAGACTGTTGATGGTCGGCTCGATACCATCGTCGATGCACATGCAGAGCATCGAAATAAACTCGCCGATTTTGCGCGGGCCGCGGTGTTGCTTCATGCGCTCGTCAAGATCGGAAATTGCGCGGGCCTTGCGGCGGCTGATGCTGATGATGCGGTGACCGCTCATCCACAGGCGGATGGATACCAGATCTTCCGGTTCCGGCCCCGGATTGTGATTGATGCCGCGTAAAATCAGCAGCGTTCCCTGCTCGGCTTCTTCAAAGCGCGGGCGGGTTTCCTCGGCCAGCATGGATTTGACCAGCAGCGGCTCGAGCCCGATATCGTCGCGCAGGAATTTTTTGGCATCGCCATGGCGCCCGTTCAGGTGGATCCAGACAGGTGCTTCGGCCTCTGCAAGTGCGCTTTGCAGGTCACAGGACACGGCACCGCCTTTACCGTCCAGACGGTAGCAATGCAGCAGGAAATGGCTGGGGGCTGGGTTTGTGCGGGTGTCTTCCATGCGCGAAAATCCGGCGGATTGTTTTACAGGCCAAGTATGGCTTTTTTCACGCGGCTTGAAAACCCCGCGGGGCGGGGGCACACTGGCAGCATGTTTTTTTGACGAAAGGTCTTCCCATATGACAACAGGCGATAGCGGGGTTGTGATCCGCATAGCGACACACGCTGACGTGCCTGCACTTGAACATATCGCGCGCGGGATGGGGCAGGTGCATGAGACGGGATATTTCGCCCGCTGCCTGCAGGAACAGGCGCAAGGACGGCGGCAAATTTTTTTGGCGCTCGAGGGCGCGGCAGGGGCGGTGGCCGGCTATGTGCAGCTCAATGATTATCCGCTGTATGCGCCTTTCCGCCGCTTCGGGATGCCGGAAATTCAGGACCTCAACGTCCTGCCCGATTACCGCCGGCGCGGTATCGGCGCACGGCTGGTCGCTTATTGTGAAGAGGTCGCGCGCGCGGCGGGAAAAGCGGAAATCGCGATCAGTGTTGGCCTGCATGCGTCCTTCGGGGCGGCGCAGCGGCTTTATGTCCGCGCGGGTTATGTGCCGGACGGTGCAGGCATCGCCTATGACGATGTGTCGGTGCGGGTGGGTGAAATGCGGCCCATCGACGACAATCTGACCCTGAAAATGACCAAATCCCTCGTTTGAACTATACGGCGGCAAGTTGCGCGGCAGCCGAAAGGTCTCTCCTGCCACTGTATGCGCCGGAAAACCTAGAAATACAACAAATTAACCAAATCTTAACGTATTTAAGATGTAATCGCGTACTATGTTTTTATTTTACGAAATATTTTTTTAAGTGACTCACTAAACGGGGGAATTTAATCATGACTGTCAAACAACATTTGCTTTTAATGCCGCACCGACTTTGCGAAACGCGCGCGGGTAATCTGGCGCATACCATCGGCCGGATTGTGTTCCGGCCCGGCCGTCCCATGCTGGTCGAGCATCTGGGCGGGCTTTATCTGGAACATGATTTGCTGACCGGCGGGGTCATGACGCCCGGGTATGGCGATGAATACAATATCATTCACATGTTCGAAGCCGACCGCGCCTGCTGCATGGCGGATAGCTGCCGTGGCCGGCGGCCTGCGCGCTGGCGGCGCGGACGGGTGTAAATCCGTCTGCCGCCTGCGGCTCCGTCTGCGCTAGAATGGCGGGGGCAGAAAAAAGGGCAGGCGCGTGACAGACGACGACAGCGAACATCAGACAGACGACGAAGGCATCGCCTTGACGCCGGAGCTTTTGCTCGGTGCCTATGCGGCTGGCGTTTTTCCGATGGCGGAGGGGCGTCACGCCGAAGGTGTCGGCTGGTATGATCCGCCGCAGCGGGGCATTTTGCCGCTGGATGCACTGCATATTCCCGCGCGTTTGCGCCGCACGGTGCGCGCGCGGATATATGATGTGACGTTCGACCGTGATTTCGGTACGGTTATCCGCGCCTGTGCCGATGCGCGGCGCGAAACATGGATCAATGATACGATCATAGATCTTTATGAGCAGACCCACCGCAGGGGTTTTGCGCATAGTGTCGAGGTGCGTGATGCGAAAACCGGCGATATCGTCGGTGGCCTTTACGGCATCGCCCTCGGCGGTGCGTTTTTCGGGGAAAGCATGTTTTCCCGTGCCCGCGATGCCAGCAAGGTCGGGTTTGTGCATCTGGCGGCGCGTTTGCGCGCGCGCGGCTTTGTGCTGTGGGATGCGCAGTTCGTGAACAATCATCTGCTGCAATTCGGCTGTATTGAAATTCCGCGCACGGAATATCACAGGCGCTTGCAGGCGGCGCTCGCGTGCGTCGATGTCAGATTTATGCGTTATTCGGCAGCAGGGGTTTCCGCGGCATCATCAGGGGCGGCTTCGGACGAGAAGGTTTCCGATTTCGCCGACGTGACCGATTTTTTGCAGTCAATCACCCAAACGTCATAAACGGGGTGGTCCATCGCCGACAGGGCGGGGTTCGATGAAAACATCCAGCCGCTGAACACCCATTTGGACTGATCTTCGTGGGGTTTGCGCTCCCAGATTTGCAAAAAGGCGGCGGCCTCGGGCTCCCCCACTGGCGGGGATTTGCGGCAGGCGCGCACCTTGATGAACAGCGATTTGCCGAACTGCACCGTCTTGTCGACCGGAATGTCGAAGGTATGCGTGCGTGCCGACAGCTTGTCGATACTGCGCACGACCACGACGTTCATATCCTCCATCTCGCGCGCCTCTGCGGGCAGTGCGGATATCGCCGCGCCGAAAAGGCAGAGCAGGCTAAAGAGGGCAGGGCGAAACATTACAGTGCGGTCTTTCCGGCCTTATGGCTGCTGCGGTGCGGTGTCTGCGGGGGCGGTGTCGCTGCCTTTTTTATCGTCTTTGGTCAGGCTGAAAATAACCTGGCCCAAAAGCTGTTCCAGCCCCGGCGTCGATTGGGTGTATTCAATGAAATCGCCACTGGCGAGCATTTCTTCGTCTGCGCCCGGCTCCAGCGTCATGAATTTGCCATCGAGCAGACCTGCGCTGGCAATCACCGCCGCCGTATCGCGCGGCAGCTTGACGTTCTTGTCGATGTTGAGACGTACTTCGGCCTGATAGGTTTCGGGATCGAGCGAGAAGCCGGTCACGCGGCCGATTTTAACGCCGCTGACCTTGACTGCGCTGCCGCTTTCAAGGCCATCGATTTTGCTGAAACGCGCTTTCAGCTCATACCCGTCCTTGTTGCCGATTTGTGCGGTCGTGTGAAAGAAAAAGGCGAAGCCTGCGGCAACAGCCAGCACGAGGGCGCCCATCGCGGTTTCGACAATATTTCTTTGCATATCAATCTCCGTATTTTTGTATCGCGGGTGGTTCTTGGTTTTATTCCGGCGGCTGCCACGCGCTGTAATCGGCGGTGCTGGCGGCACGCTGGCCCCCCATCAGAGCGTGACCCGGCGGGCGATAGGCATGTTCGGTGCCGGTCTGGTTGGGCAGGTGCGGCTTTTGCCATTCCTTGCGGTATTTGTTATCGGCCGCAGGTACGGCGTCCGTCTGGTGGTGCAGCCAGCCATGCCATTCCGCAGGAACCAGCGAGGCCTCGGCCTTGTCCTTGTAAATCACCCAGCGGCGTTCGCGTTTGGTGCCTTTGCGCGGCTTGCCACGGTAATAGACGTTACCCAGATGATCCTGCCCGACCTTCTGGCCGCGCATCAGGGTGTGGATCAGCATCTGCACGTTGGTGAGGACGCCAAATATGGAAATTTTTGCCATGCTTTGCTCGCTTCGCCGGATGTCGGCTGTTTCTGTGCCGGAATCCGGCAACTTGATCGCCCCCCAATATGCGGCATCACGGTAAAAGCGCAATGATTTTCTGTGTTTTTTGTCGGCGCTGGCGCCCAAATCGCCGCTTGAAGCCGCCGTATACCCTGTGCCACAGTGGCGCTGCTTCCGCATAGGGCGGAACAAAGCCGTTTATTTTACAGAAGGCAATCGTTTGCGTTTCGAACGCCGATATACCGCAGAAGGCGCCGACCCCTTCGACAGCCTGCGCTGGCAGACCCTGACGGATGCCGATGGCGAAGCTTTCCGCCTACCCGCCGGCTGGGGCGTTGCCGCGCTGGAGGCTTTGCGCGGTGCTGGCGTTTTTGCCCTGCGCCCGCCGGTATCCGCGCTGCGCCCGCAGGCCGAAGGCAGTGTGCCCGAATGGCTGCGCGCCCATCAGGCAGAGGGGGCGCATGACCCTATCCCCGAAAATGATATGCGCGATGTGCTGCGCCGCGTGGCGGGGGGGCTCTGCCATGCCGCTTACCGCGCCGGATTGTTCGATGATGACAACGACGCCCGCATTTTTTTCGATGAACTGTGCCATGTGATGCTGCACAGGATCGCGCTGCCCGAATTGCCGCTGCTGGCTGCCGCGGGGCTTGGCTGGGCTTATGGCCCCGCCTATGTCCGTGCCTATATACCGTCGGAGCGTATCGCGCCGCTGCCCGCCGGTTTTGAAACGCCGGACGTGCCGCATGCGGTGCTGGCCGTGACGCCGGAAATGCCAATTAAAGACATCGCGCGCCGTTTGCGTATTCACGCCGATATCCGCGCCCTCGACAATCCCGCGCCGCTGACCGCTGTGCTGCCCGCCGAACATGCCGAAGCGCTCGCCGTCATTGCCGCGCAGAGCGAAGATGAAATCGATGCGCTCGCGCGCCAGTTGGGCCGGACACTGATGCAGCAGGCGGCCGATGCCGTCATCGATGCCTGCGACCGCAGCGCGCTGCGCGGGTTTGATACCGCTTTCAATGGCAAACTGTCGCGCGTGGTCAAGGATATGCGCGCGGGCGGCGTGCCCGAAACGCTGCTGCGCCGCGCGATTGATTTCGCCCAGCAGGGCGGCGAGGCGCTGGCCCTGCGCGGTGAAGACGATATCGATACCCCCGCCGCGCCGCCTGTGCAGGTCGTGCTGTCGGTGCCCGATGAATTCATCGAAACCGCCCTGACCGGTCACGGGTTTTTGCTGCGCGAAGCGGGCGAGGCTGTGCGCCATGCCGATGCGGATGCGCTGTGGTCGAACCTTGGCGAAGCGCTCTGGACATCGGGCCAGCCGCAATTCTTTTTCCGCGACAGCGCCGCCGCGCCTTATGGTGCTGCCGCAGGGCCATGGGCGCCCGCGCAGATGGCTGCGGCGCAGGCCCTGGTTTCCACCGCAGGGGTCGAAGCGCCCGGCGCCACGCTCAATCTTTCCGCGCTTGCGGCGCAGGCCGAAGGCGTTTTGATCGACCATGACAAAACCATTCAGGCCGTACGCGTGATGGTGGCCGCGCTGGATGCGGCGCTGGACTTGCCGGGGCTATCTGCGGCCACGCGCGCGCGCCGCCCGCTCGTTATGGGCTGCAGCGGTCTTGCGGGGATATTGATGTCGGCAGGTGTTGCCTATGACAGTGATGCCGCGCGCACGCTGGGTGCGCAGGTAACGGCGCTGCTGTCGGGCGCGGCGCAGCTGGCCTCCGCCGAAATGGCGGACCGTCTGGGCGCTTATGACGATTATGCGGCAGAATCGCGCGAACGTCTTTCCGCCCTGCGCCGCCGGATGGAAGCGCTGGACGGCGCGCGCGGCGCGGCCAAAGGCGTCATGCGCCGCCTGCCGGTTTTGAATGCGGCATTGTCCCCCGATAAGCACATGGAAACCGTCCTGCGCGATGTGTGGCAGCGTGCCTATGCCATCGGCAAGGAACAGGGTTTCCGCCATGCGCATCTGACGGGTTTTGCAACGCCCCTTGATATGCAGGCTTTGCTCGGGGTGACTTGCCGCGATATCGCGCCCGAAGCGGCCTGCGTGCGGTTTGAAGGATTTTTCGGCGATGGCGCCGACGGTGCGGCGCTGCTGTATGGCAAAAAACTCAATCCCGCGGTGCCGCGCGCGCTGAAGCGCCTTGGGTACAGCGCACGCCAGATAGATGATATTCATGCCTATGTCGTGGGGCACGGCACGCTTCTGGATGCGCCGGTCATCGACCACCGCGCGCTGAAAGCCAAGGGCATGTCGGAGGATATGATTGCCTCTGCCGAAACCCAGCTCGCCGCCGCGCAGGATTTGCGCTACGTGTTCAACCGCTGGACGCTGGGCGCAGGGGTCGAAGAACTGCCCGTCGGCGATGCCGAAGATATTCTCGCGGCGCTTGGCTTTTCCGATGACGATATCGATGCCGCCAGTCTGCATGCCTGCGGCGCGATGACCCTCGAAGGGGCGCCGCATCTGCTGCCGGAACATCTGGATGTGTTTGATTGCTTCATGCCCTCGGGCCTTGGCATCCGCCGCGTCGGCGCCGAGGCGCAAATCGCCATGCAGGCAGCGGTGGAGCCGTTTCTTTGCGGCGCTGTTCACGCGACGCTAGTGCTGGATCATCATGCCGGTATCGAAGACATGCAAAAATTGGTGCTGATGGCATGGGAGCGGGGCGTCAAACGCTTCGCCCTCTGGCGTGATGGCGCATCGCTGCTGCACAGTGCCGCAACCCTGCCGCAAAAATGGGAAACCTCCCTGTTTGCCGAGGAAGAGGAAGAACGCGGTATCCGCGCGCCTGCGCCGCGCAAACGCCGCAGCGCCCGTTCCTGACCGACAGGGGTTTCAAAACGAACGAATAGCTTTTCTGACCTACGCCGTGGTTTGGCGCGGCGTGATTTTTATTATTTGTGCGTATCTGGTGACAGCGGTCTGCGGCGCAAGTTGCGCGGCAGCGACAGTGTCGGGATATCACGCTCCGATCCTTCGACAATCGGGGCAATGAAAGCTTTTTGTTGTTGTACGGCGGCCGCGGCGATAGCGGATTCGATTTTTTGCGCGATATCGGCGTGTCCTGCGCTGCGCGCGGCAGAAGCCGCATCTTCGCCCTGATTATTTTGCGCCGACATGTCCACGCGGTGGCGCAGCAGCAGTCGCACGGTTTTCGCATGCCCTTCGCGCGCGGCGATGATCAGCGGGGTATCGTTATTCGTATGGCGCGCGTTTTTATGCGCGCCGCGGTGGATGAGGTCGGTGATTTTTTCATCCTCGCCAAATTCGGCGGCGCGTAGCAGCGCCTGATCCAGCATCTGCGGGGTCTGCTTGTTGTCGTTGGCGGCGGCAGCGTTAAAAACGGCTCCGAAATCCAGCATGTCTTGTTCCTTCCGGGCGGGCGGGATTCGCCGCTGTTGGGGCTGCCCACACTATAAAGCCTTCCCGCAAACAATGCAAAAATATGAAAAACAAAAGGGATGCGAGGTCGCGCGGGGATATTTTTTCTAAAATTTCTTATTCTTATCAATTGTTTAAATAAAACCACCGCGCGCTAGCCAATCTTTAACCGCTGTTAGGATATCATTAATGAAGATATGACATTCTGTAGCTGTTACCAGAATCGGCCACAGAAAAAAGGAGACCGGACATGGGTAAAGAAGGCAAATATTTCCCCGAAAGCGATGCGTGGGCCGCTACCATGCCGGATATTCGCGGTGACTTCAAAGAAGCCTTCCCGCGCCGTGCCGCCGCTGCCGAAACGCAGGTGGATGCCGAATACAAGAAATTCGCAAAGCTGGACCTCAGCAACGCCTTTTAAAACAGACCCGCGAAGCGGGCTCACAACATCACATAATAATATGATTGGATGAACAAAAAGCCGCGCGTTTGACCGTGCGGCTTTTTGCTATCTGCGCGGCGCGGCTTGCGCAGGGCGGCAAGCTTCTTTAATCTTGTGGCACATCATTATATCCAACCGCCGCATAAGGAGTTTCCGTCATGTCCGCTGCCGCCATTCAGGAACGTTTGCAATCTCTCGGCGTGACGCTGCCGACACCTGTGGCGCCTGTCGCGAATTACGTGCCCTTCGTCATTTCGGGCAAGACGCTTTATGTGTCCGGCCAGCTGCCTGTCGGTCTTGATGGCCAGATGGTCAAGGGCCAGCTCGGCCGCGATGCGACGCTGGAGCAAGGCCAGCAGGCGGCGCGTCTTTGCGCCATCAATATCCTTGCGCAGGCGAATGCCTCGCTGGGTGGTGATTTGTCGCGCATCGCGCGCTGCGTGAAACTGGGCGGGTTTGTGGCCTCCACTTCAGATTTCTTTGATCATCCCAAGGTTATCAACAGCGCGTCTGATTTGATTGTCGGTGCGCTTGGCGATGCGGGACGCCACGCGCGCTTCGCCGTCGGCGTGGCGGCGCTGCCCTTCGGCGCGGCGGTCGAGGTTGATGCGATTTTCGAGCTGACCTGAACAGCCGATGAAAACACCCGGCATTTTCTGCGCGATTGACGCGCCCGATCTCGACAGCGCCCTTGCCCTGACGCGCAAGCTCGAGGGTACGGGCGTTGATTTGAAACTCGGGCTTGAATTCTTTGTGGCGGAAGGGCCTCGCGGTATCGATGCGGTGCGCGCGGCAGCGGGGGCGGATATCCGCATTTTCCTCGACCTCAAGCTGCATGATATTCCGAACACGGTCGGCGCCGCGGTCAAAAGTGCGATGCGCTGCCGTGCGGATTTTCTGACCATACATGCTGGCGGCGGTCACGAAATGATGCGCGCCGCCATGCTTGCCGCGCGCGAGGCGCAGGAAAAAACCGGCCAGCCTGCCCCCATGCTGCTCGGCGTGACGGTGCTGACGCATATGGATGCGCAGGATCTTCAGGGTATCGGCATTAACGATGCACCCGCGCAGCAGGTGGAGCGTCTGGCAAAACTGGCGCAGGCGGCGGGGCTGGGCGGCTGCATTTGCGCGCCGCAGGAAATCGCCGCGCTGCGCAAGGCTTGCGGGCCGTCGTTCCGTCTGGTCGTGCCCGGTATCCGTCCGGCGCAAAGTGCAGCGGGCGATCAAAAACGTATCATGACGCCGCAGGAGGCTGCGGCCCTCGGCGCGGATGATCTGGTGATTGGCCGCCCGATTACGCAGGCCGAAGACCCCGCCCGTGCGGCACGCGATATCGTGGATAGTCTGCGCCGCGCCGCCGCCTGAATTAGACATAAAGTCCGCCCAATGCCCGCGCCATGGGCGTGTCCAATATACATAAATAAGCCGAATATTCGTCTGGCAGTGCGAAAAGGGCCAGCGCGGGCGCCGGATTATGGCTTGCGGTCATTATTATAATGACGGTCGGGCCTGTTTTTGTTACAGAATCCCCACATAAGATACCAACCCCGCATACCAAACAATGTGAGATGGCATGAACTGGATTACCAACTTCGTCCGCCCCAAAATCAAGGCGCTCGCCGATATGGCCGGCAAGAAAGATGTGCCGGATAATCTCTGGCATAAATGCCCGGGCTGCGATGCCATGCTGCACCATCAGGAACTGCAAAAGCATCTGCATGTCTGCCATCATTGCGGTTACCATCTGCGTCTGGATGCGATGGACCGCTTGGCGTCGCTGTTTGACGGCGGCGAGTTCCAGCTGGTCGACCTGCCCAAAGCGGCCTTCGACCCGCTGAAGTTCAAAGACCGCAAGAAATATACCGACCGTTTGAAAGACGCGCAGTCTTCGACCGGTCGCAAGGATGCCATTCTCGTCGCGCAGGGCGCGATAGGTGGCCGCAGCGCCGTGATTGCCGCGCTGGATTTCAGCTTCATGGGCGGCTCTATGGGCGCAGCTGTGGGCGATGGTCTTGTGACCGCGTCGCGTCTTGCGGTCATGCTGGGTGCGCCTTTCATCGTCATTCCCGCATCAGGCGGCGCGCGCATGCAGGAAGGCATGCTCTCGCTGATGCAAATGCCGCGCAGCGTGATTGCCGTCGAACAGGTCAAAGAAGCCCGCCTGCCCTATATCGTTATTCTGACCGACCCGACCACGGGCGGCGTCAGCGCGTCTTTCGCGATGCTGGGCGATATCCACATTGCCGAACCGGGCGCGCAAATCGGCTTCGCCGGCCGCCGCGTCATTCAGGAAACCATCCGTGCCAGCCTGCCCGACGGTTTCCAGACCGCGGAATACCTGCGTGACCACGGTATGGTCGATCTCGTCGTTCCGCGCAAGGAGCTGCGCGAGAAACTGGCATCTATCATCGGGCTTCTGATGGATGGCGGCGCCGCGAAGCCCGCTGCGCGCAAGGCGAAAGCCAACGGCGCGCTGAACGGCAAGACGCTGCACGACGACCAAGCCGGCGCCTGACGCCGCACCCATCGCCAAAAGGGAGCGGAAGCGCATGCTGCCTGAACCCAAATCCCTGACCGCCGCTGCCGCCGTGCCGGATGCCGCGCATTGGAATTACAGCGCCGATCCGCAGACGGAAGCGCTGATCACCCATATCCGCGATACCTATCCGCCGCATGTGCCAGCGGGTCTTTCACGGTTTCGTGAATTTCTCGCCGCGCTCGACAATCCGCATCTGCGGATGCCGCCGGTTTTTCATGTGGCGGGCACGAATGGCAAAGGCTCCACCGTTGCCTTTTTGCAGGCGATGCTGGAGGCAGGGGGCAAGCGCGTGCACCGCTTTATCTCCCCGCATCTGGTGCGGTTTTCCGAACGCATCGTGATTGCCGGACAGGAAATCGGCGATGCGCAGCTGCATGCCTTGGTTGCCGAAGTGGATGCGGTGGCCCGCGGACGCGATATTTCCTTTTTCGAATTTTTTACCGCGCTCGCCTTTCTGGCGTTTTCGCGCACGCCGGCCGATGCCGTTTTGCTGGAAACCGGCCTTGGCGGGCTTCTGGATGCGACGAATGTGATTGAAAATCCGGCCTGCGCCGTGATTACGCGGATTTCGTTCGATCATATGCGCACCCTTGGCAATACCCTGCCCGATATCGCCGCGCAAAAGGCGGGAATTATCAAAACGGGTTGCCCCGTGTCCATCGCGCCGCAGTTCGATGCGGCCGTGCCGACCGTGTTTGACGAATACGCCGCCAAGCTGCGCGCTTCGGCCGTGCAAATGGGCGGGCGTGACTGGCATGTGACGCTGCAGGCAGGCGGTTTTTTGTATGAAAGCGGCGGCGATGTTTTCGACCTGCCCTTGCCCGCGCTGACGGGTGCGCATCAGATGCTGAATGCAGGGGCGGCCATCACGGCCCTGCGTCTCAGCCCCTTTGCCGCGCTGGCGCGGCAGGACATTCTATCCGATGCCATGCGCCGCGTGCGCTGGCCCGGACGGCTGGAGCAGCTGCAGAGCGGCGCGCTGGCCGCGCTGTTGCCGGCGGGCTGGGAATTATGGGTCGATGGCGCGCATAACGATTCAGGCGCCGAAACCCTGCGCGCGCAAATCGACAGCTGGGTCGCGGCAGACGGTTTGCCGCTACATCTGGTTACCGCTTTCAAGGCGCGCAAAACCCCGGATGATTTTTTTGCCCGTCTGGCAGGCTGTTTTGACAGCGCGCAGGCTGTGCATTTCGGCATTGATGCG
Organism: uncultured Micavibrio sp.; assembly: GCA_964551435.1. GTDB lineage: Bacteria > Pseudomonadota > Alphaproteobacteria > Micavibrionales > UBA2020 > UBA2020. The sequence goes on from CAZKBS010000019.1 coordinate 20,081, forward strand.
CCGATGGAGCCGCTCGAAAGCCTCGCGGCACTTTTGCAAGCCGCGGGTTATGCGGATGTCAGTGTTTCGGAAAGTCTGCCCGCGGCGCTCGCCGCCCCGCGCTTTGCATCCGCGCCGCGCGGGCGTATAATCATCACGGGTTCGCTTTATCTGGTCGGGCATGCGCTGAAACTGAACGGCGCCTGACCTTTTGCGGGCCCGCCCAACCCAGCGGGAGCGCCCGATGAAACCACAAAATCCCAACCGCGTGATCCGTCATGGCACCGCCGTGCTGCTGACGTCGGAGGCGCATGCCCCGGCGGCGCTGTTTATCCGCGGTGCATCGGGCAGCGGTAAATCCGATCTGGCGTTCCGCTTGATGGCGGCGGGCGCGATGCTGATTTCGGACGATCAGGTCGAACTTGAAAAACGGCAGGACAGGGTTTACGCGGGCACCATCGACGCCATTCGCGGGTTGATCGAGGTGCGTGGGGTCGGTCTTTTGCGCTATCCGGCAGCCGATCCGTCGGCATTGCGGCTGGTCATCGACCTTGTCCCGCGCGAAGACGTGCCGCGCCTGCCGGAGTGGCAGGACATTGATATTCTGGGGGTCAAGCTGCCGGTTTTGCGGCTCTATGCCTTTGATGCCTCGGCGGTATATAAAATCCGCGCCGCGATGGCGGTTGTCCATGATCCGAAATTGATTGTAAAATAAACCCATGAAAAAAACGCCCGCCAGGAAAAAGACATCTGCCGTCATCTCCCGCAAAAAACGCGCGCCGCATAAACGCGCAGGGCGTCCCGTGCTTCTGGTGACGGGTATGGCGGGGGCGGGCCATTCCTCCGCGCTCAAGGTGCTTGAAGATATCGGCTACAAGGCCATCGACAATTTGCCGATTTCGCTGCTCTGGCCGCTGCTGGCCGAACAGGCGGGGCAGGACAGCCCCGTGGCCATCGGCATCGACAGCCGCGGCTGGGATTTCAGCGCCATGTCGCTGGCCGAACATGTCAAACGCCTGCGCGAAGTGCCGGGCATCGACCTTAAAATGCTTTACATGGATTGCCAGACCGATGTGCTGCAGCAGCGTTTCACCGAAACGCGCCGTGTGCATCCGCTCGCGGTGGACCGCCCCGTTTATGACGGCATTGCCGAAGAGCGCGCGATGCTTCAGCCCCTGCGCGAAGCGGTCGATCATGTCGTGGATACATCGCATCTGCGTCCGCAGGATTTGAAGCGTATTCTTTCCGGCTATTTCCGGCTGGAGGGGGAGGAGGGGCTAAAAGTCTTCATCACCTCCTTCGGCTTCAGAAACGGCCTGCCGCGCGAAGCGGATCTGGTTTTCGATGTGCGTTTCCTCGACAACCCGCACTGGGATCCGGCGCTGCGTCCGCTCTCCGGTCTTGATAAACCAGTAGCCGACAAGGTGCGGCGCGATGCGGGCTACAAGCCTTTTTTTAAAAATCTGACCGCGCTGCTGGCGCCGCTTTTGCCGCGCTATCTGCGCGAAGGGCGGCATTATCTGACGATTGCCGTGGGCTGCACGGGCGGCCGCCACCGTTCCGTTTTCACGGCAGAGCAGCTGGGCGCGTGGTTCACCAAAGCCGGTTACAGCGCCGAAGTGCGCCACCGCGACCTTGCCGGCTGGAGCGCACGTCAGGGGCTAAATGCCGCGGAGGCAAAGAAACCCGCCCCGCGAAAAACAACAACAAGAAAAAGGAAAAAAGCATGATTGGTCTTGTCATCGTGACCCACGGGCGCCTTGCCGAAGAATTCATTTCCGTCATGGAGCATGTCGTCGGCCCGCAAAAACAGATTGCGCCGGTCTGCACGTCTCCCGACGATGATCTGGAGGCGAAGCGTCAGGAAATCATTCAGCGTATCAAGGATGTCGATAGCGGCAAGGGCGTGATTGTCCTCACCGATATGTTTGGCGGCACGCCGTCCAATCTGGCGATTTCCGTGACCTCGGAAAAAAATGTCGAGGCGCTGGCCGGCATCAACCTGCCGATGCTGATCAAGCTGGCCTCCGCCCGCCAGACTGAAAGCCTTAGCAAGGCGGCGGAACTGGCTGCCGAAGCGGGGCGCAAATATATCAACGTGGCAACCGCGCTGCTTCAGGCGTGATGAATGTCCGCCCGCATTGAAAAAACCGTCATGATAGTCAACCGCCGCGGCCTGCATGCGCGCGCGGCGGCCAAGTTCGTGCGGCTGGTCGAAGAAATGGGGGCGGAGGTTCTGGTTGCCAAGGACGATATGGAAGTATCCGGCGCGTCCATCATGGGGCTTTTGATGCTGTCGGCCAGTATCGACACGACCATTCGTATTTCCGCCATGGGCGCGGGCGCGGCCGAAGCGGTTGCGGCACTTGAAGATCTTGTCTCCCGCCGCTTTGACGAGGAGGTCTAGCATGTCGCCGGACCGACGCGAAAAAATCCTGCGCGGTATCGGCGTATCGCATGGCATCGCCATCGGACCCGCCTTTCTGGTGCAGCTGGAACGCCCGCGCGTGCCGGTCTGGGCCATCGCGGCGGCGGATGTCAAAGCCGAACAGGCGCGCTTTCAATCCGCCGTGATGACGGCGCAGAATGAGCTGGGCGAGCTAAAGGAACAAAGCACCCGCCTGCCCGAAACAGCGGCGGAGGAAATCGGGCTGCTGCTTGATGCGCATCTGGCGATGCTGTCCGGCTCGCGACTTGTGCGCGGTGTTTTGAAGCGTATCGAAACCGAGGCCGTGAACGCCGAAGCCGCCATCGAGCACGTGATGCAGGAATTGACCGACCAGTTCCGCGCGCTCAAGGACAAATACATCGCCGCGCGTATTGACGATGTGGAGGCGGTGAGCAACCGTCTCATCCGCATCCTGATGAATCTGCCCTATATCGCGCTCGATTCCGTGCCGCCGGGCGGGATTGTGCTGGCGAAGGAAATTTCTCCCGCCGATACGGCGCTGATGGATCCGAAGCGTTTTGCGGGGATTGCGACCGTGCATGGCGGCGCGGCGGGGCATACCGCGGTCATGGCCCGCTCCCTCGGGATTCCGGCGGTGCTGGGGCTGGATAGCGCCCTGCTCGATAGCGCCGGCCATGGCGGTACGGCGATTGTCGATGGCGTTGCGGGTGTGCTGATTTTAAACCCCGATGAAAAAACGCTGGCCGAATACAGGGCGCGCCAGCAGGCGCTGCAAACCGCCCGCCATGATCTTGATAAAATCATTCACCTGCCGGCTGAAACCGCCGATGGCACGCCGGTATCCCTGCGCGCCAATCTGGAACTGCCGCGCGATGTCGAGGCGATTGCCGCCGCCGGCGCCGACGGTATCGGTCTTTTCCGCACCGAATTTTTGTTCATGAACCGCAGCACCCTGCCCGGCGAAGATGAACAGTATGAGAGCATGGCCGCCGTTGTCCGTGCGATGGGCGGACGCAGCGTTACCTTCCGTACGCTGGATATCGGCGGCGATAAAATCGCGCGTGCCATGGGGGCATGGATTGCGGAGGCGACCAACCCCGCGCTCGGGCTGCGCGCCATCCGGCTGTCGCTCAAACGGCCAGAGCTGCTGACCGACCAGTTCCGCGCCATGCTGCGCGCGGCGGCGCACGGCCCTGTGCGCATTTTGCTGCCCATGGTGACAACGGCGGAGGAGGTTGAACAGGCCGCGCAGCTGCTACGCCGCTGTCATGCCGATTTGAAAGCGGAGGGTAAACCCGTACCCGATACGCTGCCGCCGCTGGGCACCATGATTGAAATCCCTGCCGCCGCGCTGTCGGCGGACAGCCTTGCGGCGGTGTCGGATTTTTTCGCCCTCGGCACCAATGACCTTGTGCAATACACGGTTGCCATCGATCGTGGCAACGATCAGGTGGCGGCGCTTTATAACCCGCTCAACCCTGCGGTGCTGCGGCTGATTGAATTCACGCTGGAAGCCGCGCGCCGCGCGGGCATTCCTGTCAGCATTTGCGGCGAAATGGGGGCCGATCCTCTTTATACCCCTTTGCTGCTGGGGCTGGGCCTGCGCGAATTTTCGGTCGGTTCTGCCGCGCTGCCGCGCATCAAGCAGCGAATCAGGTCCCTGCGTCTTGATGTGGCCGAGGCGCATGCCCGCGCCGTCATGGATCAGTACGACCCTGCCCATATCAGGGCCATAGTCGAACAATTCAGCCCCTGAATACGCCGCTTTATTGCCGAGTTAGGTCTTGAATTTCCGGTCCTTTTCCTTATTTTAGGGGCAGTTTTGATTTAAGCCCCAAAGGAGCAGGCAATGACAATGGCACAAGCGAAACAACCCACCGGCGGTGATTTCAAGGTAAAAGACTTCTCGCTGGCCGATTGGGGCCGCAAAGAAATTGCGATTGCCGAAACCGAAATGCCGGGCCTGATGGCCCTGCGCGCCGAATACAAAGGCGAAGCGCCGCTGAAAGGCGCGCGCATCGTCGGCTGCCTGCACATGACCATCCAGACCGCCGTTCTGATCGAAACACTGGTTGACCTTGGCGCCGAAGTGCGCTGGTCGTCCTGCAACATTTTCTCGACGCAAGATCAGGCTGCGGCCGCCATCGCCGCTGCGGGCATTCCCGTGTTTGCGTGGAAAGGCATGAACGAGGAAGAGTTCTGGTGGTGCATCGAACAGACCGTACACGGCCCGAACGGCTGGGTGCCGAACATGATTCTGGATGACGGCGGCGACGTCACGCAGCTTATCCATCAGAAATATCCGGAACTGCTGAAAGGTATCAAGGGGCTGTCCGAAGAAACCACCACGGGCGTTCACCGCCTCTATGAGATGGCGAAAAAGGGCGAGCTGAAAGTTCCCGCCATCAACGTCAACGACAGCGTCACCAAATCCAAATTCGACAACCTTTATGGCTGCCGCGAATCCCTCGTCGATGGCATCAAGCGCGCAACCGACGTGATGATCGCGGGTAAAGTTGCCGTTGTTTGCGGTTATGGCGATGTGGGCAAAGGCTCCGCCGCTTCGCTGCGCACGCAGGGCGCGCGCGTCTTGGTGACAGAAATTGACCCCATCTGCGCGCTGCAGGCCGCGATGGAAGGCTATCAGGTGACGACCATGGAAGAAGCCGCACCGCTGGGAGATATTTTCGTGACCGCCACCGGCAACGTCGATGTCATCACTCTCGATCACATGCGCGCGATGAAAGACCGTGCAATTGTGTGCAACATCGGCCACTTCGACAGCGAAATCCAGATCGAAGCGCTGCGTAACTACAAGTGGGAAAACGTCAAGCCGCAGGTGGATGAAGTCGTATTCCCCGACGGCAAGAAACTCATCGTCCTCGCCGAGGGCCGCCTTGTGAACCTTGGCTGCGCGACGGGCCATCCCAGCTTTGTGATGTCGTCGTCCTTTACCAACCAGGTGCTGGCGCAGATCGAGCTTTGGAACAACAGCGACAAGTACGAAAACAAAGTCTATGTCCTGCCGAAACATCTGGATGAAAAGGTCGCGCGTTTGCACCTTGATAAGCTCGGCGTGAAGCTGACGAAGCTTACGGAAAAACAGGCCGATTATCTGGGCATGGACAGCGCCGGCCCCTTCAAGCCGGAACACTATCGCTACTAATCGGCTTCAAGCGAATAATTTTTAGCTTTTACAAACGCTTCCCTTGTTCGCGCAAGGGAAGCGTTTTAACATGGCAGAGTGAATGGGGAAGACATCAACAAAGATGCCGCGGCATCACCGAACCCGAAACTGTCGCTGACTGACCGTCTGCTCGACGCGCTTGTCCCTGCGCGGCGGGAAAAGCGGCATTTATCACGCCAGTATGACCGGCTGGAGGCGTTTTCGCGCGCCGTACCGCTGGAATATTGCGGCTGGGATCAGGACGGCGTGCAGGCGATGTCGGCGGGATTTTGCCAGCTTTTGGGCGTTGAAAAGGTCGAAAGCCTTGCCGATGTGCAGGCAGGCCTTGCCCCCGGCGACGCCGCCGCTCTCGAAGGGCTTTATGACAGGCTCCAGCAATACGGCGAGCATTTCGATATCGGTATGTATAGCCGCGGTGGCAAAACTGCGCTGAAAGTCTTTGGCAAGCGCGGGGTTGTGCAAAACGGGCGGCAGATTTTCTCCGTCATCTGGGTCATGGATATCACCGATTTCGCGCAGGCCGCGCTCAAAAGCGTCGAGGCCATGGGCAAGGTCGAAAAGCGCGAGGCCGACCTCCGCGCCAGTTTCAACGCGCTGCCCTATCCGGTCTGGATGCGTAACCATACGCTCGACCTGACGTGGTGCAATAAGCTTTATGCCCGTATCCTGGATGATACCGCCGCGGGTGCGGTGGCGGAGCAAAAAGAACTCCCGCTCACCGGCGCCGCGCGCAGCGATGTGACGCAGCGTGTGGTTGCGCAGCGGGCAATGGCCAAGCTTTCCCCGCAATCCCTGCGCGGGCATATGATTGTTGATGGCCAGCGCCGCCTGTATGAACTGATTGAAATCCCGATGCCGCAGGAAAAGCGGATGATCGGCATCGCCATCGATGTCACCAAAGAAGAAGAATGGGCGACATCCTACGAGCGCCTTGCCGCGTCCCAGCGTGAAACGCTGGAACAGCTGCGCACGGGTATTGCGATGTTCGATGCCGATATGCGGCTGGAGTTTTACAATTCCTATTACGAACAGCTGACCGGTATGCCCGGCCACTGGATGGACACCAAGCCCAAGATTCTCGAGGTCATCGAAAAACTGCGCGAACTGCGCAAACTGCCCGAACAGGCGGATTACAAACAGTTCAAACAGCAATGGGTCAGCCGCTTTACCTCGCTGCTGGAGCCGTATGAGGAAATGCAGTACCTGCCCGATGGCACGGTCGTGCGCCTGATTTGCGTGCCGCGCCCGATGGGTGGACTTTTGCTGACCATGGAAGACGTCACCAGCCGTTTGCAGCTGGAAACGTCGTATAACACTCTCATGGCCGTGCAGCGCGAAACGCTGGATAACCTTGTCGAAGGCATCGCGGTTTATGGCGAAGACGGCCGCCTGCGTCTTTATAACGAAGCCTTCAAGCGTATGTGGGATATCAAGCCCAAGGCGCTGGGCGACGAGCCGCATATCACGCAGGTGCTGGACGGGCTCAGCAGCTTCTTCCCCTCCGCCGCGTGGCCGCAGATGAAAAATCTGCTGCTGTCGAACGCGCTGGAGCGGGAACCGCGCAAGGGCCGTCTCAGCCGCGCGGATGGCAGTGTGCTGGAATATTCGATTGTGCCGCTGCCGGATGGCAATATCCTCAATGCATGGTTCGATATCACCGATACGGTCAAGGTCGAACAGGCGCTGATGGAGAAAAACGCCGCCCTCGAAGAAGCCGAACGTCTGAAAACAGACTTCCTTGCCAACGTATCGTACCAGCTGCGCACGCCGCTCAACGCCATCATGGGCTTTACCGAGATGCTGCATCACCAGTATTTCGGTCCGCTCAACGAACGCCAGCTGGAATATACCTCGAATATGATTGAGGCCGGACAGCGCCTCGTGTCGCTGGTCAATGACATTCTCGACCTCTCCACCATCGAAGCGGGGTATCTCAAGCTTTATCCCGCCGATGTCAAGGTGCGCGTGCTGATTGAACAGGTCGCCCATCTGACGCAGGAATGGGCGCGCAAGCAAAAAATCGAAATGTTCGTGCAGTGCCCCGACGATGTGGTCATTTTCGCGGATGAACGCCGCATGAAACAGGTTTTGCTGAACCTCATCAGCAATGCCATCAATTACAGCCCCGCGGGCGGGCTCTTGACCGTCGCCGCGCACGTGCAGGGCGATTTCGTGGATATCAGCGTGCGCGACACCGGTATGGGCATCCCCGCCGATGACTTGCAGCATGTGTTCACGCCGTTCGAGCGTATCCGCAGCCGCAAGGCACACCGCAGGGGCGGCGCGGGGCTGGGGCTGTCACTGGTTAAAAGCATCGTCGAGCTGCATGGCGGTGACGTGAAAATCGAAAGCCGCGAAGGCGTCGGCACCACCGTCACCTGCCGCCTGCCGCTGGGTCATACCGGCGCCAGCAAAATCGCCACGCATCAGCAGGGCGGGGAATAGAGCGCCTTTGAAAACAGGGCGGCATAAACAAAAACGGCGGGTTGTGATACCCGCCGTTTTTGTTTGTCGTTTGGCCTGAAAGTTATTCCGTCAGGCGTTTCCACCAGCCCTTGCGCTGTTCTTTGTTGCCGTCGCCATTGGCGGCGGATTGGGGTTCGCGCACGGGCAGGATTTGCGGCGCGCTGTCTTGCGCGGCGCGTTCCTGCGGCGCTTCTTGCGGGGGTTGTTCGCGGCGTTCCTCGCGCGGTTGGTGTTCGCGGGGGGCATGGTTATTCTGCTCGCGTCGTTCGCCACGGTTGTCGCGGTCGCGGCCGCGGCCACCACGGCGGCCACGGCGGCGGCGGCGGTTACGATCGCCACGGTCTTCGCGGTTGTCGCCGTTCGGGCGACCTTCGACGGTGGTGCCGCCGTTGTCGCCATCGAAGCCGGCGTCATCGCCGTTTTCGGCGAATTCTTCGGCCTCGGCATAGCTTTCGCTGTTCTCCATGCTGTCTACAGGGGCGTCAGCGGGGGAATGGCTGCGTTGTTCGCCGCGGTTGTCGCGGTCGCGGCCGCCACGGCGGCCACGGCGACGGCGGTTGCGGCCGCGATCACCACGCTCGCCGCGCTCTCCGCCGCGGTCGTTACGCTCGCCGCGGAATTCACGGGGAGCGCTGCCGCCTTCTTCCTCGCGGCCATCATCCGACATGGTGGAATCGTCGGTGATATCCTCGGGGTCGATGTCGGGCAGATCGGACATATCGACGGATTTGACAGGCGCCAGCGCGGCCGGGCGGTTGCTCCGGCGTTCGCCACCACCGCTGCGTACCGCTTCGATATGGAAGTTCGGCTTCAGCAGCTTGTCATCGGCATTGATGAATACGCGCAGGTTATAACGCTTTTCCAGAAGCGAGATCATCTCGCGCTTGTGGTTGAACAGGTAAAGGGCGATTTCGGTCGGAACCGATACGCGCAGTTCGCTCGCGCGGCCACGCAGGGCTTCTTCCTCAATCGCGCGCTGGACCATCACCGCAGTGGTTTCGACGGTGCGGACAACGCCGACACCGCTGCAATGTTTGCACGTCTCGAAGTTGGTTTCGACCAGCGAGGGGTGCAGGCGCTGGCGGCTGAGTTCCAGCAAGCCAAAGGCGGAAATGCGGCCCAGCTGGATACGTGCGCGGTCACCGGCCATGGCATCGCGCAGTTTGCGCTCTACCAGACGGTTGTTGCGGCGGTCTTCCATATCGATGAAGTCGATGACGACAAGGCCGCCCTGGTCGCGCAGACGCAGCTGGCGGGCGATTTCCTCGGCGGCTTCGAGGTTAGTTTTCATCGCCGTTTCCTCGATATGGCGGCCTTTGGTAGCGCGGCCCGAGTTGACGTCGATGGATACCAGTGCTTCGGTCGGGTTGATGACGATATAGCCGCCCGATTTCAGATGAACTGTCGGGTTGTGGATTTCGTCGATCTGGCTTTCGACCTGATAGCGAAAGAACAGCGGAATATCGTCGTTTTTGTATTCATGCACGCGGTCGGCGTGGCTGGGCATCAGGGTGCGCATGAAGTCTTTGGCGGCCTTGAAGCCTTCTTCGCCCGCCACATGCACTTCGTCAATGTCGCGGCGATAGAGGTCGCGGATCGCACGTTTGATGAGGTTGCCCTCTTCGTAAATCAGCGCGGGGGCGGTAGATTTCAGCGTGTGTTCGCGGATCTGATCCCACAGGCGCAGCAGATAGTCGAGGTCGCGCTTGATTTCCGCTTTGCTGCGGGCAACGCCCGCCGTGCGCAGGATAACCGACATGCCTTCGGGTACGTTCAGTTCGTGCAGGATTTTTTTCAGACGCTGGCGGTCTTTGGCGTTCGATACCTTGCGCGATACGCCGCCGCCGCGCGGGGAATTCGGCATCAGGACGCAATAGCGGCCCGGCAGGGAGATATAGCTGGTGACAGCCGCGCCCTTGTTGCCGCGCTCTTCCTTGCTAATCTGGATCAGCATGATCTGATTGCGCTTGATGACTTCCTGGATTTTATAGCGGCGTTTCAGCGCGGAGCGGAACACCGGTGTTTCGACCACATCACCGCCAACGGTTTCAACGTCGCGTTTGCGGCGGCCGTGATGGTGGTGGGAATGGGCGGGGGCGGCGGTTTCGCTGCCTTCGGCCGCTTCAGCGGCAGGGGCTTCCTGCCTGTCGCCGCCGGCCTGCGTATCCGCCTGCATGTCTTCGCCGCTGGCGGTTTCTTCTTCTTCTTCGTCTTCTTCCTCGCTGTCGTCGATCAGCGATTCCTGCGCGATGTCGGCAGCGATAGAGCCGGTATGCACGGGGACATAAGGCTCTTCCTCGTCTTCCTCGTCTTCCTCGTCATCTTCGTCATCGATTTCGATGACTTCGGCGCGGGGGGCGTCAAGGCCGTCCTCGTCGCCGTCTTCATCGTCTTCGTCGTCTTCGATGATCTCGCCGCGCTGCTGCAGTTCGGCCAGTTCGGCGGCGTCTTCCTCGTCTTCCTTGGCGGCCTGCGCGGCGGCAAGGGCGCGTTCCTCGGCAATCAGCGCTTCGCGGTCGGCGATGGGAATGCGGTAATAGTCGGGATGAATTTCAGGGAAGGGCAAAAAGCCGTGGCGGTTGCCGCCAAAATCGACAAAAGCCGCCTGCAGGGACGGCTCTACGCGTGTGACTTTGACCAGATAGATATTGCTTTTGAGCTGCTTGCGCAGAACGTTCTCGTAGTCGTATTCCTCGAGGCGATTTCCGGAGACGACGGCCACCCGTGTTTCTTCGGGATGGGTTGCGTCGATCAGCATCCTTTTCGTCATTGTATCAATCCTTTGGGCGCAGAGCCGTAACGTCTTTCCCTGCGACAAAGGAAAAAACTGGCGCGCCGTTCTGTTCTGTCAGGCTGGCAGTGCGTTAAACCGTTTGGTATCCACTCCCGGGGCTTGCCTTAAAGCGCCTTTTGGGCGAAGGCCTTTGCCGCGTTCGTAGGGCGCGTCCGTGAAGTTATTAGGGGCGGACGCCGCCTGCCAAAGATTACGGTTCTTTTCACCGGGCTCATTCGCACTGACTTTTCCGGAAAATAAGCTCCGAAGAAGCAGGAGGTTGAAATGAGCCGACCTCAAAACTCGTTGACCCGATATTCCACCTCACGCCGCAGCATACGGCAGAGGGAATATTTTTGTCGCATGCGGATGATACGCCTATAGCTTTCGCATCACAACGCTTTATTGAACCGGGGCGCCGTAAAAACGGCCCGCGCGCGCCGGTCGCACCCCTAAATCCATGGAATCAACGATATTTATTTTCTGAAAGGTTGTCCCCCTCTGTGCAGTTTGTTTATACTGAAAGGCGGGGAAACGGCCTTTCGGGGTCAGACGGGGATGGAATGGCGCGCCTGAGTCGCATTTTTTTCATATTCATGCTGCTGGTTGGCTTTGCTGCGGCCTTTGCCGTCATGCCCGCGCAGGCGCAAAAAACCGCGGGCGCGCCGGTGGTCGAGGATATCCGCTATGGCCTGAATGCGGGCAAAATGCGCGTGGTCATCGACCTTGACCGTAAAACGTCCTACCGCGCGTTTTTGCTGGCAGACCCTCCGCGTCTGGTTATCGATCTGCCGCAGACCGAATGGAAAATTCCGCGCAGCCGCCCTGTACCTTCGGGCGATCTTCTCAAATCCTACCGCAGTGGCGATCTGGACGGCGGGATCACCCGCATCGTTTTCGACCTGCGCAAAACCGCGGTTATTTCCGGTGCTTTCGTTCTTGATAAAAGCGGCACGGCGCGCGACCGCGTTGTGGTCGACCTTTCCGCGTCGTCGGAAAACCTGTTCCGCGCCGCGCTGGAGCGTGTTTATGGGGATAAAAATCTCTCCGGCGTGCCGATGAGCGCGGCGGCGCCCGCTGCCGCGGCCAGCGCCATGGCGGCCGGGCGCAATGCT
>CAZKBS010000020.1:0-31589 GCA_964551435.1 uncultured Micavibrio sp.
AAATCGCTCAGGCTGTACCTATTGAACCCGGACTCCAAAATAGGGGTTGACGCAATTGACCTGTTTGAATTCGGTCGTCGCGCTCTGGCCGATATTGAAGGTGCGCCAGTCAATGACCGCTTTGCCCGTTGACTGGTTGATGGTGAGGTAATTCGTGCCGTAACCCGTGGCCGTGGCCGTACCGCTGGTGGCGATGTTGCTGCCCGCGCCCGGTGCGCCGCCCGGCAGTGTCGGCGTTTCGTTTGCCCCGACCGCAAAAGCCGAAGAAGAAATCGCGACCATCCCCGCGAGTGTCATCGCGCTTGTCGCCATTAGACGTTTGGCGAGAACCTTGGTGTTCAGAATTCTTGCGATGGTGACGACGGGGGAATTTTTCTGGGCCATATTGCGCACTACCTTTTTAAAAACTGCCAATAGATATCAGCGGGATAGAATTTCGATTGCGGCTTCCGCCAACCGGAATCACTGCGTTGTTGAAACGCGGAAATCTGGCTTTTGGAAGTGCAAGGGTTTTGCCATAAATTCCGAAATTCAGCAAGTTTAATCTTTATTAACTTTTGAAAGCGCAGGTTTGAAAAATCTGGAAAAAATCGCCCTCTAATTTTTTCATAATATTATCAAACACATAGAAAAGCCCCCACTTAGCGCTTTGCTTTTCCGGCCCGCGCAACGGATAATCAAAAAAAGGTCCCAGCCTGCCGGACGCCCACCCCAAACGGACACATATTATTCATGACCGATACGCCGCCCAATAAGCCCCCCCGCCGCGATGGATTCGACGATGTCTCGCCCTACGACAAGCCGTCGCTGGACGCGCGCGCGCAAAAGGCTTACGAGCGCAAGGTGCTGAATATCGGCCTTGTGGTCATCATGCTGGTGGTGGCGGGTCTCGGGATTGCGGCGCATCAGTTTTTCCGCGGCCTTGATAAAATGATCGAAAAAGTGTCGGAGGCCGATATCGGCCTGCCGGAGACGCCGTTCTCTCCGCCGCCCGCCCCGGAGCCGCGCAAGCCGACAAACATTACCGTACCCGGCATGACCGTGCCGCATGCCGATGAACGCGTACGCCGCGTGGTTGGCCGCGTGACCGCGCTGGTCAGCGCAGGCGGCACCGATAACCCCGATGTCATGCGCCTGCTGCCGCTGTATGCGCGCGTGGAGTATTTCATGCCCGAAGCGCAGGCCAACTGCTTTTTCCACCAGAAAATCGAGCCGGACAGTTTCCGCGCCGGTGACAGCGTCACGGTTGAATACCGCACCGACGCGCCCGATATGTGCGGCACGTCCAAACTGCTGACCGATATGCCCGAATAATTTATGCCGCCGGTGCGCGCAGGCGGTAGAGCACATGCGGCCGCAGCGCATGGCCCTGCGGCAGGTTCGGATGTTCGAAATCATCCGCCGCATCATGCGTCATGTCCAGTTTTTCCATCACCCGGCGCGACGGCGCGTTGTGCGGCACGGTGAAGGCGACGATTTCAGAAAAGCCGAATATATCAAATCCGACGCGCAGCGCCACGCGCGCCGCTTCGGGCGCATAGCCCCTGCCCCAGACATCCGGTATAAACCGCCAGCCGATTTCAATCACCGGCGATGCCGCTGCGCGTACAAATGGCGCATCGAAACTCACGCAGGCAAGGCCCGTCATGCCGACAAGCCTGCCGCTTTCGCGGTCTTCGACGCCCCAGAAACCGAAACCATGGGTATCGAAATGTGTTTCGATACGCTGCATAAACGCCGCGCTGTCGTCGCGTGTCAGCACGCTGCGGAAATAGCGCATGACCGCGGCATCGGCATTCATGGCGGCAAAGGCGTCAAGGTCATCACCGCGCCAGCGCCGCAGACGCAGGCGTTCGCCCGCCAGTACATCCGGCAGAACATCCGGGACTACGCCCGTCGTCATGCGCCGCCTATTTCTTGCCGGGGGTCGGCTTGGCGCCGCCCAGCAGGAAAGGATGGCTGATGAGTTTTTTGACCTTGGGCAGTTTGGGCGGCTTGGCCTTGGCGGCTTCGGCCTTGAGCGTTTCACCCTTGGCCTCGGCGGCCTTGATTTCGGCGGCCCTGCGCTCTTCTTCCTGCTTCAGTTCGGCGGCGTGTTTGTCCGCGGCCATTTTCATGGCGAAGCTGGCCTCGCGCTCCTGCTTTTTCTGCTCCATCGCCTCTTCGCGGTCTTCGGCGCGGTCTTCCAGCGCGTCCTCCACGATATCTTCGAGGGCATCCAGATGCGCATCCAGCCGCGCGGATTTGCGGCGTTTATTGACGGCGCGCGGCTGCAAGGCGGCTTCGGGGCGGTTTTTGAGGAACCATTCCTTCTGCCGCTCCCACTCTTCCTTGGTGAAGCCCCATATGCCTTCGGGCGTGTCGCGGTTGCGGAAGGTCGCATCCATGCTCATGAACCGGCGGCGCAGCGCGTCGAGATCCTGCGGCGCGGCGGCATGGGCGAAGGCCTTCTTGAACACGACATCGCTGAAGCCCAGCTGGCTGAACGCATGTTCGTTGACGGCATGCAGCGCCTGTTCCATCAGCTCGGGCGTGCGGAACTGCGGGTCCAGCCAGATGTTTTCGCTGCCCTGCGCGGAATCGCGGCGCAGGTGGGCGACGCCGATGATTTTATCGGGCGCATCCTTGTGCTGGATCTTCCAGATCCATTCGTCCTTCGGCTCCGGCTGCAGGATGACGCGGCGGAAAACCTCGCGCGCGACATCCACCGCCGCCTTCAACGACAGGCCGGGGTGCGACAGGTATTTGACGATTTCCCAATCCGGCAGGTATTTCTGGATCAGATCCACGTCTTCGACACGCATCGGGCGCATCCACAGTTTTTCCGTCTCCAGCTCGTTCAGCTTGACGACTTCGATGCGGAACCAGCTGCGCTTGCCGACTTTCAACACGTCGTTGGTTTTGAAAACCAGCTCGGCATCGGGGTCGGTATGCTTGATACCGTTGATATCGACCCCGCCCTGTTTGATCAGGCGGCGGCTGTCGCTTTTGCTTTTATCGGGCCGCGCCTGCGCGACGATATCCAAAAGCTCATGCCGCGGCTGAACAATCGACAGCGTCGGGATATCGTCGGGCACCAGCCCTTTCGATACCGTTTTTTCAAACCAGTCGCGTTCGGCCACCGCCGCCTCGTGCCCGTGGTAGCGGCCGACGATGGCGTAGGCGAGCTTGATTTTGCTTTCGCGCGGACTGTGCTTGATCTGGTCGGCCATGCGGTCGATTTCTTCGAGCGGCACGTCGGTGTAGACGCGGAAGTATTCTTCGATCAGCGCGTCGGGAATGCTCATCACCCGCCCGAACTTGTCGCGCGGACTGTGGGCAAGGCCGATGTAATTGCCGAGGCTTTTCGACTGTTTATGCTTGTTGTCGATACCCTGCGTGATTTTGGTCGTGATGATGGTTTGCGGCTTTTTGTCGAATTTTTCCTGAAAAAACCGGCCCATCATTTCATTGAACAGCTGGTCGGTGCCGATAATCGTTACATCGGAATCGACCATCACGGAGTCGTACCCCTGCAGCACGGGGTAGAGGATTTCGTGCATGTAAATCTCGCGCCCGCTGTCGATGCGCAGCTGGAACATGTCACGCGAAATCAGCCGCGCATGGGTCACCATCGACGTCAGGGTCAGGAACTCGTCCATGCCCATCTTGTCGTACCATTCCGAATTGCGGCGGATTTCGATAAGTTCGGGGTCGTCAAACCGCAGCACCATCTTGGCCTGCTGGATGAACTCTTCGGCGTTGCGGTCAATCTCGGCGCGCGGAATGACCGGGCGCGTATCCAGCCGCCCGTCGGGGTCGCCGATGCGCGTGGTGAAATCGCCGATCAGAAACACGACCTTGTGGCCAAGCGATTGCAGGTAGCGCATCAGCCACAGGTTGACGGCATGGCCGATATGCAGCGTCGGCGCTGTGACATCGACGCCGTATTTGATGCGCAGCTTTTTGCCCGAACGCAATTTGGCGCGGAATTCATCCTTGGAAAAGAACTGTTCCGACGTGCGGTCGAAATGCGCGAGGATATGGTCGATACGGTTATTGCTCATGGCTTGCCTGCCTGCCCCTGCCTTGACAGGGGGTATTATAGTTTAAATTTGCGGATATGAAGATGCCCGGCAAACGGGCGTGCGTGTGCGTCAATTCCCTTGGGGGGAATAGGAATAATAAACGGCAGGATTGTGAACGCGCTTTTTCATCATGAAATAAAATTAGCACAAATGATCCCCGATGGCAAATATTTTTGCATAACACCTCTTGACCCTGCCAGAGCCGCCCCCTAAACTTCGCCACATTCAGGAAAACCCTATCTTTTTGACGAGGCCCCTCATGGCGAAACTCTGGCAACGCACCCGCAGCGCGGACGGCACATCGCAGCTGCATGACGTCAGCCTGACCGATCTGCGCATCACGCGGCCGAGCGTGATTTACCTGAGCGGCTTTCTGACCACCGACGGCCAGCCGGGCTTTATCGCGGGCGGGCTCAAACGCCTTGAAGAAATGATGGGCCACCGCCCCGCGCCGCACGATGCGCAGGACGTCGATCTTTACGCGTGGTCGCATACCAGCCTTGGCAACCTGTTCAACATGGCGGCGTATAACATGCAGCCGCAATCCCGCGCCTCCGCCGCCGCGCACAGCCTTGCGCAGGGGGTTATCATGCCGCTGGTCGCGCGCGATTTTAAAATCGACGGGGACGGCAATCTGTCCGGCACGCCCCTGCCGGTGGAGGACGCCAAGCGCAACCTGCGCAACATCACCCTCTTCGGCTACAGCGCCGGCACCATCACCGCGCAGGAATGCTACAACGCCAGTTTGCAGATGATGCAGAAACTCGGCTACAAAACCGAAACCGCACGCGACGTGCTGCACGAAGTCGTGCTGGTTTCCGCCGGCAACGTGTCGCGCCCGTCGAAAGAAAAAGACCGTTTCACCACGGTATATCTGGTCGCCAGCAACGATAAAATCATTCTGGCCAAAAACCGCATCTGGACGCCGCTGAAAACCATGTTCGCGCGTTTTGCCCGCAACCTGAATATCAAAAAACTCTCGGCGACCAGCGCCTTTATCTCCGCCGCCGTGTCCAAACAGAAATGGGAATGGCGCGAAGCCAAGGGCAAGACGTGGCAGGAACGCATCCGCCCGCTTATTCCTTCGTGGACGTTTATCAAAAGCTATCACGAACTGCCGCATTACATCACGCATGACGAAAACCTCAGCCAGTTCGCGAAAATCGTGAATTTCAGCCTGACCAACGCGATTGCACGCGCGCCTGTTTATGCAGGCGGCGACGGCAAACGCCTCGACCCGCTCGACCTCATCCAGCCGCCCGAAGGCTTCCCCGCCCCCGCAGCCGCCGCCTATAACACCAAAATCGACAAGGCGATGGTGGCGAAGGGTGTGAGGATTTAATTCAGCGCGTCGCGGGCGCAGAAGCGCATGCCCCTTTCACCATAAACGTCACACCGGCGCAGGCCGGTGTCCAAAAAATTATCGACGGTATATAATCCAGATATAGATATAGACACCGGCCTGCGCCGCTGTGACGGATATAGGAATTATTTATTTTAAAACATCAAAGGATATAGCCATGCGTGTTTTATTTATTCTGGGCATATTTTGCATGTCATCCGTCGTTGCATCCTGTGCACCGTTCATCCAGCGCGACCCCACCGCCCCGAACTTCGCCGAAACGCAATTCGTTCTCGAAGACTACGCCCACTTCGATGATTTCCGCGAAATAATGAAAACCCTTTTTCCCGTCGGCACATCCAAAGAAAAAATCGATTATGTGCTGGTGGAGAGGAATAAAACGAGCATTGACCAAACCCCGCCACAAATGAAAATGCCGCGAAAAGCTCTTGGCAAAGGAGAGACTGCTTTCATATACCGTAAACCCGACAAAGGATTTATATTTGATTGCAGCTTTATCACCTTGGCCGTTTACGACTCTTCCAATCTTTTATCGCGAGAGATTGACGGCTATTACGGATGCACAGGCCCATAATAAACAAATGTCACACCGGCGAAGGCCGGTGTCCAGTTTCCTTTATAACCATGAAATCATTTTTTGTTTATATCCTCGCCAGCAGACGGAACGGCACGCTTTATATCGGCGTTACCTCCGATATCGTCAAACGCATCCATGAACACAAAACAAAAGCCGCCGAGGGCTTCACACAGAAATACGGCATTGACAGACTGGTTTATCTTGAAGCCCATGATACGGCAGAAACCGCCATTCTGCGCGAGAGGCAAATGAAAGAATGGAAACGCGCATGGAAAATTTCACTCATCGAAAAATCGAATCCTGACTGGCGAGACCTTTACGAGGATATTTGCGGTTAATTCAAACATTTCCTGCGCGGGTGCGGCCTGTATATCTATCCGCCTGCGCGTGAGGAAACATGGACACCGGCTTTCGCCGGTGTGACGCACTTCTCTTGCCTCCATACGAGGTGCGTTTCCAAAAGAACACGGAACATTTTTCTGAGAGCACCCTTATATCAACAATCCGTCAAACAAGAACATACCCTGAAAAAAACCGTCACACCGGCGCAGGCCGGTGTCCAAAAAGTTATCGGCGGTATATAATCCAGATATGGACACCGGCCTGCGCCGGTGTGACGCTGTTTTGCTTTTACAATCCGGCAAAAAACCCGCGCAGAATATCCAGTACGGCCTGCGGGTCGTCCTGTTTGTTGATATGGGGTTTGAGATCGCTGCCGCCGGGCAGGTCTTGCAGATACCAGGCCAGATGTTTGCGGGCGATTTGTACGCCCTGTTTCTGGCCGTAATAGACCAGCATATCGGCATAATGTTTTTCGATGACCGCCAGAAGTTCCCGCGGCGAGGGGGCGGCGGGGGCCGCTTCACCGCGCAAATGCGCGGCGGTATCGCGCAGCATCCACGGGCGGCCGTAACAGCCGCGGCCAATCATCACGCCATCGGCGCCGGAAATCTGCATCGCACGCGCGGCGTCTTCGGGCGTCAGGATATCACCGTTGACGAGCAATGGCAGGGCAATCGCCTCGCGTACCTTGCGCACCGCGTGCCAGTCGGCGCTGCCGTTATACAGCTGGCAGCGCGTGCGGCCATGCACCGTTACCATTTTCACGCCCGATTGTTCGGCGCGGCGGGCGAGGCTCGGCGCGTTCAAGCTGTTTTCATCCCAGCCCAAACGCATTTTGACCGTGACCGGCACATCCACCGCCGCGACCACGGCGTCGATGATGCGCACGGCGAGGTCTTCGTCCCGCATCAGGGCGGAGCCCGCATAGCTGTTCACGATTTTTTTGACCGGACAGCCGAAATTGATGTCGATGATGGCCGCACCGCGCCCGACGTTGATGCGCGCGGCTTCGGCCATCACCTCAGGCTCGCAGCCGGCCAGCTGCACGGCCATGGGAAATTCCTGTCCGTAGTCCAAATCCACCTTGACGTTGCTGCGCCATTCTTCGATGACGCTGCGGCTGGCGATCATTTCCGAAAACACCAGCCCCGCGCCAAAAGATTTCACCGCGCGGCGGAACGGCAAATCGCTCACCCCCGACATGGGGGCGAGGAAAACGGGTTCGGAAACCGTGATAGGGCCGATATGAACAGACATCCCGGACAACTTCGGAAAAATTAAATCAGGCGGCCATCCTGCCAGTAATCGCCGTATTTGAACGGGAGCAAATCGACGCCGCGGACTTTGTAGAGATTATCCGTGCCCGGGTCGCGCATGATCACGAAACCGGCGGGGGAAAAATCGGTAATAATCTCGCGGCAGCGGCCACAGGGCGGGATGACTTTCGGCTCCCCCTCCGGCGGATAATAAACGGCGACCACGGTTTCGATCGTACGGTCGATGCGGCGGTTGGCTTCGGCAATCGCCTGCGGCTCGGCGCACATCGACAGGCTGCCGACATCGGCCGTCATGTTGAGCGCGGTCACAATCTCGCCATCGTCAAGGCGCAGCGCGGCGCAGACCAGCGCGGGGGCCTTGCGGTTTTCAATCTGGATAACGGGTTTTTTGATGGCGGCGGCGGCGGCGGCAATCAGGTCGTGGTCGAGGTTGGTCAGTTCAATCTTGTTCATGCTTTGGGGTCCTTCCCTGCGGCAGACCAACATACAACGGATTTTGGAAATTGGCAAATCAGCCGCAAAACCGGCCTTTTTGCCCCTGCCAGCCCCCGTTTGGGCCCCCGCCAGCCGTTTTCAAGCCGCGCGCAGGCTTTCGGCTTCTACCAGCTGTTCGCGCGTGACCCAGAACACCTCGCCCGTGCTGTTTTCGGTATCCATCCAGTTGAAATCGATATCCGGATACTGCTCGATAAGGGCGGCGGCGCTGTAGCCCAGCTCCAGAACCATGATGCCGCCTTCGTTCAGATAATCCGGCGCCTCGCGCAGGATACGGTTCACAAGATCAAGCCCGTCGTCCCCCGCGGCCAGCGCCATGCGCGGCTCGTGCAGGTATTCGGGGGGCATGTCGGTCATATCCTCCGCATCCACATAGGGCGGGTTGGTGATGATAAGGTCGTATTTTTTGCCCTTCAGCGGGCTGAACAGGTCGCCCTGATAAAGCGCGATGCGGTCTTTGTGCAGGCAATCATCGACGTTGATTTGCGCAACCGCCAGCGCTTCGGGCGACAGATCGACCGCATCGATGGCCGCTTCGGGAAACGTATGCGCCGCCAGAATGGCCAGGCAGCCCGACCCCGTACACAGGTCAAGCACCGAGGTGATTTCATACGGGTCTGTGATAATCGAAAAATCATCCGCCGATACAATCTGCGTATTCAAAAGCTCCGCAATATAAGACCGCGGCACAATCACGCGTTCGTCCACATAAAACGGCACCCCCGCCAGCCATGCGCGTTTCAGGATATACGGCAGGGGCTTGCGCGTTTGAATACGTTCGTGAATAAAACCGACAAGACGCAGGCGTTCCTCCGGCAGCAGGGCGGCGTCGAGATACGGCTCCAGCTGGTCGATGGGCAGGTCAAGGCCCTGCAGCACCAGATAGGCCGCTTCGTCATGCGGCGTAAACGTGCCATGACCGAAAAACAAATCCGCGCGCGTGAACTGCGTAATCGCATAGCGCATGACATCGCGCAGGGTTTTCAGATGTTCGGCGGCGTGTTCGGCCTTGGGCAGGGATACGGTTTCTGCGGTCATGTTCTCTCGCCTTTCGCGGCTTGTTCGTTTCTATGCGGTTTCGGTTATATCACAGGTCGGCGCGTTTGTCTTTGGGCGCGGTAATCAGGCGGGCGCCGCGCGCGTGGGTCAGGTAAGACCACAGCCAGTCGATGGCCACCACCACGCGGTTGCGGAAACCGACCAGCGGCATGATATGTATCACCCCCCACATCCACCACGCAATAAACCCGCCAAAGCCAAAGCCGCGGATCAGCGCAATCGCCTTGCCGCGGCCAATCGTCGCCATGGCGCCGTCGTCGCGGTATTTAAACGGCGGCGGCGCCTGCTTGCCGTCGATACGGGCGCGGATGACACGGGCGACATAGCTGCCGGCCTGCTGCGCGGCGGGCGCAAGGCCCGGTACGGCGCGCCCCGCGCTGTCCGTGAGCGCGGCGGTATCGCCGACCACGAAAACATTATCCCGCGCGGGCATATCTCCCTGTGCGGGCAGGCTGTAATCCGGCGCAACCTTGACGCGTCCGGCGCGGTCCATCGCCGCCCCCAGCCATGTCGCCGCGGCGGAGGCCTGCACGCCCGCCGCCCAGACAATCGTGCGGCAGGGAATATTCTCGCCGTCAATGACCACATGGTCTACGGCGCAGTGGCCGACGGCTTTGCCCGTCGCAATCTCCACGCCGATTTTTTCAAGATCACGGCGCGCGCGGTTTGACAGTTTTTCGGGGAAGGCGGCCAGCACGCGCGGCCCCGCCTCCGCCAGAATAATCCGCGCCGATGCGGGATCGATATTCCTGAATTCGCCTTTAAGCGTATGGCGCGCCAGCTCGGCTATCGCGCCGGCCATTTCAACACCTGTCGGCCCCGCCCCCACGACCACAAATGTCATCAGCGCGCGGCGCTGCGTTTCATCGTCGCAGTTTTCGGCCTGTTCGAATGCGCCCAGCACACGGCGGCGGATATGCGTGGCGTCGTCGATGGTTTTCAGCCCCGGTGCGGCATCCGCCCATTCGTCATGTCCGAAATAGGCATGGGTCGCGCCCGTCGCCACGACCAGATAGTCATAGGACATTTCGCCCGCATGGCCGCGCACGATTTTACGGGTGGTATCAATGCCCGTAACTTCCCCCAGCGCGACCGTGCAGTTTTTCTGCCGCCGCACAATGGCGCGCACAGGCTGCGCGATTTGCGCGGGCGACAGCGCCGCCGTTGCGACCTGATACAAAAGCGGCTGAAACAGGTGGTAATTGTGACGGTCGATCAGCACCACATCGACAGGCGCATGGCGCAGGCCCTTGACCACGGCGAGCCCGGCAAACCCCGCACCAACCACCACAACCCGCGGGCGGGCGGGCGCCGCCGCTTGCGGCTGTGCGTCTTGTTCGGTTCTTGCTGCTGTCATCATCCCCCCGCTTTCACATCCACCCTTTTGCGTGCGGACAGGGCGATGATAGGGCGAAAGCCCTTAAAAATCAAAGCCCGCACATGCGCGCGTATACAGACTTAACCTTTTGAAAACCTTTATGATTTATGCTGGAGAGGATTGTTTTTCATGTCCAGGCGCTTTGTCTGCCATCCCTCGTATCCGGTTTTCATCACATGCGTGCTGTTTTTATCCGTCTGTTTGCTGTTTTTTTGTGCCTGATGCTGCCCGCGCTGGCGCTGATATCCGCCGCACCGCGCGATGCGGATGCCAGAGAGCTCGAATATCAGAACAAGCCGTGGAAAGGTGATTTCGACGGCATGCAGACACGGCAGATGGTGCGCGTGCTGGTACCCTATAGCCGCACGCTGTTTTACCACGACCGCGGCAATGAACGCGGCGTGACCGCCACCATGGTGCGCGAATTTGAAAAGCACCTGAACCGCAAATACGGCGGCAAAGGCAAAATCCCCATCACCGTCGCGATTATTCCGACCACGCGCGAAAAGCTGCTGGACGATCTGCGCAAAGGCCTTGGCGATATCGCGGCAGGGAATATCACCATCATGCAGGACCGCGCGCGCGATGTGGATTTTTCCTATCCGGTCGGCAAGCCGTTTGATGAAGTGCTGCTGTCATCGCCGAACGCCCCCGCCGTCAAAACCCGCGACGATCTGGCGGGCAAAACGGTGCATGTGCGCCCCGTCACCAGCTATTTCAAACATCTGGAAGAATGGAACCGCGATTTCAAAAAACGCGGCCTGAAACCGATGGCGCTGGCCAGACTGCCCGGCGACATCGCGGACGAAGACGTGCTGGAAATGGTGAATGCGGGGCTGATTGATTTTGCCATCAGCGACAGCTGGGTCGCCGAGGTCTGGCGCAACCCGCTGCCCAAAATGCATATCCACAAAGATATTACACTTGCCACCGGTATGCAGGTTGGCTGGGCCGTGCGCAAGAAAAGCCCCCTGCTGCTTGGCGAAGTGAATGATTTTATCAAGAACAAGGTCAACAAACAGGGGCTTGCCATCATCGCGGTGCGGCAGGCGAAACTGCGCGCGACGCCGCTGAAAAACAACCGCGGCAGCAGCGAAGCCAAACGCTTTGGCGAGACGATCGAGATTTTTAAAAAATACGGCAATAAATACGGCTTCGATCACCTGATGCTGTCGGCACAGGGGTATCAGGAATCGCGCCTTGACCAATCGGCCCGCAGCCCCGTCGGCGCGGTGGGTATCATGCAGGTCATGCCCGCAACGGGCCGCGACATGAACGTCGGGGATATCCACAAGGCCGAGCCGAATATCCACGCAGGCACCAAATACATGGATTTTATTCTGGCGAATTTTTTCAAGGATGCGGATCTGGATTCGAAAAACCGCACCCTCTTCGCCTTCGCCAGTTATAACGCCGGCCCCAGCCGTATCAAAAAACTGCGCGCCGAGGCCGCCGCCAAGGGCTACGATCCCGATATCTGGTTCGACAACGTGGAGCGTATCGTCGCCCTGCGCGTCGGGCAGGAACCGGTGACATACGTGCGCAATATCTATAAATATTATGTCGCCTACAAACTGGCGCAGGAAACCGCCGAAACCCAGCGCCAAAGCGCCCAGGCCCTTTTCAACCGATAGCACTGGCACGGTACGGAATAGGTTGTCCTTGACGGAACCCGCCCTATATTCCATCGTTGGCACTGCATATCCCTCCCCAGCTCTTTCCCGAGGACATGACACACATGAAAAACGCCCTTTTTGCCGCCGCCTTTGCCATGGTTTCCCTGACCGCCGCCAGCGCCTTTGCACAGGACATGAAAATGACCCCGTGGAAAGACATGCCCGCCGGCGTGTACAGCATCGACAAATACCACGCCAGCCTGACGTGGAAAGTCATGCATGCGGGGCTGTCGAATTACACCGCGCGTTTCAAATCGTTTGACGCCGATATCACGTTCGACCCCGCCGATATCACCAAAAGCAAAGTCAGCGCGAAAATCGACCCCGCATCGCTGGAAACCGATTTCGTGCCCACCGCCGAAAAAGATTTCAACAAAAACCTGATCACGCAGGAACAATGGTTCAACGCCGGCAAGTTTCCGGAGATTACGTTTAACTCCACCAAAATCGAAGTCACAGGCGACAACACCGGTAAAATCCACGGCGACCTGACATTTCTCGGCGTGACGAAGCCTGTCGTGCTGGACGCCACGTTCAATGGCGCCTATGCGGTGCAGCCCTTCAGCCAGAAAGCCGCGATGGGCTTTTCCGCCACCACCAGCATCAGCCGCAGCGATTTCGGCATGTCCACCTATGTCCCGATGATTGGCGACAAAGTGGATATCATCATCGAAGCCGAATTCGCCAAAAAAGACTAATCGTACACATCAGGAAACATCATGACCGACGCCGCCGCCCAAAGATACAATACAGTTGCCGTGCTTTTGCACTGGACTATGGCGGCGGCGTTTTTCCTGATGCTCGCCAGCGGCCTTGCGATGGAAGAGCTTGACCTACCCAAAAGCCTCAAGTTCAGCATGATCCAGTGGCATAAATCGCTGGGCGTTCTTTTGCTGGTCGCCTTCGTGCTGCGCCTTGGCTGGCGCTTGACCCACAAGGCGCCCGCCCTGCCCGCCTCTATCAAAGGGCTGGAAGCCACACTGGCGAAGGCCGGACATATCGCGCTTTATGCTTTCATGCTGGCCGTACCGCTGACGGGCTGGGCGATGGTATCGTCGAGCGTTTACGGATTGCCCACCATCGTTTTCGGCCTGTTCGAATGGCCGCACATTCCCAAAATCGCGGGCAATGAATTCGTGAACGGTATCGCCAAAGAAGCGCACGAAATTCTGGCCTGGGTTTTCATTTTCGTGATTGGCGGGCACATCGCCGCCGTGGTGAAACACGCCGTCATCGACCGTGAAAACCTGCTGCCGCGCATCTGGTTTTCCTGCGCGGGCTGCAAAAAATCAAAACCGGAGTAAACCCCATGCGCAAAGGCCGCCTCAGCAAGCAGACCGTGGATGACATCGCCGATAAAATCATCCGCACGATGTTATCGCCCACCGTGCAAAAACGTCTGCTGGTGTTCGGCATTGCCAAGAAAATCGCCTTCGCCGCGTTTTTTGCCTTTTCGCTTTACGCATCGCCCGCCGGCGCCGCCGAATACGGCGTCGATACCAAGGCCAGCAAAATCACCTTCAGCGGTACCCATGCCGATAATCCCTTCAGCGGCAACTTTGGCGAATGGACGGCACTGGTGACGTTTGATCCCGCCGATCTGGGGGCCAGCAAGATTGTCGCCACCTTCAATACCGCCAGCGCTAAAACCGGCAACAGCATGTATGACGGTACGCTGCCGCAAGCTGACTGGTTCGATGTGAAAAACTACCCGCAGGCCACGTTCACGACCACGGCCATCACCGCAAAACCCGATGGCAGCGGCTATAGCGCCGCGGGCGATTTGACCATCCGCGGCATCACCAAACCGGTGCAATTCGACTTCACGCTCAGCGACCTTGCGCAATCGCCCGTAACGGCGAAAGGCCGCTTCACGCTCAACCGTCTTGATTTCGATATCGGCAAAAAATCCGACGCCCCCGCCGAATGGGTCGGACGCGACATTACCGTGAGCATCGATATCACCGCCACGCCCAAACCCTGAGCACTGCCCGCACGCTCTATTTTTTCGCGCGCCAGCAATCCGCTACGTGGTCGTCAACCATGCCTATGGCCTGCATATAGGCATACATGATGGTGCTGCCGACGAAATTCATGCCGCGTTTTTTAAGATCTTTGGACAGCGCGTCGGACTCCGGCGTTTTCGCGGGGATATCCTTGAGCGTCTTGCGGTGGCCCTTGATGGTCTTGCCGCCCACAAACCGCCAGACATAGGCATCGAAACTGCCGAATTCCTTTTGAATGGCCAGAAACGCCTGCGCATTGCGGCGGGCGGAGAAAATTTTCAGACGGTTACGCACAATACCTTCGTCCTGCATCAGTTTTTCAAGTGCCGCATCGGTCATACGGGCGACCTTGGCGGGGTCAAACCCCTTGAACGCGCGGCGGTAGGCATCGCGCTTTTTCAAAATGGTTTCCCAGCTCAGCCCCGCCTGCGCCCCTTCGAGGATCAACATCTCGAAATGCCGGATATCGTCATGCACGGGCACGCCCCATTCGGTATCGTGATATTCTTCGTAAAACGGCTTGCCCGTACCAACCCAGCCGCAGCGGATTTTTTGTTTTGCCATGTACGCGAACCCCTTTTAAACTGACCGGCATCAGCTGAACGCCGGATATGACCGCACCACAGCATAGCGCAGAAGAGGACGCCATGGCATCCACCCCGAAAAATAAAAATATGCTCTGGATTGCGGCCTGCGTGCTGGCGGTGATGGCGGCGCTTTACTGGCAAAGCCTGCAGACAGACCCCGTCGACCGCGCGCCCGTCAACGATGCGCCGCATCTGCAAACAACCGTGGTTGCCGATAACCTTGAATTTCCGTGGTCGGTTGCATTCCTGCCCGGCGGGCAAGGTTTTCTGGTCACCGAACGCGGCGGCAAACTGCTGCATATCGCCGCGGACGGCAAGACCCGCAAGGAAATCGCGGGCCTGCCCGATATTTACGCCGCGGGCCAAGGCGGCCTGTTCGACGTCGCCCTCTCCCCCGACTTCGCCCGCGACTCGACCCTCTTTTTTGCCTATGCGGGCGGCGATGAAAATGCAAACAGCACCGAACTTGCCCGTGCGCGTCTCGATCTTGCCGCGGCGCAGCTGTCCGATGTGAAAACCATTTTTGTTTCCCTGCCGAAAGTCAAAAGCAACCAGCATTTCGGCGGACGCATTTTGTTTTTGTCCGACGGCACCTTGCTGCTGACGCTGGGGGACCGCTACAGCATGCGCGACCACGCCCAGAATATGACGGATGATTTAGGCACGACGGTACGCCTGACGCGCGACGGCGGCATCCCCAAAGACAACCCCTTCGCCGCCACAGCTGGCGCAAAGCCGGAGATTTTCACCTACGGCCACCGCAACGTGCAGGGCGCGGCGCTGTATCCCGGCACAAACGCCATCTGGATTCACGAACACGGCCCGCGCGGCGGGGATGAGATCAATATCCTGAGGCCCGGCGCGAATTACGGCTGGCCCGTTGTGACCTATGGCCGCGAATACAGCGGCGCCACCATCACCGATGTGCGCCACAAGGACGGCATGCAAGACCCGCTTGTTCACTGGACCCCGTCGATCGCGCCAAGCGGTATGGCGTTTTATACCGGCGATAAAATGCCGCAGTGGAAAGGCGATCTGTTCGTCGGCGCGCTGGCCGGACAACACTTGCGGCGGCTGGACATCGAAGGGGGCCATATCATCAAGCAGGAAAAACTGCTGACAACCCTCGAAAGCCGTATCCGCGATGTGCGGCAAGGCCCGGACGGGTATTTGTATCTGCTGACCGACGCGCCGGACGGGCAATTACTGCGCTACGGCCCGAAACACTGATATTTTATAAAAGCCGAGGGCTTCTTTCACCCGCGCCGCTGTGCTAGAGTGGCGCCCATCATGGTTTTTCACGCAAGCAATCACAAATCCCCCTCCCCGCATGCTGCGGCGGCGCTGCGCATTTTGCAAAAGACCTACGGGTTTGACGCTTTTCGCGGCGCACAGGCGGATATCATCCAGCATGTCGCGGGCGGTGGGGATGCTTTTGTCCTGATGCCGACGGGCGGCGGCAAATCGCTCTGCTATCAAATCCCCGCCCTGCTGCGCGACGGCGTGGGGATTGTTATCTCCCCCCTGATTGCCCTGATGCAAAATCAGGTGGACGCGCTGCAGCAGCTGGGCATCCGCGCCGCCGCCATCAATTCCAACGTTGACGGCAACGTGATTGCCAGCACCAAGGATGCGATGCTGCGCGGGCTTATCGACCTTGTTTATGTCGCGCCGGAGCGTTTGCTGATGGATGACTTCCTCGCCCTGCTGGACGAGGCGCCGATTTCCCTTTTCGCCATCGACGAAGCGCATTGCGTCTCGCAATGGGGGCATGATTTCCGTCCGCACTACAAACAGCTGTCGGTACTGGCGGAGCGCTACCCCTACGCCCCGCGCGTCGCGCTGACCGCCACCGCCGACGCCCCGACGCGCCGCGACATCGTGGAGTGCCTGAAGCTGCAGGAAGGCCGCAGTTTTATTGCCGGCTTTGACCGCCCGAACATCCATTACACCATTTTGCCCAAGGAAAGCGGCCGCACGCAGATTTTGAATTTCATCCGCCAGAACCATGCGGAGGATAGCGGCATCGTCTATTGCCTGTCGCGCAAACTGACCGAAGAAACCGCGGAATGGCTGTCCGGCGAAGGCTTCACCGCGCTGCCCTATCACGCGGGACTTGCGGCAGAGGTGCGCAGCGCGCATCTGGCGCGGTTTTTGAAAGAAGAAAAAATCATCATGGTCGCCACCATCGCCTTCGGCATGGGGATCGACAAACCCGATGTCCGCTTTGTCGCCCATATGACCATCCCCAAAAATATCGAAGCCTATTATCAGGAAACCGGACGCGCGGGCCGCGATGGTCTGCCATCGAACGCTTTGATGGTTTACGGCGCGCAGGACGCCGTGATGCAGCGCCAGTTCATCGAGGATTCCGACGCGCCGGATGCGCAAAAACGCATCGAACACCAGAAACTGAATGCCCTTCTGGGCCTGTGCGAAACGGCAGGATGCCGCCGTCAGGTGCTTTTGGAGTATTTCGGTGACAGCTGCGCACCTTGCGGCAACTGCGACACCTGCCAGTCGCCGCCCGAAACATTCGACGGCACGCTGGTTGCGCAAAAGGCCTTGTCTGCCGCCTACCGCACCGGCCAGCGCTATGGCGTGGGATATCTGATCGATGTCCTGACCGGCCAGACCGACGAGCGCATCATGCGCAACGGCCACGACCAGACCAGCACCTTCGGCATCGGCAAGGACATGACCAAAACCGAATGGCAATCGGTGTTCCGCCAGCTGATTGCGCGCAATCTGCTGCAGGTCGACAGCGAACACGGCGGGCTCAGCATGACCGCGCAGGGGCAGGCTTTCCTGCGTGAAAAGCAAACGGTTTTACTGCGCAAGGCCACGCGCCGCGCCGCCCTGTCGGGCAAAGCATCGCGCAGCGGCAGCGATGCCGGATTGCTGCCGCCGGAAGATCAAGCGCTGCTCGCGGCGCTCAAAACGGCGCGCATGGAGATTGCCCGCACGCAGGGCGTGCCGCCGTATGTCATTTTTCATGACAAATCGCTGATTGATATGGCCTTGTTGAAGCCCGACAACATGATGCGCATGGCGCTGGTGCACGGGATTGGCGAACAAAAATTGAAAAAATACGGGCCGGCGTTTCTGGCGGTTATCGCGAAGTTTTTATAATCCGCACGTTCGTTACCACCAGTGCTTTTGCCGTGGCATCGGCCCGCGCGCCAGATAATCGCGCAGCAGCTTTTTATACCGCGCCAATGACGATTTGATTTTGTTGTGGCGGATATCAATCAGATACTGCTCCGCTTTCCAGACGTTACGCTTGCTCGCGCGCCAGTCGGCACCGGTATCGTCTAGGTTCGCCACCTGATAGCCGATAATCTTGCCCGATTTATCGACATAGGGGTCGTAATAACTGAGCGCCAGATCGCGCAGACTGCGGTATTTGGGCGGGCGGCCATGCAGGCCCTCGTCGCGCGAACGCGCCACCGCGCCCCAGCGGCCGTTTTGTTTGAAAACATATATGACATGGTCGAGGCCATCCTTGCTCTCGAGACTCATGACCAACGGCGGATAGCCGTGATGCTCCAGTATCGCCGCGGCGGCAAAGGCTGCCTCGTAGCAATGCAGCCGCCCGCGGCGCAGCGCCGATTCCGCCGAAGACAGCGTCTCCCCGCCCTTTTCGCGGTTATAGGGCAGCGTGCGCAGGTATTTTTGCACCTGCTTCGGCGTTTTCAGTTTTTTTGCCAGTTTTTCTGCAATGGTTGGTTTGGTCATGCGGGCGCGGCCTGTTTGCGTTTTGCCCATCATACACCAAACCCCGCCGCGCAGCCAGAAAAGCCGCGGGTGGCCCCAAGATAAGCCTTGCTATTCGCCGCCAGCTACAGAAAATGGGGGCAGGATTATT
This sequence comes from uncultured Micavibrio sp., assembly GCA_964551435.1. Classification (GTDB taxonomy): domain Bacteria; phylum Pseudomonadota; class Alphaproteobacteria; order Micavibrionales; family UBA2020; genus UBA2020. Next base: position 18,696 of record CAZKBS010000020.1, read on the forward strand.
CAACAGGACGGGCCGGCATGAGCAAGATCAACCGCAAACAAATGGACGAACTGAAAGCCCTGCGCGAAAAGCTGAACAAAGCCGGCCGCAAAAAGGATTATTACACGGTGGTCGAAGCCTGCCTTGAGATTATCGCCCTTGATCAGCGCACAAAGAACCTCAACATCATCGCCCCCCTTTACCACAAGGACCTTGGCGAGGCGTATCTGAAGCTGCTGGAGTATGAAAAGGCGGTCGAGTGCCTGAACACCGCGCGCGAAGGATTGATTCAGTACCGCGCCACGCAAAAACTGAAATACCCCGAAGACTGGCTGGCCGAGATTTACGCCATCGAAAAGCTGATCCACAGAATTGAAAAAACGCACCTGAAATGAAAATATCGCTACATGAAAATATGGGTTGATGCCGACGCCTGCCCCAAGGTGATTAAAGAAATTTTATTCCGCGTTGCGGAGCGCACGCAAATCACCGTCGCCTTCGTGACCAACCAGTACCTGCATCTGCCGCCGTCGCCCTTCATTACATTCACGCAGGTGCCGCCGGGCCCCGATGTCACCGATGACGAAATCGCCGCGCGCTGCAGCGCCGAAGACATCGTCGTTACCGCCGATATCCCGCTGGCTGCGCGCATTGTTGAAAAAGGCGGCCATGCGCTTGACCCGCGCGGCAAACTTTACGACCGCGACAACATCAAACAAATCCTCTCCATGCGCGATTTCATGGATTCTCTGCGTGGCAGCGGCATCGAAACCGGCGGCCCCGGCGGCATCGGCCAGCACGAACGCAACCTATTTGCCAATAACCTTGACCGCCTTATCACCGCGTATCAAAAACGCTCATAAACAATAGAAATACCTACAAAAGCCCCAGCGCACGCAATTCCTGCCGCAGATGTTCGGGCAGCTCTTCGTGCCCGCTGCCCGCGGCCATATCGGGCGGGGCGTCTTCGGCATTCAGATAACGCCAGCCCTGAAACGCGCGGCGCGGCTGGCTGCGCACGGGGATCAGCTCGGCATCATGCACGATGGCGCAGTGATTGACGCCGTTGACATCGATATCGCGAAAATCCAGAAGCTTTTGCCGCGCAATCACAAACCCCTTGACCACCCAGTATATCGACCCGCCCGCCAGCAGTTCATCGGCGCGCTTGGGCGTATGGCGCGTGACGTGCCACAGTTCCGGCTTGCGGCGCGCGCGGCGCAGGTCTGCCAGACATTGCTGCTGCCATTCCGCCAGATCGGCAAAACTTTCGGTGCCGACGGAAAGCTTGATGAGATGTACTGTCATGACATACCCCTACAATATATCCGTAGAAAACACCACGGCTTCGGCATTTTCGGCATGCCAGCAGGCATGAATACCGCCATCGGTGCGCAGTTCAAGCGCCAGCCAGTTGCGCGCGCGCCAAGGTGGATTTCACCCGACAGCGACGTCACCTGCATATCCGTCCTGTCGGCGGTATCCAGCAGCGCATACAAAAGCCGCAGCCATTCCACGCAGTGCGCGGGAATGCGCCACTGGTCGTGGATATCATCGGCGAATTGCTTGGGGTTTATTTTTTGCGGCAGCAACCAGGCGATAAAAGACGGAAACCCTGTCAATATCGGATCCAGCAAAGAGAAATGCGATGTCGCCAGCGGCACGCTGGAGACGAAAACCAGATGTTTTCTATCCCCCGCCAGTCCGCCCAGTGCCTGTTCAAGCCAGCGCCATCCGGCAGCGCCCATCACCTGCTTACGCGTTCTTTCGCTGCGAAGGTCAGGCACGACAATCGCCGCAGGCCCCAGCGTTATCGCCATTCCCGCCGTTTGCGCGTCGGCGGGCGCCGCCATGCCACGCTGGAACAGGAAAAAGGCTTCGCGCGCGGCGCGGAAGATGCCTTGATACACGGGGCTTTGCTGATGTTTAAAAGCCCAGCTGCCCCAGCCGTCGAAAATATCGTGATCGTCCCATATCATCACCGATGGCACACGGGCCATCACGCTGCGCACATGCGGCTGCGCCCAGTGGTTCATGTAATAGGCGAAATAATAATCGCGGATTTGGGCATATACCTCGCCGGGCAGCGGCGCGTTGTACTGCTGGCGCTTGGGCAGGGTTTTATAGGCCGCGAGAAAAGGAATATCGCGCCAGACGCTGTCAGCATAAAGCTGGTCGCCGCCCTGCACCAAGAGATGGAATTTTTGCTCGTGGTGGGTATCTTCCAGATGTTCCCACAGCGCGTTGCGGCCGGGCAGCGGCTTTTTAAACGCGCTTTCCGTTTCCGCACCGTTGCAGGATACATAGGCGATACGCAGCGAATCCCCCGCCCCCGGCACAAAAAATTCATAGCCGGCGCCGTTGATGTCATAGTGATGACTTGCCGTAGCGGCGGATTTTTCGACATCGAAATCGAAAACCCGGAAACGGCCTTGCGCCGTATCTGCGACGGCTGTACCCTCAACAGGCTGGCCATCCAGCGTACAAACGACTTCGCGCGCGCTGTAAAACAGCACGCGATAGCCAGCGCGACCGGCCGTATCGCCGCGTGCATACAAAACCGGCCCGAATTCTTTGGCAAAAACCTGCTGCGTTTCCATGCGCAAATACATAGCATCCCGCACGGAAATGCAAAGGGCGTTCTGACAAACCAAGGGGAAAACAAAATATGTAAAGATGTGATACCGAACAGGCCGCGCTTTTTTTCACAAATCTTGCTAGAGTGCCGCTATCCCGCTCACCCTCAAGACCGGACGCCATGAAAGTCCTGATTATCGAAGACGACGCGAAAGTCGCCGACTACATCAAAAACGGCCTTGCCGAAAACGGCCATGCCGCCGATGTCGCTGGCAATGGCAAAGACGGCCTGTTTCTGGCCACCACCGAAAAATATGACGTGATGATTGTCGACCGCATGCTGCCGGAACTGGACGGGCTGACCATCATCAAAACCCTGCGTGGCGCGAATAACGCGACGCCCGCCCTCATCCTCTCCGCACTGGGCGAGGTCGATGACCGCGTGAAGGGCCTGCGTTCGGGCGGTGATGATTATCTTGTGAAGCCCTTCGCCTTTTCCGAACTGCTGGCACGCATCGAGGTATTATACCGGCGCGGCAACCAAAGCGCCGTCACCGAAACCCGCCTCAGCGCGCGCGGCATCGAACTGGATCTTTTGTCGCGCAAGGTTTTTCGCGATGGCAAGGCGCTGAACGATATCCAGCCGCGCGAATTCCGGCTACTGGAATACCTGCTGCGGCACAAGGGGCAGGTTGTGACGCGCACCATGCTGCTTGAAAACGTCTGGGATTACCATTTCGACCCGCAGACCAACGTCATCGACGTGCATATCAGCCGCCTGCGTGGCAAGATCGACCGCAACGCCGACAACCCCATCATCAAAACGGTGCGCGGTGCAGGCTATATCATCGAAGAATGACATGACCGGCGCGCGCAAATATACCAGCAGCTCTAGCTTCAAAATGGCTTTGCTGTTCGGCATTTTGCTGGGCCTTGGCGTGATTGTGCTGGGCTATTTCGGTTATTACTTCGCGCGCGGCCATTTCATTCACGGCACGCAGGATACGGTCGATACCGAAATCCGCTATCTGGCGCGGATGGATGACGCGGCGCTGCGCGCAGCCCTGCAATCCCCCGCCGCGGGACGCCTTTACCTGCTGCAGGGTGCGGATGGCGCACCGATTGCCGGCAATATCCGCGCCTGGCCCGCCGCGCAGGCCAAACTCGGCGACAGCGGTTTGATGCTGGTCACCGCCGGCGGGAAACGCTATGCGGCGAAAATGCAGTCGCTTCAAGGTGGCCGCACGCTCTATGCCGGCGTCGATGTGACCAAGGTTATTCATGATTATAATTTCATGCTGGGCCTTTGCCTGCTGAGTATTATCCTGATGATGATCGTTATTACCGTCAGCTTTTTCATCAGCACATTTGTCGTTAGCCGCACCAACCGCATTGCCGCCACCGCCAAGACCATCATGGATACAGGCAATCTGTCGCAGCGCGTGGCGATTGATTCGAAATGGGATGACCTCAGCTACCTCTCCGGCGTTCTGAATGCGTTTCTGGCGCGTACCGAAATGCTGGTCGAAGGGGTGCAGCGCGTATCGGACAATATCGCCCATGACCTGCGCACCCCGCTGACGCGCCTGCGCAACAACCTCGAAACCCTGCGCCGTACCGACAGCCGCGCCGCCGACGAGCTGATTGCCGAGGCCGACCATATCCTCGCCACCTTCAACGCGCTTTTGCGCATTGCCCGCATCGAAACCGCCCGCAAGAAAACGCAGTTCGCCGATATCGACCTTGCACCGCTGCTGCGCGATGTGGCCGACCTGTATGAACCGATTGCGGAGAGTAAAAACATCACCCTTGCGCTTGATCTGGCCGATGCCCGCCTGACGGCGGACCGCGACCTGCTGTTTCAGGCTTTTGCCAACCTGCTCGACAATGCCATCAAATTCAGCCCCGCAGATGCCTGCATCACCCTGACGCTCGCCACGGCGGAGGGGCATATTCATGCCGCCGTGCGCGATGAAGGCCCCGGCATTCCCGATCACGAAAAAGAAAAAGTCTTCACCCGCTTTTTCCGCGGCGACCAGAGCCGCCATACCCCCGGCAGCGGCCTCGGCCTCAGCCTTGTCGCCGCCGTCGCCGATTTGCATGACGCGCGCATCGTTCTTGAAAACGCCGCGCCGGGTTTGCGTGTAAAATTAATATTTTAGCAACATTACAATTATTTAATGAGCCAGTGAGCCGCGCGCCATTTAAAAGAGAATAAAATTATAAAGATGGAACGCATGAAAATCGCAATTATCGGCACCGGCATCTCCGGCCTTGGCGCAGCATGGCTGCTGAACCAGAAACACGACATCACGGTGTTTGAAAAAAACGCCTATGTCGGCGGGCACAGCCGCACCATCGATGTCAGCGCCAACGGCACGGCGCGCCCTGTCGATACAGGGTTTATCGTTTTCAACCACCGCAACTATCCGCTGCTGACCGGCTTTTTCAAGCATCTCGGCGTGGCGACGCAAAAAAGCGATATGTCTTTCGGCGCCAGCGTCGGCAACGGCTTTCTTGAATACGGCAGCAAGGGCATGTTCGCGCAAAAACGCAACCTGCTGCGCCCGCAATTCTGGGGCATGGTTGCCGATATTCTGCGTTTCAACCGTACCGCCGAAAAATATACCGACAGCGATATCACCCTTGGCGACTTGCTGGATAAAATGCGCATGGGCGAATGGTTCCGACTTTATTATCTGCAGGCGATGGGCGCGGCGATCTGGAGCTGTCCTGTCGAAACCATCCTTGCCTTCCCCGCCGCGACCTTCATCCGGTTTTTCAAAAACCACGGCCTGCTGACGATCAACGACCATCCGCAGTGGTACACCGTCAGCGGCGGCAGCCGCGAATATGTGCGCAAAATGACAGCGCCTTTTGCCGATAAAATCCGCCTGAACTGCGGCGCCGCCGCTGTCGCGCGCCCCCAGAACCATGTCGAGATCACCGACACCCGCGGCGAGACGCATATATTCGACCACGCCGTCATCGCCTGCCACGCCGACGAGGCGCTGGCACTACTGAAAAACCCGACGGCAGATGAAAAATCTGTTCTGGGTGCGTTCGGTTATCAGAATAATGACATCGTGGTTCACCGCGACACCAGTTTCATGCCCAAACACCGCGGGGCATGGGCGAGCTGGATTTATTTATCCGAAAACATGCAGGACAAACGAAACGCGCTTTCGCTGACCTATTGGATGAATAACCTGCAAGGCCTCGCGCCTGATGTGCCCGTGCTGGTCACGCTCAACCCGCACCGCGCGCCGGATGCGTCGATGGTATTCGACCGCCATACGTTCAAACATCCGGTTTTCACGCTGGAGGCGATCCGCGCCCAATCGCGCGTGGCCGATATACAAAATAAAGACCGCCTGTCTTTCTGCGGCGCATGGCAACGCTATGGCTTTCACGAAGACGGATTGATGAGCGCGGTTGCCGTTTGCGAAAATCTGGGATGCAAAGTACCATGGATATGACGCCGCAAATCATGTTCGGGCAGGTGATGCACAAACGCCTCTTCCCGAAGGTGAACGGCTTCACGTACGGCATTTATTACCTCTGCCTGCCTTTGTCGAAAATCCGCGATATTCCGTCCTCGTGGCGTTTCGGCATTGACCGCCCCGCCCTGTCGTCGTTTTTGACGCGCGACCACGGCGCGCGCGACGGCGGCGACCTTGGCGTCTGGGCGCGCGGGCTTTTGAAGCAGGCGCAGGTCGATACCGCGGACGGCGAGATTATGCTGCTGACCATGCCGCGCACGCTGGGGCATGTGTTCAACCCCGTCAGTTTCTGGCTGTGCCACGACAGCGCGGGTCATCTGCGCGCCGTGATTTGCGAAGTGAATAATACCTTCGGTGAAACCCACAGCTATATTTGCAAACCTCCAGCAGGCGGCGTTATCGAGAATGAAACATGGATGGAGGCGGAAAAGGTTTTTCACGTCTCCCCCTTCCTCAAACGCGAAGGGCGTTACCGTTTCCGTTTCGCCCTTCAGGGCCAGCAGGTCGGCATCTGGATAGATTTTTACGATGCTGAAAGCAAAAAACAGCTGCTGACAGCCTTGAGCGGCCGGCTCTGCCCCCTCACGGCGTCCAGCCAGCGCCGCGCTTTCTGGCGGCATCCGCTGGTCGCGCTGGTCGCGGTCATGCGTATTCACTGGCACGCCGTCAAATTGGTGGCCAAGGGTATCAAATACATCCCGAAGCCCCTGCAAAAGCCGGAGAAAACCAGCGTGACCACCAACCTTACAGATTTGTAATGTTTTATTCATGCCCGATTTAGGGGCACAGCTTTAATGTCGCGGCATCATCAAGAGGTAAAAACATGATTTCATCCACCGCAACAGACAGCTTTCTGCGCAATCTCGACCGCCTTGAATGCGGTCATATCACCATCGAAACCCCGGATGGAAAAACGCGGGTATTCGAAGGCACCGCCCCCGGCCCCGCCGCCGTTTTGTCGCTGCGCGACTGGCGCGTCATCGGCAATCTTGCCGTGCATGGCGATATCGGTTTTGCCGAAGATTACCGCGAAGGCCTGTGGGATACGCGCAACCTGCAGGATTTGCTTTCCCTCGCCCTTGCCAATGAAAAGGCGATTGACGCGTTTATTTTTGGCAGCATGCCCGCGCGTGTTCTGGCCCGGCTGTCGAACCTGCTGCGCATCAATACCCTGCGCGGCAGCAAACGCAATATCAGCGCGCATTACGACCTCGGTAATGATTTTTACCGCCTGTGGCTCGACCCGACGATGACGTATTCTTCGGCCATTTTCAAAAATGGCGAACAGGATTTGCGTCAGGCGCAGCTGGCGAAATATGACCGCCTGATCGACGGCACGCACAGCACCAGCGGCAAGGTGCTGGAAATCGGCTGCGGCTGGGGCGGTTTTGCGGCGCGCGCGCTTGAACGCGGCGATTATGCCGTCAAGGGCATCACCCTGTCGGCTCGTCAGAAAGAATATGCAGATGCGCACCTGAACGGCCGTGCCGATATCGTCCTTGAAGACTACCGCCACCAGCAAGGTACTTATGACAGCATCGTGTCGATTGAAATGTTCGAAGCCGTCGGCGAACAATACTGGCCCGCCTATTTCGAAAAAATCGCGCAGCTGCTGAAAAAAGGCGGCCATGCGATGATCCAGACCATCACCATCGCCGACAGCCGTTTCGCCCGTTACCGCGAAAGCGGCGATTTCATCCGCAAATTCATTTTCCCGGGCGGCATGCTGCCGAGCCCGTCGCGTTTTGCCGCCGCGGCAAACGCCGCGGGCCTGCGCGTCACCGACCGTTTTGATTTCGGTCAGGACTACGCCCGCACGCTGGAAATGTGGCTGGAGAATTTCGACAAAGCCATGCCGCAGGTGCTTGCACAGGGCTATGACGAAAAATTCATCCGCATGTGGCGGTTTTATCTGGCGGCCTGTATCGCAGGTTTCCGCACCGGCCGCACCGACGTCATGCAGGTGGGGCTTGTCCATGCGTAAAACAATCGCCGCCCTTGCCGTGATGCTGACGCTGTGCGCATCGCCCGCGCGGGCGGATGATTCCTGCGCCGCCACCTATATCCGCAACGCGCAAATGGTGGGCAAAGGCCCCTTCACCTTTGCGTTCTGGCATGTCTATGACGCCGCGCTTTATGCACCCGAAGGCCGTTATGCCGCCGATGCGCCGTATGCGCTGAAACTGGTTTACCGCCAGAACATCAAGGGCCGCAAAATCGTCGACAGTTCGATCGACCAAATGCGCAAGAACGGCGCCAAAGACGATAAAAAACTGGCGGCGTGGGAGCGCCAGATGGCCGCGATATTCCCCGACATCGCCCCCGGCGACAGCCTGACCGGCGTTTACACCGGAAGCGGCACCGTGTTTTGTCAGGAAGGCCGCAAAATAGGCCATATCGACGGGCACGACTTCGCGCGCCACTTTTTTGGCATCTGGCTGTCCGATAAAACCAGCGCGCCCGACCTGCGCCGCAAACTGCTGGGGGGCACATGACCGCGCTGCGGCTTTCCGGTAAAATCTCCTATGGTCTTCTGGCCTTTCCGCTGGCCTTTGCCGGATTGCCTCTTTACATCCATGCGCCCGATTTTTACGCCGTCGAATACGGCGCCAGCCTCGCGTTTCTGGGCGGTGCTTTGTTTGTGATACGCCTGTTCGATGCGCTGGTCGATCCCTTCATCGGGCGCATGTCGGACAAATTCCGCCATCAGCGCGGGTTGATCATGGCGGCGGCCGGCGCGGTTTTTGCAGCAGCCTTTGCGGCCCTGTATAACCCGCCGCCGTCGGTTGAAATTTTCTGGTTCGTGTGCAGCGCGTTTCTGGCGACGCTGTCGTTCAGCGTGCTGCTCATCAACCTCAATGCCGTCGGCGCGCTGGCGGCGGGTGATGCGGCGGGGAAAACTTCTCTCAGCGCGTGGCGCGAGGGGTTCGGCCTTGCAGGGCTTTTAACCGCGATGGTTTTGCCCGCCCTTCTTGGCGATATGCCCCGCTATGCGCTTGCCGGCGCCTTTTGCGCCCTGCTGGCCAGCGCGATTTTTTTCGTCTGGTATCGTAGCCTGTCCCTGCGCGCGCCTGCGGGCAGCGTGTCGCAGCTGTCGTTTCGCAGCCTGATGACGCCGGATTTCCGCCGGTTTTTTGCGGTCTATGGCATCAGCATGCTTGCCTCCTCTCTGCCCGCCGTGTTGTTTTTATTTTACGTGCGCGACTGGCTGGGGGCGGAGGATAAGGCAGGGCTGTTTCTGATGATCTATTTCGCCGCGGCGATTATATCTGTCCCCCTGTGGCAAAAGGCCGTGAAGCATTTCAGCCCCGAGCGTATGTGGATATGCGGCATGGGCCTCTCCGCCGCTTTTTTGTGCGCCGCCGCCTTTATCGGGCCGGGCGATGTGCAGATTTATGCGGCCATCTGCCTTCTGACAGGTATCGGTTTCGGGGCCGAGATTTTTCTGCCGCCCGCCCTGCTGTCCCGCCGCATCGCGGGGGCAGGCATGGATGCCCATACATCGTCGTATTTCGGTATTTATGCGCTTTTCATGAAAATGTCGCTGGCAGCGGCAACGGCGCTGGCCTTCATTACACTGGATATCGCCGGCTTCAAACCTGCCGCAGACTCCCCCGATTGCGGGCATGCCGCGCTGGTTGTGCTGTATGCGATGATACCGGCCGCCATCAAGCTTTTCGCCATCTTTGTTCTTGTCAAAACGGAAAAAAACCATGAAACATCTTCTCATCACCTGCATACTGGGGGCCACCATGCTGCTTAGCGCCTGTTCATCCATCAAAGTCGACGACTACAAAGACACCACGCCGCCCGTGTCGCTGTCGGCATTTTTCAACGGCCCTGTCAAAGGCTGGGGTATCCTGCAGGACCGCAAGGGCAAGGTCACGCGCCGTTTCGATATCGACATGCACGGCGAATGGAAAGGCGATACCGGCGTGCTGCGCGAACAGTTCACCTTCTACGACGGTGAAAAGCAGGAACGCGTCTGGAACATCAAAAAAATGCCCGACGGCACCTATCAGGGTACAGCCGGCGATATTCTGGGCACCGCGAAGGGCAAAGCCAGTGGCAGCGCCGTGCAGTGGAAATATGAAATGGATCTGCCGGTCGGCAATACGACCTATCGCATCACCTTCGACGACTGGATGTTCCAGATGAACGGCGATGTGCTGGTCAACCGCTCGTATCTCAAAAAATTCGGGTTCACCGTTGCCGAACTGACGATTTTCATGCAAAAGCAGAAATAAAATCACATGTCATACAGCGGCAAAAATTACTGGATCATCGGCGCCTCCAGCGGTATCGGGGCGGCGCTGGCGCATGAACTGGCCCGGCGCGGCGCACGGCTTTACCTGTCCGCACGGCGCGCCGATGCGCTGCAATCCGTGCTGGCCACGCTTGGCCAGATCCATACCGCGCTGCCGCTGGACGTGACCAAGGCCGATGATGTCGCCAAGGCAGCCGCATCGCTGCATGGTACATTTGGGCGCATAGACGGTGTTATACTGCTCTCCGCTATCTATACGCCTGCGGCGATCGAAAAAATCGATCTTGCCGCCGCGCGCGATATTATCGATGTGAATCTGATGGGCACGCTGAACTGTCTGCATGCCGTGCTGCCGATACTGCACAGCCAAAAAGGCGGACAAATCGCCCTTTGCGGCAGCGTTGCGGGATACAGGGGGCTGCCGAACGCTCAGCCCTATGGCGCGACCAAGGCCGCCATCATCAACCTTGCCGAAAGCTTGAAGCTGGAAACCGCCGGCAGCGGCATCGATGTGCGCGTGATCAACCCCGGTTTTGTACGTACGCCAATGACGGATAAAAACAGCTTCGACATGCCCATGATTATCAGCCCCGAACAGGCCGCATGCAGCCTGGCCGACCAGCTGGCGGGCAGCGGCTTTGAAATCCACTTCCCCAAAAAATTCACCTTGGCCATGAAAATCCTGCGCCTGCTGCCCGATGCGCTTTATTTCCCGATCGTCCGCAGGATGACATGACCGTCCTGCGGCTTATTCTCGGCGATCAGCTGTCGCGGAATATTTCCTCCCTTTCGGATATCGACAGGGAAAAGGATATCATCCTCCTCTGCGAGGTATGGGAAGAAGCCACCTACGTCAAACATCACAAAAAGAAAATCGCTTTTTTATTCGCCGCCATGCGCCATTTCGCGGCGGAGCTGTCGGCGGAAGGTTTCCGCGTGCACTACACCCGCCTTGACGATCCGGATAACACCGGCAGTTTCGCGGGCGAGGTCGCGCGCATCGCCGTGCGCTACCGCGCGACGTCTATCGCCGTGACGTTTCCGGGGGAATACCGTGTTTTGCAGTCGATGCGGGCATGGGAAAAATCCCTCGGCATCCCTGTCGATATTCGCGGCGATGACCGCTTTCTTTGCACGCCGGATGAATTCAAGGCATGGGCGGCAGGGCGTAAAAGCCTGCGCATGGAATTTTTCTACCGCGAGATGCGCCAGCGCTACAATATCCTGATGGAGGGCGGCAAACCCGCGGGCGGGCAGTGGAATTACGACGCCGAAAACCGCAAACCGCCCGAAGATAACGGCATGTTCCGCTCAACGCCGCTGTTTTTCAAACCGGACGAGATAACGCAGGACTGCCTGCAGCTGGTGGCCGCGCGTTTTGCGCATCATTTCGGCGATCTGGAGCCGTTCCATTTCGCCGTTACGCGCGCACAGGCGCGCGAGGTTCTCGCCCACTTCATCCGCGAACGCCTGCCGCTGTTCGGCGATTATCAGGACGCGATGCAGCAGGGCAACCCGTGGATGTATCATTCATTCCTGAGCGCCTATATCAACTGCGGGCTTCTGGATGTACGCGAGGTGGTGGCCGCCGCCGAAGACGCCTACCGCACGGGCAAGGCACCGCTCAACGCGGCCGAAGGCTTCATCCGCCAGATTATCGGCTGGCGCGAATATGTGCGCGGCATCTACTGGATGGAAATGCCGGATTATGCGGAGAAAAACGCGCTCGGCGCGACGCGCAAACTGCCTTGGCTTTACTGGTCTGGCGATACGCGCATGAACTGCCTGAAACAATGCGTCAGCGAAACGCGCGAAAACGCCTATGCGCACCATATCCAGCGGCTGATGGTGCTGGGCAATTTCGCGCTGCTGGCGGGTATCGACCCCAAGGACGTCAACGAATGGTTTCTGGTCGTCTATGCCGATGCCTATGAATGGGTGGAAATGCCCAACGTATCGGGCATGATTTTATTCGCCGACGGCGGATATCTGGCCAGCAAGCCCTACGCGGCCAGCGGCGCCTATATCAACAAAATGTCTGATTACTGCCGCGGCTGCGCCTATAGCGCCGACAAAAAACAAGGGCCGGACGCCTGCCCGTTCAATTATCTTTACTGGGATTTCCTGCTGCGTAACCAGAGCAAGCTCAAGGGCAATCCGCGCCTCTCGATGCCCTACAGCACGCTTGGCAAAATGGACGCCGCGCGCAAAGAACAAATTACCGCCGATGCAAAAGCGTTTCTGGACGGACTGGAATAGTTTTCATTCCCCTGCCCTGCACAACCCCGCGCACACAGCACGCACCCACAAAAGCCAAAAACACAAAAGCCCCCGTAAGGGGGCTTGGGAAAAAATGGTGGTGTACGCCGAGTGCGGCTTTCACGCTGTCTTGAACTATCAACTTATTGTAACAAAATGACAAGCATGCGTCTCAAAAAGCACTAAATTCGAACCTGTTTATGTGTAATTAGGGCAAAAACACCGTCAGCTGTCAGAGACCACTATCTCATACCTGCGTCAACCCCTATTTTGGAGTCCGGGTTCAATAGGTACAGCCTGAGCGATTTT
>CAZKBS010000021.1:0-31430 GCA_964551435.1 uncultured Micavibrio sp.
GCGGCGAAGCGCGAAAAAGAAAGAGCGGCGAAGCGCGAAAAAGAAAGAGCGGCGAAGCGCGGGACATTATGAGCCGCCGCACGCGCAGTGCGTGCTTGGTGAGGGATATTTTGAATGTCTACGGGGTGGGGCATTTTTTATCTCTTTCAGCTGGCGGTTTCATGGTTTCCGCAGCGGTTAGCCCTGCGGCGCTTTAGCTGTTGGTGACGCGGCAGCAAGCTATCCATCAAATCCCGCGATTCCGAAGAACGAAATAATATGACCATATGTCATAAAGACCGTCAACTGATTTGTTGCGGCGCAATCAAGGGAATGTGGGGGAGAAGGTGGAAGACTGAACGACCCATATCAGAATTCGTTACGGTTGCTGCCTCTCGGCCCTGGCCGGATTGGCGATAGATATGCCCGCCAGTCTTCCGGAGGTGAATATGGGGGGATTCTGCCCCTGCGGCAAGTCCTTTCCGCAAGTGGCGAGAATCGAGAGAAGAATCGGGGACGGCCTGTCCGGTATTCCGGCGGGGGACGGGCAGGCGTGTACCCCACATAGGTAATAATATTATAAAAATATCGTAAATTATGAAACTTAACAAAATTCCGATATTCTGTTTAATGCGAAAGCGGGGGCAATCTTCAAAAAACATAAAAAACCGCCGCCTGCCCCTCAAATAATGTTTGACCCTTGGGAAGCGCATGATATATTCCGCACGCTCTAAGGATGGGCTGGTAGTAGACATTTTGGTCTAGACGCAGTCCGGTTTTTTAACCGTCTTTCACGGGAAAAGTGAAAGTTAGACTGATCGATGATCAGTATCCTGTCGTGTATTCGCTTTTGCGAACCGCAGGTTGTTTCCTTCTCATCCTCCAGACATCGAAGATTTAACTTTGTTGCAACAGAGAAGGGCTATCAATGCCAACGTATAACCAACCCGCCCGCAAAGGCCGCAAACGGCACCGCGCGAAAAAGAAAAACGCCGATTTGCAGGGTAACCCGCAAAAACGCGGCGTGTGCACGCGCGTCTACACCACGACGCCGAAAAAGCCGAACTCCGCGCTTCGTAAAGTCGCCCGTGTTCGCATGGTCAACGGCCGTGAAGCAACCTGCTACATCCCCGGTATCGGTCACAACCTGCAGGAACACTCTGTTGTTCTGGTGCGTGGCGGCCGTGTGAAAGACTTGCCGGGTGTTCGCTACAAAATCATCCGCGGCGCACTGGATACTCAGGGCGTTGATAAACGTAAACAGGCTCGCTCCCGCTATGGCGCGAAGCGTCCGAAATAAGTTTAAAAGAGGTTTATAAGACATGTCTCGTCGTCACTCGGCTAAAAAACGCGAAGTTCTGCCAGATCCGAAGTTCAACAACGTCGTTGTTGCGAAATTCATGAACTGCATCATGGAATCCGGCAAGAAATCCGTTGCTGAAAACATCGTCTACGGTGCGTTCGATATCATCGCTGCCAAAACGAAAACGGATCCCGTTGCGTTCTTCCTTGAAGTTCTCGACAAGGTAAAGCCGTCGGTAGAAGTCAAATCCCGCCGTGTCGGTGGTGCGACCTATCAGGTTCCGGTCGAAGTTCGTCCGAACCGCGCAATGGCGATGGCGATGCGCTGGCTGAAAGACGCTGCGTCCAACCGCAACGACAAGACCATGGATGCCAAACTGGCGTCCGAGCTGATGGATGCGCACAACGAGCGTGGCGCTGCCGTCAAAAAACGCGAAGATACGCACAAAATGGCCGAAGCAAACAAGGCCTTCGCGCACTTCCGCTGGTAATAGGTTTAAGGGGAATTATTCATTATGGCTGAAGTCAAGAAATATCCGCTCGAGCGTTATCGTAACATTGGCATCATGGCGCACATTGATGCCGGCAAAACGACCACGACCGAACGCATTCTGTACTACACCGGCAAATCGCACAAAATCGGTGAAGTGCATGAAGGCGCCGCGACCATGGACTGGATGGAGCAGGAGCAGGAACGTGGTATCACCATTACCTCTGCTGCGACGACCTGCTTCTGGCAAGACCACCGCATCAACATCATCGACACCCCCGGCCACGTTGACTTCACGATTGAAGTTGAACGCTCGCTGCGCGTCCTTGATGGTGCCGTCACCGTATTCGACTCCGTTGCCGGCGTTGAGCCGCAGTCTGAAACCGTCTGGCGTCAGGCTGACAAATACGGCGTTCCCCGTATTTGCTACGTCAACAAAATGGACCGCACCGGCGCGAACTTCTACCGTACCGTTGACATGATCGTTGACCGCCTTGGCGCGGTTCCGATGCCGATCCAGCTGCCGATCGGTTCCGAAGCTGACTTCGTCGGTCTCGTCGACCTTTTGAAAATGAAAGCCATCATCTGGAAGGGTGATGACCTCGGCGCTGCGTACTCCGAAGAAGAAATCCCGGCTGACCTCGTCGAGAAAGCGAAAGAATACCGCACCAAGCTGGTAGAACTCGCTGTCGAGATGGACGACGCCGCTATGGAAGCTTATCTGAGTGGCGAAGAGCCCTCGATCGAGCTTTTGAAGAAGTGCATCCGCAAAGGTACGATCGCTTACAAATTCGTACCCGTTCTGTGCGGCTCTTCCTTCAAGAACAAAGGCGTTCAGACCATGCTGGACGCGGTTATCGATTATCTGCCGTCGCCGCTTGACATGCCTGTCAACGAAGGCACGCTGCCGGGTGATGCAGAAACGGTTGTCCAGCGCAAGGCAGACCCTGCCGAGCCCTTCGCCGGTCTCGCATTCAAAATCATGAACGACCCCTTCGTCGGTTCGCTGACCTTCGTTCGTATCTACTCCGGTACGCTCGAAAGCGGCTCCTATGTCATTAACTCCGTTAAAGACAAAAAAGAGCGCATCGGCCGTATGCTTCTGATGCATGCGAACAACCGCGAAGAAATCAAAACGGCATCTGCCGGCGACATCGTTGCGCTGGTGGGCATGAAAGACACCACCACGGGTGACACGCTGTGTGATCCCGACAAGCAGGTGGTTCTGGAACGCATGACCTTCCCCGAGCCGGTTATCTCCATCGCTGTCGAACCGAAATCAAAAGCGGATCAGGAGAAAATGGGTATGGCGCTGGCACGTCTGGTGGCGGAAGATCCGTCTCTGCGCGTCAACTCCGACCAGGAATCCGGTCAGACCATTCTGCGCGGCATGGGTGAACTTCACCTCGAGATCATCGTCGACCGTATGAAGCGCGAATTCAAAGTCGAAGCCAACGTCGGTGCGCCACAGGTTGCATACCGCGAAACCATCACCAAAACGGCTGAAGTCGACTACACGCACAAAAAACAGTCGGGTGGTTCGGGTCAGTTCGCCCGCGTAGTTATCCGCTTTGAGCCCGGTGAGGTCGGCAGCGGATTCGTTTTCGAAACCGACATCACCGGCGGTTCGGTTCCCAAAGAATACATCCCCGGCGTTGAAAAGGGCCTTGAGAGTGCAAAAGAAAACGGTGTTATCGCCGGCTTCCCCTGCATCGACTTCAAAGCGACCCTGTTCGACGGTGCCTACCATGACGTGGACTCTTCCGCGTTGGCGTTCGAGATCGCTGCCCGTGCAGCGTTCCGCGAAGGTCTGCCGAAAGCAAAACCCGTCCTGCTGGAACCGGTGATGAAAGTCGAAGTCGTCACCCCCGAAGACTACATGGGCGACGTCATCGGCGACCTGAACAGCCGTCGCGGTCAGGTGGGCAGCATGGACAGCCGTGGTAACGCGCGCGTTATCACTGCGATGGTTCCGCTGGCCAACATGTTCGGCTACATCAACACGCTGCGCTCGATGAGCCAGGGCCGTGCCCAGTATTCGATGGAATTCCATCACTACGAGCAGGTACCGCAGGCGATCGCAGACGAAGTGAAGGCCAAAATGGCGTAAGCCGTTGAGTGACTAAACGGCATTGCCGTTAACTGAATTGAAACTGAAAAAAGACTAAATAAATAACTCGCTTAAATCCAAGGAAGGAATGACAAGATGGCTAAAGGCAAGTTTGAACGCAACAAACCGCACGTGAACATCGGCACCATCGGTCACGTTGACCATGGCAAAACCTCGCTCACCGCGGCAATCACCAAAGTTCTGTCCGAGCAGGGCAAAGCTGAATTCAAAGCTTACGACCAGATCGACGGCGCGCCGGAAGAGCGTGAACGTGGCATTACGATCTCGACCGCTCCCGTCGAGTACGAGACCGACAACCGCCACTACGCACACGTCGACTGCCCCGGCCACGCAGACTACGTGAAGAACATGATCACGGGTGCTGCACAGATGGACGGCGCTATCCTCGTCGTTTCCGCTGCCGACGGCCCGATGCCGCAAACGCGCGAGCACATCCTGCTGGCACGCCAGGTTGGCGTTCCCTCGCTGGTCGTGTTCCTCAACAAGTGCGACATGGTTGACGATGCTGAACTGCTGGACCTCGTTGAAATGGAAGTCCGCGAACTGCTCAGCAAATACAACTTCCCTGGCGATGACATCCCCTTCGTAAAAGGTTCCGCTCTGTGCGCCCTCGAAGGCAAGTCTCCCGAACTGGGCAAAGACGCTATCATGAAGCTGATGGAAGCTGTTGACACCTACATCCCGACCCCGGCACGTCCGAAAGACAAGCCGTTCCTGATGCCGGTTGAGGACGTGTTCTCGATCTCCGGCCGTGGTACGGTTTGCACGGGCCGTGTTGAGCAAGGCATCATCAAAGTTGGTGAAGAAGTTGAAATCGTTGGCCTGCGTCCGACGACCAAAACGACCATCACCGGCGTTGAAATGTTCCGCAAACTCCTCGATCAGGGTGAGGCTGGCGACAACATCGGTGCGCTGCTGCGTGGTACGAAGCGTGAAGAAGTCGAGCGTGGCCAAGTTCTGGCTGCTCCCGGCTCCATCAAGCCGCACACGAAGTTCAAAGCAGAAGCTTACGTTCTCACCAAAGACGAAGGTGGCCGTCACACGCCCTTCTTCACCAACTATCGTCCCCAGTTCTACTTCCGTACGACGGACGTTACCGGCATCGTTCACCTGCCGGAAGGTGTCGAGATGGTTATGCCTGGCGACAACGTCACGATGGACGTTGAACTGATCGCTCCGATCGCCATGGACGAAGGTCTGCGCTTCGCAATTCGCGAAGGTGGCCGTACCGTCGGTGCCGGCGTCGTTGCGAAAATCGTTGAGTAACGACTAAATTTCCGCTGTCGCCCCGCCGCCGCAAGCGGCGGGGCAGGCACGGAGAAAAAAGAGAATAAAAGGTAGGATACAATGGAAGCGCAAAACATCCGGGTTAGACTTCGTGCATACGACCACCGAGTCCTCGATCAGTCGACGAAGGAAATCGTAAACACGGCGAAAAGAACAGGCGCAGAAGTGCGCGGCCCGATTCCGCTGCCGACGCGAATTGAAAAATTCACGGTTCTGCGCTCGCCGCACGTGGATAAGAAATCCCGCGAACAGTTTGAAATGCGGACGCACAAGCGTCTGCTGGACATCGTAAACCCGACCCCGCAGACCATCGACGCGCTGATGAAGCTCGATCTCGCGGCCGGCGTTGACGTCGAAATCAAGCTCTAAAAAGGAATAATCCGCGCTGACGGGAAATGATCTGGCAGCGCGCGGCTTGAAAGTTAAGAAAGTAAGGACCAAAAAAATGCGTACCGGTTTGATTGCACAAAAGCTCGGCATGTCCCGCGTATTCGATGCGGAAGGCAAACACGTTCCCGTGACCGTGCTGAAGATGGACCAATGCCAAGTCGTCGCCGTACAAACCCAGGAAAAGAACGGCTATACGTCTGTTCAGCTGGGTGCGGGCGAGAAAAAGGCGAAAAACGTCTCCCAAGGCGAGCGTGGCCACTTTGCGAAAGCGAAAGTAGAGCCCAAAGCGAAAGTCGCTGAATTCCGCGTGAGCGAAGATGCCTTACTCGAAGTCGGCGCCGAGCTGTGCGTCAGCCACTTCATCCCCGGCCAGTTCGTCGATATCACCGGTATCACGCTCGGTAAAGGTTACCAGGGTGTTATGAAACGCTGGAACTTCGGCGGCCTGCGCGCAACGCACGGTGTGTCGGTTTCCCACCGTTCCCCCGGTTCGACCGGTCAGCGCCAGTCTCCCGGCCGCGTTTTCAAAAACAAGAAAATGGCGGGTCACATGGGTAACGTTCAGCGTACGATCCAGAACCTGCGCGTGGTGGAAGTTCACCCCGAACAAGGCCTGATCGTTGTTGAAGGTGCAGTACCGGGCCACAAAGGCGCTTGGCTGACGATTAAAGACGCCGTCAAAAAGCCCCTGCCGAAAGAAGCACCGCAGCCCGCCGGCCTCAAAGGCAAGGCACCTGCTGCTGCCGAAGCGCCGGCTGAAGCTGCCGAAGCGCAGGCATAAGAGAATAGGGAAGGAATGGAACGATGAAAGTCGCCGTTAAAACACTCGAAAACAAGCAAGCTGGTGACATTGAACTCAGCGATGCAATCTTCGGCCTGGAACCCCGTGCCGACGTCCTGCACCGCATGGTCAACTGGCAGCTGGCAAAACGCCGCTCCGGCAACCACAAAACCAAAGGTGTCAGCGAAATCAGCGGCACCGGCAAAAAGCCGTTTAAGCAAAAAGGTACGGGCCATGCCCGCGCCGGTTCGCTGCGCAACGCCCAGCACCGCACCGGTGCGGTGATTTTCGGCCCCGTTGTCCGCGACCACGCGCATGACATGCCGAAAGCCGTCCGCAAGCTGGCGCTGAAAGTTGCCCTGTCGGCAAAGCAAAAAGAAGGCAAGCTCATCGTTATCGATGCGGCGAAATCTTCCAGCCACAAAACGAAAGATATGGTGAAGGCTCTGACCACGCTCGGCCTGACCTCCGCGCTCATCATTGATGAAACGCTGGACCAGAACTTCTTCCGCGCTGTGCGCAACATCCCGCTCATCGACGTTCTGCCCCAGAAAGGCATCAACGTTTACGACATTCTGCGCCGTGACACTCTCGTCCTGACGAAAGAAGCGGTTGCTCAACTGGAGGCTCGCCTGAAATGACCAAAGCAGCGAAAAAACAAGATCCGAAGCTCACCGAGCAGCTTTACGAGATGATCCGCACGCCGGTCATCACCGAAAAGGCGACGATGAACTCGCAGTACAACCAGATCACCTTCCGCGTTCCCCTGTGCGCTGACAAAGCGACCATCAAGGATGCGGTCGAGGCTGTGTTCAAGGTGAAAGTGACGAAAGTCAACACCAGCACCCAGCTCGGCAAAACCAAGGTGTTCAAAGGCCGCAAGGCATTCCGCAGCGACAGCAAAAAAGCCATCGTGACCCTGGCCGAAGGCCAGCAGATCGACGTCGCGACCGGCGCCTGATAACAACGGATAAGAATAATAAGGACCGGGACAGCGAATTGATGTTGTCCCCCAAAATTGAGGAAGATTAAAATGGCACTCAAAAAGTACCGTCCGACATCGCCCGGCATGCGCCAAATGGTGCGTGTAGACCGCAGCGAGCTGTGGAAAGGCAAACCCGAGAAGACCCTTCTCGACAAGGACCACAACAACAACAAAGCCGGCCGTAACCACAAAGGTCGCAAGACCATGTGGCACCGTGGCGGCGGTCACAAGCAGCGCTATCGCCTGATCGACTTCAAGCGTCGCAAGTTCGACGTCGAAGCGGTGGTCGAGCGTCTGGAATACGACCCGAACCGTACGGCCTGGATTGCCCTCGTGAAATACACGGACGGCGAGATGGCCTACATTCTGGCGCCCCAGCGCCTTGCAGCAGGGGATAAAGTTGTCTCCGGCGAGCGCGCGGACATTCTGCCCGGCAACGCGATGCCGATCAAAAACATCCCCGTCGGTACGCTGGTTCACAACGTTGAACTGCATCCCGGCAAAGGCGGCCAGCTGGCACGCTCTGCAGGCGCTTTCGTCCAGATCGTCGGCCGTGACAGCGGCATGACCCAGATTAAACTGGGTTCGGGCGAGCTGCGCGTTGTCCGCGGCGAGTGCATGGCAACCGTCGGTTCCGTTTCGAACGCAGACCATTCCAACACGGTTATCGGCAAAGCCGGCCGTAAGCGTTGGATGGGCTGGAAGCCGGTCAACCGCGGCGTCGTGATGAACCCGATCGACCACCCGCATGGTGGTGGTGAAGGTAAATCCTCCGGCGGCCGTAACCCGGTCACCCCGTGGGGTAAGCCGACCAAGGGCGCGAAAACCCGCAAGAACAAGGCAACGGATAAATACATTCTGCGCCGTCGTAAAAACAAACGTCTGGCGAAGTAAGACAGAAGGAGAAAGACAGTGGCACGTTCCGTACGGAAAGGTCCTTTTATTGATGGCTACCTGCTGAAGAAAGCAGAAAAAGCCCGTGCGTCGACCCGTAACGAGGTTATCAAAACCTGGTCGCGCCGTTCCACCATTCTGCCGCAGTTCATCGGGCTGACGTTCGGTGTTTACAACGGCCAGAAATTCATCCCGGTCCTCGTGACGGATAACATGGTAGGTCATAAGCTGGGTGAATTCGCCCCGACCCGCACGTTCTCCGCGCACACGGCAGCCGGTGCTGACAAGACCGCGAAAAAAGGATAATTGAGAGATGTCTAAAGTAGGTAAAAAGTCTCAGCGCAAGGACAATGAAGCCATTGCCAAAGCGCGCTATATCAAAGGCAGCGAACGCAAGTTGAACTTGCTTGCGCAGCTCATCCGCGGTAAAAGTGCCCAGCGTGCGCTGTTCGATCTTGAATTCGCGCGCCGCCGTATGGCCGTCGATGTCAAGAAAGTGCTCGAAGCGGCTATCGCCAACGCCGAAAACAACCACAACCTGGACGTTGACCGTCTGTTTGTGAAAGAAGCGACGGTTGGCCGTACCATGACTATGGGCCGTTTCCACGCCCGCGGCCGTGGCCGCAGCGCCGCTGTCCAGAAGCCGTTCAGCAACATCACGATCATTGTTGAAGAACGCGAAGAAGGCGAAACCAAGAAAAAAGCCAAAGCCGCTAAAAAAGCAGCCAAGGCCGAAGCTGGTGACAAGCCCGCGAAAAAATCCGGTGGTGCGAAAGCCGCCAAAAAACCCGCCGCGAAAGCAAAAGCTGCCGCTGGCGAAAACACCACCGCTGAATAAGAAAGGCGCAGGAGAAAAACATGGGTCAGAAGGTTAACCCGATTGGTCTGAGACTTGGTATCAACCGCACGTGGGACAGCCGCTGGTATGCGGGCAAGGACTACGCGGCGAAACTGCTGCAAGACATCAAACTGCGCGAGTTTGTCATGGACAAACTGAAGCAGGCGGGTGTTGCACGCGTGATTATCGAACGCGCGGCCAGCAAGACCAACGTGACCATCCACACGGCACGTCCGGGTGTGATCATCGGTAAAAAAGGCTCCGATATCGAAAAACTGCGCAAAGACCTGTCGAAGTTCACGGGCGGCGAAGTCACCCTGAACATCGTCGAAATCCGCAAGCCCGAGCTGGATGCGCAGCTGGTCGCTGACGGTATCGCCCAGCAGCTGGAACGCCGCGTTTCCTTCCGCCGTGCGATGAAGCGCGCTGTTCAGTCCGCTCTGCGCCTCGGCGCCGGCGGTATCCGTGTTACCTGCGCTGGCCGTTTGGCGGGTGCTGAAATCGCTCGTACCGAATGGTACCGCGAAGGCCGCGTTCCTCTGCACACCCTGCGTGCGGATGTGGACTACGCGACCTCCCGCGCCCTGACGACCTACGGCATCATCGGCGTAAAAGTCTGGATTTTCAAAGGCGAAATCCTGGGCCACGACCCGATGGCGCGCGACAAGCGCATGCAAGATCAACAACCTGCCCGCGGTTAATGACCGGGTAGGGAATAAGAAGAAGAAAAAGGAACACGACCATGTTGGCTCCAAAGAAGATGAAATTCCGCAAGGCGTTCAAAGGACGCATTCACGGTGTTGCGTCGTCCGGTCACTATCTGGCCTACGGCAGCTTCGGCCTGAAAGCGACCTCGCCCGAGCGTATTACGGCCCGCCAGATCGAGGCGGCCCGCCGTACAATTACCCGTCATATCAAGCGTCAAGGCCGTTTGTGGATCCGTATTTTCCCGGACGTTCCGGTCTCTACGAAGCCCTTGGGCGCCCGCTTTGGTGGTGGTAAAGGTTCCCCGGAATACTATGTAGCCCGCGTAAAACCTGGAAAAATCATGTTTGAGCTTGACGGGGTACCCCGTGAACTGGCAGAAGAGGCGTTCGAATTGGCCGCCGCGAAACTACCCATCAAGACCAGATTCGTCGCGCGCGACTAAGAGAGTTAAGGTATTAAGAAAATGAAAATCGCAGATCTGAGAGCAAAATCGGCCGACGAGCTGAAACAGGAGCTTCTGGACCTCCGCAAGGAGCAGTTCAACTTCCGTTTCCAAAAGGCCACCGGCCAGCTGGAAAACACCGGCCGCGTCCGTCTGGTACGCCGCGACATCGCGCGTATCAAGACGCTGATCGCCGAAGCGCAGCAGGGTAAAACCCCGGCTGTGAAACCCGCTGCCAAAAAAGCGGCAAAAGCACCGGCAAAAGCTGCCAAGAAAAAAGAAACTAAGGAGTAATCAAGATGCCGCGTCGCGTGCTTGAAGGTAAAGTTGTCAGCAACAAATGCGATAAAACCGTGACGGTTCTGGTCGAGCGCAAAGTGCGCGACCCGCTGTACGGCAAAATCGTCCGTCGTAGCGCGAAATACGCCGCCCACGACGAACAGAACGCTTGGAAAGTCGGCGATCTCGTTTCCATCGAGGAATGCCGTCCGATTTCCAAATCGAAAACTTGGCGCGTCGTCGGCGGTAAGGCGATGGGCGAAAGCCAGATGAAAACTGTTGATGATGCGGAACAGAAACGTTCCTCCGTCAAAAAGTCCAAGAAAGAAGAATAACAGGGTGGTCCTTGAAACCCCCCTGTTGAAATAGGAAAGGTCAAGATAATGATTCAGATGGAAACCACCCTCGACGTCGCTGACAACAGCGGCGCCCGCCGGGTTCAATGCATTAAGGTACTGGGCGGCTCCAAACGCCGTACCGCCGGCATCGGCGACATCATCGTCGTATCCGTAAAAGACGCGATTCCCCGTGGCCGCGTCAAAAAAGGGACGGTTCACAAGGCCGTCATCGTCCGCACCTCCAAAGCCCTGAAACGCGAAGACGGCACCGTCATCCGCTTCGACCGCAACGCTGCCGTTCTCATCAACGCAGCGGGCGAGCCGATCGGCACGCGTATCTTTGGCCCCGTCACCCGTGAGCTGCGCGGCAAAAACTTCATGAAAAACATTCCGCTGGCGCCGGAGGTCCTCTAAGTCATGACGAAACTCAAAGTCAAAAAAGGCGACAAAGTCGTCGTTCTGACCGGCAAAGACAAAGGCAAAACCGGTGAAATCAAGAAAGTTCTGCCCGCTGACAACAAAGTCATCGTGCAGGGTGTAAACGTACAAACCAAACATCGCAAGCCCTCCTCGGCAAATGCGGGCGGTCTCGACAAAGTTGAAGCGCCGATCCACGTTTCCAACGTTGCTCTCGTCGATCCGAAAACGAGCAAGGCGACCCGCGTCGGCTACAAGATGGTTGGTGACAGCAAGGTGCGCGTTGCCCGTCGCTCCGGCGAAGTGATTGATTAAGGAGCAGAAGATGACAGCCCGTCTCAAAAAAGTATATCTCGACCAGATCAAGCCGGAACTGCAGAAGAAATTCGGCTATAAAAATGCTCTCGAGATTCCGCGTCTGGAAAAAATCGTGATCAACATGGGTGTTGGCGAAAACGCACAGGATAGCAAAAAAATCCAGGGTGCCATCGCAGACATGACCGTCATTTCCGGCCAAAAGCCGCAAGTAACGCGTTCCCGCAAGTCGATCGCCGGCTTCAAGCTGCGCGAAGACCTGCCCATCGGTTGCAAAGTCACGCTGCGCGGCCAGCGCATGTATGAATTCCTCGACCGTCTGGTGACGATCGCTATGCCCCGTATTCGCGACTTCCGCGGCATTTCCGATCGCAGCTTTGACGGCAACGGGAACTACGCGTTCGGCATTAAAGAGCAGATTATCTTCCCGGAAATCAACTTCGACAAAGTTGATACCATCCGCGGTATGGACATTATCATCTGCACGACCGCGAAAACCGATGAAGAGGCGAAAGCCCTGCTGGACGGCTTCAAAATGCCGTTCCGCAAACGCTAAGAAGGATTTAGAACAATGGCAAAACTGAGTTCTGTGAACAAAAACAACACGCGCAAAAAGCTGGTGAAGAAATACGCCGGCAAATGGGCCCGCCTGAAAGCCATCGCTGACGACGAAAGCCGTCCTGCCGATGAGCGTTTCGCTGCACGTCTGAAAATGGCGAAACTGCCGCGCAACTCGCACCCCACGCGTATCCGTAACCGCTGTGCGCTCACCGGCCGTGCGCGCGGCAACTATCGTAAATTCGGCATTTCGCGCCTGATGCTGCGCGAACTGGCCTCGCAGGGTATGATCCCCGGCGTGACGAAATCGAGCTGGTAAGGAGAAGCACACATGTTTATTAGCGATCCCATCGGCGATTTGCTCACCCGTATCCGCAACGGTCAGGCCGCACGTCTGGCGTCGGTTCACAGCCCGGCTTCCAAGCTGCGCGTCAGCCTGCTGGAAGTTCTCAAGCGCGAAGGTTACATCCGTGACTACGCCGTCATGCAAAAAGACGGCGGCAAATCGGAGCTGAACATCGAGCTGAAATACTCCGAAGGTCAGCCCGTCATCCGCGAAATCAAGCGCGTGTCCAAACCCGGCCGACGCGTTTACTCGCAGATTAAAGACGTGCCGCGTGTTTACAACGGCCTCGGCATTTCCATCCTCTCCACCCCGCGCGGCGTACTGTCCGACCGCGAGGCGCGCGAAGCGAACGTCGGTGGCGAAGTTCTGTGCCGCGTATTCTAAAGATAAGGTAGATGTAAAATGTCACGTATTGCAAAACACCCCATTCCCGTACCGGCAGGCGTCGAAGTCAAGCTTGCGGGCCGGAAGCTGTCCGTCAAGGGCAAGAAGGGTGAACTGACCCTCGACATCAGCAACGAGATTTCCGCTGAAGTCAAAGACGGCAAAGTCATCCTGCAAAAAGCAACCGAAAGCCGCCACGCCCGCAACATGTGGGGCACCACCAGCTCGCTCATCAAGGGCATGCTGAAAGGTGTCACCGAAGGCTATTCCAAGCGTCTGGTTATCGAAGGTGTCGGTTTCCGCGCCGCGCTGCAGGGCAAAGATCTGGTTCTGCAGATCGGCTACAGCCATGAAGTGCGCTACAAAGTGCCCACGGGCATCGAAATGAAAGTGCCGAAGCCGACCGAAATCGAAATTTTTGGTATCGACAAACAAAAAGTCGGTCAGGTTGCTGCGGAGCTGTACCTGATGAAGCGTCCGGAGCCGTACAAAGGCAAAGGTATCAACTACGAAGGACGCCGCATCCTCCGTAAAGAAGGCAAGAAGAAGTAATCGAGGATAACATGGCTATCGTCATTCAAAAACCGACCTCCAAGCAACGCCGCTCGTGGCGCGTTCGCAAGGTCATCAAGAAGGCCTCCGAGAAAAACCAGCGTCCGCGTCTGTCGGTTCATCGCACGGGTCAGCATATCTATGCACAGATCATCGATGACGCCAAAGGCGTGACCATTGCCGCAGCGTCGACGGTGGATACCGATCTGCGCAAGTCGCTGAAAAAGACGGCAGACAAATCCGCAGCTGAAGCTGTGGGCAAGCTGGTTGCCGAACGCGCGAAAAAAGCAGGCGTAGAAGCCGTTGCTTTCGACCGCGGCAGCTACGCTTACCACGGTCGCGTCAAAGCTCTGGCAGAAGCTGCCCGCGCAGCCGGCCTCTCGTTCTGATTTAGAAAAGGATATAGACAATGGCAAAAGCTGAAAAAGCTCCTAAAGGTCAAAGAGAGCCGCGCGAAAAAGATGCAGAGGCAGGCGCAGAAGTCGTCGAGCGTCTCGTCGCGATCAACCGTGTTGCTAAAACCGTCAAGGGCGGTCGCCGTATGGCATTCGCTGCTCTCGTCGTTGTCGGTGACGGCCGTGGCCGTATCGGCGCAGGTTCGGGCAAGGCACGTGAAGTTCCCGAAGCAATCCGCAAGGCAACCGAACAGGCGAAACGCAGCATGATCCGCGTTCCGCTGCGCGAAGGCCGTACGCTGCACCATGACGTCGAAGCACGCTTCGGCGGCGGCAGCATCCGTCTGCGTAGCGCCGTTCCCGGTACGGGTATCATCGCCGGCGGTCCGCTGCGCGCTGTATTCGAAGTTCTGGGCATTCAGGACGTTGTTGCGAAATCGCTCGGCTCCTCGAACCCCTACAACATGGTGAAGGCTGCGCTGACGGCCTTCCAGAAAATGGAAAGCCCCCGCATGGTGGCTGCCCGCCGTGGCCGCCGCGTGAACGAAGTTCTCGGCCGCAAGGGTGACGTGAAGGAGCAAGCAGATGTCTGAAGCTAAAAAGCCCGCTGCGAAAAAAGCAGCACCGAAAAAGGCAGCGAAAGCCGCTGGCGGTAAAATGCTGAAAGTGACCCAGATTGCAAGCGGTGCCGGCCGTATTCAGGCGCAGCGCGCAACCCTGAAAGGTCTCGGCCTCAACAAGCTGAACCGCAGCAAGCTGCTGCAGGACACGCCGGAAGTGCGCGGCATGATTAACGCCGTGAAGCATCTGGTCAAGGTTGAAGAAGCCGCCTGAGCGTCTCGAGAAAGATAAGGAACAAGACAATGAAACTCAATCAACTCCGAGACAACGCTGGCGCACGCAAGCGCACGAAATTGCTCGGCCGTGGTATCGGTTCGGGTAAAGGTAAGACCTCCGGCCGTGGTGTCAAAGGTCAAAAAGCCCGTACCGGCGTTGCGATCAAAGGCTTCGAGGGCGGTCAAATGCCCCTGATCCGCCGCATGCCGAAGCGTGGCTTCAAAAACGTCAACGCCAAGACCTATGCCATCGTCAACCTGTCCTGCATCCAGAAAGGTATCGACAGCAAGAAGCTCTCTGCCGCCAAGCCGGTAGACCTCAACGCGCTGATTGAAGCCGGTATCCTGAGCAAAGAACAGGATGGCCTGAACCTGCTGGGCAAAGGTGAGCTGAAAACCAAGGTCACCATCGTGGCTAGCCGCGCGTCGGCTGCTGCTGTGGCGGCTGTTGAAAAAGCCGGCGGCAAAGTCGAACTGCTGCCCGCGAAAGAAAACAAGCTGCTGAAAGGCAAGCTGCCCAAGAAAGAGCAGCGCCGTCAGGCTGCTGCTGCCAAAACGGGCAAGAAATAAGCCTGCGAAAAACCGGTAGGGTTCACCCTGGACACTATTGGTAATACACATAATCAAAAGGGGTCAAGGCAACGCTGCATTCCTGCATAATGTCTTGACCCCTTTGCCTTTGAAGGGCATAAATTTACTCGGTTTACATCCTTGCCATCCCACGGGCGCAATGCCCCTCCGGATGCCCCGCGCGGCATGGTTTTGCCCCGCCGGCCTTTCGGTTTTCAGCGGTTTGGTCAAGGTCTCAGAGGGAAAAACAAAAACATGGCCTCCGCCGTCGAGCAATTCACGTCCAATCTTAACTTCGGTGCGTTTTCGAAAGCGCAGGAGCTGAAACAGCGCCTGTGGTTCATGCTTATTGCGCTGCTGATTTATCGCGTCGGCACGCACATCCCGCTGCCGGGCATCGATCCTACGGCGTGGACGGATATTTTCGGCTCCAAATCCGGCGGCGTACTCGACATGTTCAACATGTTTTCGGGCGGCGCGCTTGAGCGTATGAGTATTCTTGCGCTCAACATCATGCCCTACATTTCGGCATCGATCATCATGCAGATCATGACCTCGATGAACCCCGCGATGGAAGCGATGAAAAAAGAGGGCGAGGCGGGACGCAAACGCCTCAACCAGTACACGCGCTACGGTACGGTTATTCTGGCAGCTATTCAGGCTTATGGCCTTGCTGTTGGTCTTGAAAACCTTGCTAGCTCCACGGGCGGCTCTGCGGTTATCAATCCGGGCATGTTCTTCCGCGTCACCACCATCATCACGGTGGTCGGCGGTACGGTGTTCCTGATGTGGCTGGGCGAACAGATTTCTCAGCGCGGCGTCGGCAACGGTATTTCACTCATCATCTTCTGC
The DNA here is from genome assembly GCA_964551435.1 of uncultured Micavibrio sp. GTDB lineage: Bacteria > Pseudomonadota > Alphaproteobacteria > Micavibrionales > UBA2020 > UBA2020. The sequence goes on from CAZKBS010000021.1 coordinate 16,070, forward strand.
GGTATCGTCGCGGGTATTCCCAAAGCGGTTGCGAAGGTGCTGGAACTGGGCCGTACGGGCGACATGACGGCCATCGGTATCATTCTGATTGCCGTGATGGTGGCGGTCGTGCTGACCTTCATCGTGTTCATGGAACGCGCGCAGCGCCGCGTCGTGGTGCAATATCCCAAACGCATGGTGGGTGGCAACCGCATGTCGGGCGGGGAGACCAGCCACATGCCGCTCAAGCTCAACACCGCCGGTGTCATCCCCGCGATCTTCGCGTCGTCGCTGCTGCTGATGCCGCTGTCGATTGTGCAGTTCACGGGTATCAGCGGTTCGGGCGTCGAGTGGATCGATACGGTATCACGCTATCTGGCGCACGGCCAGCCGGCCTATATGGCGCTTTACGGCGGTCTTATCGTCTTCTTCGCGTTCTTCTACACCGCGATTGTGTTCAACCCCGACGAAACGGCAGATAACCTGCGCAAGTCGAACGGCTTCATTCCGGGCATTCGCCCCGGTACGGCGACGGCTGAATATCTGGATAAAATCCTGACCCGTATCACGGTTATCGGCGCGGCCTATCTGACCTTCGTGTGCCTGCTGCCGGAGATTCTGATTTCGCAATACGGTCTGCCGTTTGCGCTGGGCGGGACGAGCCTTCTCATCGCCGTGACGGTGCCGATGGATACGGTGGCGCAAATCCACTCGCATCTGATCGCGCATCAGTACGAAGGGCTTATCAAGAAATCGAAACTCAGAGGGAGCCGGAAATAATGACACAGCCGCTGCGCATGATTCTCATCGGGCCGCCAGGGGCGGGCAAAGGCACGCAGGCGCGCCTCCTTACCGAGAAGCATAACGTGGTGGCGATTTCCACCGGCGATTTGTTCCGCGCACGTGTCAAAGATCCGAACGATCCGCTCGGCGGCGAAATCCGCCAGATTCTCGATGCCGGCAAACTGGTGCCGGACGAAATTACCATCCGCATGATTTCCGAACGCCTCGACCAACCGGATTGCAAAAACGGTTTTATACTTGATGGATTCCCGCGCAGCGTCGCGCAGGCCGAAGCGCTTGAAAAAATGCTCAAGGAAAAAGGCATCAAGCTGGATGCTGTTGTGCAGATGGAAGTCGACGACGAAAAGCTCGTCGAGCGTATCTCCGGACGCTTCACCTGCGGCAAATGCGGGGAAGGGTACCATGACAAGTTCAAGCCGCCCCACGACCCCGCTTCGTGCGATTCGTGCGGCGCCGAGGACAGCTTCACCCGCCGTTCCGACGACAACGCCGAGACGGTGCGTAGCCGCCTTGAAACCTACCACAGCCAGACGGCCCCGATTCTCCCGTTCTACGAGAGACTCGGGATGCTCAAAACCGTCGATGGCATGGCCGATATGGCCGACGTTACCGCCCAGATCGAGGCCGTTTTGTGTCCGAACACGGGTTGTGACAAACCTCAGCCCCCGAAAATGGGCTGATTTTTGCCCCTAAAAAGGGCAGGGAGTCCAAAAAACGTCATTTTTACCGGAAATAGGGTAAATATCGTGTTGACGTTTGTTTTGTGCCCCCTATAATGCGCGAGCTTTGCCCTTTGTGGGGCAGAGTCTATTTTATATATCTAACCCGGGAGACAAAGCGTGGCACGTATCGAAGGTGTCAATATACCTACAGAAAAAGTCGTCGGCATTGCGCTGACCTATATCCATGGCATTGGCCGCACCAGCGCCAACAAGATTCTCGAGGCGGCGAACGTTGCGTGGCATACGCGCGTCAACGCCCTTACCGAAGATCAGCTGAACCGCATCCGTGACGAGATCAAGGCAAACTACAAAGTCGAAGGTGAACTGCGCCGCGATGTTGCCATGACCATCAAACGTCTGATGGACCTCGGTTGCTACCGCGGTCTGCGCCACCGTAAGGGCTTGCCCGTACGTGGCCAGCGCACCCGTACCAATGCGCGTACGCGCAAAGGTCCGCGCAAGACCATCGCTGGCAAGAAAATCGCCACCAAGAAATAATTAGCGCCCTGAAGGATAAGAATAATGGCAAAAGCACAACAAAACGACAAAGCCGCCAGAACGCGCAAAAAAGAGCGCAAGAACATCTCGGCAGGTGTTGCACACGTGAACTCCACGTTCAACAACACCATCGTGACGATCTCCGACGCGCAGGGCAACACCATTTCCTGGTCGTCTGCAGGCCACCTCGGCTTCAAAGGCTCCCGCAAAGCCACGCCCTACGCGGCGCAGGTCACGGCGGAAGATGCCGGCAAGAAAGCCAAGGAACACGGCATGAAGACCCTCGAAGTGCTGGTGAAAGGCCCCGGTTCGGGTCGCGAGTCCGCACTGCGTGCGCTGCAGTCCGTCGGTTTCGGCATTTCGTCCATTCAGGACATCACGCCGGTTCCGCACAACGGCTGCCGTCCGCGTAAACGTCGCCGGGTATAAGAACCGCACTGGGCTTGCGCGCCTTTTCCCGGGGGCGCGCGCCCGTGCTTTCGATGGCCCTGGCTTTCGACGGATTGATTACGACGGACTTCTTGTTTCACACATTCAGGCAAAAAGAGGCGTATCTTGATACAGAAAAACTGGCAAGAGCTGATTAAACCGAACCGCGTTGATGTCAGCACCAACAAAGATCCCAGCCGCTTCGGCACCATCGTTGTCGAACCGCTGGAGCGTGGCTACGGCCTGACGCTCGGCAACGCGCTGCGCCGCGTTCTGCTGTCTTCGCTGCAAGGCGCGGCCGTGACCGCGATCCGCATCGACGGCGTTCTGCACGAATTCTCTTCCATTCCCGGCGTCCGCGAAGACGTCACGGACATCGTCCTCAACATCAAGGGCCTGTCCATCCGCATGCACGCCGAAGGCAGCAAGAAACTGCGCCTGAACGCGGAAGGTCCGTGCGAAGTCACCGCCGGCATGATCGAGCAAACGGCTGACGTCGAAATCGTCAACCCCGACCTCGTCATCTGCACGCTGGGCGACAAAGTAAAACTCGGCATGGAGCTGACGGTTTCCACCGGCAAAGGCTATCGCCCTGCTGCGCAAAACCGCCACGAAGACGCCCCCATCGGCATCATTCCGGTGGACAGCATCTTCTCGCCCGTGCGCAAAGTATCCTACAAAGTCGAAGACACCCGCGTCGGCCAGATCACCGACTACGACAAGCTGTCGCTGGATCTCGAAACCAACGGCACCGTGCGTCCTGAAGATGCTGTCGCCTATGCGGCACGCATCCTGCAAGACCAGCTGCAAGCTTTCGTCAACTTCCAGGAACCGACCGCGGTTGCCAAAGAAGAAAGCAAGGACGAACTGCCGTTCAGCCGTCATCTGCTGCGCAAAGTCGAAGAGCTGGAACTGTCTGTCCGCTCTGCGAACTGCCTCAAAAACGACAACATCGTCTATATCGGCGATCTGGTCCAGAAACCCGAAGCGGACATGCTGCGCACGCCCAACTTCGGCCGCAAGTCGCTGAACGAGATTAAAGAAGTTCTGACGAACATGGGTCTGCACCTCGGCATGAAAGTCGAAGGCTGGCCGCCCGAAAATATCGAAGACCTCGCCCGCAAGCTCGAAGAGCCGTTCTGAGCGAGACTTTGAAGGAACTAAACCTGCCCTGATAACGGGGCGGGTGGGGAAAGTCCCCGCGGCGTTACTGCTGTCACTTGTACAGGGTCACGCTTTCACAATCCGCTTCATGCGTGAAGCGTAACGTAAAGAAGGAGACGTAACCATGCGTCATGGTAATTCCGGCCGTAAACTCGGCGTCACAACTCAACACCGTCGTGCGATGTTTGCAAACATGGCTGCGGCTCTCATCAAGCACGAGCAGATCGTCACCACCCTGCCGAAGGCAAAAGAACTGCGCGGTTTCGTTGACCGCCTGATCACCCTCGGCAAAAAAGGTGGCCTTGCCAACCGTCGTCTGGCGATGTCCCGCCTGCGCGACGAAACGCAGGTTAAAAAACTGTTCGACGTGCTCGGCAAGCGTTACGCAGACCGCAACGGTGGTTACACCCGCGTTCTGAAAGCGGGCTTCCGCTACGGCGACAACGCGCCCCGCGCGATCATCGAGCTGGTTGACCGCGACCGCGCCGCCAAAGGCAAAGACAGCGGCCAGCAAGCCGTTGCCGACAACATGAAAGCGGCACACGAAGCGGGCGAACCGGTGAAAACCTCCAAAACCAGAAAGAAAAAGGCTGTTGCCGGTTAATTCTTCCGGACAGGCTTTTCAAGGTCTATAAAAAGGGCGGGTTTCATACCCGCCCTTTTTCCTTGCGCATATTTCTTTGCAGACGGGTCTTTGCGCACGGGGCTTTGTACGCCGGGCCATGGGGGGCGGAAAGGAGTTTTCGATGACGGATATTCCAGACAAAAGCGGGGCGCGTTTTCATATCCGGCAGGCCGCCGTGCCCGATGCCCCGGCCATCGCCCGCGTGCATGTCCAAAGCTGGCGCGAAAGCTATCAGGGGATCGTGCCGCAAAGCCATCTGGAGGGGCTGGACGAGGGGGAACGCGCCCGGCGCTGGCATCGGCAGCTGGAAACCCTCCAAAGCCCCTCAGCGGCCTTTCTAGCCCTTTCCGGCGGCGCGCACGGTGCGGAGGCCTGCGGCTTTGTCAGCTGCGGCACCGCGCGGGAGGTGTTCGAGGGCTATGCAGGGGAAATTTACGCCCTCTATCTGCTCAAGGCCGCGCAGGGAACGGGCCTCGGCCGCCAGCTGTTCGAGACGGCACGACAAAGCCTTGCCGCCTGTGGTATAAACGGCCTGTATCTTTGGGTGCTGTCCGACAATCCCGCCGCCGGTTTTTACCGGCATATGGGCGGTCGGGCGCTCGGGCGTAAAATGCTCGACATCGGCGGCAAGCCGCTTGAAGAAACCGCGTATGGATGGAAATGACGAACATGAAAAAAACAACCGCCATCAAAAAAACAGCCGCAGGGTTTTTGCTGTGCGCCGGTCTGCTGCTGGCGCTTTTTGCCGCGTCTCCCGCACGCGCGCAGGACGTGCCCCAGACGCGCGCCGATATCCAGATGAGCTTCGCGCCGCTGGTCAAAAAAAGCGCGCCCGCCGTCGTCAACATCTACGCCAAGCGCGTCGTGCGCGAACGCATGCGCGTTATCAGCCCGCTGTTCAATGACCCGTTCTTCGGACAGTTTTTCGGTCAGGGCTTCGGGCAGGATATGGGCGGGCCAGTGCGCGAGCGTATCCAGAACGCCCTCGGCTCCGGCGTGATTGTCGATCCGGCGGGGCAGATTGCGACCAATACCCACGTCATCAAGGGCGCGACTGAAATCACCGTCGTCTTGCAAGACGGCCGGGAGTTTGATGCCGAAAAAGTCCTCGTCGACGAAAAAACCGATTTGGCGATTTTGCGCATCGACCCGAAAGGCGAAAAACTCGCCGCGCTGCCGCTGGCCGATAGTGACGCGGTAGAAGTGGGTGATCTGGTGCTAGCCATCGGCAACCCCTTCGGCGTCGGGCAAACGGTGACCAGCGGTATTGTATCGGCCACCGCGCGCACGGGCATGGGCGGCTACATGGATTACCGCTATTTCATCCAGACCGATGCGGCGATCAACCCCGGCAATTCGGGCGGCGCGCTGGTGGATATGCAGGGCCGTCTTATCGGTATCAACACCATGATTTTCACGCGCGATGGCGGCTCCGTCGGTATCGGCTTTGCGGTTCCGGCCAATATGGTGCGCACGGTGATCGACGCGTCGCGCCGCGGCGGCAAACTGGTGCGCCCGTGGACGGGCCTTTCGGGCCAGCCGGTGACGTCGGATATGATGGCTTCGCTCGGGCTTAACCGTGCGCGCGGCGCGCTGATCAACCGCGTCAATCCCAAGGGACCGGGCGCGAAGGCGGGTATCCGCGTGGGCGATGTTGTACTTTCCATCAACGGACATGATATTCAGGATCCCGAAGCGCTCAAGTTCCGTCTTGCAACGGTGCCGGTGGGCGGGGATATCCATCTAATGGTTTCGCGCGGCGGCAAATCGTTTGACGTGAAAATGAAAGCGGAGGCCGCACCCGAAATCCCGCCGCGTCAGGCCATGACGGTCAGCGACAACAGCCCGCTGTCCGGTGCGACGCTGGGCAATCTCTCCCCCGCGCTGGCCGATGAAATCGACCTGCCCGACGACAGCGAAGGCGTTGCCGTGATTGACGTGGCGGCAGGCACGCCGGCGGCGCGTCTGGGGATGCGCACGGGCGATATCATCCAGATGCTGAACGGTGCGGATATTCGCTCGATGGCCGAGCTGAAGGCCGCGCTCGGCGCCTCCAAAAACATTCGCCGCTGGCAGGTACAGCTGCGGCGCGGGGCACAGGTGATGAACCTGATGATTACGCTTTGAGCGGTCTTTTCGACATACCGCCCGATAACGCGGCAGAAAATGCAGGCAAGGCCGCACCGCGCCCGCTGGCCGATCTTCTGCGCCCGCAAAGCGTGGATGATGTGGTGGGGCAGGACCATCTGCTGCATGACACCGACGCGCCGCTCCGGCGCATGATTGATGCGGGGCGCATGTCGTCGATTATTTTCTGGGGCCCGCCCGGTTGCGGCAAAACGACGCTGGCGCGGCTTTTGGCGCAGCATACCGATTTGCATTTCGAAGCGATTTCCGCGATTTTTACCGGCGTTGCCGATTTGCGCAAGGTATTCGAAAGCGCGCAGCACCGCCGCCGCATGGGGCGCGGCACGCTGTTGTTCGTGGATGAAATCCACCGTTTCAACAAATCGCAGCAAGACGCGTTTTTGCCGCATGTCGAGGATGGCACCATCGTCCTCGTTGGTGCGACCACCGAAAACCCGTCGTTTGAACTCAACGCCGCGCTTTTGTCGCGCTGTCAGGTGCTGGTGCTGAAACGTCTGGAGACGCAAGCCCTCGAAACCCTGCTGCACAGGGCGGAGCAGCAAATGAACCGCCCGCTGCCCCTGATGCCGCAGGCGCGCGCCGCGCTGGTCAATATGGCCGATGGGGACGGGCGTTATCTGCTGGGCCTGGCCGAACAGGTTTTTCAGGTGCAGAAAAAAGGTGCTCTCGATGTCGAGGCGCTGACCAAGCTGGTACAAAAACGCGCGCCGCTCTACGACAAGGCGGATGACAGCCATTACAATCTGATCAGCGCGCTGCATAAATCCGTGCGCGGGTCTGATGCCGATGCGGCGCTGTACTGGTTTTGCCGTATGCTGGCGGGAGGCGAAGATCCGCGTTACATCGCGCGGCGCATGGTGCGTATGGCGGTCGAGGATATCGGCCTTGCCGACCCGCAGGCCATGCAGGTAACGCTCGGCGCGTGGGATACCTACGAGCGCCTTGGCAGTCCGGAGGGGGAACTGGCCCTCGCGCAGGCGCTGGTCTATCTGGCGACAGTGCCCAAATCCAACGCGGCCTATGTCGCGTACAAGGCTGCGAAATCGGCGGCGGCGGAAACAGGCTCGCTGATGCCGCCTGCGCATATTCTCAATGCACCGACCAAGCTGATGAAAGACATCGGCTATGGCCGCGATTACAATTACGACCATGATACGGCGGAGGGGTTTTCGGGGCAGAATTATTTCCCAGACGCCATACCGCGCCAGCGTTTTTACGCGCCCGTCGAGCGCGGGTTCGAGCGGGAGCTTAAAAAACGTATCGAATACTGGGATAAACTCCGCCGCGACAAGGGGGGCGCATGAACATGATACTCGCCATTTTTGCGGGCGGCGGCATCGGGGCCGTGCTGCGGCATTTGTTTATTGTCGGTGAAACCCGCTTTTTTGGCCCCTCAGTTGCCTATGCGACGTTTGCGGTCAATGTGCTGGGGTGTTTGTTGATTGGCGCGCTGATTGAATATTTCGCGCTCAAAGGCCAGGCATCGGCGGAAATGCGCGCATTTCTGACCACGGGCGCGCTGGGCGGCTTTACCACCTTTTCGGCCTTTTCGGTCGAAGTTCTGAAACTGGCCGAAACCGGCCATATTGTGGCGGCAGCGCTTTATGCGCTCGCGTCGGTTGTTTTTTGCGTCGCGGGCGTGTTCGGCGGCGTTTATATCATGCGCGGGGTTATCGGCTGATGTCTGAACAGAATAACAATATCATCGTTGTGGGTGAAAACGACGATGGCCAGCGTCTTGACCGCTGGCTGAAAAAGAAATTCCCGCATCTCAGCTTCGGCGATACGCAGAAGATCCTGCGCACCGGTCAGCTGCGCATTGATGGCAAGCGCGCCAAGGGCGATGCCCGTCTGGCCGAGGGGCAGGCTGTGCGCCTGCCGCCGCAGCTGCTGTTTGAAGATGCGCCGGTGAAAAAGAAAAAGCAGGTATCGGAAAAAGACGCCGCGTTTTTGAAATCCATCGTGCTCTATGAAGATGCGCATATCATTGCGATTAACAAACCCGCAGGTCTGGCATCGCAGGGAGGATCTAAAGTCGGCAAGAACGTGGATGACATGATGGCGGGCATGGTCGATAAAAACGGTCATAAGCCGCATCTGGTGCATCGCCTCGACAAAGACACCACGGGGGTGATGTTATTGGCGAAAAACCCTAAAATCGCGCGCGTGCTGGGCGATATGTTCAAAAGCCGCGAGCTGCGCAAATATTACTGGGCGATTACGTCGCCGACGCCGGAGATGTATCAGGGGAAAATCAAAAGCTCTCTCGCCAAAGTCAAAGAAGGCGGGGAGGAGCGTGTGCGCGCCGTCGATGACGAAGACGGCAAAATGGCACTGACGTTCTATACGGTGCTGGAAAACGCGGGCCGCGACGTGGCGCTGGTCGCATTCTGGCCGCGCACGGGACGCATGCACCAGATCCGCGTGCATGCGGCGGAAATGGGATGCCCGCTCCTGGGTGATTTCAAATATGACCCCGCGCAGACGCTGCTGGCGGAAAACCCCGATTTGCCGGAGGCTTTGCATCTGCACGCCCGCCGCCTGATTTTCCGCCACCCTGTAACGGGCAAGAAAATCGACATCACCGCACCGGTGGGGCCGGAGATGAAAAAGACCATGAAATATTTCGGCTTTCCCGATAACGCGAAAAGCGACCCGTTCGAGGATATTGAGTAATGAAACGCTTTTACAAACAAGCGGAGGCCGGCACGGCCCCCGGCGGGTTTACCGTTCGCCTTGACGGGCAGACGCTGCGCACGCCGCTGCGGCATCCGGTGATTGTACCGTCGTCCGCGCTGGCTGCGGCAATGGCGGCGGAATGGGCTGGGCAGGAGGGTGAGATTGTCGCTGCCAGCATGCCCCTGACGCAGCTGGTTTGCACCATGATTGACAAATCAGACAGCCACGAGCGTGCGGATATGAATGCGGAGCTGGTGAAATACGCGTCGTCGGACCTTGTTTGCTATCTCGCCGCTAATCCGGCCGAGCTGGTCGCGCGGCAGGAACAGCTGTGGCATCCGCTTCTGGGCTGGCTGCAAGATGAATATGGCGTCGTTTTGCAACCCGTCAAAGGTATCCAGTATGTGCAGCAGCCCGAAGAATCCCTCAAAAAGATTGCGGATATCGTCGCGGGGCTTGATGCGCCGCGCTTTACGGTGGCGCAGGTAGTGACGGGGGTGACAGGTTCTGCCGTGATTGCGCTGTGCATGGCGGCGGGGCGCATCGGCGCCGCGCAGGCCTATGATGCCGCGACGGTGGACGAGGTGTTCCAGCTGGAAAAATGGGGCGAGGACGAAATTGCCCGCAAACGCCTGCAGCGTATCGAGGGCGAACTGACCGCCGTCGAAAAATTCCTGTTTTTGATGAAAGCCGCCGAAACTACAACCAGCGCGTGACGTTCGGCACGGCTTCTTCCTTGCGCAGGTGATAAAGGCCGATGCCGCAGCGCAGGCACCACCACAGGGCGAAAACGGCCAGCATGGCGATCGTAGAGAGGAACATCATGCGGTCGTTGCTGTCATAGACCAGCTTCATCAGGACCATGACGTCTTTTTCGCCTTCGTACATGGCGGCGTACATCGGCTGCAAATCGACAAAAAGCCCCTGAAAAATCGACAGGGCGATCGTGGCGACAGGCAGATATACGGCACCGCCAATCCAGAAGCTACGCGTCATCCAGCGGTAATGACTTTCAAGCCAGGTGTCTTTCAGTTCCTTGCGCTTGATATAGGCATAGATGATGGCACAAAGAACGGCGACGCTGCCGGGCGCGATGGTAATCAACATGAATTGCGCCGCCATGCCTGCAATCAAAACAAAATAGATAAATTGCGTGATTTTTTTCATTTCCTTCGCATCGAAGGCGGCGGGCGTTTGCGTGTCGGGCGTGTTCATGTCATTTTCTTCCAAATAGTTTTTCGATATCGCCGAGTTTCAGCTCGACATAGGTCGGGCGGCCATGGTTGCACTGGCCGGCATGCGGGGTCTGTTCCATCTGGCGCAGAAGCGCGTTCATTTCATCTGCCGTGAGGCGGCGGCCGGAACGCACGGAGCCATGGCAGGCCATGGTCGAGCATACTTCGTACAGTTTTTCGCGCAAAGGCTCCGCCGTACCGTACCCTGCGATATCATCGGCAAGATCGCGCACGAGTTTTTGCACGTCGGCCTTGCCCAAAAGCGCGGGGACTTCCTGCACGGCCACCGCATTGCCGCCGAAACTGTCGATGACAAGGCCAAGCTCGGCCAGCTCGTCCTTGCGCTCCAGCAGGGCTTCGGCGGCGCGGGCATCCAGCTCGACGACTTCGGGCAGCAGCAAGGCCTGCCGCGCGATGCCGCCGGATTCAAGCGCGGCTTTGATTTTCTCATATACAATCCGTTCATGCGCGGCATGTTGATCGACCAGCACAAGGCCGCTGCGGGTTTGCGCAACAATGTAGTTTTCGTGTATCTGCGCGCAGGCCGCGCCCAGCGGGTGTTCCAGCGTTTCGGGGGGCGGGGGCGCCACGACATGCAACCGTGCCGAGGGGGCGGCGGGCATGTCCGGCAGCTCCGGCGTGCGTACGGCGAAAACCGCGCCGGTATAGGGGGCGCCTTCAAGACCTTTGAGGTGTTTGTATCCGGCGCTTTGCTGGCGGTATTCGCCGTCCCACAGTGTATCGCCACCTGCGGGGGCGGCTGGCGGTGCAGGATGCGTGCTGAAGGATTGCAGCGTTTCCTGCGCCACCGTCGTCGAGGCCAGATGCCCCGCATCCGCAAGCGCGTGTTTCAACCCGCCGACAATCAATCCGCGCACAATCGCGCCATCCTGAAAACGCACTTCAGATTTGGCGGGGTGTACGTTGACGTCGACCTGTTCGGGCGGTACGTCCAGAAACAGGCAGAGCATTGGGTGGCGGCCATAGGCGAGGAAATCGGCATAGGCGCCGCGCACGGCGCCGATAATCTGCTTGTCGCGCACGGGGCGGCCATTGACAAAGAAATGCTGGTATTGCGCCGTGCCGCGGTTGAGCGTGGGCAGGCTGGCATAGCCGCTTAGTTTGATATCTCCGCGCTCCGCATGAATACGCAGGGCGTTTTCGGCGAAATCGCGGCCCATGATTTGCCGCAGGCGGTCCAGGCGGCGGGAAAACAAATCGCCTTTGGCGGCAGGCAGGTCCATCACTTCGCGCTCGTCGCTGACAAGGCGGAAATGGATATCGGGATAGGCCATCGCCAGATGTTCCAGCACGTCGCGCACGCCCTGCATTTCCGTGCGCGGCGATTTCAGGAATTTCAGGCGTGCGGGCGTCGCATAAAACAAATCGCGCACTTCGATTTTCGTACCCTGCGACAACGCGGCGGGGGCGACGGGATGTTTGCGTCCCGCATCGACCAAAATCATCGCGGCGCCGGCATCCGGCTGGCTGCGCGGGCGGCTGGTGATACTCAGGCGGCTGACCGCGCCGATGGACGGCAAGGCCTCGCCGCGAAAGCCGAGCGACTGGATATGCACAAGGTCATCATCGGGCAGTTTGGATGTCGCATGGCGGTCGACAGCGATGGCAAGCTCGTCTGCCGTCATGCCGATACCGTCGTCGGTGACGGCAATCAGGCTGGCGCCGCCATCGCGGATGACGACTTCGATGCGCGCGGCGCCGGCGTCAATGGCGTTTTCCACCAGCTCCTTGACGGCGGCGGCGGGGCGCTCGATAACTTCGCCGGCGGCGATCTGGTTAATCAGCGTATCTGGCAGGTGGCGTATGGACATAGGTATTTATACCCCAAGCGGCGCGGCGCAGAAAGTCTGGCGCGTGGGTATTTATTATCCATAAATTGGAGGATTATTCTTCGCGCGCCGGACGGACGGGGCCTTTGCCCTCGTCAAAAACGCTGCCATCCAGGATGGCGTTTTCAAACCGCGCGCCGGTCAGCTTGGCGCCGGTGAAATCCGCCTTGCGCAGGTCGCAGTCGATGAACTGCGCCCCTGTCAGGTCGGCGCGTATAAAACTGGCGTCCATCAGCCGCGCACCCGAAAAATTCGTATATCGCATCGATGCGCTGTCGAAACGGCAGGGCAGCTGGTATTCCGCTTCGCCATCGCGCGGGCGGATGGTCAGCGGGTTCAGGTTGGCCAGACGGAAATCGGCACGGTTCATCAGGCAGCCCGTAAAGCGGCTGCCGCGCAGATCGCTGTTGCCAAGGCGGCATTTCCTGAAATCCGACCCGTCCAACCCTGCCGCCTGCATTTCAATGCCGCGTAGATCCATTTCTGCGAAAGTGGCGTTATGCGCCTTGATGGCTGTCAGACGCTGCGCCGACAGCGTGCCTGCCTTGCGCATATCGACGTTGCTGAGCACCAGCTGTACGCCATTGCGCCCTGCGGTGGCTACCCATTCGATATGCTTCAGTACCATTTCATCGAGGGTCAGCTCGAACTCTTCGATATCCTTGCCCACGGTGTCGGCGGTCAGGGTGAGGGTGAAGGTACTGCCCGCTTTTTCCGCTCCCTTCATATCCGCGCCGGTCATGGTGGCGTAGGAAAAATCCGCATCACGCAGGTCGGCGTCTTTCAGGCTGCTACCTGTCAAATCCGCGCCGCGCAGAACCGCGCCCTTCAGGTTGGCGCTGCCGAGGTCGCTGTTTTCCATGCGCGCATCGGTGAAATCGGCATTGATGGCGGTGGCACCTTGCAGCACGGCCTCCGTCATGTCGCTGGCGGTGAATTGTACGACGCCCGCTTCGGCGGCTTTTGAATACTGGTCTTCCTCGCGCTTGACCTTGCGTTTGACGATGGTTTTCCCCTCGCGCAGGTCTGCGCCGGTGAGGTCGGCCTTGTGCAAATCCGCACCGTCTACATCCGCGCCGCGCAAATCGGCGCGCACCAGACGTGTGCCGCGCATATTGGCGCTGCGCAGGTCGCAGCCGAACAGCGTCGCGCTTTCAAACGATGCATTGGACAGCGTGGCGCCGTACATGATGCAGCCGGTGAAATCGGATTGCGACAGGTCTTGTCCGGTAAAATTCAGCCCGCTGAGGTCACGGTCGCGTACCACAGCCCGCGCCCCGCCCGGTTTGGCGGTGCGGAACATATGATGCTTGCGGATGATTTCGTTCAGTTCCGCCTGCGTCATCGGCTGTAATGTAAAGTCGTTGTCCGCGGGGGCCATGTTTCTTAAGCCTGATTGTTTAGTAGCGCATCATACAGGCTTTCGCGCGGGGCGTAAACGGCAGCGTATGCGGCGCAGAATCCTAGGCTGCCTTATGGCAAGATTTCTGCGGCACATAACCCGACGGCACCACGCGCGATGCGGGTTCGGTATGATACGTCTGGTCGTCGAAAAACAGGTCGGCGCCGATGGCGGCCAGTACATCGACTTTCTGATATTTCGGCCCTTGCTGGTTTGACCTGCCAATCATATAGGCACCATCCACGATTTGCCCCCATTCAATCAGCGTATTCATCGGGCGGATTTGCGCCTGACCGCTGCGCATGGTGACCAGCGATGTTTCAATGGGGCAGCTGTCTTTGGGGAAGGTCGCCTTCAGCGCCTCGATAACGAAAAGTACCTTGGCGAAGGGGCCTTCGGGCATGGGCGTTTCGGCCATTTCGGTTTCGTATTTCATGAAACCCAGCAGACCTTCACGCTGGAAAATCGTTTCGGACTCGCCGCCGAACAAAACCTGATCGCCATCAAACGCGAAATGCACTTTGCCGGGTTTGGCCTGCGGCTCCGTCGGCGGGTCGTGCAGGATGGAGGCGGCGATGTCGCCATCGACCGCGCGCTGCACGTCGTCTGCATGGCGCGACAAAAACAGATCGATGCCATAGGCGCGCAGCAGCGAGGATTCAACATTCTTGCCGCCCGTCAGCGCGATGCGCGCGATATCCAGCCGGTGATAATCCAGCGAATAGCGTGCGCGGATGCCGGTTTCGATGTTGTTGCGGGAAATCAGCGCCACCTCGACCCGCGGGCGCTCACCCGGGGTGTTGATGGACAGCAGTTTTTCGATGACGTTGAAAGCGGTGCCCGGTTTCATCGGATCGCGGCGGCGTTCGAATTGCAGGCGGCGGTAGGCGTCGATACCGCCCTCGACATAGGTCGCATGCTCTTCGCGCAGGTCGAAAAGGGCGGAGGTCGAAATGCCGATGGTCAGCGGTTTGAAAACCATAGTGTGCCTGAACTTGACATAAATTAAAAACGCGGCACCTTCATTCATAACCGATTTTGTCCTGAATAAAAAGCATCCCCGCAGGGTTTTTGGCAGGATTGATTTGTCGGGGGGCCGGTTTTGGGGTAATTTTATAAGGCATATCTGTTCGTATATTGCGCAAAGGACGTCCGGCGTATGACGCTGAAAGCCGAACATCTGGTGGAGCTTGTCCGCCGGCACCTGCCGGAGGCCGAGGTTACCGCCGAAGACACGCGCGGCGACGGCGCGCATTTCGCGCTGACGGTCGTCTGTCGCGATTTCGAGGGGATGAGCCGTATTGAACAGCATCGCAGGGTTTATGCGGCCCTGTCGGGGCATATCGTGGACGGTGGTCTGCATGCCGTACAACTGACGACGCGGGCAGGGTAATACAGGGGATGGGGACAAGATGATTTTTAACCAGAACGAAGCGGTGTTCGAGCGTATCCGCCATGACATCGGCAGCAACGACATCGTGCTTTACATGAAAGGCACGGCGGTTTTTCCGCAGTGCGGGTTTTCCGCGGCGGTGGTGCAGGTGCTGGAAAGTCTCGGCCTGCCGTTCAAGGATATCGATGTGCTGGCAGACCCCGCGCTGCGTCAGGGTATCAAGGAATTCACGAACTGGCCGACGTTGCCGCAGCTTTATATCAAGGGTGAATTCATCGGCGGCTGCGATATCGTGCGCGAAATGTATGCCAATGGCGAACTGCAGGCATTGCTGCAAAAAGAAGGCCTGCTGGAATAAGCCTTACGCCGCAGCCTTCTTCGCCGCGCGCAACGACATCAGCATGAACAGCAAATACAGAAAAACGAAGTAGGG
>CAZKBS010000022.1:0-30124 GCA_964551435.1 uncultured Micavibrio sp.
ATCGGGCAGCCAGGTATGCACCGGCCACATCGGAACCTTGACCGCGAAGGACGCGAGGAATGCCAGCCAGATCCATTTTTGCATCATCTCCGGCACACCGACTTCGGTCAGCAGTACGATATCGGTGGTATTGAACGTACGGTACAGCGCCAGAATGGCAACCAGCATCAAAACCGAACCGAGCAGCGTGTAGAGAAAGAATTTGAATGACGCGTAAACGCGGCGGCCGCCGCCCCAGACGCCGATGATAATAAACATCGGTATCAGGACACCCTCGAAGAAAATATAGAACAGCACGAGGTCAAGCGCGCAGAACATCCCCAGCATCATGGTTTCGAGCAGCAGGAAGGCAATCATGTATTCCTTCACGCGGTGCGTGATGGATTCCCAGCTGGCCAGAATGCAAATCGGCGTCAGGAACGTCGAGAGCAAGACGAAAAACACCGAAATACCGTCGATACCCATTTTGTAATTGATATCAAGGCCCGGCAGCCACGGCGATTGTTCAAGGAACTGGAAGGCCGCGCTCGACTTGTCGAAATGCGCATACATGTAAAGCGACAGCGCAAAAGTGAATATCGACGTCAGCAGCGCCGTTGCCCGTGCATTGCGCGCGACCGTTTCATCGTTCCCGCGGATAAACAGCAGGAACAAAACGCCGACCAGCGGCAGAAACGTCACAAGCGACAGGATGGGGAAAGTAATCATGATGGCGTTTCCTTAACCGAAGACCTTGTAGATATAGAGGGAGACAACCGCCACCACCCCGATCAACATGGCAAAGGCGTAGTGATAGATATAACCGCTTTGAAGTTCGCGCGCCTTGCCCGCGGCCTTGACGACCATGGCGGATACGCCATCGGGGCCGAGCCCGTCAATGGTGGCGGCATCGCCCTTCTTCCAGAAAAAGCGGCCGAGGGAGAACGAAGGCTTCACGCCGATTTTGGTGTAAAGCTCGTCGAAATACCATTTATTGAACAAAAACGCATGCAGGCGGCTGAACGTACCCGCCACCGCCGCCGGCCAATGCAGCGCGCGCATATAGAATACGAACGCCAGCAGAATCCCCGCCGCGCCAATGCCGACCGGCAGCAGTTTCACCCACTGCGGCACATGGTGCGCATGTTCGACGGTATCGTTTTCTGCCATGACCTGAATGGCCGAACCCCAGAAATCGTGGCGTAATTCACCAACGAAATACGGCGCGAAAACCATACCGGCCGCAACAGCGCCCACGGCAAGGAAGGCCAGCGGCAGCGTCATAATCAGCGGTGATTCATGGACGTGGTCCATGACCTTTTCATCGGCGCGCGGCTTGCCGTGGAACGTCATAAACAGCAAACGCCAGGAATAGAACGCTGTCATGAACGCGGCAGCAATCCCCATCCAGAAGGCGAAGGTACCGACAGGGCTATGCGCCGCGAAGGCGGATTCCAAAATCATATCCTTGGAATAATACCCCGCGAATACCGGCACACCGGCCAGCGCAAGGTTACCGATCCACATCATCGCATAGGTGAATTTGATATGCTTGGCGATGCCGCCCATCTTGCGCATATCCTGTTCGTCCGACATCGCATGGATAACCGAACCCGCGCCAAGGAACAACAGCGCCTTGAAAAACGCGTGCGTGAACAGGTGGAACATCGCGGCACTATAGGCCGATACGCCAAGCGCGAAGAACATATAGCCCAGCTGGCTCATGGTCGAATAGGCGATTACCCGCTTGATATCGAACTGCGTCAGCGCAATCGACGCCGCAACAAACGCCGTGCAGGCGCCAATAACCGCGATAAATTCGCGGATTTCCGGCGTGAATTCATACAGCGGCGACATGCGCGCGACAAGGAACACCCCTGCCGTCACCATGGTCGCGGCGTGGATCAGCGCGGATACGGGCGTCGGGCCCTCCATCGCATCAGGCAGCCACGTATGCAGGCCCAGCTGCGCCGATTTACCCATCGCACCGATGAACAGCAGAATGCCAATCAGGCTGAGGGTATGAACGTGATAGCCAAGGAATTCGCTGTAGCTGTCGGCTTTATCGGCCATCTGCGCGAATACAGCATCGAAATTCAGCGTGCCAAAGGTCAGGAACACGGCGAAAATCCCCAGCGCAAGGCCGAAGTCGCCGATACGGTTCATGACGAAGGCTTTAATTGCCGCCGCATTGGCGCTGTCTTTCTGGTTCCAGAAGCCGATGAGCAGATAAGACGCCAGCCCCACCCCTTCCCAGCCGAAGAACAGCTGTACGAAGTTGTCCGCCGTCACCAGCATCAGCATCGCGAAGGTGAACAGGCTCAGATAGGACATAAAGCGTCCCTGCGCCGGATCATGGTGCATGTAGCCGACGGAATAGATATGCACCGCCGTCGATACCAGCGTGATAACAACGCCCATCACCGCAGACAGCTGGTCGAAACGCAGCGCCCATTTGACGTTAAGGTCGCCCGAAGCAATCCAGGTGAACAGCTCCACCGTGCGCGGCGCGCCGCCGAAGTTGACCTCGCGCAGCAGCATGACAGAGGCCACCGACGCGGCCACCATCAGGGCGCAGGTGATGAACTGCGCGCCGCGATCGCCGATCTGCTTGCCGAAAAGCCCTGCAACCAGCGCGCCGACCAGCGGCGATAAAACTGCGATATATTCCATGTCCGTTAACCCCTTTGGGCGTTCTTTTTATCGTTTAACCTTTGAGCGTGCTGATATCTTCGACCGCAATCGACGATTTATTGCGGAAGAAAACGACGAGGATGGCAAGGCCGATTGCCGCCTCCGCCGCCGCCACGGTCAGAATGAACATCGAGAAAACCTGTCCCGCCAGATCGTGCAGATGCGCAGAAAACGTGACAAGGTTCACGGTAACCGACAGCAAAATCAGCTCAATCGACATCAAAATGACGATGACGTTGCGGCGGTTGAGGAAAATGCCGAACACGCCGAGCGTAAACAGCATGGCCGAAAGCACCAGAAAATGCGTAATGCCGATGTCCCACATATCAGGATACTCCCGAACCGGTTGAGATTTTTTCGATTTTGAGCACGTCTTTGGGGTTGCGGCTCACCTGCGCGGAAACATTCTGGCGGCGCAGGCCCGGACGGCTGCGCAGGGTCAGAACAATCGCGCCAATCATGGCGACCAGCAGGATAAGCCCTGCCAGCTGGAACAAATAAACGTATTCCGTATAAAGAATGCGGCCAAGTGCATGGGTATTCGTCACAGCCTGCGCATCCGGCATCGGCTGGGATACTTTTTCAGCCATATCCGGCGCCAGTTCGGGCCACGTCAGATACATCCAGACGAATTCACCCAGCAGGATGCCGCCGATCAATGCGCCAATCGGTGCGTTCTGTTTCATGCCGCGACGCAGTTCGTTGAAATCGATGTCCAGCATCATCACCACGAACAGGAACAGCACGGCCACCGCGCCGACATAAACGATGACCAAAATCATCGCAATGAATTCGGCGCCCAGCATGACGAACAGCCCCGCCGCATTGAAAAACGCGAGGATGAGGAACAACACCGAATGCACCGGGTTGCGCGCCGAAATCACCATCACGGCGCTGAGCAGCAGCACCGCGGCGAAGGCGTAAAAGAAAATGGCTTCGATCATGTCCGTTGTCCTTATCTGTACGGCGCGTCGGCTTCGAGGTTCGCGGCAATTTGCGCTTCCCAGCGGTCGCCGTTATCCAGCAGCTTTTGTTTGTTATAATAAAGCTCTTCACGGGTTTCAGTCGCGAATTCGAAATTCGGGCCTTCAACAATCGCATCGACGGGGCAGGCTTCCTGACACAGGCCGCAGTAAATGCACTTGGTCATGTCGATGTCATAGCGCGTGGTGCGGCGGCTGCCGTCATCGCGCGGTTCTGCCTCGATGGTGATCGCCTGCGCGGGGCAAATCGCCTCGCACAGTTTGCAGGCGATGCAGCGCTCTTCGCCGTTCGGATAGCGGCGCAGCGCATGTTCGCCGCGGAAACGCGGGCTGATCGGGCCTTTTTCGAAGGGGTAGTTAATGGTCACCTTCGGCTTGAACATATATTTCAGCGTCAGGGCAAAACCCTTCACCAGCTCGGTCATCAGGAAGCTGCGGGCGGTTTGGTCAAGAAACGACATGGTTATTCCATCCCCGGCAAGGCATTGTTGTACAAAAGGGCACCGGCCACCACGACCACCCAGAACAGCGTCAGCGGCAGGAAAACTTTCCAACCCAGACGCATCAGCTGGTCATAGCGGTAACGCGGCAACGTCGCGCGCGCCCACAGGAAAATAAACAGCACGAAGGAGACCTTGAGCGCGAACCAGATCACGCCCGGCACAGCCGCCAGCGCCTCGATGCCGAACGGCGGCAGCCAGCCGCCCATAAACAGCACCGCCGTCATGCCCGACATCAAAATCATGTTCATATATTCACCCAGGAAGAACAGGGCGAAGGTCATGGACGAATATTCGACGTTGTAGCCGCCGACCAGTTCGGACTCGCCTTCCGGCAGGTCGAACGGCGCGCGGTTGGTTTCGGCCAGTGCCGAAATGACGAAAACGATAAACATCGGGAACAGCAGCAGATCGACCCAGAACGGACGATCCGCCATGACGATATCGCTCAGGTTCAGCGAACCGGTGGTCAGCAAAACGGTAACGAGCACAAGACCGATGGAAACCTCGTACGACACCATCTGCGCGGCGCTACGCAAACCGCCGAGGAAGGCATAGCGCGAGTTCGACGCCCAGCCCGCCATCAGAATCCCGTAAACGCCCAGCGACGACACGGCGAAAAGATACAGGATACCGACGTTGATATCCGCGAGCACCCAGCCCGCATTGACCGGAATAACTGCCCATGCGACCAGCGCCAGCATGAAGGTCAGCATCGGCGCCATGACGAAAATAAAACGGTTCGCGCCGCGCGGGATAATCGTTTCCTTGCCCAGCAGCTTGATACCATCCGCCAGCGGCTGCAGCAGGCCAAACGGGCCCACCATCATCGGCCCCTGACGCAGCTGCATCGCGGCCAGCACTTTGCGCTCGGCATAGGTCAGATAAGCCATGGCCAAAATCAGCGGCACGACCAGCGCCAGGATATAAAGCGCGATGGTTACAACGGGCCAGACAAAGGCGACGAAGAATTCGGAGCCCAGAAACGGCATCCATTCAAGCAGGAATTGCGGAAGATATTCAGGCATCACGTCCCCGTTTTCACAGTCGTTGCGTTCGCGACAAAGGCAGCGGTGCAGGCGGCCATCGTTTTCGATGCGCGCGTGACGCTGTCGGTTTGATAGAAGTTTTCAACCGCCACGGCAAAGGGCGCCTTGTCGGCCTTCCCTTCGGTACCGAAAGATTTCCATTCCGCCTTCAGCGGCTGGTTCAATGCGGTAAATGCGGGGTTGACCGCGGCCAGACGCGCGCGCACCTGCGCGATGTCGTCATAGGGCAGCGTTTTCGCCAGCATTTCGGACAGCGCGCGGATGATTTTCCAGTCCTCGCGCGCCTCGCCCGGCGGGAATATGGCCTGACGTGCGGTTTGCACGCGGCCCTCTGTATTCACGTAGGTGGCGTTTTTCTCGGTATAGGCGGCACCCGGCAGAATAACGTCGGCACGCGCCGCCGCCTTGTCGCCATGGTGGCCCTGATAGATAACAAAAGTGTCTTTGCCGATTTTCTCAACCGGAATGTTATCGGCATCGAGCAGATACAGCATCTGCGCGGACAGCATTTTATCCAGATTGCCGCCGGTGAAGCCAAGCATGAGCGCACCCGTGCGGCTGGCCGCCGTGTGCAGCAGGTTGAAGCCGTTCCAGTCTTCGCGCACCATATTATATGTGGCGGCGACTTTACGGGCGAGCGCGTGGATAGCCATGCCATCCGCACGGCGCAACGCACCCATGCCGAGGATAATTACAGGGTTTTTCGCCCCCTTCAGCACATCGGCGAAAGCGCCTTTGCCTGCGGCCAGTTCTTCCAGCGTCTCCGCCCCTGCCCCCAGATATTTCACGGGGTAGTTGAGGTCGCACTGCGCGCCGATGAGGCCGATTTTGATGCGTTTCGCCAACCACGTTTTGCGAATGCGCGCGTTAATCAGCGCGGCTTCGGTACGCGGGTTGGTGCCGACGAGCAAAATCGCATCCGCCTGCTCCAGCCCTGCAATCGTGGTATTGAACAGCCAGCCTGCGGGCGTGGACGTGTCGAACTGCGCGCCATCCGTGCGGCATTCAAACGCGGTGCAGCCCAGCGCTGTCATGAGGTCCTTGAGCGCGACGATGGCTTCGCAATCCGCCGTATCGCCGGCAAGCGCGGCCATTTTCTCGCCGCTCAGCCCTGCGATGCGGTCGGCGATGGCGCCAAACGCCTCGCCCCAGCTGGCGGGTTTCAGTTTACCGTCCACACGCACATAGGGGGTATCGAGGCGGCTTTGCTTGAGGCCGTCCCACGAAAAGCGCACTTTGTCGGAAATCCACTCTTCGTTCACATCTTCGTTCAGACGCGGCTGGATACGCATAACAGCGCCGCCGCGGGTATCGATGCGGATGTTGGAACCGACGGCGTCAAACACATCAAGGCTGTCGACCTTGCGCAGTTCCCACGGGCGCGCCGTGAAGGCATAGGGCTTCGACGTCAGGGCACCCACGGGGCAGACGTCGATAAGGTTGCCCGAAAGTTCCGATCCGACCATCTGTTCGACATAGGTACCGATCTCCAAATGTTCGCCGCGGTTCAAAACGCCCATATCGCTCACGCCCGCGATTTCATCGCCGAAGCGCACGCAGCGCGTGCAGTGGATGCAGCGCGTCATGACGGTTTTGACCAGCGGGCCGAGTTCTTTATCTTTCACCGCGCGTTTTTCTTCGCGGTAGCGCGAACGGTCGAAACCGTAGGCGACGGCCTGGTCTTGCAAATCGCACTCGCCGCCCTGATCGCAAATCGGGCAATCCAGCGGGTGGTTGACCAGCAGCATTTCCATCACGCCCTTGCGCGCTTTTTGCGCCAGCGGCGATTTGGTGAAAACGTTCATGCCGTCGGCGCAGGGCATCGCGCAGGAGGCGACAGGCTTGGGTGATTTTTCAACCTCGACCAGACACATGCGGCAGTTGGCCGGCACGGACAGTTTGTCGTGATAGCAGAAACGCGGGATTTCAACCCCCAGCTGCTCCGCCGCCTGAATAATCGAAGTCCCCGGCTCTACCGTGACTTCCATGCCGTCGATTGTGAGTTTAGGCATTGTTATTGTTCTCCTGCGTTTTCACGATATCTAAATTCGTGAGGTGCATCGAAATACTCCGGTAGCGTCAGCCTCAGTAATCCGAAATGAAGCAAAAAAGCCACCAAGACCAATGAAATAGACCAAAACGAAAAGGAATAGCTCATACCTAATAGATGTATCAATGGCCACGATAAAGCTATAGCCACGCACACATATCCAAAAAGATTGATTAGCCCCGCTTTTCTATTAATGATTGAGAACGTCGCAAGCAAAGGGTAGAGAAAGGCTAGAAAAAGCCCTGTCAACAACTCTGCAAGTACATGGCTACTCTTAATCGCAACAGTTGTATGCTGCGTCAATACATCGCTCACCCACCAAATGGCAAAGAACGCCACCAGTGCAGCAAAGGCGAAAAAGAACGAATTAAAAAGAAACATTAGAAGAAAGCTAATCACGCCACCAACCTCTTGCGGTATTCGAGGATGCGCTTTTCCATTTCGGGGCGGAAATGCTTGATGAGACCCTGGATAGGCCAAGCCGAAGCATCACCGTGCGCGCAGATGGTATGACCTTCGATTTCGGAGCCGATGTCGAGGAGCATGTCGATTTCCTCGATATTCGCCTCCCCCTTCACCATGCGCTGCATGATGCGGTACATCCAGCCCGTGCCTTCGCGGCAGGGCGTGCACTGGCCGCAGCTTTCGTGCCAGTAAAAACGCGCCAGACGCGCAATCGCATAAACCACGTCGGTCGATTTATCCATGACAATCACGCCCGCGGTGCCAAGCCCCGACCACGCGGCGCGCAGGGCGTCGAAATCCATGGTGATCGTGTCGCACACATCGCGCGGCAACAGACGCGTGGAAGAGCCGCCGGGGATGACGGCCAGCAGGTTATCCCAGCCGCCGCGCACGCCGCCTGCGTGTTTTTCAATGAGTTCCTTGAGCGGCACGCCGAGAGCTTCTTCGACGTTGCAAGGATTGTTGACGTGGCCGGAGATGCAAAACACCTTCGTACCGCGGTTTTTTTCCGGCCCGATGGAGCCGAACCAGCTGCCGCCACGGCGCAGGATTTCCGGCACAACGGCAATGGTTTCGATGTTGTTGACCGTCGTCGGGCAAGCATACAAACCCGCGCCCGCCGGAAACGGCGGCTTGTTGCGCGGCATGCCTTTTTTGCCTTCGAGGGAGTTCAGAAGCGCGGTTTCTTCGCCGCAGATATAAGCCCCCGCCCCGCGGTGCAGGTACAGGTCAAAATCCCAGCCGCTGCCGCAGGCGTTTTTACCGATAAGACCGGCGTCATAGGCTTCGTCGATGGCTTTTTGCAGCGCCATCGCTTCCATATAGAATTCGCCGCGGATGTAGATATAGCAGGCATGCGCGCGCATGGCGTAGGAGGCAAGCAGAGCCCCCTCCACAATCTTGTGCGGTTCATGCCGGATGATGTCGCGGTCCTTGCAGGTGCCCGGTTCGGACTCGTCGGCGTTGATGACGAGGTAGTTCGGGCGACCATCCTTGCTTTCCTTGGGCATGAAAGACCATTTCATGCCGGTGGGGAAGCCCGCGCCGCCGCGGCCGCGCAGTTCGGACGTTTTGACTTCTTCGATAATCCAGTCATGGCCTTTGGCCATCAGATCCTTGGTGCCGCTCCAGTCACCGCGCGCCTGCGCGGATTTCAGGTCGGCGCCCTGCCAGCCGTAAAGGTTGGTAAAAATCCTGTCTTTATCTTGCAACATTATTTTTTCCCCTTCGCAGCATCGGCGGCAACCGGCACACCGGCTTTGCCCGCCTGTTCGACCAGCGTCGTCGTGCCCGCTGCGCTCATGGATTTGTTGCGCCCGCCTTTGGAGCCGTGTTCCAGCGTCTTGCCGGCCTTGAGGTCGTCCAGCACCTTGATCACGTTTTCGGGTGTCAGGTCTTCGTAATATTCATCGCCGTTGCGTTGCACGACGGGGGCATTCACGCAGGCGCCGAGACATTCGACGTCGGTGATGGTAAACATGCCGTCTTCGGTCGTTTCGCCCAGTTTGATGCCCAGATGTTTTTCGCAGGCCGAAACAACCTCGGCGCTGCCACGCAACCAGCACGGCGTCGTGGTGCAGAATTGCAGGTGATGTTTGCCGCGCGGCACGAGGTTATACATGGTGTAGAAAGTCGCGACCTCGAACACCTTGATGCGCGGCACGTCGAGGATACGGGCGATTTCCTCCATCGCGGCCTCGGGTATCCAGTTGTCATGCTGGCGCTGCGCAAGGTCGAGCAGCGGCATGATGGCGCTTTGCTGCCTGCCCTTGGGGTATTTGGCGATGACTTGCTCGATCTTCTTCAGGTTCTCGGCGGAGAACTTGAATTCTTTCGGCTGTTCGAAATGTTTGTGACATGCGTGCGACATGTTTTTATTCCTGTTTCCTTACCTGTCAATCTCGCCGAAAACGATGTCGAGCGAGCCGATGACCGACACCGCATCGGCCAGCATGTGGCCCTTCGACATGAAATCCATGGCCGACAAATGCGCGAAGCCCGGGGCGCGGATGTGGCAGCGGTACGGCTTGTTGCTACCGTCCGACACCAGATAAACGCCGAATTCGCCCTTGGGCGCCTCGACGGCCGTATAGGTTTCGCCCGCCGGCACGTGATAGCCTTCGGTATAGAGTTTGAAGTGGTGAATAAGCGCTTCCATCGAGTTTTTCATGTCTGCGCGTTTGGGCGGCGTGATTTTGTGGTCGTCGACCATCACGGGGCCCTTGGGCATTTTCTCGATCGCCTGTTTCATGATTTTGCAGGACTGGCGCATTTCCTCGACCCGCACCAGATAGCGGGCGTAGCAATCGCCCGTGGTGCCGGTCGGAATGTCGAAATCCATATCCGCATAGCAATCATAGGGCTGCGATTTGCGCAAATCCCACGGCACGCCCGATGCGCGCAGCATGGGGCCGGAGAAGCCCCAGTCAAGCGCCTCGCGCTTCGACACGATACCGATATCGACGGTGCGCTGTTTGAAAATGCGGTTTTCGGTCAGCAGGCTTTCCATGTCGTTGATGAATTCAAGCACGGTATCGGCATACTGGTACATATCTTCGGCAAGGCCTGCCGGCATGTCCTGATGCACCCCGCCCGGACGGAAATAGTTCGCATGCAGACGGGCGCCGCAAACGCGCTCGTAAAACTCCATACCGATTTCGCGCTCTTCGAAACCCCAGAGCGCCGGCGTCAGCGCCCCCACGTCGAGCGCATAGGTCGTCAGGTTCAAAATATGGTTCAGAACGCGGCCCAGTTCGGCGAACAGCACGCGGATGTGCTGCGCGCGCGCGGGCGCGGTAATCCCCAGCAGCTTTTCAACGCCCAGCGCGAAAGCATGTTCCTGGTTCATCGGCGCGACGTAATCCAGACGGTCGAAATACGGCACGGCTTGCAGATAGGTTTTGTATTCGATCAGTTTTTCGGTACCGCGATGCAGAAGACCGATATGGGGATCGGCACGCTCCACCACCTCGCCGTCCATTTCAAGGATCAGGCGCAAAACGCCGTGCGCCGCAGGGTGCTGCGGGCCGAAGTTGATGGTATAGGGCTTGATCTTCTCGCGCGGGGCGATGTCCATGTCCTCTGCGCTCATGAATTTTTCTCCTCAAACGGTTTCAGGTCCGCGCCGACTTTTTGCTTCACGGCCTTTTCGTCGCCCGGAAGCTGCATGGTCGTCATGCCTTCCCACGGGCTGGTGAAATCGAAATTGCGGAATTCCTGCGCCAGTTTCACCGGTTCATAGACCACGCGTTTTTGCGTCTCGTCATAGCGGACCTCGACAAAGCCGGTCAGCGGGAAATCCTTGCGCAGCGGGTGTCCCTCGAAACCGTAATCGGTCAGGATGCGGCGCATGTCGGGGTGGTCGTTGAAGCGGATGCCGTACATGTCCCACACTTCGCGTTCAAACCAATTGGCACCGCTGAAAATACCACAGACGGAATCAACGGGCGTTTCCTCGTCCGTGGTCACTTTGACGCGGATGCGGTGGTTGTGTTTGAGGCTCAGCAGGTTATAGACCACCTCGAAACGCTCGTCGCGTTCGGGGTAATCCACGCCGCAGACATCCATCAGCTGGCGGAAATCGCAGTTCGCGTCGTTGATAAGAAATGTCAGGAAACGGCGCAGGTTTTCGCGGCGCACGGTGAAAATCAGCTCGCCGCGGATCATTTCTTTTTTGAGGATGGCAGGCGTCATCGCCGCCTCGATATAGTCCCCAAGGGCTTCGACGTTTTCGACGGACATGTCTGGTTACCTCACAAGGCGCGAGCCTTCGCGCTGGATCTTTTTCTGGAGCTGCAGGATGCCATAGACCAAGGCCTCCGCGGTCGGCGGGCAGCCGGGCACGTAAATATCCACCGGCACAACGCGGTCGCAACCGCGCACGACGGAATAGGAATAGTGATAGTACCCGCCCCCGTTGGCGCAGGAGCCCATGGAAATCACCCAGCGCGGCTCGGCCATCTGGTCATAGACCTTGCGCAGCGCGGGCGCCATTTTGTTGGTCAGCGTGCCGGCGACAATCATCACGTCGGACTGGCGCGGGCTCGGACGCGGAATAACGCCGAAACGGTCAAGGTCATAGCGCGACATGTAGCTGTGAATCATCTCGACCGCGCAGCAGGCCAGACCAAACGTCATAGGCCAGAGCGAACCCGCGCGTGCAGAGTCCAGCAGCTTGTCGACCTGCGTGACCAGGAAACCCTTTGTTTGCAGCTCTTCCGCGGCGGCCTGTATCACAGGGCTTTGCGCCGATCCCGGGGGGATTTTCTGCTCGTAGTTAATCTTGGTGTCCATGCGATTACTCCCAGTCGAGGGCGCCTTTGCGCCACTCGTAAATAAAGCCCACAGTCAGCACGCCGAGGAAAATCATCATCGACCAGAAACCGTAGACGCCGATTTCACCCAGCGTAATCGCCCACGGAAACAGGAACGCGATTTCAAGATCGAAGATGATGAAAAGAATGGCGACAAGATAAAAGCGCACGTCGAACTTGCTGCGCGCATCGCCGAAGGGCTCGAAGCCGCATTCATACGGCGATACTTTTTCACTGTCGGGATTTTGACGGGCGACCAGAAAAGATGCCAGCACCATCAGAATGGCAAGGCCGGCAGCAATGCCGAGAAAGATGACAATCGGCAAGTAATCGCTGAGAATGTTTGTCGCAATCATGTCGCGCGCTTCCTTGGAAAGACGGATCAACGCCAATGACATGAACCGTCCGCAGCGGGCGGGAATCACTGGCGAAACAATATTACGCCTGTCTACGACAGGGGCAAAGAGCTTTTAGCTCTTTTATGTTTGAAAAAAAAGGGTTTTTCAGGATTATTTTGAACACCGGTCACGACGGTGTTAAACCCCCGGTCGGGGAAGAGAATGGCGCGAGTGACGGGACTTGAACCCGCGGCCTCATGCGTGACAGGCATGCGCTCTAACCAGCTGAGCTACACCCGCAATTCTCTTGCAGTCAGGACGTATTTAATGACGTTTTTTGCTGGCCGTGTCAACGGAATAAAAGCGACATAACACGAATTTATTCCGCGGATGTTTTAAGGACTTATCCGCATGATTTCATTGGATAAACAAAAAAGCCCTGCTTACACCACATCCGCGGGCGCCAGTTTGCAGCCCTCTTTTGCGTTGCCGATTTCAATCTGAATCGTCGGATGGTGAATCTGAAACCGCTTTTGCAGCTGCTCCGCGATCATTTGCAAAAACCCGTCATCGGCCACCGCTTCCGGCCGCAGCAGATGCACCGTCAGCGCATTTTCGGTCGTACTGAGCGCCCAAATATGCAAATCATGCACCTCGGTCACGCCCGGCAGCTGCGCCAGCCATGCGCGCACGGCTTCGTGGTCAATCTGTGGCGGTACCCCCGCCAGTGACAAATGCAGCGATTCCCGCGCCAGCCCCCATGTACTCCAGAGAATAACAGCCGCAATCACCAGACTGATGACCGGATCCACCCAGTACCAGCCCGTCGCCATAATCGCCAATGCCGCCAGCACAACACCCAGCGACACTGCGGCATCCGCCGCCATGTGCAAAAACGCGCCGCGGATATTGATGTCGTCTTTCTGGCCGTGCCAGAACAGCATCGCCGTGCCGCCGTTGATGATAATCCCTGCCAGCGCCACCCAGACGACCGTCATGCTAGCCATTTCTGCGGGTTTCATGAAACGGTGAAAAGCTTCGATGACAATCGCGCCAACAACCAAAAACAGCAGCGCTGCGTTGGTTAGCGCCGCCAGAATGGTGGCGCTGCGAAAGCCGTATGTGCGCCGCGCCGTCGGCAGCAGCCGCGCCAGCCACGCCCCGCCCCAGGCTAGCAAAAGCCCGACCACGTCCGAAAAGTTATGCACCGCATCCGCCACCAGCGCGAGGGAGTTGGAGATAAAACCGAATGTCAGCTCCAGCACCACGAACAGCATGTTAACCGCTGCGCCAATCGCAAAGCGGCGGTCGAAATTCTTGGGCACATGGTGATGATGCCCGTGACCATGATGATGGCCATGGCCGTGATGGTGATGACCGTGATCATGGCTGCAGCCGCTGTGGGCGTGGTCATGCGCATGGCCGCTATGAGAATGATGATGTGCTGTCATACCCCGAGCATACCCCTGCAAGAGCCCTGCAGGCAAAACGTTTCAGCCCGCTTTCCGCTTAAAATACGCATTTATATCGGGTTTTCGTTATCTTATAACAGCCGCCCCGTTACAAGGTAACATCGTGCTCTGCCCTGTTTTTTTCATAGCCGATAGCGGGTTTATGAGACGATAAACAGAATAGACTTAACGCCGGCCCCCGCGCCCCTATATAATATAACAGTACGCGCAGGCATAAGGGTGGAGCGGCTGGCGGGATGTTCGACGATCTTTCATGGCTGGATTTCGCAAATCAGGAACCGTTCCGGCAATGGTTTTCACTGATACTGCCGCATGAACGGCTTTTTATCGTTTATCTGCTGTCGTCGCTGCTGATGGCGTATCTTTCGTATCTTGCCTTCCGTTCCTCGACCGCGCTTGAGAAACCGGATACGTCCAAAGGGTTTTGGAAGTTTGTTTTCGGCGGCGAAGCCTATACGCATAAATCGGCGCAGCAGGATTACGTTTTCTTTATCACGAATGCGGTGGTTTATTATTTTTTCGCCGCCCAGTTCCTGATCAGCAATCACGTCTTTTCAATTTCGGTTTATCAATTGGCAACCGGTATCTTCGGCCCGCTGGATGCGCCGGTACTGGACTCTGCCGCATCCAAAATCGGCTATACAGCGCTTTCCTTGCTGCTGGGTGATTTTGCCGTTTTTCTGGCGCATTACCTGACGCATAAAAATCCTATCCTGTGGCATTTTCACAAAGTGCACCATTCCGCCGAAGTGTTGAACCCTGTGACGCTGCACCGCATGCATCCGGTCGATCTGCTGCTCAACGCGCTTCTGGCTGCGCTGCTCATCAGTCTTGCGACCGGCGGATTTTTCTACCTTTCGGGCGAAACGCCGCGCGAATACACGGTGTTTGGCATCAATATCGTGGTCTTTTTGTTTTATATCCTCGGCTATAACCTGCGGCATTCGCATATCTGGTTCAGCTGGGGGCAAAAACTGTCGTATGTTTTCATCAGTCCCGCGCAGCACCAGATCCACCACAGCACCGCCAAGAAACATATGGACAAGAATTTCGGTCTGATTTTCTCGTTCTGGGACTGGATGTTCGGCACGCTATATGTGCCCAAACAGTACGAGAAAATCGAATTCGGCATCCGGAAGTCAGAAAAAAACCCCTTCCGTTCGGTATGGGAAATTTACGTGATGCCGTTCGTCTGGTCGTTTCGCGACATCCGCGATAAAAAAGCCGGTAACTTTTTTATTATTGTCGGCATTTTCGCTTTCTTCAGCCTGCTTTTGTGGTCCATCTATGCGATGACAGAACAGCGCCTGCCGCGCAGCCTGCATACCGAAGAACTGACATGGACAGAAATCTGGCAGGCCCAGCAAGATGGCTATGACACCGTTATCATCCCCGTTGGCGGGACAGAGCAGAACGGCCCCCACATCGTCACAGGCAAGCATAATTACGTGGTGCGATACACAGCCGAGCGGATTGCACGCACGGCAGGCCGTGCGCTTATCGCTCCCGTCATAGCCTATGTGCCCGAAGACCCGCATATTGCCTATCCCGGCACGCTGCATGTGCCGGAGGATATTTTCACCAAACTCCTCGAAGCCGCAGGCGACAGTTTCCTGCGCAACGGTTTCCGTTATGTTGTTTTCATTGGCGATAGTCAGGGCAACCAGCAAGGCCAGCTGGCCGCAGCGCAAAGCCTGACACAGAAATGGGCTGATAAAGGCCTGCACGCCGCCAGCCTCGACAGTTACTACACTGCCAACAGCCAGCGCGGAGAATTGCTGGAACAAGGATACAAATTCCGCGATATCGGCGGCCATGCGGCCATGCGCGATACGTCTGAAATGCTGGTGGTGTATCCGGCAGGCGTGCGCAGGGATAGCGAAACCGTCTATGACAGCCAAAGCGGCCTGCCCGCCGGCGGTAATGGCGACAAATCGCTGGCGTCGCGCAAAATCGGCACGCAGATGCTGGATCTCAAAATCAACGCCGCCGTGCGCCAGCTGGAAAGCCTGCGGACGCGTTCTGAATAGGCGCATATATCTGAAGGGCTTCGTGCCCCTCTTTTTTATGGCGATGTCTGGGAAAAGATGGTGGGCGCTGAGGGACTCGAACCCCCGACACCCTCGGTGTAAACGAGGTGCTCTACCAACTGAGCTAAGCGCCCGTCCGTAATCGGACAGGCCATACGGATATAAAATTGCCCCTAATCTGTCAACTGCTTTGTTTCAGCGATTTTAGAGCTTTTTTCGGCACACAGGTGTATAAAAATAATTTTATTCTTAAAAAACAATACATTACTAGATAATCACTGGAAATAATTTGACATAAATCAAAGACGCGATAGGATATCTCCTATTCTGTTTAAAACAAGGTGCATGATGAAAAACAAAACCGCTCTCGCCCTCACTCTCACCGCCGCCTTTGCTGGCGCGGCTGCCGTCTATGGCTTGCAAAATGCCGAGTTCCGCGCGCCGCTGGAATTCAACGACGGCAAAACCAAACACGGCATTATGATGTGCGCGGATCAAGACAACGCAACGGTCTATACTTTTGACACCCGCAAGACCCAGGCCGTCTGGCGCCCGCTCGGCGAGAACAGCTGGGAATTCACCGATATCATCACACAGCAGAAGCGCGAAATTCTGGAATCGAAGCGTGCAAATCTGAACTGCATGAAGGTCGATCAGGACGCTCTCAAGGTTTTGAAGTCCACTCTGGGCCTCTGATACCTGTTCTTATATATCCGCGGATACAAAAAACCCGGCCGCACACGCGGGCCGGGTTTTTGTCTGAGCCTTGGCAGACGGGGAAAACCCCGCCCCTGCTCTCAGGCTTTAGCTTTAGCCGTTGACGGCTTCTTTCAGCTCTTTGCCGGGCGTGAATTTCACGCGGTTCGCGGCATCGATCTGGATGGTTTCGCCCGTGCGCGGGTTGCGGCCCGTGGAGGCCTCGCGGCGGGAGACTTTAAACGTGCCGAAGCCAACGAAGCGGACTTCGCCGCCGTTTTTCAGTTCGCCTTCGATGCCTTCAAAGGCAAGATCGAGGATTTCCGCGATGACGGTTTTGGACAGGTCGCCTTTTTTGCCGGCGATGTAGTCGATGAGCTCGTTCTTGTTCACGGGAAGTCTCCCTTCATCTGTTGTTTCAACATATCCGCAAGTTGGCAGATAAAAGGCATGGCAGGGCTGATGCCCTGATGTTCCCCATATCTCTTGCGTGATGGGATTATCCTGCGACGATATGCGCGTGATTGCAACCCTAAACGGCCACGGCGGCACTGCGCGTATTATGCGCAATGCCGCCGTGTGTTTGATTGGGTTTAGTGATGAATAACGTCTTTTGCCTTGTTTTCGCTGGTTTTTGCAGCAGCAGGGTCGGCGGGTTTTTCCTCCACCGGCTCCGGCATTCTGACAAGGGCGTGCGAAAGAACTTCGGTAATCACCGTCATCGGCACAATCTCGAGGCCTTTTTTGACGTTGTCCGGAATCTCCGCAAGGTCTTTGACGTTCTCTTTGGGGATCAGCACTTTGGTGATGCCGCCGCGCAGCGCCGCCAGAAGCTTTTCCTTGAGCCCGCCAATCGGCAGCACCTGACCGAGCAAGTCCACCTCGCCCGTCATGGCCACATCCTTGCGCACGGCAATGCCCGTCAGGCACGACACAATCGACGTCACCATCGCGATACCGGCCGAAGGGCCGTCCTTGGGCGTGGCGCCTTCGGGGACGTGAACGTGAACGCCAAGGTTATCCAGCGTCGCCATGCTGATGCCCAGTTGCGATGCGCGCGATTTGATGAGCATTTCGGCCACCTGAATGGACTCTTTCATCACATCGCCGAGTTTACCGGTCATGCTGACTTTGCCCTTGCCGCCCGGGAAGGTAACGGATTCGATTTGCAGCAAATCGCCGCCGACTTCCGTCCAGGCAAGGCCGGTCACGCAACCAATACGGTCCTGCTCTTCGGCCTGCCCGTAGCGGTAGCGCGGCACGCCCGCGTACTTCTCGATGTTTTTCGGCGTGATGGAAATCTCGTCTTTTTTGCCGAGCATGATTTCCTTGATCGCCTTGCGTGCGAGGTTGGAGAGTTCACGCTCCAGACTGCGCACGCCGGCCTCACGCGTATAGTAGCGGATGAGATGGCGCAGTGCGGCGTCGTTGATGCTGAACTCGCCTTTCTTGAGGCCGTTGGCTTCTGTCGTTTTGTCCTGCAGGTGACGGCGCGCGATTTCGACCTTCTCGTCCTCGGTATAACCGGAGACGCGGATAATCTCCATGCGGTCCAGCAAAGGACGCGGCAGGTCGAGCGTATTCGCCGTGCATACGAACATTACATCGGACAGGTCGTAATCAACCTCGAGGTAATGGTCGTTGAACGTATTGTTCTGTTCAGGGTCGAGAACTTCCAGCAGCGCCGCCGCAGGATCGCCGCGCCAGTCATGCGCCAGCTTGTCAATCTCGTCCAGCAGGAACAGCGGGTTTGAGGTCTTGGCTTTTTTCATGCCCTGAATGATGCGTCCGGGCATGGAGCCGATATAGGTACGGCGGTGACCGCGAATTTCCGATTCATCGCGTACACCGCCCAGCGACATACGCACGAAGTTGCGGCCCGTCGCTTTGGCAATCGATTTCCCCAGCGAGGTTTTACCCACGCCCGGCGGACCGACGAGGCAGATGATCGGCCCCTTCACCTTGTTCGCGCGGTGCTGCACGGCCAGATATTCAAGGATGCGTTCCTTGACCTTCTCAAGCCCGTAGTGGTCTTTTTCCAGCACGCCTTCGGCGAATTTAAGGTCTTTGATGATCTTGGATTTCTTGCTCCACGGCACGCCGAGCATCCAGTCCAGATAGTTGCGCACGACCGTCGCTTCCGCCGACATCGGGCTCATCTGGCGCAGTTTTTTCAGCTCCGCATTCGCCTTGTGCTTGGCTTCCTTGCTCATGCGGGTTTTCTTGATTTTTTCTTCAAGCTCCGCCAGCTCGTCGAGGCCGTCTTCGCCCTCGTTCAGCTCTTTCTGGATCGCTTTCATCTGTTCGTTCAGATAATACTCGCGCTGGGTTTTCTCCATCTGGCGCTTGACGCGGCCACGGATGCGCTTTTCAACCTCCATGACGCTGATCTCGCCTTCCATGAAAGCGAAAATCTGTTCCAGACGTTCGGCCGTGTTGAGGCTTTCGAGCAGTTTCTGGCGGTCAGGAATTTTCAGCGAAAGATGCGAGGCAATCGTATCCGCCAGCTTCGCCGCACTGTCGATTTGTCCGATGGACGAGACGATTTCCGGCGGAATTTTGCGGTTCAGCTTCACATACTGGTCGAATTGCGACACGCAGGCGCGCATCAGGCCGTCAATGGCTTCGCCGCCGATATGACGCTCCTCGACTTCCGACGCATAGGCTTCGAAATACTCCGAACGGTCGGTGTAGGACATGATCTGTACGCGCTTGATGCCCTCGACCAGCACCTTCACGGTGCCATCGGGCAGCTTCAAAAGCTGCAGCACAGTGCCGAGTGTGCCGATGTCATACAAATCGCCCGGCGTCGGGTCGTCCTGCTGCGCGGACTTTTGCGTGACCAGCAGCACTTTTTTGTTATCGGCCATCGCGCTTTCAAGCGCGCGCACGGATTTGTCCCGTCCGACGAAAAGCGGCACGATCATGTGGGGGAAAACCACAATATCGCGCAGCGGCAGTACCGGATGTTTTTCGCCGATGGTGACCGTTTCGTGTTGCATTATATTCCTGTTCTGTTTTCGTTTTTATTATGTATTCAAGGAGGCGCATGGCTTCACCGATATCATGCCCGACAAACCTTTACATTTCGCAAATAGCGCCCAGTTTAGCTATTTTTGTAAAAATCCGGCTGATTTCGGTCTATTTTTGCGTTTTTTTGGCTTTTTTACCCTGTTTTCCGCACGGCCCCTTGCCCCATAAACCTAGATTTAGAGCCTTTTATTAATAAAACAAGCAAAAAGCGCAAAACGGCCGTTTTTTGCAAAATTTCGGCTGTTTTGCGGCAAATTTTGGGATTTTTTCGTGTTTTTGGGGCGAAGTTACTGAGCGTCACTCGCCTCTTTTCAGCCGCGCCGCCAGTTCATCACAATTGGTGCCCGCATAATCGCCGTTCTGCATCTGCTGATACACCATATACTTGCCAGCCATCACCAGCATCTTCTGCTGATATATGTAGTATTCGTTGAGGACTTTCAAAGGGACGTAATCATACTGCTGGCGCTTGATGCGGTGGGCCGTTTGTTCCTTGGTTTGCGCGTCTTTTATGGACTTGCGCCATTTCATGAAATTCGGCACATGCACGTTCTGGTCTACTTTGAAAAAGCGGTCATTCTTCAGGCAATGCTCCATTTCGGCGGAGCGGAACAGGATTTTCATGTCGGCATCGATGGTGGCGGCAAATTCCTGTTCAAGCGCGGCCAAAGCCGCCAGCTGCTCCGGCGTCAGGTTTTTGGTCGCGGCCTCGTAATCGGCCTTGGCTTTGAGCATTTGCTCGTCCATGGGTGGCAGCGGCAGGGCGGCCGCGTCGCGGGGCGAAGCCTGATTGCCCGCAGCTGGCGCTTCTTCGGCAGGCTGTGTCGGCTCTGCGGCCACGGGTTCGGCCGCAATTACCGCTGCCGCGCCCCAAAATACACATGCCGCCAAAA
The DNA here is from genome assembly GCA_964551435.1 of uncultured Micavibrio sp. GTDB lineage: Bacteria > Pseudomonadota > Alphaproteobacteria > Micavibrionales > UBA2020 > UBA2020. The sequence goes on from CAZKBS010000022.1 coordinate 20,496, forward strand.
GCAGATACATACGCATAGCCGGTTTTCCCTCTATCCCCATATCCAGATATAGTAACGCGCCACAGCGGCGCCGGGTTTCACGCAAAAGCGGGAGAGTTTGAAAAACCCTCCCGCTTTGTTTGTTCAGTTCATCCAAGCGCCCTTATATCAGGCTGCTTTTTTGTCGGCACCGTCGAAGGGTTGGCGCTCGACGATATGGTCGATAAGGCCGAAGTCTTTTGCTTCTTCGGCGGACATGAAACGGTCACGCTCCAGCGCTTCTTCGATCTGGCTGATTTTCTTGCCGGTGTGCTTGACGTAGATTTCGTTCAGGCGCTTGCGCAGGCTCAGGATTTCGCGTGCCTGAATTTCGATATCGGTCGCCTGACCTTGCGCACCGCCGGAGGGCTGGTGCACCATCACGCGCGAATTCGGCAGGCTGTAGCGTTTGCCCGCAGCACCCGCCGCCAGTAGCAGCGAACCCATCGAGCAAGCCTGACCGATGCACAGCGTTGCCACATCGGGCTTGATGTATTGCATGGTGTCGTACATCGCAAGACCCGAGGTCACAACGCCGCCCGGGGAGTTGATGTAGAAATAAATGTCTTTCTTCGGGTTTTCCGCTTCAAGGAACAGCAGCTGCGCGCAGATAAGCGTCGAGACATAGTCGTTCACGGGGCCGGAGAGGAAGATGATGCGCTCTTTCAAAAGGCGCGAAAAGATGTCGTAAGAACGCTCGCCGCGCGCGGTCTGCTCGATGACCATCGGGATCAGCGTGCTCATATGTTCCGGCGTGTAAGTCATGGTGTACCCCTTGTGTTATATAGTGCCCGTGTTTGCCCGGGCGTTTCGAGTGGCTGTCCCCTGCCCCGATCCAAAGAAAGGGGGCGGTCAGCAAAACTGACCGCCCCATCATAGCAAGCCTGAAAGATGAATTTAAGGCTTTTTTTAGTCCTTACTTCGGCGCAGCGCCTTTCGCGGCCTTTTTGGCGGCGGGTGCAGCGGCGGAAACATCGTCGTTGGAAACCGAAGCGGCAGCAGCTTGCTGCTGTTTCAGGGCTTTCAGCGACGGGGTCCAGTATTCTTCGAACTGCGACAGTGCGGTCACCAGCTCAGGGCGGAAAGCCGTGGGCTTTTTGGTGATGCCGGTACCGTTATCAACCGGAACGTCCGAGTTGATGATGGCAGCGATTTCAACGGCAGTTTTCGGAACATACGATTCACGGGCTTCCTGACGGCCGGCTTTGACCGAGAATTCTTCGTGAATGGTGGCTTTGTTCGTGCCGACGATGATTTCGTTCACGATGCCGATTTTCTTTGCCTGTTCCGCAGACAGCCAGGTGTCACGGTTCAGAACCGTTTCCCAGTATTTGTGGTTGAGGCCGGTGTGGCGGACATAGATGTCAACCAGATCGTCTTTCAGACGGTCGGTGAAATCCGCGCCGATTTCGATGTCGGTCAGCTGGGTCGATTGACCGTTGCCCGACAGCGGCTGGTGAATCATGTATTTGGAGCTGCGGGTCATCTTGCGCTCGTCGCCGGCAACCAGCAGGATCGAGCCCATGGATGCCTGATAACCCGTACCGATCGTGGTGATGTTCGCATCGATGGAACGCATCACGTCATAGATGGCGAGACCTGCGATAACGGAACCACCGGGGGAGTTCACGTACATCGTGATCGGCTCTTTGCTCTTGCCTTCGCCGCTGAGATCCGAGTTCAGGTACAGCAGGGATGCGCAAACGATGGAAGCCATCGTGTCTTCAACCTGACCTTCGACCAGGATGATGCGCTTTTTCAGCAGCAGGGAGTAAAGGTCGTAACCGCGCTCGCGACCGCCTTCGATTTCCGTCACGGACGGGATCGTGCGGGGGGCGTTGGTCACACCGCCACCGATGGAGGCGGTTACTTTGTAAAGTGCCTTGGAAGCGGCTTCGTCAAAATAAGCGTCAAGCGGCTTACCTTCGGACTGTGCCTGCAGCATTTTGTGCAGGTAGTCGTTTGCTTCATCTGCAATACGCGCTCTTTTTGCGTCAAAATCTTGGGTCATCTTTCAGTTTCCTTTGCTTGCCAGTTTTTTCTTAATTGAAGGCACACACGTCGATTACACAACGTTATTGAGCAGTCGTTTTTGAATAGAGTTATTCTAACCCAGTTTTCAGAAACGACGGAAACGTTTTTTTTACTTTTTCTTTACTTTTTGTCTTTTTTTGACCCAAAAGCGGCCTAAGAAGCAATAAAATTACTTCTTAGCCGCCTTTTTTGTCTTTTTCGGAGCTTCCTGCTCTGCCGCCTTGGTCAATTCATCGACGCTGACGTCTTTAGAATCGACCTTGACCTGACCCAGAATGAAGTCGACCACTTTCTCTTCGTAAACGGGAGCCTTGAGCGACTCCAGCGCCTGCGGATTCTTCTGGTAGAATTCAAAAACCTGCTTTTCCTGACCGGGATAGCGGCGGGCTTCGTTGATCACGGCCTGTTGCAGTTCGGGCATCGTGACTTCGATTTTGTTGGCGCGGCCGATTTCAGCCAGAACCAGACCCAGCTTCACGCGGCGCAGGGCGATTTCCTTGTACTCCTCGCGCTCTTCGGGCGTGCCGACGTTGTCGTGCGAATGGTGTTCGCCATGGTGGTCGTGCGGGCCCTGTACCTGATGCAGGATGCCTTCGAATTCAGCTTCGACCATGCCGGCGGGCACTTCGAAATCATGCTTGTCGTCCAGAACGTCGAGCAGCGCGCGCTTGAGCGTCATGCGCGATACCTGATCGTATTCTTTTTGCATCTGCTTGGCGACTTCCTCTTTCAGCTTGTCGAGGGTTTCCATGCCCAGTTGCGCCGCGAAAGCATCGTCGATTTTCGGCACAACAGAACCGCGCAGTTCTTTCACGGCGACTTCGAATACAGCGGAAACGCCCTGCAGCGCTTCGTGGCCGTAGTCTTTGGGGAAGGTCACGTTGACCGTGCGCTTGTCGCCGACTTTCGCGCCGACGAGCTGCTCTTCGAACGTGTCGATAAAGCTCTTGGAGCCGAGTTCCAGCGGGAAGTCATCGCCCTTCATGCCGGGGAAGGGTTTTCCATCCACCGTGCCGTCGAAATCGATAACAACGATGTCGCCGTTCTTGGCAGCGCGCGCCTCTTCGACTTTTTCGCTGGTTTTGTTGCTTTCAGCGATGCGCTCCAGCGCTTCGTTGATGTCTTTGTCAGACGGCTTGGCAACCAGCTTTTCAAGCGCGATGCCATCCAGCGCCGCAACTTTGATTTCCGGCAGGATCTCGATCGCCATGGTGTATTCGAGGCCTTTGGCTTCGTCGAAGGTTTTCACTTCGATTTTCGGGCGCATCGCGGGACGCAGGTTGTTTTCGTTGATGGCTTTCAGCGTGCTGTCGTTGACAGCGATTTCCAACACTTCGCCCATCACCGACTTGCCGTATTTGGATTTCAACAGCGGCAGCGGAACCTTGCCGGGGCGGAAGCCGGGCATTTTTACCGTCTTGCCCAATTCCATCAGGCGCTCGTTGATTTTCTCGTCAATCTCTTGCGCGGTCATGGTGACGGTGAATTCGCGCAGCAGGGCTTCCTGTTTGGTCTGGGTGATTTGCATCTGGAATACTTTCTTTCTGGTACGTTGTCTTAAAGTCTGTTGTTTCGTCTTGCGGCGAGGCCGCGTTATCTCTCTCGCAGCAAGGCTGCCTTTCGTTGTCCGCGCGAAGCGCGCGTATGGTGCGGGCGGAGGGACTTGAACCCACACGTCTTGCGACACCGGAACCTAAATCCATTAGATTCGAGTGTAAATAGCAATAAATTCACGATAATTCAAGGAATTATAAGCTAATATGGACTTATATCCCTTGGACACACCGTGGACACACTCAAGAAAGGGGACGAATCGATGACAACCCACCTTATGTTTGATGGTCGCGTACAGGTCTACCGCCGTGGCAACGGGCGCTTTTGGCAATGCTCCACACGGGGGTTGCAGGCAAACGGTTCAGAGAAAGCACCCACGAAGAAAACCTCGACCCCGCCAAAGACGTGGCCGAGGAATGGTATCTAGACCTGCGCGGCAAGCTGCGGCGCGGTGAAGTCCTTAAACCCGAACGCAGGTTTAAAGAAGCTGCCGAACATTATTTACGTGAAATCCGCGCACTGGCCGCTTCGGCCAGAAGTCCCAAATATGTAGAAATGGTGGAGCTCCGACTGAAAGTTCATATTCTCCCCTTCTTTGGAGAAAAGGATATTTCGGAAATCAATCGTGGCCTTGTCCAATCCTATCGCGTCAAGCGGGCCGAAGACACTATCGCCCGCACGGCAAAGCCAGCCCAAGACGGGCAGCCCGCTATCTCCGGAAAGCCCCCTGCCCGTAGCACTATGACGCAGGAAATTGTGATTATCCGGCAGGTTCCCAAACATGCCGAAGGCATGGGTTGGATTCCCTTTGTCCCCAGTCTCTCCCAGCCTTACATGACCCAAGGCAAAAAAAAGGACGCCGTGCATGGTTTTCCCCCGAGGAATACAAGCAACTTTATACCGCGACCCGAAAACGGATTACGGACGGCAAGCGCCCCGGCTGGAAAAGCCATTATGAAGACATGCATGATTATGTCCTTTTTATGGCCAATACGGGATTGCGTCCCGATGAAGCCGCCCGCCTCGAGTTTCGTGACGTGGCGATTGAGCATGATGATGCCACACAGCAAACCATTCTTGTGATCGACGTTCGAGGCAAAACAGGCGTCGGCTTTTGCAAAAGCATGCCCGGCGCCGTTGAGCCTTTCCGCCGCCTGAAAGCGCGGCGCGAACAGGAACTAAACGAAAAACTGCCGAGTGGTTCACTGGCTCAAGAAGTTAAACCGGCAGATAAGGTATTCCGCAAGTTCAATCGCCATCTTTTCAATCAAATACTGGCCGAAGAAGGCCTAAAAAAAGACCGTGACGGTCAATTACGCACGGCCTATAGCCTTCGACACACCTATATATCCATGCGCCTGATGGAAGGCGCAAACATTCACCAAATCGCCAATAACTGCCGCACCAGCGTCAAAATGATCGAAGAGTTTTATGCCGCTCATATTAAAGACCGGATTGATGCGGGTGCGATCAACGTGCAGCGCACCAAGCCTCGCCGCTCGTCCCAAAATCCCGACCAATCCCCCGCGCCGCCCTGAAAACGGCGTCACCTTTTTGATTGTAAAAAATCCTTTATGGTATATTTTATGCTCAATGCGGGCGTGGCGGAATTGGTAGACGCGACGGACTTAGGATCCGTTGGGGCAACCTGTGGGGGTTCAAGTCCCTCCGCCCGCACCACTCTTCCCTTAATCATCGTATTCCGAATGAGCCAAGGCACCTTGGCGCGGGATACGAAACCGTGGTGCACAAAGAGCCGAACGGCGCGACTGCTCCACGGGCGCAATGGCAGGTGAACGCCTGTCATGGTGGTCGTAAATACCCTGAACAGGGTATGACCAGCGCAATCAAAAAATATTAAGCAATCTTTGTTATTCTATGAGGATTAAAATTGTGAGGTTTTCATGCGTCAGAACATTCAGAATTTTAACACTCATGCCCAGCCGGAAAAGCTGAAAGAATATGTCATGGATGCACCCGAAGGGACATGGACGGCACGGCTAGACGATCATGCATGGGGAAAGTCGCAAAATCTTTTCGTCTTTTTTACTGAGGCCGCAACAGGCAACAAATACCGTTTGAGCGTTTTCCACAACAAACAATATAAGCCGTCCAAAGAAGGCCCCGCCTTTGATGAAGAGCCTTTGGGCGGCACCTATGAAATCACCACAGGTAAAAGCAAAAGCGGATTGCCCTCCTTTCTGGCAGCTCGCAAGGTATAAACAAAGGTCAATATTAAAGAAAACGCGCCATTATGTGGCGCGTTTCTCTTTTGCGCTTAAATGCGCCGGGGTTTGTATTTCAAAGCCTGTTTTCTGGCGATAACGCTCAGGATATTTTGCAGAGCAATTTTCGCCAGCGGGCAATCGTCGATGGTCAGGCTGCGCTCTGACAGGCCGGACAGTATCCGGTGATAGAGGCTGCGCAGTTCGGTTTCGTTCAGATGTGCCAGTTCCGCTTGCGTGATGATATAGGACATTTTTCTGCTCCCGTCTTTCGACCCGCGACCCTCGCAGGCTTCATGACGCGGACATGGCAGCGCGTATCGTCTGGGCGCACTCGGAAACGCGGTCGTTTGCCTCTTGCGGCAAGCGTGAATCGCGTTTCAATGAGAGGCGCAACGAAGTGGAGAAGCCGCTTGCGGCTTGCGTCCTTAAAGACGAACCGATGACACGATGCGAAATAAGAAGACCGAGTAGCGGAGAAGAAAGGCAGGCAGAAAACCCCTTCAGCTGTGCAAGAAAGGGGCACCCCCGACTGAAACGGAATGAGCCGTAAAAAGCCGTTGCCCGACGCGACATCGCCAACATCGACAGCCTTTCAGGCAAAAAAATAATTATTCAAAGAGTTCCGATCTTCGGACGAATACGCGGCGAAACCGCGCACCGCGCTTTACTCGCCAGCTCACGAAGCCGGACAAACCGTCTCCGCCCATGCGGGTCACAATCGCTTTCGCAAAAAAATGAAAAAGAAATCACAAATCCAGATTCAGGGGTAAACCCCTCGCAGCCGCAAGGGTCTTCGATGAACGGCGGCGCAGGCCGTATCCCCATGTTTCCGCGCCCCGCCAGCTACGCTGGCATCAGATGGGGCTTGTGCAACACGGGCGATACCCCTCGGCCTGCGCCGCCCCTGCCCGCAAGGGCGCGGTCAGATATTGCGGCTGCACACCCCATGTGCGCTCGCCGCTTGGCGTTCGGGTTTCATGCGAAACCCGTATAACCCAAGAAGGAAAGCAAGACATGACCGAATATCAAACCATCAACTGGAATGGCCAGATACTGGAAATCTCCACCGAGCCGAACCAGACTTTTTCCCGTATCGCAGGCGAAGAATATACCCGTCTCAAAGTGACCACTGCCCAATCGGCACAGCCCCTTATTCATGACATTTTCTCGGCATCCCTCATCCGTCAGGCAGGCGGCGCGGCGGGTTTTGTCGATGTGATGCTGACAGCGCAAGCAGCGTAAGGGAGGGAGCCGCCATGACAAACGACCGTAAAGACGTTTACAGCCGCGTAACCGACCGGATTATTGCCGATCTTGAGCGCGGAGTCCGCACATGGATGAAGCCTTGGAGCGCCGAGCATACAGCAGGGAGAATATGCCGCCCCCTGCGGCATAACGGCATTCCGTATCAGGGCATGAATGTCCTGTTGCTTTGGGGTGAAGCCGTAGAAAAAGGCTATACCGCGCCCATCTGGATAACTTACAAGCAGGCGCAAGAGCTTGGCGGGAACGTGCGCAAAGGCGAGAAAAGCGCCCTTGTGGTTTATGCCAATAAATTGACACGCACCGAGACAGGCGACCAAGGCGAAGAAATCGAGAAACAGATTCCGTTTATGAAAGCCTATGCCGTGTTTAACGTGCAGCAGGTTGAAGGCTTGCCAGCTCATTACTACGGCCAGCCGGAAAACCCGCTGCCGCTCTCGGAGCGGCTGGAACATGCAGAACGGTTTATCGCCCAGACAGGCGCAGACATTCGCCACGGCGGAAATAGCGCTTTTTACGCCCCGAGCAAAGACCTTGTGCAAATGCCGCCTTTTGAAGCTTTCAAGGACAAAGAAAGCTATTACGCAACGCTGCTCCATGAACTCACGCACTGGACGAGCCACAAGAGCCGCCTTGACCGCAGCTTTAACGCCAAGCGGTTTGGCGATCATGGCTATGCGCGGGAAGAACTTGTTGCCGAACTTGGCGCGGCCTTTCTCTCGGCAGACCTCGGCATCACGCCCGAGGTCAGAGACGACCATGCGGCCTATCTCGGCCATTGGCTCAAAGTCCTGCAGGAAGACAAACGCGCCATCTTCAGCGCGGCGGCGCATGCGCAACGGGCGGCGGATTATCTGCAGGGCTTGCAGGAGAGGAAGGAGATAGAAGGAGATAGCGGCGGCGTAAATGCCGCCCCCGCATAAGGCAAACCCGCCCCGCGCAGAAAACGCGGGGCGGGTTTAGGCTGTAAAAAATCGCGCCGCAGCTATGGGCTGCGGCGCGAATCATAGAAAAGGGTTCATCCACATGCCTTTTTTCCAGCGACATCTTGAGAGCACGACCAAAAAACCTCTTTCTTCCCATAGAGTTGCCTGCCACGCGCCTATGCCATGGCTTTATCCGTAAATTTGTGTTACATTGTAATACAGAAGGAATAAAACGATGACCGCAACGACCAAAGCCCCCAAAACACTGCGCCAGAGACAGGTGATGACTTTCCGCACCTCCCCTGCCGAGCGCCGCTTGATAAAGAAAGCCGCGAAGGCGCGCAAGTTCGACAATGAAAGCGCCTATGTGCGCGACCGCCTCATGACGCAGGTGCAGATGGATTTGACCGAGCGCACCGAGTTTGAAATCGCGCCGGACAAAATGAAGCATTTTCTGGCGGCGCTCGACCGTCCGGTGACAAGCAAGCCGCGCCTGAAAAAGCTCTTGAGCGAAAAATCGGCTCTGGAATAGCCAGTGCTATGCGCTCCAAGAAAACGCCCGCCTTTTCCGGCATAGAAAAACTTTCCGCCACGCATGACCTTTCCGCTTTTAACAGCGGCAAGCCGCCGCTTGACGAGTGGCTCCGGAAATATGCGCTCGTCAATCAAAAAAGCGATGGAGCGCAAACCTACGTTGTTCACAGCGCTTGGCGCGTCCTTGGCTATTACTCTCTAGCGGCGGGAAGCATCTCAACCCCCAAAGCCGGTAAGCGCACTGCCGCAGGACAGCCGCAGAAAGGCTCCGTTCCCGTTATTGTTCTGGCGCGTCTTGCCGTAGATACCGAAGCGCAAGGACAGGGCATCGGCGCTGCACTTCTCAAAGATGCGCTACTGCGTAGCGCGCAGGCGGCAGGGACGATTGGCGCGCGCGCCGTGCTTGTACATGCCCTCGACGCAGACGCCGTATCCTTTTATCAACATTTCGGCTTTGAAGCGTCACCCGTCGATGAAATGACGCTGATGCTGCTGATGAAAGACATTCGCGGCAATCTTGCGTAGCTTCTCAAGCCCCATCACGAAGGCAACAAACGCCCCGCCCAGTTTTTCCTGTAGAAAAATCGACGCCCGTTTATGAACGGGCGCGGTAGCGCGAGGGCTATCTTTTGCCGCCCCACTGAGCTTCGGAGAGTTCCCTGCCCATTGCCTTCTTGATGCCGCGCATCAGCACCCGAAGATCGGCACGAAAGCAGCGCAGCTCGGTTTCCAGTTTCTCGTCTATTTCCACGTCCCCCTCTTCAATGGCCTTCATGATGCGGTTCAGGCTGCTGGCGATATGTTGACGCCCAAGCTCCCGCAAGAGCTTGTTGAGCGCGGCGCGGTTAATGTCAGGGCGATGCTTCCTCGGATGGCGGCGCTGACTTGGCGTGTCGAAAAGCCTTGAGCGGATATACGTTCCAATCGGCATATCACCTGCCGCCGCATCCAGACTTGCGCGCTCCTCTTTGGTGAAACGTATCGAGAAAACCGGAGAATCTTCTTTGCTTTTACGCACTGACCTGCCCCCTATAAAGGAGTCCAGGCAGAAGTGTGATTCTGCTATTCATAA
>CAZKBS010000023.1:0-29896 GCA_964551435.1 uncultured Micavibrio sp.
TTATGAATAGCAGAATCACACTTCTGACTGGACTCCTTTATAGGGGGCAGGTCACGGTTCAGGTAACAAGCTTTACCGGACTTGATCGTAAAGCCGAGAGAAGAAGGCTAATCCTCGTTTCAGACCTTTTAGAACATACGAACCGTCTCTCTTTTTTCAAGGGCGTACCCGATTTTGATGATTTTAAAGATAGCCCTGTTTGGCAGATGATAAAATCAGATCTGCACGATGTTGATGTCGAGATCTTCTTCTTAAGAAGGGAGTCTGCTGCCAAGTTACAGACAACAAAGCTAAGGGATTTCTGGGTTAGCTTCTTTGAAAATCAAGGCGCGACAGTCACGCGCTTTTTGCCGATATAGGAAAAAATGATATGAAGTCTCTTTATAAGAAAGATCATAAGTCTCGCTTGCGCGGCACTGGCGAACTTCCGAAGGCGCTCTTTGTCTTTATGGCGCTTTTGGGGGCAATCTTGGTATGGGTCATTAAGATTAATTTTCCTCACTACTATCTTGTGGCCATCATTGTACCCGTAACTCTAATTCTGATTTACTGCGGGCTAGCATGGAAAACAAACCTCTTTTATATTCGTGAAGATCAGATCGGCGATAACGCTTATTACATGGGTTTCCTCTTCACGCTTGCTAGTTTGGCGTACGCGCTTTGGCGTTTTCAGGTTGACCATGCGATAGGAGGCGGTGACCCTGCCGACATTATTGGCAGTTTCGGTGTTGCCCTTTGGTCAACTATTGTAGGCATTGCGCTTCGGGTTTTCTTTTCTCAAATGCGCCAAGATCCACAGGATATTGAAAAAGAGGCGCGCGCGAAAATTGCCCATGCCGCTAGCATGCTGTCCGGAGATCTGTATCAGGCATCGACTACATTCAACGCCTATACTAGAGGCCTTCAGCAGTCAATCGAGGAGGCCTTCTTAAAAGCCAAGGAAGTTTCTGCGAATACAGTTTCCGCACTTGAAGGGCTGAATAAGAAAATAGAAACGATGGAAACGCCGGACAGCATTATTAATCGTAAAATTGACAGTATTTTTGGTCATTTGGAGGAGACGACAAGAAAGTTAAATAAGCTTGCTGGGGATCACGCTCAATCTGTTGAAGTTTTGATTAAATCTTCCGGCGGCCTTGCCGAAAGCGTGACGGGTTTGAATACTCAAATATCGAACATGAAAGAATATTCCACTATCGTCGGTGATGGTGCAAAGCACATGCATGCTATCTCCACTTTGGTAAAGGAATTACAAAAGCAACTGGAGTATCTATCATCGGGATTTTCTGGATTGACGGAGCAACAAGCAACCGCATTGGAAGGCATCACCCGGCACGCTGATGAGCTAGGCGCGCAGCTTGAAAGGTCTCGAAAATATACTGAGGATACCCATGACTCTCTTGTCTCGATGACCAAAACATTAGCGGACAAGCTACAGTAATGAGTGTCTCAGGAAATAATTCATCCTACCGGAGAGGTATATTGCTCGGTCTAACAATGGCTGAGATTATTATACTGGTCATCTTTCTGTTGTTATTGGCGTTTTCTACGCTTCTAAATAGGGCGCAGAAAGAGTCTGCGCAAATCTCGGTTCTTTTAGCAAAGAACAAATCACAGATTGAGCGTATTGCGCGAGTGGTAAACCAGCAAGAGCCGGACATGGCTGAAGAGCTCGTTCGGGTTGTTGAAAGCCTGCCGCCAGTCATTAAGAAAGTTGAAGAGCGTCAATTGAAAATAGGTAGAGATGAGAAGATTGAACAGGTCATTTCCCGCGGCATTGACAATCTTGCTATCGAAAAGAACATCGAAGCAGTACGGGACGACACGCTAAAAGAAGAGCAGACTACTCAGCAGCAACTAGAGCAGGAGAAGGAAAAAACAGCTCTTCTGCAGGAGCAAGTGGCAGCTCTTAAAGAGGCTCTGCGTAAGGGCGTCGGCCCACCCCCATGCTGGAATACTGGTAACGATAAATATACGGAGTATATCTACCGCGCTGAGTTGACTAGCAAGGGCATCATATTGCGTGACATAGCACAAAACCGCTGGGCAACGGCCAAAGCAGAATTGCCAATACAAGGTATTACCTTAGGAAAACCTCTCAGCATCGATAATTTCATTGCCCAAGTTCAGCCGTTATGGGGATACAGTAATAAAAATGACTGTCGTTTTCTTGTGCAGATCTCCGACCAAACACTACCTGCTGAAAAGGAGTTTTATCAAGCTATGATTAAAACCGTCTCTGACCATTTTCAGCCGGACGGATATGGCCGCAGAAGAACCTCAAGAATTTCGAACAAGGAGCAAGAAGATACGCCGCCTAAAAAGGGAGGGGGGCTTTTTGAAGGGCTTTTCAAGAAACAAGACAAGCCTAAGAACAGTAAAAATTTGTATAATTGAGGAGGTCTTCATAGTGAGCTCAAAGCATCTATTGAAAGATGAAATACAAAAGCTGAGGAGAAATTTTCATTTAAGGTTAGCAGTCAAGCGGGGCTTAATTATCCGAGAAGAGGATCTTCAAAAGTTTTCTGCGAAAACAAGCGATAGCCGATTACAAAGCCGCTGTTCAAGGTTATCTATGTGGCGCAGGGCACTGTTTTTCTTGAGCGCCGGAAAATAACGACATGAAGATAAGTCACTCCCGTTTTATGCTGCCTCTTGATAATTAAAAATTGGAAAGTGGGAATAAATTAGAAAATACGACGTGATTAATCGGAGGCTGTTTTTTTGATGTTTAGCGACTACAGCTCAAAAAAGCTGATGGATTTAACAGATGATGAACTGGTTAGTTGTCATCTATCGGTTCAACAGCCCGTAATGACCATTGACTACTGGATAACTTCATGTCTTGAAGCAGTAGAGCATGAGATGAGACAATCTCGAGGTATCAAAGATACCTCGAAATATGCCCCGCTACTGGCAGGATTCGCTATCTTAGATCAGATAGGGAGCTGCTATGTCGATAGAGCAAAAGTCGCGCATCCCACTAAAGGGGCTTCTATACATCATGCTCTATACTACTTTATGAACTATGCTGCTATGAGTGATGAAGTGCATGCCCTTTATGCACTGCGAAACGGACTCGTTCATGATGCATCATTGACGTGTAATACTAAATCAGGGAGCTACTATATCTTTAGATACGATCCTGCAATGAAGGCGTCTATAAAACTAGCTAAAAGGCCATGGGATGGCAAAGAAACAAGTTTAGGCGGGGACACAGTTACTCTTGTTAATCCTCGACACTTTACAGATCAAATCTCAGCTGCTTTGACTTCTCTAAGAGACTGTTACCTAAAGCGACCCAACGATTTGAAAGTTTTACAACCGGGGCGAGATATCCTGCATAAATATCTATTTTGGGTGCCGCGTGAATCTAACCTCGCAGGCCATTCTTAGATCTACTCGATATAGCGTAATTACGAATAAGTACTGAGTACGCGTCTTTAACAGGCGGCAAATGACTGACTATTTTGAGGAGAATGAGGGCATAAAGTGATTTACAGTGACCTGCCCCCCATAAATTAGTCCAAAAATAAGTAGAGTCTGCTAAACATAACCAGCCCTGAGACGGGCAAAGGAGCAGACGGATGAAGAAAAGATTCACAGAAGAGCAGATTATCAAGATATTGCGCGAGCAGGAGTCCGGTCATACGACGGCGGAGGTGTGCCGCAAGCACGGTATTGCAGCCGCGACGTTTTACAAGTGGAAGGCAAAGTTCGGCGGGATGGACGTGTCGGATGCGCGGAAGCTGAAGGCCCTGGAGGCGGAGAACGCGAAGCTGAAGCGGATCGTGGCCGACCTCAGTCTTGATATTGTGATGCTCAAGGACGTTAATTCAAAAAAGTGGTGACGCCGCAGGCAAAGCGTGAAGCGGTGGCGTATTTGCAGACAGCGCATGAGGTGAGCGAGAGACGGGCGTGCAAAGCGCTCGGGTCTTTACGTTCGCTGATCCGCTACCGCTCCACGCGCCCGCCTGATACCGCTTTGCGTGAGAGGCTGAAAGTGCTGGCAGGCGAGCGCCGCAGGTTCGGCTATCGCAGGCTGGCGATCTTTCTGCGGCGGGAAGGCTTTACCGACAATATCAAGAAGATCCACCGGATTTACAGGGAGGAGAAGCTGATGGTCAAACGCAGAAAAGGCCGCAAAAAGGCCACGGGTACACGGCAACCTCTGCCGCGGCCTGATAGCGTTCATCAGGTCTGGTCTTTGGACTTCATGAGCGATGCCTTCACGGACGGCAGGCGGTTCCGCGTGCTGGCGGTGATGGATCAATGCTCGCGGGCGTGCCTGACGATCATGGCGGATACATCAATGCCGGGCTTGCGCGTCGTACGGGAACTGGACAGGCTGATCGCCCTGCACGGCAAGCCCAAGGTCATCGTCTCGGATAACGGGCCGGAGCTGACCTGCCGCGCCGTGCTGATCTGGGCATCGGAACACAACATCGACTGGCACTACATCCAGCCCGGCAAACCGCAGCAGAACGGATACACCGAAAGCCTCAACGACAAAATCCGCGATGAATGCCTGAACGAACACTGGTTCGGCAGCATCACGGAGGCACGCGCCATCGTCGAGGACTGGCGGCAGGACTACAATCATGTCCGCCCGCACAGCTCGCTTAACTATCTGATGCCGATGGAATTTGTTGCCGCAAAATGCGAAGCGGAAAAAGGAGCTTCGCATGCCGCCGGGGTTAACCCCGGCGCCATCAAGATTGACGGGCGGCAGTCGCCCGTCTATAAACCGGCAAGGCTCTACTCTAAACTGGGCTAGTTATTGGGAGCAGGTCAACGCGATATGGGCAAAACATCAGATCTATTTACGAACATGGGGGAGCCCATAGAGATGGATATAAAAGATACTCTTCTTATTTTTGACTGCGATGGTGTTTTGGTTGATAGCGAAGTTATCGCTTGCAACATTAGAGCTATGCAAATCTCTAAATTAGGGTACCCGATTACTGGGGAAGAATACCTTCTTAGATTTTCTGGCAGGAATAATGAAGAGAATAAAAGAGAGGTAGAGCAACTTTTGGGGAGGTCTATCCCCAATGATTACAATGAAGCTTTTCTTAGTAAGCTATTTAAAACCTATCATAAAGAATTGTCTCCTATTGAGGGGATTGAAAGTATTTTAGCTGTACTCAAAAACAAGTGCGTAGCTTCGAATACGCAGAAAAATAGGTTACACACGACACTTCACACCGCAAATCTTCTTGCGTATTTTGAGCAAGATTATTTATTTAGCGTCGATATGGTGGCAAAAGGGAAGCCTGCCCCGGATTTGTTTCTTCTGGCCGCACAAAAAATGGGATATCCGCCCGAAAAGTGCCTAGTTATCGAGGATGGTATTGCAGGTATTCAAGCAGCCATAAGGGCAGATATGAAAGTTATTGCCTTTACTGGTGGGAGCCATATCAAATACGATTATCAGAGACAGCGCCTTATAGAGGCTGGAGCAACTACCGTCTTCAGCAATATGAGAGAGCTATATAATCTCTTGGGCCTAGACAAGCAATAAAACCTCTCCCTCTCTGAAAAGAAAAGTTCTTAAAAACCAGATGAAGCATGGCCCTGCTTTATGTTTTATAAACTCTTGTTTTTTTTTGTACGCTGCTCGTATCCAAAGGTGAATGTCCGAGCATGGCCCTAGATACTTTATCAAGCGTTCTTTGAGCGGACTGGCGTGCTTTCTGCGCTCCTTCTATCAAAACCTCATCAATCATCTTTTTGTTTGCCATGAGCTCTTGATACTTCTCCCTGGGGCCCTGCAAGTCATTGTTGATTGCTTCCAATAACATTTTCTTAGCCTCCCCATACCCTAGGCCACCGCGCTCAAAACTTTGGCGCATGAACTCTATTTGATCTGTTGAGGCAAAGTGAGTATAGAGCTGAAAAATTGTAGAGGAGTTTGGATCTTTTGGGTCTTCAGGAGTTTTTGAGTCCGTTACAATTTTCATGATTAAGTTTTTAAGCCGCTTGGGGTCTTCGAAAATTTGAATAGTGTTGCCATAGCTTTTGCTCATTTTCCTGCCATCAAAACCGGGGATAGAATTTGCCGTTTCACCAATCACCGCTTCAGGCATCACAAGAATTTCCCTGCCGTATATGTGATTGAAACTGCCTGCAATATCACGGGCAAACTCAACATGCTGTTTTTGATCCTGACCAACAGGAATGACATCTGCATTATAAAGCAAAATATCCGCCGCCATCAAAATAGGATATGTATAAAGCCCCATGTTTATACCTGCGTCCGGATCCCGACTTTTCTCTTGATTTTCGGCCACTGAAGCTTTGTACGCATGTCCGCGATTCATCAACCCCTTTGGGGTAACATTCATAAGAAGGGTCGAGAGTTGACTAACTTCCGGAATGTCTGATTGTCGAAAAAATATGGTTTTTTCTGTATCCAGCCCTAAAGCTAAAAATGTTGCTGCAACTTCATATGAACTGTTCCTGACAGCATCTCTATCATAGACACTATTGAGTGCATGTAAGTCGGCAATAAAAAGATAAGATTTCTTCGCTTTAGATGCCAATTGAATAGCAGGCCGAATTGCGCCGACCATGTTACCGAGATGGGGCGTTCCTGTAGGCTTCACACCCGTCAAAACAGTCTTATTTTCCATTCCTGTAGTATCCCCTAGTCTA
Organism: uncultured Micavibrio sp.; assembly: GCA_964551435.1. Lineage (GTDB taxonomy): Bacteria > Pseudomonadota > Alphaproteobacteria > Micavibrionales > UBA2020 > UBA2020. The sequence continues at coordinate 6,658 of CAZKBS010000023.1, forward strand.
TTTTATATCACTTTTGTCTTGTTAATTCTTTCCAGTGTTTTCACTACTTCTGGAACTGCTTTCTGCTTACATTCCGCGCATAAATTTTTGCCCGTTACACAGTGAGAATATACCTCACCCCTTACTCTTATGTCAAGAAAGACGCCTGCCACGTTAAAAAAACTACAGGCTTCAGGCCTTCCGCCCTTTCCTCTTTGTTCTTCCACGGTTAATCGTCCACCGGACTGAGATCGTTGTAAAAGCCCTTCTGCATGTACTGTATCGGAATCAATAAATATTAGAGATTTTTCATCTTTTATACTCATACGTTTATTCATGTTGCTTAGACTTGGAAGCAGGCTTCTAAATGAGAAGCTAGGTTCTCTTAAGCCAAGTTTACGTGCCGCAATGCGAGAAACCTCCATGTGTGCAACTTGATTGACATCAAGCAGCACAACGGTTGATCTATCCCGCCCTTGCTTCTTATCCTGATAGGCGGGCAACAAAAACGCTGCGGCAGACATTGTTGCCTTACGTAGGCTATAAAGAGACTCCCCATGATCCCAGCCATATAGCTGTAGCACTTTGCGAATTTTCAATTCACGCGATATCAGCTCTTCAAGAGCCTTAAGCTCGCTAGAATCCGTATCAGAATAAACCTTTTGCGGAGTAGGAAAATTGAACTGATTTACTTCGTTAAGGTAGCCCCAAAATTCTCTTACTTTGGCTTCGGCATGCTCTGTACCAACTTGTTGGGATGCTTCAATTCCCGCAACGACAAAAATGGGCTCCCCTCCCTTCTGTAACAGCCACCCCAATTCCCTCATGAGAGTTATGTGTCCTGCATGGAAACGACTTGGGCGGAACCCCACTAAAATATTAAAAGAATCCCTTCTTTTTACTCCCTCTAAAAAGCTCGATGGATTTTTTAGGCCCCAGACACCTAATTCTCTGAGTTCCTGCGTCAAATCCTTGTGCTTCAATAAGGACTCATCATTCAGAAGAGTAATATCGAACTGCCGTACCTTATCTTGGTGTTGAGCAGCCTGAATATTTATCATTTTTTCAAAATACTCTTTCATACACTATGTTCCTTATTGGGCATTAGTAGCATCAGCTTCATCAGGGGAGCTCCCCCCCCCCTGTTCTTGGTTCAAGAAATTTCTCATACGAGTGATTTCCCCTTTAATATCTGAGGAGTGCATGGAGCCTATGGATTTCTCTATATAAAAATCCACAAAAGAAGAATCTTGCCCATGGAAGATTGCCCCTAAGGACCAAAAGCGTGCTGACCTTTTCAAGATTTCTTCTTGAGACACATAGTTAGATAAGTTTTCTCTGTATATATATATATCCCCTGCCTTTTCTATACTGTTGTTCCTTTCAAGCGCAGTAGTTGTGAAGCGAGACATTTTATCCCAAACATTCAAAAAATTACTTAGAGACATTAGCCTTAAAAAATAGTTTTGATACCATGGACATATACTAAGGTATCCCTTAATGCAGTCCGCATATACAGCAGATGGAGATGGAGCCTCTATTCCTAGCTGTTTTCTTTGTTGAGCCGCAAAAGGAGCTATGAACCCTGCCACTACAGAAGCTAGAACAGAAAAAGATTTCTCTGTTCCCTTAAATACCGCAAAAGGGTTTAGCAGCTTTCCTGCATAGTACCCTCCATATAAGGCATCTTTGCCGTCCCTAGACAAATCTTTTTCAGACAACGCATACACTGTCACAGGTCGGCCAAGAACATACTCTTGCACCCTTGAAGACGATAAATCATCTTTCATATGAACATATAGAAGGTCAATATCACTTTTTTCATTAAAGGAATTTGTCGCAAAGCTTCCATAGCAAACCCAATATCCATTCGGTGCTTTCTGCCACAAAGAATTCCGCTGCGGAATATCAGATATCGCGCGCTCTATCCAGGCTTCTCCCTCCTTCGATATATTTTGGCGTAACATTGCTTTACCCCTTTTTCTTATAAGTCGTCATTGCCGGATAAACACGGAAATCCATATGGGCTTTTATTGTTATTTCCAACTTTAATATCCCTACAAATGCTCGCCGCTACTGCTATAAACAAAGGAATAAGAACCTCTTTTCTCCATATGGGCGCAAATCGCGCGTCTCCCAAATGAAGTGTTGCAAGGAAACGATTAATGTCTTGGGTATCTTGTGATGTAGCAATCCTTTTCTCTAGCAAACGAGTATAAATTTTAGTCGCCTGTCTCTGATATTGCCGCACAAAATACGGGCAATATATGTTTTCAATATTTATAACTAGGTTGCCTTCTACATCTATAGAAGTTTTTGGAGTGTCGCCGATAGAGCTGTAATGGGTCGTCCACCAGCCATGCATGTGGCTTAACATCATTCTCCAATCATGCTGCCTACCTGACCATTCCCAATCAATCAAGAACCAATTCTTTTCATCATTCACCACAATATTGCTAGGCTGAGGATCTCCATGACAAACAACACCTATTTCAGGCTCTGTAATATCTTTTATTTCTTTAAGTATTTCGTTCAATGAAGGACATATTTGGTTATTAAAAATGATAGGAGCATCCATATGATCTTTTAAGGACACACTGTTTATCCGTATATTCTGAACACCTTCTCTTATACGTTCTATTCTCTCGTCATGCCTTCTTTGGCAATCATCTTTCCTAAATGGCTCTGCTGTTTTGACCCATAAGTCTGCCAAACTGTCTGTAGCCGAAATCCAGACATCTTCTAAAAAAGCATGAGGCTTATTACTGTTCAGGATCAAGGAGTGAAGGGTATCAATGCCGGGGCAGGAGCTAATCATGATCTCGCATTCTTCATAGCGGAGAACATCAATCACATCGGGTATATGGCAAGGAAGATGCTTAGATAAAAAGTCTCTTTTTTTTCTTTCCTCTAATAAGCTTACTCTGGATATTTTTACGGCTTTTACTGCATAAAGCTTTCCCTTCTCGAAATCCTTTAAAATAAAGACTCTGGAGCCAGAGCTTCCCGGTGCAGATATTGCCATCAATTCGTGATTGAATTTTTTTCCAATCGCTTTTTGCACAGCGTTGAATGAAGGAAAGTTGCTGCGTGACATTTTAAATATAAAACCGCATTAAGGATGACATCCACGATTAATTAAACAGATATTCAATAAGAAACGGCCCAGACACTCCCTCTTTTCGTCACCATCATTAGAATAATATGTCTCAATTGCATCTATAAACTTTAACAGACGTATTTTCGTGATTGTGTCGGAGGCATTCTCTAGTGCGTTTTTTATTGCTTGTTCTGCCTCGTCGCTGTGACACATTGGCACCTGTATTCTATTACCTTTATGAGCCTGCTTTGACGTATCGGTAGATTGTACTTCAATAGTGGCGCCCTTATTAGAATAGTCCGTAAGCATTTCATGGGCTATAAATGAAGCAGCCAAACAGGCTGTTAAGAATAACAAGACCAAGATTGATAACGAATGCCTAGAATATGCGGCCGCTGCTACCCTTAATAACCTTAGAAGAATGCATTATTTAATCTGCGTTGATCAGCGCACTCTTTTCTTACCAAATAAACGAGGCTTTTCTTTATTTAAAATCATTCAACAAGGCACATAAACCGATCTCAAAGCTTACGCATTTAGCACACTATCTATCACACCCTGTCTGTCTGGTCTATTTAAGCATTTATTATCAGTTATTTAATGGTAGACGCGCTCGACTCAAAATCTGAGTAGTAAGAATAAGGTTTTAAGGCATAATTTTACGAAAACTCGCTCCCTTGAAAACCTGACTATTTTCCCTTATAAATGCCCACAAACAAATAGTTATTGGCCATTTGTGTTCACAGATTGTACACAGATTATAATGAGGTCAAAAAACCAAAGGAAATCAATATCATGGCATCTTACCAGTACGTTTATGTGGTGAAGGCAGCGTCAAAAGAAAAACTGCGGATGTTCTGCGCGATTTTGATGGCGCTGTCCTGCGCGATATCTTCGGCATCTTCGCGGTTGCCGCACCATTGCCAGGCGATTTTGAACATCGACTTGTAATGCCTCTCCACAAGCATGGCGAAGGCCCGGCGGTCGCCCGCCTGCGCGCTTTTGACCAGTGAATGGTCATCCTGCTGCATATGCCCTGCCTTTTGTCTTGCCTGTTGGACGACGTATATCGTCCTATCCTTGGTAATTTCTTTAAGGCAGAAAATCAATAACTTAATCGACTGTGCCGCCACTTGAGGGGATTACGGGCGCGGGCGGCTCGGTGGCTGCGCCCAGCGTTTCGGCCAGAAACTTGCGGGTTTCGCCCGCATATTCAAGCCCGCCCGTCAGACCGCAAAGCCCCGCGACCAGAACGCCGTCCGCGTCCCGCCGCTCGGCAAAGACCAGATAGGTGCCGCCCATCTGAAACCCATCACCCCAATAGATATTGCGGCGCACGACAACGGTTTCGCCGTCCGTCACACCCTTCCACGCGCGGCTGACCAAAAAACTGTAGCTGACACTTTTATCCAGTGCCGCTTCCTGCCCCGGCTTGACATTCACATCGTCGCGGCGATCGCCTACGACCACGCCTTCGAAAATGGCGGCGGCGTTATCGACGCTTTGTTTTGTGTATTGCGGCGGCGCGCAGCTGAGCGCATGGGCAGTGGCAGGCGCGAAAAACAAAAACGCGGCGGCGGTGGCGGCAAGCAAACGGCGTTTCATCATTAAAACTCCTAAAAAAAAGACTGTCCCCGTTAGGACGACGCACGGGCGCACATCCTTGGGCGGTCAAATCGAAAAATGCAAAAGACCGAGGGATTTCAAACTGGCATGGCCGCTGCGGGAAATAATCAGATGATCATGCACCAGAATATCCAGCGCGCGGGCGGCACGAATGATTTCTTCGGTCACCGTAATGTCGCTATCCGACGGCGTCGGGTCGCCGGAGGGGTGGTTATGCACCAGAATAAGCGCTGTGGCGCCAATCTCCAGCGCGCGGCGGACGATTTCGCGCGGATATACCGGCGCATGGTCGACCGTGCCGATCTGCTGCACCTCATCGGCCATCAATTCGTTTTTGCGGTTCAGGAACAGCACGCGGAAATGTTCGCGCTTTTCATGCGCCATGGCGACATGGCAGTAATCAATCAGCTTTTGCCACGAACTCAGCACAGGTTTTTGCTGCACATCCGCCACCAGCACGCGCTGCGTCAGCGCATGCACGGCCTTAATGAACACGGCGGCGTTTTCGCCCAGCCCCTTGACCGCCTGCAAATCCGCCAGCGACGCGCCCAGCACGCCTGCAAGACCGCCAAAATCGGCCAGCAGTTTTTTTGCCAGCGGCTTTACGTCGCGGCGCGGGATGATGGAGAATAAAACCAGTTCCAGAAGTTCGTAATCTTCAAACGCGCCCGCCCCCGATTTGATGAAACGTCCGCGCAAACGGTCGCGGTGGCCGGTGTGATGCGGCGTTTCGTTGTCGTCACCGGCGTGGGGTTGTTTGCGTTCAGCCATAGGGCGGTTTCGTATAGCCTTTGGGCGAGAGGGTGAAAATCTCGTACCCCGTTTCGGTCACGGCGAGACTGTGTTCGAACTGCGCCGAAAGGCTGCGGTCCTTGGTCACGGCCGTCCAGCCGTCGGCGAGGATTTTGGTCTGCCATGTGCCGGCGTTGATCATCGGCTCGATGGTAAAAAACATGCCGGGCTCCAGAACCGTGCCCGTGCCTGCGCGGCCGAAATGCAAGACCGACGGCGGCGCATGGAACACGCGGCCAAGCCCATGACCGCAGAAATCGCGCACGACGGAAAACCGCTGCGCCTCCGCATAGGACTGGATAGCGTGGCCGACATCGCCCAGCGTCGCGCCCGGCTTCACGGCCTGTATGCCGCGCATCATTGCCTCGTAGGTCGCATCGACCAGCAGGCGCGCTTTTACAGGCACATTTTCACCCGCATAATACATGCGGCTGGTATCGCCGTACCAACCGTCAATAATGACCGTGACGTCGATGTTCAGGATATCGCCATCGACAAGTTTTTTGTCGCCCGGAATACCGTGGCAGACCACATGGTTGATGGAAATGCACGACGCATGCTGATAGCCCTTGTAGCCGACCGTCGCCGAAATCGCGCCGTGGTCGAGGATGTATTGATGGATCAGCCTGTCCAGCTCGCCCGTTGTCACATCGGGCTTCACGTAGTCGGTGATGTAATCGAGAACTTCCGCGGCAAACCGCCCCGCCTTGCGCATGCCGTCATAGGCAGCCGCATCATGCAGCGGGATACCGGTTTCAATTTCCAAGGCTTCTTCTTGATATGACAAATCAATCTCTCTTTTCTGGCATTATTCAGCATGTAAAATGGCGGCAATTCCGCCAAAAAACAAGCGAAAAGCCGCCAAAACTGCTATCTTGCCGCTCAAACACCGGAAAAGACGAGGAATAACCACGATGTCACAGCCCCCATCCCCCACCGCCGCCATTCTGGTCATCGGCAACGAAATTCTGGCGGGCAGCACGCAGGACGCCAATATCGCCTATATCGCCCGCCACATGAACCTGCGCGGCATCCGCGTGATGGAAGTGCGCGTCGTGCCCGATATTCCCACCGCCATCGTGGGCGCCGTCAATGCCCTGCGCGCGGCCTATACCTATGTGTTCACCACGGGCGGCATCGGCCCCACGCATGACGACATCACGGCGGATTGCGTCGCCGCCGCCTTTGGCGCGCATATCGACGTGCGCCCCGACGCCCGCGCCATCCTGCAGGCCTATTACGACAGCCGCGGCGTCGAGCTGAACGAGGCGCGCCTGCGCATGGCGCGCATCCCCGACGGCGCCACGTTGATCGATAACCCCGTCAGCGCCGCGCCCGGTTTCAAAATCGGCAACGTGTTCGTCATGGCGGGTGTTCCGAAAATCATGCAGGCCATGCTGCTGCATGTGGATACGATGATCGAAGGCGGCGCGCCCGTGCTGTCGCGCACCGTCGCTTGCAACCAGAAAGAAGGCGATATCGCCTTCGCCCTTGGCGATGTGCAGAAAAAATATGAAACGGTCGATATCGGCAGCTACCCGCGCGATGGCCAGACGCCGAGCCTGCTGCTCATCCTGCGCGGCACCGACGTGCCCGCGCTGGAGGCCGCCGCCAACGACGTCGCCGCGCTGGTGCGTGCCCGCGGCGAAGAGCCCGCCGTCAGCTAAACCGCCAAAGGACACCCCATGAGCCACGCGCATCACCTGCCCGCCAAAGAACATCTGATGGCCTATGCCGAAAAGCGCGCCGGCGCGCTGAAACAGCGCTGGACATCCACGCGGGCCGAGGCCTATGACGCGCTGCTGGATCATGACGCGCCGATTACCGCCTATGCGCTGTTGGAATACCTGTCGCACCGCCACGGGCGCGATGTGAAACCGGCCAGCGTTTACCGCGCGCTGGAGGCGCTTTGCGATATCGGCGTCGTGGTCAAAATCGAAAGCCTGAACGCGTTTCGCGCCTGCCGCCATCCGCAGGAAGATCACCAGCATGTGTTTCTGGTCTGCGATTCATGCGGCCATACCGACGAAATCGCCGACCACGGCATCGGCCGCCGTCTGACGCAAGATGCCGCCACGCACGGTTTCGAAACCGCACGTCAGGTGCTGGAACTGCACGGCTGGTGCCGCGACTGCCGGAAATAAATTCCGGTTTAAAATATCAGGAAACAAAGTACCTATTTATCGGCACAAGGAAAACTGGCCGAACAGGCGGAGCAGGTATATTCGACCAGCTTTTGCAGATTGTCGATTTCAACTGTCGCCCCGCGCACGCGAATACCCGTTTCTTCGCGCAATTTGCTGAGCGCGCGCGAAAATGTTTCCGGCTGCATGCCCAGGCGGTGCGCCACCACGGTTTTGTCATACGGCAGGTGCAACACCACAGGCCCGTGGCTGTCGCGGCAGAATTTCAGCAAAAAACAACCGATACGCTGCGGCGCACTTTGCACCGTGCGGTGTTCAATCTCCATATCGCGCTGCATACGGTGGCGTGTCATGCTCTGCACGACGGCCATGCCAAACAGGCTGTTGCGCATGATTTCTTCGGCCAGCAGGAAACGGGGGATGGCGATAATTTCCGCATCCTCCACGATTTCCGCGCCATACGGCATGGCATCATGGCCGGAGAGGCCAAATTCGCCAAAAAAATCGCCGGTGGTGAGAACATCCGTCACCGCTTCGTCCCCCGCCAACGTTTCACGGAACAGCTTCACCCAGCCCGACAGCACCAGATAGATTTTTTCATTCGGCGCATCGGCAGAAAAAAGAATCTCGCCTTTTTTCTCATGTTTCAGCGTCGCGTATTCGGCGACCCCCGCCAAAACATCGTCGCGCAGCGACTTGAACAGCGGCTGCGCGCGCAGGTGGGTCTGGATCATGGTTTTCTGGGCGGAAATATGCGTCATCATTCGGCAATCAATGGTCAATATTTGCAATAATCATCGCAGTTTCTTGACTTTTATCAAGCGAAATTTTTGACGGATATCAAGGATACGAACATAAGCAGCCGCTATGGTGGGCACAAAAACAGAAAGGATTCTACCATGCACCACCGTCTCCTGCCCCTCGCCGCGCTGTTGTGCGGCACTTTTCTGGCCGCCGCGCCCGCCCATGCCGAATTTAACCCCCACGACTGGCAGCTGCGCCTGCGCGCCATCAGCGTCACCCCCGACGAAGACAGCACGACCACGCTGGGCGGCCGCGTCAGCGCCGATGCCGCCGTGATGCCCGAACTCGACATCACCTATTTCGTGAATGACAACTTCTCGCTGGAACTTATTCTCGCCACGACCAAGCACGACATGGCGCACAAAAGCCCCAATATTGACCTCGGCTCCGTCTGGGTTCTGCCGCCGACATTGACGGCGCAGTACCGTTTCAATAACAAAACGCCGTTCATTCCCTATGTCGGCGCGGGCGTCAACTATACGATTTTCTACAACGCCGACAGCGGCGCCGCGACCGATATCAAATACGAAAACGGTTTCGGCTACGCCCTGCAGGCCGGTTTTGACTATAAACTGGACGATAACTGGAGCCTGAACATGGACGTGAAGAAAATCTTCCTCAACACTGACGCCAAGGTCAACGGCGGTGCGGTCCGCGCGGATGTGGATCTGGACCCGTGGGTCTTCGGCGCAGGCGTCGGCTACCGCTTCTAGGCGCGCCGATGTTCCATGGAAAACCGCCCCTGCAGCGATGCGGGGGCGGTTTTTTATCTCCTCGGTCAGGGCGCTACATTACGCGGCCTGCACATGTTTGCCCGCCTCGCCGGTAAAATAGGCGTCAAAGCGCGCCGCCGCCACGCGCACCATCTGGCGCGCGGCAAATTTTACCGCAATCCTGCGGCCCTCAATATCGACCAAGCCTTCGTTCTGCATATCGGCAAGGCCGGCGATGACATCGTCGAAATCCGCTTCGCTGCGGCCATGACGGCGCAGCAGCTGGCCGATATCGACGGCAAGGTAGCACATCAGATGACTGATGATATCGCCGCGCAGTTTATCCTCCGCACTCACCGTGCAGCCGCGCGCCGCCGGAATCTGCCCCGCCAGCACCGCCCCGCTATAGGCCGTCATATGGACGGCATTCTGCACAAACCCCTCGGGCAGCCGCCCGATGCTGGAAGCGCCAAAGCCCAGCAGCACCGGCGCGCTATCGGTCGTATAGCCCTGAAAATTCCGCGCCAGTTTCTGCGCATCGCGGGCATCCAGCATATCATCCCCCGCCGCGCAGAAATGGTCGAGCCCCACTGCCTGCATACCCGCATCCATCATCACACGCTCCGCCGCCGCGAACTGGTCGAGGCGCAGCGCGGCATCCGGCAGGTCTTCGTCGCGTATCAGCCGCATATGTTTTTTCATCCACGGCACATGCGCATAACCGAACAGGGCAACGCGCTGCGGTGCCAGCGTCATCGACATCTGTGCCGAGCGCACGGCATCATCCAGCGTCTGGCGCGGCAGGCCGTACATCAGATCGAAATTAAGGCGCTCAATGCCGAATTCACGCAAACGCGCCGCGGCATGTGCGACCGTATCATATGTCTGCACGCGGTTGATGGCCGCCTGCACGGCGGGTGAAAAATCCTGAATACCGAAACTGGCGCGGTTGACGCCTGCCGCCGCATAGGCTTCGGCGCGGTCATGGGTGATGCCGCGCGGGTCGGCTTCGATGGCGACTTCGGCGGCATCCTCGACATCAAAAAGACCGCGCAGCGTTTGCATGATGCGCGCAAAATCGCCTGGCTGCAGCATGCTGGGCGACCCGCCGCCAAAATGCACATGCCGCACCGCAAGCCGTGCGGGCAGCTGCGCCGCGACCATTTTCATTTCCCGCAGCAGCAGCGTCACATAATCCTCGACCGGCGCATAACGTTTGGTCGCCGTCGTGTGGCACCCGCAATACCAGCACATTTCCCTACAAAACGGCACATGGATATAAACAGATACCGCAGGCGCAGCCGTTTTATCGAGCGCGCGCAGCCACGCCTGATATCCCGCCGCATCCATATCCCTGAAATGGGGCGCGGTCGGATAGCTGGTATAGCGCGGCACCTGCGCGTTATAGGCGAGGATTTTTTGTTTCAGATGTTCATCCATCGCCGTCATGGTGTTTTCTCCTCTTCGCTATCGTCTTCGAGAATACGGCTGGCGGCCCCTTCGGGGTCGTCGAACTGTCCGCTGCGCAGGGCCCACATGAAAACGCCCAGCCACGCGCCGCCCATTGTCAAAGCCAGAGGAATGAGCCAGACCAGAATATCCATCACCGCCCCCCGTCGCGCAGACGCAGCGCATTGCCGACCACCAGCAGTGACGACAGCGACATCGATATCGCCGCCACCAGCGGCGTTACAAATCCCGCCACCGCCAGCGGCACGGCAATTACGTTATAGGCAATGGCGAGACCAAAGCTCTGACGCACAATGCGCTGCGTGCGGCGCGCCATATCCAGCGCATCGGCAACGGATGCGATGCCCGGACGCTGGTAAACGATATCGGCGGCATTCTGCGCGATATCCAGCGCCGTCGAGGGTGACATCGACACGGTGGCACGGCTGAGCGCGGCGGCATCGTTAAGCCCGTCGCCGACCATCAGCACGCGGTGGCCTGCGGCGACTTCCGCCTCCACACGTTCATATTTGCGCCGCGGATCGACCGCGCCCTGCCAGATATCAATGTGCAGTTTCTCGGCAACCGCCTGCGCGACCTCCGGCCTGTCGCCGGAAAGCAAAATAACGCGGCACTGCTGGCGGATACGCGCCACCATCGCCGCCGCATCGGCATGCGGCAGGTCGCTGAAAGTCAGGCGCACGGGCGCATCGCCTTCGGCACCAAACCATAGCTCCATTTTATCATCCGCCATCCGCGCATCCACCCCGAGAAAACGGGCGGAGCCGAGACGGCGCCAGCGGCCATCGGCCATTTTCTGCTCAACGCCCAGCCCGTCATGCTCCACGGCGCCTTCGGCGGCGCGTACGGAAACAGCCCCTGCCAGCGCCTGCGCCAGCGGGTGACGGCTGGCCCCGGCCAGCGCGGCGGCGGCCATCAACCTGTCATCATCAACGTCGTTTCTGTTTTCAAACACGATTTGACCGGTGGTGAGCGTGCCGGTTTTGTCGAAAATGACGGTATCTACCTGCTCCAGCCGCTCCAGCGCATCGGCGGATTTAATCAGCATGCCGCGGCGGAACAGCCAGCTGCCCGCCATCACCTGAGCAACCGGCACCGCAAGACCCAGCGCGCAGGGGCAGGTGATAATCAGCACCGTCACCGCCGTCAGCAGCGCATCCTGCCACGCCGCCCCGCCCGCCAGCCACCAGCCCAGAAAAGTCACCAGCGCCAGCGCATGCACCACCGGCGTGTACCAGCGCGCAATACGGTCAGCCACCTGCACATAACGCGCGCCGCCCTGCTCCGCCTTTTGCATCAGGGCGATGATATCGCCGATCAGGCTATCCTTTTGCGCTTTTTCGACGCGCAGCTGCAGCGTCTGGCCGAGGTTGACCATGCCGGCGGAGACAATATCGCCCGCCGCCACACGCTGCGGCAGGGTTTCACCGGTAATCGCCGAGGTATCCATGACCCCGTCGGCCAGCGCCGCGGCATCGGCCAGCGCCCGCTCGCCCTTCGCCAGTTGCATGACCATGCCGGGCGCGAGGTCTTCGGCGGGGATACGGCGCAGCATATCCCCCTCCAGCACGTGCGCCGTGCCCTGCATCATCTTGAGAAGATCCGCCGCCGCGCCGCGCGCCCGCGCGCGCATGCGCGCATCCAGATAGCGCCCGATGAGCAGCAGAAACAGCAGCATCGCCACGGAATCAAAATAAACATGCGCCGCCCCGGCGATGGTTTCGTGCAGGCTGACGGCGGAGGCCAGCGTGACCGCAACCGAAATCGGCACGTCCATATTCGTCTGCCCATGCGACAGCGCCCGCCAGGCGGAGCGGAAAAACGGCCCGCCCGCATAAATCACCGTCGGCAGCGTAATCAGTGCGGAGTACCAGTGCATCATGGCGCGCGTGCTGGCGCCCATCGCCTCCGCCCCCGTAAACCACAGAGCGAGGGAAAAAACCATCAGGTTGCCCACCGCAAAGCCCGACACAGCGATGCAGCGCAGCAGATAGCGCAGATGCGCCGCTTCTTCGCTCTGCTGTTTTTCGATAGGCAGAAAGCGGAAACCGAGCGCCTCCGCCTTCGCAAGGATATCGCCGCCCGCCGCTTTGTCGCCGCGCCAGACAAGCGACAAGCGCTTTTCCGTCACGTTGACCCGCGCCTCGACATCCGCGTCATTCAGGGCGCGTTCGATTTTAAAACCGCAGCCCGCGCAGTGCATGCCCTCGACAATCAGACGCAGATGACAGCGGCCATCCGCATCGGTATCGACGTGGCGGATATAATCAACCGTCGCCGCTGCCTGCGCCTGCGGGTTCATTCGAAGACCATTCTTTTGCTGTATTGATAGGAACCTTTCGGCGTTTCGGCGCGCACGCGCACTTCCCACAGCCCGGCGGCAAGGCCGCCCGCGCTAAAAACCGCCGCGCCGCTGCCCTCCATGCGCATATCCGCGCGCAGATCATCGCGGGCATTGACGGGACGGAACAGCCACAGAGAGGCCTGCGACAGCTCTACCGGATGCCCCGCCGCATCGGCGAGGGTAAAGCGGATATCATCCCCCGCGCGCGCCAGCATCGGCACATAACCGAAAGCCGCCTGCGCATCGGCCTTGTGAATCGTATCGTTATAGGCAAGGCCTTTTTGATAGGCATCATCCGTGACCGTGCCCGTGTGCGTACTGACCGCCACCCACGTAAAGACTGACAGCACGCAGGTGATGAATACAAAAAACAGTACGATATACCACGGGATCCATTTATCCGATGGACGCGGGCCGCTGCTTTGGGTTTGGTATGCATTCGCCATCACATGGCCCCCTGCGAAATGAAAACGGTTTCCATGTCCGCCGAATGTTTATCGTCATCCCCGCGCAGATGCAGGCGGATATCGCGGCGCGCTGCCTGTGCGGCATCTTCGGACGGCACGACCAGCATGATGCGGAATGTCCCCACACTGTCGGCCAGCACCTGAAGGTTATCGACGCTGAGCCCGCCCGGCCCGGCTACCGTCACTTCACGCGGCGCCACGCCCGTGACGTCGAGCCGAAAGCTGCGGTCTTCATGGGTTTTATTGCTGACTTTCAGCGTATAGGTATTGCGGATATCGCCATTCGACAGGCGCACATAAAGCGGATTGCGGTCGTGGATCACGCTCAGTTCTACCACGCTGCGGTTCAGGAAGCCGAACAGCATCACGGCGCTGATGACCGCCATGACAGCGATATAATAAAAGGTCCGCGGCCGCCAGATATGGATGCTATCCACATGCGGCGTGCCGGTTTTTTGCGCCAGCGTGCGCTTTTCGTAATTTTTCTGGGTGTCGTAGCGAATAAGCCCGCGCGGCAGTTCTTTTCTGTCCATCACGTCGTTGCAGGCATCGACACAAAGGCCGCAGGCGATGCAATCCATCTGCAAACCGTCGCGGATATCGATACCCATCGGACAGACAATAACGCACTGCGTACAATCGATGCAATGTCCGCGGCCTTCCCAGCTGTCGCCTTGCTTGTGTTTGCCGCGCGGCTCCCCGCGTTCGCGGTCATAGCCGATGATCAGCGTATCCTTGTCGAACATCGCGGACTGGAAACGCGAATAGGGGCACATATAGGTGCAGACCTGTTCGCGCGCGAAGCCCGCCATGACATAGGTCGAGGCGGTAAGGCCCAAAATCCAACTGCACGCCATCCACGGCACATCGAAATGCACGATCTGGTCAAACAGCGTCGGGGCATCGACAAAATAAAAAACCCATGCCCCGCCCGTGCACATGGCAATGACCAACCAGAGCGCATGGGTTAGTGTTTTTTTCCAGACTTTTTCAAACGACAGCGGCGATTTATCCAGCTTCATCTGCGCGTTACGGTCGCCCTGAACCCAGCGTTCCACCGCCACGAACAAATCCGTCCAGACCGTTTGCGGACAGGCATAGCCGCACCAGACGCGCCCCAGAAGACTGGTCACGAAAAAAAGCCCGACCGCGCTCAGCACCATCAGGCCTGCGAAAAAATAAACTTCCTGCGGCCACAGTTCGATATTGAAAAAATACGCGCGGCGCGACGGCATGTCGATCAGCACCGCCTGCGACGGCGCATGCGGCCCGCGGTCCCAGCGTATCCACGGCACCAGATAATAAATGGCCAGCAAAACGGCCATCGCCAGCCACTTGAGCCGGCGATAGCGCCCCTTCACGCTGCGGGGGTATATCTTTTTCTGCTTTTCGAAATATACGATATCGTCACTCATGCGTCTCCGGCACATCGGGCTCCGTGCCGCCCAGCGAATGGATGTAAATCGTCAGCGCCTTCAGCGTATCGGGGCTGAGCCTGCCTTCCCACGCGGGCATCACGCCGACACGCGCCTGCGTAATGGTAGCATGGATGGATTTTTTATCCCCGCCCCACAGCCAGATTTCGTCATTCAGTCGCGGCGCGCCCAGATCGCGGCTGCCCTCGCCCGCCTCGCCATGGCAGGCGACGCAGTTTTCCGCGAAAATCTGCTTGCCGCGCAGATGGGCCGGCGTTTGCGGCGCCTTGTCGCCCAGATGCAGGTCATGCACGTATTCCGTGACGTCGTCGATTTGCGCACGGGTCAGCACGCCATCGCGGCCAAAGGACGGCATCAGCGTACCGCGCGCATCGTCATGGCCGGAATTGATACCGGCTTTGAGGGTGTGGTGGATCTGCTCCAGCTTGCCGCCCCACAGCCAGTCGTCGTCATTGAGGTTCGGATAGCCGCGGCCACCCGCTGCGCCCGTGCCATGGCAGGCCGCGCAGTTTTCCTTGAACGCGGCCGCACCGCCGACGCGTGCGAATTCATACAATTCGCTGTCTGCCAGAATTTCCGGCAGGCTGGCGGTATGGAATTTTTCCTGATACTTCGCACGGCGCTGGTAAATTTCCTGCTGGGATTTTTTCAGCTCGCCATACTGCGTCCACTCCCACGTGCCTTTGGTCGCGCCACCGGCGACCGGCCAGGCGGGATAGACCACCCAGTACCAGACCGACCAGATGACCGTCACGATGAACACCCACAACCACCAGCGCGGCGCGGGGTTGTTCAACTCCTTGAGACCGTCCCATTCATGGCCTGTGGTTTCGACGCCGGTGACGTCGTCCTTTTCCCTGTATTCCTGACCAGACACTATTCCTGCTCCTTGAAGGGGATGTTGCCGTAGGATTCGATGCGTTTTTTATTCGCCGGACGGTATGTGATGACCCCGATCAGCACAAAAGCCACAAAAAATCCGACCAGCCCGATGGTGGGCGCATGGTTGAGAAGAAAATCGATCATTTTTTCATCTCCTCGATATCCGGGTTATAGCTGCGCAAATCGGCCATGGTGCCCAGCACCTGCAGATAGGCGATAAGCGCGTCCATTTCCGTCAGATGTTCGCTCTGGCCGTCGAAATCGCGGGCATTGACCTTGTCGCCGTAACGCGCGCGCAAGCCATCGGCTGCGGCG
Source organism: uncultured Micavibrio sp. (assembly GCA_964551435.1). Lineage (GTDB taxonomy): Bacteria > Pseudomonadota > Alphaproteobacteria > Micavibrionales > UBA2020 > UBA2020. Next base: position 22,730 of record CAZKBS010000023.1, read on the forward strand.
TCACCGCGGCCCTGCGCCATGGCATCGTTATAGGCCTCTGCAATCATCTCGTCGGTATAAGGTACGCCGACGGCGCGCAGCGCCTTCAGGTGATTGTCGATTTTGGTCAGGTTAACGCCGCGGTTCGCCAGAAACGCATAGCTGGGCATAATCGATTCCGGCACGACATCGCGCGGGTTTTTCAAATGCGCCGCATGCCATTCGTCGGAGAATTTTCCGCCCACGCGCGCCAGATCCGGCCCCGTGCGCTTGGAACCCCAGAGGAACGGGTGGTCATACATGCTTTCCGCCGCCAGCGAATAATGGCCGTAGCGTTCCACCTCGTCGCGCAGCGGACGGATTTGCTGACTGTGGCAGGAGTTGCAGTTTTCGCGGATATAGATGTTTTGCCCCATCAGCTCGAGCGGTGTATAGGGCCGCACCCCCTCGACCTTTTCGATGGTCACATCCATACGGAACAGCGGCACGATTTCGACCAGCCCGCCGACGGATACGGCAATCACCGTAAAGATCAGCAGCAGGACGGAGTTCTTTTCGAGCTTCTTGTGTTTATCCAGCATGGACAGCTCCCTGCGGCAGGGCAGCGCGCGCGGGCGCCCCTTCCTTGATTGTTTTAACGACGTTATAGACCATCACCAGCGCCCCGCCGAGGTAGAGCAAACCACCGAGCGCGCGGACGATATAATAGATATGCAGGTTCGACACCGTTTCAACGAAGGAGTATTGCAGGAAACCCATGCTGTCATAGGTGCGCCACTCGAGCCCCTGCAGGATGCCCGCAAACCACATCGACACCATGTAAAGAACGATACCGATAGACGCGACCCACAGATGCACGCTGATGAGCTTTTTGGAATACATTTCCTTTTTATTCCACAGCACCGGCACCAGATAATAAAGCGCACCGAAGGTGATGAAACCGACCCAGCCGAGCGCCCCCGAATGGACGTGACCGATGGTCCAGTCCGTATAGTGGCTGAGCGCATTGACGGCTTTGATGGACATCAGCGGGCCTTCGAAGGTGCTCATGCCATAGAACGACAGCGCAACAATCATGAATTGCAGCACGGGGTCTTCGCGCAGTTTGTGCCACGCGCCCGACAGCGTCATCATGCCGTTGATCATCCCGCCCCAGCTGGGCATCCACAGCATGACAGAGAAAGTCATGCCCAGCGTCTGCGCCCAGTCGGGCAGCGCGGTATAATGCAAATGGTGCGGCCCCGCCCAGATATAAATGAAAATCAGCGACCAGAAGTGCAGGATGGACAGACGATAGGAATAAACCGGACGCCCCGCCTGTTTCGGCACGAAATAATACATCATGCCCAAGAAACCCGCGGTCAGGAAAAACCCGACGGCGTTATGGCCGTACCACCACTGGATCATCGCGCTTTGCACGCCCGCATAGGCGGAATAGCTTTTGACATCCAGCCCGACAGGCAGCGAGACGTTATTGACCAGATGCAAAATCGCCACGGTCACGATGAACGACATGTAAAACCAGTTGGCGACGTAGATATGCGGCTCTTTACGTTTGGCGATGGTCATCAGGAAGTTGATGAAATAGGCCACCCACACTGCCGTCAGCCACAAATCGGCATACCATTCTGGCTCCGCGTATTCCTTGCCCTGCGTGACGCCGGCCAGATAGCCCAGCCCCGCAATCAGAATAAAAATCTGGTATCCCCAGAAGGTGAAGGCCGAAAGACCATCGCTCCAGAGTCTGGCCTGACAGGTGCGCTGCACGACGAAATAGCTGGTTCCCAGCAGCGCGTTACCGCCAAAGGCGAAAATCACCGCCGATGTATGCAGCGGGCGCAGACGCCCGAAACTCAGAAACGGTTCGAAATTCAGCTGCGGCCAGGCCAGCTGCATGGCAATCAGCAGCCCGACGGCGAATCCGGCAATGCCCCAGAACATCGTGGCGATTGTAAAAAGCCGAACGATATCATCGTTATACTTTATTTTTTGGCTATCCATTGCTGGCGCATCTCCCCTGCTGTATCCGGTTTTGGGCCATAATTGTTCCTGTGTTACCAGAGCGGCTTGGGCAACGACTTGATTTTTGTCAATTTGGGCACTCGAGAGATTTTTAATTTCATATCAAGCAGACTTGTCCCCATAGTGCAAAATATCGACAACTTGCAGGGTCATCAGCCCGCGGCGCCCCAGAAGCGGGCGGATTTCCTGTGCAAAAACGCGCAGTTTGTCACAATCATCCACGATTTCAATAACCATCGGAATATCATCGGAAACGCGCCCCGAGAATCTTGCCGACTGCCCGCGCAGCTCTGCGTGGCCAAAGCCTATCACCGTTTTAAAAACCGTCGCGCCCGCCAATTCGTATTGCCGCGCACGGTAAAGAATATCTTCGTAAACCGGCATACCATGGCCATAATGGCTTTCACCGATGTAAATGCGCAGAATGCCGTTCACCTGCGCCGCACTGATTGTAGACGTCATAATGGCTCCCTTCGGCGGATGAGGCTTCCCGCGCCTTGTCATTTTCTGTGACTCGCCTCGATTTCAGTATACGTTTGTATGCAGAAGCGCCTCTTGACGTTTATCAAGGGGCGCTTGTTTCTTAAGTGTGTGGGGAGCTTTACGGACCGAAGCTGATCAGCCGCAACTGATGCGTTTGGCGCTGGCTGCCTGATGCAGGCGTAGCATGGCAAAAAGGTCGTCCTTCAAAAGCATACGTTGCTTTTTAAGAGATTCAGCATGCGGGTCATCGATTACGCCCGCACCATCCTGCGCGCGGTGCAATTCCTTGCAAATGCTCTCATATTCCTCGGCCATGCGGCGGAAATGCGCATCCGTCATTTTCATGTCGTGGATATCGCCCTTCATTTCGGGGAATTCGTGTGCGAGGTCGTGATGTGCAGTCATGTGGCGCCTCCTGCCAGAAGTGTTGATGCTTCTATTAGGCCACAACAGAAAAACGGCGGACATGACAAAAGTCAAATCCGCCGTTTTTCTTTATTTACAGGATTTAGCCGCGATAGGCACGTTTCTTGCCGCGCGGGGCATCGCCGGAGGCCGAACGGGGTTTGCCCGCCGCACCGCCTGCGCCGCGGCGCGGGGCCGGTTTGCCTTTGGGGCGGGAGAGAGAACGCTCGCCGCCGTCAAAAGAATCACCACGTTCGTCATCACGGCGGCGGGGCGGTTTGTCCGACCACGCGCCATCGTTGCGTTTGCGGGGTTTGTCGCCCCAGCTTCTCTCGCCGCGCGGGCTGCGGGGCTTGCGCTCGCCATCCTGCCAACGCTCGCCACGTTCACGGCGGTCATCGCGGCCTTCGCGTGCCGGACGTTCGAAACGGTCTTCGCGGGCGGGACGGGCATAACGATCATCGCGATCGGAACGCGGGCGCTCGTCACGGCTGGGGCGTGCACGCTCGTCGCGGTCAAAACGCGGGCGTTCCTTGCGATCAAAACGGGGTTTGTCACCGCCGCGCGCGGCAGGCGAAGCGCCCTTGCGTGCGAAAGGTTTTTTACCCTGCGGTTTGCGTTTGGTCAGTTTTTCATCGGCGCGTTCCGAATTTTTGACGGATTTATCGGACGGATTCATCAGATGATAAATCTCGCGCCATTTCGCGCCGTCTTCGGGGGTGACGAAAATTACCGCTTCGCCGGTCTTGCCCGCACGCGCGGTACGGCCGATACGGTGGATGTAGTCTTCGGCCACCTGCGGCAGGTCATAGTTGATGACGTGTTCGATGTGCGGAATATCCAGCCCGCGCGCCGCCACGTCGGTGGCGACCAGAATACGGTATTCCTTGTCGCGGAAATCCGAAATCACGCGGTCGCGTTTGCTTTGTTTCAAATCGCCGTGGATGGCTTCGGCTTTGTGGCCGTCGCGCTGCAGTTTTTGCGCCATGCGGTCGGCGCCGTGTTTGGTTTTGACAAAGACGATGACCGAACCGTCGCGGCGAGACAGGTGTTCGGACAGTGCCTTGTATTTTTCGGACTGATTCAGCTTGACCAGTTCCTGCTTGATGTTTTCAATCGGGCTATGCACATCGCCCACCGCAATGCGTTCGGGCATGTGCAGGTATTTTTTGGCGATTTCGATGATATACGGCGGCAGCGTTGCGGAGAACAGCAGCGTCTGGCGTTCTTTCGGCATATGGCGCAGGATGCGGTCGATCTGCACGCCAAAACCCATATCGAGCATACGGTCGGTTTCATCAAGCACAAGGAAACCGCAATCGCGCAGATTGACGCTGCGACGCTCCAGATGGTCGTTGATACGGCCCGGGGTGCCGACGATAAGACGCGGACGGCCCTTCAGCTGGTTGAGCTGGCGGTACATCGAATCCCCGCCAATCAGCAGCGCGGATTTGATACCGCTGCCATGGCCGAGCATTTCGAGCAGCGCCTTTTGCACCTGCGTCGCCAGTTCGCGCGTCGGGGTCATGACCAGCGCAGTGGTTTTTTCGGTGGTCAGCAGACGTTCGATCAGCGGAATGCCGAAAGCGCCGGTTTTACCCGTGCCCGTCTGGGCGGAGCCGAGGATATCGCGCCCCTTGAGCGCGACGGGGATCGCCTTTGCCTGAATCGGCGTGGGCGTGGAGAATTTCATGCGGGCAAGGGAGTCAGCAAGCTGTTGGGGCAGACCCAGCGAAGAGAAGTCTTTCATGGTAGGTTTTCCTGATGGCGGCGTGGCCGCTGTATATACGCGGCAAAAAAAATTCCGCCGCTTGTGCCGGAACGCAAATGGCGTTCCCTTCATTGCGGCTTGGCACCGCTTCTTTTTTACGTCGCCCGACCCGTCGATAATATATATGGGGAGCTTCGTTTGCGGTCATAACGCCGCTGTCTTTTCCGGCATCATCAGGGAAACCCGCGAGCTGGAAAAACAAACCCCCGCCCGCCCAGCGGGCTGGCAGGGGTCTGTATGTATCCGTGCCTGAATGGCGCGGACGTGCGTGATTTACGCAGCGTCAGCCAGTTTCAGGTTAGCGGCGGCGGTTTTGCCGCGCTCGGTCGCGAGTTCATAAGAAACGCGCTGACCTTCGTTCAGCGTATCAAGGCCTGCGCTCTTGACTGCGGTGATGTGAACGAACACATCGCTGCCGCCTTGCTCGGGCTGGATGAAGCCAAAACCTTTGGTCGGGTTGAACCATTTTACGATACCGGTTGCCATGTAGAAATTTCCTTTGTTGCAGACCGTTGATAAACCGCATCACCATGATACGGCCTTAAGAGTTTTGTATCCGTCCGGAAATGACTCCCGAATTCACTTCGGCAGCAATGCCGCACGCCTCGAAACTCTTTCAACGCTGCGACGCTTGTTCCGCTTTGGGAAATTCATCGCTTCAAGCCGCTTGGGGCGACATGGCCTACCGCATAGTGCCGGCAGGCTCGCACAGGCAGAGTACGCACGAAACTCATGGACTTTAAACCATAACCCGCGGCTAAAAACAAGGGGTATTATGGCTAGTTATATCAAAATTCAGCCGTTTTGGGGCTTAGGGGCGGGGGTGGCGGCCACCGGCAGCACGGCGCGGGGCGGCCTGCGGGGCCATCACAGGGAGTATCGGCGTATGGAAAATGGCCACATCGCGGATAGCCCCGCCGGAGTCGTTCGATTCCGCGGCCCAAAGCCCCGCCTGCGCCAGTTCGTCGGCATAGGCGGCAGGCAGCGGCACCGGCCCTTTTTCGGGTTTGCGGTTCATGAGCAGTACGGCGGAGGCCTTCACCGCCCCGCTATCCGCATCCACGTAATCGAGGGCGAGACGCAAAATAGACCCGTCCCCCACCGTGCCGTGATGGCGGAAAGCGACGCGGCAGTTTTTGATGTCCATATTTTCATGCAGCGCATTGATGGCGCGGATACGTGCGCGGATATCCATCTCGCCGCCGCCGCGGGTGTTTTGCAGGTTCGCAAAATCCTGCGGCGTCACCTGCCCCTTGAATACATGGTTCTGCTTTTCGTTGCAGTATTCATAGCCCATCTGCATATAGGACGAATTGCCCGTCATGACCGACACCGCATAATCGCGCACGGAAACTTCGGCGATATGGCGGTTGGCGTCCGCCGCGTTGTTGAACGCCTTGCGCGCGCTGCCGGCAATCGTGTTTTCGGTATCGTGGTTGTCGGGTGACCCCGCGCCGCCGAATTTCGCCATCGCATTCACCCGCGGCACTTCGGCCTTGGGCAGCCAGTCGTCGCGGAAATTCCACCAGTAAATGCCGAGCATGCCAAGATCAAAAGCCGGACGCGTCTTGCCGCTGGCATCGGTGAGCGTGGCTTTTTGCAGGCGCTCGACTTTTTCGACATCGGTGGTCAGCGTTTCGGTCATGAAAACAGCATCCGGCTTTTGCGCATGCGCGTGGTTGATCAGCACCTGCCAGCAGTCGGGCGGTATCAGATAGGCGGCATCGCAGCGGAAATCGCTAAACCCCGCCTTCAGCGACCAGTCGATGACTTTTTTGAAATAGCCTTGCTCCTTGTCGTCGCCGAAAATGAAAAAGCGTTTCGCCTCCGGCGATGAATAGTTGATATGCGCGACGTCCGACCACGGATCTTCCGCCGGGCCGCCGATGAGCAGGGTGAAATCATCCTTGCGGCGGAATTTGAGGTAGAAGCTTTTTTCTTCCCCGTTCTCGCGCCAGGCAAGGCCGATGAGCTTGCCTTTGCTGCCGCGGATATGTTCAACCTCGCCGCCGGTTTTTTTCAGGATATCGGCAATCGCGCGGTCTTCGTCATACACCAGCGGATGGTCGGCCGCGACATGATTGCAGACAAGATCGGCATAAAGACGCACGCCTTTTTCGCGCGCTTTTTGCGCGAAGTGTTGCAGGTGTTTCAGATCTTCGTCGCTGCCCAGCCCTGCGGAAAATTCATCGCCAAGGCGGAAATGGTCGCGCTGCGCGTAATAGCTACCGCTGCGCATTTGGCCGTGGGATATTTTTTCAACCGCTGTCGGCTGGCCCAGCGGGCTGAACCAGATGGCGTTGAAGCCCATATCCGCGGCATGGTCGACAAGCCACGACGCGCCGTCCGTCCGGTCTTTGCCCGACCAGTCGGCGATAGAACCCACCATGCGCGGCGGCACGTAATATATGCGATGGCCCGGCAACTTTATTTCCCTAAAGGTGGTATAATAGTTAGGGTCCGGACCTAATAAATTTCTTGATAACAGAATCGGATAGTGATTCCCT
>CAZKBS010000024.1:0-29895 GCA_964551435.1 uncultured Micavibrio sp.
CAGGGAATCACTATCCGATTCTGTTATCAAGAAATTTATTAGGTCCGGACCCTAAGCGCACGTTCTTCGCACATCCTTCGTTTACTGCGCATACAATATACATGCGCGGTACATAAGCACGCCTGTCGCTTGCCCGCGTTTGAAAAGCGGAATCGACGCTTGACAGAATAGGCTCCCCATGGTCTTTTGACCCAACTTCTTTTTAAATTTTTATGAAAATCTAATTGAGTGAGACAGGCCGTGCCTGCCCCGCCCGCAAAGCCAAAGGAGCACGCCATGAGCGAACCCCAAAAGAACCCCGACGACATCAAACCGATTGCCGCCAACAGCAACCAGCCGCTGAACGCCATCGACGGGACGACGGCTGATGCCGAAGAAAACGCAGCAGAAGCCCCCAAGAAAAAATACGGCTGGGGTAAAAAAGCGCTCAGCATCACCTTCAACATCGCGGCCGGTGCCGCCGCAGCGGCAGCCGCCAAATCTATCGTCGCCGTTCCCATGGCGATGATGTCGGCCCCTGCTATCGCGACGCTGCTGGTATCCTCCGTCGCGGTGGGCGCGGCGATGACCGTTATGTGCCACGCGGGACAAACCTACAGCGCCAAGAAAAAAGGCGTCGAAGGCCCCAAATTCTGGACCAAACAAAACCGCAACGTGTTTTTGAAATCCAGCGGCTTCGCCCTTCTCGGAGGTGCACTGTTTATGGGTTTTGGCGAAGTCATGGATAAATTCTTCGGCCCGTCGCCCGATACCGCAGCCCCCGCGCCCGTTGAAGTGAAGCCGGAGCCTGCCGTTACCGTCGCGCCGGAACCTGCGCCCGAACAAGTCATCGCCGCCCCCGTGGCTGTCCCCTGCCCGACGCCGATGGAATCTTTCGGCGCGCTTATCAACGGGCACACGGTATCGGAGCGTGTGACCGACGCCATCGCCCGCGCCGGATCCGACAATGCCCGCATTGCGGCGCAGGGCGCAAAAGACCTCGCGTTCTTTGCGTTCAACGGTTTCGACGGCGTGCCCAAAGATGCGACCGTGGCCGCTGGCCTGTTCCAGCAGGCGGCGGAGGCCGGCAACGTACAGGCGAAAATCGACCTGCTCTATATGCAGTTCCACGGCCTTGGCGGCGTGACGGCGAACCCGTCCGCGGCCCTGTCCGCCATGAACGATATCGGCACCCCGCGCGCCGAGATGTTCGTCCAGCAATGGGGCGGCGCCGATAAAATCACCGAACGCGTGGCATTCGATGCGAAGGCCATTCTCTCCGGCGTCAAACTCTGCCCAGCGCCGTAAGCATGCCGGACAAACAAAAAGCCGACCCTTTGCGGGGCCGGCTTTTTTGTTGCCTGATGACGGCGGATTAGAGAATTTTCCCCTCGAACGGGTTTTTGCCAGCAGCATCTTCGACTTCGATAACCCAGACGTCGGGGTCGCGGGCGATGGCGCGTTTGATGTAATCGTCGGCGCGGCGTTCATCGATGGGCCCGTCGTCGAGCACATGCATCCAGCCCATGGTACCGTCCATGTCGCGCGTCTGGTTGAGAAGGATGCACCCCAGCGTGCGCATCCCCTCGCGCATCACGATTTTGACCATGACGGTGCCCGCGGCATAGGCGCCTTTATGCGCGACGTAAACCGGAACAGCCGCGGATATGCAGCGGCGCACATGGGCATCTACCCAAAGCCCTGTCGGCAGGCGGTCGTCTTCGCCCGGTGCGGTCATGATGATTATTTCTTGCGTCTGTGGCCGAACATCTCGAAGGTATGGTCAACCATCTGATAGCCGAGATCAGCGGCGATTTTGTTGATCAGCGCGACCAGCTCCTCGCTCTGGAATTCCACGACCTGCCCCGTTTCGGTATCGACGAGGTGATAATGATGGCCGTGGTCAACCTCAAAGCGGGCGGAGCTGTCTTTGAAATCATGCTTCAGCACCAGCCCCAGTTCATTCAAAAGGCCGAGCGTGCGGTACACCGTCGCGATGCTGATGGAGCTATCAACCTGACGCGCGCGCTCGCACAGCGTCTCCACCGAGGGGTGATCTTCGGACTCTTCCAGCACTTTCAAAATCACCTTGCGCTGGTCGGTGATTTTGAGGCCGGCTTCGGTACATTTTTGCAATAACATAGACATGCTTATTTTATAACCGAAACAGTCCGGTTTTGCCATAGCCGTTTTAGGGAATTTTCCCTTTTATTCAAGCAGGATAGCCTTTTACGGGAAGCACACGCGATGCCGGAAACGACATGGTGACGGTTGTGCCCAGCCCCTCGCGCGATTGCAGCGAGATATAGCCGTCATGCAGCTCGACCATCGCCTTGGCGAGCGGCAGGCCCAGCCCCGTGCCCTGCCCCTTGTAGCTGCGCGGGTCGTTAACCTGCCCGAAGGGCTCCATCACATAACGCAGCTTGTCTTCGGGGATGCCTGCGCCCTGATCGGTGATTTCGATGACAAGGCTGTTATCGTTGCTGATACGCGCCGATACCTGCACATCCGTGCCGGGCGGGGAGAATTTGACGGCGTTCGACACCAGATTGATCAAAATCTGGCGCAGCAGGCGCTGGTCGGCCTTCATCGCGGGCAAACCTTCCGGAATATCGGTATGCAGGTTGACCTGCGCGGCCTGCGCGCGGGGCTGCATGATACGGCCGACGCTGCGCATGACATCATCAACCGCAACCTCGGTTTCCAGCAGGTTGACCTTGCCCGCCTCGATTTTCGACATATCCAGCACGTCGTTGATGATATCGAGCAGATGACGCGCGCTGAAATGGATATCGCCGATATACTCCTCGTATTTCGGGTTGGCGATGGCGCCGAAGGTTTCGTTCTTGATCATCTCGGAAAAGCCGATGATGGCGTTCAGCGGGTTGCGCAGCTCGTGGCTCATATTCGCAAGGAATGACGATTTCGCGCGGTTGGCCGTATCGGCGTCTTCCTTGGCGCGGCGCAGTTTGCGCATCATGTTCTTGCGTTCCGTGACGTCGCGGATGGTTGACACCATAAACCGGCGTTTTTGCGACAATTCCATGAGGGCTGTCGTCACCAGCACATCGGCCACCGTGCCGTCTTTTTTAAGAATGCGCACTTCGCGCGTGCCATGACGGCCCTTTTGCATGAAAGCGGCATAAAGCTTGCGCGAAATCGACTGGTCGTTATCGGGGATCAGGCGGGTGAAATCCTCACCCAGCAAGTCTTCGCGCGTCCATTCGTAATCGGCCAGAAACGTATCGTTCACACGCACAATCCGTCCGTGATGGTCTGTCACGATAATGCCAAGACCGCTGGCGTCAAACAGCGAGGTCAGCAGCATGATCGCATCGTCACGTTCGCGCTGCAGCTGCGCGCTGTCGAGCGTATCGGGACGCGCCATGACGTCGATATAACGCACCCTGCCCTCGGCATCGATGACGGGGTTGAAAATAAAGGCCTGCATCTTCAGCCCCGATGCGGTGCGCGGCAAGGCGTTGAACGTCACAGCGCGGCGTACCTTCAGGCACGACAGGAAAGATTGTTCAATCTGGTCGGCGACGGTGCTGGAAAACAAATCGCGCGCGCTGCGGCCCAGCATGTCTTCGCGCTGCATTTCAAAATACTGCGCGGCAAGGCTGTTCACCTCGGCGAAGACGAAGCGGCCGTCCGGCTCTACCGACATCACCATGCGCGCGACCGGCGACAGCAGGAAGAACTGCCGGAAGTCGACGTCAGGCACGAATCCTGCGGAGCTGTTATGTGGTTCGGAAATGGTCATGAAACGCCGGGCTGCAGAGGAAGACACGAAACACCTACCTTTTTGGTAGCACGTAAATAACAAAAAACTGGTTAACAAAACCTTTCCGCCGCGGCCGGAAAATCATGTTTTTCCTAGAAAAAGCAGATACTTAAACATACGTATAAAAATTAAACTGCCTTATCGCACCGTATATTGACATAATCTGTTTGACAGGGGTACATAAATACCATATAAAGATGATGCGAATAGTTCGCAAAAGCACTCACTTGAACACAAGGAGCGACACACATGAACTCTTTCGACCGACAGTTCCAACAACGCCTGGAACTCATCTTCAAAAAGGCGGAAATCGACCAGCGCGTCGAAGCGGAGCGCAAAGCCGCCCGCGAAGCGCAAAACCAGAACGACAGCAGCAAGCCATGCAATAAAAAAGACGCGCCGAAACCGCGCTAATCTTTTTGATACGCATGCGTCCCGCCCTTGGCGGGCCTGCCAATAAAAAGACCGCTGCCATCCCCCCACCACCAGATGGCCGGCCGATACAAAAAAGACGCTTAACCGCCCAACGGCTATAAATCGTGCGGGCGGTTTTGTTTTGTGCGGATTGTCAGGATTAGGTGGCGGGCCGTCTACACGCCGTCTTTACTGCGGTCACGGGCAAATTGCGCCAGCGCCGACATTTCGCGGTATTCGGAAATACGGTTGCCGCCGCCGCGTTTGGATTCCATCAGCGCCTGCTTGGCATAGCCGACGCAGACGTCGGGCTTTTCCCGCTGGATGGCTTCGGCGATACCGAAAGAGGCGGTGACTTTCAGCTTCTCCCCCGTTTGCATGAACACGGGATTGTTTTCAATTTCTCCGCGCAAACGGTCCATGACCGAGCAGGCATCCATGAACTCGACGTGTTTCAGCACAAGGATATATTCCCCCTTGCCCAGATAATACGCGTCATCGAAAGAACGCACCGTGCGCGCGATAACCTGCGCAACGGATGCATAAATCAAATCCATGCCGCGGCGATCGTATTTCTTGGAAAGCTCTTCGATATTATCAATCTCGATATTCGCGATGCTGAAAGACGTCCCCTTGCGGTCGAAACGGTCTTGTTCGCGCTTGATGTCGTTGCGCATGCCGGCAATGGTGCGCAGTCCCGTCACAGGGTCAACCGCCGTCGAAGAGTCGGCGAGGTCCTGCTGCAAACGGCGAATGTGATTGATGAAGTTATCGCACTGGTTTTCAACACCGTCGTAGAGCGCCAGCGTCGGCGCCGCACCACCAGCGCAATGGTCGAGCATCAGACGCGCGGCCTTGCACATTTCATCATGCGCATGCACCAGACGTTCGACAACCGCGCGGTCAACCGTGCCGCGATCCGCTTCGCGGCGGCACCAGATGAGCATGGCTGACGGGGCATTGGCATCCGCCGGCCGCGTTTGCGAGCCGGGGAAGAAACATTGACGGATGACTTCGTTACGCCAATCGAGAATGGTCTCGATCTCCGAGACGATCATATCGGTCGAAATCACCTGGGCGTATGAAACAGCCACGATAAACCCCTTGAAACCCGCAAAAATATTATAGAAAAAGAGTGGGTCTCTTCTTCCTTTAAAATAATCTTACTTTATTAAAATATCGTAAGCGCGGAATTTGCACAACGTCTTCGGGCAGGCAAAGCGGTTTCCCGCGGGCCAAGGCCGGGGGGGATTTTACACCACCCACTCTTTTTGCGCGGCATCCAGACGGTCGGCGGCAATCGCGGCGCGCACTTCGCGCATCAGACGGTTCATGGTTGCCACATTATGGATTGAAAGCAGCGTCATGCCGAGCGACTCGCCCGTGCGGAACAGGTGGTGGATATACCCGCGGCTGTGATGGCGGCAGCAATAACATTCGCAAGAGGAATCGACAGGGTCCTGATCCTTCATGTATTGGGCGTTGCGCAGGTTCATGCGCTCTTTGGGCGCGCCTTTGACCAGCGCCCAGCCGTGGCGGGCGATACGCGTCGGCGACACACAATCGAATGTATCCATGCCTGCGCGCACGTTGGTGAAAATATCGATGAAGCTGCCGATACCCAGCAGATGCACAGGACGATCGGGGTGGATATGCGCACTGCACATCGCGACGACTTCGTACATCTGTTCCTTGTGACTGCCGAGCGAACCGCCCACCGCCGTCGCAAAGAAATCGCGGTCGCGTGTCCATTCGCATGAAATGCGGCGCAGGTCTTCGTACACGCCGCCCTGCACGATGCCGTACATGCGCTGTTTGCCGTCGTCCTTGCGTTTCCATTCCGCCAGGGAACGGTCGCCCCAGCGCATGCTCATTTCCATCGATTTCGCAGTGTATTCGCGGTCAACGTGGAACGGCGTGCATTCATCCAGCTGCACAATCAAATCCGCACCGAGTTTACGCTGGATATCGATAGAGCCTTCGGGCGTCAGGAAAAACTTTTTGCCATCCAGATAGGACTGGAACGCTGCCCCCTCCTCCGAGATTTGCAAAATGGTTTTCTTGCGGTGGCGCTGTCCGCGGCCTTTGATTTCATCGGCAACGGAGCCATATCCCAGCGAGAAAATCTGGAATCCGCCGCTGTCCGTAAACATCGGGCCGTCCCAGCCCATAAACTTATGCAGCCCCCCCATTTCGGCAATCAGATCCGGCCCGGGCGAGAGCATCAGGTGGTATGTATTCGACAGGATGATATCGGTGCGCGCATCGCGCATCTGCTGCGGCGATAACCCCTTCACCGATGCCTTGGTACCGCAGAAAATAAAATTCGGCGTTTCGATCGTGCCATGCGGCGTCGTCAGACGTCCAAGGCGCGCGTAGGATTTCGGGTCACGGTGGATGATGTCGAAGGCGAAGGTCATGATGCGCAAAGTCCAGCGGAAGGAATACAAAAACCGGCAATAAAAAAGGCGGGAGATATCGCTCCCGCCCTTTTTAAATCTTCAGCCCAATCAGGCGGCTTTCGCAGCAGCCTTTTTGGTCAGGTTGCGGCGCGGCTTCGGCTCGGGCTTCGGCAGTTCGCCGACTTTCGCCACGATAGCCTTGCGCACCTTGCGCAGCTCGGCCGGCAGTTTGGTCGGCGCGGTGCCGAGCAGGTAAGCGTCGATGCCGCCTTTGTGCTCTACCGTGCGGATGCCGTGCGTCGTCGTTTTAACTTTGACGTTACGTGCCAGCGCAACGCTGTAGAAAGAAGCGTCCTGCAGGTTGGGCAGGAAACGGCGCTTGGTTTTGTTGTTCGCGTGGGACACGTTGTTGCCGACCATCGGCCCTTTGCCCGTAATTTCGCAACGTCTGGTCATGGTATTTATCCTTGTTTCTCTTTATATAATATATGCCCAGGCCAAATGGCCGCACGGGCGGGAATCCTTTAGACGCAGCAAGATATGTTAAGCACGGCCCCGCCGTCAAGGCTTTTAAGCCCCGTTTTAGAGGGAAATCACCCCTATCTTATTTTCATAATATTATTCCTTATCCTTTTTTGACCTTTGGTTCGGGAAAAGCTATAAAAAACCATCCCCACACCCACAGGAGCCGCGCAAACCGCCATGACCGCCCCCATTTCCTTTGTCGACAAAAAGACCGCCAAAAGCACGCCCATCACCCCGCTGAGCGCCGAGGGATTCGCCGACTGGCTGAAACAGCAGGACGACAAAACCCGCAACTGGGTCACGGCCAGCCATTTCAAGGCCGCCGACGGCGCGCTGTTGTTCCTGCCCGATGACAAGGGAGGCATCGCCCGCGTACTGTACGGTGTCGGCAAAGACGACAGCCTTTATACCTACGCCGACCTGCCGGCCAAGCTGCCGAAGAATACGGCGGGTTATTACATCGACAAAAAAATGACGGATGCGCGCGCGACGCAGGTCGCGCTCGGCTGGGCGCTGGGGTCGTACCAGTTCACCGATTACAAGCCGTCCAAAAAACGCGACTTTGCCGCCCTCGTCTGGCCGCAAAACGCAGACCGCAAAGCCGTGAAGGCGACGGCGGAGGCCACCTTCCTTGTGCGCGATCTGGTGAACATTCCCGCCAATGACCTCGGCCCCGAAGAACTGGCGGAGGCGAGCAAGAAAGTCGCCAAGGCGTTCAACAAAGCCAGCGTCAAGGTCATCGTCGGCGACCAGCTGCTGAAACAAAACTATCCCGCGATCCACGAAGTCGGCAAAGGTAGCCCGCGCGAGCCGCGCCTGATCGACATCCGCTGGGGCAATGAAAAACACCCACTGATTACCCTTATCGGCAAGGGCGTCGTGTTCGATACCGGCGGCCTCGACATCAAACCGTCGAGCGCGATGGGCTTGATGAAAAAAGACATGGGCGGTGCCGCGCATGTGCTGGGCCTTGCGCAGATGATTATGTCGGAGAACCTGCCCGTACGTTTGCGCGTGCTGATTCCGGCGGTTGAAAACTCGGTCGACGGCAACAGCTTCCGCCCCGGCGACGTTATCAAAACGCGCAAGGGCATCAGCGTTGAAATCGACAATACCGATGCCGAAGGCCGCCTTGTGCTTTGCGATGCGATTGCCGAAGCCTGCCGCGAAAAGCCCGACCTCATCATCGACTTCGCCACGCTGACGGGCGCGGCGCGCGTGGCGCTCGGCCCCGATTTGCCCGCGATGTTTTCCAACAACGACGATATCGCCAATGCGCTGTTGAAATCCGCCGAAAAAGTGCAGGACCCGCTGTGGCGTTTGCCGCTATGGCAGGCCTATGCCAGCATGCTGGGCAGCAGCGTCGCCGATGTGAAAAACTCCGGCGGCAGCTTCGCCGGCGCCATCACCGCCGCGCTGTACCTTGAAAAATTCGTCGACAAAGACGTGCCGTGGGTGCATATCGACACCTACGCCTGGAACCCGGGCAACAAACCGGGCCGTCCCGAAGGCGGCGAAGCGCTCGGCATGCGTGCGAGCTATGACCTCATCAAGGAAAAATTCGGCAACGCCAAACCCGCCGCGAAAAAGCCGAAAGGCCCCGCACGATGACGGGCGCGCGCTGGAAGGTCACCGCCCCCGCCATTCCCGTGCGGGAGCAGCCGGACAACGAAGCCCTGCGCGGCAAGCTGGAATCGCAACTGCTGTTTGGCGAGATTTTTATCGCCGAAGAAGAAACAGCGGAGTGGCTGAAAGGTCACTGCGAACATGACGGTTATGCCGGATACGTCGAAAAGAAAAACCTGACGCAGGAATTCGCCGAGGCGACGCATATCGTGACCGCCCAGCGCAGCGATGTTTACCGTGACGACAGCATCAAATCGCCCATTCGCATGACGCTCGGCTTCGGGGCGCAGGTGACGGTGAAAGAGATGGGCGAGAAATTCGCCACCCTCGACGACGGCACGCATATCTATGCCGCGCATTTGTCGAGCCTGTCATCGCGCGAGGATTTCGTCGCGGCGGCAGAAAAACTGGCCGAAACGCCTTACGTCTGGGGCGGCCGCGGGGGGCTGGGTATTGACTGTTCGGGACTGGTGCAAATCGCCCTTGCCCGCGCCGGTATCAAGGCGCCGCGCGATACCGAAGATCAGGAAAAATCAGTCGGCACCGACGCCGCCGACAAACCGCGCCAGCGCGGAGACATTGTTTATTTTCCCGGGCACGTCGGCATCATGGTCGATGATAAAAACATCCTGCACGCCAACGCCACCCACATGAAAACCTGCGTCGAGCCGCTGGACGTTGTGACCAAGCGCAGTGACGGCATCGTGACGGCGGTGCGGCGGATTTAAGAAACGCACAGCACGTCATAAAAAAATACCGGCTTTTATACAGCCGGTATTTTTTTATCGTTTTCTCTTTTTGGCCGCAGTCTTACGCTGCCGCATCCTTTTTGCCGCTTTTGGCTTTTTCAGGCGCGGTCGCAATAATCAGCCCCGTTTTATCGGACGTGACCGTGACGCTGCCGCCGTCGCTGACCTTGCCTTCGATAATCAGGTTGGCCAGCGGGTTTTGCAGGTCTTTTTGTATCACACGCTTCAGCGGACGGGCGCCATAGGCAGGGTCGTAGCCTTCTTCGGCCAGCCAGTTGCGCGCCTTGTCGTCGAGCGTCAGGGCGATGTGGCGGTCGGCCAGCATTTTTTGCAGACCCATGACCTGAATATCCACGATATCCACCATCACGTCGCGGCTGAGGCGGCGGAACAGCAGAATATCATCAATACGGTTCAGGAATTCGGGGCGGAAGGCACCGCGTACCACATCCATCACCTTGCTGCGCACTTTTTCGACATCTTCGCCGTCTTTTTGGGCGACCAGATGCTCCGCACCAAGGTTCGAGGTCATGATCAGAACTGTGTTGGAGAAATCCACCACGCGGCCCTGACTGTCGGTCAGGCGGCCATCATCGAAGACTTGCAGCAGGATGTTGAACACATCCGGATGCGCCTTTTCCACTTCGTCGAACAGCACCACCTGATACGGACGGCGGCGGACGGCTTCGGTCAGCGCCCCGCCCTCTTCATAACCGACATAACCCGGAGGCGCGCCGACCATGCGGGCGACGGCGTGTTTTTCCATGTATTCGGACATGTCGATACGCAGCATCGCGCTTTCGTCGTCGAACAGGAATTCGGCCAGCGCTTTGGCAAGCTCCGTCTTGCCCACCCCCGTGGGGCCGAGAAACAGGAAGGTACCAATCGGCTGGTTGCGGCGCTGCAGCCCCGCGCGTGCGCGGCGCACGGCATTCGCGACAGCAGCGACGGCTTCGGTCTGGCCAATGACGCGTTTTTGCAAATGCGCCTCCATCTGCATCAGGCGGTCGCGTTCGCCCTGCAGCATTTTATCGACCGGAATTCCCGTCCAGCGGCTGACCACGGCGGCGATGTCTTCGTCGCGCACTTCTTCGTTAATCATCGCATTGTCGGCGGCAGTAGCCGCTTCGGCCAGCGTTTCCTCCAGCTTGGGAATGACGCTGTAGGTCAGCTCGCCCGCGCGGGTCCAGTTGCCGTCACGGTGCGCCTGTTCAAGTTCGATGCGCGCCTTTTCCAGCTCCTCCTGCACTTTCTGGCCGGAGGCGAGCTTTTCTTTTTCCGACTGCCATTTCGACGTGATTTCGGCGGATTGTTTTTCCAAATCCGTCAGCTCTTCCTCAAGCTTTACAAGGCGGTCACGCGTGGCCTGATCGTCTTTTTCTTTTTTCAGCGCCTCGCGTTCGATTTTCAGCTGCACGATACGGCGGTCCAGCTCGTCCAGCTCTTCGGGTTTGCTGTCGACTTCCATGCGCAGGCGCGACGAGGCTTCGTCAATCAGGTCAATCGCCTTGTCGGGCAGGAAACGGTCGGCGATATAGCGGTTCGACAGCGTCGCCGCCGCCACAATCGCGCTGTCGGTAATACGCACGCCGTGATGCAGTTCGTATTTTTCCTTGAGCCCGCGCAGAATGGAAATCGTATCCTCGACCGTCGGCTCCTTGACGAACACGGGCTGGAAACGACGCTCCAGCGCGGCATCTTTTTCGATGTGCTTGCGGTATTCATCGAGCGTGGTCGCGCCGATCATATGCAGCTCCCCGCGCGCCAGCGCCGGTTTCAGCATATTGCCCGCATCCATCGCGCCATCAGCCTTGCCCGCGCCCACCAGCGTGTGAAGCTCATCCAGAAACAGAATGATGTCGCCATCGGCCGCGCGTACCTCTTCAAGCACTGCCTTCAGGCGTTCTTCGAATTCGCCGCGGAATTTCGCACCCGCAATCATGGAGCCGAGGTCGAGCGACATCAGCTTTTTATCTTTCAGGCTTTCCGGCACATCGCCATTGACGATGCGCAGGGCAAGACCTTCGATAATCGCGGTTTTACCGACGCCGGGCTCGCCGATCAGCACGGGGTTGTTCTTCGTGCGGCGCGAGAGGACTTGAATGGTGCGGCGGATTTCTTCGTCGCGGCCGATAACGGGGTCGAGCTTGCCCGCGCGCGCCGCTTCGGTCAAATCGCGCGCATATTTATTGAGCGCATCGAACTGGTCTTCGGCGGAGGCACTATCCGCCGTGCGGCCCTTGCGCATCTGGTTGATGGCGGCATTCAATTTTTGCGCATCAACGCCGTTTTCTTTCAAAAGCTTCGCCGCTTCGCTTTGCGGGACCAGCGTAATACCTTGCAGCAGACGCTCCAGCGTTACGAATTTGTCGCCGGATTTTTGCGCAGCCTGCTGCGCCTGATCGAATAGACGCGCCAGATTGGGCGACATGTGAAGCCCGCCCGCGCCGCTGCCCGATACGGCAGGCATGCCGGCGATACCTTCGTTCAAAACCTTCATCAGGTTTTCAGGTTTGCCGCCCGCGGCGCGCACAAGGTTGCGCACCACGCCGCTGTCGTCGTCGAGCATGCATTTCAGCAGGTGTTCCGGCTGAAGCTGTTGGTGATTGTTTCTGAGCGCCAAGGTTTGCGCGGCTTGCACGACCGATTTGGCGCGTTCGGTGAATTTTTCGAAGTCCATCTTGCGGCACTCCTTATATGTGGCAAAGGCCCTTTATAGGCACCTTTGTTTATTATACGCCGCCGCCCGCCGAATGGACTTAAAAAATGTCAAAAAAACAAAGGGGCGTTTTCCAAAAACGCCCCTTTGGGTGTAAATTCAGGCTGTAGGCCGCTAAATCAGACCGCTTCGGTCTCTTTCACACGGGCGCTCATACGGCGGCTGCGTACGGGATCCGCCGCGACTTCCGGCGCGCCCAGAACCTCGATACCGTCATCCCCCGCGGGGGCGTTCAGGTTGCCGTTGATCTCGCCATCTGCCGGTGCGGCCACGCTGCGGCGCCCCACCAGAAACCCCTGATCGAGGTCGTCAAGCGCGACATCGGGCTGCTCGCCCGTGCCGGACATATCGGCTTCCATCTCATCCTGCGCAGGGCCGCGGTGGTTATTGTGATGCGGCTGCTGGAACTGCGCCTGATGGCGGTTGTACTCTTCGGTCATTTCATTGAGCATGCGCTGATAGTGTTCGGCGTGCTGCAGATAGCTTTCAGCCAGAACACGGTCGCCCGCGCCCTGCGCATCGCGCGCCAGTGTCATGTATTTTTCAGCGATTTGCATGGCATTGCCGCGGATGCGGACATCGGGGCCATTGCTGTCAAAAGTTTGTACGCGCGGATTGACGCGGCGCTGGTGACCGCCGCCATTGTTGTGGTGATGGTGGTTGTTCTGACCGCCGCCGTTGCCATTATTATTACGGCCGCGAAAACGTCTTCCGTTTTGATTATGTCTCATGTAACCCACTTCGCTTTGATACGGCCCCGCTCTCCCCTTGTTCCCGGCCATTTGGCACACGGGAACCCCCTTTTCGTGACATTCTGCACCGCGGGACGCTTTTTTCCGCAGAACGCACAAGTTCATGTTACTCAAGCCCGATTCGCTTGAAAAGGCATTTTTTATCAAAATGTTGATTTAATGCGATTTTCCGGCTATTCCGCCAGCCGGGCGACAATCACGCGATCTCGCCCCGCCAAATCCTGCCGCGTTTCTAGCACAGTCTGGCCGTGGGCGGCAAGCAGCTCTTTGACCGCCGCGGCCTGCGTATAGCCTATCTCGTAGAGGGCAAGCCCGCCCGCCCGCAACCACCGCGGCGCCAGCTTTGCCAGCGACCGGTAGGCATCCAGCCCGTCCTGCCCCGCGAACAGCGCCTCGGGCGGGTCGTAGTGTATCACTTCGGGGGAAAGGCTCTCGCGCTCCGTCTCCGCGATGTAGGGCGGGTTGCTGATCAGCACATCGCAGCGGCCTTTGGGTTTGTAGTCTTCCCATGACATCGCCTGAAAGGCGACTCGCTTTTGCAGGCCCAGCAAACGCTCGTTGGCGACCGCCGTGCGTATGGCGCCCGGATTGATGTCGATGCCGATGCCCACCGATTGCGGCCACTCCTGCAGCAGCGAGAGCAGCAGGCAACCGCTGCCCGTTCCCAGATCCAGTACCCGCAGCTTTTGCGTGCGCCCCTCGGGCGCCCAGTGCAGGGCGGCCTCGATGAGGGTTTCGGAATCAGGCCTTGGATCAAGGGTATGTTTGGTGATTTTAAAGTCAGACTTCCAAAACCCGCGCATACCAACGATGCGGGAAACGGGTTCATGCTTCAAACGCCGCGCGAGTGCTTTTCTGAGTGCGGCCTCTTCGGTTTTTTCCAATGCTTTAGAAGAATTTAAAACCAATTCTTCGTGTGATATTTCAAGAAGCCCCTGCACCAGCAGCCGCGCATCGAGTTCGGGCGTATCCATACCAGCCTGCTCAAGCACCGCTTTAAATTCGCGCACGATATCTGCGTAACAAATGCCCGTTTGCTCGAAAGATATTTCAGCGTCAGAAGCGTTCATCACCACGACATCTCCGTCAGCTTGGCGGCCTGGTCTTCGGATATCAGCGGGTCGATAATTTCATCCAGGCACTCGCCCGTGATGACCCGGTCAAGCTTGTAGAGCGTCAGGTTGATACGGTGGTCGGTCACGCGGCCCTGCGGGAAGTTATAGGTGCGGATACGCTCCGACCTGTCACCGGAGCCGACCTGCTCGCGCCGATTGGCCGCGCGGGCGTCGTCCAGTTTCTGGCGTTCCATTTCATAAAGCCTGGCGCGCAGAATTTTCATCGCTCGGTCTTTGTTTTTGTGTTGGGATTTTTCACCCTGCTGCACGACCACGATGCCGGATGGAATATGGGTAATACGCACAGCAGATTCCGTTTTGTTCACGTGCTGACCGCCCGCCCCGCCGGAGCGCATGACATCAATACGCAGGTCACTATCCTTGATGTCGACATCCACCTCTTCCGCCTCGGGCAGCACCGCCACGGTGGCGGCGGAGGTATGGATGCGGCCACTGGCCTCCGTCGCCGGTACGCGTTGAACGCGGTGGACGCCGGATTCATACTTCATGCGGGCAAAAACCCCGTGGCCGGATACCGCCACCACGGCCTGTTTTATACCGCCGAGGTCGCTTTCGGCCAGCTCCATCACCTCGAAACGCCAGTTATGGTCGGCGGCATAGCGGCGGTACATGTCCAGAAGGTCAAAAGCGAACAGTGCCGCCTCGTCCCCGCCGGTACCGGCGCGGATCTCCAGAATGGCGCTTTTGTCGTCCGCGGCATCCTTGGGCAACAGGGCAATCTGGATTTGTTTTTCCAAAAGCGGCAAGGCGTCCTTGAGGCGGAAATATTCCTCCTCCGCCATCGCGCGCATGTCCTTGTCGGCGCTGGCGTCTTTCATGAGACCTTCAAGATCGGCAAATTCGGCCTGCGCCTTTTTATACTGGCGGATCGTCGTGGCCAGCGGCGTCAGCTCCGCATACTCGCGCGACAGTTTGGTAAACACATCCGATGCCAGCGTGCCGGATGCCAGCAGCGCTTCCACCTCGTGAAAGCGGCTCAGCACCTGATCGAGCTTGCGATGCAGCGACATGGGGTTCCTTACGCGGCGCTGCCTTGTTGCTGTTCGGCGATTTTCTTTTCGATTTCGGCGGCTTTTTCCTCGACCAGATGCACCAGATGATCGACGATATTTTCGTCTTTCAAACGATGCGCAGGCTGGCCTTTGATATAGACCTGATGCGTGCCGCGCCCGCCGCCGGTAAAGCCGATATCGGTCATCAACGCCTCGCCGGGGCCGTTCACAATGCAGCCAATCACGGACACCGTCATCGGCGTGGTGATATGCGCCAGACGCTCTTCGAGCACTTTCACCGTTTCAATCACATCGAATTGCTGACGCGAGCAGGACGGGCAGGAAATGACGTTGACGCCGCGGTGACGCAGGCCCATGGATTTGAGGATATCAAAACCGACCTTAATTTCCTCGACCGGATCCGCCGTCAGCGACACGCGGATGGTATCGCCGATACCTGCCCACAAAAGACTGCCGATACCAATCGACGACTTAATCGTGCCGGTGCGCAAGCCCCCTGCCTCGGTCACGCCTATGTGCAGCGGATAATCGCAGGCATCCGCCAGTTGCTGGTAGGCAGCGACGGCCAAAAACACATCCGATGCCTTGCAGGAAATCTTGAAATTGAAAAAGTCGTGGTCTTCGAGGATTTTGATATGGCGTAGCGCCGATTGCACCATCGCTTCGGGGCATGGCTCGCCGAATTGCTCCAGCAATTCACGCTCCAGCGAGCCTGCATTGACACCAATGCGGATAGAGCAGTTATGGTCTTTCGCCGCCTGCACCACTTCGCGCACACGCTCGTCCGAGCCGATATTGCCCGGATTGATGCGCAGGCAGGCCGCGCCGGCTTTCGCCGCCTCAATCGCGCGTTTGTAGTGGAAATGGATATCCGCCACGATGGGCACGGATACCTGCGCAATGATATCTTTCAGCGCCGCCGTCGATGCTTCGTCAGGGCAGGACACGCGGACGATATCGGCACCTGCCTTTTCCAGCGCATGGATTTGCGCGACCGTCGCCTTCACATCGGGCGTCGGCGTATTCGTCATGGACTGTACGGTAATCGGCGCATCGCCGCCCACGGGCACCTTGCCGACAAAAATCTGACGGGATTTACGGCGGTAAATCTGCCGGTAGGCCCTGACTTCTCCTGACATCACACACTCTCCTGCCGCGGATGCGCAACCTTAGTCACGCACGCGGATTTTTGTTTTTTTCAGATCGTCCGCATTCAGCGGCACGCCGCGCAAAATCTCGCCGGAGCGGCCAAGGCTTTGCACCTTCGCACCATCGACGATAATGTCCAGCCCACCCGCATTGGACGTGACCAGCGTCATGCCTTTCTGGTCGGGCACAAAAAACCGTTCGCCGGCAGACAAGACTTTTTTGAAAACGACTTTGCCATCGCCATCGCTGACCTGAATCCAGCTTTTCTGGTTGGCTTCCAGCACAATCCGACCTTTGCCGCGCTGTTTGATATTGATCTGCGGCTGTGCCGGCTGCTGGATTTGCTGTTCGCGCAGTGCGGCGGGCGCACGCGTCGGCTTCACAACCATTTCCGCAGCAGGTTCGGGCGCTGCCGCAACCTGCGTCGGCGCCGGTTTGTCGGCGGCAGCGGGCGCGGCGGCGACCGTTTCTTCGGCTGCAGGCTTTGCGGTTTCTGTACCGGCCTGCTCGGCAGCGGGCACGGCGGTTTTTGCCGCAGGTTCCGCCGGGGTAATCATACCGGTGGCATAGCCCGTCAGCGGCTGGCTGTCGGCCAGCGTCGGCTGGCCGGATGCCGTCCCCACCACTGGGGCGGGCGGAATGTTATCGGCCACCTCGACGCCCTCGTCATCGGACGACAGCAGTGACCACGCCAGAAACAGCACCACAATACAAAACGCCGCCACACCGATCAGCACAGGGCCCGGCAGCTTGTCTTCGGAAATCGGATCGGTGAACTGCAGCGCGGTTTTGGCGCCGGGTTCGCCCGCGTGTTCTTCCTTGAAGGTCGCGACAACCTCTTTTGCATCCAGCTTCAGAAACTGGGCATAGCTGCGCACGAAGCCCACGGCATAGGTCATGCCGGGCAACTGGTCGATGCGGTCGTCCTCTATCGCCTGCAACTGCGCGACGCGCACGTTGATGGCAGACGACACATCATCCAGCGACAATTTCATACGCTCGCGCGCGCTGCGCAGCGTCTTGCCGACCGTATGCACCGCGGCATCGTCATCCGCGGGCGAGGTCTGCACGGCGGTACCGAGTGCAGGGCCGCCTTCCGGCTTGCCGCTGCGACGCGATTTTTTCTTTTTGGCGGTCTGCTGTTGATCGTCGGTCATCGAAATTCCTTAATTAACAGAAATAATCTGGATGTCATGGTCGCGGGCAAAAGACAGCAGCCTTTCGCGCAGGGAATGTTCGCGCGAGGCCATGAGATGTTCAAGATAAGGCACCAGACGCCGCGTATCAAGCGTGGGGATCATGGTCTTGACCGCCTCCACCGATTGGGCGGGCACGGACAGCGTGCCAAAGCCAAGGGCGATCAGCACCATGGCCTCCAGCGGATGCCCCGCCATCTCGCCGCAAACGCTGACGGGCACATTGGCCGCGCGGCACTGGTCGGCAATGGTTTTCAAAACACGCAGCATCGCGGGCGATAGCGGGTCATAGCGTCCGCGGATGGCATGGTTGCTGCGGTCGGCTGCATACAAATACTGCATCAGGTCGTTGGTGCCGACAGCGATGAAATCCGCCGTTTTCAAAATCTGATCGAGCTGGAACAGCAGCGCGGGCACTTCGAGCATCACGCCGAGGGAGATTTTCTCCGGCACCGCGATGCCGTTTTCGCGGGCGCGTTCCTTTTCCATCTCCAGCAGTTCGCGCGCGCGGTCGAATTCGGCGGCTTCGGTCACGAAAGGCAGCAGGATATGCAGCGCACGCCCTTTGGAGCCGCGAATAAACGCGCGGAACTGCGTGCGCAGCACCGCAGGGCGGTCCATACCGATGCGCACCGCGCGCCAGCCGAGCGCGGGGTTTTCCTCGTCCGGCGCCTTGAAATACGGCAGCGGTTTGTCGCCGCCGATATCCAGCGTGCGGAACACCACAGGCTTGCCGTCCATTTTATCCATGATGCGGCCATAAAGCTCCGCCTGCGTCGCCACCAGCGGATATTTCTGCCACGCCATGAAAGAAAGTTCCGTGCGGAAAAGCCCGATGCCCTCCGCGCCCAGCGTCACCGCTGCGTCAATTTCGCTCATGAGCCCCGCATTCATCATCACGCCCACACGAATACCGTCGCGCGTGACGGTTTGCTGCGGCATGTGGCGGCGATAATGCGCGCCGCGCGCGCGGCGGGTTTCGATACTCTTGGCGTAAAGTTCCTGCAGGTATTCGGACGGGTTGACGTAGACGGTGCCCTGATCGCCATCCACAATCGCGGCATCGCCCGCATTCAGTAAGCTCAGCACATCGCGGCACTGGCCGACGACGGGAATGCCCATCGCGCGCGCGACAATCGCGACGTGGTTCGAATAGCTGCCTTTTTCAAGGATAACCCCCTTGAGCCGCGCAGGGTCGTAATCCAGCAGCGCAGCAGGGCCGAGAGCGCGCGCCGCCAGCACAAAGCTTTCCGGCAAAATGTCTTTTGCCGCCGCATCCGCATCATCGGCACGGCCCAGACGTGACAAGTGGCCCATCAAACGGTTGCTGAGGTCTTCGATATCCGCCATACGGTCGCGGATATAGGCGTCGGTCACCTTCATCATGCGCACGCGGGTTTCGTTTTGCACGCGCATCACGGCGGCTTCGGCGGAAAGGCCTTTGTCAATCGCGGCCTCGATTTTAGACACCCAGCCGCGGTCGCGCGCGAACATCTGGTAGGCTTCGAGAATATCGCGGCTTTCGCTGCCTGTCGGCACGGCGCTGCGGTTGAGCATGCGGTCGAGGGCATCGTTCATGCTGGAAAGCGCATCGCCCAGCCGCGCCTTTTCCACACGCGCATCGTCGGCGACGACGTGCTGCAAGCCATGTGCGGCGTCATAGAGCACCACAGTGCCCATGGCAAGACCGCGCGCCAGCGACACGCCCTCGATGACCGTCGGACGCCCGCCGCCGGCGGTGCCGGAATGAAGCTCCTGCCGCGTGATGATGCCGCCCGTAACGATGAGTTCGGCGACCAGCATCGAGGCGGTTTCAAGAATATCGATGACTTCGGGTCCGTAGCTGCGCGGCAGTTTGTTTTGAATGACCAGCACGCCGCGCACATGGCCCGCGCGCAAAACCGGCACCCCGCAGAAACCGCGGAAATCGGCACCGCCCGTTTCGGGCCGTAGCGAAAATTGCGGATGGGTGGTCATATCGGCCAGCACCAGCGGCACGGCGGATGCGGCGATATCGCCGATGAACCCTTCGCCCACGCGGAGTTTGGATTGATGTACGACATCGAGAGGCAGGCCAACGGTGGAGAAAAGCTCGATCACCTCCCCCGCCCGCTGGATGAAGCAGGAACAGACATCCGCCCGCAATTCGCGCGCAACCAGCCCGACGATACGGTCAAGGCGCTGCGGCGCGGGCAAGTCTTCGGCCACAGCATCGCGCAGACGCAGCATCATCTGGCGCGGCGACGACAACGCCATTTGCGCATCGACAAAAGCGGACTCGGTTTCTTGCCGCGTACGCGCGGATGGGGCAAGACCCGGCGTCCAGCTATGCGGGTCCGCCGCGGCCATTACGACGCACGGCCCTCGCTATCGAGGCCATAGGCGGTATGCAGGGAACGCACGGCCAGTTCGGTATATTCTTCGGAAATCAGCACGCTGACCTTGATTTCAGAGGTGGTGATGACCTGAATGTTGATGCCTTTTTCCGCCAGCGTCTTGAACATTTTCGACGCGACACCTGCATAGCTGCGCATGCCGATGCCGATGATGGAAATTTTGGCGACGTCGGCACTGGATTCAAACTGCGCGCCGTCGAGTTCTTTCATCGACACTTTCAGCACTTCCAGCGTCTTGGGCAGATCCGCGCGCGGCACGGTGAAGGTCAGGTCGGTGCGGGCGGCGTCGGGCGATACGTTCTGGACAATCATGTCCACGTTGACGGCCGCATCGGCCAGCGGGCCGAAAAGCTTGGCGGCAACGCCCGGCACGTCGGGCAGATTGCGCAGGGTCACCTTTGCTTCATCCCGGCTGTGCGTGACGCCGCTGACAACTTCCTGTTCCACGATATTCTCCTCATCTTCTACTAATGTGCCGGGCAAATCGCTGCCCACGGCCGTTTCAAAACTCGACAGTACCTGTACCGGTACTTTTTCTTTCATCGCCAGTTCGACCGAGCGGGTTTGCAAAACCTTCGCCCCGACGCTGGCCATTTCCAGCATTTCCTCGTAGGAAATGCGGTTGATTTTGCGCGCGTGGTTCACGATGCGCGGGTCGGCGGTGTAAACGCCGTCAACATCGGTGTAGATATCGCAGCGTTCCGCCTTCAGCGCCGCGGCCACTGCCACCGCCGACGTATCCGAACCGCCGCGCCCCAGCGTTGAAATGCGGCCATCGGGCGCAAGGCCCTGAAAGCCCGCGATCACCGCAACCTCGCCGCGGTCGAGGGACTCACGCAGCAATCCCGTCTCCACGCTTTTGATGCGCGCCTTGGCATGCACCTCGTTGGTCATGATCGGCACCTGCCAGCCCTGCCACGAACGCGCGGGCACGCCGCGTTTTTGCAGCGCCAGCGCCAGAAGGCCGGACGTCACCTGCTCCCCCGATGACACGATCGCATCGTATTCGCGCGGGTCGTAGATTTCGGAGATATCGTTGCAGTACTTCACCAGCTGGTTAGTCACGCCGGACATGGCAGAGACGACGACCGCCACCTTGTGGCCGCGGCCGATTTCGGCAGCAACCTTGTTGGCGACGTTCTCGATAGCCGGAACTGTGGCGACCGATGTGCCGCCGAATTTCAAAACGAGTATGCCCATGGACTTTCAAAGCCTCTTTTTATGCTGCCGAACGGCTTGCAGGCGCAGGCGGCGGAATGCCCCCTGAGACCCTTTTGCGCCGTGCGGCTTGTATTCCGACCAGAATAGCCCGAACGGACCATGATTCCGAAGAGTCTTTTTGCTGATTTCATTAAATATTTCCGTGTTTTTACAGCGTTTCGGATGCTATTCAGGAGGGGTTGTCGCAAAACCGCAGAAAAGGATATGGAATATGGGAAATATTACCGTCATCGGCTCGCAGTGGGGCGACGAAGGCAAGGGCAAGATTGTCGACTGGCTGGCGGCCGAGGCCGACATCGTCGTGCGCTATCAGGGCGGGCACAACGCCGGTCATACCCTTGTGGTGGGTGAAAAGGTTTACAAGCTGCACCTGCTCCCTTCGGGCGTGGTGCGCGGCAAGCTGTCGGTCATCGGCAACGGCGTGGTCGTCGACCCCTCCGCCCTGCTCGAGGAAATCGAGCGCCTGAAATCGCAGGGCATCCATATCACCCCCGATAATCTGATTATTTCCGAACACGCGCCGATTATCCTGCCGCTGCACAGCGCCCTTGATAAGGCGTTCGAAGAAGCCCGCGGCAAAAGCAAAATCGGCACCACGGGCCGCGGCATCGGCCCCGCCTACGAAGACCAGACAGGCCGCCGCGGCATGCGTATGTGCGATCTGGCGCATCCCGAAAGTCTGCCGGAAAAACTGGATAAACAGATTTTCTATCACAACGCGCTGCTGCGCGGGCTGGGCGCGCCGGAATTGAACGCGGCGGAGTTTGTGACCTATCTGCAGGGCATCGCGCAAAAACTGCTGCCCTATATCCGCCCGAGCTGGAAAGTGCTGGATGACGCCCGCCAGAGCGGCAAAACCATCCTGTTCGAAGGCGCACAGGGCGTGATGCTGGACGTTGACCACGGCACCTATCCTTTCGTCACATCGTCGAACACCTCGGCGGCGCAGGCGGCGCTGGGCACCGGCGTCGGCCCCGACCAGCTGGGCTTTGTGCTGGGTATCACCAAGGCTTATACCACGCGCGTCGGCTCCGGCCCCTTCCCGACCGAGCTGTTCGATGACACCGGCGAAACGCTGGGTCGCATCGGCCATGAATTCGGCACCACCACGGGGCGCAAGCGCCGCTGCGGCTGGTTTGACGCGGTTCAGGTGCGTCAGGCGGTGAAAGTCGCGGGTATTCAGGGCATCGCGCTCATGAAACTCGATGTCATGGACACGCTGGCCGAAATTAAAATCTGCACGGGCTACAAAGCGGGCGGCAAGCATTACGACTACATCCCCGCATCGCAGGATTTGCAGGAGCTGCTGGAGCCTGTGTATGAAACCATGCCCGGCTGGCAGACGTCGCTCAAAGGCGTGCGCAAGCTCGAAGACCTGCCCGCCAATGCCCGCGCCTACATCAAGCGCATCGAAGAGCTGATCGGCGTGCCCGCGGCGGTGATTTCCACCAGCCCCGAGCGCGAAGACACCATCCGCATCATCGACATGTTCAAAAGCGGCCTGAAAGTCAGCACGGCGAAGGTGGCTTAAACCCCTATCCCGCGCAAAAAATCCCCGCAAAGTTCCAACGCTTTGCGGGGGTTTTGTTTGTGTTCATGCCGCGACCATCAGGGCACAGGCACGCCGAACTGGTTCATGATATAGCCGATGACCAGCACCTGCGGCACGGTCAGCAGCGGCAGGAACAGCGCGATTTTCCATGATTTGGCGGCTTCGCGCAGCACCATGATTTCGGTGTAATCCGTCGCGACGCCCGCCATCAGAAACGTAAAGCTGTTGCCCACCGCGCCCGCGCGCATCATCAGATCGCCCGCAATCGGCGCGGCGCCTTCGGAGCAAACTTCTATAATCGTCGCCGCCACCAAGGTTGCGGCAAGGCCGATCATGGTGGGGCCAAACCACTGCGCGAAAACATCGGTGGATACGCCCGCGCGCAAAGCCGCCGCGATAATCACGCCGACAAACAGCCAGCGCACAATCATCTTGGAATCTTTCACGCCGATCACCAGCGTGTCCCAGAAAAAGCGCGGCGTCCATTTGACTTCCGACAAGCCTTTTTTCGCGGCAGGCCAGAATTGAAAACCGCTGGAAATCGCGCGGTGGTTGGGGTTTGGCGGCAACACGCCGCGCGCCACCAGATGGTCGAACAGAATGCCCGTCACAATACCAATCGCCATCGACAGCACAATAAACGCCACCGTCCATTTCAGGCCAATCAGCGCAATCAAAACCAGCGTCAGCGAAAAGGAATTCCACGGGCTGGCAATCAAAAACGCCATGACCTGCCCCACCGTCGCGCCGCGCTCATAGAATTTGGCGCCGACCATCAGAATGCCGTGGCTGCACAAATCCAGAAGCACGCCGGCAAAAGCCGCACGGAAAATCCCCTGCACCCCGCGGCCGGAGCCGAGGGCCGCCATCACAAAATCGCGCGGCACGCGACTGAGGAAACCCATGGCCAGAATACCCGCCACGACGCCAATCCACATCACGTTCATCAGTTCGAACACCGCCGCCGAAAAGCGCTGCGCCACACCCAGCACACCGGGGGAGCCGCCATGCGCCGCATGCGGGTCTGCGCCCAGCGCGAAAAAGGCCAGATAGCCCCCAGCCACAATCAAAAGCCCGCCCCAAAACAGCCAATCCGCGCGGGGTTTTCCGGTTTCATCCGTGTCACAGCAGGAAGGTGTGGTTTTCACCTGCGGCGCACAGCACGAAGCCCCTGTTTTTACAGGAGTTTTTATTTGCACCGCCGCCGGTTTGGCCGCACAGCAGCCGGCCGTATCGACAGCGGGATTTTCGGGTTGACCAGTTTTCATAAATTTGATAATGTGGCGCCCATTGTTGCTAAAAGTGAGACTGGACACTACCTCTTTCCTTTAGGGTAATATAGCCCCAGACAGACGGGATGCCAGAAAAATGCACCTCGGGACGCAGCAAAAACGAAAAATGAAACAGTTTCTTTGCAAATCGCTGATGAGCCTGTCCTTTGCTGCTGCGCTGGCGCTGCAGGGCACGGCTGCCTATGCGGGCTACGAAAAGGCCAGCCTGCGCTATGACGTCGAGGCGCCCAAGAAACTCGGCCTCAATTACGATGTTTACGCAGGCGGGTTCAAGGCGCTGGCCGCGACGCTGGACATGGACCTCGACCCCAAAGCCTATGACATGTCGCTGACGGCGAAAACGCAGGGCACGATCGGCTCCCTCTTCCCGTGGGAAGGGACGTATGCAACCTCCGGCGTTGCCAAAAACGGCACCCCGGTGCCGACGCTGCATACCGCGCGCAGCAGCTGGAAAAAAGAAGAAAAAGTCACTGAAATGCAATACGCGCCCAACGGCAACCTTCTCAAAACCACCACGCACGAAGACAACGAAACCAAAGTCAAAAAAGATTTCGACCCCAAGCTGACGACCGATGCCGTCGATATGCTGACGGGCGCCTTGCAAATGCTGCAACATTCCGGCCAGACGTCGAAGTGCGAAGGCAGTTTCCCCGTGTTCGACGGCAAACGCCGCTTTAACATCACCTTGCACGATGACGGCACTGAAAAGCTTTCCAAAAACAAATACTCCGCTTTCGACGGCGAAGCGCTGCGTTGCACGCTGAAAGTGGAACCCGTCGCAGGTTTCAAGAAAAAAGACACCCAGCGCGGCTGGATGGCCGTGCAGGGCCATACCGAAGCGCGCAAAAAGCTGCCGACCCTCTGGCTGGCGCAGCTCGAAGAAAAAGGCCCGATGGTGCCCGTGCGCATGGAAATCGCCAGTGCCTATGGCTCGGTCGTCGCCCATCTGACGGGCCTTCAGAACAAGTAAGTCCGGAGATAGTTCCGCCCCTTTTTCTGCTTTATTTTGCCCGAAAATTCGGGTTTTAAGCCTTTGGCGGCTATTGTAATCTCCTGCAACAAACTGTGAATTGAAGCGCGATTCCGCCTCTGGTCTATTCGGGGGCACTGAAGGAGTTTTTTCGATGACCAAGAAAATCGCCTGTATCATTCTGGCCGCCGGCAAAGGCACGCGCATGAAATCGGCGCTGCCTAAACCGCTGCATCCCGTCGCGGGTGCGCCGATGGTGCAGCATGTGATTGCCGCCGCCGAAGGGCTGAACCCCGACCGCATCGTTGTTGTCGTCGGCCCCGACATGCCGGAGATGGTCGAGGCCGTGCGCCCGCACCAGACCGCCGTACAGGCGACGCAAAACGGCACCGGCGGCGCAGCGCTTGCGGCTGCCGGGGCGCTCAAGGATTTCGATGGCGATGTGCTGGTCGTTTTCGGCGACAGCCCCCTCATCACCACCGCCTCGCTGCAGCGTATGATTGATATCCGCCGTCAATTCCCCGCGGTGGGCCTCACCTTTTCCGGCATGCGCCCCAAAGATGCAGGCCGTTATGGCCGCATGGTGCTGGACGATGACGGCACGCTCAAAAAAATCGTCGAATTCAAGGATGCCAGCGCCGAAGAAAAAGCCATCACGCTATGCAACGGCGGCATCGTCGCCGCCGACGGCACGAAGCTGTTCGGCTGGCTGGCGCAAATCGGCAACGACAATGCGCAGGGCGAATATTACCTGACCGACCTGCCGCCGATTGCCCGCAAGGATAACCGCCAGACGCTGGTCGTTGAAATTGACGAAGCCGAACTCGCCGGTGCCAATACCCGCGTCGAGCTTGCCGCGCTTGAACACGCGATGCAGCAGCGCCTGCGCGAAAAACACATGCTGAACGGTGCGACGCTGACGCATCCGGACAGCGTCTTTTTCTGCGCCGATACCGTCATCGGGCAGGACGTTGTGATTGGCCCCAATGTGATTTTCGGGCCGCATGTGCGTATTGCCGACAATGTCGAAATCCTTCCCTTCTGCCATATCGAAGGCGCGGAAGTTGCCGACGGCGCGATCATCGGCCCCTTCGCCCGCCTGCGCCCCGGCTCGCGCATTGGCGAGGACGCAAAAGTCGGCAACTTCGTCGAAACCAAAAACACACGCCTTGGCAAAGGGGCGAAGGCCAACCATCTGACCTATCTGGGCGATGCGGATATCGGCGACAAAACCAATATCGGCGCGGGTGTCATCACCTGCAATTATGACGGTTTCCTGAAATATAAAACCAGCATCGGCAGCGAAGCCTTCATCGGCTCCAACACCGCACTGGTCGCGCCGGTCAACATCGGCACGGGCGCGATTATCGGCGCGGGCAGCACGATTACCAAGGATGTGGCGGACAATGCGCTCGGCATCACCCGCGCCCCGCAAATCAACAAAGACGGCTGGGCCCCCGAATTCCGCCAGAAAAAAATGAAAGAAAAGGCGAAGAAAGGGTGAAACTAGCTGGCTTTTTGCAAAAACTTGGGAATTGGCCTCTAAGGATCGCGCCGCTTGTTCTCTCCACGCTCTATGCCTTTTATCGGTATACAGCTGATATCTCGGACGAACAACTGGCCTTTTCAGGCGGAATTCATCTAACACTCGCGGAACTATTGATTTTAAGCGGTGTTTTTTACCTAGCTTTTTGTACGGTAAAAGACGCCATCAACGGTAAACGGAGACAAGCTGCTATACAGGCCCTCTTGTGCCTCCTTACGTGGCTTTGTTTCGCAACAACGAAAAACATCCCCCTTTGACGGGAAAGGACAAAAAATCATGTGTGGTATCGTAGGCATTATCAGCAAGGACAAAGACGTCGCGCCGCTTCTGGTCGAGGGGCTGAAGCGTCTTGAATACCGCGGCTATGACAGCGCGGGCGTCGCCACACTGCAAGGCGGCAAGCTGGAACGCCGCCGCGCCGAAGGCAAGCTGATCAATCTGGCCGAAAAACTGGAAAAGCAGCCCCTAGGCGGCAGCATCGGCATCGGCCATACCCGCTGGGCGACACATGGCGGCGCGGTCGAGAAAAACGCCCACCCCCATATCACCGACAGCGTGGCCGTGGTGCATAACGGCATTATCGAGAATTATCAGGAGCTCAAGGAAGAGCTGGAAAAATCCCAGTTCCGTTTTGAATCCGACACCGACACCGAAGTGATCGCGCATCTGGTGACCTATTACATCCGCCAGGGCATGACGCCGCAAAACGCGGTCGATGCCTCGCTGAAACGTCTGCGCGGCGCGTTTTCGCTGGCGATGATTTTCACGGGCCATGAAGACCTGATGATCGGCGCGCGTTTCGGCACGCCGCTGGCCGTCGGTTTTGGCAAGGGGGAGATGTTCCTCGCCTCCGACTCCTACGCGCTTGCACCGCTGACGGATAAAATCTGCTTCCTTGAAGACGGCGACCGTATCGAAGTGCGCCACGAAGGCGCCACCATCCGCGACATGAACGGTGACAAGGTGGAACGTGAAATCCGCGTCACCGCCCAGTCCGGCGCGCTGATGGGCAAGGGCAAATACCGCCATTTCATGCTGAAGGAAATCCACGAACAGCCTGCCGTCATCGGCGAGACGCTGAACACCTTCATCAACCCCGCCACCGGCCACATCACCCTGCCCGGCGATGTACTGAACATCGCCAAGGCGCCGCGCGTCACCATTTCGGCCTGCGGCACCGCGTTTTATGCGGGCATGGTCGCCAAATACTGGCTGGAGCAAATCGCGCGCCTGCCGGTCGAGGCTGATATCGCCTCTGAATTCCGCTACCGCGAAGCGCCGATGCCCGAAGGCGGCGCGGCCCTGTTCATTTCGCAATCCGGCGAAACGCTGGATACGCTGGAGGCGCTGCGCTATTGCAAACGTCAGGGGCAGCAGATTATTTCCGTGCTCAACACCATCGAAAGCACCATCGAGCGTGAAAGCAACCACGTGCTGCGCACGCTGGCCGGCCCTGAAATCGGCGTCGCGTCGACCAAAGCGTTTACCACGCAGCTGACCACCCTCGCCTGCCTGACCGTTGCGCTGGCACGCGCCCGCGGCGCTATCAGTGCGGAGCGTGAAAAACAGCTGACCGACGCTCTGCGCGAAGTGCCTGCACGCGTGGCTGAAATCCTTGGCCATGACGAAAAAATCCAGTCCATGGCCAAACAGATTTCCGAAGCGCGCGACGTGCTGTACCTCGGCCGCGGCACGGCATACCCCATCGCCCTCGAAGGCGCGCTGAAGCTGAAGGAAATTTCGTATATCCACGCCGAAGGCTACGCATCGGGCGAGATGAAACACGGCCCCATCGCCCTGATTGACGAGGAAGTACCCGTTATTGTCGTCGCCCCGCATGACAGCCTGTTCGAAAAATCGGCATCGAATGCACAGGAAGTCGTTGCACGCGGCGGCAAGGTTTTGCTGATTTCCGACAAGCACGGCATCGCCAAACTCAAAGACACCGCGACGTGGACGATTGAAATCCCCGAAGTCGATCCGTTTGTGGCGCCCATCCTCTACACCATTCCGGTGCAGCTGCTGGCCTATCACACCGCGATGGTCAAGGGCACGGACGTCGACCAGCCGCGCAACCTTGCGAAAAGCGTGACGGTGGAGTGATGCTGCCACCGGTCATCGAAACGGCGCGGCTTGTGCTGCGTCCGGTCGAACTGTCGGATGCGCCCGCGCATAACGCATGCATGAAGGATTGGGAAATTGTCCGCAATTTCGCCAAATCCTTCCCGCATCCTTATGCCGATGACGGGTCGGAAAAATTCATCAACCACATCCGCGCGCAGGACAAAATAATTTATTGGGCTATTGCGCTCAAATCCGCGCCGGATGTGATGATCGGCTCGATTGAACTCCGCCCGCAGGTTGACAAAAGCCAGCGCGCTTTCTGGCTTTCACGCGACCACCACAACAACGGCTACGTGACCGAAGCGGCGACCGCGGTGAATGATTACTGGTTCGATGTGCTGGGCAAGCCCATGCTGCACATGGAAAACGCGCTTGGCAATATCGCCTCTCGCCGCATCAAGGAAAAAACGGGCGCCGTATTTCTCGGGACTCGAAAATCGGAACACGTCGACCCCGCGCTCGATATGACCGAAGAATGGCTGCTGAAAAAAGAAGACTGGCACGCCTTCCGCGCCCGCGCGCCCCGATAGCTCCAAGCGATAGCCTTATATTTCAAGCACTTGCGAAATCCGCGCTGTGCCCTGTATGCAACAGGACCGCCGGAAATATCCCTCCCTTGCCGCCGCCGTATTGCATCCGCCCGTCCGCAAGGCCTATAACGCCCGAAGATTGGAAATACCGCGCCCGCAAGGGCCGAACGGGAGGAAACAACGTCATGTTCCTGACGGAAAACAGATATCCAGTCCATCGTTTCTGGTGGATGTGGGCGCCGCTCATCCTGCTGGTCGCTGTCGCCATTATCAATCCGTTTTTGGACAAAGAACACGCCAGTCCGTGGATGTACGCGGAAAACGGCATCCTCGAAACCCTGCAATGGCTGATTGCGCTGGGCGCGGCAGGGCTTGGCCTCGCCTGCCTGCGCTATTGCAAAGGCCGGCCGTGGCTGGCGCTGTGGGTCGCGCTTGGCATGCTCGGCAGTCTTTATATCGGGCTTGAGGAAATCAGCTACGGCCAGCATATCTTCAAATGGGAAACGCCCGAACATTGGCAAGCTCTCAATGATCAGGGTGAAACCAACCTGCATAACACCTCCGCCTGGCTTGACCAGAAACCGCGTCTGCTGGTTTTTATCGGCGTGATTGTGGGTGGACTTATCCTGCCTTTCGTGCGCCGTTTGCGCCCCGCGGCGCTACCTGCGCGTTTTAATGCCATTTACCCACCCGACGCGCTGTTCTGGACGTCGCTATGCGCCGTACTTGCCCATGCGGCAAAATGGGCAAAAAAATTGGGTATTGCAGAGATATACAACCGCGCCAGCGAGATGAACGAAGTCTTTATTTACTAGGG
>CAZKBS010000025.1:0-29467 GCA_964551435.1 uncultured Micavibrio sp.
GGGAATCACTATCCGATTCTGTTATCAAGAAATTTATTAGGTCCGGACCCTAGTCCTTCAGGTCTTCCCACAAACCTTTGACCTTGTCGAAAAAGCCGGACGATTGCGGGTTGGTTTTGTCGTTGGTATCGCCCGCGAATTCCTGCAGCAGCTCTTTCTGCCGTTTGGTCAGGTTGACAGGAGTTTCGACCACAACCTCGACAAACATATCGCCGCGGTTGGGGCTGCGCAGCACGGTCATGCCCTTGCCCTTCAGGCGGAATTGCTGGCCGGTTTGCGTGCCGGCGGGCACGGAAACCTTCATGCGCTTGCCATCGATGGTGGGCACTTCGATATTGCCGCCGAGCGCGACAGTGGTAATCGGCACCGGTACGCGGCAGTAAAGGTTCGACGCCTCGCGCTGGAAAAAGCGGTGCGGCTTGATACCCAAAAACACGTAGAGATCGCCCGCAGGCCCGCCGCGCAAACCCGCTTCGCCTTCGCCGGCAAGACGGATGCGTGTGCCGTCCTCGACTCCTGCGGGGATTGCGACTTTGAGCGATTTTTCCTTGCGCGTACGGCCGGAGCCGCCGCAGCCGCCGCAGGGCGTTTTGATGGTCTGGCCCGCGCCGCCGCAGGTGGGGCAGGTACGTTCAACGGTGAAAAAGCCCTGCTGCGCGCGCACGCGGCCTGCGCCGCGGCAGGTGTCGCAGGTATCCGCCTTGGTGCCTTTTTCCGCGCCGGAGCCGCTGCAGGACGTGCAGGATTGCCAGCTGGCGACCTTGATGGGCGCTTCCTTGCCGGTGAAGGCGTCTTCGAGCGTGATTTCCATTTCATACGACAGGTCGCCGCCGCGCCGTGCGCCATCGCCCGATGCGCCGCGCCGACCGCCCTGACCGCCCATGAAATCGCCGAACATTTCTTCGAAGATGTCGCCAAAGCCGCCGAAGCCGCCGCTGAAGCCTTGCGCGCCGCCGCCAAAGCCGCCTACGCCCGCGCCGCCGCCCATGCCGCCCGTGAAGGCGCCGTGGCCGAAGCGGTCATAGGCCGCGCGTTTTTGTTCGTCCTTCAGGACGTCGTAGGCTTCGCTGATTTCCTTGAATTTTGCCTCGGCCTCTTTATTGCCCGGATTTTTGTCGGGGTGATATTGCATGGCCAGCTTGCGGTAGGCTTTTTTAAGCTCGTCCGCGCTGGCTTTTTTATCGACGCCGAGTACCTGATAAAAATCTTTTTTGGACATGACGGGTTTCCCGCGAAAAGGTCTTGTTCATCCGCGCGGGCGGGGCATCCGTGTTTCAAGATGCCCCGCCGCTTGCGGTATGCAGTCGTTCAGGCTGAACCGAGGCTTAGTGACGGGTTTTCTTGTCGTCGTCGACTTCGGTGAAGTCGGCATCGACAATTTCGCCTTCCTGCGCTTTCGCATCGTCCGACGGGCCGGCATTGGCCGGGCCTGCGCCCATGCCTTCGGCCAGTCCGGCGCGGTACAGGTGTTCGCCCAGGTTCATGGACGCTTCCTGCAGCGCATCGGTTTTGGCCTTGATGTCATCGGCATTGCCGCCGGCAATCGCCGATTTCACGGCTTCGATGGCGCTTTCGACGTTTTTGCGGTCGTCCGCGGGGATTTTATCGCCCGCATCCTTCAGCGTCTTTTCCGCTGTGTGCGCCAGCGCTTCGGCACGGTTGACGGCTTCGACCTGTTCGCGGCGGGCTTTGTCGGCTGCGGCGTTTTCTTCCGCGTCCTTCACCATGCGCTTGATGTCGTCGTCGGTCAGGCCGCCCGATGCCTGGATGCGGATTTGCTGTTCCTTGCCGGTCGCCTTGTCTTTCGCCGACACATGCACGATACCGTTGGCGTCGATGTCAAAGGTGACTTCGATCTGCGGAATGCCGCGCGGTGCAGGCGGGATGCCGACGAGGTCGAACTGGCCGAGCAGTTTGTTGTCCGCCGCCATTTCACGCTCGCCCTGGAACACGCGGATGGTGACCGCGTTCTGGTTGTCCTCGGCGGTCGAGAAGACCTGCGACTTTTTGGTCGGGATGGTGGTGTTGCGGTCGATAAGACGCGTGAATACGCCGCCCAGCGTTTCGATGCCCAGCGACAGTGGGGTGACGTCGAGCAGCAGAACGTCTTTCACGTCGCCCGCCAGAACGCCGCCCTGAATGGCCGCGCCGTCGGCAACGACTTCATCGGGGTTCACGCCTCGGTGGGGTTCCTTGCCGAAGAAGTTTTTCACGACTTCGATGACTTTCGGCATGCGCGTCATACCGCCGACCAGAACGACTTCGTCGATGTCGCTGGCTTTGACGCCTGCGTCACGCAGGGCGGCCTTGCACGGCTCCAGCGTTTTTTCGATCATGTCGCCGACCAGCTGTTCCAGCTTGGCGCGGGTCAGTTTGATATTCAGGTGTTTCGGGCCCGACGCGTCCATGGTGATGAACGGTTCGTTGATTTCCGTCTGCATGGACGACGACAGTTCTTTTTTCGCCTTTTCCGCGGCGTCTTTCATACGCTGCAGGGCGATTTTGTCGTTGCGCAGGTCGATGGCGTATTCTTTTTTGAATTCATCCGCCATGAAATCGATGATGCGCAGGTCGAAGTCTTCACCGCCCAGAAACGTATCGCCGTTGGTGGATTTGACTTCGAAAACGCCGTCGCCGATTTCAAGGATGGAAATATCGAACGTACCGCCGCCAAGGTCATAGACCGCGATGGTGCCGGAGTGTTTTTTGTCGAGACCGTAGGCGAGGGCTGCAGCCGTCGGTTCGTTGATGATGCGCAGAACGTCAAGGCCTGCGATTTTGCCCGCGTCCTTGGTGGCCTGACGCTGGCTGTCGTTGAAGTAGGCGGGAACCGTGATAACGGCCTTGGTGACTTTTTCACCCAGATACGCCTCGGCGGTTTCTTTCATTTTTTGCAAAACCATGGCGGAGATCTGCGACGGCGCCATTTTCTCGCCGTCGATTTCCACCCATGCCGCGCCGCCGTCGCCCTCGATGATTTTGAAGGGCGCCTTGTCGCGCATTTTTTTGACTTCCGGCTCGTTGAAACGGCGGCCGATCAGGCGCTTGATGGCGTACAGGGTTTTGTCGGGGTTGGTCACGGCCTGACGTTTGGCGGGCTGGCCGACCAGACGTTCGCCGTCCTTGGCAAAGGCGACCATCGACGGAGTCGTGCGGGCGCCTTCGCTGTTTTCGATGACTTTGGGCTTGTCGCCTTCCATGATGGCCACGCAAGAGTTCGTCGTGCCAAGGTCGATACCAATGATTTTGCTCATGATTTTATCCTTTCTGTGGCAAATATATGGGAAAAGCCCTGACATCAGGCACTTCTCCACGATTTCCATATGCTTCGAGCGTTTTTGAAGCGTATTTCGACAAGAAACTACACCCGTTCACGCCCGAAGTGAAGGTCTTTTGCTGATTTTTATACGCCTGAACAAGCGGTTTGGATGTCTGTGTTTTATCCATAAACCGGTGCCCAAAAAAAGAATATAAACCGACGCTGCGGCTTATCCACCCATCAGCGGCCGCGTGCGGGGCGTTTGCGGATATTGAGGGGCGCGGGCAGGGCGACATCGCCGCGCGTGCCTTCGGTAATCTGGCGCACGTCGTCGTCGAAGGCTTTTTTCTTTTTGAGGCGCAGTGTGCTTTCGATGGCGGCGGCGAGTTTGATGTAGCCTTTTTCCTGCGCGATCGCGGCGGGGGTTTTGCCGCTGCGGTCCGGTTTATGCGCATCCGCGCCGAGTTCAATCAGAAGTCTGACGGTTTCGACCTGCTGCGCCTGTACGGCGGCGGTCAGCAGCGTGTCGCCGCGCTTGTCCATGTGATTGGCATCGCAGCCCCAACCGATGAGCTTTTTGAGGAAATCATGATGCCCCTTTGAGGCCGCCATGCTGAGCGCGCTGCGGCCGATGCTGTTGCAGTCGTCGATATTCGCGCCCGCCTGCAAAATCTTCAGCGCCGTGTCGCCATCGCCCATATAGCCGCACCAGACCAGCGGCGCATTATCCTTGTCGTCGCGCGCATGCACGGAGGCGCCGGCGGAAAGAATAGCGGCGGCGATATCGGTGTGGTGATAGTGGATGGCAACCATCAGCGCGGTCTGGCCGTGGCTGTTTTTTTCCTGCACCGATGCCCCGCGGGCAAGAAGGTCGGATAAAAGCGCGGCATCGGCGGCAGGGGCGCGTCCCTTGCCGAGTTCTTCCAGCAGCTGCTGGCCCAGCTTCGCGCGCAAGGCGGCATCCACCGTGCGCTGCGGCGCTGTGTCCGGCGTGGCGGCGGCATTGAACGGGGTCTGGGCGGGCGCGGGCTGTGACATGTATTTTCTTCAACGGCTATGGCGGCACACCATAGCAGAGTTAAAGATTATGTCAATATTCGACGGTTTTATCCGAAAATCAGGCTTATACGCTCTGGTCCAGCTGGCTGCCTTCGGCGGCGATGCCCCCCTTGGCAACGCCGACGCGCGCGGAGCGCAGCAGGCGGTCGTGGATGGTATAGGCCGGCTCCAGCACTTGCAGGATGGTGCCCGGTTTCTGGTCGGGCGCGTCGATTTCGAACATCACTTCGTGCAGGTTGGGGTCGAACATGTGGCCCTGCGGGTCGATTTTCTTGATGCCTTGGCTTTCCAGCACGCGCTGCAATTCACGCTCCGTCGCTTCGACGCCGATGAAAATGGTTTTCAGCGGGCCATCCTGCGTGCGCTGTTCGGGCGTGATGGCGCCCAGCGCGCGGCCCAGATTGTCCGCAACACTGAGCAGGTTGCGCGCAAAAGACGACACCGCGAATTTCGCCGTGTCCTGACGTTCTTTTTCCATACGCTTGCGGGTGTTGTCGGCCTCGGCAATCGCGCGAAGGGTTTTGTCGTTGGCCTCGGCCAGCAGCGCCTCCAGCTCCGCAATGCGGGCTTCGGCGGCGGCCAGGGCGGCGGCAATGCCTTCGCCAGATGCGGCGGCGGCTTCGGGCGCGGCTTGTTGTTCTGTCGCGGCGCTCTCGGGCATGTCTTGCTGGTGTTCGGCCTGATGGTGTTCGGATGGTTTGGTCATGGCTTTTCCCTTATGTCCGTCAAAAGCGTCAAAAAATGAAAACAGCCATCAGAATATGGCTGTTTTCACGGGTGGTTTCAAGTCCGGCCAAAAGCGGCGCGGCGATGTCAGAAAGACGGAGTGATAATCACCTTCGCGGGGCGGATCAGGCGGCCCTCGATTTCATAGCCTTTCTGCGCGACGTGGGTGACCGTTTCCGGCTCGACGTCGTCGTTGGGCATCACGGAAATCGCTTCGTGCTTGGAGGCGTCGAATTCCTCGCCCATCGGGTTGATGGATTTGACGCCGTGTTTGTTGAAAACAGCGCCGAGGTTTTGCAGGGTTTTTTCAACATCCTGCGCCAGCTTGGCGAATTTGGGATCGGCGGCGCGGTCTTTGTACGAGATGGCACCGAGACCCAGCTCCAGCGTATCTACCACCGGCAATACGTCTTTCACGAATTTTTCGATGGCGAATTTGGCATTCTCCTCGAACTT
The DNA here is from genome assembly GCA_964551435.1 of uncultured Micavibrio sp. Lineage (GTDB taxonomy): Bacteria > Pseudomonadota > Alphaproteobacteria > Micavibrionales > UBA2020 > UBA2020. Next base: position 5,501 of record CAZKBS010000025.1, read on the forward strand.
CGCTTCGCTGCGCTGCAGGGATTTCACGGCCTCTTCGTGCTTGCTGCGCGAGGTCATGCTTTCCTGCTGCAGCGCGCCCGCGCGGGCGGACAGGTCGATGAATTTTTGCTGCCACGCATCGCGCTCCGCGCGCAGGCTTTCCACCGTCTCCGCATCGCCGGTTGCGGCAGGGGCTGTATTTTCTTCCGGTGCGGCGGGCGTTTCTGCTGCTGCGGTATCTGTGGCGGCGGCTTCGGGCGCTTTTGCGGCGGGGGCGCTATCGGCGCTTTGTTCCTTGATGCCGTGTTTGTTGAAAACGCCCGACAGCTGGCCGATAGTTTTTTCAACGCCTTCGGTCAGTTTGGCGAATTTGGGGTCGGCGGCGCGCACATCCTGCGCAATCGTGCCAAGGTCTGCCCCCAGCGCCTGCATCACCGGCAGCAGCTCGTGGGCGAATTCCACGATGGCGCGTTTTTTGTTTTCTTCGAACTGCGCTTCGGCGCGTTTCAGGGATTGCTGCGCCTGTTCGTATTTGGCGCGTGCCTCGTTGCTGGCTTTTTGCATGCCCTCGATACGCTCCGACAGGCGGGTGAATTTCTGTTTCCACTCGTCGCGTTCGGCGCGCAGATCTTCGACCGTGTCTTCGGCGGCGGCTTCTTCGTCGTCCATGATATCGCCGAACAATTCGCGCATGCGCGCGCGGCGGGTGGCTTCTTCGTCATCGGCGCTGTTGCCGCCGTTTTGCCCATCGTTGCCGGCGGGCATGACTTTGTCGTCTTCATCCTGCGGCGGTGTGGGGTTCTGATCGGCCATGACGATACATCCTCTGGTCTTGAATAAAAGGCGCTGCTGTTTTTGATTTTCATATTGTTAAAGCATGGGGCGGGCAGAGTCAAACCATTTTTTCATATATATTTCAAAAGCTTGGGTTTTTATCGGGCGGGGGCGGGCGACGCTTTGGCGCTTCTGTGGCATCAGGTGCCCAGAATCTTGCCGATAATTTGCGATGTGTAATTCACCACGGGAATGACGCGGCTGTAATTCATGCGGGCAGGGCCAATCACGCCGATAGCGCCCATCACCCGCGCATCCTGCGTGCGGTAGGGCGACACGATCATCGAACAGCCCGAATAGCCGAACAGTTTATTTTCCGCGCCGATATAAATCTTCACGCCGTCGCCCTGCGTGGTGGCCTGCAACAGGCGCAGCATGCTTTCCTTGGTTTCGAGGGCGTCGAACAGCTGGCGGATACGCTCGAGGTCTTCGATAGCCGTGACATCGTCCAGCAGTTTGGATTGTCCGCGCACAAAAAGATGCCCGCCCGCATCGGCAGGGGCGAGGCTCGCGATACCCGCCTCCACCACGCGCGCGGTCAGCGCATCGAGCTGTGTGCGGTCGTTTTGCAATTCGCCGCGGATATATTCGACCGCCTGCGACAGTGTTTTGTCTGCGATGCGTGAATTGAGATAATTTGCAGCGCGTGTCAGCGATGTGGCCGTGACATCGGGCGCGATATCCAGCAGCCGGTTTTCGACCAGCCCCGCGCTGGTGACCAGCACGGCGAGCGCGCGGCCCGGTGACAGCAAAACGAATTCCACCTGCCGCACGGGGTCTTCGGATTTGGGCGCGAAGACCAGCCCCGCGCAGGACGCAAGGCCGGACAGGAAATGGCTCGTCTGTTCCATGATGCCGGTGACCGACTGCCCGCGCACGGCGCCAAGGCGGCTGTCGATGCCCGCGCGTTCGGCCGCGCTCAGGTCGTCGAGCTCCAGCAGGCCCTCGACAAAAACCGTCAGGCCGGTTTCCGTCGGCAGGCGTCCGGCAGAGGTATGGGGGGCATAAAGAAGCCCGCGCTCCTCCAGCTCCGCCATGGCGCTGCGGATCGTGGCGGGGGAGAGCTTCATGCCCAGCTTTTGCGAAATCGCCATAGAGCCAACGGGCTCGCCGGTCTCGACATAGGCGTCGACGACCAGTTTCAGAATCTGGCGGGTTCTTTCGTTCAGCTCGCGTATCATGCTTAGAATATATAGAAGAAACCCTACAAAAATCCAATAATTACAACGCTGTGATATAAACAGCATCTAAGATTGACATAACTAGAAAAATCCTTATAGTTTTCACGGTCAATAATAAAAAAACGAATCCTGCGAGAGTTTTGAGCATCCCCATGAGCCAAAAACCCGATTTTTATGAAGTACTCGGCGTCGAGAAAACGGCCAGCGAAGCGGACATCAAAAAAGCGTTCATGCGCATCACGATGACCTGCCACCCTGACTCCGCCCCGTACAAAAAACTGAACGACGCGCAAAAAGCCGAAGCCGATACCAAATTCATGTATGGCAAGGAAGCGCAGGCCGTTCTGACCGACCCCGTGAAGCGCGCGACCTATGACAGGCTCGGCCATGCGGGTCTGGATGCGTCGAATAACGGCTCCACCCAGTCGCCCGGCTGGAGCGATGCGATGGGCCCCGTCAAAAAACGTACCCGCACGCAGGAAGAAACCTTCGATTATTTCGACCGCGCCGCGGTGCGCAACGGTGATACGCCCTCGACATCCAAGCCGGCCGATAATAACGGCCCTGCGTTGAGCGAAGAAGAAATGCGCGCCGCCGCGCGCGCCGCCCGCCGCCGTGGCCGCGGTCAGGACAACGCTGCCGAAACGGTTGAGACGCCTGCCGCAAAGGTGGAGCCGAAGCCCGAAACCAGACCGCAAGTCAAACCCGTGGTCGTCGAGCGTCCGGCGGAAAAACCGCTCACATCCGGCGCGGCATCGATTTTCGAAGGCGTGGCAGGCAAAATGACCGAAGCCGCAGGCCGTTTGCGCGATGCCGTCAAGGCGGATGCCAACCTGCCTGTCGAGGCGCTGGAAAAATTCCGCGACAATCTGCAAGACCTCATCGGCGAGGTTGATCAGGCCATCCATCACGCCCGCCGCAGCGGGCCCAAGGGCGGCTATAACCGCTGATTTTACCGGTAATTCCGGTGGCTTTTCGGCCTGCATGTTTTATACTGCAGGCCGTTTTGCGTAAATGAAGATATATCTCCAGATGAAAGGACTTTCCATGCGTCCCTCCGGCCGCGCGCCTGATGCTCTCCGTACCGTTTCGCTCGAACCCGGTTTTTCCAAACACGCCGAAGGCTCCTGCCTTGTGCGTTTTGGTGATACGCATGTACTCTGCACCGCCACGGTCGAAGAGCGTGTGCCGCCATGGCTGAAAGGCAAAGGCAAGGGCTGGGTCACGGCGGAATACGGCATGCTGCCGCGCTCTACCGGTTCGCGCACCGACCGCGAGGCGGCGAAGGGCAAACAATCCGGCCGCACGCAGGAAATTCAGCGTCTGATTGGCCGCGCGCTGCGCGCCGTCATCGATCTTGAAAAACTGGGGGAGATTCAAATCACCCTAGATTGCGACGTTATTCAGGCCGACGGCGGCACGCGCACGGCGGCGATTACGGGGGCCTATGTCGCGCTGCGCATGGCGGTCGATCATCTGCTGCGCATCGGCGCGGTCAAGCAAGACCCGATTGTCGATTCAGTCGCGGCGGTATCCTGCGGACTTTATCAGGGCACGCCGGTGCTGGATCTTGATTACGCCGAAGATTCCAACGCCGAAGCCGACGCCAATTTTGTCATCACCGGCACGGGCGGGCTGGTTGAAATTCAGGGCACGGCCGAACACCGCGCGTTCAGCGAAGAGCAATTCCTCGCGCTGCTCAAACTTGCACGCAAAGGCGTGGGCGCGCTGGCCGATTTGCAAAAGAGCGCTGCCGCCTCACAGCCGCGCGCCTGATTGTTAAAAAGGATATTTTGGATGAAACCGCAAAAGCCGATGCAGGAAACCCTGCGCTATAAAAACTACGTCGCCAATCTGCGCCACAAACCGCCCTATGCGAAGGAAGCGGCGCTTTTGAAGGAAATCGCGGGCGGCGTACAGTGGCGCATGGATGCCGCCATCGAGGCGATTGTGACCTCATCGCAAAAAAAAGACGGCTATCACGATATCGCCTATATCAATCACTACAATATCCTGAAACAGGCCGCCATGTTCGGCCGTCTGCAAACTACGCAAAAGCTGGCCGCTGTGCTGGAATATGCGGGCGAGGGTAAACACGCGGCCAGCAATGCCGTACATGCTGCCTTCGAGGTTGCTGTCACCCACGGCCATTACAAAGTTGCGGATTACCTGCATGAAAAATGCCATGCCCGCCCCGGTTATGATACGGGCGACCACACGCCCGCCGCGATGGGCTGGGCGATTGAAACGGCGGATTTGAAAAAAATCGCCTATCTGGTCGATAAAGGCGATAACCCCTCCGCCGCGCTGGTATCTGCCGTCAGCAACAAGAAAACGGCGCGTGCGGTGATGGAACTGCTGCTCGATAAAGGGGCGGACATCAATTATGCCGCCCGCGGTTTCTGGACGCCGTTTTTGCAGGCGGTGAAATACCGCCGCTTTGATCTGGCGGAATTCCTGCTCGACAAAGGCGCCGACCCGTCCAAATCCGGCGGCGAAGCCATGCTCAACCTGATGGAAGCGGGCAACAACAAACTGCTGCAAAAAATCATCGCGCAGGGCGCGGCGCCGGATGCCGACCTTGTGCAGCGCGCGCTCTATGCGGGCAATATCGATGCGGCGGAGATCATGATGAAATCCGGCAAAGTCGATATCAACGCGCAGGGTGGGATTATTTTGCTGGCGGCGGTGCGCTGCAAACAGCAGCCCGAAGCCGTCATGTTCTGCCTCACGCAGGGCGCGGACCCGGCGCTGGCGCTGGCAACCGCGCAGCGGCCCAAACAGCCGTGGGAACGTGCAAACGACGACGAACAGATCAAAGATTATCTGGTCAGACTGGTGCAGCAAAACCCCGCCGCCAAGCCCGCTGCGCCCAAACCGCCGCAGCCGTAACACAGAGCAGGACATCCCCTATGACCATTCATATCCTTCGCGCCGACAACGATGAATCTCCGCCGCGCATTTTTGACGGCGATGAAATCGTCTTCGCCACGCATAACGCGGGCAAGGTGAAGGAAATCCGCGACCTGCTGGGCACGCGGGTGAAATTTGTGACGATTGCGGGTGATTACGGGCTTGAATCTCCGGCCGAAACCGGCACGACCTTTGTCGAGAACGCGCTCATCAAGGCGCGTTTTGTGGCGGAAAAAACCGGCAAGGTCGCGCTTGCCGATGACAGCGGCATTTGCATGGCGGCGATTGACGGCCAGCCCGGCGTTTACGCTGCCGACTGGGCCGAAAAGCCCGACGGCACGCGCGATTTCGGCATGGCGATGCAAAAGGCGCATGCGATGGCCGTGGAAAAACACGGTGATTGGGATAACGCGCCCAAGGAAGCCTATTTCGTTTCCTGCCTTGTGCTGGCGTGGCCCGACGGTCATGCGGAAGCGGTCGAAGGTCATTCGCACGGCACGCTGGTCTGGCCGCCGCGCGGCGAACAGGGCTTTGGTTATGATCCGATGTTCGTGCCTGCGGGCGATACCCGCACCTATGGCGAGATGCCGCCCGAAGACAAAAAGAAAACCAGTCACCGCGCCGAAGCTTTCCGGCTGCTTTTTGCGCGATGCTTCCGCTAGGCGCATCGGCAAGCCGGGACGAGGGTAGCGAAAAGGGTCTCGCCCTTTACGTGCATTGGCCGTTTTGCAAATTCAAATGCCCGTACTGTGATTTCAACAGCCATGTGCGCGAAAAAATCTCGCATCAGGACTGGCGCGATGCCTATGTGCGCGAAATGCGCCACTACCGCGCGCTGACGGGCCCGCGCCATGTGCAGTCGGTTTTTTTCGGCGGCGGTACCCCGTCGTTGATGGAGCCGGAAACCGCAGGTCTTGTGATTGATACGATTGCCGATTTGTGGGGCCTGCCGCAGGGGACCGAGGTTACGCTGGAGGCGAACCCGACCTCCGTCGAGGCGGACAAGCTGCGCGGATTCAAATCCGCAGGCGTCAACCGCGTGTCGCTGGGCGTGCAGGCGCTGAATGACGCGGATCTGAAAACGCTGGGCCGCCAGCACAGCGCGGCGGAGGCGATGGCTGCCGTCAAGCTGGCCGCGCAGATTTTTGACCGTTATTCATTCGACCTGATTTACGCGCGTCCCGCGCAAAGCGTGGCGGACTGGCGCGCGGAGCTTTCCGCCGCGCTGCCTTATGCGCGCGGGCATATGTCCCTTTATCAGCTGACGATAGAAGAGGGCACGCAGTACCATACGCTTTTCATGCGCGGCGATTTGAAAATCCCCGACGAAGAAACCGCGGCGCAGATGTTCGAGCTGACGCAGGAAATGATGGAAGCCGCGGGCATGCCGGCCTATGAAGTGTCCAATCACGCGCGCCTTGGCGAGGAGTCGCGGCATAATCTGGTTTACTGGCGCTATGGCGATTATGCCGGCATTGGCCCGGGCGCGCATGGCCGCCTGACCATCGATGGCGTCAAACAGGCGACGCGGGCGCACCGCGCGCCCGAAATGTGGCTGGAGCGTGTCCGCGCCGAAGGCCACGGCGCGCACCCGTTTGATGCGGTCGATTTTGCAGAACGCGGGCGCGAGGCCCTGATGATGGGCCTGCGGCTGGCCGAGGGGGTGCCTGTTTCGCGTATTGAAGCCGAAACAGGGCAGGATTTTTCAGCGTTTGTTAACCTCCGTCAGGTGAGAATACTGGAGGATGAGGGGCTTTTGTCCTTCAGCCACGGCACGCTGGCCGCCACGCCGCAAGGACGGCAGAAGCTGAACGCGGTGCTGTCCTTCCTGCTTGCCGCCTGAGCCGAACCTGCTGCCGACTGACCGACGGAGACTCCCTTCGATGCAACAAATCGATTTCGTGACCAATCCGCGCACGTTCATGGCCCATTTCGGGACGTGGCTGAAAGCGCATCCGGCCGAACATAACGTCATCCTGTCGATGTGCCAGATGGCCGAGCGTATGCTTGCACGCGGGGAGCGTCCGGATATCCGCTTCGTCACCCAAAGCGAGGACGGCGAGGCGCAGCTCGCCGCCGTGCAGATGCCGCCGCATAATCTGGTGCTCAGCCGTTTTGCGGGCGAAGACCTCTCCGCCCTTGCCGCGCGCATGGCGGAGGCGACGCCGAGTTTCCCCGCCATCGTTGGGCCGAGCGATGTTGCCGCGGCCTTTGCCGATCATTGGGCGCGCATAACGGGGCAGAAAACCGTCGAATATATGGACCAGATTATCTATTCGCTCAAAACCGTGCATTTCCCGCCCGATATCGCGGGCAGTTTCCGTCTGGCGCGCGAAGACGAGGCGCCGCTGCTGGCGTCATGGATGAAGGCCTTCGCCGAAGACAGCCTGCCCAAGGCCGAACATCTAAGCGCCGAAGAGGCGCTGCGTAAAACAAGAGACCGCATCGCGCAGGGCAGCCTTGCCGTGTGGGATGTGGACGGCAAAGCCGTATCGCAGGCGGGCGTATCGGGCACCGACAGCGTGGCGCGCGTGAGTCTTGTCTATACCCCGCCCGAACACCGCGGCAAAGGCTATGCCAGCGCGGTTGTGGCGCGGCTGTCGCAGCAGCTTTTGGAACAGGGGCGGGAGATGTGCTGCCTTTACGCCGATGCGCGCAATCCGGTATCGAATTCCATCTACCGCAAAATCGGCTATCAATTCGTCGGCCGCTCCAGCCTTTATGTGCTGCAGAAATAAATCTGCTTATGCGGCGCGTCTGTCTGGACACCGGCTTTCGCCGGTGTGACGATGTGTGCTGCGTACATCTTGAATGCCCTATAGAACAAAAATCCGTCACACCGGCGAAAGCCGGTGTCCACAAGGCCGCAGGTCGCCCGCGGCAAGGATAAACGGAAAAGCTTTAAAGGTCGAAGCTGCGGCCTTTGGATTTGAACTGCGGCGCTTCGGGGGCAGGGATGTTGTCGAGCGCGGCGGTGAGTTTCTGGCAGACCTCGGCATAGGCGTCCGACAGCATGTTGTAGGACATCACCATCTGCTTGCGCATCGCGGTCAGATTTTCTTTGGATACGGCGTCTTCTGCCGTGCGCGGTGCGCTCTGGCCAGGCAGGTTTGTCTCGACGCCCATCGACTGCGCGACTTTGCCGAACAGATCACGCAATTCCGGATCGGGGATATCGGTCATGATGCCGAACGCGCCGACCGGTTTTTCGGTCATGATTTTTTGATGGATGATCTGGCGGCTTTTCGGCAGGTCGCCTTCGGCGGCTTCGATCAGGCGCTTGCAATCGAAAATCGCGGCTTCGTAGCCTGTTGTGTATTCGACGTTGAAATACATTTGTTCGAACTGCGGCGGCTTCACGCCGACAGACGAGGCGAGGGAGGAGCTGCGCATGCTGGCCTTGCTGAGCGCGCCGGTCATGGAACCGGGGGCGCCGCCGGGGGCGCCGTCCATCAGATGCTTGACGCCGCTGGCCAAAAGGCTCCAAGCCTCTTTCTCCGCGCTTTCACGCATGGCACCGGGGGCGGTCAGGGAAATGTCGATAATCAGCGAGGGGGCAATCGCGGCCTGTTGTGCCTCGATGGTTTCTAAAACCTTGCGCAGGGTCAGGTAACGGTCGCCTTGGAAGCGGGGATTGTTCTGGTCGGTCATAAAAGCCCCCAAAAATCTGGCCTGAAAGCCGCGCGAAACCTGAAAAATCCAGTGGTTTCAACGCGCGGATATTTACTTTTATAGCAAATATTTCCGATTCTTGCAATTAAATGACATAATATTCTTTATGGCCGTCGGCATTTCAGGGGGTGGGGCATCAAAAAACGCCGGAACCCGCGGGCTCCAGCGTTTTTTGATGTCGTCCGATTATTGCGGCATGCCGCCCATCAGGGCGCCGATTTCAGTGCCATTCAGGGTCATTTTGCCGACTTCATCCACTTTGAATACGTATTTGCGGATGGGTTTGCCGTCTTCGGTGTCCTGCTGGCCCAGCACCTGCAGGAAGCTCAGGCCCGACAGCGCGCGGCGGCTCTGGCGGGACGTATCTGCCTCCAGTTTCGCCAGCAGCTCGTCCAGCCCCTGGATCACCAGCGTCAGCTCGCCGGCACCGACGCGCGGCGCGCTCGGCACGGCTTTGAAATCGCCGAACAGCTTGCTCGACAGTTCGGGCGAGCGGATGAAGGTATTGCGCACCGAGATAGACGATCCGGCCCCTTGCAGCATTTGCGGCAAGGCCATGGCAGCGGCCATCACCTGCGATTCATGGTGACGCTGCAGGTTGTGCGGCTGGCCGCGCGTGGCGGCGTCTTCGGCCATTTTGGATGCGCGCAGACCTTCGGTCGCCAGTGCGGCGAAGGCTTTATACAGGCTTTGCATCGGCATGTTTTCAAGGAACAGTTCGATGTTGGCGTTCTGCGGCAGATAGCCCGCGCTTTCCGGCGCGACAAGGTTGGTACCCATCAGCTCTTTCATGCCGATGCGTGCCGACATGCGGCCTTTGTCGCTGCGCAGTCCCGCCATGTCAACGATGGACGAAAATTCATCCAGACGCACCGCACGCGGTTTTTCCGGTGTCTGGCCTTCTTTCGGCGGCAGCGGCGCGACGTCGGCGGCGAACTTCTGGAACAGCATTTCCGTTTTCGCATCGCTGAACATCACATAGCCGTCTTGCAGCATCGCGCCCAGCACGGCTTCGGAATCCTCGACCGGCTTGTCACCGGCCTGTTTTACGAGGTCGCGCATTTTCTTTTTGCTTTGCAGGCGCATGCCAAGGTCAAGGGCGGTGTAATCGGTTTTGTTGTAAAAACGCTCCAGACGCGCTTCGCCGGGGCCGGAGAGTTCGGATGCCGAAAAATTCGCCTTGATGTTACGCACTTCGATTTCCGAGGGGCCTGTCCACATACCGTCTTTATCGGGCTGCAGGTTGGTGATGAGGCGCATGCTCTCGACGGTGCTGCTGAAGGGCTCTTTGCCATCGACGGTCAGTTTCAGATCGCCGTAATCCGCATCCACGCGCGTCGGGAATTGCAGCGACGCCTGCCATGCCATGGCGAATTTCTGTTTGCCGATGTTCAGGGTCACGACTTCGTTTGCGGTGCTTTTGAAGGTCATGGTCGGCTGCACGGCCATGCTGGCTAGATATTCGTCGTCGGTTTTGCCGTGGGTCACGTTAAGAACGATGGTGCCGATATCGATGGTGCCGACTTCGGGGTAGGTGTAATTGACATCGGGGAAGCGCACTTCGTAGTAGCTGCCCTTGTTGGTGATTTGCGGCGCGCTTGACATCTGCAGGCCTTCGCCGGTTTTCTTGGCGACATCGAGTTCGAACGATACGGCTTCGTCGATGACGCGGCGCAGTTCCTCGGCGCCGGCATCGCTGACGGCCTTCTGGGCATAAACGGCGGAGGGGGAAAGCGCCAGCAAGGCCAGCGCGGCAGAGGAGAGCAGGATTTTACGCATGACACACCCTTCGGGGAAAAAGCGAGAAAAGGACTTATTATTTAGAGATAAAAGCCCATATCCCACTATGCAAGAAGAATCTTAAGTAATCCTTAGCAAAGTTGGTTGAAATAGTCATAAAACGGGACTAGAACAAGGCTCCGGGCCTTAAACGTGCCGGAGCGGTTTTTGTTCCCCGCGCAGGCCCGGACAGCAGGAGCATTATGACATGAAAAGAATTCTAACCGGATACCGTCTGTGGCTGGCCGTGGCGCTTGTATGCGCGGGGCTTTTCTGCGCGCCGCGCGGGGCGGGGGCGATGTATGTCTCCGGCAACGACCTTGTCAATAACTGTATGAGCGAGCGCAAGCAGGATATTTACGCCTGCGTGCACTACGTGGCAGGTGTGATCGATTATCATACCGTCATGCAGTCGCTGGGCACGGCGCCGACGCTGCCGTTTTGCATCCCTGCCGGCGTCAGCATTACCGAAGCGGCTTTTGTGGTGCTAACCTATCTGCGCAACCAGCCGCAGCACGAAGGGTTCATTGCCGCCATGGCCGTGCCCATGGCGCTGAACAAAAAATTTCCGTGTAAGCGCGTGCCTGCGGCGAAGCGGAAAAAGAAATAGGCCAGAACAGGAAACCGCCGTGAACAAACCCGCCGCCAAAAACACGCAAAAGCCGCTGTTCAACCTGCAGAGCGATTTCACGCCCGCCGGCGACCAGCCGCAGGCGATTGCCGAGCTGACCGAAGGCCTTGTGCGCGGCGAGAAAAATCAGGTCCTGCTCGGCGTTACGGGGTCGGGTAAGACATTTACCATGGCGCATGTGGTGCAAAATCTGGGCCGCCCGACGCTGGTGCTGGCGCATAACAAAACGCTGGCGGCGCAGCTGTATGGGGAAATGAAAGAATTTTTCCCCGATAATGCGGTCGAATATTTTGTGTCCTACTACGACTATTACCAGCCCGAAGCCTATGTGCCCAAGACGGATACCTTCATCGAAAAAGACGCGACCATCAACGAACAGATCGACCGCATGCGTCACGCCGCCACCCGCGCGCTTCTGGAGCGCCGCGACGTGATTGTGGTCGCCAGCGTTTCGTGCATTTACGGTATCGGTGATGTTGAAACCTATCAGGGGATGGCATTCGATATCACAGTCGGCGACAGTATCGATCGCAACGAGCTTCTGCGCAAACTGGTCGATATCCAGTACAAGCGCAATGATATCGATTTTTCGCGCGGATCGTTCCGCGTGCGCGGCGATATCGTCGAAGTTTTTCCGGCGCACCTTGACGACCACGCATGGCGCATTTCCCTGTTCGGCGACGAAATCGAGAGTATTACCGAAATCGATGCGCTGACGGGCCAGAAATCGGATACTTTCGAGACGGTGCGTATCTACGCCAACAGCCACTATGTGACGCCCAAGCCGACCATGCAGCAGGCCATCAAGCAAATCAAAGCCGATTTGCATGCGCGTCTGGACGAGCTTCGTTCGCAAAACAAGCTGCTCGAAGAACAGCGCCTCGCCCAGCGCACCCAGTTTGATCTGGAGATGCTGGAGGCCACGGGCATGTGCCCCGGCATCGAAAACTATTCGCGGTATCTGACCGGCCGCAAAGCGGGGGAGCCGCCGCCGACGCTGTTCGAATACCTGCCCGACGATGCGCTGTTGATTGTGGATGAAAGTCACGTCATGCTGCCGCAGCTGCGCGCGATGTATAACGGCGACCGCGCACGCAAGCAAACGCTGTCCGATTACGGTTTCCGCCTGCCCGCCGCGCTCGACAACCGCCCGCTGAAATTCGACGAGTGGAACGAGATGCGTCCGCAAACGGTTTTCGTCTCCGCCACGCCCGGCGATTGGGAATTGCAGCAAACCGGCGGCGTGTTCACCGAACAGGTCGTGCGCCCGACGGGCCTCACCGACCCCGAGGTGATTTTGCGTCCGACCGAACATCAGGTCGACGATTTGCTGGCCGAATGCCGCATATTGGCGCAAAAGGGCCAGCGCGCGCTGGTGACCACGCTGACCAAGAAAATGGCCGAAGACCTGACGGAATATATGACCGAAGCGGGCATCCGCGTGCGTTATTTGCACTCCGATGTCGATACGCTGGAGCGGATCGAGATTATCCGCGACTTGCGCCTGGGTGTGTTTGACGTGCTCATCGGCATCAATCTTTTGCGCGAGGGGCTTGATATCCCCGAATGCGCGCTGGTGGCCATTCTGGATGCGGACAAGGAAGGGTTTTTGCGCAGCAAAACCTCGCTGGTGCAGACCATCGGCCGCGCCGCGCGCAACGTCGAAGGCCGCGCGATTTTGTACGCCGACCGCATCACCGACAGCCTGCAATACGCGCTCGATGAAACCGCGCGCCGCCGCGAAAAACAAAAAGCCTATAACGCCGAACACGGCATCACGCCCGAAAGCGTGAAAAAGAAAATCTCCGATGTGCTCTCCAGCGTGTTCGAACGCGCCGACCATGTGGATGTCAAAATATCGCCCGACGTGCCGCAGATGTTCGGCGGCAACATCCGCGCGCATCTGGCGCATCTTGATAAGAAAATGCGCGAAGCTGCTGCCAATCTGGAATTCGAAGAAGCCGCCCGCCTGCGCGATGAAATCCGCAAACTGCAAGAAGCCGACCTCGCCCTGCGCGAGGGGGATATTGTCTAGGCTGCTAGGTTGCTGCGCGTGGCCGACCAAACAAAAAGCCCCGGCTTGCAGCACGGGGCTTTTGTTGTTGTGACGCGTGATGAATTTACGCGCCCGGCGGTTTCGGGCCGTCGTTTTTGGGCGTGCTGTTCTTGGGTTCTGCCGCTTTCGGTTCCGCCTTCGGGGCGGGGGGCACTTCGATTTCTTTCGCGTGTTTCAGGAATTCGTTGATGCGGGTGATTTCATCCTGCGAACGGCTGGCGATTTGGGTGATGAACTTGGTCACGTCTTTCAAGCTGGTCGGCTTTTCGATCTGGGTCATTTCCATTTTCAGGATGTCCTGGAAATCCGGATGCGACACCAGCGCGCGCGTCCATTCCAGCGTTTCCTTGATGCCTTTGGCGTATTTGCCGCCGTTGCGCTCGTCGGATTTCGCGATGATTTCCTCAAGCACCTGAATGTCGCTCTTGCCTTTGGTGTCAATTTCCAGCTTTTTCGCCACGGCGACGGTCAGGATTTTCACCTCGGCAATCACGGGCAGCACTTCATAGGCCGTCATGATCGCGCCCATGCGCGGCGAAGACAGGATGTTTTTCTGTTCGACCAGTGCGTTGCTCAGGTCCTTGGTCAGCAGATCCACGTTGTTGGAGTGCATGACTTTCGAACCGTGTTTGCGGGCAAGATTGGCGAAAACAATCGCGAGCTTGATCTGGGGAAACATGGCGTATCCTTTCGGCAGACGGGCTTGAATCGGTATAAAGTTTCTTGGATAGGGGTATTTCTATACATAAAAAAACATGGGTCAAGCATAGGGCGGCTGGCTGCGGCCAAAAAACGGGCTTTAAATTTTCATAATTATAAAAAAGAGTTTCTGTGTTCTGCGGCTGGACTCACGCGGCTGGGGCGGGCGGCTGGGGCGGATAGCGGGTGCAGTTTTCCAATCGCCTTGCTTGTGCGGCGGCGGGTTTTTGCATTACTGTAAAAACAGAAGCGGAAACGGGGGCGCACTTCAGGGCGCCGATTTTTGGGGGCGCGCTCGCCGCGCAGGGGTATGACACAAAAGCGCCGCACGGTTCAACCGGAACAAAACCACGACATGATGCGCTGCGTCGTCGATGGCGCGGGGCAGTTGCTGTTTGTTTCGCCCGCGCTTGGCTGGGCGCTTGGCCAGAATGCCGGTGTGCTGCGCGGCCGTCCGCTCGGCGCCATCATCGATATTATTCTGCCTGCGGGCGACAGCAAAATGCAAAGCGGGTTTTACGAAGCCGTGCTGCTGCGCCAGCACCGCGACCCTGTGGTGATGTCGGCGCGCATCGATGTCGTCGATGTGGGGGCAGATGCGCCCTATACCGTTGTCTGGCTCGACCCCGAAGGGCGGCTGCAAAAACAAAGACAGAATGATTTCACCACTTCGGCGCGCGAATTCGCCCTGTTCATCAGCGAAAACCAGCAAAAAGCCGAAAGGCTGGCGGATGAAAAGCCCGACCTCGATTATATTTCGAATACCGACAGCGAACTGCGGCATTTCCTGAACCTTACCTCAGACCTGCTGGGTGTTTATCGCCGCGATATGTCGTTTGTGCGCGTCAATCCGGCGTTCAACCGCGTCATCGGCTATACGGATGCGGAGCTGAAAATGTTCCCCTTCGTGGATTTGATACATGCGGAGGAGCGCGACCATATCCTCGCCCTCATGCAAAAAGTCGTGCATGCCCCCGAAGGCGAAGAGGTGCGCATCGATTTCGAATGCCGCGTGCGCTGCAAGGACGGCACCTTCCGCTGGGTGGAATGGGTGCACAAGGTTACGGGCGAATACGTCTATATCGTCGGGCGCGACGTCACCGATATCAAACAGCACGAAGTCGCGCTGGAACGCCGCGAACAGCAGCTGTCCGAAGCGCAGAAAATCGGCCGCATGGGCCACTGGTTTTTGGAAGCCGGGCAGGAAGTCACCACGCGCAGCGTGATGGAATGGTCTGACCAGATCTACACCATCTTCGGTGTTGAAAAAGGCAACTTCACGCCCAGCATCGGCAACGTCAGCGCCATGCTGCTCAAGCGCGATCTCGGCCGTGTGTACCGCGTGTTTCAGCGCGCGATGATCCGCAAACGCGATTACGAAGTCGAATTCGCCCTGCGCCGTCCGGGCGGAGAGCTGCGCTATGTGCGCTGCGAAGGCCGCTGCAAGGTCAATCCGCGCACGGGCGAAAAAGAAGCGCTGTTCGGTATCATGCAGGACATCACCGAACGCACCCGCCATGAAAAGGCGCTGCGCGAGGCGAAAGAAGCCGCCGAAAGCGCCTATGCGTCCAAAACCCGTTTCCTTGCGAATATGAGCCACGAGCTGCGCACGCCGCTCAACGCCATCATCGGCTTTTCAGAGATGATACAGCGCCAGCTGCTCGGTCCTGTGGGCAATGCGCGGTATCTGGAATACGTCGGCGGCATCCGCCAGTCGGGCGAACATTTGCTCGACCTTATCAACGACATTCTCGACATGTCGAAAATTGAAATCGGCAAATATGAATTGTATGTGGAGGAACTGAACGTCGGAAAAATCATCCGCCTCGCCATCCACATGGTGGAGGGGCGCGCGCATGAATCGCAGGTGCGCCTTGTGTCCGACGATATCCCCGATGATATCCAGATCATGGCCGATCGCCGCGCCATCATGCAGGTGCTGCTGAACCTGATGTCCAACGCCGTCAAATTCACCAAAGAAGGCGGCACGGTCGATATCCGCTGCTTCCGCGAACTGGGCGGCGTCGCCATCGTGGTCAGCGATACCGGTATCGGCATTCCCAAAGACAAGCTGGATGTTGTGACACTGCCGTTCGAACAGGTCAGCTCCGAATTTACCCGCAACCACGAAGGTACGGGCCTCGGCCTTGCCATCACCAAGGATCTTATCGAGCTGCACGGCGGCACGCTCGACATCGACAGCGAAGTCGGTGTCGGCACGACCGTCACCGTCCTTCTGCCTGACCGCATCCCCGAAACAAAACCGGCGCGGATGGCGTAAGGTTTATTGATAAAACAGCAAAAAGACGAAAATCAGGCGTAGGCCTGCGGCTGCGCCGTGTGGCGGCTGCGGCGCGACGGTTTTTCGGATGCTGCGGGTTTGGCTTCGACCTCGCCCATATCCGCGACATCGGCAATGATGCCGCTGAAGGCGCGGGTGAATTCGTTGCGCAGGCCCTTGGTGCATTCCGCCAGTAGCCATGCCTGTCCGTTCATCGCCAGCGAGGTGACGCTCTGGCAGCGCACATCGTCTTTCAGGCGTTGTTCCATGATGTTCAGCGTGCTGATTTCCTGCACCTTGGCGGCGCGCATCAGCATAACGGCTTTTTCATCCGCCGCATCGGGCGCGGCGGCGGTATTGAAAGGCTTCAGCGTGAACAGGTATTCGCGGGTTTGTTTGGTCATGGTCTTGCCTCGAATGAAATATCATCCATCATATCATTCTTGCCGCTTATGTCAAAATGCTGCGCCTGCAGCAAATTTGCAACGTCTTGATATTCAAGGGAATGGCGAAGGGCGGCGCGCTCAGCCTTCGAGCAGCAGGCTCGTCTCGTCGTCGGTTTCAAGGCAGGCTTGAAGCCCTGCGCGGTAATCGGGATACAGCAGCGAAACGCCGAGCTCCTGCTTGATGCGGTCGTTTTTCACGCGTTTGTTGTCGCTGTAAAAACTGCGCACCATCGGCGCAACGTCGGCCTGTTCATACGGTATCATCGGCGGCGGGCAAATACCCAGCAGGTTGCAGGCGAAGGAAATCACTTCGTGGCTGGTGCTCGGGTAATCATCGGCGAGGTTGTAAATCGCCCCCGGCTTAGGCTGGTTGATGGAGGCGATGAGCGTCTGCACGATGTCGTCGACATGGATGCGGTTGAACACATGCCCCGGTTTGTCAATGCGGCGCGCGGTGCCGCTGCGCACGGTATCGAGCGCGCTGCGTCCCGGGCCGTAAATACCCGCAAGGCGGAAGATATGCAGCGGGAAATCTTCGTTCATGGCCAGCGACTGCCATTGTTCTTCGGCGCGTTCGCGCTGGCTGCCGCGCTGGCTAGTCGGGGCAAGGGGCGTGCTTTCATCTATCCAGCCGCCGTCGTGATTGCCGTAGACGGCGGTGGTCGATAAATATCCCGCCCATTCGATGGTGCCGCACTCCAGCAAATCATGCGCATGCGCTTCGAAGGCGGGATCGCCGCTGCGTGTTGGCGGAATGGACAGCAGCACATGCGTCACGCCGCGGAAACTGTCAAAGGGGTCGGGCAGGTGGCGCGTGGGTTCGAACAATTCGGCATGGATGCCGTCGGCAGCCATCTGCGCGCGTTTGTCGGGGTCGGTCGTGGTGCCGGAAATCTTCCAGTCATAGCGGCGCAGCACGTTCGACAGCGCCGCGGCCGTATAACCGTAGCCGAAACAAAACAGTTTCTTGTCGCGCGCTGCGGGTGCGATCGGGCATGGCGCCGTGGCAGTGGTATCGTGGGGAGGGGCGGAATCGGGGGTCTTGCTCATCGCCGTCACCTTCCGCTCAGAAATCGAGGTCCTGATAGTGGCTGGGCGGCGCGAAGCCGGGGATGACGTCTTCCAGAAGCGGCTTGAAGGCGGGGCGCGATTTGATGCGCACGTACCAGTCCTTGGCGGCTTTATGCTCGTCCCACGGCACGTCACCGATATAGTCAATCGCGGACAGATGCGCGGCGGCGGTAATGTCGGCCAGCGACAGTTCATCCCCCGCCAGCCAGCGGCGGTGTTCGGTCAAAAAGCCGATGTAGTCGAGGTGGTAGTGGATGTTCGCGTGACCGGCGCGGATGGAGGGGCCGTGCGGTTCCCCCATTTTCAGGAAACGTTTCATCATTTTCTCGCCGACCAGGTTTTCGGTCACTTCGGCGTTGAATTTATGATCGAACCACGCGACAAGGCGGCGGGTTTCGGCGCGCTGCAGCGGCGCGCGGCCCATCAGGTCGATGGTGTTGTAGACTTCGTTGAGGTATTCGCAGATGACCTGGCTGTCGGTCAGGATGGTGCCGTCAGGCTCGATCAACACGGGGACGTCGCCCGCGGGGTTGATGGCCAGAAATTCGGTGCGGCGTTCCCATACTTTTTCGATTTTCAAATCGAAATCAAGTTTCTTTTCGGCAAGGGCGATGCGCACTTTCCGGGAAGAAGGATGGAGCCAGAGATGATAGAGCGTTCTCATTGGTATGAATCTTACGCAAGGCACCCTGAATCGCAAAACATTAAATCAAAGACTTGGCGTGAATTCTGACTTGCATAACTGAAAAAAGCCGCACAAGCCGCGCGGCATTTTTCATGAACGGGTGATTCTCAAATTTTACAGATTTTCAGAAATGCGGGGCATGAATGGCGCCAAATAACTTGAATACGCGCTTTCTCAGTTTGCGCTTTACCAGAGTCCCGAGGGCGTCATGACGATGCGGCCATGCCGCGCCCGCCCCGCGGCGTTCTGCACCGATATTGAACGAATTGCCAGAGTCACAAGCAGGCCGCCCGCGCGCGGCAAAAAACAGGCAGCCAGCGAAGATGCGATTCGCGCGGGATCAGCGCGCCGGAAGGGCGGCGAGTTCGAACTTCACAGGCACGTCAGCCTGTCCGGTCGATGCGTAATTCTCGGTTGCGAAATCGGCGCGGTTGGCGGTGAAGCCGCCCTTGAGAATAATCATCATCCCGCCCGGCACGTTTTTATCGAGCGTGACGGAGAAGGGGATAGCTATCGCCTTTGATTTGTTGCCGACGCGCAGTCCGCCCTCGGCGATGAATTCGTTGGCGTTTTTGCGTTTGATGGCGGTCGACATGAACGTGGCTGTCGCGGGGGTATTGCGCGTGACCTGTGTCGAGGGCTGCATGTATTCAAGCAGGTCGACGTTGACCGAACGCGCGGGCAGGAACATGCTGGAAATATCCGCAATCAAGACCATGCGGCTTTGCTCCAGTTTGGTGGGGTCGAAATTGAGGTCGAGATCGTAATTATTGATGGGGATGTCGCGGTTGCTGGCGCTGCGGTTGGTATAGGATACCTTGCTCTTTTCCTGCACCAGCACCCATTTTTGCGGCGCGTTCGGGCCGGCCAGCGTGCCGTATTTACGTTGCGGCTTGGCTTGCTGCGACAGCGCATCCGTACTGATGCTGGCGAGCGCCAGCGACAGCAGCGCGGCGAACAGGAATGTCTTGGCAAACATGGCAGCGGCGGTTTTCATCTGGCACAATTCCCCCAAATCCGAATACGGCGACCAGCCCCTGCGGGTGTCGTCCTTTTCTATTATAGCGTGAATAGCGCCGTTTGTCGCGCGGGCGTATAAGTTTTTGATTTGTTTCCGGATTTAAGGCGCTTTGGGGGCAGGTTCGGTGCGGATGCCCTCGGCCTCGATGCTGATGTTCACTTCATCGCCGATGCCGGGCAGGCCGTAATCCATGCCGAAATCGCTGCGCATCAGCGTAGCCGTCGCCGAAAAGCCCGCCACGAACTGCTTGCTGTAGGGGTGAATGGCGGCCTTGTTGAACACAACTTCCAGCGTGACGGGTTTCGTGACGCCAAGCAGAGTCAGGTCGCCCGTGATGCGGCCGGTATTGTCACCGGTTTTTTCAACCTTGGTGCTTTTGAAGCTGATCGACGGATGCTCGGCGACATTCAGGAAGTCCGCGCTTTTGACATGTTCTTCCCATTTTGCGTCATGCAGGCTCAGGCTGCTGGCGTCGATGGTGACGTTGACGCTGCTTTGCTCCGGCTTTTCCTCGCTGAAGGTAAAGCCGCCGTCAAAACCGGTGAAGCTGCCTGTCGAAAACGAAAAGCCCAGATGGCTCACCGAAAAGAAAATCTGCGTATGCACCTTGTCGAACGTATAGGCATCCGGCTTGGCGGCATATACAGGCGCGGCCCCCATGAAAAGAGCGCCCGCGACAATAGCGGCAGACATCAGTTTTTTCATGACGCGGCTTTCTTTTGCTCTTCCTGCTTGCGGGCCAGCATACGCTCCAGCCAGTGGATGTTGAACTGGCCGGCGCGGAATTCGCTTTCCTGCAGGATGCGTTCATGCAGCTGGATATTGGTGAAGATGCCATCAATAATGGTCTCGCCCAGCGCGCGTTCGACGCGCATCAGGCCTTCTTCGCGGTTGTCGGCATGCACGATGACCTTGGCGACAAGGCTGTCGTAATGCGGCGGTACGCTGTAGCCATCGTAAATCGCGCTGTCGACGCGCACGCCAAGGCCGCCGGGCGCGTGATAGCGGTTGATTTTACCGGGTGAGGGCACGAAGGTTTCCGGATGCTCCGCATTGATGCGGCACTCGAAGGCGTGGCCTTTGAAGGTAATGTCTTTTTGCGTGAAACGCAGTTTGTTGCCGGCGGCGACAAGGATTTGTTCGCGCACAAGGTCGATGCCCGTGACCATTTCGGTGATGGGGTGTTCGACCTGCAGGCGGGTGTTCATTTCAAGGAAATAGAACTTGCCGTCTTCGAACAGGAATTCCATGGTGCCGACGCCGCGGTAGTTCATCTTGCGGACGCAATCCGCGGCCAGCTCGCCGATGAAGTTGCGCTGTTCGGGCGTGAGCGCGGGGGAGGGGCACTCCTCGATGACTTTCTGGTGGCGGCGCTGGATGGAGCAGTCACGCTCGCCCAGATGCACCGCATTGCCCTGACCATCGCCCAGCACCTGGATTTCGATGTGGCGCGGGTTGGACAGATAACGCTCCATATACATTGCGCCGTTGCCAAAGGCGGCCTTCGCCTCGCTCGACGCCATGGTGTAGCAGGCTTTGAATTCGTCTTCGCTGCGCGCGACTTTCATGCCCTTGCCGCCGCCGCCGGCGACCGCCTTGATGAGGACGGGGAAGCCAATTTCCTTGGCGATTTTCAGACCCTCGTCCGCATCCTTGATGATGCCGTCGGAACCGGGGATGAGCGGTAGGCCCAGTGCTTTCACGGTGTCTTTCGCCACGGCCTTGTCGCCCATTTTGGCGATATGTTCGGGCGTGGGGCCGATGAAGGTGAAGCCGTGTTCTTCGACCATGCGGGCGAATTCCTCGTTCTCCGACAAAAAGCCGATACCGGGGTGGATCGCGTCCGCATTCGTGAGCGCCGCGGCCGAAAGGATGACCGGAATGTTCAGATAGCTCTGGCGCGACGCGGGCGGGCCGATGCACACGCTTTCGTCGGCCATGCGCACGGCCATGCCGGATTCATCGGCGGTCGAATGCACGACAACGCTCTGGATACCCATTTCACGGCAGGCGCGCACGACGCGCAGGGCGATTTCGCCGCGGTTGGCGATAAGGATTTTCTTGAACATGGTGGTTCCCTTGGTTGGCCTCGGTATCACGCGGGCGCTGGCGCGCCGTGCGTGGTCTTACTCGATAATCAGCAGCGGCTGGCCGAATTCGACCGGCTGCGCGTCGTCGATGAGGATGTCGGTCACAGTGCCGGATTTCTCCGCCTTGATCGGGTTCATGACTTTCATCGCTTCGATGATGAGCAGGGTGTCGCCCGCTTTTACTTTCGCGCCTTTGGTCACGAATTTCGGCGCGCTCGGCTCGGACTGCAGATACGCGGTGCCGACCATCGGGGATTTTACGACACCCGGGTGGTTGTCGGGGGTCAGCGCGGCGACTTTGCCGGTTTCAACCGCAGCAACAGGCGCTGCGGGGGCGGCAACAGCGACGGGCGCGGCATGGACGGCAGCGGCAACGCCGAGGTTCTTGGTCACGCGCACGGATTTGTCGCCATCGGTGACTTCGATTTCGGTGAGACCCGTTTCGTTGAGCAGGCTGGCGAGGTTCTTGATCGCCTCGTGGTCGATTTTCATCGCGGACATGTCGTTTTTCCTCTCTTTGGTGTCTTCTTTGGGCAGCGTCGCCGTTTTGGTTTTGCTCATAATGGTATTCCTTTCGGTATCGTCACGCGTCGTCGTCGTCATCCAGCAGGGCGCGCATGGCCTGCAGCGCCAGCAGGTATCCATGCCCGCCAAAACCGCAGATGACGCCCGCCGCGATCGGCGATACGTAAGAGTGATGGCGGAACGCCTCACGCTTGTGGATGTTGCTGAGATGCACTTCGATGACCGGCACGTCGAGCAGTTTCAGCGCGTCGGGAATGGCGATCGATGTATGGGTATAGGCAGCGGCATTGATAACCATGCCGGAAAAACCGTCGCGGGCCTGCTGGATGATGGTGACCAGCTCGCCTTCGTCGTTGCTCTGGCGGAAATCGATGGCCATGCCGAGCTCGCTGGCCAGCTCTTCACATTCAAGCGCGATGGCGCTGAGGTTCTTGAATCCATAAACGTCCGGTTCCCGCACGCCAAGCATGTTCAGGTTCGGTCCGTTCAGAACAAGAATGTTGTGACGCTGTTTGGCCAAGCCAACCTCGTTGGAAGTTATTCCGGATGGGGGACTTTATAACATACGTAAAGCCGCCCGCGAGTCAAAAATGATTTACATAAGATAAAAACGGGCGTGCCAAAACCGCTTATCCCCATGTTTTTAAATAATACCCTCCCGCGAAAGGGGCTTTTGGCATTGCAGCATATCCGTTATAAAACGGGTACATCATAAAATATAAACCGCGCCGCCCCGCGCCCGCGACGATACAGGAGAACCCCCATGTCCCTCAAAGGTCTTGCCGCCGTCATCACCGGCTCCACCAGCGGTATCGGTCTTGGCATCGCGCGCCGCATGGCCGCGGCGGGCGCCGATATTTTGCTGAACGGTCTTGGCGATATGGCGGAGATTGAAAAAACCCGCCTCGCCCTGCAAAGCGAGTTTGGTGTGCGGGTGTTTTATCATGGCGCCGACATGCGCAAACCCGACGATATCCGCGCCATGGTGCAATCGGCGGAAAAATCCTTCGGCAAGGTGGATATCCTTGTGAATAACGCGGGTATCCAGCACGTCGCGCGTATCGAGAATTTTTCCGATGAACGCTGGAGCGATATCATCGCCATCAACCTTTCCGCCACGTTTTTTGCAACCAAGGCGGCGCTGCCCGGCATGCAATCGCGCGGTTTTGGCCGTATCGTCAACATCGCCTCCGTCCACGGGCTGGTGGCGTCCAAGGAAAAATCCGCCTATGTCGCGGCCAAACACGGGGTGATCGGCCTGACCAAAGTGACCGCGCTTGAAAACGCCACGAACGGCATCACCTGCAACGCCATTTGCCCGGGTTTCGTGCTGACGCCGCTGGTGCAAAAACAAATCGACGACCGCGCCGCGCAAAAAGGCATCAGCAAAGAAGAAGCCGCGCGCGATTTGCTGGGTGAAAAACAGCCCGCGCTCGATTTCGTTACCACCGAACAGCTGGGCGATATGGCGGTTTATCTCTGCGGCGACAACGCGAAGCTGATGAACGGCAGCGCCATCACGGTCGATGGCGGCTGGACGGCGCAATAATGACAAGCACCGCAAAAACCCGCGCCGATATCCGCGTCAAGGCCATGGCGGTGTTTCGCCGCGGCGATAAAATTCTGGTGAACGAAGTGCGCGAGCCGGATGGCACGCTCATCGGGTTTCGCATTCCCGGCGGGCACGTCGAATACGGCGAAAAATCCGAAGACACCATCGTGCGCGAAATGCGCGAAGAGCTGGGCGCCGATATCGTGGGCCTGCGCCCTATGGCGACGATTGAAAACATTTTCGTCTATGGCGGCCAGCCGGGGCATGAGGTCATCGTTGTATATGCCGCCGATTTCGCCGATGCGCAACTGTACGAACAAGACACGCTTGCGGCCGCCGAAGATGACGGCACCGCGTTCACGCTGGTCTGGTACGACCCCGATGATTTGCCGGATGGCTTGCCGCTGTATCCATCCGGTCTGCGCGATTATCTCTGATCGGCCACAAAAAAACGCCCCGAATGTATCGGGGCGTTTTTTTAGACGTCAGGCGAAATGATTAGGGTCCGGACCTAATAAATTTCTTGATAACAGAATCGGATAGTGATTCCCT
>CAZKBS010000026.1:0-25413 GCA_964551435.1 uncultured Micavibrio sp.
CTAGCACCGCTGATACCGCGCCCAATCGGGCCGCACCGCCCGCTATTCCTGACGCGCTTATAGAGCGAACGCTGCAAAGCTTCAAACCGGGGACCTCAGAAACCGTTCGCGCAGAAATCTCCTTACGCGCTACGGCCGCCAAAGCAGGGGATGTACAGGCCATGAGAGATTTCGGTCAGGCTTTCATGGACGGCGACGATTGCTTGAAACGCGATCTGGCGTTGGCCATGCGCTGGATAGAACAGGCAGAGGCACATGGCGTGCCTGATATGAAACCACTTCTTGAATGGCTGCAGCATTGCCTGGACACAAATACGCTGCCAGGCGTCACCAGCAAAAACAAAACCTATATCAGAAGCATAACCTATATGAACAGAGAATCCGCACAGGCCGCACTCGACAACCTTATTGGGTTGACATCCGTCAAATCGCAGGTACGCAGCCTTATCAACCGCCGCAACCTCGAAAAACTGCGCCATAAGAACGAGCTGCCCAGCGATCCGGAATTCAACCTGCATCTTGTTTTCACGGGCAACCCCGGAACGGGGAAAACCATTGTGGCGCAGCTTTTGGGCGCGCTATTGGCCAATGCCGGAATACTGCCAAAGGGGCAGGTCATCGAAGTATCAGGCACAAATCTGGTGGGCGAATATATCGGCACCACCGCCCCGAAAATAGAAGAAGCCGTGCGCAAAGCCATGGGCGGCATACTGTTTATTGACGAAGCCTATGCTCTGATTTCCCACATCGGCATCCACGGCCCGCAAAGTAGCGCATCGATGTCGGCCATCACCACCCTGCTGCTGGAGATGAACAAGCACAAGGGCAAATTCATGGTGATCGTCGCGGGTTATCCGGACGAGATGAAAACCTTTCTTGAATTCAACCCCGGACTAAAATCGCGCTTCCGCGAAACGCTGCATTTCGAAAATTTCACGACAGAAGAGCTCGTGCAGATTTTCATCAAAATAGCGAATGACAAATACTATAAACTGGCCGAGGGCAGCCGGCAGGTTTTGAAAAAAATCATGAAGGACGCCCCCGGAAAACATGCCCGAAGCTTCGGCAATGCGCGTTTCGTCGGCAATCTTTTTGAAGAAACGCTGGAGCGCGTCGCTGACCGCATCGCGCAAAAAAGCGATGTCACGCGCGAAGAGTTGATGACCATCACCCCCTTTGATATCAGCGCGGCGGCCGAAGATTTCATGCGTCAGCACAAAAGCTAAACCGCCCATACGCCCCTGATTTTGCGTGTCATTTTATACCGCATGCGCAGGAGCGTTGACGCAGGACGGAAAATTGCGCGAGAATCAGGAAAGAAGCCGCCTTATCATACGGGAGCCCACCCTATGCGCCTATTTGCTGTTCTGATATGTCTGGGCTGTTTTATCGCCGCATTTTTGCAGCTGGATCATTTTTTACCGCGCCTGCCTGCGAAAATCGCCATCCGGTTTGATGTCGACGGCACGCCGAACGGCTGGATGGGCAAGGACGCCTTCGCGCTTTACTATTTTTTTCTGCTGGGCGTGATGCTGGGCGTTTTCGGGATTTTTGCGGCAGCGGTGCATAAACTGCCCGCACGTTTTATCAACATCCCGCACCGCGATTACTGGCTGGCCGAACCGCAGCGCAAGGCCACCATCGGCTATCTGCGCGAACTTTATTTGTGGACAGCCTCCTTCAGCGGCATTTTCATCGTCGGCATGACGGATATGGTTTTGCGAATCAACCTGACCGCCGCGCCAAAACTGGACAGCCGCGTTTTATACAGCGCCTGCGGCGCATTTGCGCTCTGCATCCTCTGCGGTATCGCGCTGGTGTACTGGCGTTTCAGAAAGCCTGACGAAAAAGCCTGAGCCGCGCGAAACGCGTGGCCTATCCCCGCGGTGTGCAGTGATTGATTAGCCGCGCAGCGTAAAGATTGATTAGCCGCGCAGCGTCTTGGCGACTTTATCCAGAATGGCGTTGACGAGCTTGGGCTCCGTACCGTCGTAGAAACCGCTGGTGACGTTCAGGTAATCATGGATGATGATGCCGGTATCGACATCGCCATGCGCCAGCAGTTCATAGGCGCCCGCGCGCAGGATCGCGTCGAGAAGCGGTTCCACCTCGTTCTTGCCGCCCGCGGCAAGGGCGGCGGAAACGATGCCGTCAACATCGCTCCAGCGCGTCTGGATGCCGGAGATGATATCGCGCAAAAGCGTTTCTTCGGCAGGGACGAAAACATCGCCATCCAGATTAAAGCCGTTGCGGTGGCTGATGAATTCCTGCACCGCCGATTGCGCGTCCTGATTGTTGATGCGCATCTGGTACAAAACCTGCACGGCGGCAAGGCGCGCGGCGGTTTTTTGCGCCTTGGCCGAGCCTTTGTTCTTGCCCGCAACGGGGCGTTCGGGCGCGCGCGGCGGGACCTTGGTGATCTTGAGCTCGCGGAAAGGCTGTTTTTTTGTTTCTTCTTCGGCCATCAGGCGGCTCCGGCTTTTTTGCATACGTTTTCGAGGTCGGCGAGGAAGTCGCTGTAATCGCGCACTTCGCGGAAGTCTTTGTAGACCGAGGCATAGCGGACATACGCGATAGGATCAAGTCCCGAAAGCGCCTGCATCGCCTTTTCGCCAATCACCTTGGTCGGCACGTCGCTGTCGCCGGATTGTTCCAGCTGGCGCACGATATCGTTGGCGGCGCGTTCGATGGCATCGCTTTCGACCGGACGTTTTTGCAGCGACAACCGCAAGGAGCGCAGCAGCTTTTCGCGATCAAACGCCTCGCGGCGGCCATCGGCCTTGAGAACGACCAGTTCGCGCAGCTGTACCCGCTCGAACGTCGTGAAGCGGGCTTCGCATTTGGGACATTCGCGGCGGCGGCGGATAGCGGCGCTATCTTCCGTCGGGCGGGAGTCCTTGACCTGCGTTTCCTCGCTGGCGCAAAACGGGCATTTCATCGCTGTCTACTCGCTTCGTGTTTAAAAATCACTCGTTGGGATAAATGGGGAATTTGGCGCAAAGTTCCGCCACGCGCGCGGCGACGGCGGCTTCGACCTTGCCGTTGCCATCGGCGCCGTTGGCGGCCAGGCCGTCCAGCACCTCGACCATGTATTCACCGACCAGCTTGAATTCGGCGGTACCGAAACCGCGGGTGGTCGCGGCGGGCGTGCCCACGCGAATGCCCGACGTCACCATCGGCTTTTCAGGGTCGAACGGAATGGCGTTTTTGTTGCAGGTCATGCGCGCATGCTCGAGGCTCAGCTCGGCGGCGCGGCCCGTCAGTTTTTTCGGGCGCAAATCGACGAGGATGAGATGGCAATCCGTACCGCCGGAGACAATATCCAGACCGCCCGCCTTGAGCGTATCGGCCAGCACGCGCGCGTTATCCAGCACCTGCTTGGCATAGGTTTTGAACGACGGTTGCAGCGCCTCGCCAAACGCCACGGCTTTGGCGGCGATGACATGTTCCAGCGGCCCGCCTTGCAGGCCGGGGAAAACGGCGGAGTTGATTTTTTTGATAATCTCTTCGTCGTTGGTCAGGATAATCCCGCCGCGCGGGCCGCGCAGGGTTTTATGCGTGGTCGATGTCGTGACATGCGCATGCGCGATGGGGGACGGATAAACGCCGCCCGCAACCAGACCCGCATAATGCGCCATATCGACCATCAGATAGGCACCAACGCTGTCGGCAATCGTGCGGAAACGCGCGAAATCGATGACGCGCGGATAGGCGGAAGCGCCGGCGATGATGATTTTCGGCTTGTGTTCCTGCGCCAGTTTTTCGACTTCGTCCATGTCAATCAGGCCGTTGTCGGCGCGCACGCCGTATTGCACGGCATTGAACCATTTGCCCGACAGGTTCGGCTTCGCGCCATGCGTCAGGTGGCCACCCGCGGACAGCGCCTGACCGAGCACCGTATCGCCCGGTTGCAGCAGCGCCAGCATGACGGCCTGGTTGGCCTGCGCGCCCGAATGGGGCTGCACGTTGGCGAATTTTGCACCGAAAAGCTTGCAGATACGGTCGATGGCCAGCTGTTCCGTCACGTCCACGAATTCGCAGCCGCCGTAGTAACGCTTGCCCGGATAGCCTTCGGCATATTTGTTGGTCAGCACGCTGCCTTGCGCCTGCAGCACCGCGCGCGACACGATGTTTTCAGACGCGATAAGCTCGATCTGTTCCTGCTGGCGTTTCAGTTCGTTTGAAATGCCCGCGAAGACCTCGGGGTCGATCGATGCTAGATCGGCGGTGAAGAAATCAAGACTGTTCATGGCTGCCTCTTTGCGCTGTGCGTTTGTCATGTGATGCTGCATCCTTTGTGACCGAGTTTTTCGACGCGGCCCGCATGGCGGCCGCCTTCAAATGCCGTATTCAAAAATGTATCCACGCAGGCGGTGGCGATATCGGGGCCAATCAGCCGCGCGCCCAGAACCAGCACGTTCGCGTTGTTGTGCTGGCGCGACAGCTGCGCCGTCGTCACATCATGACACAGCGCCGCGCGCACGGCGGTATAGCGGTTGAGCGCAATCGAAATACCGATGCCGCTGCCGCAAATGCCGATGCCCGCATCGACATCGCCGGCGGCAATCGCCTCCGCCAGTTTGTAGCCGTAGTCGGGATAATCGACGCGGTCTTCGCTATGCGGGCCGAGGTCGACAACCTGATACCCCTTCGCCGCCACATATTCCGCCAGACGCTGTTTGAGCGCAAAGCCCGCATGGTCGGCGGCAAGGCCGATTTTTTTGACCTGTCTGGAGAGACCTTCGGCGGCGGAAACGGCGGTATTCATGGCAGCCCCCCTATGGCTGGATAAAGCTGCCCTGTCTATACCAGATGTAGTATGCCGCCGCCAGCGGTATATACAAAAACTATATTATTATGGATATTATTCAACCCGGCGGCTTCATGCCGCGGCGGGGTTTTTCAAGCGCGGGCCCATGGACGCTTTCGCGCGGCGCTGTGCCGCCCAGACGCACAAGCTCTTCATGCGCGCGCTCCAGATGCGATTTGTCGCCAAAGCTGTCAAAACCGGCCACAGTCATGCCCTCGGCCCTGGTCGAAAGGTTATGCGCGATTTTGGTATAGGTGCGGGCGGTGAAATTGAATTCCTCGGTGATGCGGTAACCGATTTTCTTTTCCGTACGCACATGCGCGACGCGGTCGGGCGCGAGCAGATGCCACGGGTCGGCCTTTTGCTGGCGGTCCCAGGCTTCCCAGGCGCGGCGCTGTTTTTCCGCCTCCGCCCGCAGGCTTTGCGCCAGATATTCGTGGCCGTTCGCCTCCGCATAATCCCAGATGCTGCGGCCGTCCTTGGTTTTGCAAGACGCATTGGCACCGTGCGCGATGAGATGCTTGACGATATCCGCATCGCCGCGCGCCGCCGCCATATGCAGCGGCGTGGCGCCGTCGTTGTCGCGCGCGTTGATGTCCGGCTTCAGCGCCAGAAGAGTTTTAAGCCCGTCGTTTTTATTCCCCCGCTCCGCCGCGTAATGCAGCGGCGTGCGTCCCTGCAAATCGCGCGCGTTGATATCCGCGCCGAAGGATACGAGGTCGTCGATTTTGTATTTGGACGTGGTATAGCCGTCATCCAGCAGCGCCAGATGCAGCGGCGACGCCCCCTTGGCATCCGGCGCATCGACAGACAGACCACGGTTGAGAAACAGCGCCAGCAATTCGCGGCCCGTATTCTGATATCCGCCGTAATCTTTACCGGACAGCGCGATATGCGCGCCCGTGCGGCCCTGAAAATCCCGCGCATCGACCGCCGCGCCGTCCTTGAGGGCGCTGCGCGCCTGCGCGATATTGCCCGCGGCCACGGCGGCCAGCAGGCGGTCGTTCAGCGCGGAATCTGTCGGCGGTACAGGCTCAGTCATGCGCTCTCGCGGTAACTAAAAATGTGTATGAATTTTACATACGGCAAAAACTTTCCGCCGTCAAACGCAGGAATTTTATAATAAAATTATCGCAATCCCGCGCCGCAATGGGCGCCGTTCAGGCAATAACGCCCTTTTTGCGCAGCACATATTCCAGCCGCATCAGGGCATTTTTCTTGAAAGCGGCTTCGCCCGCGGTGATCGGGCATTGAATGGAAATCTCGGTCAGGCTGGCGGTATCCATGGCGCTGACGCGCATGATATGGCCGACCTGCCTGAATTCAAAAATGACCTCGCGGCCCTGCATCTTTTCTGTCATATTTTACCCCTGCAAACATCATAGGAGCAAAGCCATGAACGCTCAAGCCGCGACAAAAGCGCCGATGGACAAATCGAAGCTGAAACCCTCCTTCAAATGGGACGACGCGCTGCTGCTCGACGATCAACTGAGCGAGGAAGAGCGCATGGTGCGCGACATGGCCCGCGACTTCGCGCAGGACAAGCTGATGCCCCGCGTGCTGGAGGCGAACCGCCACGAAATTTTTCACCGCGAAATCATGAACGAGATGGGGGCGCTCGGCCTGCTTGGCTCCACCATCGAAGGTTACGGCTGCGCGGGCACGAACTATGTGTCCTACGGCCTGATTGCGCGCGAAGTTGAACGCGTGGACAGCGGCTACCGCTCCGCGATGTCGGTGCAATCGTCACTGGTCATGTATCCGATTTACGCCTTCGGTACCGAAGCGCTGCGCCAGAAATTCCTGCCCAAACTGGCGACGGGCGAATACGTCGGCTGCTTTGGCCTGACGGAACCCGATGCAGGGTCTGACCCCGCCGGCATGAAAACCCGCGCGAAAAAGGTCGATGGCGGCTACAGCCTCAAAGGCGCGAAGATGTGGATCACCAATTCGCCCATCGCCGATGTTTTCGTTGTCTGGGCGAAGGACGATGCTGGCGATATCCGCGGTTTCGTATTGGAAAAAGGCATGAAAGGCCTGTCTGCCCCGAAAATCGAGGGCAAGTTTTCCTTGCGCGCCTCCATCACCGGCGAGATTGTGATGGACGATGTTTTCGTGCCCGAAGAAAACAAATTCCCCGAAGTCAAAGGCCTCACCGGTCCCTTCTCCTGCCTCAACAATGCGCGCTACGGCATTTCGTGGGGCGCGATGGGCGCGGCGGAATTCTGCTGGCATCAGGCGCGTCAATATACGCTCGACCGCGTGCTGTTTGGCAAACCGCTGGCGGCAAACCAGCTGATCCAGAAAAAGCTCGCCGACATGCAAACCGAAATCGCGCTGGGCCTACAGGGCTGCCTGCGTCTGGGCCGCCTGAAAGACGAAGGCCGCGCCGCGCCCGAAGCGATTTCGCTGATGAAGCGCAACAACTGCGGCAAGTCGCTGGATATCGCGCGTCAGGCGCGCGACATGCTGGGCGGCAACGGCATCGCCGACGAATATCATGTCATCCGCCATGCGATGAATCTGGAGGCCGTGAACACCTACGAAGGCACGCATGACATCCATGCCCTCATCCTCGGCCGCGCCATCACGGGAATCGCCGCGTTCTAAGGCGGTACCTTTAAAACAGGCGTCCAAAAAATCCGGCAGTTTTCTGCCGGATTTTTTTGTTTGTTATCAATGACAATAGTCAAATTAGACGGCTTTTTATGTATTCTTAACACCCCGTTCATAAATCTGCGGTACTATCATACTCAAAGTTGACCCGACGGGAGTGCCCGCCATGACTGTCATCGTGAGCAAGACACAGATTGCCGAAGCCGCCGGAAAGGCCGCCCTCTGCGATTACACCTACTTCCGCGATACATCTGTCCCGCCGCCGAATGGATGGCGCGTGGTCGCCACCTCTGACGAGTTGATGCCGGGCAAGCGTGCGTTTTTCGGCGCGCTTTACGCCAAGACCGACCCCGCCACGGGGCATACCGATTACACCGTCGCCTTTCGCGGTTCTGACGGCAACGATCTCAAAACCAATTTCATGATTGCCGTGGGCGGCCTGCCGTCGCAGTTCAAGGATGCCTATGACTTCACCAAACTTGCCGCGCAAAAGGCGGGCATCGAAACCAGGGATATGAACCTGACCGGCCATTCGCTGGGTGGCTATCTGGCGCGCACCGTCGCGCGCGTGATTGATGTCAAAAAAGTTTTTGCCTTCTCGAGCCCCGGGCCGAGCAAGGAAGTGCGCGCCTATCTGGAGAAAATCGCGCCGAACGCCCTGCCGAATGACAAGGTCATTCATATCCGGTCGAAAAACGATATCGTCGGACTGTGGGGCAGTCAGGAAAATATCACGCTGGAAATCGATACCAAAAAACACCACCACGCCGTGAAAAATATCCGCAAGCATCTGGCGATTTTGTCGGGGGAAACGCCCGACCCCGCCCTTGTCACGCGCAAGGCCGGATTTCTGGAGAAAATTTTCAACGCCGTCAGCAAGCCGCTATCGGACGGGCTGCGTCTTTACCGCTCGCTCAAAAAACTCGGCAGCTATACCAATCCGCCGCCGCGGCTCGCGCTTGAAACCGCACCGCCGCGCGCCGCTTACGCGTAAGGGCTGCAGACCTAAAATAAAAAAACGCCCGCAAATCCTGCGGGCGTTTTTTTTATGCTGTGCGAACGGCGTTACTGGCCGGGTGCGCGCGGGGGCTGCACAATGCGCACAGGCTGCGTTTCGGCAACCTTGTTGACGCGGATATGCGCCACAGCTTCGGCGGGGACGGTCATTTCGACGTCGTAGCCTTCGGCGGTGATGATAACCTTGGTCGTCGCGCCGCTCAGCACCGTGCCGGCCATCTGGCCGGGTTTGGCGGGGGTTGCGCCGTTGGGTTGCGCCGGCTGCTGGCCTTGCGGTTGCTGGCCTTTTTTCAGCGCTTCCTGACGTGCGCGTTCGCGTTCGGCCAGTTCTTCCTCCGGCACTTCGCGCATGGAGATGATGTTCGGGCTGCCGACCAAACCGAAGGGCAGATGGCCGTAGGTCTTGATGCGGTAGGTCTTGCCGACTTCGAAATCCTGATACATCTGGTTCGAGTTGAATTTCAGGTGCAAAAGCGCATCTTCGTTGCGGAAGGTGCCTTTGTCGGTGACAACGCGGGAGTTTTCGTAGACGGCTTCGCCCTTGCCCTGATCCCATTCTTTGAAATCGCGCAGGACCTGACGGACTTTGACTTCGCTTTCCTGCTGGGTGCCGTAGTTGTAATAAGCGGGGCCGCCGATGAGCGTGGTGGAGGCAACCGTAATCACCGCCGCACGTTTGAAGGCGCTCATCGCCTTGCCTTTCATATCGCCAAGTTTTTCCTTGAAGGTTTTTTTACGGCCATAGCCGTAGCCACCTGTTGCCATTCTTTTCACTCCCGAATGTCAAAACGAAATTTTTAGAATGACGGCAAGTTAACACCGGAAAGAAACGGAGTCTATGCCCTAAAGAGCGGAAATATTATTACCATGTTCTGGAAATATGCGCTGCCGCAATCACGGCAAAAGCCGCTTTAGGACATCAGGCTGAGGCCGCCCGCACCCATCTGCTCCAGCCAGAAGGCTTCGAGATCGTGCAGGGTTTTGTTCATGGCATCAAGGCGCGCATCCGGCAGACCCGCGGCAGAGAGGCTTTCTTCGTGACGCTGGTAAAGGCGGCTCATGCCTTCGTTGAGGCGGCGGCCCTTGTCGGAGAGGCGCACACGCACGGAGCGTTTGTCGTGGATGGAACGTTCTTGCAGCAAATAGCCGTTTTCGACCATTTTCTTGACGTTATACGACACGTTGGAGCCGAGATAAAACCCGCGCATGGTCAATTCCCCCACCGTCAGCTCGTCGGTGCCGATGTTGTAGAGGATCATGCTTTGCACGTTGTTGATATCGAAGATACCGGCGCGTTCAAGCTCCACCTTCAGCACGTCCAGAAACTGGCGGTGCAGGCGTTCGATGAGCGTGATTGAATCATAATAAACCGAAGGCACCCGAAAGGCTCCCTATCCAATGCTTGCCGTATTGTAGGACAATTCAATCCCCGCTGCAAAGCTCTTTAAAGCACCAGATCGCGCTCGCCGAGGCTCTGGAAACAGGCGTCGATGTCCTGATCCGACACTTCGTTGATGCGCGGCGGCTGCCATTTGGGCTGGCGGTCCTTGTCGATCAGCGCGGCGCGGATGCCCTCGTAGAAATCAGGGCGTTTCATCAAGGCCTGCGACAGGCGATATTCCATAGTCATCACCTGTGCAAAGGGCATATTTGCCCCCATGCGGATTTGACGCAGGGCGATTTTCAGGCTGGTCGGCGACATCGCATACATCGCCTGCAGGGTTTCGTTTGCCCATTCGCTGCCGTCGGCCTGCAGCGCGGCGATGATATCCTCGACGCGTTCATGCCCGAAACAGGTATCAATCTGTTCGCGGTGCGGCGCCAGTTCGGACTCGCCCGCAGGCTCGGCCGTATATTTTTCAATCACGGCATCGACCTGCGCCTTCGCGCTTTCGCTGTCGTCCCATGTCATACTGCACAGATCTTCGCGCAAATCGTTCATGCCCTGCGGCGTCACGTAATGCGTGCCAAAGCCGATATAGATGGTATCAATCGCCTTGATGCGTTTGCTGGTCAGCGCCAGATAGACGCCGGTCTGCCCCGGGCAGCGCGGCAGGAAATAACCGCCGCCGACATCGGGGAAGAAACCGATATTGGTTTCCGGCATCGCAAACAGCGTGCTTTCGGTCACGACGCGGTGCGAACCATGCGCCGATACGCCCTTGCCGCCGCCCATGACGATACCGTTCACAAGCGAGATATAGGGCTTCGGAAACGTAAAGATGCGGTGGTTGAGAATATACTCCTCGCGGAAGAAATCACGCGTAAGCGCGCCGTCCGCCATGCCCTCTTTCATCGCCTTGCTTTCAAGCGCGACGGCCTTCACATCGCCGCCGGAGCAAAAAGCACGTTCGCCCGCGCCCGTGATGATGACCGCCCTGATGGCGGGGTCTTTGGCATAGGCGATGAGCTGCGCATCCAGCGCGCGAATCATGCCCAGCGTCAGCGCGTTCAGCGCCGCCGGACGGTTCAGGGTTGCGATGCCCACGCCACCGCGGACTTCAAAAAGGATTTCAGGCTCTTGCGTCATTTTTCAAAAAACCGTTTCTTTTCATGGAACACCCTTTATAAGGGAGTTTGCAGGCGTTGAAAACCTATAAACAAGCAAGCCACCATGGCCGCGCTTTTCATTTCCGCCGCATCGTCTTCAAACCCTCTGGATATGCTATGACAAATCAACTTCGCCAACTCCGCTCCGCCCCCGCCGCCGATACGCTGGCCGCCGCATCGCCCGACAAGCGCACGCGCCTGCGCCGCAACCGCGTGGCGCCATGGACGCGCAAACTGGTCGCGGAAAACACCGTGACCGCGGCGGATCTGGTCTGGCCGGTTTTCGTACTCGAAGGAGACAACCATCAGGAAAACATTCCCTCGATGCCCGGCGTCACCCGCCGCACCATCGATGTGCTGCTGAAAGAAGTCGAAGCCGCCGCCACGCTCGGCATCTCGGCGATTGCGCTGTTCCCTGTTGTGGCGGGCGATAAAAAAACCGCCGACGGCGCCGAAGCCTGGAACCCTGACAACCTGATGTGCCGCACCATCCGCGCGCTCAAAAAAGCCGTGCCGGAAGTGGGTATCATCTGCGACGTCGCGCTCGACCCCTATACCAGCCATGGCCATGACGGCCTGCTGGATGAACACGGCTATGTCGTCAACGACGCCACGGTCGATGTTCTGTGTAAACAGGCTTTGGTGCAGGCAGAGGCCGGCGTGGATATCGTCGCGCCGTCCGACATGATGGATCACCGCATCGCCGCCATCCGCGACACGCTGGATGCGCACGGTTTTGTGAACACGGGCATCATGTCCTATGCGGCGAAATACGCCTCGGCTTTCTACGGTCCCTTCCGCGATGCGGTGAATTCGGGCGGCTACCTGAAAGGCGACAAGAAAACCTATCAGATGGACCCCGCCAACAGCGACGAAGCCCTACGCGAGGTTGCGATGGACATCGACGAGGGCGCGGACATGGTGATGGTCAAGCCCGGCCTGCCCTACCTCGACATCATCCGGCGCGTGAAAGAAACCTTTTCAATGCCGACGCTGGCCTACCATGTCAGCGGAGAATACGCGATGCTGAAAGCGGCGGCGCAAAACGGCTGGCTCGACTACGACAAGGCGGTCATGGAAACCATGATGTCCTTCAAACGCGCGGGCTGCGACGGCATTTTCACCTATGCTGCCTGCGATGTGGCGAAGCTGCTGAAGTAATCAGCCCTTCATCTGTACAGAAAATCAGTTGACCATCGGCCTTGTGCCGCCATGGGTCAGCACGTCATGCGCGACGTAGGACAGCGCCAGCGCGATAAGATAAATAAATACGCACATCCACAGCGTGTCGCGCTGGTTCCATGTCTGGTTCAGGTGGGCCATGCGCTGTTTGTGTTTGACTTCGTAGGTCCAGTTGCAGCTTTCGGCACGCCAGAAACCGTAGAGCAGCAGCAACAGATTGCCAATCGCGAACCATTGCCACGGCACGCGCATGAAAATATCCGGCACCTTGCCCACGGTCAGATATCCGACCCACGGCGCACATTGCCAGACAACCATCGCGCATACGCTGAACAGCACCAGCTTCGACCAGAACCCGAGATGCACGTCATCGGGCTTCAGTCTTGTCGGGGTTTTGACATCGGCAAAGATGCGGTTGACCTGAAACAGTACAAAGCTTGACGCCACAAGGAAAACCAGTGCGAAAACCTGCAAGGCCTGAAACACACGGCGATTGCAACCGACTTCGCTCAGCTGTTCGCTCACCGTGCAGAGCAGGTCATCGCCCAGCGCGCGCACATCGAATACGCAGATTTTAATCAGCGCGACAAAAATCAGCGCCAGCGCCCATTTGCGCAGACCCGCGCGCGCCACCGACACGCCGCGTTTATGCATGAACAGCGCGAAAACGAGCAAAATCGGCGCGGATGCAAAATAAAGAAATTTTGCAAAGGGAATACAGTAAAACCAGCAAAGCGCCAGCATGTAAAAGCCCGCCTTTTGTTGCCCTGTCCGCGGCTGCGGAATTGTCCGGCCAAATCAACCTGTTGCAAGTATGCACGATTGGGGCGGATGTGGCTATTTTTTATATTCCGTCCTTATTTTATTATGTGACGTATTGCCGCGCGATTGGCGCAGTGCCGCATAAAAGTCTTTGTTTCCGAAGCGCTTTGACTTTTTCAAAAGGCGAAGGCATGCTGAAATCCGTTGCAACAACCAATTACATAACTTATGCAGCAAGACAACAAACTCACCGTCGATATTATCGGTTACGACTGCGGCTGGGGTGGCCGTGATTACGGCTGCGAAGACGGGCCGCTGAAATTCCCCTATGACCAGCTCATCGCGCGGCTGGGCGCACAGAATGTGCAGACGGGCTGGCGCGCGCCGCTCGGCCTCAAGCATCTCGGCCTGCACGACGAGCTGACCACCAAAGACCAGACTCTCGGTATCCTGACGGAGGGGTTGAAACGCCTCGCCCGCCGCGTCGGCGCCGCGTCGGAAAAAAATCATATTCCGCTGGTCATCGGCGGCGATCATTCCTGCGCCATGGGCACATGGCCTGCGGTGGTGCAGGCGCGCAAGGCGCGTGAAACCTTCGGCCTTATCTGGATTGACGCGCATCTGGATGCGCATACCTACGAAACATCATCGACCGGCAAATGGGGCGGCTGGTGGCACGGACAGCCGATTGCGGCACTGACGGGCCACGGGCTTGGCGCGCTGACGTCCATTTGCGGACGCGGGCCGAAACTGTCGCCGCAGCATATCTGCATCATCGGCCCCCACAGCTTCGAGCCTGCCGAAAAAGACTTCGTCGCGCGTCATGGCATCCGCGTTTATTATCTGGAAGAAGTACAGCAGCGCGGCTTTCAGGCCGTTTTCACCGAAGCCCTTGCGCGGGTGCGCGGCGGCACGGCGGGATTCGGGCTCAGCATCGACCTTGACGGTTTTTCGCCCGCAGATGCCCCCGGCGTTGCAACCCGCGAAGATATCGGCATTATGGCATCAGAGGCCCTGCCCGCCCTTTCCGGCGTCGGGCATTTGCATGATTTCCGCGGCCTCGAGGTCGTTGAATACAACCCCCACAAAGACATCGACGGCAAAACCGCCCGCCTAATGCTTGATTTAATCACACGCATTTTCCTAAAAGCCTGATACTTAATTGAAAATTAAGTATCTGTGCTCCATACTGGAATTCCGG
This sequence comes from uncultured Micavibrio sp., assembly GCA_964551435.1. Lineage (GTDB taxonomy): Bacteria > Pseudomonadota > Alphaproteobacteria > Micavibrionales > UBA2020 > UBA2020. The sequence continues at coordinate 14,139 of CAZKBS010000026.1, forward strand.
AACAGGATGTTCTCCGGATTTCGCGGGCTCCCCGCGAAGACGTTGCAAAACGAAGACAGGATGCAAGGACCGCATGATCAAGATAATCGGTCATATTGGCGTTGTCGCAGCCACCATCGGCGGTTATGCCGCGATGGGCGGTAAAATTGCGGTTTTGAATCAGCCATTCGAGCTGGTGATCATCTTCGGCTCCGCCTGCATGGCGTTCATCACCGCCAATTCCAAACACGCCATCAAAGCCTCGCTCGCCGACATCAAGGCGATCTACAAAAAAGAAAAATACGGCAAGCAGGAATATCTCGAACTGCTCAGCATGCTGTATCTAGTTTTCAAAACAGCACGCAGCAAAGGCTGGCTGGCGCTCGAACAGCATATCGAAAACCCGCATGAGAGCGAGATTTTCAAAAAATTCCCTGTCTTCCACGCCGATCATCACGCCGTGACGTTCCTGTGCGACTATTTGCGCATCATCTCGCTCGGCGCGGAAAAAGCGCACGAGATCGAGGCGCTGATGGATCAGGAAATCGACACGCAGCGCGAAGGCCGCAACCATACATCGCATGCCATCCAGACCATGGCCGACGGTATGCCCGCGCTGGGTATCGTCGCCGCCGTTCTGGGGGTCATCAAAACGATGGGCGCGATTTCCGAACCGCCGGAAGTTCTGGGTAAACTTATCGGCGGCGCGCTGGTGGGTACGTTCCTTGGCGTGTGGTTGTCATACGGCTTTCTGGCGCCGATTGCGAGCGCGATGAAAGAGCGCAACGACGGCGAGCTGAAATACTATATCTGCATGAAAACCAGCATTCTCGCCTTCCTGCAAGGCGCCGCGCCGCAGGTAGCCGTCGAATTCGGCCGCAAGATTTTGCAGCATGACGTACAGCCGACCTTCGTCGAAGTCGAGGAAGCAACACAGAACGTCACCGCTTAACACCTCCAGCGCCCCCGGGAAAGAGACATGGCGAAGGACGACGAAAAACGGCCCATTATCATTATCAAACGGGTCAAGAAAGTCGAAGGCGGCCACCACGGCGGCGCCTGGAAAGTCGCCTATGCCGACTTCGTGACCGCCATGATGGCGTTCTTCCTGCTGCTGTGGCTGCTGAACGTCACGACGGACGAGCAGAAGGACATGATCTCCTCCTACTTCGCACCGGCAGATCCGCGCATTTCTCAATCGACCAGCGGTTCGGGCGGCGTCATGGGCGGACAGACGATGTCCGAAGAAGGCGCAATGACCGACGACAAAACGCCGGTATCCCAGCAGCGCGAGCCCGCCGAAGGCGTCGGCCGCGAAGACGGACAGGACGGCGTCGACCCCGCGCGCATCACCGAAAAGGAAATCGATCAGGAGCTGGAGCGGCGCGACGAAAAGGCGTTCAAGGAAACCGAAGACAAATTGCGCGAAGCCATTGAATCCGTCCCCGACCTGCGCGAACTATCGCAAAACCTTTTGATCGATATGACACCGGAGGGGCTGCGTATCCAGATTGTAGATCAGGAAGGCAAGCCGATGTTCGAAATCGGCGCCGCCAAACCGCTGCCGCAGGCGGAAAAACTGTTGCGCCTGATTGCGCAGGTTGTACGCGATTTGCCCAACAAGCTTTCCATCCGTGGCCATACGGACTCCAAACCCTACGGACGCGATATCAGCTATGGCAACTGGGAACTGTCGGCCGACCGCGCCAATGCCAGCCGCCGCGTGATGCTGGCCGCGCCGCTGGACCCTGTGCGCATCGAAAACGTGCAGGGCAAGGCCGACCGCGAACCGCTGGTGCCCAACGACCCCGAAAACGCGCGCAACCGCCGCATCAGCATCATCCTGCTGAAACAATCTGTCGCCCCCGCCACGCCGCGCGCGGATAAAAAACCGCCCGCCACCAAGGCCGCGCCGAAAAAAGACGCACCCGCGAACCGCCGCCGCGAAGAAGGCGTCATTTACTTCCCGTGACAAACCAACCGCCCGACGCGCCGGATGCGCAGGACACACCGTTGGAATTCTACCTGACAGCGGATACGCCCTGCCCCTATCTGCCGAATCTGCGCGAGCGGCGCATCCTGACCTTCCTCGAAACGCCGCCGCAGACCAGGGCGCTGCCGCTGTTGCTGCAAAGCGGGTTTCGCCGCAGCCAGAACATGCTCTATCGCCCGCATTGCGCCAGCTGCAAAGCCTGCAAAAGCGTGCGCCTGCGCCTCGGCGATTTCACGCCGGATACGGCGGAGCGGCGCATCCTGCGCAAAAACAAGCACCTGACGGCCGCGCATAGCGCGGCGCTATCGTCACCCGCGCTCTATAACCTTTTCAACCGCTATCAGCTGAGCCGTCATGCCGACGGCGGCATGGCCGGCATGACAGAGTCCGACCTCCGCGCGATGATAGAAGAGCATACCGGCCATGCGCGGCTGATGACCGCGGCGGACGGCACGGGGCGGATTGTTTGCGCGATGCTCTATGACGACATGCCGGACGGTGTTTCGGCGGTCTACAGTTTTTTTGATCCCGCGCTGTCGGCGCAAAGCCTTGGCACATGGATGATTGTGACGCTGGCGACATGGGCGCAGGCGCAGGGAAAAGATTATCTTTACCTTGGCTACTGGATTGCTGCATCGCGCAAGATGGCCTACAAAGCCCGTTTCCAGCCCCTCGAGATTTTGCTAGAAAACGGGTGGACAGATTTCAGCACCGCATCCATTTGACCGCGAGGAGACTTCCCCTTGAAACGCCGCGACTTCATCAAATCCGCCGCCCTTGCCGTTCCTTTTGCAGGGGGCGCCGCCGCTGCGGCCTTTCCCGCCCCCGCCATCGCCAAGGGCCTGCGCAAATGGAACATGACCACGACATGGCCGAAGAATTTTCCCGGCCTTGGTACGGGCGCGGCGAAGATTGCCGAATTCATCACCAAGGCATCCGATGGCCGCCTGACGGTGGAGGTCTATGGCGCCGGCGAACTCGTCCCCGCCTTTGACGCCATCGACGCGGTCGGCAACGGCTCGGTCGAAATGGGACATGGCGCGTCTTATTACTGGAAAGGCAAAACGCCGGCGGCGCAGTTCATTTCATCCATCCCCTTCGGGCTGGTCGCGCAGGAGCAAAACGCGTGGATTTATCACGGCGGCGGACAGGCCCTGTGCGATGAAGTCTATGCCACCATGGGCTGCAAGTTTTTTTCGGGCGGCAACAGCGGCACGCAGATGGGCGGCTGGTATAACCGCGAGATTAACAGCATCGCCGATTACAAAGGCCTCAAGCTGCGCATGCCCGGCCTTGGCGGCGAAATCGTACGCGCCGCGGGCGGCACGGTTGTGAATATTCCGGGCGGGGAGCTATTGACCTCCCTGCAATCGGGCGCGATTGACGCGCTGGAATGGGTCGGGCCGTATAACGACCTCGCCTTCGGCTTTCACAAGGCGGCGAAGTATTACTACTACCCCGGCTGGCACGAACCGAATGCCATTCTGGATTGCTTCATCAACCTCAAGGCATGGGGCGAACTGCCCGCCGATTTGCAGGAAATCGTCACCATCGCCTGCCAGGCCGCCACGCTGAACATGACCAGCGAAATGGCCGCGCGCAGCGGCAGCGCCCTTGCGCGCCTGCGCGGCGAATTCAAGGTGGATGTGCGCCCCTTCCCGCCCGCGGTTTTGAAAGAGCTTAAAACCCTGTCGCAAAAAGTCATCGGCGACATCGCCGCGGGCGATGCGCTGAGCCAGAAGCTGCTGGCCAGCCTCGAAAAATTCAAGAAAGAGCAGATGGATTACACCGACATCGCCGAGAAGGCGATGCTGGAAGCGCGCGCGCTTTGATATTTGCTTAAAGCGGCATACCCGCCGATGCGCGCAGCGATGCGGGCTTGCGGCATTGCGTCCAGATATGCGGACGGCTTTCGAGGACGGTCGTCACCTTCATCGCCGCGATTTCAAAACGCGTATCGAGTTTATACACATCCTGCGTGCCGCGGGCGGCGGAGTAAATTTCAAGCGCGTCCGCATAAATGCGCTGCGCATCCGCCTGTACGTAACGCGGACCGGTGACGGGGTCTGCCAGCTGTTCCATCATCAAAATCGCGCTGGCCTGAAAAAACAGGCGCATATCGCCCGACTGGCGCGGCAGAATGCCGCAGAAATCGCGGGTGCAGGACGACTTCATGCCCGCCACATCGCGCGAAAATTCGACAAGGCGGTTATTGAGCCAATCGGCAGGCTGCGCGGAAAAAACCGCAGGGCCGGCAAGGCAGGCCGCCGCCGCGACCTGACGGCAATCGCCGCCATGTTCGCAAATCAGCCGCGCCATGGCCACGGGGCCGCGCAGATATTGGGCGGATGCGGTTTGCGCATCGTTTTCAAAACGGTCGAGATATTTCGTCCAGCCCGCGCCGAACGCGTCGCGAAACAATTTCGTATCCGGCAGACCTGTCTGCTGAAATTCCATGCAAATACACACCCTGTTTTATCGTCGGCGGTTAATATGATACGCGCCGTTTTGGTCATGGCTTCCGCAGGCCGGAAAAAGCTGAAAAGACGGTCTTGCGAAAGAGGTCCGAGTTTTAAACCACAGGGGCGGCAGAGTCCAGATTTTTTACAAAAGGGCTTGTAATTACTTGATTTTTTGCGGCAGCGCGGTCGCCAATTCCGGAAAGATCGCCAGCAAAACCAGCGCCAGCAACTGAATCGCGATAAAGGGAATCGCCCCCTTGTAAATCGCCGATGTCGGCACGTCTTTCGGAACCACGCCGCGCAGATAAAACAGCGCGAAGCCGAAAGGCGGCGTCAGGAAACTCGTTTGCAGATTGACGGCAATCATCACACCCAGCCAGACGGGGTCGATGCCCATCATCAGCAAGACCGGCCCGACAATCGGCACCACGATAAAAATGATTTCGATGAAGTCGAGAAAAAAACCCATCACGAACATGATCAGCATGACAATCAGCATCGCGCCGAACTTTCCGCCCGGCAGGGATTGCAGCGCATCGCGCACCAGCGCCTCCCCACCAAGACCGCGGAAGACCAGCGAGAACACGGATGCCCCCAGCAAAATCATGAAAACCATGGCCGTGATTTTGGTGGTTTCGCGCATCGCCGTTTGCAAATTGGTTTTGGTCAGGCTGCGGTTCAGCGCGGTCAGCACAAGCGCCCCTGCGGCGCCGAAGGCCGCAGCCTCCGTCGGCGTGGCCATGCCGCTGAAAATGGCGCCCAGCACGGCGAAAATCAAAAACGCAGGCGCGAGCAGCGAGGTCGCCACTTTTTTCGCCAGCGATACGCCTTCGGGCAGTGCCTGCAGCGCCGGTGCGCGCAGCGGGTGCCGCCAGGCGATAAAGGCGACCCACATCATATAAAGCGCGACCAGCAGCAGCCCCGGCAGCAGCGCCCCCGCGAAGAGGTCGGTCACCGACATCGAATCCGGCGCCCAGTTGCCCATATCCATCTGCGCCTGCGTATAGGCGCCCTGCAAAATATCGCCCAGCAGGATAAGGACGATAGAAGGCGGAATGATCTGCCCCAGCGTCCCCGCCGCGCAAATGGTGCCGCAGGCGAGTTTCTGGTCATAGCCCGTTTTCATCATGGCAGGGAAGCTCAAAAGCCCCATCGTCACCACCGTCGCGCCGACAAGCCCCGTCGAAGCGGCCAGCAGCATGCCGACAAATATCACCGCGAGCGCCAGCCCGCCGCGCAGGCGGCCAAAGCAAAGCCCGATGGTTTCCAAAAGATTTTCGGCAATGCGCGATTTTTCCAAAACCACGCCCATGAAAATAAACAGCGGCACCGCGACCAGCAGCTCGTTCATCATGACGCCGAAATAGCGGGAGAATAAAGCGCCCAGCAGCGCCCCCTTGAACACGCCAAAGGCCATGCCGATACCGGCAAAAAGAAGCGCGCTGCCGCCCAGCGTGAAGGCGACCGGAAAGCCGAACATCAGCGCCGCGCACACAAAGGCGAACATCAAAACGCTCAGGCATTCGCCGAGCAGCACGGGGTCTATCGCCTCAAGCATCCGCGCCGCCTTTCAGCGCTTTGCAGGCGCGCGCGAGCATCGAGAGCCCCTGCAGCGCCAACAGCACGCAAAAAACGGGAATAAGCGTTTTCATTAAATAAACACCGGGCAGCCCGCCCGCCTGAAACGAGCTTTCGCGCTTGTGCCAGCTTTCGATCACATAGGGCAGACTGACCCAGAACACCAGCCCCACCATCGGCAGCAGGAACAGCAGCACACCGGCCATATCGACCATGGCGCGGCGGCGCGGCGACATGCGGCCATAAAAAACATCCACGCGCACATGCGCATCATGCCTGAGGGCATAGGACGCGCCGAGCATCATCAGCGCCCCGTGCATCCACAAATAACTTTCCTGCATCCAGACAAAACCCACGCTGAACACATAGCGCAGCAGCGCGGTCGCCACCGCCGCCAGCACCATGAAAAGCGTCAGCCACGACACCGCGCGGCCGATATAATCGCTGAGGGCATCGACCGCTGCGATGAATGTGTCGAGGACGGAAGATGCGGAGGGGGAGGTCATTTCCCGTTGAACTTGTTGGCGCGCGGGAAGCCGTTCGGCGGCAGAACGCCCGCCTGCGCACGTTCACCGCGCCAGGCTTTGAGGTTCGTCTCCACGCGTTCTTTGCCCGCGCTGTACCACGTCAGGCCGTCTTTGAGACGGAACGTCTTGGCATCCGAAAGCCCGCCGTCTTTGTGACGCTGCAGAATAACGCCGACGCCTTTGGTCATTTCCGGCACCTGATCGAGCGGGAAAACCAGCAGCTTGCGGTTCTGGCCGATCGCCGCCACCTGGTCGTGGTTCGGCTCGATGGGAAAGCAGACGCGCGCCTCGACCCCGCCTTTGACCATCAGGCATTGTTTGCCGTTTTTGGTCTGCGACAGGATTTCTTTTTCCGGCACCACAAAACCGCGGCCGTCATCGGCGGCGACCAGCAGCTTGCGCTCCGGCTCATGCTTCATGATGGTGACGATATCGGCTTCGTTCGACAGGTCGATCATCAAACGCACCGGTTCGCCAAACCCGCGGCCCGAGGGCAGCTTGTCGCAAGCCAGCGTGTAGAATTTGCCGTTGGTGCCGAAAACCACCAGCTTGTCGGTGGTCTCGCACGGAATGGCGAATTTGAAACCGTCGCCGTCCTTATAGCTGATGGCGTCGATTTTTTCCTGCTCCAGATGCCCCTTCATCGCGCGGATCCAGCCCTTGTCGGAGCAGATGACGGTGATGGGTTCTTTCTCGATAAAGGCCTCGACCGGCACGTCGATATCCACCGGCGCCTTGCCCGCCTGCGTGCGGCGTTTGCCGAGGGGCGAGTTGGGCGCGAAAGCGTCGCGGATATGCGCGACCTGCGCGCTGATGGCCTTCATTTGCAGCTTGTGGCTGACAATAAGCTTTTCCAGCTCCGCCTTTTCGGCGCGGAGTTCCTTGTCTTCGCGGCGGATTTCGATTTCTTCGAGCTTGCGCAGGGAGCGCAGGCGCATGTTGAGTATCGCCTCGACCTGCACATCGCTCAGCTTGAAGCGCTTCATCATCACCGCTTTGGGATCGTCTTCCTCGCGGATGATTTTGATGACTTCGTCGATATTCAGATACGCGACCAGCAAACCGCCCAGAACTTCGAGGCGATGGTCGATTTGCGTCAACCGGTGGCGCGAGCGGCGCAGCAGCACGTCCTGACGGTGATCAATGAAAGCCTGCAGAACCTCTTTCAGGTTCATCACGCGCGGCGTCAGGCCGCGGTCAAGCACGTTCATATTGAGCGAGAAACGCGTTTCGAGGTCTGTATTCTTGTACAGCTGCGCCATCAGCAGCTCGGGCTCGATGGTCTTGTTCTTCGGTGTCAGCACGATGCGCACGTCTTCGGCGGATTCATCGGTGATATCGTCGAGGAACGGCAGCTTCTTGTTCACAATCAGTTCGGCGATTTTTTCAATCAGGCGCGATTTGATAACCTGATAGGGAATTTCGGTGATGACAATCTGCCAGCCGTCGCCTTTTTTCAGCTCTTCCTTGTGCCAGACCGCGCGCACGCGCAGCGACCCGCGGCCGGTTTCATAGGCCTGACGGATGGTTGCCTTGTCTTCGGCCAGAATGCCGCCCGTGGGGAAATCCGGCCCCTTGACGTATTTCAGGAGATCCTTGACCTCGCATTCCTTGTTTTCGATGAGATGGTCGAGGGCATCGCACAGCTCCGCCACGTTATGCGGCGGAATGTTGGTCGCCATGCCGACCGCGATACCGGACGAGCCGTTCGCGAGCAGGTTGGGGAAATTCGCGGGCATCACCACCGGCTCGACGGTTTCGCCGTCATAGGTCGGGCGGAAATCGACGGTATCCTGATCGATGTCTTCGAGCAGAAGCTGCGCGACTTTGGTCAGACGCGCTTCGGTATAACGCATCGCGGCGGCGTTATCGCCGTCGATGTTGCCGAAGTTGCCCTGCCCGTCGACAAGCGGATAGCGCACGGCGAAATCCTGCGCCAGACGCACCATGGCGTCGTAAATCGAGCTGTCGCCATGCGGGTGATATTTACCGATGACGTCACCCACAATACGCGCCGATTTCTTGGGCGGCGTTTCGGGCTTCAGGTTCAGCTGGTACATGGCATACAGCACGCGGCGGTGCACAGGCTTCAGCCCGTCGCGCACATCGGGCAGCGAGCGGGACATAATGGTCGAGAGCGCGTAGGAAAGATATTTCTCGCTCAGAATCTCGCCGAGTTCGCGGTTCTGGATGTCCACCGCGACGACGTTATTGTCACTGCCTGATTTCTTGCCCGATTTTTTAACCATAGCGGCGTTTTTAGCGCAATTTTTGACGCAAAACAACCCGTAAAGCCGCCTGTTCAGGCCTCCGTTGTTTGCCCCTCCGGCGCGGCCGCGCCGATTTTACGGGAAAAGCGCGCCTCAAGCCGCAGCCGCGCTTCCGGCACATTGGTATTGGCCAGCGAAAATACGCGGTGCAGCAGGAAATGCCCCGTCAGGCGCAAACCATCCAGCACGTCGGCGTCTTCGAACCTTGCCTCCCCCCGCAAAAAGGGCGGCAGGGCTAAAAGGCGGTCTTTGTAAGGCTCGCCCGCTTCGGCGCTGACGGCGCAACCGGATTTGGGGCTGACGTAGCGCAAGTTATCCACAGCCCCCGTCGAAACGCATTTGGAAAGGTCGATGCCGAAACCCAGTTCCCGCAGCAGCCCCAGCTCCCAGAAAATATAACTGGGGCCCCATAAATCGCCCGAAAAGCTGTCGAGCAGCGCGGCAAGCCCCGCATAAACGGCGGGATGCTTTTCCCGCTCCGGCAGGCAGCGGTCGGCAATGGCGCAAGCGGACTGCAACGCGGTCAGACGCTCCGCATCGTGCATCACTTCGGCGGCGTGGCTTTTTTCCAGCTCCAGCGTAAAGGTACCCAGCTGGCTTGAAGCCTTCGCCTGCCAGCGCGCATTGACCACATTGCCGATATCGAGAACGCCGCGCGCTTTTGTCGATGTCGCGCCATAAACATAGCCCATGGTGCGGCCATAAGGCTCCGTCAGCAGCGACACCACCGCGCCGTTTTCACCATGCGGGCGCACGGAAAGAATGATACCGGTCTCGCGCCACTCCAGCATGTATTACGCCGCCGCGCGGCTGTCTTCGCCCAGCGCCGCATCAATCACGCCGCCCGCATGGCGGGTATAGCGGCTGTAGTCGAACACCTTGTCGAGGCCTTCGGCGCCGAGAATTTTTGCAACAGCGGCATCACCCAGCAAGCGGGTTTTGAAATCCGGCCCGTCCAGATTATCCCAGACCGCCATGGCCTGCGCCTGCACGATTTTATAGGCGTCTTCGCGGCTCATCCCGCCATCGACGAGGGCGAGCAGCGCCGCCTGCGAAAACACAAGCCCCTTGAGGCTTTCCATGTTGCGCTTCATGCGGTCGGGATAAACCAGCAGGTTTTCAATCACGCCCGCCAGACGGTTGAGCGCGAAATCGGCCAGAATGGTCGCATCGGGGGCAATCACCCGCTCGACGGCCGAATGGGAAATATCGCGTTCATGCCACAGCGTAACATCTTCGAGCGCCGGCGTGACGGCGGCACGCATCAACCGCGCCAGCCCCGTCAGGTTTTCGGCCAGCACGGGGTTGCGTTTGTGTGGCATGGCGGAGGAGCCTTTTTGCCCCGCGCTGAAAAATTCTTCCGCCTCGCGCACTTCGGTGCGCTGCAAATGGCGGATTTCGGTTGCAAGGTTTTCAATGCTGCTGGCAATCACCCCCAGCACCGAAAAGAACATCGCGTGACGGTCGCGCGGAATAACCTGCGTGGATACAGGCTCTTCGCGCATACCGAGTTTTTTGGCCACGAAAGCCTGCACGCGCGGATCAACCGTGGCGAAGGTGCCGACGGCGCCCGAAATCGCGACGGTGGAAATTTCATCGCGCGCCATTTCCATGCGGCGGCGGGCGCGGGCGAAAGCGGTGTAATGACCGGCGAGCTTCAGGCCGAAGGTCGTCGGCTCCCCGTGAATACCGTGGCTGCGCCCGACGCAGAGCGTGTTTTTGTGTTCAAGCGCACGGCGGCGCAGCGCCGCCAGCACGCGGTCGATACCCGCCAGAATAATATCCGACGCCTGTCTCAGCTGCATGGCGAAGGCTGTATCCAGCACATCCGACGACGTCATGCCAACGTGGATATGCCGCGCCTCCTCGCCCACATATTCACCGACGTTGGTCAGAAAGGCGATGACATCGTGCTTGACCTCGCGCTCGATGGCATCGATGCGTTCGGCATCGAAATTCGCCTTGGCGCGGATTTTTGCGGTCACGCCCGCGGGGATAACGCCGAGACTTTCCTGCGCCTCGCAGGCGATCATCTCGACCTCCAGCCAGGTCCGGTATTTGTTTTCCTGCGTCCAGATGGCGGCCATTTCCGGGCGGGTGAAACGGGGGATCATGCGGGTATGTTTCCTTGTGCCAGCTGTTTAAGGGTGATATTGCCAAGCGCGGCGGCGCGCAGCGTTTCGCCGCGTTTCAAAACGTCATCGACATTCTCCATCGGGCGGATATGGCGCAGGCTGCGCGCATCAAAGGCGTCACGCGCGCGCAGCGCCTCCATCATCTGCTGCACGGATGTTTCATCGAACGGGCGGCCCGGCAGGTATTCGGGGCGGCGGCCGGCAGTCAGGGCCAGAATACCGCTCGCCGTCAAGGCCGCCAGAATGCTTTCAATCACCGCCGACGGCACGCGCAGGCGCGCGGCCAGGCGCGGCAGGCTGATGCCTTTCTGGTCGGTACACAACACCTCGC
>CAZKBS010000027.1:0-21051 GCA_964551435.1 uncultured Micavibrio sp.
TAGATAGTACCAAAAATGACCCCCGCGGCAAGCGTTTCGTGTCTTTCGGGATGGTTTTTGTTTCTTTGACCTGCAAGCCATTCATGCCTATAAGATTTTCAGGCGGCAGCACGGACATCCGGCACAGGATGGTGCGCCGCACCATGCGCACGAAGCTTGGGCAGAGTGCGTTTCAGAAACAACAAACGCGTTTCAAAGAGGGAAAAAGAGATGTCGATGTCGGGACGTAACGATTGGTGGCGCGGCGCGGTGGTATACCAGATTTATCCGCGCAGCTTTAACGACAGCAACGCGGACGGCATCGGCGATATCAAGGGCATCACGGCGAAGCTGGATTATATCGCCTCGCTCGGCGTGGACGCCGTGTGGCTGTCGCCGTTTTTCACCTCTCCCATGGTCGATTTCGGTTATGACGTGTCGGATTACAAAAACGTCGATCCGATGTTCGGCACGCTGGACGATTTCGACGAGATGCTGCGCGAAATGCACAAGCGCGGGCTGAAGCTGATTATCGACGTGGTTTTGAGCCATACATCCGACAAACACCCGTGGTTCGTCGAAAGCCGCAAAAGCCGCGATAACGACAAAGCCGACTGGTACGTCTGGGCAGACCCCAAGGACGACGGCACCCCGCCCAATAACTGGATGTCGGTTTTCGGCGGCTCCGCATGGCAATACGACACCAAACGCGGGCAGTATTACTATCACCAGTTTCTGAAAGAGCAGCCCGATCTCAACGTGCGCAACATCGCCGTGCAGGATGCGCTTCTGGATGTCTGCCGGTTCTGGATGGAGCGCGGCGTGGATGGTTTCCGCCTCGATGCGCTGAACCACTGCATCCACGATGCGCAGCTGCGCGACAACCCGCCGCTGGAAGGTTTCGACCGCAAGCAATCGAGCGGCCGCCAAACCCACCCCTATTACTGGCAGCGCCATCTGTACGACAAAACGCAGCCGGAAATGATTCCCTTCATCCAGCGCCTGCGTAAACTGACGGATGAATACGAAGCGCGTTTCATGGTGGCGGAAATCGGCGACGACTTCCAGATCAAGACCAGCGTCGCCTATACCGACGGCCCCGACAAGCTGCATACCGCCTATAACTTCGCCCTGCTGGGCCCCGGCGTTTACAACACCAAATCCCTGCGCGGCGCGGTCGAGGAATATCTGGCCGCCGGCGAGAGCAGCTGGCCGTCATGGGCCTTTGCCAACCACGACGTCGTGCGCGCATCGACGCGCTGGGCGGTTGATGGCAAGCCCGACCCCGAACAATCCAAACTCCTCGCCGCCCTTGTCACCACGCTGCGCGGCACGTCGTTTATTTATCAGGGGGAGGAGCTGGGCCTGACCGAAGCGGATATTCCGTTTGAACTGCTGCAAGACCCCTTCGGCATTTTCCTCTGGCCCGAAGACAAAGGGCGCGACGGTTGCCGCACCCCCTTCCCGTGGGACGGGCAAAAAGCCAATGCGGGATTTTCCGACGCCGCAACGACATGGCTGCCGGTACCGATCGAACATCTGGCCAAGGCCGCCGCGCAGCAGGAAGCCGACGGCCATTCGCCGCTGCATTTCGTGCGCGGTTTCCTGAAATGGCGCAAGGCGCACGGTGCGCTGATCACGGGCGGTATCAAGTTTTTCGATACGCCCGACGGCACGCTCGGCTTCGTGCGCAGCCATGACAGCGGGGATATCCTCTGCTGCTTCAACCTCGGCAATGCGCCCGCGACGCTGGATCTGCCCATGGCCTCCACCCCCATGGACGGCCACGGCATGCATAGCGCGCTTGATGGCCGCAAACTGACCCTGCCGGCCTTCGGCGGATATTTCGGTCGCGTATAAAAACGCGCCGCCAAAACAAAAACCCCGCCAGTCATTGGCGGGGTTTTTGTTTTTTGCATGCGCTTAATCCAGATACTTCAGCCCCTCCAGTCCCGGATAGGGATGCGTAATCACACGCACCGGAATGGGGGAGAGGTAGTCTTTGAAGCGGCCTTTTTCGAGGAAGCTTTGCATGAAACGCGAGGTCGCAAAGTAACTGCCAAGGCGCGGCACGATACCACCCGCGATATAAATGCCGCCGAACGCGCCATAGGTCAGCGCCAGATTGCCCGCCGCAACGCCAAGGAAATGGCAGAACAGATCCAGCGTTTCGACGCAAACGGGGCAGCTACGCGCAAGGGCGGCTTCGGTAATTTCCGCCGGTGTTTTTTCGGGCAGGCTAAGGCCATCAATGCCGCAAATACCGTGATAGATATTCACAAGCCCCTTGCCGGAAATCACCCGCTCCGCCGATATATGATGATATTTGGTTTGCTTCAGCCATTCGAACAGGCGGAATTCACGCTCGCTCGAAGCGGGCATAGTGACATGGCCGCCCTCGGTCGTCACGGGCACGGGCGCACCGTCGCGGCCGAAAACAACCGCCCCGACGCCAAGCCCTGTGCCGGGGCCGATGATGCCCACGGGCGCGCCCTTCACGCTCTCGCCGCCGCCGACCTTGTAGTAATCATTTTCCGTGAGATGCGGAATACCGAGAGCGAGCGCGGTGAAATCATTGATGACATCAAGCTTGTCAAACCCCAGTGCCTTGCGCGTGCCGGAGATGGAAAAGCTCCAGCCGTGGTTGGTCATGGACACATCATCCGCACCGCTGAGGGGGATAGCGACAGCAAAGGCGCCCGTTTGCGGTTTGTCCCCGCCCACGCGCGAGAGATAGGCCTGCGCGGCATCGGCCAGCGTCGGGAAATCTTCGCACGGCAGCACATCGATGTGATGGATGCCCGCATCATTCGCAATCGCAAAGCGCGCGTTGGTCGCCCCGATATCCGCAATCAGCCGTGACATGCGCCGCGTCTCCTTCCTGATCAAAATAAAACTGAAGGCGTACCTTAGCATGAATGGCGGCAGCGGCGGCAAGCCCCTTTCTTGCGTTGCGGCGCGCCGGATGCAGGGAACAAACATTGAAATATATATGTTTTATCGCAGGGCCTAATAAGGTTGACTTTACGGTGCATTGTTAACATAATACAAAGCCTGTTTTCAAAGCCCTGTTCATTATCCGCGAGTTCGCTATGCAGACAACGCCGACACCGCCGCCGCCGCTTTCCGACGCCGAACAGGCGCTGCAATCGTGGCAGATTGAATATACCAAACGCAGCGACGGCACGATTTTCGTCGCGGGGATATCAACCTCTGGAATAAAAATCTGTCGCAGCTGCCCGACCTCAGCGCTGTCGTAGTGCAGGGGAATTTTATTTGCGACAACAACAACCTGACGTCGCTGAAAGGCGCGCCGCGCGCGGTGGGCGGGAATTTTTCGTGCGACCACAATCAACTGAAAGATTTACAGGGCGCCCCCAAAACCGTCGGCGGATATTTTTCCTGCAGCCACAACCAGCTGGGCGATTTGTACGGCGCGCCCCAAACCGTGGGCGGCGGATTCTGGTGCAAATATAACAACCTGATGTCGCTCAACGGTGCGCCGTCATCTGTGGGCGGCGATTTCGTTTGCTGCGATAACCTGCTCACGCATCTTCTGGGCGCGCCGGCGACTGTCGGCGGCAGCTTCTGGTGCGAAAATAACCGCCTTGTCACGCTGGAGGGCGCGCCCTTGTCGGTCGGGAAGGAATTCCGCTGTCATGACAACCCTGCCCTTACCTCCCTCGCCCATGCGCCGGAGGTGTTCAAGGTGATGTATACAAATTGGGGCGCGTTCAACAGCTGGGCGCAGGTGCCGGAAAATATCAAAACACCCTCCGCAAGCGCCGCGCCCGCGCGAACCGCGCAGGATATCGGCGTCATGCAGCCCGCCAGCAACATTCGCCGCCGCGCGCCCAAAGGCCCCTAGGATATAAGCCCGCTTTAAATCTTCGCCAAGGCTTCGTCGAGATCCGCAATCAGGTCTTCGACGCTTTCGATGCCGACCGACAGGCGGATAAGGCCGTCGGAAATGCCCAGCGCTTCGCGCTGTTCTTTCGGCACCGATGCGTGGGTCATGATGGCGGGGTGTTCGATAAGGCTTTCGACACCGCCGAGGCTTTCGGCCAGCGTGAAGATTTTGCACGCGGACAGCATGCGGCGCGACGCATCAAGATCGCCCTTCAGAACCGCCGTCACCATGCCGCCGAAGCCGCGCATCTGGCGTTTGGCCAGTTCATGCTGCGGGTGGCTTTGCAGGCCCGGATACCAGACTTTTTCCACCTTCGGATGATGGCTCAGCCATTCGGCGATTTTCATGGCGGAGTGGCTGTGACGCTCCATGCGCACATCCAGCGTTTTGACGCCGCGCAGGGCAAGGAAACTGTCAAACGGGCCCAGAATGCCGCCCGTCGCGTTCTGGATGAATTTCATGCGGTCGGCCAGTTCGGTATTGTCGCCGACAATCGCAACGCCGCCGATGATGTCGGAATGCCCGCCGATATATTTCGTCGCGCTATGCACCACGATATCCACGCCCATGGCGATGGGGCGCTGGTTCCATGGCGTGGCAAAAGTATTATCGACCACGCTGATCAGCCCCTTTTCCCGCGCGATTTTGGCGACGGCGGCAATGTCGGTCAGCTTCAGCATCGGATTGGTCGGCGTTTCGATCCAGACCATTTTTGTATTCGGGCGAATAGCCGCGCGCACCGCCTCGGCATCCGTCATGTCGATGTAGGACACTTCAAGCCCCGTCGTCTGCTTGCGCACCCGTTCAAACAGGCGGAAGCTGCCGCCGTACAAATCGTCGGAGGCAATCATATGCGCGCCCGCCGGCAGCACATCCAGCACCGCGCACATCGCGGCAAGGCCGGAGCCAAAGGCAAACGCCGCGCTGCCGTCTTCAAGGTCGGCCATGGCACGTTCGAACGCATGGCGCGTCGGGTTATGACCGCGCGCATAAACGAAACCTTTGTGTTCGCCCGGCGCGGATTGCGCATAGGTCGATGTCGCATAAATCGGCACGTTCACCGCGCCCGTTGTCGGGTCATGCATTTGCCCGCCGTGGATGCAGCGCGTGGAAAAAGAACGGTTTTTGCGGGAAGAAGAAGCGGAAGACATCAGGCGACCTGACCTTTCAGATAAAGATGGTTAAGCATATCGACGCGCGTAACAACGCCAAGGAATTTATCCTCGTCCACCACCATGATGGCGCCGCCCTGCTGCAGCAGCGGCGCGGCGGTTTCAATCGGCGTATCCTTGGGCAGCACGGGGGCGGCTTCGCGCATCACATCGGCGACCGTACCGGACATGGACGAATTTTTATCGCCCATGGTCATGCGGTTCAGCAGCGTTTTTTCATCCACCACGCCGACCAGACGCTTGGCGGCCTCATCCAGTACCGGTAGCTGCGACACATCGGCAAAGCGCATGCGCTTATACGCCGTTTTCAGCGGGTCGGTCGCGCGCACGAAAATCGTATCGCCACTGTCGTGGCGGCGCATGACGAGGTCTTCGATGCTGCCGGTGGGCTTGCGCGGGGTGAAGCCCTGTTCGGACAGCCAGAAATCGCTGAAGGTTTTCGACAGGTACTTGTCACCGCGGTCGCAAATCAGCGTGACCACGCGCTTGGGCTCTTTCTGCTCGCGGCAATATTTCAGCGCGGCGGCGGCGAGTGTCCCCGACGACGGGCCCGCCAGAATGCCTTCTTTGAGAAGCAGTTCGCGCGCGGTCGCCAGGCTTTCCTCGTCGGTGATCGTATAGGCTTTTTTGGTCAGCGACATGTCGAGAATATCGGGAATGAAATCCTCCCCGATGCCTTCGACCAGCCATGAGCCGGGTTCGACCTTCCTGCCCTCGTTCACCAGCGGCGCGAGGATGGAGCCCGCGGGATCCGCCAAAATCATTTCGGTTTTGGGGCTGTGTTTTTTCATGTAATTGCCGATGCCCGTCAGGGTGCCGCCGGACCCGACGCCGCAGATGATGGCATCCACATCGCCCTCCATCTGGGTCAGAATTTCGGGCGCGGTATAGTCGAAATGCGCCGCGACGTTTGCGGGATTGGCGAACTGGTTGACGTAGAAACCGCCGGTTTCCTTGGCGATACGCGCCGCCACATCCTGATAATATTCCGGATGGCCGCGCACAACGTCGCTGCGCGCCACGCGCACATCGGCGCCCATGGCCTTGCAGTGGAAAATCTTTTCGCGCGACATTTTGTCGGGCACGACCAAAATAACCTTATACCCCTTGAGCGCGCCGATGAGCGTAAGGCCAAGACCGGTATTGCCCGCGGTGGCTTCGATAATCGTGCCGCCGGGTTTCAGCTTGCCTTCTTTTTCGGCGACGTCGATCATCTGGCGCGCGATGCGGTCTTTGATCGACCCGCCGGGGTTTTGCGATTCCAGTTTCGCGAACAGACGGCAGGGGCCAGTATCAATGCGGGTAATCTCGACGAGCGGCGTATTGCCGATGAGCTGCAGAATGGCGGGCGGCTGGTTGGTCATGGGGTTCTCTTGATGTTGAAATTTTGCTGATTTTATAAAGCATTATGCGCAAAGTAAAACTTTTTCGCCGCCGCGCGTTTCCCCGAATATCCGCGCGCAAGATTGCGCGTGACTCGGCGTTTATAACTGGCTAAAACCTTGAACATGAAGCAGGAACAAGCCCCTCTCTCCATCACCGATGCCCGCACGCTCTGGGTTTCATTGCGCAGCGCAGCAGAAAAACTCGCCGCCGACGATGCCGTCTTCGCGCCGTGGCTGCAGGATACGATTCTATCCGCCGCGCATCTGGGCGATGCCACGGGCCGGTTGCTGTCGCAAAAATTGCAAACCGCGCATTTCCCCGCCGCCGTGTTCCGCGACGCCTATGCCGCGCTGGCGCTGCGCGATGCGGCGCTGGGCGATAAAATGGCGCGCGACATGCAAACCGTGCTGGCGAACGACCCCGCCGCGCATGACCCGCTACGCCCGTTTTTGTTTTTCAAAGGTTTCCACGCGCTGCAATGCCACCGCCTTGCGCATGACCTGTGGCATCACGGCCGCCAGCCACTGGCGCTTCTGGTGCAAAACCGTGTGTCGGATTTGTTCGGCGTCGACATTCACCCCGCCGCGCGCATCGGCTGCGGCATCATGTTCGACCACGCAACCGGCATTGTGATTGGCGAGACTGCGGTGGTCGAAGATGACGTGCTGTTCTGGCACGGCGTCACGCTGGGCGGCCGTGCCTTCGTCCCCGAAGACCGCCACCCCAAGGTGCGCAAAGGCGCGCAAATCGGCGCAGGTGCGACGATATTGGGGAATATCGAGATTGGCGCGGGCGCCAAAATTGCCGCCGGCAGCGTGGTTGTGAAATCCGTACCCGCGGGCGCAACGGCCTCAGGCGCGGCCGCGCGTTTGATGGAATAACGCAGCCCTGAATTTTTTCAGCCAAGAAATTACAACCGCGCGGCGATTTCCTGCATCTGGCGTAGGTGAATGGCGTTGTGTTCCGCCAAAAGCCAATGCCATTGCCGCAGCGTGAAAGGCCCGAACCACGGATGGTCATAGGTCAGCGCGCCATCCCGCTTTTCGGGCGGCACGGCATTTTCGATTTGCGGCATCAGGGCCGAGGTGAAGGCTTTATAATTTTCAAGTACGCTCTGCGCGGGCAATTTGCCCTGCGGCTTGACGCGCGCGGTATCGGCACGGCCGGGCGGCACCTGCCCCTGTGACAGGCGGATGATGATATCGCGCATACCCGTGCCGACAATCATCAGATGTTCCATGGTCATGGCGGCGGACCAATAGCGCGAACTGTCTTCAAGACCGCGCAGGCGCGGCACCAGCACGCGTTTTTGAAGCTGGCCGTTATCCAGCGTTTCGGCGATTTTCACAATCTCCGCGCTGGTATCAAAAAACCGCTGCGTTTGCGGCGCCCATTCGGCGCGTCCCGCCACGCGCGGGCCGATGTAATAACGCAGCACCAGCCGCACATAAAACGGCACGCCCGCACCGGGTGCGGCGAGCTTGCGCTCGATCTCCGCATCGCTCAAACCTTCTGTGCGCATATCAGTCTTTTTTCTTGGTGTCGGTTTTGGGGGCCGGCGCAGCAGGCGCCGGAACCGTTACCGGCGTCCAGCCACCGCCGATGGCGCGGATCAGACGCACCGTCTCCCGCAGGCGTTCGCCTTGAATTTGAATACCCCTGCGCTGAGCATCGAGCGCGCTGCGGCGGGCGGTAATCGCCTCCAGATATCCGACATCGCCGTTTTCGTAGCGCATTTCAGCCAGCTGAGACGCGCGTTTCGCGGCGGCCTCCGCCACCGATTGCGACGATGCCTGACGCGACAGGGTTTTCAAACGCGACAGGCTGTTTTCGACATCGCGGAAGGCGACCAGCACACTCTGGCGGTAATCGGCTACAGCTTCTTCATAGACGGCCTTTTGACGCTCAAGCGCCTTGGTGTTTTCGCCACCCGCGAAAATCGGCAGCGTCAGCATCGGGCCGATGGCCCAGGTGCGGCTCGACCACTGGAACAGGTTCGACATGACGTTGGATTCAACCCCCGCATTCCCCGTCAACGACAGGGTCGGGAAGAACGATGCCTTCACAACACCGATGCGCGCGTTTTCGGCGGCCAGTTTGTATTGCGCGGCGGCGATGTCCGGGCGGCGCTCCAGCACGCTGGACGGTACGCCCGCCGGAATAACCGGAATGCGGCGCGGCAGTTCGGAAGATTTCAGCGAAAACTCACCCGGCGCCTTGCCCAGCAGCAACGCGAGGGCATGTTCCGCCTCCTTGCGCTGCTGGATAACGTCCTGATACTGCATGCGGGTGTTTTCAAGATCGACCGTCGCCTCGGCGATATCCAGCTCGGTAATCGTGCCGATATCGAGGCGTTTTTTGAGGATTTTCAAACCATCTTCGCGCAAGCCGACCGATACCGACAACACGCCGCGTTCACGGTCAAGCGCGCGGATCAGGAAATACAAATCCGCCACGTCCGCCTGCATCGCAAGGCGCATGCTTTGCAGCATCGCCTCGGCATTCAGCGCTTCGGCTTTCGCCGCTTTGTTGCGGTTGCGCACGCGCCCGAACAAATCCAGTTCGTAGCTGAGCGTCAATCCGGTTTTCAGGCTGTTTTCAATCGCCAGCTCGCTGCCGGGTGCCATACCGCGGGCAACCGCATTCGGTTTCTGCCGCGTGGCGGAGGCATTGCCGTCAATATCCGGAAAGAACGCGGCACGCGCCTGTCCCGCTGCCGCGCGCGACTGGCGCACACGCGCTTCCATCGCCTGCACGGTCAGGTTTCCATCAGCGGCTTCGGCCTGCAGTTTATCGAGGGCAGGCTCTTTGAAAACCTTCCACCATTCGCCGCGGTCGATATGCGCGGCGGGTTCGCCCACTTTCCACTTGCCGGTGACTTGCAGGTCTTCGGCTTCGCGGAACTGTTCGGCCTTGGCCGTTTCGGGCAATTTGAAGTCGGGGGCAAGGTTGCAACCCGACAGCGGCGCGCCCAGTACCGTCGTCAGCGCGAGCGTGATGAGAAGTTTTTTCATCTTAATGCACCTTCAGAACCGGCACGGGATGCAAGCTGGTCAGCTTGCGGCCGGAAAGTTTACGCAGGAATACATAGAACAGCGGCGTCAGGAACAGCCCCATGAAGGTCACGCCGATCATGCCCGAAAATACGGTAATGCCGATGGCCTGACGCATTTCGGCGCCCGCACCCGTCGACAGCACCAGCGGCACCACGCCCATGATGAACGCGAAAGACGTCATCAGAATAGGACGCAGACGCATGCGGCAGGCCGTCATCGCCGCCTTGACCGTTTCCTCGCCCGCCAGTTCCAGCTCGCGCGCGAATTCGACAATCAGAATGGCGTTTTTGCACGCAAGGCCCAGCACCACCAATATCCCGATCTGGGTAAAGATGTTGTTGTCCCCGCCTGTCCACCAGACGCCGAATACGGCGCTGAGCGTGACCGCAGGCGCGATCATGATGATGGCCAGCGGCAGCACAAGGCTTTCGTACTGCGCGGCAAGGACGAGGAAGACCAGGAAAATGCACAGCGGGAAAATATAAATCGCCGTATTGCCCGCCAGAATTTCCTGATACTTCAGCTCCGTCCACTCGAAATCCATGCCGGGGGGCAGGACTTCGCGCAGGATTTTGACGATGGCCGCCTCCGCCTCTCCCGAAGAGAAACCGGGCGCAGGGCCGCCGTTCAGCTCGGCCGTGCGGAACAGGTTGTAGCGCGAGGCGGAATCGGGGCCATAGCTCTGCTTGACGTTCAGCACACTGCCCAGCGGCACCATCTCGCCCGCAAGGTTGCGGGTTTTGAGCTGCGCGATATCCGCCGCATCCATACGGAACGGTGCATCCGCCTGTGCAATCACCTGATAGGTGCGGCCAAAACGGTTGAAGTCGTTGATGTAGTAAGACCCCAGATAAACCTGCAACGCTTCGTATATATTATTGAGCGGGATACCCAGCTGCTTCGCACGGTCGCGGTCGATATCGACGAAGAGCTGCGGCACGTTGATCTGGTAGCTGGAGAAAACGCCCGCCAGCTCCGGCGTTTGCCATGCCTTCATCTGTGCGGCCATCAGCGCGCCATAAAGCGCCTCGTCACCCAGATCCGCGCGGTCCTGAATTTGCAGGCGGAAGCCGCCGATGGTCCCCAGACCATCGACCGCGGGCGGCGGGAATACGCCGACGAACGCATCTTCAATCGCCATGCCGAGCTGCCCCATCAGTTTTTCGGCAATCACGGGGCCGTAAAGGTCGGGCGTGGTGCGCTCTTCAAACGGATCGAGCGTCATGAACACAATGCCCGCGCTGGAGCTGGCGGCAAAGCCGTTGATGGACAGGCCCGGAAACGCGACGGCGTTTTGCACACCCGGCGTTTTCATGGCGATGTCGCTCATACGGCGGATGACGTCTTCGGTCCGCTGCAGGCTGGCACCGGAGGGCAACTGCGCGAAGGCGACCAGATACTGTTTATCCTGCGCCGGCACATATCCGCGCGGCGTGATATTGAACAGCACGACAGAACCCGCGATAAGCGCCAGATAAACCGCGAACATGCCCACCTTGTGGCGCACGATGCTGCCGGTCGTCGCTTCGTATTTTTTCGACGACGCCTTGAAAAAGCGGTTAAAGCCGCGGAAGAACCAGCCAAAGCCCGCATCGATGATTTTTTGCAGACGGTCGGGCTCCGCATCCGGCGCATGCAGCAGCTTTGCCGCCATGGCAGGGCTGAGCGTGAGGGAGTTGAAAGCCGAAATAAACATCGAAATCGCGATGGTCAGGGCAAACTGTTTATAGAACTGCCCTGTCAGGCCGCTGACGAAAGCGACGGGGATGAAAATCGCGCCCAGCGTCAGGGCAATCGCGATAATCGGTCCCGAAACTTCCTGCATCGCCTTGTAGGCGGCTTCGCGCGGGGCAAGCCCCTCTTCGATGTTGCGCTCCACGTTCTCGACGACCACGATGGCGTCGTCGACGACGATACCGATGGAAAGAACAAGACCGAACAGCGTCAGGTTATTGATGGAGAACCCGAACAGTTTCATGACCGCAAACGTGCCCACGACGGATACCGGCACGGCCAGCAGCGGAATGATAGACGCGCGCCATGTTTGCAGGAACACGATCACCACGATCACGACCAGAATGACCGCCTCGACCAGCGTCGTGACGACAGCGTCGATACTGGATTGCACGAAACGCGTCGGGTCATAAACGATGGTGTAGTCGATACCTTCGGGAAAAACGGTGGCTTTCAGCTCCGCCATTGTTTTGCGCACATCGTTGGCAAGCTGCAGCGCGTTCGATTCCGGCGCCTGAAACACGGCGATAGCCGATGCCTGTTTGTTATCCAGCAGCGAGCCGAGGGCATAGGTATTGGCCCCCATTTCCATGCGCGCGACGTCGCCCAGACGGATAATACCGCCGCTCTCGGTCGTTTTCAGGATAATGCCTGCAAAATCTTCTTCGGTCTGCAAACGGCCTTTGGCATTGACCAGCAGTTCGAACGCGCCCTTGTCCTGACGCGGCTGGCCGCCGATGGTGCCCGCGGCAACCTGCGCGTTTTGTTCGCGCACGGCCGCCACGACATCGCCCGCCGTCAGGCCCAGCGCCGACAGCTTGCCGGGATCGAGCCAGATACGCATCGCATAGTCACCGCCGCCGAAAACCTGCGCCTCGCCAATCCCGTTCAGACGGGCGATGCGGTCCTTGACGTTCAGCACGGCAAAGTTGCGCAAATAGTTGGTATCATAACGGCCATCGGGCGATGTGATATGCACAACCAGCGTGATATTGGAGGCGCTTTTGACCGTCGTGACGCCGAACTGGCGCACGATATCAGGCAGACGCGGCAAAGCCTGCTGCACGCGGTTTTGCACCAGCTGCTGGGCGAGGTCGGGGTCCGTGCCGATTTTAAACGTCACGGTAATCGCCATCTGGCCGTCGGCCGTCGATTGCGACGACATATAAAGCATGCCCTCGACGCCGTTCACCTGTTCTTCAATGGGCGTGGCGACGGTTTCGGCAATCGTGCGCGGGTTGGCACCCGGATATTGCGCACGCACCACAACCGACGGCGGCGCGACGTTCGGATATTCCGATACCGGTAGCGTCGGTATCGCCATGGCGCCCGCGATGAAAATGAAAATCGACAATACGGCGGCAAAAATCGGCCTGTCGATAAAAAATCTGGAGATATCCATGGCGTTTCCTCAAAACCGGCGCGACTGTCCGGCGGCGTGGGCGTTTCGTTTGTTTATTGTTGCGGCTGTGCAGACGGCTCTTCGCCTGCGGGGGCTTTGCCTTCTTCAGCTGCGGGCGGAGCGGAATTATTTGCGCCCTCCGCACCTGCGGGCGGAGCGGCAGGCTCCGGCGCGCTCAAGGTATCCATCGGCACCATGATGGGCTGGACTTTCATGCCGGGGTGGATACGCATCAGGCCGTTGACCACGATTTTCTCGCCCGCGCCCAGACCGTCCGTAATCACACGCAAGCCATCATCGGTCAGCTTGCCCAGCGTGACGGGGCGGTAACCGACCACACCGTTATCGTCCAGCGTATAGACATAGCGGCGGGTCTGGTCGGTGCCGATGGCTTTATCGTTGACCAGCACAGCGGTCGTTTTCTCGGCACTGCCCAGACGGATGCGGGCAAACAGGCCCGGCGTCAAAAGTCCGTCGGGGTTGTCAAATTCCGCGCGTACGCGCAGCGTGCCGGAATCAGCGCTCAGCTGATTGTCGAAAGAGCGGATGCGGCCCGTGCGTGTAAATTCCGTTTCGTCGGCCAGCGCCATCATGACAGGCATCTCGCTGCCCTTGCCTTCGGCACGTACAGCCTTGAGTACACGCAGATAGGTGCGTTCATCCATATCGAAATCGGCGAATACAGGATCGACCGATTGCAGCGTGGTCAGAACCGCCGAGCCTGCCTGCACCGTATTGCCGACGGTGATGTCGGGGCGACCGACGCGCCCATCAATCGGCGCGCGCACTTCGGCGTATTCAAGATCCAGCGCGGAGAGATCCAGCGTCGCCTTTGCGGCGGCAACGGCGGCGTCAGCCTCCAGGAACGCATTTTTCTTTTCATCGAATTCACGCTGCGATACGGCTTTTTCAGCCAGCAGCTTTTCCGCACGGGCGAAATCGCTGCGTGTCAGCTCGGCGCGCGCTTCGGCGCCTTTCAGCGCGGCCGCGGCCTGATCATACGCAGCCTTGAACGGGCGGGTATCGATGGTAAACAGAGTCTGGCCGCGTTTGACCAGATCGCCTTCCTTGAAATGCACGGCATCGACGGTGCCCGATACGCGCGGGCGCACCTGCACATCTTCCATGGCGCGCAGGCGTCCGGAAAATTCGCTCCACTCCGTAATGTCGCGGCTGAGGGCGGCGGAAACGCTGGCAGGCATCGCTTGCGGCTGTTCGGGCGCGGCGGCCACGGCGGCCGCGGGTTTCTGCAACTGTTCGGGCCCGCCCGGCAGGGGCAGCTTGCCCGTCATCATCATATAAGCACCCAGCGCACCGGCGGTGACGAAGACGATTACGTTTTTAAGCATTATTTGACTCCGCATTGAGAAGCTTCGTTAATCCAGATTGTTTTGTCGAATTCGACGGACGGCGCGGTTTGCGCGGCACCCGCCAGACGGTAAAGTCCCGTCAGCATTTGCTGGCGGATGACTTCGGGGTCGTTCATCACCTTGGCCTGGCACATGACGCCGCTGGAAAAAGACAGCATCTCGCCGGCCAGTTCGCGCCGCTGTTCGGGCGCGAGGTTCGCATGCTCCGCCATATCGGCAAGGCAGCCGTCGAAATAGGCCGCATGCAGGTCGTAAATTTCTTTGATTTTTTCGCGGATGCGTTCATCCTGCGTGCCCATTTCCTGCGCGGCGCTGGTATGCGGGCAGCCGCAGAGCTTGCCCTCCGCCTCGAAATTATAACGCTGGTAGGTATAGGCCGCAGAGGCATAGCGGTTGAGACGCTCCAGCGGCGTAACATCGCGCTGGAAACATTTGTCGAGCACCGATTCAAACATCGACCACTTCCACGCATAGGCCGCGAGCGCGAGGTCGGTTTTCGAGGGAAAGTAATGATAGAACGTGCCCTTTTTAATATCCGCTGCCTTGCAAATATCATCGACGCTGACAGCGCCATAGCTTTGCTGCATCAGCATATCCGCCGCGGTCGCAATCAGGCGGTCGCGGGTGGATAGGGCTTCGGGAATGGAATCAGGCTGTGGAATCATCATGACGCAGGCTAACCGACCAGTCGGTCGGTCGTCAATCGAAAGATATAACCATTTGTTTTATATGTCTTATTTTTACAGCTAAAATACTTCTTGATATAATTCTATATTTCTAGAATAATAGAAATATGAACACAGAAAACGCCCTTTCGGCTTTTGCCGCCCTGTCGCAGGAAACACGCCTGCAGATTTTCCGTTTGCTGGTCGAATACGGCGGCAGCGGCGCCCCCGCCGGCACACTCGGCGAGCGGCTGAACGTGCCCGCCAATACGCTGTCGTTCCACTTGTCGCATCTGGCACGCGCCGGGCTGGTACAGCAGGAACGCCGCGGGCGCTCGATTATTTATCGCGCCGATTTCGCTTTTTTTACGGGACTTATCCGCTTCATGGCGGAAAACTGCTGCCGCAGCGATGTGGCGCAGGTGCGCGATGACGCCCAAAGCGGCTGCGCGGTCATCGAACTCGCCGCCCGCTGCGCACCCACCCCCATTATGCCACAAGGAGAAAAAGCATGAAACGCCTGCACATCCACGTTGGTGTCGATAACCTCGATAACGCCATCCGCTTTTACAGCGCCCTGTTCGGGGCAACACCCGTGAAAACAAAACCCGATTACGCGAAGTGGATGCTGGACGATCCGCATGTCAATTTCGCCGTATCGACGCGCAGCGGCAAACGCGGCGTTGACCACCTTGGCATTCAGGTCGATAACGCGGAAGAGCTGAACGCGCTGCGTGCACAGCTTTCGGCGGCGAACCTGTCGATGCACAGCGAGGGGGAGACGACCTGCTGCTACGCAAGATCCGAAAAATCATGGGTAGAAGATCCAGCGGGCATGGCATGGGAAGCCTATCACACCATGGAAGATGCGCAGATGTACGGTGACAAACCCGCCGCCGCGACCGAAAGCGCCTGCTGCGCCCCCGCCGCCCCCGTTCACATCAAAAGCAGCTGCGGTACATCCGGCAGCGGCTGCTGCTGAATAACGCCAGAGACATTCGATGCAACATCCTGTCACAACTAACAAAAGAGGCGTCTGTCCGCGCCGCCTGCCTGTTCTTGACCGCTTTCTGACGCTATGGATTTTTATGGCGATGGCGGCGGGCGTATTATGCGGCCATTTTATCCCCGCCGCACCGGCGTTGATTGAAAATCTATCTGTCAGCGGCACCAGTATTCCGATTGCGGTGGGTCTGATTATCATGATGTACCCGCCGTTGGCGCGCGTACGCTACGAGACATTACCGCAGGTTTTTCGCAATCGCCGGATACTCGCACTTTCGCTTGCGCAGAACTGGGTTATCGGACCAGCCTTGATGTTTGCTCTGGCGGCTATCTTTCTGCGTGACTACCCAGATTACATGACCGGTGTTATTCTTATCGGGCTTGCCCGCTGTATTGCCATGGTGATTGTCTGGAACCAGTTGGCAGAAGGCGACAACGAATACGTTGCCGGTCTTGTGGCGTTTAACAGCCTTTTCCAGCTGGTGTTTTTCAGCGTCTATGCGTGGTTTTTTCTGTCTGTCCTGCCAGGATGGATGGGCATTGCCGCCAGCAGCGCAGACATTCCATTTTCTAGCGTCGCACAAAGCGTCGCTATTTATCTGGGCATACCCTTCGCCGCGGGCTATTTGACGCGGCGCTGGCTGCGCCGCCGTAAAGGTGATGTCTGGTATGACGCCGTTTTCCTGCCGCGCATCGCGCCGCTGACACTGGCCGCGCTACTGTTTACCATTGCCGCAATGTTCACACTCAAGGGGCATATGGTTTTGAAGCTACCGCTGGATGCGCTACGCATCGCGCTGCCGCTCTCGCTTTACTTTGGCATCATGTTCACGCTGAGTTTTTATATGGGCCGCAAGGCGGGAGCGGATTACCCGCGCACCACGGCTATGGCCTTTACCGCCGCTAGCAATAACTTCGAACTGGCTATCGCCGTCGCGATTGCCGCTTTCGGCCTTGCCTCCCCGGTAGCTTTCGCCGCCGTCATCGGTCCGCTGGTCGAAGTACCCGTACTCGTCGCACTGGTCGGCCTTGCTCTGCGTTTCAAGAAAACTTTTTAAGACAGGAGAATATCATCATGAGCACCGCAATTAACGTACTGTTTCTTTGCACGGGAAATTCCTGCCGCTCGGTGATGGCGGAGGCCCTGCTCAACCACTTGGGCCGCGGGCGCTATATCGCGCATAGCGCGGGCAGCAAACCGGCGGGCCAAGTGCATCCGGGCGCGCTCGCGACATTGAATCGTCACGGCATTCCCGCAGGAAACCCCGCCAGCAAATCATGGGATTGTTTTGCACAGCACCCGCTGGATATTGTGGTGACGGTCTGCGATGCCGCAGCGGCGGAAAGCTGCCCCGTATTTCTAAGCACGGGCGGGCATAAACCTGAAAAGCTGCACTGGTCGACGCCCGACCCCGCACAGGCAGCAGGCAGCCCGGACCAGATTGTCGAGGCTTTCGATACGGCTTTTTTCATGCTCAAGGAGCGGATTGAGCAGCTGATCGCCGCCCGCGCCAGCGCCGCATAAATTAAGGCGCGAAGGCCATGAATTCGGGATTGAGAAAACGCTTGTCCGCCTTGCCGTAGACCAGCGGCGCGCCGCAAAGCTGCGTGACCTGCCCGCCGGCCGCGCGCAAAATAGCATCACCGGCCGCCGTATCCCATTCGGATGTCGGGCCAAGGCGCGGATAGAAATCCGCTTCCCCCGCCGCAATCACGCAGAATTTAAGCGAACTCGAGCGGTTAACCATCGCGGCCACGTTGCGATCTTTGAGGAAATCATTCAAGCGTTCCGGATCGCCGTGGCGTTTGCCGGCCACAACTGTGATGCCCTCGGGCGGTGCGGAACGCACGCGGATTTGTTTCGCATGTTTGCCGTTATCCGACACAAAGGCCTGCGCGCCCGCGCCATAATACAAAAGCCCCGATACGGGCGCGTAAATCACGCCCATGACGGGCACGAAGTTTTCAAGCAGCGCGATGTTGACGGTAAAATCACCGCCGCCGGTGATGAATTCCTTGGTGCCATCCAGCGGATCGACCAGAAAAAACCGCCCGCCGGAAATATCGGGGATATGGCCATCGGCCACAGACTCCTCGCCCACCATCGGGACATCGGGGGCCAGTTCGCGCAGCGCACCGGCAATCAGCTTTTCCGCTTCCTGATCGGCCAGCGTGACCGGCGAGCCGTCGGCCTTGTCGATGACCTCGGCGCCTTCGCGGTAATATTTCAGTTCAATTTCGCCCGCCGCACGCACTACGGGCAGCAGCTTTTCCGCAAGTTCCATCAGGTTTCGGGGCATCGCTGTATCCTTTCCCTTTTGTGATAACGCATAGACGCGCGAAAGGAAAGCACGCATAAGAAAAGGGCGGCCGCACGGACCGCCCTTTTCCTTGGTTATCAGCAGGCAGCTTACATGCCGAACTGTTTTTTGGGACGACGCGTCTCCGCGGAGGGGACAGCGTCGAGACCTGCCGGACGGTTGACATTGGCGGGCGGTTCTGCGCCGCCGATTCCAATGCCTTTGACCGGCTTGACTTTGATGCCTTCGAGCGTGACTCGCTGCATGTCGGCGAGCGTGATGGTCGTCAGCTCTGCCTTCAGCTGTTCCGGCGTCAGGCCGTGGCCTTTGGACAGTTTGCCCTCTTCTTCGAGACGCAGGGCGAGTTCTTTTTCGACCTTCTCGACAAGGTTGCGGACCGTACGGCCGTTACCGAAGTCTTTTTTCGCACGCTCTTTTTCATCTTCGATGAGGTGGATAGCATGCGCACGTGCCGCCGGGTCGATCGTGTAGCCGCGTTCTTTGAGCATGAAATCCATGATTTCGGTCAGCTGCGGAACGGCATAGTCTTCGAAGTTGATGTAGGTCATGAAACGCGATTTCAGACCCGGGTTGGCTTCGATGAAGTTTTTCATCGGATCGGTGTAACCCGCCACGATCACGATCAGCTCGTCACGCATGTTTTCCATCGCGGCAACCAGCGTATCGATGGCTTCGCGGCCGAAATCCTTGCCGTCGCCGCCACCGCCGCCTTCGGACCCGCGCGACAGGGCATAGGCCTCGTCGATGAACAGGATGCCGCCTTTGGCTTTTTCAATCGCTTCCTTGGTTTTCAGCGCGGTCTGGCCGACGTAGCCGGCAACCAGATCTTCACGCTTCACTTCATGCACTTCCGGTTTTTCGATGAAACCGAGGGCGTGGTAAACCTTCGCCACTTCGCGCGCGAAGGTGGTTTTGCCCGTACCCGGGTTGCCGGTGAAAACCATGTGGCGCGAAATCGGGTTGGTCGCAACGCCCATGTCTTCTTTCGCGCGGTTGAAACGCGCAACGGCAATGTTCTGCTTGATATCGCGCTTGGCGGTATCGAGGCCGATCATGTCGTCGATTTTTTTCAGCGCCGCTTTCAGCTTCGCATCTTCATCGGCGTCATTGTTGCTGGCCGCCGCTTTCGGGGAGGGGGCGATGCGCGCCTTGACGAGGTCATCCGGCAGCGAGGCCTTGGCCACAGCAGGCAGAACGCCCGCATCGGCGTCTTTTTTGTTCGGCCAGGCGATGGTGAAAATGCTGCCCGTGGTGCCGTTTTCCGTCAGCTCGACGCAATAGGTGGTCTGGCCATAGGGCAGGGTCTGCGGTTCGCGCAGGGTGCCGTTGCTGTTGCCGGCGAGCGGGCCGAAGGTTTTGACCAGCCTGCCTTCGAGGGTTTCAAGCTTGGTGTTCAGGGGCTGGACCGCCGTGCATTTGCCCTCTGCATCGAGTTTGATGCCGTAAGCAAAGCCCGTTTTGAGATCAACGATCATGTGTCTGGTCGATTCGTTAGCCATAGCGGCGGTCCTTTCTTGTGCGTGTGGTCGTATCGGGTTGCGTGTGTTTTTGTGTTATCTGGTCGTTGTTGACTTGCGGCAGTTTAGAAATTTTGTTACACAGCAGCAAATCAAAAATGCGTTTCATTACGCAAAGCGACACGCGAAACTAATTTAATTCATAGAACGCCTGTTCGCTATCCTCTTTTATCCTTTGTTTTTCATAAACTTCGACTTTTTTTGTGGAGGTTGGCACATTTTTAATAGGTAATGCATAGCGCCTGCCCTATAATTCGCCATCCGATTCATCCCCTGTTTTCCCCCGATTCCGGAGCTTTCGCATGCCGCTTGATGCCAATGCCCTTATATATGTGCTGGCGGGCGGCGTGGCTGGCCTTGTCTTTGGCTTTGGCATCGGTTTCATGCTCGCGCGGCGCGGCGGCGGGGATTTGCAAAACCATCTGGCGCAAAAAACCGCTGACATGGAACAGCAGTTGCAGCAGCTGTTGCAGCAAAACGCGCGCCTTGAAAGCGACATCAAAAACCTTGCGGAGCAAAAAGCGCTCATCGAGCAGGCCAAGCAGCAGATGGCCGCGGACTTCAAAGCCATGAGCCTTGAGGCGCTGAACGCCAGCCGCGATAACTTCCTGGCCCTTGCGCAGGAAAAATTCGGTCAGCTGCAAACCGCCGCCAAAACAGATATCAAACAGGTCGTCACGCCCGTCGAGGCGACGCTGAAGCAGATGGACGAGAAAATCGCCCTGCTGGAAAAAGAACGCCAAAATGCCTATGGCGAACTGCGGCAGCATCTGGCGGGCATGAAAGCCGATCAGGAAAAACTGCGCAGCGAAACCTCGTCGCTGGTGCAGGCGCTACGCTCCCCCTCCACGCGCGGACAATGGGGCGAATTGCAGCTGAAACGCACGCTGGAAATGGCGGGCCTGCAAGAAGGCGTGCATTTCGAACAGCAGGTCAGCATCGACGACCAGCGTCCCGATGTCATCGTGAAACTGCCCGGCGGCAAAAGTATTGTCATCGATTCCAAAGCGCCGATCGACGCCTATATGGACGCCCTCAAGGACGGCGCGAGCGAGACGGAGCGCCGCGACGCCCTCGACCGCCACGCGCGCCACGTCAGCAGCCGCATCAAGGAGCTGGGCAAGAAATCCTATTTCGAGAAATTCGAAAGCCCCGAATTCGTGGTGATGTTCCTGCCGAGCGAAAGCTATTTCAGCGCCGCGCTGGAGCGCGACCCGTCGCTTTTGGAAGCGGGCGTGGAGCAAAAAGTCATCCCCGCCTCCCCAACCACGCTGATTTCGCTGCTCAAGGCCGTGGCCTACGGCTGGCGTCAGGAAAAACTGGCGCAGAACGCGCAGGAAATTTCCGACCTCGGCCGCGACCTCTACAAACGCCTTGGCACTTTCGGCGCGCACATGCAGAAAATCGGCAAGGGGCTTTCGGGCGCGATTGCCAGCTATAACGATGCCGTCGGCTCTCTCGAGCGCAACGTGCTGCCCGGCGCGCGCAAAATTGAAAAGCGCTGATTTTTCAGCACCCCGCAGTCCCCGCCGCA
>CAZKBS010000028.1:0-19562 GCA_964551435.1 uncultured Micavibrio sp.
ATCGCTCAGGCTGTACCTATTGAACCCGGACTCCAAAATAGGGGTTGACGCAAAAAGAAGGCCTGAAATCAAACCCGCATATCATGTATTGATCAAACTTGGAACGCATGGCTTTCAATGCAGATTCTTGCTGGCGCTCCATATCCTCATATAGCTTGATAAGCTCCCCACTCAGAACTTCATCAGACATCGTTATCATCCACCTGTCCACTTCACTCCGCGTAAATCCTGCCAATAACAAGGCGTGGAATTTTGAGTGAAAACGACAAAGGCGCGCCGCCAGCCACCACAAAAAACCAAAAACAACCGAAGCGACCATAGAGACTCTAATAACTGGGTTCGAAAACGGAGTAGAATCCGGATACCCCGTTGCCACGGTTAACAGCACAAACGCCGCCAAACCAACACAAAATACAAAACCTGTGGTAGAAAGTTTCTGCCAGCGCAACAAAGCCTTACCTACGTTGTGAATTGTCTCTTCTTGTTCCGTACCTTGATGCGGCATGTATTTATATCCCTACCCACTAAATATTTTATACGGCGTCTAGTAAAAGATTAACTCTGGATTTATTGCTTTTTATAATCCTGTAATGTGGAACGAAAATCTTCCGAAGAGTTCGACAAACCATGCGCCGCGCCGAATGGAAGTGCATACTTGTCAATCCCGACACCAAACCACGAACGGGAAATAACCAAATCAATAACGCCTGTTTCGTCCAACTGCGCGGCATCCGAAGCCTTGATGCACATCCGGGCTTCACGACTGTACCGTTTGTCAATCTCCATCTTCACACGCAGGCATTTTTGACCGAAACGATATCTCGGAGGATATTTGTCTTTTCTATATTCATATGCCCCGCGCTCAGGATGGGCAAAAAAGTCATGCAGCATATATCCTCCGCCGACGTAAATACAAAAAAACCAGCTGAAACAGCTGACCATGACCAGCCACGGCACTGAGCCTCTATCGGGCTTGAACCGACCATGTCCACGTCGCCATTTGGAATACAGCCAAAGACCGCAAGGCAGCCCGGATGCCACCCCCAAAGCGAAGGCAGGCACAAACCACGCCCTGGAAACAAGGAAGTCCCCCGATACAGCTGTCAGAGCCGCATACAGAAAAACAATCCATGTGAGCGCCAAAAGCCTTTCCGTTAATGTTTTACCCAGATTTCGCTCCGCCCAGCTGTTATAAGGATAATCTGAAGGCAGCGCCTCGCCCGTATCCACATGGCGGGTAAAAATTTTGGGATTATTGGCATCAGGCGATTGATAAAGCTTGGCGTAAAACTCATCTGCAGCCTGCTCGGCTGTTTTGCCGGAGAGATGCCATAGCGCTGCTGGCGGCACCTCTTTTTTATCTGCGGCTGATACTTCGCGCACGAAATCAGGCTGAAGTCCGTATTTATCCACCAGAATCCGTTCATAATCAGCGCACAGCGCATCGACTTCCGCATAATGTGCGGCATAGTATGTCCGTACATCCGGCTGTGCGAAGGGGCTATGCTTGGCAACTTCCGTCTTTGCGTTTGGCGGCTTTTCATCTGTTGCCGCCTGCTCCGGCTTCTGACGCGCCGTGAATACAAGCGCCAGCAGCGCACTGACCGAGGGCAACAGCAGTAAGAACATCCGCAAGCCCCCCCTGCTGCCGATGGCAATACCGATCAGCAGCAAGACCGCAAGATTGACCGTCCACAAAAAACCACGAAAAAGCGTATAGAGGATACTGAAAGGCGCCTCCGGCGTTGCCCGCCAGCGCAAGCAGACAATAATGTTGCCTGCCGCCACTACGGCAACCAAAATACAAATGTTCTGCGTCCAGACGCTTTCGATGACGCCCGGGGTGCTGCGTTCATTCCCCATCGCAAACAGCGACAGCAACAAAAGGGGCAGGTTGCCCAGTGTCACCAGCGTACGGAGGGTGATTTTTAATATGCGCCCTGTCATGCCCCTTCCCGCACCCCCACAAATACCCTATGGCAAAGCTGTCCGTTTTGGATTATTTTAAGTCCTGCATGACGCTCATCACAACCACAAAAGATCTCAAGGCGCTCGCGGCGCGGCTCAAAAAATCGGCCTTTGTAACGGTCGATACCGAGTTTATCCGCGAAAAAACCTATTGGCCGCACCTGTGCCTGATTCAGGTCTGCGGCGATGATGAGGAGCCTTATGCCATCGACCCGCTGGCCGAGGGCATCGACCTCGCCCCGTTTTACGAGGTGATGCAGGACAAAAAAGTCCAGAAAGTCTTCCACGCCTGCCGTCAGGATCTTGAAATTTTCTTCAACGAGACCGGCAAGCTGCCCACCCCCGTTTTCGACACCCAGATCGCCGCCATGGTCTGCGGCTTTGGCGAACAGGTGAGCTACGAGGTGCTGGTCAATACCCTTGCCAAAAAACAAATCGACAAGTCCAGCCGCTTCACCGACTGGTCGGCGCGCCCGCTGACGTCCAAGCAACTGAAATACGCGCTGGCCGACGTCACGCATCTGCGTAAAATTTACGTCAAGCTGACCGAGAAGCTGGAAAAAATGGGCCGCACGTCCTGGATCAAGGACGAGATGAAGGGCCTGATGGACAAAGGCCTTTACCTGACCAAGCCCGAAGACGCGTGGGAGCGCATCCGCATTCCCAACCACAAACCGCGCACGCTGTGCATTTTGCGTGAAATCGCCGCATGGCGCGAAACATTGGCGCAGCAGCACGACGTGCCGCGCGGGCGCATCCTGAAGGACGAGGCACTGGCCGAAATCGCGACCCACCCGCCGACCAGCAGCGATGCGCTGAATAAAATGCGCAACGTGCATCAGGGATTTGGCAACAGCGAGCGCGGCAAAAGCCTGCTGGAAGCCGTCAAGCGCGGCATGGAAGCCGATGTCGACAACTGCCCGAAATGGGAACCGCGCCCCGCCTTCCCGCCCGGCATTGCGCCGACCATCGACCTTTTGCGTGTTTTGTTGAAACTGAAATGCGAGAATGAACAGGTCGCGGCAAAACTGCTCTGCACCGCGGCCGATCTTGAAATGATTGCCGCCTATGGCAAGGAATCGAAAGTGCCCGCCATGTCCGGCTGGCGTTTCAAGATTTTCGGCAAGGAAGCCCTTGCCCTGCGTGACGGCAAGGTCGCTATCGCGGTTGAAAACAGCCGTTTGAAACTCGTCAAAACAGCCTGATATTTTCTATTTTTTTGAATTAACGGCGCAGCGCCAGCGTGCACCACGACTCTTTGGTGCCGCCGCCATAAGGTTTGGCAAGCCCCTTGGCAATCATATGCTGCGCGGCATTGACGCCGTTTTCGGTCGTGACATCGGCCAGCAGACGGCCGCCGTATTTCTCATACTTCACGTTATGCAGCATGACGGTTTTCCCCTCCAGCAGGCGGCGCATTTCGGCGCTGGCGTCTTCGGCACGCGCGGCTTCGCTGTCGCATTTCGCGCGGCCGCCTTTTTCAGGGGTGTCAATCTCGCCGATGCGAATATCAATCAACACGCGCGTACCGGGGAAAATATCAACTTCAGTTTGCACGGTATCTCCATCACCCGTTTTTATGACGCGCGCTGGCACAGGCCCCGCGACGACATCCTGACGGGGGCGGATGGCTGGCGTCGTCGCCGCAGGCTGCACGGCACCGGCAATGCCGCTGGGGGCGAGGCTTTGCAGCGTGACTTTTTGTCCGGTGCGCGGCGCGGCGCCGTTATAACCGCCGACATCCGCCGTATACTGGCAGGGCGCGACAACGCCGCGCGGGCAGACGCTGACGGTATTGAACTGCGCGACCCAGACATGGGTGCGCACATGCAGCATTCTGGTTTGGGAATCCACGTAGACAACATCGCCCGTAAAGCTGCGGCCCGCACCCGACGACACCGGGGGAGCGGCGGCAGGGGGCACCGTCACAACGGCAGCGGCGGGCGGCGCGGCGGTATCTGCCGCGTTGTCCTGCAGCAGCGTGCCGATCCCGACGATGGAGCCCGCCGTCACCCCCGCCGCCAGACTGAACAGCGCGGCATGTTTGCGGATGGCGGCTGTGTTGAAAATCTGTCGGGTCATGATGTCGGCATCTCCGTTTCGGGATATTTGGATGCGCGAGTGTAATGCAGGGGCTTTATTTATGTCAATATAGAGTGCCCCGACCATGATAACGGCCAGAAAACCATACAAACTGTAAAAAATGACGCCCTCAGCGCGGCGCAGGGCCATGTTTGCCTCCTTGGCCCATTATAAACAATCTTAAGTTGTATATAAATATAAATTCTCTTACTGGTTGTTTTCAAGCATACATTCGTATGCCTAACCAGACCGCCGAAAATATGCCGCAAGGTTTAATGATCGCTGCGCGCGCGGGGATGCGCGTTTTTATAAATTTCCATCAGCTGCGCGTTGTCGTAGTCGGTATAACGCTGCGTCGTCGTTACCGACGCATGGCCCAGCAATTCCTGAATGACGCGCAGGTTCACGCCGCCCGCCAGAATATGCGTCGCGAAGCTGTGACGCAGCGCGTGCGGCGTCAGCGTTTCGGGTAAACCCAGCGCACGGCGCAAATCGCGCAGGCGTTTTTGTGCCACGCCCTGATGCATGCGCTTGCCGCGTTCACCCAGAAACAGCGGCGTGTCTTTTTCCCACGCCACAGGCGCGCCCGCGACATAGGTTTCGATGGTTTTTTCAACAATCGGCAGCACAGGCACCAGACGCTCCTTGCGGCCTTTACCCATGACGCGCACTTCGCCGCTGTGCGGGCGCGTGCCGTAATTCAGCTGCAGCGCCTCGTCAATACGAAGCCCGCAACCATACAGCAGCATAAACAGCGCGCAATCGCGCAGACCCACCCATTCGGCATCTTCGGGCGCCAGCATGCCGGCATTTTCAACCAGCGTCATTGCCTGTGCGGGCGGAATGGCACGGGGCAGCTTTTTGGGCAGTTTCGGCGTGCGGATACGCCCGAGCGCCGCATTGTGCAAATGCCCGTTTTTGTCCATCCATTTCATGAAATTGCGCAGCGATGCAAGGCCGCGCGCGCGCGTGGCTGCCCCCGCCCCCTCGCCCGTGCGTTTCGCAAGCCAGCTGCGGAAATCACGAATGGAAGCTTCGACCAAATCATGCAGCGACGGCGGACGCGCCAGATGCGCGGTCAAAAAATCGCAAAATTCATGGATGTCGGATAAATACGCGCGCAGCGTATGGCGCGAAAAACGCTTTTCATGCGTCAGGTACATCACCCAAAGGCCGAAAACCTGCTGCAGGTCCGGCGCGGCGGAAAGCGGTGCTTCTGTCAGTCCCGAATGTCCAGCCATAGACGGAAACAACGCTCCACGACCTGCGCGAGGAAACCCACCTGGTCAATCGCCATGTCCTGATGGAACGCTTCCGGATCGCGCGAACCGAAAGCCATGATGCCCGCCGGCGTATTGGTGCTGATTTCAAGACGCAACAGCGCATGGCTTTTGACCAGCCCCGCGCCCGGGCCAAAGATTTCTTCGGTGCCGGAAATATTCCCCTGCAACAGCGCATCGCCCTTGCCGAGGTATTTTTCAACCGTGCCGCGCGTCGCAAAGCGGATGCCGGACTGATTGACGAAGGGGATTTCCTTCGATGTCGATTCAATCACCAGATTGACGGTATCAACGTCGAGCAGAACGGGGAAGTCCTGCGTCATCACGGCGATGAATTCCTCGAAACTTTCCGCCTCCAGCAGCACCAGCACGGCGGTCTGGATACGCGAATAATTCGACATGTTGGCGCGCGCGGTTTCGATAAGCTCCCGCTGCACGCGCTGGGCATTGCTTTTATCGGCTTTGAGACGGTTCAGAAGCGCAGTCTGGAAATTGACCACGCCCTTGCCGCCGCCTTCGACCGGCGCATCCATATCTTCCAGCACATCGGGGTGACGGATAAAAAAATCCTTCTGCCCGCGCAGGAATGAAATCACATCGTCTTCGGTCATATCGCCGGCCGTCATATTCTTCGCCATCATGGCTCCCGTATATCCTTTTAAGCTTAGGCGGCGTCGAGGATGCTCTGGCCCGTTTTCGCCCAGTCGGATACGAACGTGGCAAGGCCTTTTTCGGTCAGCGGGTGGCTGTAGAGCTGGCGGATGACCGCGGGCGGAATGGTCGCCACATGCGCGCCCATTTTCGCAGATTCGACCAGATGCACGGGGTTGCGCACCGATGCGACCAGCACTTCGGTTTCAATCGCCGGATACTGGTTATAAATCTCGACAATTTCAGAAATCAGATTGAGGCCGTCCTGCCCGATATCATCGAGGCGGCCGACGAAGGGCGACACGAACGTTGCGCCCGCCTTGGCGGCCAGAATGGCCTGCGCGGCGGAAAAGCACAGCGTGACGTTGACCATGGTGCCATCGTCGGAAAGCGCTTTGCACACTTTCAGGCCATCGGGCGTCAGCGGCACTTTGACCGCGACGTTTTTGGCGATTTTGGCAAGGCGCTGGCCTTCTTTCAGCATCGTTGCGTAATCCGTCGCGGCAACTTCGGCGCTGACGGGGCCATCAACCACGCTGCAGATTTCTTCGATGAGGGCGATGAAGTTTTTCGCGCCCGATTTGGCGACCAGCGAGGGATTGGTGGTCACGCCATCCAAAAGCCCCGTCGAGGCTAAGTCTTTGATTTCGGCAATGTCAGCGGTATCGACGAAGAATTTCATGGCGGCGTCCCTTTCTTTTGAACCGGCTTTAGTGTATCTGATGGGTATGTCCCAATCCAGTTTTTTATCGCCGGAAAACCTGCCCGCGCAAGGGGTGGAAACGGGGCGGCGGGTGCAGGTATTGGTGCCCGGGCCGCTGGGCCGCGCCTATGATTATGTGCTGCCGGAGGGAATGGATGCCGCGGCGGGTGATTATGTAAGCGTCCCCTTCGGCAAACGCGATACCGCCGCAGTCGTCTGGGCTGCCCATGGCGGAGATGACAGCATCGACCCCGCCAAATTGAAAGCCGTGCGCGACGTCTACAGCGCATGCCCGCCGATGCCGCTGGTCCACCGGCAATTCATCGAACGTGTCGCGCGCTATACCATGAACGACATGGGCAGTGTTTTGAAAATGTCGCTGAGCGCGCCCGATGCACTGACGCCACCCAAAGCCGCCCCCGCGCTGACACTGGGCGATATATCGGATACAAAGACGCGCAAGCACAGCGCGCACCGTCAGAAAATTATCGAATTTTTATCAGACGGCGTGCCGCGCCGCGCATCCGAAATCGCCGCGGCCGCGGGCTGCACGCCCGCCGTTGTGCGCGCGATGGTGGCGACAGGCATTCTGAAGCCTGCGTCCATCGCCGCCCCGGTGCCCTGCCGCATGGTGGATTTGACCGCCAGCGCCCTTGCATTTACGGATGCACAAAGCGCCGCGGCAGAGGCGTTGCAAAATATCATCGCCGCGCAGAAATTTTCTACCGTTCTTCTCGATGGCGTCACGGGTTCGGGCAAAACGGAGGTTTATTTCGAAGCCGTCGCCGCCGCCCTTGCGCAGGGCAAGCAGGCGCTGATTTTGCTGCCGGAAATTTCCCTCTCTGCCCAGTTCATGGAACGCTTTACGCGCCGCTTTGGCGTCGCGCCTGCCATCTGGCACTCCGAAGTGCCGGCGGCGCAGCGGCGGCTGGTCTGGCAGGGCGCGGCGGATGGCCGCACGCGGGTCGTTATCGGCGCACGCTCCGCGCTGTTTTTGCCCTTCGCCGACCTTGGCGTCATCGTGGTCGACGAAGAACACGACGCGTCTTACAAACAAGAAGAAGGCGTGATGTACCACGCCCGCGACATGGCGGTCTTGCGCGCGCGCATGGGAGATATCGCCTGCGTGCTGGTTTCCGCAACGCCGTCTTTGGAAACCATGACGAATGTGCAGGCGGGAAAATACGCCTATCTGCATCTGCCGTCGCGTTTTGGCGGCGCGACGCTGCCCGCGATACAGGTGGTCGACTTGCGCCGCGATGCGCCGCCGCGCCAGAAATTCATTTCGCCGCCACTGGTCGATGCGCTGCGCACCACACTCGCCGCCGGGGAGCAGTCGCTGCTGTTTCTGAACCGCCGCGGCTATGCGCCGCTGACGCTCTGCCGCACCTGCGGGCACCGTTTCCAGTGCCCGTCCTGCACTGCATGGCTGGTTGAACACCGCCGTCATGGGCGTTTGCAGTGCCATCACTGCGGATTTAGTCAAAAAATGCCGAACATCTGCCCGTCGTGCAATGACGAGGGCAGCTTTGCCGCCTGCGGCCCCGGCGTCGAGCGTATTCAGGAAGAAGTGCAGGAACTGCTGCCCGAAGCCCGCACACTGGTGCTGGCCAGCGATATCACCGGCAGCGCCAATATGATTCGCAGCGCCGTCACCCAGATTGAAAAAGGCGAAGTCGATATCATCATCGGCACGCAGATTGTCGCTAAGGGGCATCACTTCCCCGAACTGACGCTCGTCGGCGTGATTGATGCCGACCTTGGCCTTTCCGGCGGCGACTTGCGCGCGGGCGAGCGTACATTCCAGCTTTTGCAGCAGGTATCGGGCCGCGCGGGACGCGGTGACAAACCGGGACGCGTGTTTTTGCAAACCTATATGCCGGAGCAAAACGTGATCCGCGCCCTTGCCGCCGGTGACCGCGATGCCTTTCTGGCCGCCGAAGGGCGGGAACGCGAAGGTGCGGGCATGCCGCCGTATGGCAAGCTGGCCGCACTCATTTTGCAATCCACGGACGAGATGAAACTCGACCAGTTTTGCCGCACCCTTGCGCAGCGCGCCCCCAGATATGACGATATCCGCGTGCTGGGCCCCGCCCCCGCGCCTATGGCTTTTTTGCGCGGCAAGCACCGCCGCAGATTCCTTATCCGCAGCGGGCGCGATATCAGCATGCAGAATTATCTGTCGGAATGGCTGTCGGGTATCAAAACCGGATCGAACATCCAGCTGAAAATCGACATCGATCCGCAAAGCTTTTTCTAAAAACAGCGCGTATCATGGCGGCCTGCGCCGATGTGACGTTTTCTTGAAACTGCGCTACAAAATGTGCCAGCGTTAGAACTGCGGCACAAAATGTGCCGCGAGGCGCGTGTTTCCCGGCGCGATCAAAGCCCAGTCTTCGGCGTCTGTTTCAAACACCGCGAGGGTGGCGGGCGCGAAGCCTTCGAAAACAAAAGCGCTATCCCCCGCCAGTTGCAGGGCCAGTTCCATCGTACCCGGGTTATGGGCGACCAGCAGCAAACGGTCGAGCTTGCCTGTCACCGCCTGCACATGCCCCAGCAGCGCATCGGCAGGCGCCAGATACAGGCTGCGGTCAAAACGGCTGGTAATCGGGTTTTTGCGGTCGCCGAACAGCTCTTCGGCCACCAGACGTGCGGTCGATATCGTGCGCAGGGCGTCGGAAGCCAGAATGAATTCGGGCACCATATCCCGCGCCTTCATAAAACGGCCGACTTCGCGCCCCTCCGCCCGTCCGCGGGGGGACAGAACGCGGGCATGGTCACCGTCTTGCAGGCTGCTGCCCGCTTCGGCTTCGGCATGTCGCAAAAGATAGAGCGTTTTCATTTGACCTTGTTCGGCGTTATTCCCTATAGAAGCTGAGAGTAGCGCACCTGAGGAGTATTGTCATGCCGGAAGCCACCCAGACGAGAGATTATGTCGCCGTTCTCGATATCGGCTCCAACGCCGTGCGGCTGGTGGTTTTTGACGGCATGAACCGCGTGCCCGTGAAAATCCATAATGAACGCGATCTTTGCGCCCTTGGCGCGGATCTGGGCAAGACAGGCCGCCTCAACCCCGACGGCGTTGAAAAGGCGATGCAAAGCCTTGGCCGTTTCGCGGCGCTGATTGCCGCGATGAAAATCAAGCATGTCATGGCCGTTGCGACCGCCGCACTGCGCGATGCTGCCGACGGCCCCGATTTCATTGCCGCAGTGCAAAAAAAATTCGGCCTGCAAATCCGTGTGATTGACGGCGAGGAAGAAGCCCGCCTCTCCGCCATCGGCGTCATGATGAACGGCCTTGGCGAGCGCGGCATCATCGGCGATTTCGGTGGCGGCTCGATGGAGCTGATACAGGTCAACCAGAATGTGGTCGAGCACAAGCAAAGCTTCCCTGTCGGCTCGCTGCGGCTGCATGCCGCAGGTGACCGCGCGGCGCAGCGCAAGCTGATCGACGAACACCTGTCGAAAGCCGATTTCATCACCAATGGCGCGGGCGGCGATTTTTATGTGCTGGGCGGGTCATGGCGCGCCATGGCCAAGCTGCATATCCGCATGACGAACCACCCGCTGAAGGTGATGGACCAGTACAGCTTTTCGGGTGAACGCGCGCTTGAATTTGCGCGCACGCTGGCCGAACAAAGCCCGGAGGATCTGGAGAAGGTCAGCGGCATGTCCAAAAAACGCGCGGCGGATATCGGCGCATCTGCGCTGGCGATGGCCGCCGTGCTGGAAAAAATGCAGCCCGCGCGCGTGATTTTTTCGGCAACCGGCCTGCGCGAAGGGACGATTTACGACGCCCTGCCGCCCGCCCTGCAACAGCAGGATGCGCTGACCGCCAGCTGCCGCAAGGTCGCGATGAAAATCAGCCGTTTCAACGACGTCAAATCCTTCACCCTGATGTCGGAATGGATGGCACCGCTGTTTGCCATGCAGCAGGACAGCTTTACCGAACTGCTGGAGTCCGCTTGTCTGCTCAGCGATACAGGCTGGTTCGAACACGAAGATTATCAGGCCGTGCATGCGTTTGAACGCATCCTGCTGCTGCCGCTGTATGGCGTCGACCATACGGGCCGCGCGTTTCTGGCGCTGGCGAACTACGTGCGCTATGGCGGCACCGGCGAAGACGAAGTCGCCGCGGCGGCCCGCCATATCCTCACGCGCGGCAGCGTGACGCTGGCGATTACGGCAGGGCTTGGCATGCGTGTGGCTTATTTACTGACAGGCGGCGCCTTGAACCTTCTGAAAGACACCACGCTGGCCGTCACCGAAGATCAGGTCATCCTGCGCCTCAGCGGCAAAGCCGCGGGGCTTGAATCAACACTGATTGACGAGGCGATGAAAGACCTTGCCGAAATGCTGGGCCGCGCCTGCCGCGTGGTTGCCGACGCCTAAACCCGCCCGATATCAGGGCGCGGGCGGCGGCGGTGCGTTTTTGCGCGCCCGCGGCTTGAGGGTGAATTCCTCCGACCGCTCCAGCAGCTGGCGCTGTTCTTCTTCGGCGACCAGATGCGCGAAATCGTCATCGTTCATCGCGCCCGCACGGCGGTCGGCAGCAGGCAGTTTTTGCCATGCCGCGCGCAAATCGTCAAAACGGCCATTCCAGCGCGATGTATCAAATACTTTTTTAAGCTGCCCGCGGGCGCTCGCCAGCTGCGCCAGGCTGCGGCCTTCGCGATCCTTGAGGCCATAGACGTCATCGATGGTCAAACCGCCGCCGTATTTCTCGATCAAATCCAGCGCGCGGTCGAATTCATTGACCTTGAGCGCGCGGAAAATCCCCGCCTCGCCGGTATCGCGGCCGTCTTTTTCGCGCCAGACGGTGCGCAGCGCTTCGGGCGCGTCACGGCCCATCATATCGAGGGTCTGACGGAAATATTCGCGGCGCTCCGCCATCACCGTCGCCAGATATTCGACGACCTGTTCGTGTTTGTCGGCGCGGGCGAGTGACAGCGCGCTGCCATGCATGGCGAAAACGTCTGCGCCCGCCGTCACCAGCGCCTGCACCACCGGAAGGTTGCCCGCGAAGGCCGCCTTGCGCAGTGCCTGATCGTCTTCGGCATGCACATCGGCGCCATAGGAAACCAGCAGATTGACCATATCAAGGCTGCCGCGGTTGGCGGCATCTATAATCGCCTCCCCTTCGCCCGCATTCGCATCGGCACCGGCGCCCAGCAGAAGCGACACCACGTCTTTATGACCCGATTTAACAGCGGTGCGCAGCGCGGCGTTATCAATCGCCGTCACATCGGCGCCGGCATGCAGCAGCACCGATACCATGTTCGTATGCCCCATCCCCGCCGCAAGGCGAAGGCCTTTGCTGTGCGATGCCGACGGATCGGCGCCGTCTTTGAGCGCGGCTTTGAGTTTATCAAGGCTGCCTTCGGATACGGCGAGCATGATGCGGTCATCGAGCTGGATTTTCAGCCGTGCCGACCATTCTTCTTCGGGGGAATTGAATGCCATGGGGTTTTCCTTTCCGGCTTTTTCCTTAGGCCGCGGTATCGAGGTCGACGACCACCGGCACATGGTCGCTCGGCTGCGTCCAGCCGCGCACCTCGCGCAGCACCTGCTGTT
This sequence comes from uncultured Micavibrio sp., assembly GCA_964551435.1. Classification (GTDB taxonomy): domain Bacteria; phylum Pseudomonadota; class Alphaproteobacteria; order Micavibrionales; family UBA2020; genus UBA2020. The sequence continues at coordinate 12,259 of CAZKBS010000028.1, forward strand.
TTTTAAGCATCCCGCCCAAAGGCTTGGTCACCCAGACGTGGTCAAGGCGGCGGCCTTTGTCGGCGGCATCCCAATCGGCCGCGCGGTAGCTCCACCATGAATAAAGCTTTTTATCGTCGGGCACAAAACGGCGCACCGCATCCGTCCAGCCAAGACCGCCGAAAAAGCGGGCGAATTTTTCACGCTCGATAGGCGTATGCGACACCACGTTCTGCATTTTCTTGCTGTCCCAGACATCGTTTTCCAACGGGGCGATGTTGAAATCACCGACGGCTATCATCGGCGTCTTGGCGCTGCGCTCGGCGACGAACCAGTCCGCCAGCTCATCCACGAAATCCAGTTTATGCTGGAATTTATCATTGATGGTGACATCGGGTTCGTACCCGCCGGCGGGGATGTAAATGTTATGCAGCTCGAAGGTTTTGCCGGGCGCTTTAACCTTGGCCGAGATGTGGCGCATGTCGTTTTTGCCGCAGCGTTTGTAGATTTCTTTTTCCGCGAGCGGGTATTTGGAGAAAATGCAAACCCCGTTATATCCCTTCATGCCCGCAAAATGATAATGCGCAAAGCCCTTGGCCGTCAGCGCATCGACGGGGAAAAATTCATCCGGCGTTTTGGTTTCCTGAAGACAGAACACATCCGGCTTCACCTTGCCAAGGACCTCATCCAAGAGCGGCAGGCGCAAACGAACCGAATTGATATTCCACGTCATCAGGCGCATCAGGTTATGTCCCCGGCGGCTTCGGTTGCTTTTTTGCGGCGGCGGCGCGGTCCAGCCCTTCCAGCGTTTCGCGCGATTTTTGCGCAGCGTCGATGAACAGGGCATCGAGCGCCGGATCCTGCCCGCGCACGTCTTCAAAACGCGCTTCAAGACTGCGCAGAATGTCCCAGCGTTTTTGATGGAATCCGTCGATTTTCTGGCGACCGATCATCTGGTCGGTCATGGTCGACAGACCTTCGACCAGAAAAATGCGGTCGGCGTCGCGTTTCATTGCGGCATCTGTGGCATTCGCAGGGTCGGCAAGCGTGCGCACCAGATCAACGGCGCGGTCGCCGAAGGTATGGCGCATCAGGGTGTCCAGCTCCGCCTCCGCCATCAGCGCGCCCTTGGCCGGGCCAAGCAGCGCGACCGTCACGGATTCCGGCGTCACGTCCGGGCACTGCGTCAGCAGGTTTTTCGCCGCCGTCACCGGCTGGTCTTTCATGAAATTCGCGATGCGTTCCGGCCCGAACATGGTCATATGCGTATCGAGCCAGCGGTTGCACATTTTCGCTGCCAGTTCCCACGTATCGTTCGCGGGCAGACCGCTTTGTTTGTAGTCGAACGGCATCACAAATCTCCTGTTTAAAAAATCAGAACGGCAGTCCCATGCCCGGCGGCAGACCCATATCGCGCATCAGTTTTTCGGTTTCGTCGGCCATGGTTTTTTCAGCCTTCAGGCGCGCATCGTTGATGGCGGCGACGATAAGATCTTCGAGGACGTCCGCTTCTTCCGCCTTGATGAGCGAGGGCGAAATCTTGATGGAGCGCAATTCGAACTTGCCCGTCACCTTGCAGGTCACAAGTCCGCCGCCCGAAGCGCCGTCCAGCTCCATGGCCTGCACGCGCTGCTGCATGGCTTCCATTTGCTGTTTGAATTTCTGCGCCTTTTGCATCATCTGCATCATGTTTGCCATAGGTATCACGCCCCCTTTTGCGCGGTGGTTGTTTATTTAAAATGCCGGATGCCTGAAGCTATCGCCGCCACGGGGCGAAGTCAACCGCCGCCCGCGCCGTATGCGGCAGCGCAGCAGTTTCTAAACCCTTGTTTTATTTGAAGCGTACTTAGTTTTCGGAGTTTTTGATATCAACGATTTTGGCGCCCGGAAACACACGCAGGACTTCGGCGACAATCGGGCTGCTTTCAATCTCGCTGCGCAGGTTTTGCTGCGCGGCCTGTTTGCGGCTGGCGATGGTGGGAGCCCCCTCTTCGCGCGACAGGCTGACGACCCAACGCTGGCCCGTCCACTCGGTCAGTTTTTGCGCCATCTGCCCGACAAGCGCGCGCGGCGCGTTTTCCTCGACGCGCACTTCCAGATGTCCCTGTTCGAACTTCACGGCATGGACATAGGTTTCAATCGCGTTTTGCAGCAGCACTTCGCGGCGCTGACCAAACAGCTCCGCCACATCTTCGAAACTGGCGAGCGTGGCCTGCGCCTGCATGGCCGGCTGCCGCTCGGCCGGAATACGCGCGGCGGAAACGGTACTGCCGCTGCTCATGGCTGTGCCGCGCGGACTGCCGCCGCCCATGCCGCCACCGCCCAGCTGCCCCGCGATGCCCGCACTGCCGCCATCGCGCACCTGTTTGATCAGGTCGCCCGGCGTCGGCAATTCGGCGGCGAACAGCAAACGGATCAACACCATTTCCAGCGCCTGCTGCGGGCTGAAAGCCTGCTGCACTTCGGAAATACCCTTGCCCAGCATCTGCCATGTGCGCGTCAAAACAGGCACGGACAGCGCCTTTGCCAGCGCCGCGCCGCGCACGCGCTCGGCCTCCGGCAGGGCTTGGTCGCGGGCCATTTCGGGGCTGACTTTGACCTTGGTCAGGTAATGCGTCAGCTCCAGCAAATCCTGCAAGACCATCAGCGGATCTGCGCCGCCTTTGTAGAGGGCGTCGAGATACCCCATGGCCTCGCCGCTTTGGCCCTTTTGCAGGGCTTCGAACAAATCGAACGTGACGCTGCGGTCGACAAGACCGAGCATGCTGCGCACCTGCTCTTCGGTCACCTTGCCCTGTTCGCGCGAAATCGCCTGATCCAGAAGGCTGAGGCCGTCGCGGGCGGAACCGTCGGCGGCGCGGGCGATGAGCGCAACGGCGGTTTGCTCCGCCTCCACGTTTTCCTTCGCCGTGATTTCCATGAAATATTTTTCCAGCACATCCGCACCGATACGGCGCAGGTCAAAACGCTGGCAACGCGACAGCACCGTCACCGGCACTTTGCGGATTTCGGTGGTGGCGAAAACGAATTTGACATGCTCCGGCGGCTCTTCCAGCGTTTTCAGCAGCGCGTTGAACGCCGCCTTCGACAGCATGTGAACCTCGTCGATGATGAAAACTTTATAGCGTCCGCTGACGGGGGCATATTGTACGCTGTCGATAATCTCGCGGATATCATCAACGCCGGTGCGCGACGCCGCGTCCATTTCCAGCACATCGACGTGGCGGTCTTCGGCAATCGAGCGGCATTGTTCGCACTGGCCGCAAGGGGTGATCGTCGGGCCTTTTTCGCAGTTGAGCGCGCGGGCGATGATACGCGCCGTCGTCGTCTTGCCCACCCCGCGCACGCCCGTCAGCATGAAAGCATGCGCAATGCGGCCCGTTTCAATCGCATTCGTGAGGGTGCGCACCAGCGCATCCTGCCCCTTCAGTTCGGAAAAATTCTGCGGACGGTATTTGCGCGCCAGCACGCGGTATTCGGCGGGTTTGGGGCTGGTATTCGTCTCGCCTTGGGAGCTTTTGGCCACGGGGCATCCTTTTCAGTCTTGGGAATCCGGATGGTGAATCTGCTGCCGACAGAATAGCGCATCCCTATCCGCAGCTAAACCCTGACGGCGCAATCTTATGAAAATTTTTGCGTTATTTCGCTTCGACCAGCACGTCAAACCCGCCAAAGGTCATGCGGTTCGCGTCAAACGGCATTTTGGTATGGTCAAGCCCGGTGATACGCGGGTCTTTCATAACCTTGGCGTTCACCTTGTCGCGGTGGGCGCGGGATTTGTAGACAATCCACGCGAAGATCACCGTCTCAGACGGCTTGAGGTTCGTCAGCTTGCCAAAGGGCATGCCGAAGGGGGATTTGATATCCTCGGCCACGCATTCCATGTATTGCAGCGCGCCGTGTTCGCGCCAGACTTTGCCTGCCGTCTGCGCCAGCTTGCGGTATTCGGCAATTTTTTTCTTCGGCACCGGTATCACAAATCCATCGACGTATTTCGGCATGTCGCGCGGTCTCCTTTTTATCAAATACCCAGCTTTTCACGCATGCCATAGTACCATGCGCCCAGGATGGTCAGCGGCACGCGGAAGGCACGCCCGCCCGGGAACGGGTAGTTTTTCATTTTCGCCCAGACATCGAAACGTCCGGCCTGATTGCCAATCGCCTCGGATACCAGACGTCCCAGCAGATGCGTGGTCGTCACACCATGACCGCTGTCGCCCTGAATGAAATAGATTTTATTCGTCAGGCGGCCGATGTGCGGCATGCGGGTCAGGGTCAGCGCGAAATTACCGCTCCAGGCGAAATCGACTTTCTTGCCTGCAAGCATGGGGAAGGTTTTCAGCACACTCGGCCACAGACGTTTTTCGATATCCGCCGGTTCATGCCCCGTGTAGACCACGCCGCCGCCGAACAAAAGCCGGTGGTCGGCGGTGATGCGGTAATAATCGAGCAGATAATTGCAATCCTCGACGCAATAGCCTGCGGGCATCATCTGTCGCGTCATCTCTTCACCCAGCACTTCGGTGGTGATGATCTGGCTGCTGACCGACATGATACGGCGCGACAGTTCGGGCACCGCATCGCCCAGATAGGCATTGCCGCAAATCACGACGTAATGCGCCGCCACCTGCCCCTTGTCTGTTTTGACAACAGGCTTGAAGCTTTCCTTGTCGACCGACACCACGCGGGATTGTTCGAAAATTCTGCCGCCGAGGCTTTCAATCGCTGCCGCCTGACCAAGCGCGAGGTTCATCGGGTGGATATGCCCACCCCATTTATCCAGCATGCCGCCGACGTAGATATCGGCACTGGTGACCTCGCGCATGCGGGATTTATCGTACATTTCAAGCGCGGTATGGCCGAAGCGTTCCCACGTTTTCTTGCCGTGTTCGAGGCCTTTCATCTGCTTGTCGGTGAAAGCGGCGAAAAAGCCCCCGTCTTTCAGGTCGCATTTGATATCGTATTTCGCAATGCGCTCGCGGATGATATTGCCGCCCTCGAAGCTCATGGCCACGACGGCATTGGCCGTATCCTCGCCGTAGCGGGATTTGATGGTATCGTAATCACGGCTGTAGCCGTTGACGATTTGCCCGCCGTTGCGGCCCGATGCGCCATAGGCGACCTTGGCCGCTTCCAGCACAAACACTTTCAAGCCTTTTTCGGCCAGATGCAGCGCCGTCGACAGTCCCGCAAACCCCGCGCCGATAACTACGATATCGCATTCATGCGCCCCCTCAAGCGGCGGGCGTTCCGGCGACGGGTTGGCGCTGGCGGCGTAGTAGGAACTGGTATGGCGAATGTCCGCCCCCGCGTTTCTGGCGGCGGTTTTCATGTGTGCTTGGGTCATTTTACAAATCCCTCAGATAGGCGTCGTATTCAATGCTGGTGACGTGGCGCTCCAACTCGTCCTTCTCGCTCCATTTGCAGGCGAAATAGACTTTATGATAGGCCTCGCCGAAATAATGCTTCACAAAGCCCGATTGCTCGAAAATCTCGAGCGCATCTTCCCATACGTCCGGCAGATGGCGCGCGTTGCTTTCATAAACGCTGCCTGTCAGCGGCTCGCCCGGCTCCATATGTCCCTGAATACCGTGGAAAGCGCCCGCCAGCATCGCGGCAATCGCCAGATACGGGTTGGCATCGGCGCCCGGCACGCGGTGTTCGATACGCGTTGCGGCAATCTCGCTTTCCGGCACGCGCAGGGCGGCGGTGCGGTTATCATAGCCCCAGGCAATACGCGTCGGCGCGTGCGAGCCCGGCATGAAGCGGCGGTACGAATTAAAGTTCGGCGCGAAAACCGCAGCGGATTCCGTCATGGTCGACAACAGCCCGCCCATGGCGTAGCGCAAGGCGTCCGAGCCCCGATAATCGCTACCCGCGAAGATGTTATTGCCGTCTTTGTCCAGAATGCTGAAATGCACATGCATACCGTTGCCGGAGCGATCGCCGTAAGGCTTCGCCATGAATGTCGCATCAAGACCGTTTTTGCGCGCACAGCCCTTAATGACGCGTTTCAGCATGGTCGCGTGGTCGGCTGCCAGCAGCGCATCGGGCACGTGATAGAGGTTGATTTCGTATTGGCCGGGCCCGTTCTCCGAAATCGTGGTATCGGCAGGAATGCCCTGCATTACGCAGGCGCGGTTGATGTCGGAAAGGACGGAGCTGAACTCCTCCACCTCGCCAAGGCCGAACATTTGCGAGGCCTGTACGCGCTGGCCGGTACGCGGTGACAGCGGCGGCTGGGGAAAGCCGCGCTCGTCACGCTTGCTGTCCATCAGATAGAATTCAAGTTCTACCGCAACGACGGGCGTCAGTCCTTCGCGCTTGAAAAAACCCAGTACGCGTTTCAGCACCTGACGCGGATCGGCGAAGAAGGCTTTGCCATCGGCATCCTGCATGGTCATCATCAGCTGCGCGGTCGGCACCGACATCCACGGCGTGCGGCACAGCGTGCCCGGCACGGGGCGGCAGACGCCATCGTTATCACCGGTTTGGGTGACAAGGCCCGCCTCCAGCACATCATGGCCCCAGATATCCACCGCAAACGAAGAGCGCGGCATGCGAATACCGCTTTTGAACGCGGACAGCGCCTTGGTCATCGGAATACGCTTGCCGCGCAGAACGCCGTTGACGTCGACCATGAAAGCTTCGAGCATTTCAATATCCGGGTTCGCATCGAAGAAGGCATCCGCCGACAGGCCGTCGGCTGTATCGGTCAAAACGGGAGTGTGCGGGGCGTCGCTCATGCTGATTCCTCAAAATCGTTACGGGGCCTACAGAGTGACACGGCGGGAGGGGGTGGCGTCAACCCCCAGACAGAAGATTAAAAAATATTTGAAAAATAACAACATTTTCAGCCCCGCCGCCTTCAAAAATCCCGCTGCAGCCAAGACTTGCAAAAACCCGCGATTTCCCTTATTGTCCGCCCAGCTTGTTTTCACGCCTTTCGCGTGACGGGCCGTTGTAGCTCAGGGGTAGAGCAACGCATTCGTAATTATCCAGCCCCCTGCGAAACTGCCAGACTTTTGAATGTGTTACTAAGTTGACCGACGCATTCTCAAGGTGATATCAAGGTCAACGTCTTAGAGGCGCCGTTGTAGCTCAGGGGTAGAGCAACGCATTCGTAATGCGTGGGTCGTAGGTTCAATTCCTATCAACGGCACCATTTCACTTTCTCCACACGCCCCTCCCCGTACACGCCAGCCAAAAAAATAAAACGAAATCAACGCTTTATATGGACGCTTCGTCTTTCAGTGTCTATGATTGTACTCCCACATCCACTCTTTATGTCGGTAAGTATGTCGGTAAGCTCCCCAAAGTCAGAG
>CAZKBS010000029.1:0-18991 GCA_964551435.1 uncultured Micavibrio sp.
TTATCAAAATATCTTTAAAAATCAATTAATTAAAAGAATACTCTCACCACATAAACGTACTGGTAGCTTGCCATGGCTTTGATTTCCTTTAGTTTTATTCACCCCTATCACAAGGGGATTCCCGGATGTTTGCGGCCCAGACCATAGCATATTGCGCATGGATACGCAAAACAGCGGCCTTTACATCCATCGCCGCCGGTTTTATGAATATAGACAACCCTCCCAATACAAGAGATGTAGAATCATGGCCAAGGAAAGAAACGGCTCTGCCCTTTATGCTCTCGAAGGCCGCGCGCTGGATGCGGCGAAGCGCCTCGAAGAAGAGCTGCGCAAAGAGCTGCAACGCGTACCCGTTTTGCAAGCCGGCAACATGAAAGACATCGGCGAAAGCTGGGATGCGATGTACAAAGGCTTCCTTGCGCGGATGGAAAAGGAAGCGCCGGAGATACTGGCGCTCACAGGACTCAAATCCCCCGCCATTCAGGTGTTCAAGGGCGTGCAGACGCTGCCGCGCGCCTATATCGAATACCCGCAGATTTTCACCTCGCCGGAAAAAGAGCCGCGCTATTTCATGTATGCGCCGATTGACTATAAGGGTGAGCATTTCAGCCCCGTCGATTGCAAACGCATTCGCGGAAAAGAAGCAGGGAAAATAGACAACCTTCTTTTCGCCGGTGGCTGGCTTGGCAATGCGCCGATCGTCTCGGTCAAAAAAGAAGGCGTCGCAACGCCTGAGGACTATACCCCGCCAACGCAAAGCGAACTGCGCAAATCTTTTTCCTATGCGCAAAACGACCGGGTCTGTTTTTTGCCCGGCGGGCGCAGCCTTGAGGCTGTCAACGATTACCGCGCCCGCACCAAAGAGTGGGAGCGCATCATCAAGGAAGCCTGCCGCGGTATCGAAGAAGAGGTTGCGAAGAAAAAAGACATTATCCTGCAAAACCTTCCCGCTGGCGAAGATGTACGTATCAGCTGCACCTATAGCTACAGCATGGGTGGCGGCGACAAGGCACGGCTTTTGCTGTCCATTCGCCGCGAAGGCAAAGACAATATGTGGAACGCGGGCAAAACGGTCGATGTGCCCGAATCCGCTGCATATCATATCGAGCGCCGCGAAGGCGGTGAATACACCGTCACGCCGCGCCGCGATACCGAAGAGGGCAAGAAAATCGCCGCCCTCATAGACGCCATCCCGCTCACGCCGGGGCTTTGCGATTACCCCGAACTTTACGCCAATTATAAAATCAAAAAAGACCAGATCGGCCAGATGCTCGGCGTCAACGGCCGCATACCGCAGGTCACTGATGCCGGTGGTTATACGGTTTTGCTTTATAACGCCGCACCGGCGTCGAAGAAAAAGGCTTTTTGTCCACCGGGCGCAATCCCGTTGCCAGTGGAAGCCTATGAGTGGCTGCGTTCGGATGACGGCGATCGCAATATGGGTCAAAAGCCGCCACCGATGCCCAAAGAAATTGCCGATATTCTGTCTGCCACACATGCGCACGAAGTGGGCAAAGACGTCGGCGTGCCGCGCATCGGCCGCATCCATCGCCGCAAAGGCGGTAAGGATATTGGATAAATACTCCACACAATAAAAAAGCCGCCGGACATCGGCGGCTTTTTTATTATTACACTGCACGTGTTTATCTGAACACGAACGCGAACATCAGCACCACCAGTACAGCGCCCGCACCGCCGACAATTTTATCGCGGCTGCGAACCCATTCAATACTGTTGGAAATTTCTTCGAGCACGGCAGCGTTAATTTTGCTGCGGTGTTTTTCGATGAGCTTGTCGAAGCAAAACGGCAGCGCCATCATCACGATCATGACGTCCGCGAGTATACGCACAACCATATAATCGACCTGATAGATTTTGATCGGCGTGATAATCGCATCCAGCAGCCCGTAAATGACACCGCCTACGCCCAGATATTTCATGTTGTCGAAAAGAAAAGCCACGGCCTTTTCAAGAAAGGGCGGCTTTTTAGGAATGGACTTGCTGAGATAGACCAGCGTAAAAGCACCCAGCAGCAACAGCGTAACAATACCCATGACCTATATCCTCTGACTGATAGAACCGCATTGCGGATAGGCACAAGCATAATCCAAAGCCATACAAAGGCAAGCGCCGCCCGGCAGCGGCGGCGAAACGGGGATCAATCCGGCATCAGACGGATTTGCTGGAGAATGCCCTGCGCCTGCTGGCGGTCGCGGGCATCGGGGGCGCGGGCGATATAATCTTCGATGGCTTTGATGGCCTGCCCCTTTTGCCCCAATTTGGCATAAAGAACGCCCTTGTCGAACAAGGCGCGGTATTCGGCGGGGGCCAGCGCCTCCATCGCCTCGACCACGATGACGGCCTGCGCGTAGTCTTCCTGCTCGATCAGGCGTTTTTTAAAATTGTTTTGCAGACGTATCAGGATGTCGCGGTTGGAAACAGGCAGGTAAAACTGGTGCGACAGCTCCGCTTTTTCCCCTGCAATCGATTTCAAAAGACCGCGCAGCGCCGCCGCGTCCATTTCCGCACCGGCACGGAAGGGGTCGGCAATCAGACGCTCGCCGTCCATCTCGATGCGGACAAGGAAATGGCCGGGGAAGTTAAGCCCCTCCACCTGCCAGCCGCAATGACGGCCTGCCACGATGTACAAAAGCCCCAGCGCCACCGGAAGCCCGCGGCGACGCTCGATGACGCGGATCAGATTCGCGTTCTGGATATCGTCGTAATTCTGGTTATCACCCGCATAACCCTGCTGTTCATGCAGCACGCGGCGCAAGCACGACAGACGTAATTCTGCACTGTCCTGCTCGCCCGCCTTGAGACGCAGCGCATGTTCTTCATCCGTCAGCTCACCGAGTTTGCGCAAGTGATGGCGGTACCGCTCCGGCCGGACGCCAGGCAGAAACAACAGCGCCAGCGCCAGCGCGGCAGCGCCAAGATTGATGTCGGCATCCGGAAGCGTGCCCGCATACCTGACGTATTGAAACGCTTCGTCGGGCGTTTCAAAAACGTGCAGGTCGTCTACAGTGTCGTCCTCTCTCAAAAGCCACCCGGGGGCGCATCGTCAATCGGTGCGCTTTCGACGGCCTGCGGCGTCAGGGGGACAGGGTCCTGATACACAGGGGCCGGCGGGGCGGGGCTGACAGCGGGGCCGGACGCGGCCGATACCGCCGGCGGTTCGCCGCGCAGGCGCACATAGCTGACAACGTTTTTGACGCCGCGCGTATTGCGTGCGTGGTTGATAACGCGGTTCAGTTCGCCCTGACTTTGGCCGATACCCATCAGATAGACGGTGCCCCCGACGGTTTCGACGGTGTAGTTGATCGACTGCACCTGTTTGTCAAAGACCATCAGGGTTTTGACCTGTCCGGTAATCCAGGCATCGTTGGCATAGGTGCCGACGGTCGCGCCTTTGTCATCGACGCGGATTTCGTTGATGACCTGCTGCACGCCATCGACCTGCCAGACAAGGCGGATCGCTTCGACGCGGTCATCGGGCAGCGGCAGTGTCCCCGTCACCAGCACACGGCCTTCTTTGACCGTGACGCCAAGACGACGGTACATTTCAACGTCATGACGGAACCATGCGTCGGAAATCTGCACCTTGATCGCGGTATCGCTGGCCGCGCCCTGAATGCCGCCTTCCTGCGCGGCTGCAACGCCCAGCGTCGCACCCGCGCCCAGCGCCAGACCGGCGCAGCCCGACAACAGCGGCACAGCCCCCATCGCCAGCGCGAGAACGGCCATGCGGCCCGTCATAAGATATGTCGAAATTTTCCGGCTTTGCATCGCCACTCTCCCCTGATGTTACGCCATCTGCACGGCGCAATTTAAAACGCGTTTCTGATATGCAGCGGCCAGCGTCCGGGCGCCCATACAAGCGCATCAAAGCGGACGTCAAGCCCAGTGTAGCGCGGATGATTCTGCAGGTAAAGTTCCGCCGCCTGCCGCACCCGCGCCTGATTACCCGCGTGAATGACGGCCTTGGCTTCGTCCTGCGTGCCGCGCCATTTGACCTCGGCGAAGACCAGCACGCCGCCGTGCCGCGCGACAATATCAATTTCACCCACGCGGGTTTTATAGCGCATGGATAAAATCCGGTAGCCCTTCAGCCGCAAATACCACGCCGACAGCGTTTCCGCCCATATCCCGCGGCGGTAGCCCGTCATCACCGGCATCAACCTGCGCCATCCCTGCCGACGTCTTTAACCGCAAGCGCGCGGGCATAAACGTCGTTTTTACGCCAGCCGCTTTCGGCGGCCACCAGTGCGGCGGCTTCCTTGACGCGCAGGCCCTGATGCTGCATCACCTCGGCAAGGCGGGCATCGACGCGGGTTTCATCCCATGCCGCCGCTGCATCGCCCTGTCCGACAATAACGACAATCTCGCCGCGCGGTTCCCCTGCATCGGCGTAGTGGGCCGCCAGTTCGGCCAGACTGCCCGTGCGCACTTCTTCGAATTTCTTGGTCAGTTCACGCGCCACAGCCGCCGGACGCGCCCCCAGCACGGCCTGCATATCCGCAAGACTTTCGGCCAGCCGCGGTGCAGTTTCGTAAAAAACCAGCGTGGCAGGCACGGCAGCAATATCCGCGAGCGCCGTGCGCCGCGCTGCCGATTTGGCGGGCAAAAAACCGCCGAAAAAGAACCTGTCCGCCGGCAGACCCGACAGCACCAGCCCCGTCAGCGACGCCGAGGCGCCGGGCACGCAGGTAACAGGCAGACCTTCGTCGCGGCAGGTGCGCACCAGTTTGTATCCGGGGTCGGAAATGAGCGGCATGCCGGCATCCGACACCAGCGCCACCACCTGCCCCTGTTTCAGCTTTTCGATGATTTTGGGGCGCATCTCGGCGGCGTTATGGTCGTGATATGGCAGGCGCGGCGCCGATATGCCATAAACCTGCGCTAGTTTGCCGGTTTCGCGTGTATCTTCGCAGGCAATCACATCGGCGGCCTTGAGCGTTTCCAGCGCGCGCAGGGTCATGTCGCCAAGATTGCCAATCGGCGTAGCGACAATATATAAACCCGGTGTAAGATGGGCCTTGGGCGCGGACATTCGGTTCGGATGCTCCCGTTTTTGTTTATTTGTCCTGAAGAGTTTTGGAGTTTTTTCCTTGAAACAAGCATACACAAAAATTCCCGCGTTCCTGCAATCTTTCTTGCTTGCCTTCATGCTGTCTGTTGCGGTTTTCGGCTTATCGGCCTGCCAAACCTCTGGCAGCGGGCAGCCGAATACGGCGCAGGGCGTCGTCACCAATGACCCCAACAGCCTGCCGGATGTCGGCTGGCAAACATGGCACCAGCGCCAGACGCTGAGCCGCGAAGATCAGGCCCTCGCCGCGCAGCATGGCCGCCCCGGATTGCAGACCAGCGCAGGCGATGTCCGCGCGACGCCCGTCAAGGTCGCCCTACTGGTGCCGATGTCCGGCCGCAGCGCGGATCTGGGACAGGCGATGCTGAAATCTGCACAGCTGGCGCTGTTTGATGTCGGCAGCGCCACGTTCGAGCTTTTGCCACTGGATACACAATCAACGCCCGAAGGTGCCGCCGCCGCCGCGCGTCAGGCCGCCGCCGCAGGCAGCAACCTGATCCTCGGCCCGATTTTCGCCGATGACGTCCGCGCCGCCAAACCTGTCGCCGCGCAAGCAGGTATCCCCATGGTCGCTTTCACCACCGACTGGAAACTCGCGGGCAATGACACCTATGTTTTGGGTTTCCTGCCCTTCGCGCAGGTATCCCGCGTCGCGCAATACGCGCAATCGACGGGCCTGAGCCCGCTTGCCGTCTATGCCCCGCAAACCGAATACTGCGATGTAGTCATCAGCACCCTGCAGCGCAGCGGCGCGCCGATACTGCGCGTCGGGCGTTATGCGGCAGGCGAGACCGCACTGCAAACCATGGTGCAGGATTTTGCCGTTCAATCCGGCATCACGCCCGCCAACCCCGCAGACCCCACCACCAGCCCCACAGGCACGCCGGATTTCCGCGCCTTGATGCTGCCTGTCGGCGGGGAGAGCCTGCGCTCGCTGGTATCGCTGCTGGATCTTGCCGGTATCGACAATAAAAACACCCGTTTCATCGGCACGGGCCTTTGGGATGATGAAAGCCTGACGCGTAACCCCGCGGTTTATGGCGGCTGGTTCGCCGCGCCCGATCCGGCACTGCGCCGCGATTTTGAAAAGCGTTACATGGATAGCTACGGCAGCGCACCACCGCGCCTTGCCACGCTGGCCTATGATGCAACGGCGCTGGCCGCGGTGCTGTCGCGCACCAGCGATGCGCAGCCCTTTACGCGCGCACGCCTGACAAACCCGCGCGGTTTTGCGGGCATTGACGGTTTGTTCCGCCTGCGCCCCGACGGCCTCAACGACCGCGGCCTTGCGGTGCTCGAAGTACAAAGCGGCCGCGCGCGTGTGATTGACCCTGCGCCGACGGCCTTTGTCGGCTCCGGCAGCTAAATAGCATGTGCCTGACCGATATCCGCACGCGCATGCTGCGCGCCTGCAAGGAAGCCGGACGCGCGGCGCAAAGCGTCACGCTGGTCGCTGTTTGCAAAAATCAGGACGCAGATAAAATCCTGCCCCTGCTGCACGCGGGCCAGCGCGTATTTGGTGAAAACCGTGTACAGGAAGCGGCCGAGAAATGGCCCGCGCTGCGCGCCGCCTATCCCGATATCGAACTGCATCTGATCGGGCAGCTGCAAACCAACAAGGCCAAAGACGCCGTCAAACTTTTTGATGTCATCGAAAGCCTTGACCGCCCCGCGCTGGCGGATGTCCTGGCGAAGGAAATGAAAAAGCAAAACCGCTTCCTGCCCTGTTTCATTCAGGTCAACACAGGAGAAGAGCCGCAAAAGGGCGGCATCGCGCCGCGCGATGTGGCGGATTTCTACAGGTACTGTCTTGACCTTGATATTCCGGTTGCGGGGCTGATGTGCATTCCGCCCGCAGATGACGTGGCGGCGCTGCACTTTGCGCTACTGCATAAACTTGGCCAGACGCTCGGCGCCACAAAACCCCTTATGCTCAGCATGGGCATGAGCGCCGATTTTGAATCCGCGATTCGATGCGGGGCCACCCATATACGCGTGGGCAGCGCGCTTTTTGGGATTATGAAAAAATATTAAAATCAATAATTTCAATAGATTAGCTTTTTTTCGATTTTTTTGCCCCCTATGCTTGCATTTTCAACATCACGTTGACATAATGCACATCGTTCACTTATAAGTTACATAATTTGCATGCACCGCTGATGCCCGCCTGACAATAATAATTGCAGCGCAGGCGCGATTTGGAAACATCTCGCAAGTTTTGCATGACGTTCAGGCAAGAAAACGGAATAACCGCAGGCTTTAAACCACACACAATATAAATACACACCCCGATATCAAGAGAGGCAAAAGACCATGGGTAAAATTATCGGTATCGACCTTGGCACGACGAACTCTGCCGTCGCCATCTACGAAAACGATCAGGCGAAAATTTACGAGAACCAGCTCGGCAAGCGCACGACCCCCTCGGTCATCGCCCTCAAGAAAACCCGCGACAAGCAAAGCGGCGACGTCAGTTCCGAATGGATTGTCGGTGAAAACGCCAAGCGCGGTTCCGTCGCGAACCCGCTGAACACTATCTATGGCGTCAAACGCCTCATCGGCCGCAAATTCGCGGATCCGGAAGTCCAGAAAATGCAGGCCCTGTCGTCTTACAAAATCGTGCCGGCACCAAACGGTGACGCATGGGTTGAAGTCGACGGTAAAGCCATGGCCCCGGCTGAAATCAGCGCGAAGGTCCTGCGCGAACTGAAAGAAGCCGTTGAAAAACAAATCGGCGAGCCTGTGACCGAAGCGGTCATTACCGTTCCCGCCTATTTCAACGACGACCAGCGCCGCGCCACGCGCGATGCAGGCACCATTGCCGGCCTTGATGTCAAACGCATCATCAACGAGCCGACGGCTGCGGCCCTTGCCTATGGTATGGACAAAAAAGAAGGCGGCAAAATTGCCGTATTCGACCTTGGCGGCGGTACGTTCGACGTTTCCATCCTCGAAGTGATGGCCGACAAAGACATGGGCACGATGGTGCAGGTGCTGTCGACCAACGGTGACACCTTCCTCGGCGGTGAAAACTTCGACGAACGCATCACCGAATTCCTGGTCAAGGAAATCAACAAAGAACACGGTACCGACATCGACCTGAGCAGCGCGGCATCCCGCAGCCAGTTCGCCCAGCAAATCGCCCGCGTCCGCGAAGCGGCTGAAAAAGCGAAAATCGAACTGTCGCTGCAAGAAGTCACCACGGTCAGCCTGCCCTTCCTGATGCCCGATGCCGAAGGCCAGATGATCAACTTCGAGATGAACTTCACGCGCAAGCAGCTCGAAAACCTGGTGAAAGACCTCGTTGAAAAAACGCTGGAGCCTTGCAAAAAGGCGCTCGGCGATGCGGGCCTGAAAATTTCCGACCTTGACGAGGTTATCCTCGTCGGCGGCCAGACACGTATGCCCATGGTCGTCAACACCGTGAAGAACTTCTTCGGCAAAGAACCCCGCCGCGACGTCAACCCCGACGAAATCGTCGCCATGGGCGCATCCGTTCAGGGTGCGATCCTGCAGGGCAAAGTCGAAAACGTTATCCTGCTGGACGTTATCCCGCTCAGCATCGGTATCAAAACCAAAGGCGGCGTCATGACCCCGCTGATCGAGCGCAACACGCCCATTCCGACGGAATTCAAAGACGTGTTCTCGACCGCAGAAGACGGCCAGCGTCAGGTGGACATTTTCGTTCACCAGGGCGAACGCCCGATGGCGGCAGACAACAAACTGCTCGGCCACTTCGCCCTGACCGGCATCGCCCCCGCGAAAGCAGGCGATCCGCAGATCGAAGTCTCGCTCAGCATTGATGCCGACGGCGTTCTGAAGGTTGAAGCGAAAGACCTGAAAACAGGCCGTGCGCAGAAAATCACCGTCAAAGCAAACGGCGGCCTGACCGAACAGGAAGTCGAGCGTATGCTGAAAGACGCCGAAGCCAACGCGGAAAAAGACCGTATCCAGCGCGAAACCCTGACCGCAATGGCGAATGCCGATGCGGAGCTGAAAGAAGCGCAGCAAGATATGGAAGAGGACTACTACAAGCAGGCGCCGGACGATCTGAAAAAACAGTTCGCCGACACCATGAAAGAACTGACCGAAGCACGCGCCACCAAGGACGTCGCGAAGGTTCTGGAGAAAACCCAGGCTCTGAAAGAAGTCCGCTTCTCTTTCAACAGCGTAACGCCGGCCAACGACGATGCACAGCCCGCCGCAGAAACGCCCGCACCGGCTGCCGCAGATGCGCCCAAGCCGCCGAAACCGCCGAAAAACAACGCGATGTAAGCAAGCGGCCGCGAGCCCTTAGAAAAAAGCCCCTCCATCCGGAGGGGCTTTTTTTATGGCGCAAATAAGAGCCCAACAAAAAAAACCCGCAGACAGGCCGCGGGGGTTTTTGTTTAAGCATTTGCTTTATTTATCGCGGCGGAAACCCTTGAAGAGTTTTTTGGGTTTGTCGAGCGGCGCGGTGTTGCCCTCGACCTGCTGGCGCAGCTCCTCGACGGTTTCGGCCAGCTCGTCCACGCGGTCAGGGCCGCTGTTGGTGTTTGCTGTCTGAAAACCGGCTTTGAGCCCCGCCTCGGGGGACATGCCGGCGGCAGGTTCGTTGCCTTTACGGGCGGCCTCCTGCGCAATCATCAGGGTCGCCTGCGTCTGGTATTTGCTGTCGAGACGGTCTTCGCATTTGCTGCGCATCCAGCTGGTCACGGCATAGCCCGTACCCGCAGCCGCGGCGCCCAAAAGGAAAATCGGCGCCTTCACCAGCACAACACCCGCAACACAAATGCCGCCGATGATGGCGAAGGTTTTGGCCACTTTGCCGAGTTCCTGCTTTTTCTGCAGGTCTTCGCGAATGGACCGCTCGATTTGCTCCAGCTTGCTTTCGATCGAAGAAGACATATCGCTATCCTTTGTCTGAAAAGGAAATCAGGGATTTCAATCATTAAACTTATGGGAATGGGTATACGCCGGTTTTTCCGCAAAATCAATGAAAACCGTGCATTTTTCCGGCCCGTGCCGCCGCCGCAGGCACGGCGCAAAAGGTTAAAATGGTTGCGATTGTATGTTTTTTATGGCAATCATGACTCTCTTTTTAAGAATCTATCCCTTTTCACTCGGTACTGGTCATTTTCGCAAAAATCGTAAGCCCGCAGGAATTTTCACCCATGCGTTTAAAATCGCGTTTTTTTAAATCCCGCGCCCTGCTTCTGGGCACCCTTTCCCCCCTGATCGCCGCACGAATCGCCTGCGCGGAGCCCGCAGCAAATGCCCTGCCGACAGGATTTTCGACAACCGGCGCCGCCGCCATGACGACCAGTGGCAACACCATGACCGTCACCCAGACGGACAGCCGCGTCATCATTGACTGGCAGCGTTTTGATATCGGCCGCGACGCCCATGTTGACTTCGCGCAGCCCGACAGCCGCAGCATCGCCATAAACCGCGTAACCAACAGCAGCGGCGACCCCAGCCAGATTTACGGCCAGCTGAACGCCCCTGGCACGGTTGTCATTCTTGATCGCAACGGTATTGTTTTCGGCACGGGTGCGAAGATCGATACCAGCGGCATTATCGCGTCCACAGGCACCCTCGCCAATCCGGCGGATTTTTTATCCGGCAGCTCTGCGGTCTTCAGCGATGTCGCCGCGCAAAGCGGCGCACGGATTGATAACCACGGCGAAATTACCGTGCGCGGCGCGGGCCTTGCCGCGTTTGTCGCGCCAGCGGTACATAACAGCGGCATCATCCGCGCACGGCTTGGGAGCGTGACCCTCGCCAGCGGTGATGCCGCGACGCTTGATATGTATGGCGATGGCCTGTGGTCGATAGAAGTCACGGGCGCGCTGGCCGGTAATATCGAGCGGCTGCGTAACAGCGGCATCATCGAAGCCGATGGCGGCAGCGTTTTTCTTAGTGTGCGCACCGCACAGACCGCTGCCAATAATGTCATCAACAACACAGGTGTAATCTCCGCACAGCGCTTTGCGCAAAAAGACGGAAAAATCATCCTCAGCCCTGCCGCGGGTGCAGCCGACCGCAAAAACAATGCTGTACTGGTCGGCGCAAGCGCGGATTTGCAGAGTGTTTTTGATACAGCCGCGCAAGACGGGTCAACAGAAGTTCATCTGGCGAGTAGCAACTATCACGGAAATTTTGTCCTGCACCGCACCGTAGCACTGGTCGGCGAGGACAACAACGACCAGCCTCATCTGATTGCAGATACAGACCTCCCCGCGCTGCGCATTGCAGCAAATAGCGTATCTATCCGGAACATCAGAATCACAGGCGGTCTGCTGGCCGACAGTGTGGCGGGACTACGCGTCGCCAACAGTGCGCTGGTGCAGGCCGCGGGTAGCACGGGACAGGCGCTGACGCTGGTTCATACGACCGGCGCGGTTTTCGATCAAAACTATTTCAGCCATTACGGCAGCGGTGGCCCCGTTACCCTGACATCAGCAACCGGCAACGTGTTCACAGGGAATTATTTTATCGGGATGGGGGATTTTGCCGTGTCCGCCACGGGCAGCCGCAAACCGCAGATAGACGAGAGCAACATGTTTATCGGCAGCTTCACCACGCCGTTTTTATGGACGCCGGTAGCGCAGATTAACGACAACCGCACCAGCACGCGCCCTCCCGCGGTCGAACTGCCCAAAGCAGAGGCGGAAATTATCATACTTGATGCGGCGTCTCTGGCCAGTATCGCCCCCGCTGCAGGCGATGAGACGGCGCAGGATTGTGAAACGCCCCAAAGCTGCCACTGATTTTTACGGTGTGGCGGCAGCCGGCGACGTGGCGAGGGATTTCTTTTTGCCAAACATCCAGCGCCAGACGGAGGGGCTGTAAAGCTCCGGCGCGGGGCAGTTGTGCGACATCTGCGGAAATTCCACATATTCCAGCGGCGCCCCCATTTTACGCGCCAGCACGGAAACGTCACGGCTGCGCTCCGGAGGGATCACTGTATCCTGCGCGCCGTGCATGACAAGCATGGGGGCTTTTTTCAAAAACCCCGCCTGCTGCGGTGGCCAGCCGCCGCTGATAGCCACAGCGGCGGCAAAAAGCTCGCCGTATTCCTTGATTGCGCCAAAAGCCCCAACGCCGCCTTCGGAACAGCCTATGATGTAAATACGGCTGATATCGACGGGATAGTCGCGCACAATCTGCGCCAGCGCCTGCATCGCACCCGGCAGTCCTTTGGGCCGTTCTTTGTCATGCGCACTGCCCTGCGGCGTGGAGGCGGGTTCATACCACGTCATCCCGTTCGGCAATACCGGTACAAAAATAAACGCGGGATAATGGATTTGCATGTCGCGCTGTATCAGGTATTGCGCCGCATAGGCATTGCCGGGCGCGCCATGGAGGACCATCACCAGCGGAAAGCGCAGGCCCTGCGGCCATGGCTTTGACGGCGCGAACC
This sequence comes from uncultured Micavibrio sp., assembly GCA_964551435.1. Classification (GTDB taxonomy): domain Bacteria; phylum Pseudomonadota; class Alphaproteobacteria; order Micavibrionales; family UBA2020; genus UBA2020. The sequence continues at coordinate 12,495 of CAZKBS010000029.1, forward strand.
AGTAATAAGGCAGATGAAGATCAACAAGTCCGGAATTCACACGCAGCGATTTTTTTTTCAAAAAAGCGTGTGTATTCCCCCGCAGGCTCCAGCGTGCGCGGTGGCGCGTTCACCAGTGGACGCCCTGTCACCACAGCGCGCAGGGTCTTGGTGCCGCTTCCGCCCGCAAGGCCACGGTCCATGCCCATATATAAAACACCGCCGACAGCCCCCACAATCACAATAACCATCAACCAGAAAAAAACCTGCGATTTGGCGTTGGCGGGCATCGTGCGTCCTTTGCGTTTGCTGGAAATTCTAAGCATGCCGCGCACGCTGTAAAGAGAAAGACACGCAGGCACTGTGATTATGTTATTTGATACTCAGGCTTTTTAAACCTTTGATTGCTAGGGTATGAGGGGGACATTTTATAGGCTTTTATAAACAGAAAGGCAGCATATGGCGAGCGAACAGCCCAAACCGCGCCAGGAGTCCATCGTCTACCGCGTGATGCACAGCCCGGTTTTCGTGGCCGCCAGCGGTATCGGCGTTATCATGATGGCCTTTACCTTCGATGTGCTGCGCGCGTATCTGAGCCTTGAAGGCGTCATCATCGGCACCGCCGTGTTCCTGTTCATCGTGCTGATGAACCTTGTGGTCGGCAATTTGCTGGCGAAGTTGCAGAACCAGGATTTTTTTGACAGTCGCCTCGAAGTTCTCAACAACATTATTCTCAGCAACAACCTCAACTGGCTTGTGAACCAGAAATACGTGCAGATGATTGAAATGCAGGCGGACGAGGTCTGGGCCTTCGCGCCGGAGCTGACCTACGCCATCCAGCCCGACAGCGATATTTTCAAAGCCATTCAAGTCAACCTTGCGCGCGGCAGCCGTTATAAAATCTTCATGCCCAACACACCGGAAACCCACCGCATCATTGCAGATTACCGCCGGTTGCATACCTTCCAGCCCGGGCAGGTGCAGTTCGTGCTGGTGCCGCACGAAGAGTATGTGTTCCATACCATCATCGTGATTTACGACCCGCTGTCGAACAACCCGCACGCCATTGAATGGCTACCCATCGACAATCTGGTTGCGTGGCTGGAGATGGATAAAAAACATACCGGCAGCATGGTCGGCATCGGCGAGGTTCTGATCAAACGCTATCTGGGCGACCGCGCCGAAGATACCGCCTTTGTGCGCGAAATTCCGCGCGGCACAGGCAAAGCCGTCGTCATCCAGCAAGACGAATAACCCCCTCACGGCACAAACAAAACCCCGGCGAGGGTGCCCGCCGGGGTTTTGTGTGTGTGTAAGTATAGGGAAGTAAGGTTTAGTCCGCGTATTTCACGCCGCAGCCATAGGGCTTGGTGGAAGCGGTTTCAACCGGCTTGCCCTCCAGCACGGCATTGACGGCTTCGCGCACATAGTTCTTGGCGCCCGGAATGTCTTCCTGTTTGAAAGACGCGCGGTCATCGATGGCACCGGCGTAGACCAGCGTGCCTTCTTTGTTCACCACAAACATATGCGGGGTGGTTTTCGCTTCGTAGGCTTTGGAAATGGCGTTGTTGGAATCAATCAGAATATGCGTCGGGGCCGCGCCGCCATCGGCAGCGGTTTTCAGCGCCTGTTCGCCGGTTTCATAGCCCTGCTTGCCTTCGGCAGAACCGTTGACCGTCAGCCAGACAACGTCTTTCGCCGTCAGTTCTTTTTGCAGGGCCTGCATATTGCCGCTTTCGTAATGCTTCACAACGAAGGGGCATTCTTTGTTATGCCACTCCAGCACCACTACCTTGCCCGCGAAATCGGACAGGGACACCGTTTTGCCGTCAGCCGTGGTCGCGGTGAAGGCAGGCGCCTTCTCGCCGACGGTCGCAGACAGGGCATCCGACGCGCTAAACGCCAGCCAGCCGGCGACAGCCGCCGCCGTCAAAGCCATGAAAGCGATTCCTTTGCGCATCATGCATGCGGGATTATTTTGCGCTGCACAAATTTCTTTTGCCATATCCGAAACTCTCCTTGAGTAGGTTGGTTATATGTCTGTTCAAACGGCACAAAAAAGCTCCGCGACTGCGGAACGCTGTATTTGATGTAGTGCGCCGCACAAAGTTGACAACCTTTTTCAAGTAACAAAGTTCCAAATATCGCCGCTTTTTTACGGAAGAATCCGGCGTGTGTTTACGCCCGCCCCGCCGCATGGCATAACAGGCACAGCAAACAATATTAAAGACTCAACCAAAAAATACAGAGGTGCGCCATGAGCCAGTCTGCAATGCCCAAAACCCACTCCGCAACGGTCCCAACCGTCAAGCTGCTGATTGGCGGACAATTCGTTGAATCCAAAACGACGGAATGGCGCGACATCATCAACCCTGCAACGCAGGAAGTTCTGGCGCGCGTTCCCTTCGCGACCAAAGACGAAGTCAACGCTGCCGTCGCCGCCGCGAAAGACGCGTTCAAGACATGGCGCTTCACGCCCATCGGCACGCGCGCGCGCATTTTTCTGAAATACCAGCAGCTGATCCGCGAAAACATGAAACAGATTGCCGCCGTGCTGACGTCGGAACAGGGCAAGACCCTGCCCGATGCAGAGGGCGATATTTTCCGCGGCCTTGAAGTCGTCGAACATGCCGCCAACATCGGCAACCTGCAAATGGGCGAACTGGCCAACAACGTCGCGGGCGGCGTTGATACCTATACCGTTTTGCAGCCGCTGGGCGTTTGCGCGGGCATTACCCCGTTCAACTTCCCCGCGATGATCCCGCTGTGGATGTTCCCGATGGCGATTGCCTGCGGCAATACCTTCGTGCTGAAACCGTCGGAGCAAGACCCGCTCTCTACCATGAAACTGGTCGAGCTGGCGATCGAGGCGGGCATCCCCGCCGGCGTGCTTAACGTGGTGCATGGCGGCCCCGATGTGGTGAACGCGATTTGCGACCATCAGGACATCAAGGCCGTGTCTTTCGTCGGCTCGACCGCTGTCGGCACGCATGTATACAACCGCGCCACGCTGGCGGGCAAACGCGTGCAATGCATGATGGGCGCGAAAAACCACGCCATCGTGCTGCCCGATGCGGCGAAAGAACAATCCATCAGCGCTCTGGTCGGCTCATCCTTCGGCGCGGCAGGCCAGCGCTGCATGGCGACTTCGGTCATTGTGCTGGTGGGCGAGGCGCGCAAGTGGATCCCTGAATTTGTCGAGCAGGCGAAAAAGCTCCGCGTGAATGCCGGACACGAGCCCAACACCGACGTCGGCCCCGTCATTTCCTGCGCCGCCAAGGACCGCATTTGCGGCCTGATCGAACAGGGCGTGAAAGAAGGCGCGAAGCTGGAACTGGACGGCCGCAGCGCCGCCCCCAAAGGCTACGAAAAAGGCAACTTCGTCGGCCCGACCATTTTCTCCGGCGTGACCGCGAAAATGGATATCTATAACAAAGAAATCTTTGGCCCCGTTCTGTGCATCGCGGAGGCGGAAACGCTGGATGAGGCCATCGCCTTTATCAACAGCAACCCCAATGGCAACGGCACGGCGATTTTCACCCAGTCCGGTGCCGCCGCGCGCAAATTCCAAGAAGAAATCGACGTCGGTCAAGTCGGCATCAACGTGCCAATTCCGGTGCCGGTACCGCTGTTTTCGTTCAGCGGTTCGCGCGCCTCGAAACTGGGCGACCTCGGCCCCTATGGCAAGCAGGCCATCTTGTTCTACACCCAGACCAAGACTATAACCGCGCGCTGGTTTGACGATGCGGCCACCGCCGGCGGCGTCAACACCACGATCAGCCTGAAATAACCACCAAGAGAGACAAGCCGAGATGGATTTCGATTTCAGCGAAGACCAGCGCGCGTTCCAACAGGCCGCGCGAAATTTTGCCCATGCGGAAATGAAACCGCATGCCGCCGAATGGGATGCAACCGCGCATTTCCCCATCGACGTCATCAAAAAATCGGGCGAGATGGGATTTTGCGCCATGTACTGTCCGCCTGACGATGGCGGCATGGGGCTGTCACGTCTGGATGCCGCGATTATCCTTGAGGAACTCGCGGCTGCCTGCCCCTCGACCGCCGCCTATATCTCCATTCACAATATGGTGGCGTGGATGACCTGCAACTGGGGCACGGCGCAGCTGAAATCCGAATGGGCGGCGGCGCTGACATCGGGCCAGAAGCTCGCATCCTATTGCCTGACGGAGCCGGGCAACGGCTCCGACGCGGGCAACCTCAAGACGCGGGCGGAAAAGGTGGACGGCGGCTGGCGCCTGACAGGCACGAAGGCGTTTATTTCCGGTGCGGGTGCGACGGATTTTCTGGTCGTCATGGCACGCAGCGGCGGCCCCGGCCCCAAAGGCATTTCCGCCTTTGCCGTAGATGCCACGGCAGACGGCATCCACTATGGCCGCAAAGAAGAAAAAATGGGCTGGAACAGCCAGCCCACGCGCGGCATCACGTTTGAAAACGTCTTCGTGCCCGAACATCACCTGCTGGGCAGCGAAGGCGAAGGTTTCACCATCGCCATGAAAGGCCTGAACGGCGGGCGCATCAATATCGCGGCCTGTTCGCTCGGCGGGGCGCAGGCGGCTTATGACGCAGCGCGCGGTTATGTGCATACGCGCCAGCAATTTGGCCAGCCGCTGGCCGGTTTCCAGTCAGTGCAGTTCAAGGTCGCCGATATGGCCACCCGCCTGATTGCCGCGCGCACCATGGTGCACCGCGCCGCCGCCAAGCTGGATGCGGGCGCGCCCGATGCGATTACCGCCTGCGCGATGGCCAAGCAATTCGCCTCGGACCTGTGCTTTGATATCGTCAACGATGCGCTGCAGCTGCATGGCGGCTATGGCTACACCCGTGATTATCCGGTTGAGCGTTTGCTGCGCGATTTGCGCGTGCATCAGATCCTCGAAGGCACCAATGAAATCATGCGCCTGATTATCTCGCGCAGCGTGCTGGACGAAGCCAAACCCTGATTTTCTTTTTAAACCCGAAAGGATTTTATCATGACGCAGCATATCGCCTTCATCGGCCTTGGCAACATGGGCGGCCCGATGTCGCTCAACCTGTGCAAAGCAGGCTATAAATTGACCGTTTTCGACGTCATGGCAGACGCCGTGAAAAAATTGACCGATGCCGGCGCCAGCGCCGCGCCCGATGTCGCCAGCGCCGTCAAGGACGCCGATATCATCATCACCATGCTGCCCGGCAATGACCATGTCAAAAAAGTCTATCTGGACGCCAGCGGCGTGGTGGCCCATGCCAAATCGGGTGCGTTGCTGATTGACTCCAGCACCATCAACGCGGACATTGCGCGCGACGTCGCCAAGGCGGCGGCGCAAAAAGGCTTTCGCATGATTGATGCGCCCGTATCGGGCGGCACAGCCGGCGCGGCTGCCGGTACGCTGACGTTTATCGTCGGCGGCGCAGCGGCGGATCTTGAAGCCGCGCGTCCCGTACTTGAAAAAATGGGCAAGAATATTTTCCACGCTGGCGCGAGCGGTGCCGGACAGCTGGCCAAGATTTGCAACAACATGCTGCTGGCCATCCAGATGATCGGCACCAGCGAGGCGCTGAACCTCGGCGTTTCCGGCGGGCTTGACCCCAAGGTGCTGTCGGAAATCATGTCCAAAAGCTCCGGCCGCAACTGGACGCTCGAAGTATATAACCCCATGCCGGGCGTGATGGAGAATGTTCCGGCATCGCGCGGCTATACGGGCGGATTTGGTACGGACCTGATGCTCAAGGATCTCGGCCTTGCGATGGAAATCGCGGCAACAGCGGATGCAGCAACGCCGCTTGGCACGCATGCGCGCGACCTTTACAAAGCGCATAGCGAAGCCGGCAGCGGCAAGCTGGATTTTTCCAGCATCCTGAATTTTGTGCAAAACCAGAAACTGGCAAAATCCGCGTAACACTGCGGCAACAATCCAGAAACGATCCTGCACGATGAACAAGGGCGAAGAAAAATTTCTTCGCCTTTTTTCATGCGCTTAGCCGCGCGCTTGTCATAGCATGAATCTTTTTCGGAACGGCGATTTTGCACCGCGCGTAAGCGATGGTGACGAAACGAGAAAGTCACACAGAAAAAGGAGACTTATCATGAAAATTAAAAAAAACCCTGATGGCGCTGGGCGCCAGTGCCCTGTTCCTGATGCCGGCGGCTTCTGCGCATGCAGCAGATACGGCAGCGAGCAAAGAAATCCAGGCGCCCGCGACGGCGGCGGATGTCACCGATGAAAAGCTCGAAGCCTTTGCCGAAGTGCATCAGGAGGTTGAAACCTTGAATGCCGAATATCAGGCAAAAATCGCGGCAACCGCCGATGTGAATAAAAAGAACGTACTCGCGGCCGAAGCCAACAAAGAGATGATGAAAATCGTCGAGGCGTCGGACCTGAACATCCGCGAGTACAACCGCATTGCCGAGCTGGTGCAGCAAGACATCGGCCTGCAAAGCAAATACAAGGAAATCCTGAAAGACTAGGGTCCGGACCTAATAAATTTCTTGATAACAGAATCGGATAGTGATTCCC
>CAZKBS010000030.1:0-18528 GCA_964551435.1 uncultured Micavibrio sp.
TAATATGCCTGCCTAAAGCCGAATAATAGCAGCGCGATCGCATATGTGCGGCGCAGCATTGCGGCCAAAGGCACGGGTGGAGGAGATTATTCCGCGAATTCTTCGATATCGGGAATACGGGTAAAGGCGATTTTGGTGCCGGTATTCTTGTTTTGTCGTTGTTGCGGCGTCAGGCCAAGGGATACGGTATCGCGGCCGAATTTCCGGTTGATGGTATCAATCGCCGACGATATTTTGTCGAATTTTTCGCGCCGTGCGTGAACGGTGGCTTCCTGCACGGGCGCAGCCGCGTCTGAAAACAGGTCTCCTTGCTGCGGGCTAGCGTCTTCTTCGTTCAGGCCGGAAAGGGTAATAGATACTTTTTTGATGCGCCTGCGTCCGATATCGCGCGCCAGTGTTTCCCACAGACGATCGAGCATTTCAAGAAAGGTAAAACTGTCGCGCGCGGGTGGCATGCATTCCGCCTCTGCGGCGAGGCGCGGGCCGTTTTCGATGCGTACCGACAAACTGAGCCGCCGCGCCAGATATTTCATGCGCCGCAAGCGGCTGGCGGTTTTGAGCATCAGTCGCCGTGCGACTAGACGTGCCTGCGCGGGCGGGCGGAGTTCAGGTGCGAGGACGTGACTATGACCGATGCTGCGGCGTTCGTGCTTTTCTTCGGGCAGTTCGATGCCGCGCAAAAGATACCACATTTTTTCTCCCCAGATACTGCCCCAGAGCGCGCGCAGATGCTTGGGAGAAAAGCTGTAGAGCTGCGAAATCTCATGCAGGCCGTGTTCACGCAGGCGACGCTCCATATTCGGGCCGATACCGGGCAGGTCGCGCAGGGTGAGCGCCAGCAGCCGCGACGGAATATCCTGCGGCATAAGAAAAGTGAGGCCGTCGGGCTTTTGCAGGTCGGTTGCCACCTTCGCCAGATAGCGGTTAGGGGCAATCCCGATAGAGCACCGGACATACGGACCGATATTTTCTGCGATACCTTTTTTGATGCGGGTGGCCAGATCGCGCAGGAAAGCAGGATCGGTTTCATTGTCCATTAAGCGGCAGGCCATTTCATCAATCGAGCAAACATCGGTGACGGGGATGTGCCGTTCGATTTCATCAATTAACCGGTGGTGGAACTCGACATAGGTTTCATGGTTTCCGCTCACGCAAATCAGGCCCGGACACATTTTTTTTGCTTCATAAACCGGTGTGCCTGTTTTGATGCCGAAGGCTTTGGCTTCATAGCTGGCGGCGATGGCGCAGGTGGAATCGCTCATCAGGGGGGTGACAATAATCGGCTTGCCGCGCAGCTCGGGGCGCATCTGCTGCTCGACGCTTGCGAAGTAGCTGTTGAAATCGACATATAGCCACCTGAGCCCGCTTTGCGGGGCGCTGGCGGATGCCGAAGTAGAGGCGGGCGAAGAGGGCAAGGCGAAAACTCCGGTCGGTGGCTGCAACGTGAACGAATCTTGTAAATATTCATGTTATGTTCTTTTTATATACACTTTTTGTTCGAATGTCAAAAGATGCCCGACGGCTTTGTTATTCCTTAACTTTCGGGTGCTAGATTGTAAAAGCACAGGTTGCTGTGCGTTTGGCCCGGAGGTCGGCTCCGGACGGGGGGAGGACGGCGTCATGCCGCAGGCGAAAACTTTTGCCGATACGCAGGATATCAAAATCCGGCAGATTCACGCAGGGCGTCTTCTGCTTCTCAATTTTTTGCTGTTCGTGCTTTACGCGTTGACGGGAAAGCTGGGACTCATGGTGTCGTCACCTCCCAGCTATGCAACAGCGATATGGCCGCCATCGGGTATCGCACTCGGGATGCTGCTGCTCTATGGCTACAGATTGTGGCCGGGTGTATTTTTTGGTTCATTCTCTCTTAATGCAGGTATCGGCGGCATATTTGGCGATATTGATACACTGCTGTCGATGAAAACGCTGGCCATCGTTTTTATTGCGGCGGGCGCGGTATTGCAGGCGTGCTTTGGCAGATTTTTATTGTCGCGCTTTTTCCGCTTTCCCTTGGTTATCGAACAGCCCCGTGATGCACTCGTGTTCTTGCTGATTTCCGCGCCTATCAGCTGCATGGTTTCGGCGACTATCGCGAATACCGCACTATATGCTGTGGGTGTGCAAAATGAGGATCAGATGCTCTACAGCTGGCTGACATGGTGGATGGGTGACAGTTTTGGCGTGCTCGCCTTTATGCCGATTACGCTTATCATCGCAAGTTCCGTCTGGCCAAAGGGATCCAAGACACAGAAAATTCTGCACTCGTTGCCTTTTACAGCTATTCTGGCGTTATTTATATCCGTCGTGATCACTTTTATCGCCTGGCGAGGGATGGTCGGGAATATCTACGACAAAAGCAAGGGGACTTTTATCAGTCTTTCACAGGAGCTTGAAAAATCCCTGCTTTACCGTGTCGACTCCTATGAAAAAAGTCTTTTGGGTGGTGCGGGCTTTTTTGCGGGATCCGAAAGCGTATCGCGTGACGAATGGCGGCGCTACGCCGAATGGGTCAATATAGAAAAGAACTATCCGGGCATGAACGGCATCGGCTTCATTGCTGTGGTTCCGAAAAAAAACATCAATAAATTTATCGAGCAGGAACGCGCCGCCGGCGCCGCCGATTTTGATATTAAACCGGATAAAAATGCAGACGAATTTTTCGTGATATCTTTTGTCGAGCCGCAGGAGCATAACAAAGAAGCAGTGGGGTTGAATATCGCGTTTGAAAAAAACAGATATGAAGCTGCCGTACTCGCCCGCGATAGCGGCCGCGCGGCCATTACCCGCCGTGTCTATTTGGTGCAGGATCAGGAAAAAACACCGGGATTTTTGCTGTTACATCCGCTATATGAGCGTGGTGCCGTTCTCGACACCGAGGAACAGCGCCGTGCAGCGTTCAAGGGCTGGATCTATGCGCCATTTATTGCACGAAAGTTTATGAAAGATCTTCTCGATAATCCTATGCAGGAAGAGGAGATATATCTCGACGTCTATGACGGCGACACAATAGACCCCAAATATCTTATTTTCAGCAGCCGGGACACAGCCGCGCCGCAGCCGCAAAAGCCGCTGTTTGTCACGCGCAAGGCGTTGGAGGTGAAACAGCAGCAGTGGACGGTGGTTTGGCAAAGCACACCGCTTCTTGAAAAACGTCTTCACAGCAACGGCCCGCTTGTCGTTCTGTTCGGGGGCATGACCTTTACATCGCTACTGGCCATGTTCCTGATTGTTATGTCGCGCCGTACCGAGCTTGTACAGCAGGAGGTCGAGCGCAAGGCCCATGAGATCATTGCCAGCGAAGGTCGCATGCGCATGCTGGTGCGCCATACGCCCTCGGCTGTGGCGATGTTTGACAGACAAATGCGCTATATCATGACCAGCGACCGCTGGCTGAAAGATTACGGCCTCAAGGAAAAAGACATCATTGGCAGGTCGCATTATGATGTGTTTCCGGAGATACTCGACATGCCGGAATGGCTTGATCACCACCAGCGCTGCATGCGCGGGGAAATACTGTCGCGCGATGAAGATGCATGGGTGCGTGCCGATGGCCATACGGAATGGGTGCGCTGGGCCCTGCACCCCTGGCGGGACAGCGATGGCTACGTCGGCGGCATTATCATGTTCACCGAGGTGATTACCGAAGAAAAGCGCGCGAGATCGGAGCTTTTGCGTTCCAATACGGCGCTAGAAGAATTTGCTTATGTCGTGTCGCATGACCTCAAGGCGCCGGTGCGGCATATGGGCATGTGCGCGGAATTTTTGCAGGAAACCTACGGCGATAAATTTGACGACGAAGGAAAGCGTTTTCTGCGGATTATCACCGACAGCAGCGTCAAGATGCGCGGCATGATTGAAAACCTTCTAGATTACGCGCGTATCGGCAGCAATGCGAGTGACTTCAAGGATATTGATCTTGAAAAAGTTCTTGAGGCGGCAAAAATGAACTTGACCGCGCAAGTTGCCGAAACGCAGGCGGAAATAGAAAGCGGACGTCTGCCTACCGTGCGCGGGGTGGAGGCGGAGCTTTTGCGGGTGTTCCAGAACCTGCTGGAAAACGCCATCAAATACAGAAAAGATAAAACAGTGCCGCATATCCGTATTGATGCTGAAAAGGCGGGTAATGTCTGGCAGATCAGTATTGCCGACAACGGTATCGGTATTGATCCACGATTTGCAGACAAGGTATTTCTGCTGTTCCAGCGTCTGCATGGGGACGAAAGCCCCTATGCGGGTCAAGGCATCGGGCTTGCTATCTGCCAGCGGATTATCCGCTATCACGGTGGCCAGATTTATCTGGATAAAGAATACGAAGGCGGCAGCCGTTTCGTGTTTACACTGCCCGACTATGTAGAGACGCGCAGTCTTTTCGAGGGAGGGGGCCATGCAGCCAAAGGCTAACCGTGAGCCGTTTACCATTCTTATCGCCGAAGACGAACGGACAGATGCTTTTTTTGTGCAGGAAGCCGTTAATCGCATGGCCTGCAAAACCAGTCTCTATATTGTGCCGGACGGGCAGGCGGTCATGGAGTTTCTGATGCGGCAGGGAGAATATGCCGCGGTGCCGCGGCCGGATATTATCCTGCTCGATATCAACATGCCGCGTAAAAACGGGCATGAGGTTTTGGTCGAGATAAAGTCCAACCCCGATCTGCGCACGATTCCGGTGATTATGCTGTCGGGGTCGAATGCGGAGCGCGATATCGTCCGCAGCTACGAAAACCATGCCAATGCTTTTGTAACCAAAGCGAATGATTTTTCGGGTGTTCTGCGTCTGATGGCGGCAATAGAGGGGTTCTGGTTTCGCGCCGTGACCCTGCATCAGGAAAATGGCTAAAAGCCGAATGTGTATAAGGCTTTTTCAGCGGCAGGCAACAGCCAGCGCCTCGCCAAGCACGACATCATTGAGGTCGCTTTTGGAGAGAACTTTTTGCGCACCGGCTTTGATAGCCTCTTCGACCGTAATGGGGGAGGCGAAGCCGGTCAGCACGATGATAGGCGTGCTTTTATCCATCTTGCGGATATCGTTGATGGAGCTCGGGCCGATAGAGTCGGGCAGGTTCAAATCCAGAAGAACGCAGTGGTAGCGGTTGCTGTGCAGCTTTTCGATGGCCTGTGCGGTTGTCTTTGCAACATCCAGCGTTGCACGCGGGGCGCAGCGCGAAAGCTTTTTGCGAGTCATTTCGATATCGACGAATTCATCTTCGACAATCAAAAGGCTGAGCTCGTCGGAAATACTTGCGGAAAAGTTCTTCATCGCGTTCCTCATATCACTGTCCTCGCATCCGGTTTCGGCGGGTAAAAGATCCTGCTGTCAGATGTCACTGTTAAAAAACTTATTTTAGCACGCACGGCCTCCGGCCGTCGATAGGCGGGCGCGATGCCTGAATTTTATTCATTTAAGTCAAGTGGTTATCTGGCTGGCGCGTGTATCTTCTCGCTTTATCCCGCCTGAGGGCCGGTTCGTGCCCGTTTAGGGGACGCTGCGGGTGCGGGTTTTCCGGCAATGTGGGTTTCTATCATTTTCAGCATCCGGCCATATTCGGTATTCTCGTCGAATTTTGCGGTCAGTTCGCGCGCGCACTCGAGAGCGGAGCTGTCATGCGTTTCTATTCTGGTGCCCTCGCTGCCAGACCACTTTTTGCTGAAGCTGAATTTTTTTCTGGGTCAAAACCATGGGCGAGCAGCAGTTGCAACTCATTTTCACGGCGCAGGTTCAGGCAGTGGTGTGCGGCGCTTTCTCCCGTGGCGTTGGTGCTATGAGGATTGGCACCCGTTTTCAGCAGCATATCTGATAATGCCAGCGCAGAATAGCGGATGGCAAAGTAGAGAAGAGAGTCGCCGATTTGCGCGCCGTTGAGGCTGCGCAGCGCTTTTGCATTGACGTCGGCGCCGCCGTGAATAAGTACCTCGGCAATTGCGAGATTACTATCCGTCGTTGCCTTGCAGAATGGTGCAGATCAGCCGTGTTGCGCCGGTTTTCTTATCCAGCACTTCGTTGACATCGGGGGCTTCGGGGGATATCCAGGCGCCGCGTTTGGCAAGCTCGACTGCCGCATAGGGCCATCCGCGCGCGACGATGGCGCCAAGCGGGCGTTCATTGTCCTGGTTTTTAAGATTGACGTCCGCACCGTTCGCCAGAAGCGTATAGAAGCTGCGGAAACCCATGGCATGTTTGATCATGTAAATCAGTGCCGTTTCACGCTCGGTCGCGGCATCGCTGTAGTTCAGTTGCGGCGGGCCGTTCGGGTCGCCCTCATACGCGGGCGGCTTTGCGCCATAGGCCAGCAGCAAGTCGGCGATTCCCATCTGTTGCGATCCAGCGCCACATCCATCGGCAGGCGTCCCTGCGGATCGGGTTTCTGCGTGTCGGCCCCTTTTCTCAGTAGCTTCTCTAGCTGCCCGATCGACATGCCCTGTTCGATGGCGGTTGTCAGCAATGGGGCGGCTGTGGCGGGTTTGGGAAATGAGGGCATGATGCCCTAATATGTGAAAAACAATTTTTCACATATTAGCAGCGGCAATAACGGCGGCAAGAAGGAAAAGTTTTGCATATCTATGCTTTGATTTTAAATGAATTTTAGGTGGCCGATACGGCTTCCTGCATATCGATCCGCACCACGATTCCCAGCGGGCGGGGTGTCCGGCCGTCGTCATATTCGAAAGCCGTATCCACAAGCGCAGGGCTGGTGGTTTGCGGCACGTGCGTCACCGCTGACGTGGAGGCCTGCATCAGCGCAAGCCCCTGCCTGTTGAGGTATGTCTTCAGGCATCCTGCAAGGATATTGGCGATCTCGGCGGCCATATCGGTGAACATATCGGGGCTGTTGCGCATATCATCGGGGTAGATATGCGCGCCCGCCAGCGACAGCAGCTGCGGATCGAAATCCAGCCTCACGCTAACTTCGACGGGCGCTTCGGCTTCGCGCAACTGCGCAAGGCTGTGTACGGGCGCGGGGATAGGACGGTTTCCCTGCGCGCAGGGTTCAAGCCGCCAGCCAAACATGCCCTCGAACGTGTCACGCATCGTTTTGCCGACCAGGTTTTCGATATCTGTTTTGACTTGCGCGCTCTGGTGCAGGGGCATGGTTTATACGGGGGCCTCCTGCTTTTGCAGGCCGTGCAGGTTACGCACGCGTGCCAGCCAGCTGATAATTTTTTGCAGGTTTTTATCGAATGTTTCGCGCGCGACCGGTTTAACAATATAAGCGGTGGCTCCGGCCTTCAGCGCTTCCACGACATGCCGCTCCTCGCTCTCGGCGGTAATCATGACAAGCGCTGTATCGTCGTGATGCCTGCTTTCGCGCAGTTCCTGCAGTTGCGCATAGCCGGATTTCCCGGGCAGGTTCCAGTCGAAAAAGATGATATCGTATTTGTGAAATTCCAGTTTGTTTTCAACTTCGGCGCAATCCGCGGCAAGGTCGATGTGCTGAAACCCGTTTTCGCGCAGAAAGTTTTCTATCAGGCGGCGGATGACCATATGGTCGTCAACGACGAGTGTTTTAAGCTGGCTCACATCCAAATCAAACAAGCGGTATCCTCCCCCTTGGTGAAACCGTAATGTCTGGTATATTCATTATACCAGATGCTGCGTGTGTATCGCGTTAATAACACCGGAGCGTATCTTAACATATTGGCAGTGCGGGGCTTTTTTCCGTGCTGTCGCTTGTGCCGGTTGTGGTATTGGGCCCGCCACCCCAATCTTCCAGCCACAGGTCGGGCTTTTCGCTGCGAAAGCGTGCCGCCAGTTTGACGCAATCAGCGGCGGCGGCGCTGTGGGCGGGGTCAAGCACGGTGACGTCGACACCGCGGCTTTGCAGGAAAATCACGGTTTCATTGCTGCCGGCATTGGCCGTATCGCCGATAACCACGCGCGGAATGCCGAATTGGGCAATGGTGCCCGCACACATGAAACAGGGCTGGAGCGTTGTATAAAGCACGGTGTGATGGCGGTTTTTCATGCGGCCTGCCGCGCGTAGGGCCGTCATTTCGCCATGCAGGATAGGGTTTTCTTCCTGCACCAGCATGTTATGCCCCTCGCCCAATACATCGCCCGTGGCACTATCGACCAGTACGGCCCCGATGGGGCATCCGCCCTCGCTATAGCCTTTATGGGCAAGTAGATAGGCGCGGCGCATGAATTTTTCGTCGTCGCTGGCGGTGATGGGCATGGTTTTTCCCCTGATTAGGCTGTCAAAACACGCGGTCTCATGATACAAACGTAGCGCTTTTAAACGGTATCGCCAACAGGAAAGCCGCCATGACCATTCCCCATCGTTATTCGCTTCTGGACCGTGCCTTGGCCGAACGTATCCTTGTGCTGGATGGCGCGATGGGCACCATGATTCAGGGCTATAAATTAAGCGAAGCCGATTACCGCGGCGCGTGCTTTGCGGAATGGCCGCGCGACCTCAAGGGGAATAATGATCTTCTGTGTCTGACCCGCCCGCAGCTGATTGAAGAAATACACAAGGCATATCTGGATGCTGGCGCCGATATCATTCAAACGAATACTTTCAATGCCAATCGTATTTCGCTGGCCGATTACGGTATGGAAGATCTGGCGTTCGAACTGAACCGCGAAGCCGCGGCCTTGGCCCGCCGCGTGGCGGACGCTGCATCGACGCCAGACAAGCCGCGTTTTGTTGCAGGCAGTATCGGACCGACGAACCGTACCGCGTCGATATCTCCCGATGTTTCTAACCCGGGTGCGCGTAACGTGTCGTTCGATCAACTGGTCGAGGCCTATTACGAGTCCGTCTGCGGCCTTGTGGCGGGCGGCGCGCATATTTTGATGGTCGAAACGATTTTCGATACGCTGAACGCCAAGGCGGCGATTTTCGCGATTGAAAAATTCTGCGAGGAAAAGGGCGAGCGCCTGCCGCTGATTATCTCGGGCACCATCACGGATGCTTCGGGCCGTACGCTGTCGGGGCAGACGACGGAAGCCTTCTGGCATTCCCTCCGTCATGCGCGGCCGCTGGCGATCGGTCTTAACTGCGCGCTGGGCCCCAAAGATATGCGGCCCTATATCGAAACACTTGCGCATATCGCGGATACGCATGTTTGCGCCTATCCCAACGCGGGGCTGCCGAATGCGTTTGGCGGTTACGATGAAACACCCGAACAGATGATTGCCGAAATGCGTGAATGGGTGGAGCGCAGCTTCCTGAATATCATCGGCGGCTGCTGCGGCACGACGCCCGCGCATATCCGTGTGTTTGCGCAGGCGGTGAAAGGCCTGCCGCCGCGCCCCGTGCCCAAAGCAAAACCGGCCTGCCGTCTTGCGGGTCTGGAAGCCTTTACGATTGACGATGACACGCTGTTCGTGAACGTGGGGGAGCGTACCAACGTTACGGGTTCCGCCAAATTCCGCAAACTCATCAAGGACGGCCAGTTCGAGGCTGCCCTTGCCGTTGCCCGCGAACAGGTTGAAAACGGCGCGCAGATGATTGACGTGAACATGGACGAGGGGCTTATCGATTCCGTCGAAGCGATGCGGCTTTTCATGAATCTGATTGCGTCCGAGCCTGATATTGCGCGCGTCCCCGTCATGATCGACTCGTCGAAATGGGAAGTGATCGAGGCGGGATTGAAGTGCGCGCAGGGTAAATGCGTGATCAATTCCATCAGTCTCAAAGAAGGCGAAGAAGATTTTATCCGTCACGCCACACTGGCGCAGCGTTATGGCGCGGCCGTGGTGGTGATGGCTTTTGATGAACAGGGACAGGCCGATACGATTGCACGTAAAGTCGATATTTGCACCCGCGCCTATAAGCTGCTGACCGAAAAAATCGGCTTTCCTGCCGAAGATATCATTTTTGACCCCAACATCTTTGCGGTCGCTACGGGTATCGAAGAGCATGCCCCCTACGGACTTAATTTTATCGAAGCGACGCGGATCATCAAGCAAACCTTGCCGCATGCGCTGGTATCGGGCGGTGTGTCCAACGTTTCTTTCGCGCTGCGTGGCAATAACGAAGTGCGCGAAGCCATTCATGCCGTTTTTCTGTATCACGCTATTCGTGCCGGCATGGATATGGGTATTGTGAATGCGGGGCAACTGGCGATTTACGAAGACATTCCGCGTGAACTGCGTGACGTCGTCGAAGATGTCATTCTGAACCGCCGTGCAGGCGCGACCGAGGATTTGTTAAAACTGGCGGAGAAATACCGCAGCGATGGAAAAACAGCGGAGAAGGTGGACGACGTCTGGCGCAGCCTGCCGGTCGAAAAGCGGCTGGAACATGCGCTCGTTAAGGGAATTGACGAATTTATTACCGAAGACACCGAGACCGCGCGGCAGGCATCCGCCCGTGCGCTGGATGTTATCGAGGGCCCACTGATGGCGGGTATGAACGTTGTGGGCGACTTGTTCGGCGCGGGTAAAATGTTCCTGCCGCAGGTTGTGAAATCCGCCCGCGTGATGAAAAAAGCTGTCGCCTATTTGCTGCCCTATATGGAACAGGAAAAGGATGCAAAGGCGAAAAGTGCGGGGAAAATCCTGCTCGCAACCGTCAAGGGTGATGTCCACGATATCGGTAAAAATATCGTGGGTATTGTGTTTCAGTGCAATGGCTATGAAATCATCGACCTCGGCGTCATGGTGCCGTGTGAAAAAATCCTTCAGGTCGCGCGCGATGAAAACGTGGATATCATCGGTCTTTCCGGTTTGATTACCCCCTCGCTTGAGGAGATGACCCATGTCGCATCTGAAATGAAGCGCCTGGGCTTTACAGTGCCGCTGCTGATTGGCGGGGCGACGACGTCCGAAGTGCATACCGCCGTTAAAATCGCGCCGAATTACGAACATGGCGTTGTATATGTCGCAGATGCCTCGCGCGCGGTCGGGGTTGTCAGCGCGCTTCTAAGCGATACGCAAAAGCCTGAATATATGGCGGGCATTAACCGCAAGTACGCCGAAACGCGCGAGCGTTTTGCATCGCGCGGACCGAATAAAAAGCTGATACCGTTTACCGAGGCGCGGGCTAATGCTTTCCGTCCCGATTTCACCGCCTATACTCCGCCGAAACCGGTCAAGCCGGGTCTTCATGTACTGGATGATGTGACCTTTGACGATTTGCGCCCGTATATCGACTGGTCCCCGTTTTTCTATACATGGGGATTGATGATGAAATATCCCCGCATATTCGAAGACACGAATATCGGCGAAGAGGCCAAGAAGCTCTACAAAGACGCGCAGGACATGATTGAAAAATTCAAGTCCGACGGACGTATCCGGCCGCGCGGTGTGGTAGGTATTTTTCCTGCTGCCTCGGTTGATGAAGATATTATTGTTTATGCCAATGATACGCGCGATGCCGAGAAAGACCGTATCATCGGCCTGCGCCAGCAGCTGGTGCGCGAAGGCGGCAAGCCGAACTATAGCCTTGCCGATTTCATCGCCCCGCAATCATCCGGCATTTCGGATTATATCGGCTGTTTTGCCGTGACGGCGGGAGATGGGCTGGAGCAAATTGTTGCCGAATACGAGGCCGCGCATGATTCATACGGCAGCATGATGGCCAAGGCTGTGGCGGACCGTTTTGCCGAAGCATTCGCCGAATACCTGCACGAGCGCGTGCGCCGTGAATTCTGGGGCTATGCGCCTGATGAAGCGCTGGATATTGACGGCCTGATTGCGGAGGGGTATCAGGGGATACGCCCCGCGCCGGGGTATCCGGCAAATCCGGATCATACGCAGAAACTGGCGCTCTGGCGCATGCTGGATGCCGAAAAGAATACGGGTATTCGCCTCACGGAAAGTCTGGCGATGTGGCCAGCGTCGTCGGTCAGCGGGTTTTATTTTTCGCATCCGGACAGTTATTATCTCAGCATCCACCAGATTGGCCGCGACCAGCTGGAAGATTACGCGCGCCGCCGCGGTATCGATATCAAGGAAGCCGAACGCTGGCTGGCGCCCGTGCTGGATATGTAAGCCGTATCAAAGCCCGCGATACAAAAACCCGTAATTGCTCAGGAATGAATTGAGCGAATGCGGGTTTTGCTTTTCAAGCGCACGGAAAACAGCTTCGGGGATATTAATATTGCACGCGGCCTCGACTTCTTTGAAGGACGGGGCGCTGTTGGCTTCCAGTATCCGGTATCCGGTTTCGTCAAACAAAAGGTCGATGCCCGCGATATCCAGTTGCAGGGCGCCTGCGGTATCGATGGCCAGTTTTTGCATGTCGCGCGGCGGGTCGAACGCGGTCAGGGTCATGCCTTGTTCGGCGTTTGATTTGAAAAGCCCGCCCTCGCTGCGCCGTTCGACAGCGGCAATAATCTCGCCAAAGCAGACGATAAGCCGCGCATCGCGGCCGTGGCTGGCGCGGATATATTCCTGAAAAATGAATTCGGACCCGTTTGCCGCCATGTCGATCAGGCTGGCAAGATCGTTGAAACGCTCGCGCGTTTCGCACAACATCACGCCGCTGCCACGGTTGCCGCGCAGAGGTTTCACCACGACGGGAAAGCCGATTTCGCGCTCCACAAAATCGACATCGACCGGAAATTTCGCCAGAATAGTTTTCGGCACCGGCAGATTTTTGGCGGCAAGGATTTGCTGCGTGAGCATTTTATCCGCGGCGGCTTCCATACCGGGCGGGGCGTTGACGATACGGATGCCCTGATGTTCCATGTGGCGCAGCACGGCGAGCATGAAATAACTGGTATCCGAGCCGGTACGGGAAATGATGAAATCCGGTTTTTCAAGCGGCTTGCCTTCGTATACCGCGGACCAGTTGCTGTCCTTGTCGACGACAAGGTCGAAATTTTGCGGCTTCAGCACCGCAAGCTCGATATCCATGCGCGCGGCGGTTTCCATGAATTGTCTGACTGCATAGGCGCCCGGATAATCGGAATGGGGGTCAGCGTGAAAAAAAATCCAGCAGCGCATCGGCGTCCTTTCGCTTTGAAAAAGCAGGGTGTTGTATGCAGGGAGCTTGTGTTTTTTATGTAACAGATTATATCGAACCTCATTTGGCATATCAATCATCTTCGCCCTGCCGCAGATTCGGTATAAAAGGGCGTATATGATCATTTCGACAATCATCGGCAGGCAGGAAAATTCGAATGGAATTGCTGGCATTTTTACAGCTTGAAACCGCGGTCAATCCGCTTTTGGTTTTCGGCGTTGCGTTGCTGTTTGGCGTGGCGGGCGGTATATGGGCAAACCGCCTGCACTGGATGCCGACGATTACGGCATTCATGCTGCTCGGACTTATCATCGGCCCGAATGGTTTACAGCTGATTTCCAAGCCCATGTTGGCGCAATCGTCGGTGCTGATTGATATCGCGCTGGGGCTTATCATGTACAAGCTCGGCACCATGCTGCATCCGTATGCGATGTTGCGCTCCCGCCGTTTACTGTCGCTGTCGCTGGCGGAGACGGCGATTGGCTATGCGGCTGTTTTCGCGGCGGGTGTTCTTTTGGGGCTTAATACGATTGTGGCGGCGATGATTGCGGCGATTTCGGTTTCTTCATCCCCCGCCGTGCTGGTGCATGTGTCCGAAGAAATGCGCGCCAAGGGGCCTGTGTCCTACCGCGCCAAATCACTGGTGGCGATGAATAACCTGTTTGCTTTCATGCTCTTCACGCTGTCGCTGCCGTTTGGAATTGGCGCTGCCGCCGGTGACTGGTCGATGATTTTAGGATTTCCTTTATATCGCCTGCTGGGGGCGGTAGCGGTCGGGATTGCGGTCGCGTGGCTAGCCGTGCAGGTTGCGCGCCAGTTGCGTGCGGGTGATGACCATTTCCGCTTCGCGATTGTCATCGGCAGCGTCATGCTGACGCTGGGGATTTGTGCTTCTCTCAATATGTCCGCTCTTTTCTCGCCGCTGGTGATGGGAATTGCCGTGCGCTGGTTTGAAACGTCGAAACATAAAATCTCGCAGGTGGGGCTGGGCGAGGGCGGGGATTTGTTTTTCATCGTTCTGTTCGTGATGGCCGGGGCGAAAATCGACCTTGCCAATCTTTGGGCGCTGGGTATTGTGCCGGTCATACTGGTGCTGTGCCGGGGGCTGGGTAAAACGGCGGGGGTTTATCTGGCGGGCCGTTTGAGCGGCGTGGATAACAAAGCCTCCGCCGCGACCAGCATGATGCTGATGCCGATGGCGGGTATGGCGATCGGGCTTGTCTCGACGACCATGAAGCTGGCACCCGAAGCCGGCAGCGTTATTGCGACGGTGACCTTTGCCATGGTGGCGATTTTGGAAACGGTCGGGCCGTTTCTGGTCACCCGCGCGCTGGTGCTGTGTGATGAGGCCGGCAAGCGCGATCCCGAAACGGACGAGTGGCAGGAAGCGTCCGGAACCTGAGTTCCATGGCCTCCTGCCACCCGTTTTGGTATCAGGTATAAAGCTTAGTTACGCAGCAGGTTTTCCCAGATGCGGCCATAAGCCTGAACGACTTCCGCCGGGCAGGCGAAAGACACATAGGTATGCGCATCGGCGGGGATATTGAACTCAGGCGCGTTCTGGATGTCGCCCGACAGATACGTCGCGGTATCTTTGTGCGTCGGGATCTGGCCGGAGAATTCAGAGTATTTCGCCTGGTTCTGCGGGTCCATCACAAAGGTAATAAACTTCGCGGCGGCTTCGGCATTCTGCGCGTTGGACGGGATAGCAAGGCTGTCCATCCACAGTTCAACCCCTTCGACCGGATAGACGTATTTGAGATCCGGATTTTCCTGACGGGCAGTGTAAACGTCGCCGCTCCAGGCCATCTGCATAGCGACTTCGCCTGCCGCCATACGCTCGAAATAGCCAGTCGATCCGTAAACTTTTACTTGCGGGCGCTGGCCGACCAGAAGGTCTTGCAGCATCTTCAGCGTTTCTTCGCTGCCGTCACAATTTTTGCGGCCGATCGCGATGGAGGCGAGGGCCATGACCGTCGATGTATCATCCAGAACGCCAAGGCTGGGCGTTTCGTCCGTCGGGCGGTCAAAAAACTGCGACCAGCTGGTGATGTCTTCCTTGACAAGCTTGGTGTTTACGGCAATGCCCGTCGTGCCGTAGAACAGCGGCATGGCGTATTTATAGCCGGGGTCATAAACGGGTTCCTTGATGTTGTCGGTCAGGTCTTTGCCAATGGCCGAGATGTTTTCCGGCAGCTGTTGCAGTAGCTTTTGTTCCAGCATCAGCGGGACATAGTTGCCCGAGGGGGCGACGATATCATAGCGCGCGCCGGATTTCAGTTTCGCCATCAGTGCATCGTTGCTGGAATAGATTTCGGTGATGACCTTGATGCCGGTTTCTTCTTCGAATTTTTTAAACAATTCGCTGTCGGCGTAAGTGTCCCAGATATAGACGTAAAGTTTGGGCCCGCTATTCTTTGAGGCGAAGAATAACCCGCCGGCGACAAGGCCGATCACGAGTATAAGGGCGATAAGAGCCGATGGTTTAACTTTCATGGTTAAATCACTTTCTTGCGGTTGATGATATAGGACAGAAGTACGATAAAAATGGAGAATGCCAGCAACATCGAGGCGGCGGCATTGATTTCCGGCGTGATGCCGCGCTTGACCTTGCTGTAAATCTCCACAGGCAGGGTGTTTGAACCCGGCGGGGCGACCATCAGCGTGATAATGAAATCATCCAGCGACGTGATAAAGGCCAGCAGGGCGCCGGAAAAAATCCCCGGCATCAGCAGAGGCAGCGTCACATGCCGGAAGGCCTGCCATTCGTCAGCATAAAGGTCTTTGGCGGCTTCGGACATGCTTTTCGGTATGGTTGCAATGCGCGCGCGTATAGGGGCATAGGCGAAGGGGATGCAGAAAACGATATGCGCAATCAGTACGTTGATGAGGCCGAGGCGCAGGTTGATCGCGGCGAAAAATGCCATGGTGGTCACGGCGATGACGATTTCCGGCACCAGCAGCGGCAGGGCCATCATGGTATAGGACGCGTTTTTGAGCGGACGCGGCACACCTTCGCCATGCAGGGCAAGCGCCGCCGCGAGCGCGATGACGGTGCCGATAAACGTCGCGCCGACGGCCACAATCAGCGAATTCATGGCGGCGCGCTGCAGATCGGAATTCATCAGCGCGCGCGGATACCAGTCAAGGCTGAAGCCTTCCCATACGGTAATCAGGCGGCCACTATTGAATGAGAAAGCGATAACCGCAAAAATCGGCAGATACAGGAACGCGATGCCAAGCCATGTTAAAAGGCCGAAACCCGGCATGTTTTTGGGGTTGCTGTTCATCCGACCACCCCTTTCAGGCCTTGTCCACGGCGGGCGATGAGCATCAGGCCGATCATCACAAAGGCAATCAGCAGCACAGAAATTGCCGCACCGAACGGCCAGTTACGCGCCATACCGAACTGGTTTTCAATCAGGTTGCCCAGCATCATGTGGCGTCCGCCGCCCAGCAGGTCTGCGGCAAGGAACGAGCCGACGGTGGGGATAAAAACCAGAATAATCCCGCCAAGAATGCCGGGAACGCAGGCGGGCAGCACCACATGCCACAAAATACGCAAACGCGTGGCGTAAAGGTCCTGCGCGGCTTCGACCAGGCGCCAGTCCATGCGCTCGAGGCTGGAATAAATCGGCAAAATCATGAACGGCAAGTAACTGTAAACAAGCCCCATGCCGACCGCATAGGGGTTGTAGAGAAGATCCAGCGGCGTATCGATGATACCGCTTTCCATCAGGCCGCGGTTCACAAGCCCGTTGCCGCGCAAGATGAGTATCCACGCATAGGTGCGGATCAGCAGGTTGGTCCAGAACGGTATGGTGATCAAAATCATCCACATATCGCGCTGGCGCGCGGGGCGCGTGGCCATGAACCATGCCATCGGAAAACCCAGCAGCAGGCATGCCAGTGTTGCGACGACCGCAAGGCGGGTGGAACTGTAAATAATCTCCAGATAGCGGGTATCCCATTGCAGGTTGCCGTCAATATCGGCGGAGTAGAAAAAACGCTGGTATCCGGCAAGCGAGAAAGCGGGCTTGACCCCGCCCATCGGATCGGGCGCCATAAAAGAATAAGCTACCGCAATGCACAGCGGCGCCATAAAGAATACAGTCATGACCGCAAGAAACGGCAGCAGAAGTTTGGTGCCGGACGACAGTCGCATCACGACGCGCACCGGATCAGCATATCGGGCAAAAGCGCGATACGCACGCGGTCGTCAACGTTGACGGGAAGTTTTTCGTGGTCGGCGACGGTGACGGTTTCACCACTGTCGAGGGTGATTTGATAGTAGGTGACCGCGCCGTGATAGGCGAGAGCATCGAGCCGCCCGTGGATAATCGGTCCTGTTGTTTGCGGCTGCTGGTTGGCGCGGATGAGCAGCGTGGCATCTTCGGGGCGGAAGCCGATGTGGCCGCTTTCGCTGAGGCCGAGGCTCGGCGCGGCGACAAAATTGCAAATACCGATGAAATCCGCGACATAGCGCGATACGGGGCGGTGATAGATTTCCTGCGGCGTGCCCAGCTGGCCGATGCGGCCGCGTTCCATGACGGCGATGCGGTCGGACATCGACAGCGCTTCTTCCTGATCATGGGTGACGAAGATAAAAGTAATTTCGGTTTCGCGCTGCAGGCGCTTCAGTTCGATCTGCATATCCTTGCGCAGTTTGTAGTCAAGCGCGGAAAGGGATTCATCGAGCAGCAGAATTTTCGGACGGTTGACCAGCGCACGGGCAAGCGCGACGCGCTGCTGCTGTCCGCCGGACAGTTCGGAGGGATAACGCGCGCCAAAGCCTTGCATGCGCATCAGTTCCAGCGCTTCGCCGGTGGCTTTTTCGATGTCCTTGGCGTCTTTGCCCTGCATACGCATGCCAAAGCCGATGTTGTCGGCAACCGTCATATGCGGGAACAGGGCGTAGCTTTGGAATACCGTGTTGACGGGGCGCTTGTTCGCCGGCAGTTCGGCAATATCGACGCCGTTGAGCAGAATTTTGCCTTCATCGCATTTTTCGAGACCCGCAATCAGGCGCAGCAGCGTGGTCTTGCCACAGCCGGAGGGGCCGAGCAGTGTGAAGAATTCATTCTCCCGCACGTTCAGCGACAGGTCATCGACGGCGCGCACAGGGTTCTGCGCGCTGCCAAAAAACTTCGTAACAGATTGAATAACAAGACGGTCAGACATGCCGAGATGATATTACGTTCAGCCGCCCGCTTCAATGGCAGATACGCGCGGCAAGCCATCCGCACGGCGGGATGGTTTTTAGTTATGATAAATCATGCTTCATCCGGCCGAATGACCTCGATATCCAGATCGCCAATGGCGGCGATGTATTCATCCAGCTGCATCAAACCGACGCAGGGCATTGCGCCGGCGGGGATGCTGCCGCGTTCTGCGGCCAGACGCCGCGCCATGATGATCGCGGGCAGTGTCGGCAGGTTCGGCCCGTGCCCCTGGCGGGCAATCAGGTAGAAGGTTTTTTCAAGGGGGCGGCCCTCGCTATCGCTGCCCTGCATACGCAAATAAAAACCGCTGCGGTCACTGCCGAAAATATTGAACAGTGGATTTAGGGTCCGGACCTAATAAATTTCTTGATAACAGAATCGGATAGTGATTC
>CAZKBS010000031.1:0-16564 GCA_964551435.1 uncultured Micavibrio sp.
AGTTGATCAGACCGATGTTCGGGCCTTCCGGCGTTTCAATCGGGCAGATACGGCCGTAGTGCGTCGGGTGAACGTCGCGGACTTCGAAGCCTGCGCGTTCGCGCGTCAGACCGCCTGGGCCCAGCGCCGACATACGGCGTTTGTGCGTGATTTCGCTGAGCGGGTTGGTCTGGTCCATGAACTGCGACAGCTGCGAGGAGCCGAAGAATTCGCGGACAGCCGCGGCAGCGGGTTTCGCGTTGATAAGGTCATGCGGCATGGCGGTGTCGATGTCGACGGACGACATGCGTTCGCGGATCGCACGTTCCATACGCATCAGGCCCACGCGGCACTGGTTTTCCATCAGCTCGCCCACCGAACGGACGCGGCGGTTGCCGAGGTGGTCGATGTCGTCCACTTCCCCGCGGCCATCTTTCAGGTCAACAAGAATTTTGAGGATTTTGATGATGTCTTCCTTACGCAGGACGCGAACCTGATCGTCGGTCTGGAAATCCAGACGCGCGTTCATTTTCACACGGCCGACAGGCGACAGGTCATAGCGTTCGAAATCGAAGAACAGACCGCGGAACAGCGCATCGGCGGATTCCAGCGTCGGCGGTTCGCCGGGACGCATGACACGGTAGATGTCGACGAGCGCATCTTCGCGGTTGCGGCACTTGTCGGCAGCCATGGTGTTGCGGATGTAGGCGCCGACGTTGATGTGGTCGATCGCCAGAACCTCGAGGGTTTTGAGACCGAGTTTTTCAATCTTATCGAGGCTCTTGTTATCGATTTCATCGCCGGCTTCGAATGCGATCTCGCCGGTTTTGTCATCCATCACGTTGCGCGCGATGTAGGCGCCGACCAGCTCTTCCGGCTGGACGAGGATTTCTTTCAGCCCCTCTTCTTCCAGTTTGCGGGCCTGACGCGCGGTGATTTTGGTGCCGGCGGTGACTTTGACTTTGCCGCCTTTGGCGTCAACGAGGTCGTACTTCAGCTTCACGCCGCGGAAACGCTCGCCCACGAAAGCC
Source organism: uncultured Micavibrio sp. (assembly GCA_964551435.1). Lineage (GTDB taxonomy): Bacteria > Pseudomonadota > Alphaproteobacteria > Micavibrionales > UBA2020 > UBA2020. The sequence continues at coordinate 1,011 of CAZKBS010000031.1, forward strand.
GTTTTCCAGCCTTCTTTGGTTTTTTCGTAGGAAATGATGTCGTAGAAGCTGTGCAGTATTTCTTCTTTCGACACGCCCTGGATTTTGGTCACGTCAACCGGTTTGCCCGCTTTATGCTGGCGTTCGCGGTATTTCGCGGACTCGTCGCTGTCAAGCGCGAGCAGGAATGTCGTCACCGGCAGTTTGCGGCGGCGGTCGATACGGACATAGAGAATGTCTTTCGCATCGAATTCGAAATCGAGCCAGGAACCGCGGTAGGGAATGACGCGCGCCGCGAACAGGTATTTGCCCGAAGAGTGCGATTTGCCTCCGTCGTGATCGAAGAACACGCCGGGGGAGCGGTGCATTTGCGAAACGATCACGCGCTCGGTACCGTTGACAACGAAGGTACCGTTGTCGGTCATGAGCGGCATATCGACCATGTACACATCCTGCTCCTTGATGTCGCGGATGGTGCGCAGGCCGGAATCTTCATCGATGTCGAAAGTCGACAGACGCAGCGTGACGCGCAGCGGCGCGGCGTAGGTCATGGAACGCTGCTGGCATTCCTCGACGTCGTATTTCGGCTCTTCCAGTTCATACTTCACGAAGTCGATTTCGGCGCGGCCGGAGAAATCCTTGATCGGGAATACGCTGGAGAAAACCTCTTGCAGGCCTTCCATCAGGCGGTTTTCCGGGCGCACGTCGCGCTGCAGGAATTTTTCGTAGGAATTGCGCTGAACTTCAATCAGGTTCGGCATTTCGCAAACTTCGGGAATCTTGCCGAAGCTGCGGCGGATGCGTTTGCGGCCGGTGAAGCTCTTGCTGTCAGTGAGGGAACGGATGGATTTTTTTGCGCTCATTGTGTGTGTGCCCGTATTTTCTTGTACGTTGCTCAGCGAAACCGGAGGGAACCTCCGAAACCCGAAGCGGATACCAATTCAACCGAATAACCGCTTCGTTAAATTTTTTAGTCTGTAGTCCGATATCTTCAGCAAAACAAAAGGGCGATGTGATCGCGGTATTTTGCGCGGCCGTGGCCGCAGGGCTTTTGCTTTGCTCAAGATAGCAGAAGGGGCGGCAGGAAAAATTCCCTGCCGCCACGCTTCATGCAGCTTGTGCGTGTGAAGAAATCACGATCAGTGATTACTTCAGCTCGACTTTCGCGCCGACTTCTTCGAGCTTCTTCTTCAGCTCGTCAGCTTCGGCTTTGGTCGCACCTTGCTTCAGGGGCTTCGGCGCGCCTTCAACGAGGTCTTTCGCTTCTTTCAGGCCCAGGCCCGTGATTTCGCGAACGATCTTGATGACTTCGATCTTCTTGTCGCCAGCAGCAGCCAGGACAACGTCGAATTCGGTTTTCGCTTCAGCAGCAGGAGCCGCGCCGCCAACAGCAGCAACAGCAACGGGAGCAGCAGCGGAAACGCCCCACTTCTCTTCGAGCATTTTGGACAGCTCAGCAGCTTCCAGAACGGTGAGTTTCGAGAGGTCTTCTACGAGTTTAGCCAAATCAGCCATTTTTAGTTCTCCTTAAAGGGTTTTGTATCTTAAGTACCGTTTGTGTTTAGGGTATCCGAAGCGACTGTTTATCAACCTTTGTCGGCATACGCCTTGAGGACACGGGCCAGCTGCGAAGCAGGCGCTTGCGACATCGTTGCAAGGCGGGTTGCGGGCGTTTGGAAGAGCGCCAGCAGCGTTGCACGCATTTCATCAAGCGACGGCAGTTTCGACAGCGCATCCACACCCGCAAAGTCGAGGACTTTGTCACCGAGCGCGCCGCCAACAATGATCAGCTTGTCATTGGTTTTGGCAAACGTCGCGGCGATTTTGGCGGCTGCAACCGGATCTTTCGAGGTTGCAAGGCCAACCGGGCCTTTCAGCATGGGGCCGATACCTTCAAAGCGCGTACCTTTCAAAGCCCGCAAAACGAGGCGGTTTTTGGATACTTTGAAACTGACGCCCGCATTGCGCATTTGGACGCGCAGTTCAGATGCCTGCGCCGCCGTCAGACCCGCATTCTGGGTGATGACGATGGATTCGGCCTCTGTCAGCGTTTCCTGCAGCTGGGCAACAGCTTCTGCTTTTTGTGTACGATCCACGGAGTTCTCCGTCTGTTAGTTATGGCGAGCTTGTCCGGTGAGGGAGCAAACACAGCCGGGATTGCACGAAGAATGCCGCATAGTGCCAAGTTCAAGTGCGCGCGGCATTCCGCTGGTAGTTCCGTCCCGAAGCTCAAGCCCTAACATTCTCTGTTAAATTCTTGTCGACTTCGTCTGTACAGGCCCGGTTACATCTTGCGATGGTTTCCGATTTAGCCCCTTGCGGGGACCGGTAGTCTCGGACGGCAGTTCACCCCGTCCCGCCCGTTTGCACGGACAGGACGGGGTATCTCTTAGGCGGCTTTGGTCAGGCTGGAGAGATCCAGTTTCAGACCGGGGCCCATCGTGGAGCTCAGCGACGCTTTCTTCAGGTAGTTACCTTTGGAAGAAGCGGGCTTCGCTTTCACAACCGCATCCATCAGGGCGCGGATGTTTTCAACGATTTGTTTCGCATCAAAGCTGGCCTTGCCCACGCCGACGTGAACGATCCCCTCTTTCTGCGCGCGGTATTCAACGGAGCCGCCCTTCGCTGCTTTCACAGCGGCGGTAACGTCCATCGTAACCGTGCCCAGTTTCGGGTTCGGCATCAAGCCTTTGGGGCCGAGGATCTGGCCGAGCTTACCGACAACGCCCATCATGTCCGGCGTCGCGATGACGCGCTCGAAAGGCATATCGCCTTTCTGGATCATGGCAGCGAGGTCTTCGTCACCAACGACATCCGCACCGGCTTTTTTCGCTTCTTCGGCTTTGGGGCCTTTTGCGAAAACAGCTACGCGGATGGTTTTACCCGTACCGTGCGGCAGCACGACCATGCCGCGGACGTTTTGGTCCGACTGCTTGGTATCGATGCCGAGGTTGACGGCCAGTTCAATGGTTTCATCGAATTTCGCGGTCGCGTTCTTTTTCAGGAACGCAACGGCATCTTCCAGCGACCAGACTTTGGTCGGGTCGAGCTGCTCGCGCACGGCGCGCAGGCGTTTCGGGAATTTCGATTTCTGAGCGGTTTTGGTTTCTTTTTTAGCCATGATATCAGCCCTCCACCACTTCGATGCCCATGGAGCGCGCGGTACCAGCGATGGATTTCATCGCGGCTTCGACGGACGCTGCGTTCATGTCTTTCAGTTTCGCCGTCGCGATTTCACGAACCTGTGCGGTCGTTACTTTGCCAACCGGCGCATCTTTACCCGTGGTGCCCGAACCTTTTTCAAGTTTCGCAGCCTTGACGAGGTAGTAGCTTGCCGGCGGGGTTTTCATGACGAAGGTAAAAGAACGGTCAGAGTAAACCGTGATCACGCAGGGAATCGGCATGCCGGGTTCCATGCCCTGAGTCTGGGCGTTAAAACCTTTGCAGAATTCCATGATGTTGACGCCAGCCTGGCCAAGAGCCGGACCAATCGGCGGAGAGGGGTTGGCTTTACCAGCCGGAACGACCAGCTTGATATAGCCTTGGATTTTTTTTGCCATTGTATATATCCTTTAGGTTTCAAAGGGTTGTGGTGCGGCTGCCCGTGGACTTTACAAGCGTGGCCTCCCACAAATCATACCGACGAAACCCATTTCGGGCTTTCATCGGCGCGCCAATATACCGCCGAATCCCTGAATTGCAAGAAAAAAAGCTTTTTTTATCGAAAAAAGCCGCGGCTCTGCTCGCCCGCCGCCCTTGCACCGCCGCGAATGGCCGGAAACGGGCGGAAACGGCGGCTCGCTACCCAAGCGCGCACGAAAGATTCGCGCCTTATGAAAAGCGCACTTTCTGCGGCATCAGGCGCTGGCGTCGTCTTCGGCGTCGTCGGTGATTTTGACAGCACGGACTTTGTCGATGCGGCGGCCGTCCATTTTCTCGACATGCAGCGCATAGCCGCACCACGGCATGCTATCGCCCTGCTGCGGGAAACGGCCCAGTTCATGCAGCACCAACCCCGCGATGGTGGCGAAGCGCCCGTCGGGTTCGTAATCCACGTTCAGGCGCGTGCGCACGTCGTAAATCGACGTCATGCCGTCAATCAGATAGCTGCCATCTTCCTGCGGCGCCATCAGCTGTTCGTCGGGCGCATCCATATCGGGGAATTCGCCCGCGATGGCTTCGAGCAGATCGACGTGCGTGACCACGCCCTCGACGCTGCCGAATTCATCAATCACGACGGCGATTTCGACGGGCTGCTTGCGGAAGATTTCGAGAAGTTCCAGCACCGACGTGCGTTTTTGCACCAACAGCGGTTCGTGCAGGATTTTCGATGTCAGCGCATGGTTGTCGGTGTTCAGGCAGGCGACCAGAAAATCGTCACGGCGCAGGATACCCATGACGTTGTCCATCTCGCCGTCCGCAACCAGAATGTGCGAGCGGTTCATGGCCTTGACCTCGGCAAAGATTTCCTCGGTCGTATCCTGAATATCGATGTATTCAAGTTCGATGCGCGGGGTCATGATGGTATGCACGGGCCGCGCCGACAGGTTCAAAACACCGCGCAGCAAGTCTTTTTCCGCATCGGACAATACGCTGGTCTTGCCGGCTTCCTGCAAAAGCACGCCGGCTTCCTGCATGTCGCCGGGGCCGCTTTCCGCAGGCTTCGCCCCCAGAAGGCGCAGGATGGCATCCGCCGTGCGGGCCTTGACGTTGGTGTCTTCCTTGACGCGTTTTTTCAAACGCGCCTGCGCGAACTGGTTGATCGCCTCGATACCGACGGAGAAGCCGATCGCCGCATACAGATACCCTTTGGGGATTGTCGCGCCGAGACCTTCGGCCACCAGCGCAAAACCGACCATCAGCAGGAAGCCCAGACACAGCATTACCACCGTCGGGTGCGCGTTCACGAAATTCGACAGCGGGCGCGCGGTCAAAATCATGATTACCATCGCAATCGCCACGGCCAGCACCATCATCGACAGGTGGTCGGTCATGCCAACCGCCGTAATCACGCTGTCGAGCGAGAACACGGCATCCAGCACCAGAATTTGCGCAATCACCATCCAGAATTTGGCTTTATAGCGGCTGCCGCTTTCTTTGTAGCCCCTGCCCTCCAGCCGGCCGTGGATTTCCATCGTGGCCTTGAACAGCAGGAACAAACCGCCGCCCAGCAAAATAAGGTCGCGCCCCGAAAACGAATGTTCGCCGACATGGAATATGGGGACGGTCAGCTTGACCATCCACGAAATGGCCATCAGCAGCAGCACGCGCATGATCAGCGCAAGCGCAAGACCCAGCGTGCGGGCCTTGTCGCGCTGACGGGCGGGGAGTTTGTCCGCGAGAATGGCGATGAAAACAAGGTTGTCGATGCCAAGGACAAGCTCGAGAAGTACGAGCGTCAGAAAGCCTGCCCAGGCCGTAGGTTCAAGAACCCATGCGAAATCTAACATTTCATACGGCTTTCATTTAGGTGAAAGCCTTATCGCCTTCCGTTTTGTTAAACTTTTTCGACCTGACTGAAATCCAGCTCCACAGGGGTGGAACGGCCGAAGATAGAGACAAGAACTTTAAGACGGGATTTGCCTTCATCCACTTCCTCAACCGTACCGTTGAAGGAATTGAAGGGGCCGTCGCAAACCTTGACCTGCTCGCCGATGTCATAGGACACGGACGGACGCGGACGTTCAGCGCCATCGGTCATTTGCTTGATGAGGCGCTGCGCCTCGGTCTCGGAAATCGGCTGCGGCTTGGTGCCGGCAGCGCCGAGGAAGCCCGTGACCTTGGGTGTGTTTTTAACGAGGTGCCAGGCTTCGTCGTTCATGTCCATTTTGACAAGCACGTAGCCGGGGAAAAATTTACGCTCGGCGTTGACTTTCTGGCCGCGGCGCATCTCGACGACTTCTTCGGTCGGGACCATCACTTCCTCGATGGATTCAGCAAGGCCGCGTTTTTGCGCGGTTTCGAGGATGGAGGCGGCGACTTTCTTTTCGAAGCCGGAGTAAACATGCAGAACGTACCAGCGCTTTGCCATGATGTGCGATATCCTTTAATTAAATCCCAGTGCGTTATTCGTGTAGCGTTATCTTCGGGCCTTGCAGGCGCCTATCAACGGCCAAAGCCGAGGATGAATTCAACCGCGGAGGAAATCATCCAGTCCGCGAACATCAGCAGCAGCGAGAAGGCAACCACCATCAAAAACACAACGAAGGTCGTGGTCGTCGTTTCCTTGCGCGAAGGCCAGGTGACTTTCTGGGCTTCCTGTTTGACTTCACGCCCGAACTGAACGAGGTTTTTCGCCATGTTTCCGATACATCCTGTCTGCTCGCGCGGTATGCCGCGCCCCCCGCCTGTGCGGGGCTTGTTGCTGTCGTCCGGCGCGGCGGAAGGATGGCAGGAGCGGAGGGACTCGAACCCACAACACCCGGTTTTGGAGACCGGTACTCTACCAATTGAGCTACGCTCCTAGAGCCTGTCCTTCATGCGCCGTTTTCCTCCCGCGACCCCTCGTTTCCGGAGGCCGGATTTGCGAGTTTTAATTATGCGGGGAGAATAACGATGGCAGATATATAATCCCGCCCGGAATTTTTTGCAAAGGGAAAATACGCCCAATAAACAAAAAACCACCGCAAAAAACGGCCGCAAATGCCGCCCATGCACTCCTGTCCCGCCCCGCGCCGCGCCCGCGCGCCGGCCCGATGCAGGCGGCAAACCGGAGTCACCCGCCGCGCAGGCCTTGCACCGCAAAAAAAAAAAAAAAGATTTAAACTAAACCATTGAAATACATAAATTTACCTTGATTTTTTATATGTTTATGAAAAATCAAGGTAGAATTAATCATTCAATTTTAGGGAGTTTCAGAAATGACCTCGTTTAAAGCCTTCGTTGCCGCTGGGGCCTTCGCGGCCGCCTGCCAGCTGTAAACATCATGCCCCGCCCCCTTCATCTTGCCTTTGCCGCCACAGCCGCCGCCGCGCTTTTGAGAGGCTGCGACATGCGCAATTATGACATCGGCCCCACCGCCGAGCGTGACGAGCTCAAAGGCAGCGTACGCCACGAACAGGTTTTCAGCGGTGGTCCCGAGCAGGCGCACACCACCCTCTCCGCCCGTTTCCTGCAAGCGGGAAGATCCTACCGCGCACAGGGGGCCCTGACCATCGAAGGAGACATTCCGGAAAAAGTCAGCATCACCGTCACCCACGGGGAGCTGACCGTCAACGGCGACGTCGGCAAGGATGTTTATCTGGGCGCCCACGTCCCGCTGGTCACCCATACCAAAAGCTGGCGCGGGCCGGGCTATTGCTACCGCTTCTCCGGCGGCTTCGGCTACAGCGCCTTTTGCAGCCACTCCAAAACCGTGGTCGATGGTTTGAAATACGACGACCCCGACCCCGCCATCCACGTCACAGGACAGGCGGATGAAAGCGCAAGATTTTCCTCCGCCGGCGCGATCGAAGTGCGCGGCCGCAGTATCCAAAACCGGAAATATCCGGTATATATTGCAAAATAACAAATGCTTAAATACAATGTTTCATGTGAAACATTTGATGTTATGACGCACAGGAATTCTTATGCGCCGATTTAAGTATTGCCCTCTTGCGATTATTTTTTCGATTTTTTTAGCGTCCGTAGCACCGGCCAGCGCCGAAGCGCCCCGTGACCGCGACAGCGTCTGGCGCATCGTCAAAAGCGCCAAAACTTTCGGCCCGCGCGGCTACGGTTATACTTTAAAATCACTGGACAAACTTTCGAAAAAGCTGACAGCTTCGGATGCCCCCGACCTCATCGCCCTGCTGAAAGACTATGACGCCGCGCTCGGCGCGAGCTTTGGTCTTGCGGCACTGTGCGGGGATGGTCTGGCCGCCCTGAAGCCTGCTATCGAAAATGATCCCGACCTGCCGCTCGACCGTGCGCGGGATGTTTTGACCACCCTGCCGCAGGCACAGGCCTGCACCGCCGAAGACCGCGCCGAAGCCGCCGCGATGGACCCGCTGATTGACGCCGCGTTTGAAAAGAGGATGGCCCGCGCCCTCGCCGCGCAAAAAGCGGCGCAGGAAGAACTGGAGCAGCATAACCTCCGCCAGATGAAACAGCTGGGCCCGAATTTGCGTAAAACCCTGCCCCCCGAAGAGCGCCAGCAAATCCTTGACGAGAACACCCGCGCCCTCGGCCTCGACGGGGCGCGCACGCCCGAGCAGGAAATCCTTTACCAGAAAATGAAGCAGACTCTTATGGCGCCCTAGCTGCCTCCCTCATCGCCTTCAGCATCCCGTGCGCGGTTTACGGCTGCGGCGCGGGGCGGCGGCGGAAGGTTTTGGGGGATTTCATCAGCACCACATCCTTCTCGGCAATCGCCCCGTAGAGCGGCGGCAAAGGCGGCGGCGGGGGTGGTGGTGGCGGTTCGGGCACTTCGACGCCGTGCTGGTACCATTTCTTTTCACCCTTGCGGATGACCGCCGGCCCGTCGTCGCGGTGCGGCAGGCCGTTCAGGTACCACGACTCTCCGCCGTCGGCATGTTCGATGGCGGGGCCGTCTTTACGGTGCAGCTTGCCGCGCAGTACCCACTGGCGCATGCCATCGGCCTTGATGGCCGCGGGGCCGTCTTCGCGGTGCAATTCGCCGTTTTCATACCAGTAAAGGCTGCCGTCCGCCGTTTCCATGGCGGGGCCGCCGATGCGGTGCAATTTCCCGTGTTCAAACCATTCGCTGTTGCCATGCCCCGTGCGGGCGGGTGCGCCGTCACGGTGCAAAAGGCCGTCCTGATACCAGGCCTCGCGCCCGTCTTTGTAGACCACGGCAGGGCCGTCATCGCGGTGCAGCTTGCCGTTTTTATACCACTCCAGACGCTCGCCATCGCCGACAATCACGGCGGGGCCATCGGTGCGGTGCCATTCGCCCTTGGCGTTGCGCCATTCCTGCCCGCCATCGGCGCGCGGCTCCATGGTGACCACATCGGCAGGCGCAGGCTGCGCCGCGCCGGTAAAAGGGGCGGTCAGGCCGCCGCTGGGCAGGTTGGAATTTGGAGATACCACCGGTATATTTCCCGCAATTGAAACATCCGGCTCTTTTTTCTTATACGCATGGCCCGCGCCAAAACGCACAGCCGGTTGCGGGGTGGAAACCGATGAGCCAAAACATGCCCCGCAAATTTGCATATAAAACTACGTTTCAGTATAGCAGATTGACGCCGCCTGCAAAGAACAGCTTAAATTCACATATATTTTGAAATGCTTAAACCCTAAAAACGCCTTTTACGGCGCGGCAGGCTTGCGGGACTGAGCGCTGCGGTACAGTTTTGCCCCCTGCGCCGATTTCGCATCCGCCTGCACGCGGGCCGAGGGGGCGATTTTAAAAATCCGGTCGCGGATTTTATTGATGGCTTCGGGGCTGCCGTCTTTGACCTCGATTTCAATCTCGGCGAATTTCTGGCTTTCGCCCGTTTCGGGCAGTGATATCTCCCCGACGTCAAAGGCCAGTTCGACCTCGCCCCACTCCTTGCCCTTGCCGACCTCGACGTTGAAAAAACGGCGTTCGATGGCGGCGGTAAAAATATGCTTCAGGCTTTTGGTCTGGAAGGGCTGCACTTTCGCCGCAGCCTCTGCATCGCTGACGCGCGACAGGTCGGCCTGCGGCCCCTCGACAAGGTCTTTGCACTCTTTGCGGTAGAGCGCATCGGCGACGCGCGCCGCATCGGGCGGCAGGTCGAATTTGACGGTTTGTTCGTGGCTGCCGAGTTTGCCCTTCTTGCCCGGTTTATACTGCACTCGCACGGAAATGCCCGCATCGTGCATCTCCAGCGCGGGCGTATCGAAATAGGCGCGCGGCAGGTATTTGTGGGAGATGTCGGATTTATCAACCTCGGCGGCAAATGCCTTGAAAACCCGCTCGAGGTCTTCGGTGGACAGGGAAATCTTGAGCTCTTGCTCTACCTCGGATTTATGCGGTTTGGTCATGGCATCGTCCTTCCCTTGGTCTGTCCGGCGCGGCTGTTTTTCAGGGCGACGGCGGGCGGTTGATACGCGGGCGCACGTTCATCGGCGGCAGGATGGGAATATCCTGCGGCTCCGGCGGCGGTGCGGGCGGATTGTAGACGCGCCCCATCAGCACAACAGACTGCGCGGCGATATGGTCGGGCAGCTTGCCCGTGTAAAACTTGGCAACGCCGAGGTGATAATTCGGGCGGTCGGCATTGGGTTTGCTGTCGTCGGTTTCAATCGAATAGGCCGTAACCTCGGCCAGATATTCCGGCGGCACCTGCGCCAGTACGTCTTTGACACTCGGCATGAAATAAGACGGAATGATTGACCGGTGGATGGTCGTCACGGTGGCGACCAGCTTGAGCCCCTGGGCTTTATCCAGCACATGGCTTTCCGTCACATCCGCGCCCTTGTCGGGGGCGGTGCGGTCCAGATGCGGGGATGAAATGAAATGCAGTTCGCCATCGCTGGCCTTGCGCACCTGTTTGATACGGAACGCGCGGGCGAGAATTTCGCCATCATCCAGCGCGGGAATATCCCAAGGTTCCTTGCTTTTGGCCATGCGCGTGGCGCTATCCTGTCAAAAGGGTCAAAGGGGCGTTATTCAGATACGGTAAAAGGATACCACATCTTACCCCGTAAGACCTTTATGTCAAGCAATAATCCTGCTCTTTTACCCGTCCAAGGGCGCTTTCGGTTGACAAATTTTCGCCCCGCCTCTATGAATATGGCAAGTTTTTCAATCAGTGGAGCCCCCTATGCGTAAACAAATCGCATCCCTGACTGCCGCCTTTTCGCTGGCTGTCGCCGGCCTCGTCCCGCCCGCCGCGCAGGCACAGACCGTGCCCGTCAATCCGACGTCGACGGTGAACAGCCCCTACTACGCCGACAACTACGTCAGCCAGCGCGACATCAACGACGTCGCCTTCGCCCTTGGCGTACGCGAAGCCTATCCGATGGCAGGCCGCGGTTTCAGCTCCGGCATCATCAACCGAACGGGCCAGCATGTCGGGCTTGAATTCACGCTGAACGGCAACGGCACCGCAACGGTCATCCGCGCGTTCAATCTGGACGATCCGTCGGCATACCGCCAGTTCTCGCAGGCAAAAGCCGATGCGATGCGTACCGAAAGCGCGCTGATAGCCCGCTTCAACCGCCCCGCGCAAAACGTCTATGTGCAGCCGCAATACCGCCCGAACGCCGTTGATGTCATCGCAGGCGTTGGCCTTCTCTACATCCTGCACGAAGCGGTCACCAACGATAACCATCGCCACCACCGCCATTACACGCCGCCGCGCAATCATCACCGTGCCCTGCCGCCGCCGCCGCGTCACCGCGATCATCACCGCCACCGCTAAGCGGCCGCGCTTCAAACAAAAACCCCCGCCAGCGCAAGCTGCGGGGGTTTTTTGATATGTGTTTTGTAGCGGGTTATTTTTGCGCTGCCGCGACCTGCGACCAGTCGACAATGCCGCGGCCGTCCTTGTTTTCGCTGCTGCGGGCAATCAGCAGGCTCAGGTTGATTTTCTGTTTCTGCTCGTCGCCGTTTTCGGTGCTGTGATACAGCGTCATCGGCAAAATAACGTGCCAGGCATAGGCACCATCGACCAGCCCCTGCTGCACAATCACGCCCTTGCTTGCGGGCGCGGCGATAAGGGCGCGTTTTTGCGCGACCACGATATCCAGAAACTGCGTATTGACCATGCCGGTCGTGAATTTTTGCCAGCCGTCGCGCGTAAAGTATTTCGCAATCACCGGCATGCGCGCCTGATAATCGCGGTGGCCGAAGGTCAGACTGGCCACCGCCGCCTCGGTCGCCCAGGCGGTGATTTCATCATCGGTCATGTCGGGCTTGCCCAGCAGGCTCTGGCTTTCGACAGGCGCGGCCGGTACGGCGGGCATGCGGTTTTCCTGCGCAGAGGCACCTGCCGGCAGAACCGCCAGCAGGCCGCAGAACATCACCATTAAAACCCCGCGCAGATGCATGGACTCAAGCCCCCTGCTGCGGCTGGCGGCGGTTTGCGCGCGCGGCCAGCGCCTGCGGCGCGGCTTCGGGCGCAGTGTCGTCACCACGCACAGCGGCCACCAGCTGCGCCACGGTTTTGCCGCCGCCGATATCAAACGCCATCAGCGTTTTGCTATCCATCTCGAAGCGGCTGAGGAAGGCGATGCGCAGACGATCGTTATCAACGCCCGCGAAGCTGTCCAGCAGCGCGCGGCGTGCCGTGTCGTCGTAGGTCATGCGGTGGTATTGCGCAGCGGTTTTCATCAGCGTGCCGATATCGTCCATGCTGTCGGGCGCGCGCGTTTCCAACACGCCGTGGCGGCGCAGGTTGGGCATGGTCAGCTGCAGGCTGAGCGCATTGTCGAGGATTTGCACGGTCAGTTTCCCCTCGGCCAGGAAATCGCCGACGGTCATGGTCTTGCCGAAAACCTCGCGCGCGGGGCGGAAGCCTTCGGGGGCGTTCGCATCGGGTACAAACGGCACACGCAACGTCAGCAGACGGTCAACGATATGCGTGACCAGCGCGTCGTTATCGCGGCACGACAGCGCGTCGAACACGGGCGTCATCTGCTCCGGCGCGACGCTGGCATAGGTTTCATGCAGGCGTTTCTGGCGGTCGCTGCGCGTGGCGAAGCTTTCGGCCACATCGGTCAAAAGCAGCGCGCGGTAGATTTCGTGGAATTTATCGCCCATCGGGTCGACGTTGACCTGAAGCCCGCAGCAGGATTTCATGGTGTCGATCAGCGGCTGGGCTTTTTTGCCGTACTGTTCAAAACAATAGGCGTAATAGGCATGAAAGCGCGAACGCGGCATGTCATCGGCCTGCAAAAACGCGGGCTTGTGCCCTGCCCCTTCGACGTGAAGGTCGAGGAAGGCGCTGGCGTTATCCAGCAGGCGGCGCAGCGCGCGGTTGCAGCTCTCGAGTTCTGCCACATTGTCGCAAGGCTTGGTCGACAGTTCGACCTGTCCGCCCGGCTCCAGCGAGATATCGCCGATGCCCGGCAGGTTGAGCCCGACGATGCGGCCCTTTTCCTGCAGCAGCTCCGCGCCTTTGTGCGCCAGCGCGATGTTTTCAAGCAGCATTTCGATCTGGTCGAAACTCGGCGGGCGGCCTTCGGGGGTGGTGACGAAAAGCTCAAGCTCCGTGCCGGTCTTGCCGCCTTGCGCGGTCATGACTTTGGTCAGCAGATGCGCTTCGATTTCGGCGCGGTTTTGAAAAACTTGGTCGGGGTTTTGGGCGTGGAATACGCGGGACATGATATGGCTCCGGCTTTGAATGCAATGACTGTAGTGCGTGGGACAACCGGCATAGCGCGGGCGGGCCGGAAACCGCCGTCAAAAGGTTAATGGCTTAACGCCACCAACCCGGAGCTGCCCAAGCCAGTGTCATGGTGGCCATCAGGGCCAGATATATCGCTGCGTTTGCAATCATGCCCACGGGTATAGCCGAGCCCCCGTGCGCCGTCAAGCAGGATTTTATGGAAGATAGCATTTTGACCGCCGCAGCTGTTTGCCAGCCTTCATCGCTATAGGAATTCTGCGGTTTTATTTAACCGCTGTGCGGATCGTGGGGTTTTTGCGCCGTAATCGCGGGACGGGCGGCATGTTCCGGCTCCGGCCCGAACACGCGCTTGCCGACAGCCACCGCAAAGCGGAAAGCCTTTGCCAGCAGGCTGCTGCCCTTGCCGAGGGTGCGTTTCAGCCCCTCCGCCGCGACCTGCGCGGGCGGTGCATAGCGGTCGAGATTGGCTTCGAGACCGCTGCTGAGCGCACCGCCGTCTTTCAGCTTGCCGACGTATTCCTTCAGTCGTCCGGCGTATTCCTTGACTTCTTTCGCGGCTTCTTCGTCCTCAACAGGGCGGCGGCCACGCTGGCGGGCGAGCATATCGATCTCGCGGTTGTTGATGGCCTTCAGGCAAGCGATGGCCACGGTGGCCTGCACGCGCGTATTGCTGTCGGGCGCGGTTTTCTTGATGCCCTCCAGAACGGTGGACAGATTTTTGTATTCGCGGCGCGTCCAGACGGTTTCGCGCGGCGGGGCAAATTCGGCCTGCGCAAAACGGCTGCTCGACGGCTCCGCACCCAGAATGATTTTTTCGACACCGCCGAAGGTGAAAGATTCCGGCGCGACGCCGCCTGCCGTCTTTTTCGGCTCGCTGATCGGCGTTCCCGGCGCGGCCAGCGTGATATGCGCGATCTCTTCGGCACGTTTCGCTTTGTACGCGTCCGATACCGCCTGCAGCGTTTTCAGCCACGGCTTGGTTTCAGGGTCGAGTGGTTGTTGCCCGTTCACAATCGCTTCGGTCGCCAGCAGCGTTGTCAGCAGCACGCGCACATCGGGCGCGACGTTGCGCCCGCCCGCGGCTTTCGCCTCTTCGCTTTTGCCGCTGAGCGTTTCGGTTTCGCGCAGCACAGATGTCGAATGGCCGAGCATTTTTTCGTGGTGTTGCAGAGCGCCGGATTTGTCGCCCGCTTCAAACGCGCGCAGCGCCTGATCCATTTCGATGACCATGAGGCCGAGACGGTTTTTGACGGCACCCGTGGTCGGCAAGGTCTGGGTTTCGACGAAAATCTGGTCGAGCCCTTTATACAGCTGGTATTCACCCGCTTCGATACCGCCCGCGCCGGACTCGTCTGCCGCTGAAGTCATGTGTTCACACCCTTATATTTATTTATTCTTATTGTTTTTATCGCTGCCAGACCCGCGGCACCACGCCGATAGCACGCGTAAGCCTTTGAAGCCCGTCAATTTATTCTGACGGTTCGATTGTAACATGGTCGTTATGGATACTCAAGAAACACGAAAAATATGTAATATTTTCATCGGCTTAAAAAACCACCCGCGCGCAGTTCTGGACAATCCCCGACCCGCAAGCTATCTTGCCTATTATACGGCGCGGGTGGAGCTCGATGGTTGAGTTCTAGCCTTCCAAGCTAGCTGTGCGGGTTCGATTCCCGTCACCCGCTCCAAATCTTCAGATTCCACTAAAGTTTTGAAAAACAATAGCAAAAACCGCCGGTTTTTGCCTGTGCAGGTGCTGTACAGAAAAATTTGTGGAACCGCCATGCGATAAATGCTCGGAAAGTGCGCGCGTTCACCGCAAACAGTCGTCCTCCGCCGGGCGGCGGCAGCGCCCCCCCCCCTCGATTCGAGACTTTGTTATCAGCGGAAACGTCAGCCGCAAGCCGCGCAAAGATCTTCGCCATTACGTTGCCGCATTAAACTTCGGCACGATCAAAGTGTAAAAGCAAGGAAGTTGAGAGCGCCTGACAATCCAAGAAGGCCGAAGCCCACGACGAGTAATCTGGTGCCCTTCGCTCGTTCGACATGCGCAGTTGAATTACCAAGATTGAGAATATTCCCAGTATAATTTGGCATTAGGGTCCGAACCCTAGTACAATTTTTAGGTTCAATCGTCATTTGGCACCTCCCATAGAACCAAAATCATTTGCATTAACAGTCCTTGGGTCACCATATGGCAATGTTCTAAACCACTGCATGTACGAAGATTGGTCTCTATATGAGGGCATTAACTTTTCTGACCTGCCCCCTATAAAGGAGTCCAGTCAGAAGTGTGATTCTGCTATTCATAAT
>CAZKBS010000032.1:0-13745 GCA_964551435.1 uncultured Micavibrio sp.
TAGCTTCACCCCAGAGCAAGAGAACATTCATACCCTGATACGGGATGCCGTTATGCCGCAGGGGGCGGCATATTCTCCCTGCTGTATGCTCGGCGCTCCAAGGCTTCATCCATGTGCGGACTCCGCGCTCAAGATCGGCAATAATCCGGTCGGTTACGCGGCTGTAAACGTCTTTACGGTCGTTTGTCATGGCGGCTCCCTCCCTTACGCTGCTTGCGCTGTCAGCATCACATCGACAAAACCCGCCGCGCCGCCTGCCTGACGGATGAGGGATGCCGAGAAAATGTCATGAATAAGGGGCTGTGCCGATTGGGCAGTGGTCACTTTGAGACGGGTATATTCTTCGCCTGCGATACGGGAAAAAGTCTGGTTCGGCTCGGTGGAGATTTCCAGTATCTGGCCATTCCAGTTGATGGTTTGATATTCGGTCATGTCTTGCTTTCCTTCTTGGGTTATACGGGTTTCGCATGAAACCCGAACGCCAAGCGGCGAGCGCGAATGGGGTGTGCGGCTGTCAAGGGCGGCGCAGGCCGAGGGGTATCACCCGTGTTGCACGACCATAGGGAGGAAACATGGGGATACGGCCTGCGACGTTCATCAAAGACCCTTGCGGCTGCGAGGGGTTTACCCCTCCTCTTCCGATTTCTGATTGATGGATATTCTTATTCCGCTTTTGCAAAAGCGGCTGTTACCCGCATGGGCGGAGACAATCCTTTGGCTCCGCGAGCTTGCGAGTAAGACGCGGTGCGCCCTGCTTTGGGGTGTATTTGCCAGATGTTGATTATTAACCTATTGTATTTAATGAGATAAATGAAAACAGATTGACTCCAGCCCTAAAAAGAACAATAAATATACAAAATAAGAACATTAAGAGAATAACCATGAGCTGGCTCACAGGTTCAAAACCCCAGATATGCCCCACTACCAATCTTTCGATGGAAAATCGCCGCCGCTACGTGGCGGTTTTGCGAAAGTCTCTACAACGCGCTGTCATCGACCAGCGCGGCCTTGATGCTTTAAGAACGCTTATCCCTGAACTGGGCCCCGATGGCAGGGAGCCGGAGTTTGAGGAGTAATGCACAAGCGGTAGTGTTACAAACTTGGTTCTTAGAAAACAAAACGCTCCGTTTTATCCTGCCTCGGCAGGACGAAGGCGTTTTGACGATAAAGCGCCGAACTCGACGCCAAGTTTTATCGTCATTTCTTCTTGCCCTTTCCGCCGTCCTCGCCATCGGCGAGATCTGTAGTGGCGGAGGGAGCGATACTTTCCCATCCGGGCAACCCCTGCAAAATGCGCTCGGCATTTTTAACGGGGTTTACGTGACCATAATGATCTTCAATCATTTTCACAGATGTTCCCATCTGCTTTGCTAGAAAATATACATCGACGCCCTCTGTTAATCGGAAAGTTGCGTAGGTGTGACGGAAACAATAGGTACTTCGGTGACTACCGGAAGAGCTTTTTTGAAGCCCTGATTCAATTAAAAGCCTTTCAATCAGAGAATGATAAAGTGTCTTGGCCTCTTTACCGTCATCAGTCGTAAATACATGGTCATCAGGTTTTGTAGCCCTGCTGATTTCTTTGATACGCTCAAAGTATGTCGCCACATTACTGGCAGCGACAAGATTTCGATGTTTGCCTTTTCCGCGGACAAAAAGGCGCACGAAGTGCCTACCGTGCTTGTCAGTCTGAATGTCCACATCTCTCCAGAGAAGATTTTTTGCCTCTGATGGCCTCATCCCTGTATTGCACATTATAAGGACAAAGTTATAAGCAACTGTTCTATACCATTCGTTATTATCGCCCCTCGCTTCCTTAATCCATTTTCGGGCGAAAGTATGGAGCTGGCGATATTCTTGCGGTGTAAATTCTTCGCGCCGCGCCTTACTTAAAGGAAGCCTTCCTTTGAAAACCTGACTTTCTCTTATGTATTGCTTACTCGCAGCATAAGCCATGACACACTTTAAGGTTGCCATTTCGCTACGGATTGTCCCGTCACTAACCTTACCGCCAGATCGGCCTTTACCGTTTCTCTGTCGCCAGACAGGATATTCATTCCATCTGTCTTGACCAATAAGAGTAATTTGAGTTTTGCCCAAGAATCTATTGAGCTGCGTTTTGATATGGGAGTCCTGCACGCGCCAGCGGTGATGGGTGATTTGCCCTACCTCGGCACGGCCTTTTTCTTTGTCCGAATATTCCTGAGCTACCTGCGCAAAGCTTCGGTTAAATACAGGCATTTCATGTTTGACCTTGAAACGAAGTTCAGAGTCTTGGTCAAATGCGCTGGCACGGGCAGCGGCCTCATCGGTCGTTTTAAGACAAATGGTCTTATAACGGTTAACACCGAAACGCCTTTCCTTGGGGATAGCCATCCGGCAGTACCACATACGGTGCTTAACGTCGTTACGGCGGAAAATAATCAAGCCGTCTTTGAGAATTTTAGTGTCGATTTGGAAACTCATCCAAGCCTCATTCTGTGTACAATCTGTGTACAGAGACCACACTAAGCTCTTGAAAACTCATATGCCGTGTACACACTGTGTACACCATTATACGACAAAATATTTAATAAAGTCAATAATTTAACAAAATACGTTCATCACATGGATGTACCGTATCGTCATCAACGCGGCGAAGGATTATTACAAGGCGAAAAACCGCCGCGGCAACCGCGAAATGCCGCTGTTCGAAGATATGGACTATGTATCCGCCGCGCCCGACCCCGAACGCCAGATGCAGGAAAAGGATGTGCTGCGCATTATCCACGGCCTGCCCGACGCCTTGCGCGAAACGGTGGTGCTGGTCTGCTGGCAGGGGATGAGCCACAAGGAAGCAGGGCAGATCATGGACTGCCCCGAGGGCACGGTGTCGTGGCGCGTATCCGAAGCGCGCAAGAAAATCGCCGCCGAACTGGATTTGAAACACAAGGGGAAACGCCATGGATGACAGGAAGCTGGATGAGCTGCTGTCGAATCTGACAGCGCCCGAACCGTCAAAAGACGCGCAGAATCAGGCGCTTGAACGCGCCATGGCCGCTTTCGACGAAAAAATGTCAAAAACCGTCCAAGGAAACGACGCCGCGAAACGTCCGATGGGTATCAGCAACGCACTGAACCACATCGGGAGAAAACTCATGCAAAAACGTTTCGTCTTTTCGGGCACCACGGGTGCCGTCGCCACCTGCGCCCTTGTCGCCGTCCTTGGCATGCCGTTCTTTTACCAGCAGGCATCGCGTTTGATGCAGGGAAGCATCACGGGGGGTGATGCGGTGGATGTTTCGGGTATGGTTCTTGAAAACCGCGCGACTGTTTTTGGCGCGGGCGCGGAAGAGGATATGAATGCGCGTATTGAGAGTGAAAACAGCCGCAACCACAGCGCCCCTGTGACGCAGGCGACACGCAGTGCTATTCCTCTGCCGACGGGTCCGGCATCTTCGAATGAAATCGGCGCTGTTCAAGCGCCCAAGCAAAGCGCGGAAGACCCCTTGGCCGCATGGCGTCAGGCGGGAAATCAACGCGTGGCTGCAGATAAAAAAGATGCAGGTGTAGGCGCAGCCGCCGGGGCGGCGATGTCGGCGGAGCCTTCGGTCGATATGGCCATGCCCGCACCGCGCGCCAAGGAAGAGTCCAAGAAAATCCGCGCCGAAGGTCTGGCGATGCAGGAGCGTGCTGCGCCGTCCAAACCCGCAAACGCGGTGCTCGGTTTTGTCGCGCCCGTGCCGGAAGAGGCCGAGCTGATGATTGCCCCCGCGCAGCCGCCGATGGATATCGTGCAGCATCAATATCAGGATGTCGGCCGCGACCAGTTCCGCGCGTTTGAGGAAAACAGCGTCAAGAACGTGACGGCAGAGCCTGTATCGACCTTCTCCATCGACGTCGATACATCGTCCTACAGTTTTGTGCGCCGTGCGCTGAATAACGGCACCTTGCCGCAGAAAAACGCCATCCGCATCGAAGAGATGATCAACTACTTCGATTACGACTATGCCGTGCCGGAGCCGGGCGGCCATCCGTTCCAGCCCACCGTCGCGGTCTATGACAGCCCGTGGCGCAGCGGTAACAAAATCATCCATGTCGGTATCAAGGGATATCAAATTCAGGAAAAACCCAAATCCAATCTGGTGTTTCTGATTGATACCTCCGGTTCGATGAACAGCAGTGACAAGCTGCCGCTTCTGGTCAATTCGTTCAAGATGCTGCTCGATACCCTTTCGCCCGACGATACCATCGGTATCGTGACCTATGCAGGGTCGAGCGGTGTGGCGCTGGAGCCGACCAAGGTCTCGGACAAGCATAAAATCATGGCCGCGCTTGACCGCCTGTCGTCGGGCGGCAGCACGGCGGGGGCCGAAGGCATCCGTCAGGCCTATCAGCTGGCCGAACAGAATTTCGTCAAGGACGGCAATAACCGCATCATTCTGGCGACGGATGGCGATTTCAACGTCGGCATCACCAATCAGGACGAACTGAAAGGCTTCGTCGAGCGCAAGCGCAAGGCGGGCGTGTTCCTCTCCGTCCTCGGCTTCGGTCAGGGGAATTACAACGACAGCCTGATGCAAGCACTGGCGCAGAACGGCAACGGCAATGCCGCCTATATCGACAACCTGAACGAGGCGCGCAAGGTGCTGGTCGATGAAGGCGCGTCGATGCTGTTCACCATCGCCAAGGACGTCAAGCTGCAGGTGGAATTTAACCCGCAGACCGTGCAGGAATACCGTCTTGTCGGCTATGAAACCCGCGCCTTGAACCGTGAGGATTTCAACAACGACAAAGTCGATGCCGGTGATATCGGCGCGGGCCATACCGTGACGGCCATCTATGAAATCACGCCGGTCGGCGCGGTGCCTGTGGTCGATGATCTGCGCTATCAGAAACCCGCGCCGAAAGTTATCGAGGGCAAAACAGCAGAGCAGGCCGATGCCGAAAAGGCGCAGGCAGCCAGCAGCGATGAATATGCCTTTCTCAAAATCCGCTACAAAAAACCCGATAGCGACACCAGCGTGCTGATGACGCGCCCGATTACCAAGGCGGATGAAAAACCCTTCGCCGAGCTCAGCGACGATATCCGCTTTGCGAATGCGGTCGCGTCCTTCGCCCAGATGCTCAAGGGCAGCAAGTTCGTGGATGCGGACTATGATACCGTCATCGAGGTGGCGAATCAGGCCCGCGGCAAGGATGAATTCGGCTACCGCACGGAATTCGTGAACCTTGTGCGGCTTGCGAAAACCGCCGCTGGTTTGCCGCAACAACGATAAATAGGGTATAATAGGAAAGCCGGGGGTTTCTCCCGGCTTTCCTGCTTTTAGAGGCCGCTTGTCGGTCTGGCGCAAAGCAGGTACGCCAGGTACGCGGCAGAACAAGGCACAGAACCGGACTTAGAGCCAGACTTAGAGTTAGACAAGGGGGGTGTCATGTCCACATTTTCTCAAAAATTCCGCGGTGCGCTCGATTTGTCGCTTTTGTTCGGGCGCGGTATCCGCCCGTTCGAAGCAGACGGCGAGGGCACGAAGCGGGCGGCGCTGCGTTCGCTGTGGATTCCGGCGTTTCTTTATCCGTTTACCATGTGGCTGTCGTATTACTATCCGCCCTACGGCATGCATGAAAGCGAATATGCCTATTCGCAAATTGCCATGACGGTAACGGGCGCCTATGTCATCGGCATCGCCGCGACGATGGCTTTCGGTCTGGTTTTTGCGCATGTGCTGGGCCAGCGCGCGCGGTTCTGGACGTATTTTCAGGCCAGCAACTGGGTATCGCTGCCGTTGTCGCTGCTGACGCTGCCGATTGCGCTGATGATGGTCTATGACATCATGCCGCGCGAAGAAATGGACAGGATCGTCGGTATCATCACGCTTTATACCGTGATTGTGACGGGCTGCGTGGCCTATCGTTCTTTCCGCTTGCCGTGGGAACTGGCGGGCGCGCTGGCCTGCTTTTCGCTGTTTGTGAACCAGCAAGCATGGAACGTGATGTTCTATATGCAGGACATTGATCTCGTCTGGTAACAACGCTTTGATAATAAAAAGGGGAAGCCTTTGCGGGCTTTCCCTTTTTTATGGCGCATGGTGTTTATCTTGCCGGCGCCGCAGGTGTTACCGATTTGACGCCGCAGGCGTCTGGTTTTGCGGGCGGAAAGTGTTGCCGAATACAGCCGCCGCCGCGCTCAGCCCGTCGCCGCCGCCCATCACCACCGTCGCAGGCAGTTTGAGGTCGGTCAGGATTTGCGGCTTGTCCTTGAGCGCATCGAGGATCAGCTCGATTGCGCGCAGGCGGGCGACGACTTCTTCGCCCAGCACCTGCGCCTGCGCTTTCTGGCCTTCGGCGACTTGCGTCAGGTAGGTTTTTTCTGCCTCACCCTCGTATTCGCGGCGGACTTTGAACTGCTCCGCCACTTTCACGCCAATCTCGGCGGTCACAAGGTCCTTTTGCTGGTCGGCGGTGGCGCGTGATTTTTGCGAATTCACGCGCTCATCCTGCGCCAGTTTTTCCTCGCGGAAGGCTTTGGCCAGCTGCTGCGCCAGCTGTTCGCGGCGGCGCGAGACCAGAAGCTCCGGCGGGATGGCGGGGTCGTCGATTTTGACTTCGAGGATGGTGATGCCCGCCTTGTTGCCTTCTTCCTTGATCGCGGTTTCGAAGGCGGTTTCAAGATAGGGGCGGGAGTCCTGGAAATCGAGCGCGCGGGTCGGACGGACGCCGACAATCGGCTGGCCGCTGTCGTCCATGCGGATATGCCCCTGCGCATCCAGCAGCGGCGCGTTCAGCGTACCGCCGCCAATGTTGCGCACGATAGAGCGGATGGTCGGCGTGACGATGCGGTCTTCGACTTCTTTCAGGCTGCCCACCGATGCCGCGACCAGCGCCGCATCGTCCGGGTTGATTTGCACAAGGATGCGCAGCTCGACCGGAATTTCCCAGCCCTCGACGCGTACGAAAATCGCTTCGTCCGCCGCGCTCGGATCGATGGGGATGGGCACGCAGCTGCGGGTTTGTTCGAACTTGCCATCGTCGCCGATGGTCAGGTCGATGCGGCAATCTTCATACCCGCCATGATACGACCAGCGCTGTGCGCGGGTGGGAATCTGCGTGACCTCGTAAATTTCGGGGTTGAAGAAATAGGCGCCGGGTTCGAAAATCTCTTTCCACACGCCCTTGCAGCCGGAGGGGACGAGCACGGCTTTGAGGCGGCCCTGCTTGACTTCTTCGGCGCCGGATTTGCATTTGTGGTTCCAGCCTTCATCAAGGTTCGATTTGACCACGCCCACATGGCCGGTCGGAATTTCGGTCACGACTGTCGGCTGATGGCCGGGGGTGTTTTCGCTGCGCATGCCATACTGGTCGTAAACGCGCGTGCGCCCCTGACGGTCGGTGATGCGCACATTGAACAGATAAAGGTTCAGGCGGTGGATACCGGGCTTGAGGACGGTGGATTGAAGGCCTTTATAGCCGTTGATTTTATCTGATTTCAGAAACGTCGTGGCGTCAAAGATAGACGCATCGTCACTGGTTTTCGGCGCACCGAATGCCAGCGAGGTGCCGGGCAGCGGCGGGGCGATGACAGCGTCTTCGGGCAGGCTGCGGCCATCCAGTGCCAGCACTTCGCCGAAATGGCCGGGCGGAATATCAACCACGGGCAGTACGCGCACTTCGCCCCAGATGCGGATGAACCATGTCAGATGCCAGCCGGGACCATAGATATAATCCTGCGGGCCGTTTTCGCCGTTGGTGGCGATGATCTGGCCCGCGCCCAGATTGCGCCCGCCGAATTTTTTGACCACATGGCCGGTTTCGTATTTATCGACGTAAAAAAGGCTGGTCGATAAAACGGCGGAAATGAACATCAGCCCGCCGATGCTGTAGATAATCGCGGAGGCCGTCGGATTCTTGCTCAGGCGTGCGATGCGCGACGATGTATCGGGGCTCAGCTGCAATTTGCGGAACCAGATCAAAAAGCCGAGGGAGGCGAGGATGGTGAGAATAACGGTCATGGCGGCGGGGCTCCGGTCAAAAGGGCAGCATGAAAAAAGCAGGCGTGCGGCAGAACACCGCCCTTGCAGAATATCAGCCGAGCTTTAAAAAGCCCTTAACCGGATTAGGGAAATCAGCCGCGCCGCGGTACGAAAATGATGCAGGTCATTTCCAGCACCGGCTCGCTATGCTGGTTAAACGTCGTGTTTTTGGTGCGCAGGATACCGCGTTTCGCATCGCCGCCCGATGCGCGCAGGCCGATGATTTCGCCGCGGTAGGTCAGGCGGTCGCCCGGCCGTACGGGGCGCAGCCATGTCAGATTTTCGACGGTACGGCCAATCATGCCGCCTTTCATCTGCGGCATGGCGGCAACAATCATCGACATCGTCATCGATGCGGTATGCCAGCCGCTGGCGACCAGTTCGCCAAAGGCGCTGTCTTTGGCCTTTTCGGCATCCAGATGGAAAAATTGCGGATCGAACTGGCCGGCGAAGGCAATGATATCTTCGGCGCGCACATCAATAGGGCCCGCTTCGAAAATCTGGCCGACCGACAGGTCTTCCATGTAGGTGTATGTATCTGTGTCCATGGCTTCAAAATAGGCGGCGGCGTTTTTTTGTCCAGATGAATAAAAATAGGCGAAAAAACACCGTGATTATGTCATGCTGATGCGTGTTTTCGTGGTGGTTTTGTGTTATAAAGTCAGCCTGTTATATCCATTCCCGACCGCGGAGACATCATGCCGTCCTACAAGGCCCCCCTCGATGACATGCGTTTTGTGCTGAACGATGTGCTGCGCGTCTCGACGCTGGCAAGCATTCCGGATTTTGCCGCGGTAGACGATGCGACCGTGGGGCAGTTTTTGAACGAAGTCGCCAAGCTCGCCGAAGATGTGCTGTTCCCCCTCAACGCCAGCGGCGACCGCGAAGGCTGCCATCACGACCGCGAGGCGCGCACGGTAACCACGCCCAAGGGGTTTAAAGAAGCCTATGCCCAGTTCTGCGCGGCGGGGCTGCCCGGTTTTGCCTGCGATCCGGCTTATGGCGGGCTTGGCATGCCGGCCACCATCAACACGGCGCTGTCGGAAATGTTCTGCTCGGCCAATATGGCGTTCGGCATGTATCCGGGGCTCAGCCACGGCGCCTATAACGCGCTGCATGAATACGGTACAGCGGAGCAAAAACAAAAATACCTGCCCAAGCTGGTCAGCGGCGAGTGGACGGGCACCATGTGCCTGACGGAACCGCAATGCGGCACCGACCTCGGCCTTGTCAAAACAAAGGCTGTCCCGCAAGCCGACGGCAGCTATAAAATCACCGGCACCAAGATTTTCATTTCGGCGGGTGAACACGACCTTGCCGAAAACATCATCCATCTGGTGCTGGCCAAAATCGATGCGCCGGATACGCCGGCGGGTATCAAGGGCATCAGCCTTTTCGTCGTGCCCAAATTCATCGACGGCAACCGCAACCCCGTTTATTGCGGCCGTATCGAAGAAAAAATGGGCATCCACGCCAACAGCACCTGCGAAATGAATTTCGAAGCCGCCACCGGCTGGCTGGTGGGCGAGGCGCATAAAGGCATGCGCGCGATGTTCGTGATGATGAACGAGGCGCGCCTCGGCGTCGGACTGCAGGGCCTCGGCCTGAGCGAAGTGGCGTATCAAAACGCCGTCGCTTACGCGCAGGAACGCCGTCAGGGCCAGCCCATCGACCAGAAAGCGGGCAGCGCCGCCGCCGATGCGCCGGCCGTGCCGATTATCACGCACCCCGATATCCGCCGCGACCTTCTGACCATGCGCACGCAAATCGAAGGGGCGCGCATGCTGGCCTATTGGGCGGCGATGCAGCTGGACATCTCGCAAAAATCGACCGATGCGGCGGCGAAAAAAGCCAAGGCTCTGCTGGATTTCCTGACCCCCGTCATCAAGGCGCACATGACCGACAACGCCGTCGATCACGCCAATGCGGCGATGCAGGTCTTTGGCGGTCACGGTTACATCCGCGAACACGGCATGGAACAATACGCGCGCGATGCCCGCATCACCCGCATTTACGAAGGCACGAACAGCATCCAGTCGCTCGACCTTATCGGGCGCAAGGTTTTGAAGGAAAATCTGCTGCCGTCCTACATAGCGGCGCTGGATGACGATGTGCGCGCCGCGCGCGCGGCGGGCGTACCGTCCGATGTGGTTGCGGCGGTGACGCGCGGGGCATCCGTGCTCAAGCGCACGACACGCACCCTGCGTTTCCGCGTGATCCGCGAAACCATCAAGGCGAAAATCGGCCTTGGCGGCGATCCTGGTGCGGTTTTGCGCGATGCGGCGGGCGTATCGGTGGACTACCTGCGTCTGTGCAGTCTGGTCGTTTTGGGCCATATGTGGCTGAAAATGGCGGCGGTGGCCAAATTGCGCATCGCGGAAGGCGCGCCGGGCCGGGATTTTTATGAAACCAAACTGCAATCCGCGGCGTTTTATACAAGCCGCCTGATGCCGCAGACGCTCGCCCTTGCCGAAACCCTGCGGCGCGGGGCGGATGTGCTGATGGCCCCTGCGGCGGAAAGCTTCGCCCGTACCCAGACCAATATCGCGGAAACCACCCGTCCGCTGCCCGTGACCCCGTCCGAAACCGGAGAGAAAAAAGCATCATGAAAAAATTCGTCAAAAAACTCGCGGTCGTTGCCGCCGTTCTGGCCGTTGTTGTCGGCGGCGGGCTTTACGCGCTCGCCACGTTCGCGCCCATGGATTACATTCAGGAAAAAGCGCGCACGGCGGTGAAAGAACAAACCGGCCGCGACCTCGCCATGGGCGGGGCCAAAGTTATCATATGGCCGCACATCGGTGTGACGCTGAAAGACGTGTCGCTGTCAAACCCCGACTGGGCCAGCGACAAGAACATGGTGCGCGTGGGCGAGCTGGATGTGCATGTCGCGCTGCGCCCGCTGCTGCAAAAACGCCTCGAAGTCGTGCGCTTTGTGATGAACCAGCCGGAAATTAGTCTTGAAGTTTCTCCGCGCGGCGAACGCAGCTGGGATTTCAAACCCGCGAAGAAAAAAGAAAGCCAGAGTGCCGATAAAAAAGACGCTGCCGGTGGTTCGGCGGGCGATATGATGACGGCATTTCGTCTCGACAAATTTGAAATCAACAAAGGCCGCCTGCTGCTGGACGACCGCGAGAAGGGCAGCAAAACCCTGCTCGAAAACGTGAATATCGCGGTGTCTTTTCCGGACATCGACAGCACCTTCCAGCTTGACGGTTCGATGGAATATCTGGGCAAGCGCGTGCAGCTGGTCATGAGCGTCGAAAAGCCCAAGGCGTTTATCGAGGGCAAGACTACCCCCGGCAGCTTCGTCATCAATACCGATGTCGTGAAGGCGAATGTTTCCGGTACTTTTGGCTCGTCCGGCACCTATGTCCGTGCGGACAACATGACGGCGGAGGTTTCTTCGTTGTCCGGCCTTGTGGCGTGGCTGACACAAAAGCCCGCCGAAAAACTGCCGTTTGAAAAAATCAGCTTCAGCGCGCAGGCGGATGTGACGGGCCAAAGCCTGCAGCTGCGCGGCGCGAACCTCAAACTTGACGAGGTCGAAGCCAAGGGAACCGCGCGTCTGAATTACGGCGGCAAAAAACCGGAAGTTTATGCGCGTCTCGATATCAACAAAATCGACCTTGACCGTTTCATGGGCGATGCGAACGCGACGGCGTCGGGCGGTGCTAAATCCGCGGCTGCCGAAGGTCAGACGGATTGGGACGCAACGCCCATCGATTTCAGCGGTCTGCGCGCCGTGGATGCCGATGTGATTTTGCAAACGCAGGGCTTTTCCCTGCGCGGGGTCGAGGTCGGGCCGAGCCGTCTGAAGGCGATGCTGCAAAACGGCGCGCTGGAGGCCTCGTCGTCCGATGCCACGCTGTTTGGCGGCACGTTCGGCGCGAATGTCATGCTGGCCGCCCCGGAAACCGGCGCCGTGCAGCAGTCTTTCAGCTTCAAGATGAAAGATGTGCAAGCGCAGCCGGTTTTGGAAAAATTCGCCGATTTCAAAAAACTGAGCGGTGCCGCGGATGCGAATGTCACCGTTGCTTCCAAAGGCAACAGCCAGAAAGAAATCGTGTCGAACCTTGCGGGTAACGGTTCGGTCACATTTAAAAACGGTTCGCTGAGCGGCATCGACTTCGTGAACATCGCGCAGATGATCCAGCGTGGTTTGCAGGACGCCGGCGTGGGCGAAGGCAAGACGGAATTCGTCGACCTTGGCGGAACGTTCACGATTGCATCGGGCATTGTCACCAACAACGATTTCCGCATGCGTGGCCCGCTGGTGCAGGCGGGCGGCAGCGGCACGGTTGATTTGCCGCGCAAATACCTGAAGTACCGCGTGACCCCTGTGTTGACGGCATCGTCGGGCGCGGAAAACGCCAAGGGCGTCGGTGTGCCGGTGGATATCGTCGGACCCTTCAGCAACATCCGCGTGAGGCCTGATTTCAAAACCGTTATTCAAAACGCAGTCACCAACCCCGAAGCCATCAAGGAACAGGGCAAGGCGCTGGAGCAGAATTTCAAGAACATCAAAAAAGACATCAAGAAAGACCCGGGCGCAGCCATCCAGAATTTGCTGGGCGGTGGCGGATTGTTCGGCCAACCGGCGCCGCAACCTGCCCCGCAGCCCGCGCCGGCTGAAGGTGGCGCCGCGCCGTGATCCGCCGCAGCATCGACAGCCTTGGCGAATGGATATGGGGAGCGGGCGTTCACGGGCGCCCGCTTTTCGTGCGGGGGCCGCTGTTGGCGCTGCGTCTGGTGCTGGCGGTCGGGCGCGACCTGAAAGAAGGCTATCTGGGCCTGCGCGCGACCAGTCTTGTTTACACAACCCTGCTGTCTTTCGCGCCCGTGCTGGCGATCAGTTTTTCTGTTTTGAAGGGCATCGGCGCGCATAACCGCATCGAGCCGTTTTTGCAGGATTTTCTGGAACCGCTGGGCGCGCAGGGGCAGGACATCGCCGCGCGCATCGTCACCTTCGTGGATAATATTCAGGTCGGCGTTTTGGGCGCGGTCGGTATGGCGCTGCTGATTTACAGCGTGATTGCGCTGATGCATAAAATCGAAACCGCTTTCAACGATATCTGGCATGTCAGCGAAACGCGCAGTTTTGCGCAGCGCGTGCGCGATTATCTGGGCGTGCTTTTTATCGGCCCGCTTTTGCTGTTTTTGTCGGTGGCGATGACAACGACGGTGCAGCATGCGGCAACCACGCGCAACTGGCTGCAGGACGGCCTGCATTTGCCGGTAGAGATCGTCGATATGCTGTTCGGCGGATTGTTTCAGGTGGTGCCGTATGTTTTATTCGGCGTTGCCTTCACGGCGCTTTATATGTTCATGCCCAATACGCGCGTGCGTTTCGTGCCCGTGGTGACGGCGGGTTTTGTCACCGGCGTGCTGTGGAAGGTGCTGGGCCAGATGTTCGGCGTTTTCGTTGCGGGCTCGGCCAGCTATGCGGCGATTTATTCGGCTTTCGCGGCGCTGATTTTGTTCATGATCTGGATTTATGTCGGCTGGCTGGTGGTGCTGGTGGGGGCGGCGATGTGCTATTACATCCAGTATCCGTCCAACCAGCCGCTGTCGCGCAAGGACATGCAGCTGAGCCCGCATCTGCGCGAGAAAGTCGCCCTGCAAATCTGCGCCGTCATCGGCGAGGTGTTTTATACCGACCAGAAAGGCATCAGCCTGCCGCGTCTGGCCGCGCGCCTGCGCGTGCCGTCGGCGGTGATTGAAAGCATTCTGGCGGCC
>CAZKBS010000033.1:0-13130 GCA_964551435.1 uncultured Micavibrio sp.
CGGTGCCGGCGGTGCGGGCGGAGCCGGCGGCGGCGCGGGCGGAGCCGGTGGCGGGGTCGGCGGTACGGCCGTGACTGTCGGAGACGACAGGTTCAGGAAGTCGAGGCCAAGGTTGTCAATGCCGAGAGACGGCCAGATATCGTTCGCGCTCGATACCATCAGGTTCAGGATATCGAGGGCTTCGGGGTTGCCCAAAATGGCATTACCCATCTGGGTGATGGCATCGGCAAGGTTGCCGTTACCCATGACGCTGATCAGCGTATCGCGCAGAATGTTCGCGTTGCCGTCCAGCAGAATGTTGAAAACCGCCGTTGCGCCGGCGTTGCCTTGCAAAAGCAGTTGCATGGTCTGAAGGCCGACTTCGCCCTGACCTGCGATAATAAAATTAATAAGGTCGTTTGCCTGCGGAATGGGGATAAACCATCCCCAGCCATCATCATATGTCATGCTTTCGCCGCCAAGGGCGCCGAGCAGGGTGCTGAGAGAACTGGCGTTACCGGCGAGTGCCTGGTTGATGGTGGTCACGGCCGCGCCGCTGCCGCCAAGGTTGGTGCTGACAACGTTCAGGAAAGAGTAAACGTCCATCGAGCCGCCAAGCTCTGATTGAATGAGCGAAATGGCTGCTGCGTTGCCGCCGAGGGCATCGCGGAGCGTTTCGAGGCCTGAACTAAACTGGGCATGCGCGCTTCGTGGCGCCATGAACAGCGCGACGACCGCTATGGCCATAAGACATCTCAGGAAGCGCGCGGCGAGACCCGTTGATTCCTGAACGGGAGACTGATTCCCCCTCCAAAAACGCAAACACTGCATGAAAAACCCTCAGCCCATTCTTATCTTTAAATTATAGCATAGCCAAAATTAATTTGGGAATTATTTAAAATTTTAGCTATTTTGTTGCGTTGTCGCGAATAGATTTCTAAGTGACTGATTTATATTGAAAATAATATCTTCAGCCGTCAGGGCGGGGCCGTGCAGGCGGGCGGCGTCGGCGTGCAGCCAGACCCCGCAGAGGGCCGCCATGAACGGCTTCATGCCCTGCGCCGCGAATCCTGCCACGAGTCCCGCCAGCACATCGCCCGCGCCCGCGGTCGCCAGAATCGGGCTGCCATTCGTGTTGATGGCGGCGGTGCCGTCGGGGGCGGCGATAACGGTGTCAAACCCCTTGAGAATGATGATCGCATTCGCCCGTTTCGCGGCGGCGCGCGCGCGCGCCAGTTTGCTGCCCTGAATGTCGCCGAACAGCCGGGCGAACTCGCCTTCATGCGGGGTCAGGATATGGCGGGGGGCGAGTTGTTTGAACAGCGTATCGGCATCGTTTTTAAATACACCGAATATATCGCCATCCAGCACGGCGGTTTTTCCTGCCATCGACAGGGCAGACAGCGTTGCCGCGCGCAGGCGCTCCGCGTCCTCGCCGTTTTGTCCGCCGCCCGGGCCGATAAGCACGACATTCGCGCGCTCGTCACGCAGCAGGGTTTTGAAATCCTCCGCGCTGTCCCATGTATCGACCATCAGGCTCGCGCGGTACTGGCTGTATATCATGCGTGCATCGGCGCGGCAGGCAATGCTTACCACGCCGGCGCCGGATACCTGCGCCGCGTGCGCGGCAAGGCAGGCGGCGCCCGTACGCTGCGATCCGCCATAAACCGTCACATGTCCGCGGGTGTATTTATGTGCGTCAATCGAGGGGAAGGGAAAATCGGGCAGCCATAGCGCCGGATGATTTTCAAAAGTCGCTGTACCCATAGCAGCAATCAGTGTGTCATCAATCGGCAGGTTCGCCAGATGCAGACGTCCTATATATCCATGTGTCGCGGCGAGAACGTGGGCGATTTTCTTGCGGCAGAAGACAACAGTGATGGCAGCTTTCAGCGTGCCTTCGGCAATCGCTCCCGTCGTGGCATCTATGCCGGAGGGGATATCCGCCGCAATCACAGGCAAATTCTTTGCCCGGATTTTATCGAACAGGATCACGACTTCCGGAGGCAGCGCGCCATGAAACCCCGTACCGAAAACGCAATCGACGACAAGGTCTGTCTGATGCACGGGAAGGTTTGAATTCAGGTTTTCAACCGCGCCTTCCCATGCCGCAGCGGCTTCGGCAGCATCGCCTTTGAGGGCTGATTTTTTCACAAGACATGCCGTGCGCACAGACCAGCCGGGGCGCTGCGACAGCATCTGCGCGGCGACGAAACCATCCGCGCCGTTATTGCCTGCGCCGCACAGAAACAGGACGCGGCAGGGTGATACGTTTTTTTCGATGATGCTTGCCAGCGCCGCGGCGGCAGATGAAATCAGCTGATGCGCGGGCGTACCCGCGGCAATGGCCGCAAGGTCGGCTTTTTTCATTTCGGCAGCAGTCAGGATTTCAAACATGCGCAAGTATTGCAGGTTATACCGGCAAGGAAAAGGGCGCAGAGAAAAGGGGGAAAGTGGGGCGATCGACGGGGTTTGAACCCGCGACATCTTGGACCACAACCAAGCGCTCTACCGCTGAGCTACGACCGCCATAGGATGCCATATTCCTGAAACCTTGAGAAAGCGGGCTTCAGTCCGTTCGGCACCGCGCGGTTTTATCAGAAACCGCCGCTCAGGGTCAAGGTCATTACATAGTCATCTGTACGTCATGATATATGACTGTAGAGCGGTTTGCCACAAAATCGTGCCTATTTTTTGTGCATTTGCGTGTTTTTTAGGCGCGGCCATATCCGGATTTCTTAAAAATATTGTTTAAATACATATATTTAACGTGAATAAAAAACTGGCACGGGATGTGCAACCATATGCGCCGTTTTACAAACCGCACAGGATTCAGGCGCGATGAAAAAAATCGAGGCGATTATCAAGCCGTTCAAGCTCGACGAGGTGAAGGAAGCCCTTCACGAAGTCGGGGTACAGGGCATGACCGTGACCGAGGTGCGCGGCTTTGGCCGCCAGAAGGGCCACACGGAGCTGTACCGCGGCGCTGAATACGTGGTCGATTTCCTGCCGAAGGTGAAAATCGAAGTCGTGGTCGAAAACGGCCAGGTCGACGATGTCATCGAAGCTATCGAGAAGGCGGCGCAAACGGGCCGCATCGGCGATGGCAAGATTTTCGTTCTGCCCGTCGAAAACGTCATTCGCGTCCGCACGGGCGAGCGGGGCAAACAGGCCATCTAGGCCGACATATATTTTTACACGAACTGCCTACCGGACTTTTTACACACACAGACAAAAACCAAACGGCCAGAGGAGAACACACATGGCAAAATCGAATGCAAAACTGAAAGTGGCGAAAGCCCCTGCGAAGCCTGCAAAGGTGAAGCAGAACTTCGCACCGCTGTTCAAGCTTATTAAAGAACACAGCATCGAATACGTATCCTTCCGCTTCACCGACCTGCGTGGCAAACTGCAGCACACGGCGCAGCATGTCTCGACGGTTGATGAAGATCTGCTGACGGACGGCATCATGTTCGACGGCTCGTCCATCGCGGGCTGGAAAGCGATTAATGAATCCGACATGCTGCTCATCCCCGATGTTTCAACTGCGGTGCTGGACCCCTTCAGCGCGCAGCCGACGCTGGATGTTTTCTGCGACGTCTATGAACCGTCGACCGGTCTGCCGTATTCGCGCGATCCGCGTTCTATCGCGCGCGCGGCGGAACAGTATCTCAAAGCGACAGGCGTGGGCGATACCGCTTACTTCGGCCCCGAAGCCGAATTCTTCATCTTCGACGATGTGCGCATCAACGTGCAGATGAACAAGGTTTCTTACGAAATCGACAGCATGGAAGGCCCCTATAACTCCGGTACCGATTACGAACAGGGCAACATGGGTCACCGTCCGGGCGTCAAAGGCGGCTATTTCCCCGTACAGCCGATCGACAGTTCCAACGACATCCGCGGCGAAATGACCTCGGTTCTCGCACGTATGGGCGTGCCGATGGAAAAGCACCACCACGAAGTGGCGCCGTCGCAGGTGGAGCTGGGCCTCAAGTTCTCCACGCTGGTTAACAGCGCGGATAACATGCAGCTTTATAAATACGTCGTGCATAACGTCGCGCATGCCTATGGCAAAACCGCGACCTTCCTGCCGAAGCCGGTTTACGGCGACAACGGTTCGGGCATGCACGTGCACCAGTCCATCTGGAAAGCTGCCAAGCCGCTGTTCGCGGGTGCGGGCTATGCCGACCTGTCGGAAACCTGCCTGTACTACATCGGCGGTATCATCCGTCATGCCAAGGCGCTGAACGCCATCACCAACCCGACCACCAACAGCTACAAGCGTCTGGTCCCGGGCTATGAGGCGCCGGTTCTGCTCGCATACTCCGCGCGCAACCGCTCCGCGTCCTGCCGTATTCCCTTCGCGGCCAGCCCGAAGGCAAAACGCGTGGAGGTTCGTTTCCCCGATCCGGCCGCCAACCCGTATCTGGCTTTTGCCGCCATGCTGATGGCCGGTCTCGACGGCATCCAGAAAAAAATCCATCCCGGCGAGGCGATGGACAAAAACCTCTACGACCTGCCGCCGGAAGAGTTGTCGGAAATTCCGACCGTTTGCGGCAGCCTGCGCGAGGCGCTGGATGCTCTGCGTGACGACCATGACTTCCTGCTGAAAGGCGGCGTCTTCACCAAGGACTTCATCGATAGCTATCTCGAACTGCGCTACGAAGAAGTGAAGGCATTCGAAACCATGCCGCACCCGATTGAATTCGCGATGTACTACTCCGTCTAATCGCGGGTGCCGCCAAGACAAAACCCCCTGCCGCAAGGCAGGGGGTTTTTGTTGTTCGTGATCTTTGTCAGTTGCGCGCGGGCTTTTGCGTTTTAACAGCGCTTTCGCGGATACGTGTCAGATCACGGCGCAGAAGATCACAGTTTTGCAGTATCGTGTCATTAGATGGTTTAACGCGTTCAAGGTCGCGCAGCATCATCTGTTCCATACCGGAGAGTTTACTGTCGCCGGAAGGGCCTGTGTCGCTTGTCATCTATAAACCTGCATATTTGTTAACGGGAACCACATTATGGCGTGCCTGACGCCAAAAAGCAAACGGCGCCCGCAGGCGCCGTTCAAGTGGTTGTGAATGTTCTGTTTTTCGCTTGTTAACGAATGGAGCGCACGATTTCTTCGAGTGTCTGCACGTTGCGCGCCCAGCCATAGAGTCGGTCTTGTTCGCGCATCGTCAGCAGGAATATGAAGACATACCACTCCTTGTCACCGAGTGCGACAAGGTGCAAATCCTGCTTGCTTTGGTTGCGGCGGCGGCTATCGACGTTGTAAACCTCGTACCGGTTGAAAAGAAAACGATCGCTGGCGACAGATTTGCCGCTGCTGGCCATTTCGGAGACATCAAGGCTGAACCGCGTATCAAGAAGCTTTTTAAGCTCTTCGACTTCGTTCATCAGGCTGGTGGCGCGGTGACGGCGCACGGCCAGAATTTGTATAAAGCCGTCGATGCCGCCTATCGCGTTCTTGTTGTGCAGCTGAACGCTGAGCCTGTTCATGTCCTTGAAGTTCTGCGCGGCTATTTCCCATGATGCCGGAAGGCTCATTTTCGCGGCGTCCATCATCATCAGCACGCGTTGCGGCTCGATGGGGCCGTCTTTGGGATAGGTCAGGCCAAAGCTGTCAACGGTGCGCTTTTGCAGGAACTTCGCATATTCGCGCAGGCTTTGCGGTACCTGAACCCGCGCCATCATCATGATGTTGCCGCTCAGCTGTGCGGTGATGTAATTGAAAAAGCTTTCGCCATCATCCAGATTGACGAAAAAGATAGATGCGCGGCGGGGGTTTTTCGGGTCTTGAATAACATCGCCTTCGGGGGCGAAGCCGCTGGTCAGGATGTAGTTGCGCAGCCAGTTCGCGGCGGAGATTTCATGTTCCACATAGGCGCCATGAACCGATGCGCGGATACGCTTGGTGCCGATCATCGGGCTTGAAAAACGGGCGATATCGCCGATGATGCGGCCGCTCAGCGTAGCTTTGTCATCCGGCAGCATGTCGGTTTGCCAGTCTTTGGGCAGGTTCATGGTGAAGTAAAGATCCGCCCGCTTGAACGGCATCACGGTATGCACGGTTGTCAGCTGTTCAAAGGTTGCTTCGTCGTGAATGGGATGCTGCGGCGGGCCCTTTTTTTCTTCGGCTTTTTTATCATTGCCGAACAGGCTGCCGATACCGGCAAGGCGTTCACCTTTTTTGACGCCGAACATGTCACCCGCCATGACGCTGCCGGAAAACAGCCCGGCGAAAGCGAGGGCGGCGAGGGCGGAAAAAACGAAATGCTTCATATGCGGATCTTTCATGAAAGATATACAAACAGATGCTCAGCGGTGTCCGGCGACGGGGGTTGGTTTGCGGTTTTCGTCGATGGCGACATAGGTGAATTTGCCTTCGGTAACTTTATGCGCTTTGTCGGCCAGACGGTGGCGCGCCCAGCTTTCGACATGCACGGTGATCGACGTGCGGCCCACACGCTCCACGCGGGCGTAGCAGCTGACCTCGTCACCGACGAAAACGGGATGCTTGAACACCATGCCGTCGATGGCCACGGTGGCGATGCGGCTGCCCGCGCGCTGGTGCGCAACGACGCTGCCGGCCAAATCCATCTGCGACAAAAGCCAGCCGCCGAAGATATCGCCGTTCGCGTTGGTGTCCGCGGGCATGGCGATGGTGCGCAGGGCGGGCGCGGTGTCGTAGTCGGGTTTTTCGAAATTCATGTCAGCAGATTCCCCTATAACCTTGATTATAATATAGGCGGGCTCTTAACGGGATACAAGCGGCGGGCGGGAAAGGTTCCATCGGGCGGGGCGCTTGCCTTCGTTTCCTGAAATGCGTAAAGTGCGGCTTATGAACGAAACAGCTAAAAAGTCCAAGAAAATGGCCGCATCCACCGATACAGCCCGCAAGGGAGACTATTCCGCCGCCGACATCGAGGTGCTGGAGGGGCTGGAGCCCGTCCGCAAACGCCCCGGCATGTATATCGGCGGGACGGATGAACGCGCCATGCACCATCTGGTCAGCGAGATTCTGGATAACGCTATGGACGAGGCCGTGGCCGGTTATGCCAGCCGCATCGAAATCCTGCTGGAGCCGGGCAACAAAGTCACTATCAGCGACAACGGCCGCGGCATCCCCGTCGACAACCATCCCAAATATCCGGGCAAGTCGGCGCTGGAAGTCATTTTCACCACCCTGCACTCGGGCGGTAAATTCAGCGGCAAGGTTTATAACACCTCGGGCGGTCTGCACGGCGTGGGCTCGTCGGTCGTGAACGCGCTTTCGAGCGCGATGTCGGTCGAGGTTGCGCGCGACAAGGAACTGTTCCGTCAGGAATACAGCCGCGGCCATGTGCAGGGCAAACTCAAAAAACTCGGCGCGACCAAAGAGCGCGGCACCACCGTGACCTTCGTACCGGACACTGAAATTTTCGGTAAAGACGCCGCCTTCAATCCGAATACGATTTATCGCCTTGCGCGTTCCAAAGCGTATTTGTACCGCGGCGTGGAAATCCACTGGCGCTGCACGCCCGATCTTATCAAGGACGCGGCCAAAACCCCCGCCGAGGAAATTATCAAGTTTCCCAACGGCATCCTTGATTATCTGTATTCACTGACCGAAGGGCAGACGCCCGTTTCGCCGCGCCCGTTTTATTGCGCGGTTGATTTTCCGGAGGGGGAGGGCCGCTGCGAAGTTGCCATCCACTGGACGGAAGAAGAAGAAAACGGCTTCCTGAGTTCCTATTGCAATACCATCCCGACGCCCGAGGGCGGCTCGCACGTGCAGGGTTTGCGCTCCGCGCTGTCCAAGGGGCTGCGCAGCTATGCCGATATGATCAACAACAAAAAGGCGGGCGTTCTGACGCCGGACGATATTTTCGGCTCCGCCACAGTTTTGCTGTCGGTCTTTATTCGCGACCCGCAATTTCAGGGCCAAACCAAAGACAAGCTGACGTCTGTTCATGCAACACGTTTGATTGAAACGGCGGTCAAAGACCATTTCGAACATTGGCTGACGGGCGACAATGCGGGCTCCAAAGTGCTTTTGGAATACCTGATTGAAATCGCCGAAGAACGCCGCCGCGCCAAAGACGTGCAGGAAATGAACCGCAAGTCGGCAACGCGCAAGCTGCGCCTGCCGGGCAAGCTGGCAGATTGCTCTAAAAAATCCTCCGAAGGTACTGAAATTTTTATCGTTGAGGGGGACTCCGCCGGCGGCTCCGCCAAGCAGGCACGCAGCCGCGAAACGCAGGCGATTTTGCCCCTGCGCGGTAAAGTCCTCAACGTCGCCAGCGCGACGTCGGACAAAATCCGCCAGAACCAGGAAATTTCCGACCTTATCCAGGCCCTCGGCTGCGGCACGGGCAAGGATTTCAGCATCGACAAGCTGCGCTATGAACGCGTTATCATCATGACCGACGCGGATGTTGACGGCGCGCACATTGCCTCGCTGCTCATTACCCTGTTTTATCAGGAAATGCGCGGGCTGATCGAACACGGGGCGCTGTATCTGGCGCTGCCGCCGCTGTACCGCCTGACAGCGGGCGGGGAGAGCGTCTATGCCCGCGACGATGCCCATAAAGAAGAGCTCATGAAAACCGTTTTCAAGAGCAAAAAGAAGGTCGAAATCAGCCGCTTTAAAGGTCTGGGTGAAATGCCCGCCGCGCAGCTGAAAGAAACCACCATGGACATGAAAAAGCGCAATCTGCTGCGCGTGGTGCTGCCGGAGGCTGAAATCGGTCAGGCCACCAGCAAAAAGCCCGAAGGGCCGACCGCGCAGCTTATCGACCGTTTGATGGGTAAAAACCCCGAAGCGCGCTTTGAGTTCATTCAGGAAAATGCCCAATTTGTGCAGGATATCGATATCTAATCCGTGTCAGGGGTAGAAGGGCGGAAAACCGTCCCGCATACCCGTTTTGTGGCATGGAGATGTATATCGATGAAAAAGCCGCTGTTTTTGCTGGTCGTTCTCTGGACGCTGGTTTGTGCCTGCATGACTTTGTGGTCGGTGTCGCCTGCGTATAGTCACCCGCCGCAGCGCGGCGATGCCTATGTGACGGATACCGCCTATGCTCTGCCGCGCGGCGCTGACAACAGATATCACTATCAGGTGCCGCAGACGGGCAGGGGGTATGCATCGCCGCAGCCCCATCATACCTATGCCCCCGCAGAGGCCGCGCCGCGGCGTCTTTGGGAAAACGACCAGTCCTACCAGCGCGAACTGAACATGCTCATCCGCGAAAGCGCCCTGCGCCAGCGCCAGTTGAAACAAAAGGCGGAGGCCGACATCAGCCGCCTCGAAGCGCAGCGGATTGAAACCATCAACCGCCATATGGTCTCGCTGGAGCGTCTGAACGATAGCCGCAACAGCCGCTATACGGATTATTCCACCCTTGCCAGCCGTCAGAACGCGCGCGATGCTGATTACCGCGCACGCCTGTCGCAAATCAAATCGACGCTGGAGCTGCAGCAACTGCGCGAGCAGAACGATCTGCAAAAACGCATCCTTGCGCTGGACGACGGTTATGCCCGCAAGGAGCCCTACCGCAGCTGGCTGGAAGGGCGGCGCAGCGGCCGATAAAAGAGGGGGACAAAAAACGGCAAAAAGATTTTCAATCCCGTTTTGTCCTTGTTAATCAAATATTAAGGATTAGGACGGCCCTTACTTTTTCCGTAAAAAATATTGACAGCGGGGGCCATTCCCCGTATCCTGTTCGTAAGATCGTCAATCAGGTTTTAAACCGGAAATCGCGATGTGGCTGGCACCGCAGGGTGCCGATATAAAAACAGTTTTTAGGGTGGGTGCCATAATGGACAACAACAAACCGGAAAAAGGCGAAAAAGGCTATCTGGCGTCGGCTTTCAGCGCGGCTTCGATCCGCAAAGCTGTTTTGTCGGTCGTTGCCGGTGTTACCTTGGCCGTCGGTGCCGCAGGCTTCGCCAACGAAGCGCAGGCGCAGACCACTGTTCCTTACGGTCAGCAGGGCGTGACTGCCACCCAGCAGCAACAAAAGCCTTGGGCAAACGAAGCTGCTTATCAGGAACGCATCCGTCTGCTCGCGCAGGAACAGCAAATTAAAATGGAAGAGGCTTTGGCGCGCGCCCGTAAGGATATGGCGAGTATCAACGCCCAGCGCACCCAACAGCTGGCCAGCTACAACTCCCGCGTTCGCAGCCTGAGCAACAGCAAGAACGGTGCCGACAAGGTTCTGCGCATCGCCGAGGCAACCCAAAGATGGCAGGCGCAGCAGGAATCGCTGCGTGCCCGTGCGACGACCGTCGAAAACCGCATCGAAAACCTGCGTATTGACCAGCAGGAAGCGATGTCGAGACTGATCACCACGATGGATCGTCAGTACGCTAATCAGGAACCCTATAAATCGATGGTGAGTGGCCAGCGTGTTTCCACGACGCAGCCTGCGGCTTCACGCCCGGTGGCCGCCAGCCCCGAGGACAAGATGGACGAGGCCATGGAAAAGGCGCGCCGCGATGCCATGCAGAAACTGTACAAGCAGTATCTGGATGCCGAGGTGAAGGCGGGCCGTATTCCCGACAGTCCGGATGATTTCTTCCAGAAGCGTCAGGCCGAACAGCGACAGCAGCAACAACAGCCTGCACCGCGCCGCTAAGTCAAAAGTTTACTTCGTAGCCAGAAAAGCCTCCCCTCAGACACGGGGGAGGCTTTTTCGCTATGTGGCAGTCGCCCCGATACGGCGTGCGGACTTAAATTCAAAAATATGGAAATTATACTTGACCCGCGCGGATGTATGGGGGTATGGTGCTTTATTCAATTTCATCAAAAACAAATAAGAATGGGAAAAGTCATGGAACCCAAAAAATCCTCTCATTTGGAAGCTTTTGCAAAAGCCGCCAAAAAAACTGTCCTGATTTCCGCACTCGCCCTTGGCACCGCGGGCTGCGTGACAACGGGCGTTTATCCGGGCGCCGGCCAGTATGGCAGCCCTGTACACGGGCAGGGCGTTTATAACACCTCGCCGCGCGGTTATCAGATTACCTACACGCCGCCGCGTGCGCCGTGGGCGAATGATCCGTCTTTCAACCGCGAAGTCAGCATGGAGCTGGCCGAAGCCAATATGCAGGTGCGCCTGCGCTATTCGAACTACCAAACGCGTATCGCCAACTGCAACGCCAGCTTTACGCGCGGCGTTGCCAACAACCAGCGCCAGATCGAACGTAACCGCCGCGACGGTACGTCGTGGATCGAGGCGATGGGGACGGGCGCGCGCATCAATCAGACCAACGCAACCTACGACCAGTGCCGCATCAATGCGCAAGCCTCGTTCGAGCGCAGCTATCTCAGCCAGCAGCAAAGCTTTGATCGTCAGGTTGAAGCCCTCAATAGAAAATACGCCCGCCAATATGGCGTGAACTGGCGTTAAGCCGGAATTCGTCGGCAGGTGGTGGAAAAGGGGGCTGCAGCCCCTTTTTTCGTGCGTGCAGGGCTGCTTTGGCGGGGCGGCAGCGGGTGCAGGCCCTGTTTTTTTTGCCTAAAAATGGATCTCTGGCGGCGGTGCAGCAGATTTAACCCTTGCGCCAAAGCGCCGTTTTTCTTATGTATGTCGGGCTATTCGCAAGGTGCGGGGACAGGTGTTTCCGTGCCGCAGCGGCGCTTTGCGGGCGTGGCGGAATTGGCAGACGCGCCGGATTTAGGTTCCGGTGTCTATATAATTAATATCAGTAAAAACAGACGCTTACTGGTAATAATAATCACAATGTGTCCAAAAAGAGTGCCCGAGCGTGAGCGGATTGAGGGCCGCAAAGCCCAATAGAGCGGTGATCCTTTCCAACGCCTCCTGCGCGTACTGCGGGGTGGCGTTTTCGGACGCTGTGACCGCCGAAAAGGAGCACGTTATTGGCCGTCGTTTTGTGCCCAAAGGGGCGCTCGATGGCTAATGGAATTTGCTCCTGCAACCCTGCCTTCCGGCGAGGATGGGGGTAGCAAGTGCAAGGAGGCTCCGAACCAAGGTCCGCGCCGTAGGCGTGGAGACGTTTGGATGCCTTGCGCGCGCGAGGGGCGATGCCCCTTAGAAAACGCGCGAGGGATCGAAGCTGTATGGCCGAGACGCGCAGCGGCTCGGTTCAAGAGAGCCCGACCCGAAGGGGCGCGCCCGATACTCTTAGCATTTACAACGGAGCTGAAAAATCCTTGAGCTGAGAGACAGCCGGATTGAATATACTGGAGGGCAGAAGAGAGATGCAGAAAATGAAAAGTACTAAAAATGTAAGTCGTTGGCTATTTATTTTGGCGATGTTTTTGGGATCAATTTTGATTAGTTATCAGATAGGAAAGTATTTTGAAAAAAAAAGAACACTCAAGATATTGATGACCATGGGGTACTGCCCCGAGACACAAAAAATAATGTCTGACCAAGATAAAGTTCTTCTTGCATTGAAACAGCTTAACGAAAGCGGTGTATTCTCTATGGGGTGGAATGAAGATGGCATGGGCAGTTTCAGTATGAGTCGTTATAAATACATCCCCTATCAGTCAGAAACAGAAATATTAGAAAAAAACCCAGACTGCTGTTCAGTCAAATACTATGAGGCAATGGATGGCAAGTCTCTAATCGGGAAGACTGTTGATAAATGGAAGCTTACAAAAACATGGCAGGAAAGGGGGGGCTATGCGGGACATGTCCACGTTAAGTATGCTGCCAAATTTTTGTCAAAAGAAGATGGAACGGAAAAATTGGGTATTGTAAGGGAGTTTGGCTCAATTACAAACTGTGGGAAATACAGCTGGCTAGACTAATCTTATTTTTTAGAACGGAGAAATACAGTGGCGGACTCGATTAGCCTGTGTGAGTTTTCAGATAAATACTTAAGCACCAACATAGAAGATAAGACGATTACGCTTGACGCTTCCGAATACATGTCTACGGGAGCGGGGCGCTATGCAGTCGGGGCACGCTTTGATATAATCAAGGCTTTTTTTGAAGCTCCAGAGGGAACTTTTGCAGCAGATACAAGCTATACGATGGCTGAGATCAAGGCTAAGTTAGGATTGCCTGATGATATAGATGCAAACCCAGAGAATGACAGTAATTTTGTTAATATTGATCAAAAAGCTGTAGATATCAACTTGCGTCAACCCCTATTTTGGAGTCCGGGTTCAATAGGTACAGCCTGAGCGATTT
>CAZKBS010000034.1:0-577 GCA_964551435.1 uncultured Micavibrio sp.
GGCCGCATTCGTTACACTGCCGCTGGCCGGGTATGTGGCGCTGTACTTTCAGGGCCGCGCGCGGCTGCTGGCGGAAACCATGCGCCGCTATCAGGCCTGAACCCGCCGCAGGCAGATGCTGCCGTTGCCGCCGGCGCGGTAGTTGTCGCGGGCGATCTCAAAGCCGCCGCGCGCCAGAAACTCGCGCGCCGCGCGTGTCACACCGGGGTGAACATCGTCGTAGTCATCCAGAATCACGATGCCGCCGGGCACCAGATGCGGGGCAAAGCGCGCCAGGTCGGCGCTGCAGGCCTCAAAGCTGTGGTCGCCGTCAATGTGCAGCACGGCCAGCGGCATGTCCCACGCCACGACGCGCGAATCGCCGCGAATCAGGCGCACGTCGGCCCGACCCCAGCGGTCCAGGCGCGCGCGGGCCTCGTCGTGGGTGTCAAAGCTCTGGTTCCAGCCGGGCGTGCCGGTGAACAGGTCAATCGCCGCCACGGGGGCAATGCCGCGGCGGCGGCAAGCCATGCCCAGGTAAACCGTGGAGCCACCCTTGAAACAGCCGACCTCCAGCGCCGCGCCGGCGGCCGGCGCC
>CAZKBS010000034.1:598-2725 GCA_964551435.1 uncultured Micavibrio sp.
GCGCATCCGCGAAAAGGTCTGCATGCCGTCCAGCGGCGGGGGCCAGAACCCCAGTTGCAGCCGCAGCTTCAGCCGTGCCAGTGCGTCACCCAGGCCCACGTCAGGCCGCGGCCTCAATGTACCGGCCCATGCCGCGCAGCTTCGCGTAGCGGCGATCCAGCAGCTCATCCACCGGCAGCTTGACCAGTTCGGTCAGATGCTTCAGCAGGTAGGTCTTGACGATCTCCATGGCCTTGCGCGGGTCGCGGTGGGCGCCGCCGTAGGGCTCGGGCACGATTTCGTCCATGATGCCCAGCTCGATCAGGTCGTTGGGCGTAAGCCGCAGCACACGGGCGGCGTCGCTGGCCTTTTTGGCGTCGTGCCACAGAATCGCCGCGCAGCCTTCGGGGCTGATCACACTGTAGTAGGCGTTCTCCATGATCAGGTAACGGTCGCCCACGCCGATGCCCAGCGCGCCGCCGCTGCCGCCTTCGCCGATCGTGCAGGTAATGATCGGCACCTTCAGGCCGGTCATTTCCCGGATGTTTTCGGCAATCGCGTGGCTCTGGCCGCGCTCTTCGGCCTCGATGCCGGGGTAGGCGCCGGGGGTGTTGATGAAGCTGATGATCGGCAGGCCGAACTTTTCGGCCAGCTGCATCTTGAGCAGGGCTTTGCGGTAACCTTCGGGGTGGGCGCAGCCGAAGTTGCACTCCAGGCGTTCCTTGAGCGTTTTGCCCTTGCGGTGGCCCATCACCATCACTTTGTGCCCGTCAATCGTGCCAAAGCCGCACAGGATGGCCGGGTCGTCCTTATAGGCGCGATCGCCCTTGAGTTCCTGAAAGTCGTCAAAGATGTGCGCCACAAAATCGCTGGTCAGCGGGCGCTGCGGGTGGCGCGAAAGCTGCACGCGGTTCCAGGGGTCCAGGTTGCCGAACACGCTGTCGGTGAGCTTGCGCAGATCCTTTTCAAGAACCTCGATTTCAGACTGGATGTCTTTGGCCTTGTGTTTGTCTTTCTCGTTGGCCAGGTCCATGCGGCGGCTTTCGAGCTTCATTTCCAGCTCGACAATCGGGCGTTCAAAGTCAGGCACGTTCAGGCGGTCAACACCGGACATGATGTGGTCTCCAGTTAGTGCGCACTCTTATAGCGAAGCCGGGCACAAACGCGAAGCGTCAGCGCACCGCGACGTGAATCGCCATCGTCCCCAGGTTCAGCTTGCAAAACGTGACTTCCCGGAAGCCGGCCCTGGTCATGCGCTGGGCCAGTTCCGCGGCGCCGGGGAACACCGCAATGCTGTCGGCCAGGTAACTGTAGGCCTTCTGCGGGCTTTTGCTCAGGGCATTGCCGACCCACGGCACCACGCGATTGATATAGAAGCCGGCGCACTTGCCGATCAGGCCGCGGGCGGGCGTGCATTCCAGGACCACCAGGCGCCCGCCGGGTTTCAGCACGCGGGCCAGTTCAACCAGCCCGGCATCCAGATCCTGAAAATTGCGCACGCCGTAACCGACGCTGATCACGTCAAAACTGGCGTCGGCAAAGGGCAGCCGCAGGGCGTCGCCGGCCACCCAGGGCACAGGCGCACCGAGTTTCTCGCCCTTGGCGCGGGCCAGCCGCAGCATCTCGGGCGTGAAGTCAAGCCCGGTCACGCCGGCCGGGGCGGGGTTATGCGCGGCAAACATCAACGCGAAATCGCCCGTGCCGCAGCACACGTCCAGCACGCGGTCGCCGGCCTGAACGCGGGCCAGTCTTACGGCCTTGCGGCGCCAGGCCATGTCGCG
The DNA here is from genome assembly GCA_964551435.1 of uncultured Micavibrio sp. Taxonomy (GTDB): domain Bacteria; phylum Pseudomonadota; class Alphaproteobacteria; order Micavibrionales; family UBA2020; genus UBA2020. The sequence continues at coordinate 2,359 of CAZKBS010000034.1, forward strand.
GCCGCCGCTGATCACACGGTTCAGCAGGTCATAACGACCCGAAATGGCGGCGAACATTTCGCGCACTTTGGCGCCGCGCGCGTTGTCGCGCGGGTCTACGGCGGAATCGCCGCGCAGCCTGGGTTCGGGTTCCGTGGCTGTGGCCATGCGTTCATCGTGGCATGGCGGGGCGGCAACAAAAAGCCCCCGCGTTTGCGGGGGCCTTGCTTGCGTGCCGGGTTCTTCAGCGCTTGCTGAACTGGGTGCCGCGGCGGGCGCCACGGAAGCCGTACTTCTTGCGTTCCTTCATGCGGCTGTCGCGGGTAAGGAAGTTGTGCTCCTTGAGCCGGGATTCAAGTTCCTTGTTCACCTCGATCAGCGCGCGCGA
>CAZKBS010000034.1:2769-12971 GCA_964551435.1 uncultured Micavibrio sp.
TTGCCGCCGCCGGTGACGTTGGCAAACACATCGAACTTGCCGGCCAGGTCGGTTACGGCAAAGGGCTGGCGCAGATAGTTGCGCTCAATGGCGCTCTTGAAGTATTCGTCGCCTTCGCGGCCGTTGATTTCAATCTTGCCGCTGCCGGCGCGGATGCGCACGCGGGCCACGGCCGACTTGCGTCGTCCCAGGCCCCAGGTGAAGTTCTTTGCGTCTGCCGTGGTCGTCACGCCCGGAATTTCGACAGGGTACTGGAACGCCAGAAACAGGCCCAGCGCGGCGCGCTCTTCGGGTTCCATCTCGCCGATATCCTGCCCCATGAATTCTATGGAACCTTCGGTAATCTCGTATCCGTCGCGGCCGGCCAGCACATAGGACAGCGTCGATTTGCCCGAACCGTTGGGGCCCATGATGGCATGCACCTTGCCGGGCTGGATATCCAGCGTCAGCCCCTTGAGCACTTCACGGCCTGCGACCGTGGCATGGAGGTTTTCGATCTTGAGCATTATCCCACACTTCCTTCCAGAGAAATCGCGACGAGTTTTTGCGCTTCAACCGCAAATTCCATCGGCAAATGTTGCAGCACTTCGCGGCAGAAACCGTTGACGATGAGGGTCAGCGCCTCTTCGTCCGGTATGCCGCGCGAACGGCAGTAAAACAGCTGGTCTTCGCTGACCTTCGATGTGGTCGCTTCATGTTCCAGTGTCGCGCTCGGGCTGCGGTTTTCGATATAGGGCACGGTATGCGCGCCGCAGGTCTGGCCAATCAGCAGACTGTCGCATTGCGTATAGTTGCGCGCGTTTTCCGCCTTGCCGGAAATGCGCACAAGACCGCGGTAGGTATTGTCGGACTTGCCCGTCGAAATCCCCTTGGACACGATGCGCGATTTGGTGTTCTTGCCGATGTGGATCATCTTGGTGCCGGTATCGGCCTGCTGGTAATTATTGGTGATGGCGACCGAATAGAATTCGCCCACGCTGTCATCGCCCAGCAAAATGCAGGACGGATATTTCCACGTAATCGCGGAGCCGGTTTCGACCTGCGTCCACGAAATCTTGGAGCGCTTGCCCTTGCAGATGCCGCGCTTGGTCACGAAATTGTAAATGCCGCCACGGCCTTCCTCGTCACCGGGATACCAGTTCTGGACGGTCGAATATTTGATTTCCGCATCGTCCATGGCAATCAGCTCGACCACGGCGGCGTGCATCTGGTTTTCGTCGCGCTTGGGCGCCGTGCAGCCTTCGAGATAGGACACGTAAGAGCCCTTCTCCGCCACAATCAGCGTGCGTTCGAACTGGCCGGTTTTCGCTTCGTTGATGCGGAAATAGGTCGACAGCTCCATCGGGCAGCGCACGCCTTCGGGGATGTACACAAAAGTGCCGTCGGTAAACACTGCCGCGTTCAGGCAGGCGTGTTTGTTATCGGTATAGGGCACAACGCTGCCCATGTATTTTTTGACAAGCTCGGGGTATTCCTTCACCGCTTCGGAAATCGAGCAGAAAATCACGCCCGCGCTATGCAGTTTTTCGCGGAAGGTCGTTACGACCGACACGCTGTCGAACACCGCATCCACCGCGACGCCTGCCAGCATTTCCTGTTCACGCAGCGGGATACCCAGTTTCTTGTAGGTTTCAAGAAGTTTCGGGTCAACCTCGTCCAAGCTTTTCGGACGGTCGATGTTTTTCGGCGCGGCGTAGTAATAGGCATCCTGATAGTCGATATCGGGAATGCGTAGCTTGGCCCATTGCGGCTCCGGCATTGTCAGCCAGTGGCGATAGGCCTTGAGCCGTTGCTCCAGCATCCATTCCGGCTCCCCCTTCTTGGAGGAAATCAGGCGGATGATGTCTTCGTTCAAACCTTTGGGCGCAAGATCGGTTTCGATGTCGGTGATGAAGCCGGCCTCGTACTTGCGGTCAAGATCCGCGACGGTCTGGCGGGTTTCATTTGAAATCGGCATGCGTTCTGCTTTCTGTGATTTGGGTCAGCGCCGCATGGCCGCAGCCGGATGTGCGCGCCATATCCGACAGGCGCACAGCCTGCAGTGCGGCGCGGATCGCCTGATTGACGGGCGACCATTTGCCCTTGGCGGGGCATTTCGGCTCCGCGCGGCAGCTGTCGTTTGCACCCGCGCAGGAAACGATGGCGATGGGGCCGTCCAGCGCCTCGATAACGTCGCAGACGGACATGTCTTCGGGCGCGGCAGACAGGCGGTAGCCACCAGCGGCACCGCGTACGGATTCAACCAGTTTTTTGCGGGCGAGTTTTTTGAGGACTTTGGCAACCGTCGGCTCTGGGATGCTGGTGCGCTCCGCCAGCTGGTGGGCACTGCGCGCGGCGCCATTGCCCTCGCGCGAAAGCTGTACCATCACGGCGACGGCGTAATCTGTTAATTTACCGAGCTTGATCATGCTGCCTCTCCTGCCCGTCCGCCTTCGGGCGAAAGGGAACCTTTTCAGTCCACTTTGATATGGGATTTTGTACCTGTTTTTCAACAAAAATCGTACCGGATACATACTCCAAATACGGCGGGCAGACAAAGAAAATCGCCCAAATTGAGGTGCAATAACACCCCAATTCCGAGAGCGGCCATAACCCCCTGAAAAATCATTATTTTACTTATATTGGCAACCTATGGGCGCATAAGCCGGGTTTATGCCCGCCCTGCTCAGGCGACCACCTGTTCCTTGGTGGCAAGGAATCGGATGTCCGGCCAGTTCTCGTTCGAATTGTCGAGGTGCCAGGCATTTCGCGCCAGAAACACCGGCTGCCCGTCGTGGTCTTCGGCGATATTGGGCAGGTTCTGGTCGATGAACTGTTCCAGCTTGTCGCGTTTGTCGCTTTCCAGCCAGCGCGCGGTATGCAGCGCCGCCTGTTCGAAGCGTACCGGCAGATTGTATTCGGTGCGGATGCGGTCAGCCAGAATATCGAACTGCAGCGGGCCGACGACGCCGACCACCCAGCTGGAATCCATGCGCGGCTTGAAGACACGCGCCGCGCCCTCTTCGGCCAGTTGCAGCAGGGCCTCGCCCAGATGCTTGGCGCGCAGCGGGTCATCCAGACGCACGCGCTGCAAATGTTCGGGCGCGAAGCTGGGGATGCCGGTGACGTGGAGCGTTTCCCCCTCCGTCAGCGTATCGCCGATGCGCAGGTTGCCGTGGTTCGGAATACCGATGATATCGCCCGCGAAGGCATCTTCGGCCACGTCGCGTTCCTGTGCGAAGAAAATAAGCGGGTTATGCACCGTAATCGCTTTGCCGCTGCGGATATGTTGCAGTTTCATGCCACGTTTGAAGTGGCCGGAGCTGAGACGCGTGAAGGCAATGCGGTCACGGTGTTTGGGGTCCATGTTCGCCTGAATTTTGAACACGAAGCCGGTGACTTTTTTCTCGGTCGGGTCGATCAGACGCTCGGCCGTCGGCTGCGGGCGCGGCGGCGGCGCGAGGGTGCGCAGGCCGTTCAGCATTTCGCGCACACCGAAATTATTCACGGCGGAGCCGAAAAATACCGGCGTCATCGTGCCTTCCAGATAGGCCTTGCGGTCGGTAGGCTTGCAAAGGCCGCGCACCATGGCGATATCTTCGCGCAGCTTTTTAACGGCATAATCGGGCAATAGCTGGTCGAGTTTGGGGTCATCGATGCCCTGGCACTGTTCGCCCTGATCCGGACGCTCTCCCTTGCTGCGCGACATCAAAATCAGCTGGTCGTTGATAAGGTCATAACAACCGAGGAATTCGCGGCCCATACCAATCGGCCAGCTGGCCGGCGATACATCCAGCGCCAGCGTTTGTTCGATTTCATCCAGCAGATTGAAAGGGTCCTGCCCTTCGCGGTCGAGCTTGTTGATGAAGGTCGTAATCGGCATATCCCGCAGACGGCAGACTTCGAACAGTTTGCGCGTCTGGCTTTCAATCCCCTTGGCGGCGTCGATGACCATGATGGCACTGTCGACCGCCGTCAGCGTGCGGTAGGTATCTTCGGAAAAGTCTTCGTGGCCCGGCGTATCCAGCAGGTTGAATTTGATACCTTCGTATTCGAAGGTCATGACGGACGACACGACGGAAATCCCGCGTTCCTGCTCCACCTTCATCCAGTCGGAGCGTGCGTGGCGCGCTTCCTTGCGCGCCTTGACCGCGCCCGCCATCTGGATGGCGCCACCGAACAGCAGCAGTTTTTCCGTCAATGTCGTTTTACCCGCGTCGGGGTGCGCGATGATGGCGAAGGTGCGGCGGCGTTCGATTTCGTCTTCGATGGTCAGCATATCTTTTTTACCAAATTTCTGTTCACGTCTTTGTAATGCACCCACCGCCCGAGCGCAATACATAATATTTTCAACATGATAAAAGCCTTCGCCAAGCGCCTGAAAAGCCGCTAAAACAGGGGCATGGACCATGTACCCGTATATGAAATGACCGAAGCCGAACTGATGTCGCGAATCCTGCTGCGCGACCAGCTGGTCATGGTCATCGACAAGCCCGTGAATATCCCCGTGCATGCCGGCCCCAAAGGAGGGCCTAGTTTGGAGGATTATTTCCCCCTGCTGCAATTCGGGTACAAGGAAATGCCGCGCCTTGCCCACCGTCTGGACCGCGATACCAGTGGCTGTCTTGTGCTGGGGCGCAACGACCGCGGATTGCGCCGCATGGGCAAGCTGTTTGAATCGGGACAGATACAAAAAACCTATTGGGCCGTCGCCTCGCGCACACCAAAAAAACCCGAAGGCATCATCGACGTCCCGCTGCGCAAAGTGAAACTGCCCAAAGGCTGGAGCATGCAGCCCTGCGGCATCAACGACCCCGAAGGGCAAACCGCCGTGACGGGATATAAAATTCTTGAAACCTATCAAGATGGCCGCGCGCTACTCGAAATGACACCGCAGACGGGGCGCACGCACCAGATACGGGTACATTTGCAATCCATCGATTGCCCGATTGTCGGCGACTGGCTCTATGGCGATAACGCAGGCAGGCCGGACAGCGGGCAATTCCCGCTGCTGCACCTGCATGCCCGCCGCATTGTCATTCCGCTATACGCAGACCAGCCACCGCTCGACATCACCGCGGCCGCGCCGGCACATTTTCCATCCTACCGCACGGATTAGATTTGGCGCGGATTAGATTTTATGACGCAAGTGAAATCCCTTCGGGCGCGTCAGGCTTTCGAAGCACAGCACCGACAGCGATGCGCCGCGCCCCGTGTCTTTCACGCCCGTCCACGGCAGCGCGGGGTCAACGTAATCGCAGCGGTTCATGAAAACAGTGCCGGTTTCCAGCTTGTTTCCGATATCCTCGGCAACGTCGATGTCTTTTGTCCAGATAGACGCCGTCAGGCCGAAATCGCTGTCGTTCATCAGCGCAAGCGCCTCTTCGTCCGAGGATACCTTCATGATATTGACCGTAGGGCCGAAGGTTTCTTCGCGCTGCGCGCGCATGCTGTGGGTGACATTCACCAGCACCTGCGGCGCCAGATAGGGCGTGCCCGCGCGGCTTTCGGGGAAAAGCTTTTCGTCAATCAAGGCCTTCGCCCCCTGCGCGACGGCATCCGCCGTTTGCGCGCGCACGAAATCGGCCGCTGCCGTGCGCACCATCGGGCCGATGGTGGTCGCCGCATCCAGCGGATTGCCCAGCACATATTTTTTAGTCAGCTCCACCGCCCCTTCGACGAAATCATCGAACAAATCGGCATGCACATAAATACGTTCAATCCCGCAGCAGCATTGGCCGGAGTTGAAAAACGCACCATCAACAAGGTTTTCGACCGCATAGTGCAGATCGGCATCGGGGCGGACATAGGCGGGGTCTTTGCCGCCCAGTTCCAGCCCCGCGACGATGAATTTACCGCTGATGGCGCGCTGCACAGTATGGCCCGCGCGCACACCGCCGGTGAAATTCACAAAATCGACGCGCGGATCGGCCATCAACTTTTCCGCATCTTCATGGCTGAGATCGATGAACTGGAACACGCCATCGGGCAGGCCAGCCTCTTTAAATGCAGCCGCAAAACGGTCGGCGCACAGCGGCGTCTGGGCGGAGTGTTTCAGCACAACCGCATTCCCCGCCAGCAGTGCGGGCACAATCGTATTGACCGATGTCAGATAAGGATAATTCCACGGCGCAATCACCGCAACCACGCCGACGGGTTCGCGGCGGATGAAGCGTTTGAAGCCTTCCCGCGCCTCCGGCACGATATCGGCAAGCGCCTTGGGCGCGAGGTCCACCATGTAGCGGATACGCTCGCACATCGCGCCGGTGATTTCGGACGGTGAATAGCGCACGGGGCGCCCCATTTGCCATGTCAGTTCCGTACCGATCTCAGGCGCTTTGGCGACCAGCGCGTCCATGAACCTGAGCATGATTTTCTGCTTGTCCGCCATGGGCACATGGCGCCATTCGCGCTGCGCCTTTTTGGCCTTGTCCAGCATGGCATTGACATCTTCCGCGCCCTGCAGCGGACGTTCGACAAAAATACGGCCATCGACAGGCGATACGGTACGCAGCAGGCTGGATGGGGGCATGTTTACTCTCCTTATAAATCGATGGCAGCACAGTATACAGTCCGCCCTCGGCTGTGCAAATATCGATCGCGACCACGGTTTAAGTTCCTGCTTTTATTAAAGATATTTTTCGCATTCCGTTTATCTGCCCACTCGTGCACAGCCTTTTTTGCCACACTGCAGGGTTGCATGCTAGTATAGAAAAATAAGGCTTTTAAGAAAAACCATCGGCGTTGTTGCTATCTTTTACATGCTGACAGGACTTACGCCCGTTGGCGCGCACAAATGCGCGCATGCATCAGAACCGACAACGGTTGCCGAAGCCGAGGCAAAAGCACAAGAACCACCCTGCCCGATGCATGCCGAACCTGCGGTGCAAAAGCAATCACACGAAAAACATGACACGCAAAAAAATGCTCGATTGCTGCGGCGATAGCTGTGCATGCGGTATTGGCAATTGCCACACCGCCCCCCATGCTGCCAACCGCACAAAGCGTTTTGCATACCCCGGCCATAGCACAATCCGGTACCGCCGTTACAATTTCACGGCTGGACGGCTTCACCCCCGAACTGCCTACCCCGCCATCAAAAGCCTGACCCTTCTTTAGCAAACCAGCGCGGAAAATCCGCGCGCGTTTCCCATGACAAGAAGGAGTCTTCAATGACAACCAAACATATGACCATAGGGGTTATATCGGGGGCGGCACTGGCGGTTTATGCCACGGGCTTCTTTTTCACGTTTATTGCCCCGCGCATTTTGTAGAAGATTGCATGCCGATGGCGCCGCTTAATTTATAAGCGGCGCCATCGGTATCGCCGAAGCACCAAATGTATCTAACGGCGAGGATTAAACCCCTCTGTTAAGCCACCAGAACGCGCCATTCAGCAGCGCGGCAAAGCTTGTCCACGCGAGCGGCGGCAGCAGCAAAACCGCCGCCACGCGCAAATCACGCCAGCAATATCCAATCAGGGCGATGGACGCAATATTCAAGGCGATAATCCACATAAGCCCTGCAAAAAGCTGTCCTGCGGTGAAAAAGACGAAGCTCCAGCTCCAGTTCAGCGCCATATACAGCGTAAAAAGCGACAGACGTTTCATGCCGTTTTTATCACTGCGGCGCGCCTGCCAGATAAAAAAACCGGCTGACGCGATAAGCGCATAAAGCATCGTCCACACGACGGGGAAAAGAATATTCGGCGGCGTAAACCATGGGCGCTCCAGCGCCTTATACCATCCATCAACCTCCGGCCGTGTCGCATAGCCTATGACTGCGGATACCGCTTCAAAGGCGGCAATCCAGAGTACAAGGGAAAATATTTGTCTGCGCTGCATCACACCCACCTACTTCTGCGCCGGCATCGGCGCAACCATTAATATTTCCTCACCCGGGACGACATTTCGTATATCAAACCGCGTACCGGATGTATCGACAGGAAAAAACGTTGCCGAAATCCAGCAAGCAGAAAGAAAAACCGACAGAAAACAGAATATCCTTAGCGGCACTTTACGCAAGTTATTAACAAAAGCCTGATGCCCCGCATAGACCCCCATAAAGGTTGTCGCCGCCAGATAGAGTTCGGCTACAAACAGATTGAACATCCAGCTGCCGCAGCTTTGCATGATTTTTATTGTTAGCGGATGCAGCCCCAGTCCCATCATTTTCTCGGCGATGACATATACTTTTACATTCACGAATGCAAAGGTGCAGGCATAACTGCGGAACATCCACCGCCGATGCGAGGGAAAGTCGCGGCGCAAGGCATAACGGTAGGCAAGCCAGGTAAAAACAAACCAGGCCACCGCCAGACAGCCAAATCCCATACGCGGCACCACACCGGCCGGGTGCGAAAGCGCCAGCGGAAAACTCGTCACGGCACTGACAAGGCAACAAAAAATATAGATTTTCCCGAGACGCCTGTGCAGCGCCGGCCTGTCTCGGCGCAGCTTGGCTTGAAAAAGAAACGGCCCCAACACCAAGGGAGGAACCGCCGTAAATATATGTAGCAGAAGCAGTTGATTGTTCAGCAGCTGCTGCGGAAAAGCCGGCGCCGCAACCGGCATCGAGGAAAACAGCGGCATGCGTATAAAAAAGTAAAACGGCATCAGGCTGAGCAGCAGCGCCATGAGCATCAGCAGCTGCCAAGACAACCGCTCGTTGAGAATATATTTCTCCAGAAATCGATATACAGCTTTAAGAATTTTCACAGGTAGAATATCCGCCATACGCGCCCCCGTCACCGTCCGCCCATAGGCAACGGTATAGGTAGCGGCAGAGGCTTCGCCAGCGGCATCGGGCCATAGACCCCACGCGGCAGTTTACGCACATCTACATAAGGTTTCCCAGGCTCGACCGGAAAATACTTGTGCGATACCCACACGGACAGACTGAAAAGCACGATCAAGCAAAACGCACGGGCGGGCAACGGACGCAGGTTCTTGAAAAATATCTTTCTGCCGGCATAGACTCCCATATATGTCGTTGCAGCCAGATAAACCTCCACCAGCAGCAAATTGGACATCCAGCTGAAACAGCTTTGCAAGACCTTCACAAAGAGAGGGTCCACTAGATCATCCGTGAACTCCAGAACGTACCCGTATATTTTCACATTTACAAAAGCAAATGTGCAGGCGTAGCTGCGAAACATCCACGCACGATGCGAAGGGTAGTTTCTTTGCCGCGCCCGCCAGTAGGCGAGCAGCGTAAAAAAAAAACCAGGCCAAGGCCAAAAAGGAAAATCCCATACGCGGAACCGTGCCTGACGGATGCGCCAATGCGAGTGGAAAGCTGCTTGCCGCGCTGACAAGACAGGTCGTGACATATATTTGCCCTAAAAACCGGTGGATATTCGGCCTGTCTTTGCGCAATCCCGTATTAAACAACCACGGCCCCAGAACCAGCGGCAAGATAGCCAACAGAACATGCAGATATAATAAAAAGTTATTCAAACGCGCGGATTGAAAAGCCGGTGCGGCAATCTCCATATCCGTCATCAAAGGCGCATGCGCTAAAAAAAGAAACGGCGTAACACATGTCAACGTCGCTCCCAGCAGCAGCAAAAGCCAAGGCAACGTTTCATTTAAGACATATTTCTCTGAAAACCCCAGCAAGGCTTTAATTGGGTTTGCCATTTTCTCCCCGACGACACGCGTACGAAGATAACACGCGCCCCACCTGTCAAAAAGCCCCCGCCTGTTTTTATTTACAACTAAAAATCAAATATTTAGAAAACCCCCCGTTCTCCATAACCGGTGCCCCCCCCTATAAAGGAGTCCAAGCAGAATGGTGATTCTGCTATGGATAATTTGCCCCTTTCAGGAGGTTTTTACAATGGCAAGGCTCTACTCTAAACCGGACTAGTTAGTGGGGGCAGGTCAGCAGCAGGCCACAATCTGTTTGTCGAGCAGAAGTTGTATAAGCGTGCTAATATCAGTTGGCGTAAGCATAATAACCTACCAGAGGTCGCTGTCCGGCCTTTGGTAAAGGCGGGCTTTGCCGTTGAGGATTTCATGCGATTCCATGCGGGCGTTCCTCCGTGCGCTAAACGTGCTAACTGCGTGCTAGCTATTTTTAGCGTATCACGGGGATTCTTCTGGGAAAAGCTTGGCTTTCGGGCAAGAAAAAAGCCCATGTTTTACAAGGGCTTTTTTCTTAGAGAGTTGGTTGCGGGGGCAGGATTTGAACCTGCGGCCTTCAGGTTATGAGCCTGACGA
>CAZKBS010000035.1:0-10445 GCA_964551435.1 uncultured Micavibrio sp.
GGGAATCACTATCCGATTCTGTTATCAAGAAATTTATTAGGTCCGGACCCTAGAAATATATTCAGGTATCGGTCATGAATAATACCCCCCTGCGTCAACGTCTCAAGGCTGCCTTTTCGGCGGCGGTTCTCGGTCTGACGGCCATGTCTGGTGCCGCTTATGCGCAAGAAGCCGCGCCAGCGCCCGATACCCAGCCGGATACGCTGCCCGGTTTGTCCGGCGACACGCTGGATATTTCGAACCGCGCCGCCAAAGTCGACCGCCGCGGTCTCGAAGAGCGCACGGATGATTTCTTCGCCACGCGCTATAAAATTTCCGCGACGCGCGAAAGCATCTGGATTGGCACACCGCAGCGCTACAACGTCGACATGCTGTCGCTGCCCGATAACGACGTCATCCGCTTCACGCGCCAGTACATCGAAATGCGCCCGCTGCGCAAGGAATGGAACGGAAATGCCAGCGGCGTCGGTATCGGTTTCGATTACGATCTGGGCCGACCGGGGGGCTATGACCTTGGCGGCGGCACGTGGCATTTCCGCGGCGGCAGTTTTGTCGGTTCCTTCGAAAGCCCCTATGTGAAGGGCGAGGGCCGCGCGCGCAACAACGATGTGTTCAATACTTTTGTCGAAGGTTCGCGCAGTGTGTCTTTTGGCAAGACCGAAGCGAATTTGATTGTGGGGACATCTTTCAATCACGCCGCCGGCCCGCATGTGGAGCGTGCGAACGATTTCCGCGTCTATCAGCAGCTGAACTTCCCCGCGCTGTTCGGCAGCCGCGGCGCCGATGCGAATGGCGCCATCGGCCGCTATTCCGGCGCTATACAAACCTTTGTCGGTGATAACGGCAATTACGGCGGCAAGATCGGCGTTTATTACAACAACCTGAAATCCGAAGGCATGGGGCTCAGCTTCAGCATCGGGCCCGAAGTCCACTATGACCACAAAGAGGGCACATCCTTCCGCCTGCGCATCCGCGCAACGCCGCGGTTTTTCTAAACGGGCTGTTCGGGCAGGGGGTATTTCGGGAAGATTCAGGGATCCAGCGGCAGCTTGACGTGCGGGCCCTGTCTGCGGCGTGTGAACAGCAGCGCCGGCATCAGCAAAAGCCCCGTGACCAGTCCACCCGCCGCACCGCCGAGCGTGCCGGCCTCCGCATGCTCCTCGGCGCCGTATTTCATCATCTCACCGATTTCATGCGACATTTCCTCGTCGGACAAATCGTCACCGAAGATTGCGCCAAAGGCCGATGACAGCTGCGCTTCTTGCAGAAACTGCATGCCATCTGTGTAATTGCCGGTTTTGCCCGACACATCAAGCCCGACACGCGCCTGATAATCCTTGATAAGGGCCTTGTAGTTCTGTTCCGACAGGTTCTGCGCCATGCGCAGGTCATTCACGAAAGATACGGCCTGATCTTCAAGCAGGCTGTCGAGCACGGCGGCTTCGTCGGGGTTCTGCGCCATCGCTTCGCCCAGCCGCGCGCCCAGTTGCTGCATGCTGTCGATGCGGGCGGTGAATTCATCCACGCGGGCGGCTTGCAGCAAATCGGGTTTTGCCTCAACCGGTAGCTGTCCTTTGCGGAAACCCTTTTCGGTCATCTGGCCGTCGGGCAGCGCGCTGGCCTGCGCGATGGTGAAGCTGCTCAGCTGGTTGTCGTTTTGCGCTTCGGCGATGTCATGGCCGATATAGGCGCCGCCCGCCGCGCTGAAGGCCAGCACGGCCGATGCGGCGATGACGCGCATTTTTTTGCGTGCGGCGGCAGATTTTTCGTTAAAAATTTTGCGAAAGGACATGGGCCAGCTCCTTGCCTGCCGCATCTGCGCGGCAGCGGGGGTAATTTTTTAAAAATGATAACGTGCCGCTTATAGGCGCGGGGCAGGGGGCTGTCAACCCGTGCGGCTGGTTCTGCAGTGCAGCAGATTAAAAGGCAAGGAATATCAGCACAAGCAAGCCGAAATCGCGGTTGGCGCGGAACATGGCAAGACTGCTGGCGCTGTCATCCATCTGCCAGTGCCTGATCTGCCAGACCGCATGCGCGGCAGGCAGCGCCCAGAGCGCGAGCGTATAGCCCATCCCGCCCGCATAAATCTTCGCCGCGCCAAACAGCAGAAGGGCGAGGGCGAAAAACAGGCCGACCCATCGTTTGCTTTGACTGCCGAACAGCCGCGCGGTGGATTTGATGCCCGCCAGTGCGTCGTCTTCCTTGTCCTGATGGGCATAGATGGTGTCATAGGCCAGCGTCCAGAAAATGCCGCCGGCATAAAGCAGCAGCGGGGTCAGCGTCATGCCGCCCTCCAGCGCGCTCCAGCCCATCAGCGCGCCCCAGTTGAAGGTCAGGCCCAAAAACGCCTGCGGCCACCAGGTCACGCGTTTCATCACTGGATAGGCCACGACCAGCCCCAGCGACAAAACGCCCAGCAGCACCGTCAGTCCGTTAAAGCGCAGCAGCACCAGCAGCCCGATGCCCAAAAGTGCGCCCAGAAACATCATCGCCTGTTTTATGGTGACTTCGCCCGCGGGCAGGGGCCGCACGCGCGTACGGGCGACGGCGGCATCGAGATCGCGGTCCCAAAGGTCGTTGATGACGCAGCCCGCCCCGCGCATGACCACCGCCCCCAGGGCGAACAATAGGGCATAGCGCCATTTTTGCGAATCCATGTCCATAATGCCGCCCGCCGCCAGCGCCAGCGCCCACCAGCAGGGCAGTAGCAAAAGCCACGTGCCGATCGGCCGGTCCAGACGGGCGAGCGCGATATACGGGTGCCAGCGTGCCGGGGTGCGGGTAAAGACGGGGTGGGTTTTGCGGATATCGGTTGTCATGCGGGAAGTGTATATTTGATGCGCATGGGGGGAAAGTGGTATCCTGAAGTATGGGGTCTGAAAATGCACATAGCCGCCTTCTGAGACTTTTTGTTCCGCAGGCACCGCCGGAGGCGGGCGGGCTTTGCGCGCTATCCGACCGTCAGGCGCATTACCTGCGCAACGTCATGCGGGCCGAAGCGGGCCAGCAGCTGCGGGTGTTTGACGGAACCAGTGGCGAATGGCTGGCGGAGATAAAAGAGCTTGGCAAGAAAAAGGCCTTGGTTTCTTTTGTTGAGAAAATACGCGAACAGGTAAATAGCCCCGATATTCACGTTCTGGCCTCGCCGGTCAAAAAAGAAGCTTTCGATTTTATGATTGAAAAATCTTCTGAACTAGGCGTGAAGGCTTTTCAGCCAATCATTTGTAATAGAACGATTATTCAGCGCGTGAACGGGGACAGGCTGCAGGCGCAGGCCGTCGAGGCTGCCGAGCAGTGCGAACGGCTGGATGTGATGCGTATTTTGCCCATCAAGCCGCTTAAAGATATTTTGGAATCAATGTCTTTGGATAAAAAGCTTATTTTTTGCATTGAGCGCGCGCAGGCGCCGATGATCCTCCAGCGGTTGCAGGGCGGGGAGATCCGCCCGCCGCTGGCCGTTCTGATAGGGCCGGAGGGCGGTTTCAGCCCCGACGAGGTCGAGATGGTCTCCGCCCTCCAGCAGGCGATCCCTGTGTCTCTGGGGCCTCGTATTCTGCGTGCGGAGACGGCGCTGGTGTCCGCCCTGACCTGTGTGCAGGCGGTGGTCGGTGACTGGTTGACGAAGTAATTCCATAACTCAAGAAATGTTATTTCTCTTCAAAGAAATTTTATTTCCTTGAAATATAATTACGTTATCAAAAAGAATATTGACATAACCGAATAAATTCGCTATAAAGTCCTAAAGTCCCGCGAGATGTCGAATTTTTTGTTCTTAAACATAAAAAAAGAATTTGGCAGTGCGGGATTTTCAAGTTAAAACGGCCTCTTTTTTAAAATCCAAAAAACTAAACAACTTAACGAAATATGGTGTGTAAATGTCCAGTGCCAGCCAAGTAGATAACAAACCCATCGAGAACAAGCGCGAGCTGGTCGAATGGTTTGAAAAAGGTTGTACGCCCGCGGACAAGCTGCTCATCGGCGTCGAGCATGAAAAGCCGCCGTTTTATCTGGATAACAACGCGCCGGTTCCCTTTCACGGTGAAAATGGCCGCAAGGGTGTCAGTGACTTTATCGCCAAAATGATCGCCGAGCGTGGCTGGTACCCCGGCGAGCCGGAGCGTGGCGTCATCATTGACCTTAAAAAGAACAACGCCGGCTGGACCTTCGAGCCGGGCCTGCAAATGGAAACCGGCGGCGCGCCGCTGCGCAACGTTCACCAGAACGCGAAAGAAACCGACGAAACCATCCGCGAAGCTGTCGAGGTGACCAAGTCGCTGGGCTTTGGCGTTCTTGCGCAGGGCTACCATCCGACGCATTCGTCGAAAGACCTGCCGTTCATGCCCAAGACGCGCTATGAAGCGCTGGCCAACTGGTTCAAGGAAAAGAAATTTCCCAATGCGCAGGACGTGGCGTCCTGCACCTCGACCGTTCAGGTCAATATGGGCTATCAGTCCGAAGAAGACATGGTGAAGATGCTGCGCGTCAGTCTCTCGCTGCAGCCGGTGGCGGTGGCTCTGTTCGCCAACTCTCCCTTCGCCGATGGCAAGCCTACGGGCTATCAAAGCTACCGCAGCCACAAGCTGTATAAAAACATGGGTGGCCGCTATGGCTTCATGTTGCCCGTTGCCTTCGAAGAAGGCTTCGGTTTCGAGAAATTCACGGAATACGCGATGCGCGATATGCCGATGCTCGGCCTTTACAAGGGCAACGTATTCATGGACGCCAAAGGCGGCAAGTTCGAAGACTTCATGGAAGGCAAGCTGAACGTCTGCCCCGGCCAGCAGGCAACCATCAGCGACTGGCAGAACCATCTGAACACCATCTGGCCCGAAGTCCGCCTGCGCCGCTTCCTCGAAATGCGCGGCACCGACAACGGCCCGCAGGAAATGATCAAAGCGCTGCCCGCGTTCTGGGTGGGGCTGCTGTATGATAAACAATCCCTCGACCAGGCTTACAACATGGTCAAGGACTGGACGGAAAACGACCGCGAACTGCTGCGCGTCATGACTCCGCAAACGGGTCTGCAGACCAAGTTCCTCGGCACCACCGTGCAGGAAATCGCCAAAAACTGTCTGGCGCTGTCCGAAGCGGGCCTGAAACGCCGCAACGTGCGCAACGAACTGGGCCAGACCGAAGCCGTTTATCTGGAGCCGCTGCACGAAATCGCCGATACGGGCCGTAACTGGGCTATCCGTCTCGAAGAGCGTTTCAACACGGTCTGGAATGGTGACATCAACAACCTGTTCAAGGAAATGTCCTACGAGAACAACCCGTCCGTCCTGCGCGCCCCCGCGCCGGTGGCGGCACAGAAAAAAATCTTCGTTCCCGGCTCCAAAAACGGCTAAGGGATACGGATATCAACAAAAAACCCCGCAAGCGATTGCGGGGATTTTTGTTTTTGCGGCGGGGGCTATCAGGGTTTCTCGCCGCCCGGACAGTTGTTGCCGTGCTGCGACCAGTCGATGACTTTGCCGCCCTTCAGATGAAAACTGCGTTCGCACGACAGGCGCACGCGGCGCGACGGGGCGCCCGCGCAGGTGGAATAGCCGAAGTCACCCGGAAAACTGCCGACGCAGACCGTGCTGGTCAGGCTGTCATAGCGGTCGGAAAAATCTTCGTAGGCGATGATTTTGACGCCATTATCGAGGGTATAGACTTTATCCGGCACGCCCCATGATTTGATGACGGCTTCTTCTTTCTGGCCGACGAAGCCGTTCATGCGCTCCGTATTGCGCACGGCACCTGTGCCCGCGCAGGCGGCCAGAAAAAGCGATAGCAGAAAGGCGCATAAAAAAGGCAAACGTGTCATGGCGGTTTCCTGATGGGGGCTAATAAGTATCGCGGCTTCACTGCAAACGCTGGGCGCCGCAGCCGGGTTCATTCTGCCATGAATTTTTGTCCGCGCGTAGGCGGCGTCGGCAGGGTTATTCAGGCACCGACGGCTCTGCCCCAATCTTTTGATTTTGAACGGTTTTCGGCGTCTCGCGCGCGCCGCGGCACGGGGCCAGATAATCCCGCGCCGGATCATACAGCTTGGTTTCCAGTCCCATGATGCCCAGCAGGGTCGATGACAGGTTGGCGTTGTCGATTTTTGTTTCGGCGGCGATGCGGGCAAGGCAGGCGGTATTCATGCCCTCGCGCGTGCGCAGGCTGTCCGACATCCAGACGATGAAAGGCACATGGTGCTGTTCGGCGGGGGCGATGCTGCGCGGCATGCCGTGCAGATAAAGCCCTTTTTCGCCCAGCGACTCCCCGTGGTCGGACATGAAAATCATGCTGCTGTCGGTTTGCGGCTGGCGTGTTTTGATAAGTCCGATGATTTCCGACAGAACATAGTCGCTGTAAACAATCGTGTTGTCGTAGGTGTTGACCAGTGCCTGCCGTTCGCAATTCTGGATATCGTTCTGCGGGCAGTCGGGGGTGAACACACGAAAGGCATCCGGATAGCGCTGCCAGTAAGACGGGCCGTGACTACCCATCACGTGCAGGGTGATGACGGTATCTTTTTCGATGGGCTTTTCGAGCATCTTGCCGAGCGTCTCGATAAACACGGCGTCATAGCAGCTGCCTTTGTGCGGGCATAGTTCTGTGTTTCCTGTGTATTCCTCACGCAGGTTGCGGGTTTCGATTTTTTTGCATACGCCCTTGCAGCCACCGTCGTTGTCAAGCCATGACATATATGCGCCGCTGCGCGCGATGGCATCGATCACATTATCCTGATGCGGTTCGATATCGGCGTCATAGGCGTTTTCCGGCGTGAGTGAAAACATGTATGGCACCGAAATCGTGGTCGCCGTACCGTACGAGCGCACGTGGCGGAATGACGTGACGCCCAGTTTTTCGGTATAAGGATTGGTCGGGCGTTCATAGCCGTTGAGGCTGTAGTTCATGCCGCGCTGCGTTTCGCCCAGCACCATCACAATCAAACGGGGCGGACGTCCCGCGTCTTTACGCTTTATATCCTGCGCCAGTTCGCGGTAGGCGACAGGGTCATCGAAATAGGTTTCATGTATATATTTATAGGCCTGCTTGTACGGATACACGGGATTGATGACCTTGCGCAGGGTTTTGTTATTGCGGCCGACGGCGGCGTAATCGTCAAAATGCGCTGCGGCGATGCCCGCGACCAGTGCCACCGATAAAACGGCCGAAAGTCCGCGTTGCCAGATTGCTTTTTTGATGGACAGTTTTTGCAAAGGGACAATCCATAGCAGCGCCAGCGGCAAGGCCGCCATCAGCGCCAGTTCAATGATGAATGTCGCGCTGAGATATGAACTGCTTTCGCCAATATCTGTTTGCACGACATTGGCGAACATATTGTCATCGAAAATGACGCCGTAGTGAAACATCGCATAGTTAAACAGCGCCGCGGTCAGGATAATAAAGGTCAGGACGGGTTTGATCAGCCTGCGCGCGGACAGGGGTAACAGCGCAAGGTTCAGCAGCGCCGTCAGCGCCAGCGGCACCGTCAGCAAAACAGGCAGCGAAATGCTGTCGCCCGCAGTATAAATCTCGGCAATCTTTTCCCAAAAACCGAGGTTTAGCGCGCTTGCGAGATAAAAAGCCGCCAGCAGGCAAAGCCACACGGGGCTCATATTCCATGAAATACGCATATCTGTCCTGAATCAGGTTGTTCCTGATTCAAAAGTATCTGCCGAAGCTGAAGCGAAACTGAAGGGGATAGCGAAAAAAACAAACCCGCATACAAGTGTATGCAGGTCGGACGTTTATTCTTGAATAAGGGGAAGTGGTGCCCAAGGGCGGATAAGAAAAGCTAATCTATTTCTTTGATATATAACAATATTTGTTTTGTTTTTCCGTGGAGCTACCGACATACTTACCGACATAAGAAATACTGTCACTAAGAGATGACACCTAACTCGATTGATTATATCACGGATTAAAAAGGGAGTTTATTTTTTCACCTTCGTAAAGGACATCTCATTCATGAATAGTTTAGGTGAAGCATCTTACTTATTTTACATAGGCGTTAGGGCAAGCTTTCTTTGCCTAGTTGCAGATAATGTACGAATTTCAGTTACGCTGAATCCAAAAAAGGAGGGGCAGCATTAATAAAGCTGATCGCGAGCTCATTTATTATAGCCATTTAATTCTTATTTGTTTAGCGTAAAGCAGAACAGCTAGGTGGGTAAGATGATTGCTTTATCAGTCGAAAACTTCTCGTGCATTAAGTCAGCAAGCTTAGAAATCAAGCCAATTAATATAATTATTGGAGAACAGGGTATTTTGCAGGAAATATTGCAGCCGTAGGGGGCTTCGAAAGTTGAAGCGCTTAAAAAATGTTTAAATAAAAGGAAATTTGAAGGGAGCGGACTTAGGGCGATTCTTTGCCAGGGGAGGGGCAGAGCCCGCTGCTCGGTGCGCAACCATTTGGGGCATATTTTTTGTGTTGACGTTTTTATAAAGTGCCGCATTCTTCTTATCTGGCTTTTCGGTAAGTTTAATGATTGGGCTGTTTAGTATTTTGGGGTGAGTATGTTTTTGCGAGAGCTTGCGTATATTCTGGTCATACTTTTGACGATGGCGGCATATTTCGTTTATAAAAGGAAACAGCCGGATAGAGCAAAAGAGAACAGGCCTTATTTTGTTCTCGGTTCAATTCTGTTCTGCCTACTAATCGCCCTATTGTACGACTTCCTTATTCCGAACTCTGGGGGTTCGTTTCTCGCTGCGATGTCTCTCTCGGGGTATATCGCCTACCGAGTGGTTCTTCTGGTTCCGGAGAAGTTCAGGGCATATCTCATTTCCTTAATCAGTGCGGGTATGTTTTCCCTGCTGCTATACGGGTTTTACTTCAATTTTTCGGTATATAAACACGTAACTCAAATCCCACCCTGTCCCAGAAATCAAACGGAGCTGGGCTCTATTGTGACATCAACAACAGATTTTCACAGAATTTTGAATATACCCGACCGGCCTCGATGCAGGGATCGGGAAACAGGTGAAATTCGGCAACTTTAAGATTTGGAGCGCTCCCATGGTTTCGCATAGCTATTTTTTGCATCTACTGAACGAGAAAAACTTAAGTGCGCTCCAGGATCCGAATAACCCTAGATCTAACCCTAAATCAGGGGTAAGCGGCGTTGCTGTTTTGCCGGATGAAGAAACTGGAAAATACGAAATAACGTATACCGTTTTTAAAACAAGAACAGATGTCCTTAATGCGGGATATTACGGACAAAATGCAACTTATCATGTCGTTGAGCAAGAGCATTACCTTCAACCAGTTGAGAATGCGTTCATAAATATAATGCAGGGCAGCTTTGGGGCCTATAGTGTATTGTTTCAGGACGTCTCCAATATTGAATTCAAAGCCACAACTTCAGGCGTTGGTACAATAACGCTTGGTCAGTCGTATGCTGCCTCTTCTTTAGTTTAAGGCGGCGAACGTAAGTGCGGTAGCTCTATCCCAAAATCATTACAATCATCCGCAAGCGTATGGGGATATTTGGGTTAACGTCGAGCACGGCGGAAAGCAGTTTGTCAACTTGTGGAAACAAGGAGATATTGTTCCCGGCACACATGCTTTTAAAATCTTACTTGAGGAAATTTCTCACACGCTTGGTATAGATATTTTTGGAGCAGACAACAGTCTGAGAAACGCTTCAATTGACAGCAACAAATATACAGTGACTTCATATAATCTTCATCAAGACATGAAGTATTACGACAACGTTTACTCTAAACTTGATAAGATAAACGGCCCCTTCCCCAAGGGCCTTCAGTTGATGGATATAGCTGCTTTGCAAGAGATATATGGGCGCGATTACGAAACGCGGCGAGAGAGTACCATTTATTCAAAAAGTGGTGCTTTTACATCTGATGCGAGAGCGGATGCTTTTGTCTATACGATTTGGGATGGTGGAGGAATTGATTTGATCGATGCCTCCGGCTATACGATCCCCGTCCCCATTTTCGGTACGGATGCCAAACATCAAATAGATCTTCGTCAGGGGATGTTTAGTTCCATAGGCTTCAACGGAGAAGTGTCCACTGCGCTTCCTCCCTTGGGTTATCCAACATACAACTCCGTACCTTTTGATAGCGTAAAAAACGGCGTGCTTTACGATGCGGGCAATCTTGCGATAGCTTACTTTACGGTGATTGAAAATGCTATTGGCGGTAATAACGGCGATTATCTTATCGGTAATGCATGGAGTAATATTCTATACGGTGCGGGCGGGAAGGATTTTATTTTTGGTGACAGTGCGTCTTACAGCAGATATCAGGGGGTTGCGGATAACGAATTTCTAGGCGATGACGACAAGTTCATCAATGATCGCAAAGAAAACAATCAATGGGTTCTCTCTACCGCTGCGGGCAATGCGAACGACATCCTTTTAGGCGGAATGGGGAATGACATTCTATATGTGCGTCAACCCCTATTTTGGAGTCCGGGTTCAATAGGTACAGCCTGAGCGATT
>CAZKBS010000036.1:0-10093 GCA_964551435.1 uncultured Micavibrio sp.
CCTAAAACAGTGGCTGTGTCCACTTTACCCGAAGTAACGCTAAATTTCAGTACGCACATCTTGAAGGAAGATTGAGTTATTCAATTAGCATTTCTTAGTTGTGTAACCAAAAAATATTCTAATAAATTCGTGCCAAAATCTGCCGTTAGGCGTGGCAAGTAAGCCATGGTCAATAACTGTGGTTTTATCTTCGAGGGTGTCACTGTTAGCACACTGGTGCGAAACATTGACGAGAGGGAGAATATACCACACTTGGGCATAAAGATTAGCGCACATACAAGCAATGAAAACCACCTGAACAAAGGCCTTAATAATTTTTACTTTAATGCCGATAATCATTCCATATGCGCCGCCATAGATTAAAAAAAATGTTGCGTAAAAAATCGCAGAATCTACAAATGCGGGCATTTCAAACCCATGCGTTCGCAGTAAAAACTCAATACAAGCAGCACATAAAATGCACACAAGCACAACGGTCAGGGCAATTCTATTACGAAACCTCTGTATGTCTTTTTTGCGAAAAAGCTGAACATGATAGAGGGCGCTTGCAAGAAACACGACTACTGTCCATGTAATTAAAAGCATAGGCATCTTGAACTTTTCCCTATGTGGTAAAACAACTTTTTACAAAAATAGGTTTCAATAATATTGGATTACATGCAGACGCACAATAAATGCCGACTGGGCTTCTGTATAATTTTGGAACGGACTGGAAAAAATGGTCGGAGTGCGGGGATTCGAACCCCGGGCCTCTTGCTCCCGAAGCAAGCACTCTACCAGGCTGAGCTACACTCCGACGCGCGGGAACAAGTATATAGAGGCAGTTATGTCGCATATTTCCCCGTGCGGCGCAAGGGGTATTTGCGGGAATTTTGCGGGGTTAGTAATCCCGTTCTACTGCAAAATCAATGAGTTCGGCCAAATCGCGGCGGATGCCGTTGCCCGGCAGGTTTTCAAGGCATTTGCGCCCTTTAGCCGCAAAATCCCGTGCCTGCGCGAGGGAGAGCTCCAGCCCCTTGTGCTTTTTAATCAGCCCCTGCGCTTCGGCCAGATCACCGTCTTTCTGGTCGAGGTCGCACATCGTACGCTGCCAGAATTGTTTTTCCGCCGCGCTGGCTTTGGCCATGGCTTTGAGCACCGGCAGGGTCATCTTGCCTTCTTTGAAATCATCGCCGATGGATTTGCCAAGGCGTTCTTCGGAGGCGGCGTAATCCAGCACGTCATCCGAAATCTGGAACGCAAGGCCAAGATACATGCCGTAGTCGCGCAGCGCCGTGCATTCACCCGCCGGACGGTCGGCCACGATGGCGCCAACCTCGCAGGCGGCGGCGAAAAGTTCGGCCGTTTTGGCGCCGATGACTTTGAGATAATCAGCTTCGGTGGTGTCGATGTTATTGGCGGTGGAGAGTTGCAGTACCTCCCCCTCCGCAATCACGGCGGAGGCATTGGAGAGGATGCGCAAAACTTCGAGAGAGCCGTCTTCGACCATCAGCTGGAACGAACGGCTGAACAGGAAATCGCCGACCAGCACGGCGGCTTCGTTGCCGAAAACGGCATTGGCAGAGGCCTTGCCGCGGCGCTGGTCGCTTTCGTCGACCACATCGTCATGCAGCAGCGTGGCGGTATGGATGAATTCGACGCAGGCGGCGAGTTTATACTGGCGCGTGCCTTTGTAGTCGAACAGCGCGGCGGAGGCCAGCGTCAGCAGCGGGCGGATACGTTTGCCGCCCCCCGCAATCAAATGCCCGGCCAGCTGCGGAATGAGCGGAATGTCGGATTGCATGCGGTCGAGGATCAGCGCGTTCACTGCGGCCATATCCGGCTTCAGCGCGTCGGACAGGCGCTGCAGCGGGTTTGCGGTTGTCGCCGCGGCGGCGGGCGTATTATCATGTGCGGTATGCGCAGGCGTCATGTCCGTCTTCCGGCATGGTTGAAACTGCACTCTTATAACAAAATTTCGCGCCGGATATCAGTGAATTTTTCAGGGCGCGTCCGGGCAGCAGGCGGGCGGATGATCGAAATCTACAGCACCAGCGACATCGGAGAGATTGCCTTCGTCAAATCCTTTTTACAGAGTGCCAGTATGGAATACGTGGTGTTTGACGAACATACCTCCGGCTTGTTCGGCGGTTTTGCGGATTGCCGTATTATGCTACTCGATGACGATGATTACGAAGCTGCCTATGACCTGCTGTTCGATGCAGGTCTGGCCCCCAGCGAACCGGAGTACGGCGCATGACACAGACCCCAGACGCAAAGCAGGATATGCCTGTGATTGAAACCACGCTGCTGCGTGGGCGTGTGAAGCTGCTGCAACCCAAAAGCGGGTTTCATGCCTCGCTCGACACCGTGTTCCTCGCCGCCGCGGTGCCGGTCAAGGAACGCTGGCAGGTGCTGGATATGGGCTGCGGCGTCGGATCCGCTGGTTTGTGTGTTGCATTAAAAAATAAGAATATTCACTTGACAGGATTGGATATTCAGCGTGACTTGGTGGATTTGGCGCTCCAAAACAGCGTCCTCAACGACGTCGCGGGCCGTTGCCGTTTTTTTCAAGGTTCACTTCTGACAGAAAAAACCATTGAAAACAATTATTTCAATTCCGTTCTTATGAATCCACCTTATCAAGAGGGCGGCACGCATACCCCCTCGCCCAGCACCATCAAGGCTTTTGCGCATGGCGAAGATGCTTCAGGCGCTACTTTAGAAAATTGGTCTAAATATGCGCATTCAAAATTAAAAAACGGCGGATATCTGACCGTTATCCACCGCGCGGACCGTCTGGACGATGTGTTGATGGCGCTGGGCAAGAAACGCTGGTTTGGCAGTTTCGTGGTCTATCCGCTCTATCCCCATGCCGGCGAAGATGCCCGCCGCGTCATCGTACAGGCGCGCAAGGAACGCTACGCCGCGCTCAAACTCAAATCCGGCATGGTTATCCACCAGAAAAACGGCCAATACACGCCGGAGGCCGAAGCCGTGCTGAGCGACGGCTCAACCATCGAGATGGACTAAAAAAACAAGAACCGCCCATCACGGGCGGCTCTCGCTTGACCGTTACTTTTCAGAAAATTAAAAACTGGTTTTCGGTGCGGAAACCTGCGGCGCCTGGGGGCGCTGTTTGAAATCGGGTTCCTTGAAGTTCTGGATAGATACCGATGCCGCCACGCCGCCCAGAATATCCAAAAGCGGACTGGTGGGTTTGGCTTCAACCTCGACATGCTGGCCTTTGAAAACATCGGCCACGGGGTCGCCGGGTTTCATTTTATTGGTGTTCTGATGCATCAGGGGCTGGAAAGCGTCGACCTTGAATCCGCTATTGGCAAGACCCGCCATGAGCGAGCTGCCTTCGCGTGCAACGATTTCGCCGCTGCCGCCGGTGACTTCCATAATATTTTTACCCGGTGATACGCTCATCCCACTCCCCTATGGTTTTTTATCTCTGTGCTTCTTCGTGATATCTTTTTTAATTTTAAGGCGGCTCAGGCGCTATGGCGGTACGCGACATTGGTCAGATGCTTGGGCGGATTGGTGGTATCCATGACCTCCATCAGCCCGATTTCGCTGGTCTGTTTCAGTTTCTGGCAGGCATGGGCGCTGAGCCCCTGTTCGGAGTAAATCAGCGTATCTTCCATCAGCAGATCGATCGTATTCGCGCCCACACGGAAATGGATGGGGCTGTCCTTGGGCAGTTGCCCGTTCAGCACCATGACCACGTTTCCGGTCGCCCCGAAGATAATCATGCTTTCAGAAATCATGCCGGTCATCCCGTTTGCATCAAACAAGCCTGTTTTGGCCTAATGTGATTTTATGCAAAAAAGATGAACGGAAGGTTAACCGGCGGTTTTTTTCACCCCGCCACCCCCGCGTCAGGCCACTGTGATACGAAACTGGCGTTTGTCGGCGGTCGGGTCATTGGGAACAAACGGACGGCTATAGGTGGCTTCGATTTCGATTGTCTGGCCGCTTTGCTGGCCGGCTTGATAGACCAGCTCTTCAATCGCCTGCCCGCCAGTGACAAATTCGCCCGGTTCTTTCTGACGCTTGAATTCCTGTGAAATCAGGCTGGCAGCGCCGGCTTTCAGGCGGATATCCCACAAATACCCCGTCGTGGCGTCGGCTTCCAGCTCGATGCGGAAATGCTCGCCTTTTTCAACGGTCGCGGTATTGAAAGCCTTGGTCAGGGTTTTCATGGGGATACCTCAAAGTTCTGAAAAACGGAATGGACCCATCCTAAAGCAAAAATCCCCCCTGCCAAGCCTTTTTTCATCTGCCGCAGGGGGGCTTGGAAAGATGCAGCGCAGCATGGTAGGTTATAGCCCCATGTTAACGGCGAAAAAACAAATGTCAGACAATAAAAAACCGCTCAGCTTTCAAGAACTCATCCTCACCCTGCACCAGTTCTGGTCGGATCAGGGATGCCTCATTCTCCAGCCCTATGACATGGAGGTCGGCGCGGGTACCTTCCACCCCGCAACCACGCTGCGCGCGCTGGGTAAACAGCCGTGGAATGCGGCCTATGTGCAGCCATCGCGCCGCCCCACGGATGGCCGTTATGGCGAGAACCCGAACCGTCTGCAACATTATTACCAGTATCAGGTGATCATGAAGCCGTCGCCGGAGAATATTCAGGAGCTGTATCTGGAGAGCCTGAAGAAAATCGGCATCGATTCAAAATATCACGACATCCGTTTCGTCGAAGACGACTGGGAAAGCCCGACGCTGGGCGCGTGGGGCCTCGGCTGGGAAGTCTGGTGCGATGGCATGGAAGTCACTCAGTTCACCTATTTCCAACAGGTCGGCGGCATTGAATGTAACCCCGTTTCCGCCGAAATCACCTACGGCCTTGAACGTCTTGCGATGTATATCCAGAACGTGAACAACGTCTATGACCTCGACTTCAACGGCCGCGGCGTGAAATACGGCGATGTGTTTTTACGCGCCGAGCAGGAATATACCGCCCACAACTTCGAATTCGCGAATACCGATATGCTGCTGCGCCATTTCGAAGATGCGGAGAAAGAATGCCTCTCGCTGCTTTCCGCCCAGTCCGACCATCCGTCGCTGAAAGGCCGCAAGGGTCTTGCCCTGCCCGCCTATGACCAGTGCCTGAAGGCCAGCCATCTGTTCAACCTGCTGGATGCCCGCGGCGTCATTTCCGTGGTTGAGCGTCAGGCATATATCGGCCGCGTGCGCGCGCTTGCCAAAGCGTGCTGCGAGGCATGGGTCGGCGAAGCCGCCACCGAAGCACAAAAGCAGGAGGCTGCATAATCATGGCCGAATTTTTGCTGGAACTTTTTTCCGAAGAAATCCCCGCCCGCATGCAAGCAAAAGGCGCGGATGACCTGCGCGATTTGATTGTTAAAGGGCTTGAGGAAAAAGGCCTGGGCTTCACCAAAGCCGAAGCCCATTCCACCCCGCGCCGTATCACGGTCGTGGTCGATGGTCTGCCCATGGAAAACAACCCGCCGCCGATTGATAAAAAAGGCCCGCGCGTCGACGCCGCGCAGCAGGCGCTGGACGGTTTCCTGAAGTCCATCGGCCAGAGCGATTTCAGCAAATGCGTACAGGAAGAAAGCCCCAAGGGCACCTTCTGGTATTACCGCGAAGCCGTCAAAGGCCAACCGACCGCACAGGTTTTGAGCGCGATTGTCGAAGCGGTTTTCGAAAAATTCGTCTGGCCGAAATCCATGCGCTGGAAATCCGGTCAAAAAGCATGGGTGCGTCCCTTGCGCAGCATCGTGGCGCTGTTTGATGGCGCCGTTGTGCCGCTGTCTTTCGCGCTTGGCGGCGGTGAAGCCGCCGTCGCGTCCGGCAAGCAGTCGCAAGGCCACCGCTTCCTCTCGTCCGGCGCGTTCGAGGTGAAAAACTTCGCCGACTACACCGAAAAACTGAAAGCCGCGCATGTGATTTTGTCACGGGCGGACCGCAAAGCGTATATTTCGGCCGAAGCGCAAAAGCTCGCCGCCAAGGAAGGCCTCAAGGTCAATGAAAACGACGGCCTGATGGAAGAAATCGTCGGGCTGGTCGAATGGCCGGTGCCGTTGGTCGGCACGTTTGAAAAAGAATTCCTCGAAGTGCCGCAGGAAGTGCTGATCTCCACCATGCGCGGCGATCAGAAATATATCGCGCTTCTGGACAGCAACGGCAAGCTGGCCAACAAATTCGTGGTCATCGCCAATACGATTACCGAAGACGGCGGCAAAAATGTTGTCGCGGGGAATGAAAAAGTCCTGCGCGCCCGCCTGTCCGATGCCAAATTCTTCTGGGATCAGGACCGCAAGCAAAAACTCGAAAGCCGCGTCGCGGCGCTCGGCCAAATCACGTTCCACCAGAAACTCGGCACGGTCAAAGACAAAGTCGCCCGCCTTGAAAAACTGGCGGCGCATGTCGCCAAGCACATCGGCGCCGACGACAAACAAGCGGCACGCGCCGCCCTGCTCGCCAAGGCGGATTTGACATCCGGCGTCGTGTTCCAGTTCCCCGAAGTGCAAGGCATCATGGGGCGTTATTACGCGCTGCATGACAAGGAAACGCCCGCCGTCGCGCAGGCGATTGCGGATCATTACAAACCCGTGGGCGCAAACGACAGCTGCCCCACCGAACCCATCAGCATCTGCACCGCGCTTGCGGACAAGCTGGATACGCTGGCGGGATTCTTTGCGATTGATGAAAAACCGACGGGGTCCAAAGACCCCTTCGCGCTGCGCCGTGCGGCGCTGGGCATCATCCGCATCGTGCTGGAAAACAACTTGCGCCTGCCCCTCGTCCCGCTGTTCGAAGCGGCCTATAACGGTTATGCCGTATCGGGCCTGCGTCCTCTCAAGGATGTCACCTCCGACCTCGTGCAGTTCTTTACCGAACGCCTGAAGGTCGCGCTCAAAGACCAGGGAATCCGCCATGACCTTATCGATGCTGTTCTTGCCGCCGATGTGCGCAAGGACGATATCGCGCTGGTCGTGAAGCTGGTGCATGCGCTGCGTGATTTCGTCGGCACCGATAACGGCGCGAACCTGCTGGCCGCTTACAAGCGCGGCGCAAACATCCTGCGTATCGAGGAAAAGAAAGATGGCAAGTCTTTCGATGCCGCGGCGCTGAATGACGCGCTTTTGAAAGAACAGCCGGAAAAAGACCTCGCCGCCGCGCTGGCGCCGGTTGCCGCCAAGGTCAAAGACCTGTTCGCCCGCGAAGATTACACGGGCTGCATGGCTGCGCTGTCCGAACTGCGCGCGCCTGTCGATGCGTTTTTTGACAAAATCATGGTCAATGCGCCCGAAGCCGATATTCGCGCGAACCGTCTGAGTTTGCTCTCGCGTCTGCGGGATACCATGAACACCATTGCCGATTTTTCGAAAACAGAGGGGTAACGCCGATATGACCGCCAACGCACAACTGAAACCGGAACCAAATCAGATGCAAAAATGGGTTTATAGTTTTGGGAAAACATTGTGCGAAGGTGATGCGGGTCAGAAAAATCTGCTCGGCGGCAAGGGCGCGAATTTGGCGGAGATGAGCCGCCTCGGCCTGCCCGTGCCCCCCGGTTTTATTCTGTCGACTGAAGTTTGCACCTGTTTTTACCAAAACGGCAGCAGCTATCCCGCCGACCTCGAAGCGCAGGTTGATGCGGCGCTCGCGCGGCTTGAATCCGAAATCGGCGGCAAATTCGGCGCGGGCGAGCGTCCGCTCCTGCTCGCCGTGCGCTCCGGCGCGCGCGTATCGATGCCGGGTATGATGGATACCATTCTCAACCTCGGCCTGAACGACCAGACGGTCGCCGCGCTTGCCAAGGCCAGCAACAACCCCCGCTTCGCGTGGGATTGCTACCGCCGCCTGATACAAATGTATAGCGACGTCGTTCTCGGCGTGGATCACCACCAGTTCGAAGACGTGCTGGATACCTTCAAACGCCGCAACAAGCTGAAACTCGATACCGACATCGATGCCGACGGCTGGATGGACATCGTCGATGAATACAAAACGATTGTCAAAGACGCTATCGGTAAGCCCTTCCCGCAGGATGCGCGCGAACAGCTCTGGGGCGCGATTGGCGCCGTATTCAAATCATGGATGACGCCGCGCGCCGTGACCTACCGTAAAATCAACAGTATCCCCGAAGAATGGGGCACTGCCGTTAACGTACAGGCCGTTGTTTTCGGCAACATGGGCGATGATTGCGGTACGGGCGTCGCTTTCACCCGCGACCCGTCAACGGGCGAAAATGTTTTTTACGGCGAATATCTGGTGAATGCGCAAGGTGAAGACGTGGTTGCGGGTATCCGCACCCCCCAGCCGATGAGCGAGCTGAAAACCGCCATGCCCGAAGTCTTTGCCGAGCTGAACGCCATCCGCCTGCAACTGGAAAAACACTACAAGGATATGCAGGACATTGAATTCACCATTCAGAACCGCAAGCTTTATATGCTGCAAACCCGCGGCGGCAAACGCACGGCGGCGGCGGCGCTGCGTATCGCCGTTGAAATGGTCGAAGAAGGCCTGATCACCAAAGAACAAGCCGTGCAGCGCATCGCGCCGCATTCGCTCGACCAGCTGTTGCACCCCACCATCGACCCCAAAGCTGCGAAAACCGTGCTGACGCGCGGCCTGCCCGCCTCCCCCGGCGCGGCGGTGGGCGAGGTTGTGTTCGATGCCGACGAAGCGGAAACACGCGCCAAGGCAGGACATAAAATCATTCTCTGCCGCACCGAAACCAGCCCCGAAGACATTCACGGCATGCATGCGGCGCAGGGCCGTCTCACCCCGCGCGGTGGCATGACCAGCCACGCGGCCGTTGTTGCCCGCGGCATGGGCAAGCCCTGCGTTGCCGGTGCCGGCGATGTGCGGATTGACCACAAAGCGCGCACCATGACGATTGGCGATAAAACCTTCCGCGAAGGCGACATGCTGACGCTGGACGGTGCGACGGGCGAAGTCATGCAGGGTGCGATTGCCATGCGCCAGCCAGCATTGACCGGGCATTTCGAAACGCTGATGGCATGGGCAGATGATATGCGCCGCCTGAACATCCGCGCGAATGCCGAAACGCCGCTGGATGCCGAAACCGCGCGTAAATTCGGCGCGCAAGGCATCGGCCTTTGCCGCACTGAACACATGTTTTTCGACCCCGCGCGTATTTTGCACGTGCGCCAGATGATTTTGGCGGAAACGTCGCAGGAGCGTAAAGAGGCACTGGCGAAAATTGAACCGCACCAGCGCAAGGATTTTATCGACCTTTTCAAAATCATGCAGGGCCTGCCGGTGACTATCCGCCTGCTCGACCCGCCGCTGCATGAATTCCTGCCTCAGCAAGCCGATGAAATCGCCGAACTAGCCGCATCGCTGAACATCAGCACGGAGCGTGTGGAACAGCGTATCCACCGCCTGCATGAAACCAACCCCATGCTGGGCCTGCGCGGGTCGCGTCTGGGGATTGTATATCCTGAAATCTATGAAATGCAGGTGAAGGCGATTTTCGAAGCCGCCGCTGCCGTCAAGGCGGAAACCGGCAAAGCCGTCATGCCCGAAATCATGGTGCCGTTGATTGCGACGAAGGCCGAGATGGATTTGCTTTCGGCCATGGTTGCACGTGTGGCGACCGCCTGCGGCTTAAAGCGTGACGAATATCTGGTCGGCACGATGATCGAGCTCCCGCGCGCGGCGCTGGCGGCGGGTAGTATTGCCGAAACCGCTGAATTTTTCAGCTTCGGCACCAATGACCTCACGCAGACCACGTTTGGCATCAGCCGCGACGATGCAGGGTCTTTCCTGCCGGTTTACCAGCAAACGGGTTTGCTGCCCTCCGATCCCTTCGCCTCTATCGATACCGAAGGCGTGGGCGAACTTGTCAAAATCGCGGCAGAGCGTGGCCGCAAGGCGCGCGCGGGCCTGAAGCTTGGCATCTGCGGCGAACATGGCGGCGATCCGGCATCGATTGCGTTTTTTGAAACGGTCGGGCTGGATTACGTTTCCTGCTCTCCCTACCGCGTGCCGATTGCACGTCTGGCGGCGGCGCAGGCGGCCATCAAGAAATAAAAGCGGATTTTAATCTAGGGCCAAGACTCATTAAATCCACCATACGAGAGCGGCGACGAGGCAGACA
>CAZKBS010000037.1:0-9480 GCA_964551435.1 uncultured Micavibrio sp.
TCCGGGCGTGACGACCACCACGTTTTTGAAAACCGCGCTGAATGCCATCCGCAAGGCGCGCGGGGAGAAGGAACTGGACCCTGCCAGCTTCCTCAAACTGCAAAAACAGAAACTGACCGAACTGGGCATGGATGCCGATATGCTGAAGCGCGGCGTCAACGTCGGCTTTTCGGGCGGGGAGAAAAAACGCAACGAAGTCCTGCAGCTGGCAATGTTGCAGCCCAAGCTTGCTATCCTCGATGAAACCGACAGCGGTCTTGATATCGATGCGCTGAAAGTCGTGGCGGGCGGTGTGAACGCGCTGCGTGCGCCGGACCGTTCGTTCCTGATTATCACGCACTACCAGCGTCTGCTGGATTACATCAAGCCGGACGTGGTGCATGTGCTGGCGAAAGGTAAAATCCAGAAAACCGGCGGCCCCGAACTGGCGCTGGAGCTGGAGCAAAAGGGCTATGCCGATTTCTATGGCGAGGCGGCATAAACATGGCACAGGCAGCGGCACATAGTTTCAAGATGGATGCGGCCCCGCGCGAAGACGCGCTGCCGTGGCTGTCGCCCGCTGCGGCGCTGCGCGGTGATGGCGCGCCGGCATGGGTCGACGCGTTGCGCGAAACGGGCGCGGCCAGCTTTGCCGCAACCGGCCTGCCGACCCCCGCATGGGAAGGCTGGCAATACACCAACCTGCGCCCCTTGACGCCGGAGGCGTTCATATTTGATGCCGCGGGCGATGTGGCGGCGACGGATTTACCCGCGCCGCTGCTGAAAGACAGCCATCGTATCGTGCTGGTCAACGGCCGCTTGCGCCCCGACCTTGGCACGGCGCTGCCTGATGGCGTCAAGCTGACCGCCCTGATGGATATGCGCGAACCGGAAGAAGAGCTCGCCACCGTGGGCGAACTGGCGCAGGCGCCGCTACTGGCGCTCAACTGCGCCTACATGCGCGACGGTTTCGTGCTGGATATCGCGCCGCACCGCGACATCGCGCGTCCGATTGAAATTCTGTTTGTGGCGGCGGGCGATAGCCCTGCGCTTTACCCCCGCGTGCTGTACCGTTTTGGCGAAAACAGCGGCGCAACGCTGCTGGAGCGTCACGCGGGAGAGGGTGCGGCATTGACGAATCTTTATGCCGGTATCGTTCTGAAAGCTGCCGCGCGCGGCCGTTATTATCGTTTTATCGACGAAAACGATGCGGCCGTACATGTCAGCCGCACGGTGGTACGTGGTCATAAATCCTCTGATTTCCAAGGGTTTAGCTCTGTCTCCGGGCTTGCAGCGGGGCGGCAGGAATTTGGATTGCAATTGCTGGATAGCGGGATTTCGAGTAGTATCGGCGGCGTATATATGCTTAAGGGTCGGCAAAGCCACGATTTTACTATTCTTGCAGATCATTTTGAAAAAGACGGAACGTCCGTCCAGCATTTCAAAGGAGTGATTGATGATCAAGCTCGTGCAATATTCCAAGGGAAAATACACGTACATCGTCCTGCACAAAAAACAGATGGCTACCAATCTCATCATGCGTTACTGCTTTCCGACCAAGCCGAAGCTAGCGCAAAGCCGGAACTAGAAATTTACGCCGACGACGTCAAATGCAGCCACGGCGCGACCGCCGGCATGCTGGATACCGACGCCCTGTTTTACCTGCAAAGCCGCGGCATTCCGGCAGCCGAGGCGAAGGCTTTGCTTGTTCACTCCTTCCTTAGTCAAACACTTGAAAAAATCACCCGCGACGACGTGCGCGCGCTCTATGCCGCGCGTATTGCCGCCTGGCTGAACACGCCGGGAGAAGGGGCCGCCGCCTGATGAAACCCGCGCCCGACATCACCATCAGCGACATGACGCAAATGAAACCGACGCCGCGCCCCGTGGCGGCGCTGCGGTCGGATTTTCCTGCGCTGGCGCAAAAGGTGAACGGGCGCCCCGTGGCCTATCTCGACAGCGCCGCCAGCGCACAAAAACCGCAGGCCGTGATCGACGCGATGACCCGCGTCATGACCGACCATTACGCCAACGTGCACCGCGGTATTTATACC
Source organism: uncultured Micavibrio sp. (assembly GCA_964551435.1). Lineage (GTDB taxonomy): Bacteria > Pseudomonadota > Alphaproteobacteria > Micavibrionales > UBA2020 > UBA2020. The sequence goes on from CAZKBS010000037.1 coordinate 2,034, forward strand.
TTTGCCGCCAAAACCAGCACGGCCTATGAGGCGGCGCGCGAGAAAGTGGCCCGTTTCCTCAACGCGGCATCGGGCAAGCAAATCGTTTTCACGCGCAACACGACCGAGGCAATCAACCTTGTCGCCGCGACATGGGGCGAGGCGTTTTTGCAGGCAGGCGATGAAATCATCCTGAGCGAACTGGAACATCACGCCAATATCGTGCCGTGGCACATGCTGCGCGAACGTAAGGGCGTGGTGATCAAGGTTGTGCCCATCCGTGCCGATGCCGCGCTGGATATGGATGCCTTCGCATCTTTGCTCTCGCCTAAAACAAAATTGCTGGCCGTGACGCATATGTCGAATGCGCTCGGTACCATCAATCCCGTTGCCGATATGATTGCCAAGGCGCATGAGTTTGGCGCGAAAGTCTTGGTTGACGGCTCGCAGGCCGTGGTGCATCTGAATGTGGATGTACAGGCGCTGGATCCGGATTTTTACGTGTTCACAGGTCATAAACTTTATGGCCCGTCGGGTATCGGCGTTCTCTATGGCAAGGCGGATATTCTGGCCGCGATGCCACCCTATCAGGGCGGCGGAGAGATGATCGAGGATGTCAGCTTCGAGCGCGTCACCTACAAAGAGCCGCCCTACAGGTTCGAAGCAGGCACTCCGGCGATTGTCGAAGCGATCGGCCTTGGTGCCGCCATCGACTGGATAAACGGCATCGACAAGGATGCGGCGCTGGCGCATGAAGCCAAGCTGCTGGCCGCAGCCGAAGAAAAACTGCGTGCTATCGACGGTCTTCGTATTTTCTCGGTCGCGCCGGAGCGGGCGAGTATCCTCGCCTTCGATCTGGCGGGCGTACACCCGCACGATTTGGCCACGGTTTTCGACCAGATGGGGCTTTGCGTGCGCGCGGGGCACCACTGCGCGCAGCCGTTGATGCGCAAGCTCGAGGTGACGGCCACGGTACGCGCGTCTTTCGCGCTTTATAATTCCATGGATGACGTCGAGCGTCTGGCCGAAGCCATCCTCAAAGCAAAAAGGTTGTTCGAATGATGCAGCACGTCGCAGACGAAGACATGCTCCGAAACGCCATGGGCGATGACGAGATGGAACAGATGATGCAACCGCCGGATATCGAGGCTTCGCGCGAACACCCGCTGTGGCCGAAAATTCAGGCCGCGCTGCGCGAAGTCTATGATCCCGAAATTCCGGTCAATATTTACGAACTGGGCCTGATTTACAAAGTCGATATCGCGCCCGATACCAACAAGATTTATGTCGAGATGACCCTGACATCGCCGGCCTGCCCTGTGGCGGGTGAAATGCCCGGCATGGTCGAAAACGCCATTCGCACCGTGCAGGACGTGGGCGAGGTGATTGTCGACATTATCTGGGATCCGCCATGGGACCCGTCCAAAATGGCCGAAACCGCCAAACTGCAACTCAACATGTTTTGATGAATAACTGACAACATACCACCAAAGGAGAAAAACAATGCCCCAACTGATGACCCTGACCGAAAGCGCTGCGGCGCATATCAAAAGCCTGATGGCCAGCGCGCCCGAAGGCGAAAAATTCGAAGGCCTGCGCGTCGGCGTAACCGCTGCCGGCTGCTCCGGTCTCAGCTACAGCCTTGAATACGCGTCGCAGCCGAACCCGATGGATCTGCTGGTCGAAGACAAAGGCGTGAAGCTTTTCATCGATCCGCAGGCGCAGCTGTATATCGCGGGCATGGAAATGGACTACTTCGAAAACAAATTCGAAGCCGGTTTCATTTTCAACAACCCGAACGCCACCGGCCATTGCGGCTGCGGCAAGTCGTTCAAAGTCTGATCGGCTTTCGATCTTCAAAAAAGGCGCGGGGTTTTGCTCCGCGCCTTTTTGCTGCGCTGCACTCAAGCTTTGGTGTGCCGGATTGACAGCACCGAGCGGCGGGCGTACAACGGCAAAGCTCAAAAACAGGAGATTGCCGTGAAAAAAGATTTTAACCAAGCAGGCCGCTGGAAGGTTGTCACCGAAAATGCCTTTACGTCCGGTTGCCCCGAACGTGCCGCGCCGGAACTGGCGCGCCAGATTGAAGAGCGCATCCATAGCGAAGGCCTCGCTGCGCAGGCAAAAATCGTCGACATCCTGCCCCGTCAGGGCATGGTGATTGTCGCGTGCGATGATGAATTCGGCGTGCGCCTGAACGATCTTCCGGGCGCCAGCTATGCGGAAAAAGCAAAACCTGCCGCAAAAAAATTCGGCATCAAGCCGAACTAAGCGCGCGTCAGGCTTTTATAAAAAACGCGGCCATCAGCGCCGCGTTTTTTTTATGCGTATTGTCCGGCAACCCAGCCCGACGACCACGCCCACTGGAAATTATATCCGCCCAGCCAGCCCGTGACATCGACGACTTCGCCGATAAAATAAAGCCCGCTTTGCCGTGCGCTTTCCATGGTCTTGGAGGAAATCTCGCGTGTATTGACTCCGCCGCGGGTGACCTCGGCGGTGCGGTATCCTTCGCTACCGGTCGGGGTGACCTGCCAGTTTTGCAAACGTCCGGCGGCGAGGGCGAGTTTCTTGTCCGACAAATCCGCCATCGGTGCATCAATCGCCATATCGGCGGCTATCCATTCCGCCACGCGGCGCGGCACGAAGCCCGCAAGCACGTTGTGCAGCATCTGGCGTGGCTGCTCCTTGCGCCGCGTTTTCAGGATTTCCAGCAGGTTTTCTGCATCCGGCAGCAGGTTGACGGTAATCGCATCGCCCTCCTGCCAATAAGACGATATTTGCAAGATCGACGGACCGCTGATCCCGCGGTGGGTGAACAGCATCCCCTCGCGGAAAGCGGTTTTGCCGTGGCTGATTTCACTGGGGTCTACCGCGATGCCCGATAACGTTTTGGTGGCGGCCAAAAGCTCCGGCGAAAAGCGCAGCGGCACAAGGGCGGCGCGGGTGGGAATAATGCTGTGGCCGAATTGCTGTGCAATATCGTATCCAAAACTTGTCGCGCCGATTTTGGGTATCGATAGCCCGCCCGTGGCAATCACGACCGATGCGGCGGCGAGCGTGCCGCGGCTGGTTTCCATGCGAAAGCGGATGCCGTCATGTGTCAAGGCGGATACGGATGTTTCCATCGACAGCAAAACGCCTGCGCCATCCATGCAATCGAGCAAAAGGTCGATAATCTGCTGCGACGACCCGTCGCAAAACAGTTGCCCCAGCGTTTTTTCATGAAAGGCGATGCCGTGCTTGCTAACCAGCTTGATGAAGTCGTGCTGCGTATAGCGGCTGAGCGCCGATTTGCAAAAATGCGGATTGTCCGAAATAAACTGCGCGGGCGAACAGTGCAGATTGGTGAAATTGCAGCGTCCGCCGCCGGAAATACGGATTTTTTCACCGGGCGAGGGCATGTGGTCGACGACCAGCACGCTGCGGCCGCGCTTGCCCGCCTCGGCGGCGCACATCATGCCGGCGGCGCCGGCACCGACGACGATAACGTCATAGTCAAAGGACATGATGGTTTATTTTTTCCGCGGGGGCTTGAGTTTGAAGCGGTCGGGGTCGAAACCGTTCGAAATACGTTCGAGGTCTTTTTCAACGGCTTTACGCTCCGCGTCTTCGGCGGCTTTGCGCTCGATCTCGCGCTGCATCGCGACTTCCTTCAGCGAGAGGCTGAGGGCGATTTTGTGGTACCGCTCCGCCATGAAATGGTTTTCGTCGGCGGCTTTTTTATCCGCATGTTTGGCGGCCGTGCGGCCAAGATTGTCTTTGGCCAGCACGTCTGCCCCCGCAGCGACGAGGATATCGACGTTGTCATCGTCGCCTTCGATGGCGGCATAATGCAGCGGCGTCAGCCCTTTGATGTCCTTGAGATTCAAATCGGCTTTGGCGGCGACCAGAACCTTGAGGGTGTCGGTATCCGAATTTTTCGCGGCATAGTGCAGGGCGGTCATTTTTTCCTGCGTCGAGGCGGCGTTGATATCGGCGCCCAGCTGCAAAAGAATTTTCACGGCATCGTCGGAGCGGTTATCCGCGGCAACCATCAGCGGTGTGCGCCCGTCGTTGTCGCGCGCGGACAAATCGGCGCCCGCATCGACCAGCGCCGTCAGATTTTCATGGTCGCTGCTTTCCAGCGCGCGGAACAATTCGCGCGTCATGGTCTTGTTGAAAGCGGAACGGGGCGTTTTACGCGGCGCGGCCATCGGCGGACTCCGTTGTTTATCTGGTTTTGCGGGCAATCAAACGGATGCCCGGTTTCAGGGAAAAGAAGAGTTTTTCTACCTTGATGCCGTGTTTTTCGAGCAAGAGCGCAATCCCTTTTTTCGAGAAATAGGTGATATGCGACGGCGGATGCACGGTTTTCACGTTCGACATGTCTTTGGGGTAAGTCCAGTGATTGCCCTGCGGCGTGGTCAGGTAAAGAATACCGTCCTTGGGCAGGATATCCGCGATGGCCTTGATGAAGGTATCGGGGTTCGGCACGTGTTCAATCACTTCGCTGGTATAGACGATATCGGCCTTGTTGCCTTGCGCGGCGTAATCTTCGACGGAAATGGCGCTGAAATGCGGGCCGTAGAATTCGGTTGCATATTTGATGGCTTCGGCGTCGACGTCAATACCGCGGCCTGCGAGGCCTTCGTTGTGCGCCGCCTTGACCGTAAAGCCGCAGTTGCAGCCGACATCCAGAAACGATGACGCCGTGATATATTTTTTCAGGCGGCGGATGCGGCCCGTTGCGCGGCGGATTTTTTGGGTTTCTTTGGGTTTGTAAACCCGCGAACCTTTGTAGGACTGATAGTAGGCGATCAGTTCGTCCACCGTCGGGAAGGGGTCGACCGTGACCGAACCGCAGGTGTTGCAGGACAGCAGCTTGTACCCGTTCTTTTCCCCGCGGCAGTGGGCGGGATCGAGCGCCGCGAAGCACGCCCGGCAATAGGGGGCTGCGCGGGTTTGGGTTGTGGTCTGTGCGGCCTGTGCGGTCATGATGGTATGTTGTCTTTCGGTTGTACCCTTCAGGGCTGTGGTGGTTTCGGGCCGCGCTTGTGGCCTTGCAGGCGGAAGCGCGAGGGGTCCGGATTCAGTTTATCCAGCGCCGCCATATCCTGCGCGAATTGTTCGGGCGAATAGGCGGGCGGTTGTTCCTTGGCGGGCAGTTTGACGGGCTCGCCGTTATTCATCAACTGGAAAAGATAGGTGGAGGTGTCAATAAAACGGCGGCCTTCGCCGGTCCAGTCTTCGCCGGCGCGCTGCTGGGCGATGGCGGCGGGGGTATGGCCGAAGGCATCGGTGCGCCGGTAATCGGCACCGGCTTCTGCAAGGGCGGCGACAACTTCTTTCGCTCCCATGAAAGCGGCCAGTTGCAGGGCCGTCATCGACTGGCCATCGGTTTTTTCCAGCTGGTCGGTGTATTCGAGGATCAGGCGCGTCATCTCGGCGTTTTGTTTATAGGCGGCCCAGTGCAAGGCCGTATAGGCGGCCTGCCCGCCGTGCAGAGATGTATCCGCGCCGGCTTCGAGCAGGAAGCGCGCGGCGTCCAGCTTGCCCTCAAGGATCGCCTTGTGCAGCAGTGTCTGGCCGTGTTCGTTGCGCATATCGACGTCCGCGCCATCCGTCATGAAAAAGCGCAGGTTCTTCAGGTCTTCATCCTGAACAGCCTGAAATACGTCCTTTGCGGCTTCCGGGTCCGAGTACTTGATAAACATGAGATTTCCTGTGTATCCACAGGGTAGAGGGGTGGGGGAGTTACGTCAACAGGAAAGGCCCGGTTTTGCAACCGGGCCTTTTGTGCCTCCTGAACGGAGAAAGTCTTTTGTGGCTTATGCCGCAGCGACAGCAGAGGGCTGCAGGGTAGCCGCGCGGCGTGCGGTCGGCTCAATCGCTTCACGGCCAGATTCAACGCGGGCAACGATAGCTGCACCGTATGCTTTAGCTTCGCTGGTTTTGTCGAAATCGAATTTGTTCAACGTCATGGCCGCACCTCGTTTAAAAGTGTTGTTCTTTTTGTTTGCGGGGGTCTCTAGCTTCTTTGGAGGAAATTAAATTGCCCTACAGCTTTAGAATGCGAAATAAACGGATGATTGTCAAACAACATAAGCCATAATGCCTGTGGATGAAGTTAATTTATTCTTAAATATGAAGGTATTATAAAAACTTATTCACAAGCTCTGCGCGCATAAAAAAACGCCCCCGGAGGGGCGCTTTTGTGAATGATTCTCATTCGAATCCGGGCGAATCGTTACGAATCGATGAGAAAAATCCTGTTTTTTTCCAGCAAATCTGCCGCTTTCGGGCGATTAGCCGTTGGCAGGAGCCTCATGTTTCGGGCCGCCGCGCTCCATGCTGGCATTTGCGGAGAGTTCAGCAATGCTCGCGCCGCCGATGCGGAAATTGATCTGTGCCTTGATTTCGCGTGCTTCAGCCAGAGCAGAGAAGCCTTCAATTGCTTTCAAAACCATGTGTCCCACCCTTTATTTGCGTTTTTCTTGCTTCAAGTACAGTTCTAATGACTCATGGTGACCCATTTTTCTTAATTCGTCAAGGAAATTGTATTCCATAAAAGTTGTGATGTTGTTGAGCTCGAAGGCGACGGTGCACATGTACCACAGCTTGTCCTCATGCTTCGCCATGCTGACTTTCATGTGTTCTTCCAGCGGGGCTTGCAGATGCGGATTCTTGATGCCCGCGCTTTCCTGCTGCGCTTCGCGCAGGATACCCGCCAGCATCAGCACGAAACGGCTGGGAGAGACGGGATTGTTACGGTTGAAGCCGATGTAGGCAAGTTTCGGTTCGGGCAGATAGGTCGTGGGCTGCGGCGTCGACATGATGCGCAGCGCGATATTGTTGATGCGGACGAAATCGACCAGCTGCTGTCCATGTGCGCTGTGATTGAGGATGTCGAGCGCGGTCGAGATCATCACTTCGTCGGCCGGCAGCGGCTGGCCGGGTTTGAGAAGATCGTTCAGCTTCTGGGCTTCTTGTGTCATGACAGTCTGTCCTTCAATGCGCGCCGATAACAAGGGCCGGTGCGTGGCGTTGTCCGTTACGCTTCCAGCCAGCCTTGACTGTGGGGGCTGTAGGGGAAATAGATGCCGTTGAGCAGCAGGCTTTGATCCTGAAAGGACAGCTTGCCGTCGTTCTGCACAAGGATCGTCGATGAAATAAGGCCGCCGCCATAATACAGCGTACCGCTGACGCGGAACAGATTGGCGGCTGCGTTTTGCGAGACCTGCACAGGCTTGAAGCCGGAATAAACGCTCTCGCGCTGTTCTTTGGTGAGGGCGCTCAGAAACGGCAGTTTCTTGGGGTCCTTGATGAGGAACACATCGCCTTCGCTACCTTGTACGTTGGCGAAGAAGAAGTCGAGGTAGTTCACGACGTTCATTTCGTTCAGACGCACGGGGTCTTTTTCGTTGACCGTGTAGATCGGGTTCGCGGTGCAGTCAAGCGTGATGAATTCGAGAACGTTGGAATCGTT
>CAZKBS010000038.1:0-8989 GCA_964551435.1 uncultured Micavibrio sp.
CGCGCTTCGCCGCTCTTTCTTTTTCGCGCTTCGCCGCTCTTTCTTTTTCGCGCTTCGCCGCGATGCGAATGTGACCCTGCCCACATTCCGCTGACGCTTTCTCTACATCCCTAAAATATATGCACGCCAGATAATGGCGCGCTCACATTATCCCGCACAGGCGGGCAAGGCAGGACACCATGACCGACGTTCGTAACGACGATTTCACCCTTATCAACACCCCCGCAGACGTTATTCCCCTTTACCGCGGCAACGGACAAAAAGAACACGAACAATATATCGGCTTTGAAACCGAAATTTTCGTCTACCGCCACGACAAGACGGGCGCGCCCGTCGGCGCTTCGTCGCGCGAATGTGCGCAGCTGGTGACGCTGCTGAAAGCACGCGGCGAAGAGCCGCAGCTGGAAATGGCCAGCGCCGTTGAATACGCCAGCCCCGCCTATCCGGTGACGGAAGTGGCAAAACTCAACCGCGAAATCGCCCGCGCATGGCAGTCCTATCAGGACGGCATCCGCGAAGCGGGATTCAAAACCAACGACGCCGCCCTCGCCCCCTTCGTCACACTCGACAGCGCCAAGGAAAATCTGGTTGACCGCGACCGCGCGCGCGGCCTTGTGAAGGGCATGGATCTATTCAAGGCGCCGGAATTTTTGAAAGTCACGCTGCTCTGTACCAGCACGCAGGTGAGCCTCAGCTACGCCGACCCAGAAGATCTGCGCCAAACGCTGGCGACGGGCTATGCCCTGACCGGCGCGATTTTCGGCGTCTTCGCCAATTACCCCGCCTATATCGAGGGCAAGGACGAACGCCTGACGGTAACCCCCCGTGCGGCTTTCTATGACGCCTTCGGCAAGGATGGCGGTATCCCGCAAAGCCTGCTGCAATCAACCAGCGGCGAGGATTTCATCCGCCGCCATGCGGAGCAGGTTTTCAAAACCGAGATGCTGTTTTACTACGACCAGAAACAGAATCTGGTCTGGCCGGAAAAACCGGTGAAATTCGAAGATCTGAAGGCCCTCGGCCTCAACACCCGCTCCAACTACGACCTTGCCGAAACCTTTGTCTATACCGACTACAAGGTTTGCAATATCCGCAACAGCGAAGGCAAACCCATCGGGAAACGCGTGGAGGTACGCGGGTTTGACGCGGGCGAACTGGGTGCGCTGGCCGCCGTTCCCTTCTGCCACGCCCTGCTGCGCGACCCTGCGGGCCGCGGCGCCGTGCAGGGGTTGCTGGCCGATTACGGATTGCTGCCCGACCAGGACGGCTGGCAGGAACGTCTTCTCGCCGCCCGCCGCAGCGCCGCGCATCACGGCGGCAAATATCTGGATGTGCCCTTTGGTACCCGCCCCGACGGCAGCGCCGGCAACCTCAAGGATTTCGCCCGCGGCCTCGGCAGTATCCTGAAAGCCTATGTGGCGCGGAATCCTGAACTGGCGGGCGCCCTCGCCCCTGTGATCGAGATTTGCGAAACGGGCAAACCGCTCGCGCAAATCAAATCCGAACAGACGCGGGATTACGCGCATGCGCTCGCGCAGCTGGGGCCGGACAGCACCACCGCCGCGATTGCGAATGACGACAAGCCGCAGACCGCAAAGCCCTCGGCACGTCAGGCATTCAAACCGTAAAGACTAAAAATACGCGCCCCGAACTGGATACCGGCGACGGCCGGTATCCAGCGGCGCAGCGCGACTTTTGCCCGCCCGCGCAGACCTTCCGCACAAGCCCCGAAAATTATTGCGGCGCATATTCCCGCGCGGCGGCGGCCGTATCCGCCACCGTCTTGAGGATGCTGTCGACCGATTGATAAAACAGGTCAAAGGCGAACCAGCCGACAATAATAATTGCCGGCGCGCAAATGGCGTTCGCTATCCATGTCAGGCGGAGCATACCCTGTTTGGTTTGCGGCAGCTTGCCCGCTTTCTTGCGGCGGAAATACAAAAGCTTTGTTGTCAGGTGTATCGCCATGCCAAAAACAGGCCCCAGAAAAAAGACGCCCAGCATCATGGCGCAAAACCCCGTGATGCTCAGAAATTCACGCGTACCGCTGAGCAGGAAAAAGACGGCGCAGAGCACAATCCAGTCCCTCTCGCCAAAGGCGAGCGAGCGGATCAAATTCCACTGCAAATAACCGCGCTCCGCGATGTCGGCATGAATTTTCTTTTTGCGCAGCCAGCCCATAGATGTCCTTTTTATTGATATCCGAACGTAGCAACCATGGCCGCAGCGGTCAACCGCAACCCCCTCCCCTGACAACCGCAAACAAAAACCCCGCGGCCTTGCGGCGCGCGGGGCTTTGTTTGTCAGGTGTCAGAGCCTATCAGCTGGCAACGCGGCCTTTGGCTTTCTGGCTGTCCGCACCCGGCTCGAGATGTTCGACATTGTCGTTTTCGAGCGGCAGGTTGGAGGCATTCGCCGCCAGTGCAGCCCGGTCGCGTTCGGTTGCGATGCGCTTCAGTTTGTGAACGAAAGCACCCGTACCCGCCGGGATCAGACGACCGACGATGACGTTTTCCTTGAGGCCGATCAGCTTGTCGACTTTGCCGTTGATGGCGGCTTCGGTCAGCACGCGGGTCGTTTCCTGGAAGGAAGCGGCCGAGATGAAGGAACGCGTTTGCAGGGACGCTTTGGTGATACCCTGCAGAACCGGCGCGCCCTTGGCCGGACGTTTGTCCGTACCATCGAGGCGGTTGTTCATTTCATCCATTTCCTCGCGGTCGACCAGTTCGCCCGACAGCAGTGTCGTGTCGCCGGCATCGGTGATTTCAACTTTTTGCAGCATCTGGCGGATAATCACCTCGATGTGCTTGTCGTTGATTTTCACACCCTGCAGACGGTAGACGTCCTGCACCTCGTTGATGAGGTAGTCGGCCAGCGCCTCGACACCCAGAACAGACAGGATGTCGTGCGGAACCATCGCGCCTTCGAGCAGCGCATCGCCTTTGCGGACGTAGTCGCCTTCGTTGACGGCAACGTGCTTGCCTTTCGGAATCAGGTACTCTTTCGGCTCGCCTTTGCCATCCGTCGGCTTCACGATGATACGGCGCTTGGACTTGTAGTCCTTACCGTATTCGATCTGACCATCGATTTCCGCGATGATCGCGAAATCTTTCGGACGGCGCGCTTCGAACAGTTCCGCCACGCGGGGCAGACCACCCGTAATGTCACGCGTTTTCGACGATTCCTTCGGAATGCGGGCGATGATGTCACCGGCTTTCACTTCGGCACCGTTTTCAAGGCTCAAAATCGCGCCCACGGGCATGTAATAGTTCGCCTCGAGGCCGTTCGGCAGCTTGATAACCTTGCCTTTTTCATCCGTCAGCGTGATACGCGGCTTCAGCGATGCGCCTTTCGGCTGCTGGCGCCAGTCGATCACGACCTTGGAGGAGATACCGGTCGCTTCGTCCATTTCGTCGCGGATAGACATACCTTCCACCAGATCGCCATAGACGGCGAGACCGTCTTTTTCGGTGATGATCGGGTTGGTATAGGGATCCCATTCCGCGAGCTTCTGGCCTTTCTTGACCTTGTCGCCATCGGCAACGAGCAGTTTCGCACCGTATTGCAGACGATGGTTCGCACGCTCGCGGCCCTGCTTGTCGAGCAGGACGACTTCGGTGTTGCGGCCCATAACGATGTTGACGCCTTCGGAGTTGGTGACAACGTTCTTATTACGGATTTCAACCGTCGCTTCGAACGCCGCTTCCGCCGAGGTCTGCGCCGCACCACGCTGTGCCGCACCACCGATGTGGAACGTACGCATGGTCAGCTGGGTACCCGGCTCGCCAATCGACTGGGCGGCCATAACGCCGATCGCCTCGCCGATGTTGACCGCGGTGCCACGCGCCAGATCGCGGCCGTAGCATTTCGCGCAGATGCCGTTGTCCTTGCTTTCGCAGGTCAGGACAGAACGCACGAGGATAGAGTCGATACCGGCGGTTTCGATTTTCTCGGCACCGATTTCGTCGATGATCTGGCCAGCAGGCACAATCACATCGCCGGTCAGCGGGTCAAGAACTTCTTTCGCCGCGGTACGGCCCAGAATACGCTCGGACAGGGACACGATCACATCGCCGCCTTCGATCACGGGCATAACGGTGAAACCGTTCTCGGTGCCGCAATCTTCTTCGGTGATGATGGCGTCCTGCGCGACGTCAACCAGACGGCGGGTCAGGTAGCCCGAGTTCGCGGTCTTCAGCGCCGTGTCCGCAAGACCTTTACGCGCACCATGGGTCGAGTTGAAGTACTCAAGAACCGTCAGACCTTCCTTGAAGTTGGAAATAATCGGGGTCTCGATAATCTCGCCCGACGGCTTGGCCATCAGACCGCGCATACCCGCCAGCTGGCGGATCTGCTGGGTCGAACCACGCGCACCGGAATGTGCCATCATGTAAACCGAGTTGATGTAGCCGAGGTTGCCCGGCTTGGAAATCACATCCATCATCTCCTTGGTTACGTCGTCCGTGCAGGAAGACCAGATGTCCACCACCTTGTTGTATTTCTCGCCTTTGGTGATGAGACCGTCCTGATACTGCTGTTCGAACTCTTTCACGCGCGCGCTGGCTTCAGCGATCAGCTTGTGTTTCGCATCGGGGATGATCATGTCATCTTTACCGAAGGAAATACCGGCGCGGCAGGCGTGGGTGAAGCCGAGAGCCATCAGACGGTCGCAGAAAATGACGGTTTCTTTCTGGCCGCAGTGGCGATAGACCACGTCGATCAGGTTGGACACGTCTTTTTTGGTCAGAACGCGGTTGATGACTTCGAACGGAATGTCCGGATGTTTCGGCAGAATCTGCGCCATGATCATACGGCCCGGGGTCGTGTCGACAACGCGGGTGACCGGCGCGTTGTTCTTGTCCACCGTGTTGAAACGCGCTTTCACTTTCGAGTGCAGATGCACCGATTTGTTGAACAGCGCCATTTCGATCTCGGCAAGGTCTTTGAAGACCGTGCCTTCGCCCGGCATGCCGTCCGCCGCAAGCGACAGATAGTAAAGACCTAGGACGATATCCTGCGACGGAACGATAATCGGTTTGCCGTCCGCGGGGCGCAGAATGTTGTTGGTAGACATCATCAGAACGCGTGCTTCCAGCTGCGATTCAATCGACAGCGGGACGTGCACGGCCATCTGGTCACCGTCGAAGTCGGCGTTGAACGCCGTGCAGACCAGCGGGTGCAGCTGGATAGCTTTACCTTCGATCAGCGTGGGTTCGAAAGCCTGAATGCCAAGGCGGTGCAGCGTGGGCGCGCGGTTGAGCAGAACAGGGTGCTCGCGGATAACCTCTTCAAGGATATCCCACACTTCCGGACGTTCTTTTTCGACCATGCGCTTGGCAGCCTTGACCGTCGAGGCCAGACCGTAGAGCGACAGTTTGTTGTAGATAAACGGCTTGAACAGTTCGAGCGCCATTTTCTTCGGCAGGCCGCACTGGTGCAGTTTCAGTTCAGGGCCCACAACGATAACCGAACGGCCGGAGTAGTCGACGCGTTTGCCGAGCAGGTTCTGACGGAAACGGCCTTGCTTGCCTTTCAGCATGTCGGCGAGCGACTTCAGCGGGCGCTTGTTGGCGCCGGTGATAACGCGGCCGCGGCGGCCGTTGTCGAACAGCGCATCGACAGCTTCCTGCAGCATGCGTTTTTCGTTGCGCACGATAATGTCGGGCGCACGCAGTTCGATCAGGCGGCGCAGACGGTTGTTACGGTTGATGACGCGGCGGTAGAGATCGTTCAGATCCGACGTCGCGAAACGGCCACCGTCCAGCGGGACGAGCGGACGCAGTTCCGGCGGAATAACCGGTACGATGTCGAGGATCATCCACTCCGGACGCGTGCCGGAAACGAGGAAAGCGTCAATCAGCTTGAGGCGTTTGACGATTTTCTTCTTCTTCGCGTCGGAAGAACCGGCACCCAGAAGCTCTTCTTCCAGTTTCGCTTTTTCCGCTTCAAGGTTGATGGCGGAGAGAAGCTCTTTCAGGGCTTCCGCGCCGATGCCGGCCTTGAAGGCGTCTTCGCCGAATTTGTCCTGTGCATCTGCATATTCCTCTTCGGTCAGCAGTTGCAGCGGCTTCAACGTGGTCATGCCCGCGTCGATGACGATGAAGCTCTCGAAATACAGTACTTTTTCGAGGTCTTTCAGCGCCATGTCCATCATCAGGCCGATGCGGCAGGGCAGCGACTTGAGGAACCAGATGTGGGCGACAGGCGCCGCCAGCTGGATGTGGCCCATGCGGTCGCGGCGCACCTTGGAGAGCGTGACTTCAACGCCGCACTTCTCGCAGATGATGCCTTTGTACTTCATGCGCTTGTATTTACCGCAAAGGCATTCGTAATCCTTCACAGGGCCGAAGATACGCGCGCAGAACAGGCCGTCTTTTTCCGGCTTGAACGTGCGGTAGTTGATGGTTTCCGGTTTTTTGATTTCACCGTAAGACCAGGACAGGATCTGCTCCGGGCTTGCGATGGAAATGCGGATCTGGTCGAAGCCTTGCGTGCCGCTGACCTGACCGAAAAGATTCATGACTTCATTCATGTGTATTCTCCAATTCTCTATTCAATCAGTGGCTCAGTTGCCGCTTTGCTTCAGGTCGACGTTCAGGCCCAGGGAACGGAGTTCCTTGATCAGAACGTTGAAGGACTCGGGGATACCGATTTCGAAGGTATCGTCGCCGCGAACGATGGATTCGTAAGCCTTGGTACGGCCTGCGACGTCGTCCGACTTGACTGTGAGCATTTCCTGCAGCGTGTAGGCAGCACCGTAAGCCTGCAGCGCCCAGACTTCCATCTCCCCGAAACGCTGGCCGCCGAACTGGGCTTTACCGCCGAGGGGCTGCTGCGTGACCAGAGAGTACGGACCGATGGAGCGTGCGTGGATCTTGTCGTCGACAAGGTGGTGCAGCTTCAGGATGTACTTGTAGCCGACAGTGACCGGACGCTCGAAATAGTCGCCAGTACGTCCGTCGATCAGGCGAACCTGACCGGAGCTGTTGAGACCAGCTGCTTCGAGTAGTGCGTTGATGTCGCTTTCAACGGCGCCGTCGAATACGGGGGTTGCCATCGGCACGCCGCGCTTGATGTTCGCGCACATTTCGATGAGCTCGCCCTGTTTCAGCGTCGCGACGTCTTCTTTATACGTCTTTTCGCCGTAGACCGTTTTCAGCTTGGCGTGCAGGTCTTTTTCGAGTTTTTCACGCTCGCCTGCCGGGCTGCGGTGCCACTGGTCGACCAGCTCGCCGATCTGCTTGCCAAGGCGGGCGGAAGCCCAGCCGAGGTGCGTCTCGAGGATCTGACCGACGTTCATGCGCGACGGAACGCCGAGCGGGTTCAGAACGATATCCACGGTTGTGCCGTCTTCGAGGAAGGGCATGTTTTCAACCGGCATGATTTTCGAAACCACGCCCTTGTTACCGTGGCGACCGGCCATTTTGTCACCGGGCTGCAGCTTGCGCTTGACGGCGATGAAGACCTTGACGGTTTTCATGACGCCCGGCAGCAGTTCATCACCGCGCTGCAGTTTTTCGACTTTGTTTTCGAAACGCTGGTTGAGATCTTCAATCGCGCGGTCGAAGGTCTGGCCCATGCTTTCGATGTCGGACATGGTTTTTTCGTCATCGACAACGATGTCGCGCCATTCGGCCTTGCGCACGCCGTTCAGCAGTTCAGCCGTGAGCTTGTCGCCTTTTTTCAGACCTTCGACAGGCTTCACAACCGTTTTGCCGACCAGCACTTCTTTCACGCGGCTGTAGAAACCACGTTCATAAATGCGGCGTTCGTCGTCGCGGTCTTTCGCCAGACGTTCGATTTCAGCGCGTTCGATCGACAGCGCACGCTGGTCTTTGTCCACACCGCGGCGGGAGAAGACGCGCACGTCAACGATGGTACCGTTGATGCCCGGGGGCACGCGCAGCGAGGTGTCTTTCACATCCGACGCTTTTTCGCCGAAGATGGCGCGCAGGAGTTTTTCCTCCGGCGTCATCGGGCTTTCGCCTTTCGGGGTGACTTTACCAACGAGGATGTCGCCGGCCTTCACTTCGGCGCCGATGTAAACGATACCGGCTTCGTCGAGGTGTTTCAGGCCTTCTTCACCGACGTTCGGAATGTCGCGGGTGATTTCTTCCTGACCCAGCTTCGTGTCACGCGCCATGACTTCGAATTCATCGATGTGGATGGACGTGAACACGTCATCCGACGCGATGCGTTCGGAAATCAGGATGGAGTCTTCGAAGTTGTAACCGTTCCAGGGCATGAACGCGACCAGCACGTTACGGCCCAGCGCAAGTTCACCCAGTTCCGTCGACGGACCGTCGGCGATGATGTCGCCGGCTTCGATACGGTCGCCGACCTTCACCAGCGGGCGCTGCGTGATGCAGGTCGACTGGTTGGAGCGGGAGAACTTTTTCAGCTTGTATATATCAACCGTCGACTTGGTGCTGTCTTTTTCTTCCGTCGCGTGGATAACGATACGGTCAGCATCAACCTGGTCAACGATACCGGAGCGGACAGCCGTGATGGCAGCGCCGGAGTCACGCGCCACAGCGCCTTCCATACCGGTGCCGACCAGCGGTGCGTCGCTGCGCAGCAGCGGTACGGCCTGACGTTGCATGTTCGAGCCCATGAGCGCGCGGTTCGCGTCGTCGTTCTCGAGGAACGGGATGAGCGCGGCGGCCACGGAAACGATCTGCTTGGGCGAAACGTCGATGAGATCGATCTGGTCTTTCGGCGACAGGATGTAATCGCCCCCCTTGCGGCACGAAACCAGATCGCTCACGAACTGGCCTTTTTCATCCAGTTCCGCGTTTGCCTGGGCAATCGTGTATTTGCCCTCTTCCATCGCCGACATGTAGATCACTTCGTCGGTGACTTTGCCGTTCACGATCTTGCGGTACGGAGACTCGATGAAGCCGTACTGGTTGATACGCGCGTAGGTCGAGAGCGAGTTGATCAGACCGATGTTCGGGCCTTCCGGCGTTTCAATCGGGCAGATACGGCC
>CAZKBS010000039.1:0-8543 GCA_964551435.1 uncultured Micavibrio sp.
TCCACTCCACGGTGAATAGGTGTCGGGGCGACCTCCTGTCACGGGAAGCGCGATGGCGGCCGGGCGCAATGCTGCGGCGGCCGCGGCTACCCCGCCCGATGCCGCCGAGACGCCGGTGCGCAAGCCTGCCGCCGCTGCCGGACGGGCGCCGGTGCCGCCCAAAGACACCGCGCCGCGCAAATACGTGATTGTGGTCGATGCCGGACATGGCGGCGCTGATCCGGGCGCGATTTCCGACAGCGGCGTGCATGAAAAAACCATCACGCTGGCCGTGGCACGTGAATTGCGCCGCCAGCTCGAAGAAACCGGCCGCTACAAAGTTGTCATGACGCGCGACCGCGACGTGCAGATGCGCCTGCGCGACCGCCTCGATCTGGCCCGCACCGTCAAGGCCGACCTGTTCATTTCCCTGCATGCCGATAAAATCCAGCGGTCGAATGTGAGGGGTGCGTCGATTTATACCCTATCGCGCAACGCCTCGGACGCGGAAACCGCCCGTCTGGCCGAACGCGAAAACGCGGCGGGTGTGGTGGCCGGCGTTGACCTCAGCTCCGAGAGTCAGGAGATCGCGGGTATCCTTCTCGACCTTGCCATGCGCGAGAAAATGAATGAGTCGAGCCTGCTCGCGCGCTTCCTTGAAGACGCGTTTCGCCGCAAAAATGTAAAACTGTTGCCAAATTCCCACAGGTCTGCGGGCTTCGCTGTTTTGAAGGCGCCGGACGTGCCTTCGGTGCTCATCGAAACGGGTTTCATGTCCAACGACGCAGAGGTGAAATTGCTCAGTTCTGCTGAATTTCAGCGCAGAATCTCGTCTGCCATCCTCGAAGGCGTTGATGCATATTTCCGCAAAATCCGCGCCCTGCAAAAGATATAAAATCCCCGCCAAAACCGGTTTTTGGGCCGGTTTGTGGCATATTACAGAAAACCCCGCCTGCTGGACGGGAATCAGTCACTGTAGTAAAAAAAGGGGGTTACAACGTTGTACCACCACCTTCTTGTTCTAGAAGGCTTTTCAAAGAGGAAAATAAAACAATGAAACGCTCTATCATCGCTCTTTCCGTTCTGGCTGTTATGTCTGTTTCCGCTTGCACGAGCGGCGGCTCCTGGACCCCGATGTCTGCTGGCCGCACCGCTGGCGAAGGCACGGTTGAGTCTTATCAGCCTGCGAAAAAAGCTGACAAGACCTTCAGCCACTCGCTGCGCAAGTAAGGCCTTCAGCACGCAGGCTTCGGCCATACGTGCGTGATGCAAAGAATAAACCGCGCCTCGTCGCAAGACAGGCGCGGTTTTTCTTTTGGACCATCCGCTGCGGCGGATATCAATATCAGTTGTATTGCGGACGCGGGCGGCTGCCGCTGCTGCTGGCGTTGTTTTTCTTGCCGTTGTCGTCGTCGTCCTTGGCGCTGGGCGTGGCGATCAGCACGGGCACGCCGCGGCGCTCCTTCACGGCTTTTTCAACCACGCTCCAGTTGACGCGGTGGGCGGCAACGCCCGCAGCCTCGACAATCATTTCGCGCATTTTGTCGGTCAGCGGCGTCGGCGTGATGTCGATGCCGTTTTCGATGTCGATACTCTGGGTCTGGGTCGGGTTTGCCTCCAGATACAGTCCATCATCCAGCCAGCCGACCAGAATGGGCTGGTCAACCACGGCGACGCGCGTGCCGACCGGCACCATGCCAAAGAAATTCACGATGTCTTCAGGGTACATCCGCATACAGCCCGAACTGACGCGCCGGCCGATGCCCCACGGTTTGTTGGAACCGTGAATAAGAAACGTGGGCCAACCCAGATAGAGCGCATGCGTACCCAGCGGGTTCGACACGCCGGGCGGAATCATGCGCGGCAGCCAGGGTTTCGCTTCGCGCATGCGGTCGGTCGGATACCAGCTGGGGCCTGCCGTTTTGCGCACAACCTTGGTCACGCCGGTGGGGGTGTCCAGGCCCTCGCTGCCGATGCCGATCGGATAGGTAATCGGCTCGCGTCCCGGATCGCGGAAATAATAAAGACGCATTTTGGCAAGGTTCACCACGATGCCCTGCTGGCGTGCGCGCGGCAGCAGCTGGAAACCCGGAATAACCACAGGCTTGCCCGGCGGCGGCGCCCAGGGGTCGATCTCGGGATTGGCGGCGCGCAGCTCCACATAGCCCAGCGAATAATGACGCGCGATATCGAGGAAGGTGTCTTCCTCCCCCGCGATATAGGTGGTTTCCTTGCCCATGGCGATGCGTGCGCCCATGGGGTAGTCGGGCAGGCTGCCTTCCTCGGATTTGTTGGTGACCTTCAGCGTTTCTTCGCCCATGGACTTATCGGCCTTGGCGTTTTTGGGCTTTGGCGCGGTACTGGCAGCGGACGGTTTTTTGTCGGCGGCTTTGGCGGCGGGCTTTTTGCTATCGTCTGTTTTTGCGCTCGTGGCCTTTTTGGTGGCGGCGGCCTTGTCATCCGGCTTGGTCGTGGCCAGCAGCGGCGCCGGTGCGCAAACCAGCGCCAGCGCGACAATCGGGGCCAGCAGCGCGGCGCAGGCGGTGAGGGGGCGTTTCGCAAACATCCGTAACATCCATGTATTCCTTGATCGGGCGAAGTCTTTGCGCGGTATGATAGATGAATTATACTCGGAAAACAGTTATTTTTTCCCCCGTTTATACCGGATAAAGTCCAGAATGTTCGCCCGCCTGTGGAAACGCCCGAAACCGGATATGCCCCCGCGGCTGGATGCGCCGCGGATTTATTTGCGCCTGCCCGAAGCGCGCGATGCCGATGCCTGGGTTGCGCAAATCAGCCGCAACGCCGAGTTTCTGCGCCCCTGGAGCCCGACATCGGCCCTGCGGCAGGTGAGCCGCCACGGCTATGCCGCGCGGCGCGCGTTGTGGCAATACGACAGCAAACAGGGCTGCGCGCATGTGTTTTTTATTTTCCGGCAGGAAAACGACGCGCTGATTGGTGGCATTACGCTTGGGAATATCATTCGCGGCGCGGGGCAAATGGCGACGCTGGGGTACTGGCTTGACGAAGCGATGCGCGGGCAGGGCCTGATGGCGGAGGCTGTCGGCAGATTGTCGCAATATGCGCTGGAGGATATGCGCCTGCACCGGCTGCAAGCCGGTTGCCTGCCGGAAAACCACGCCAGCCACCGCGTGCTGGAAAAAAACGGTTTCCATGCGGAGGGCATCGCGCGCGGCTACGTCAAAATCAACGGTGTGTGGCGCGACCATGTGATTTTTTCAAAACTGTCCGACAGGGATGCGGCGTCCGCCTGACGCGGCGGGCCACTTATTTGGGGGCATTCACGCGTTTGCGCACCGTGGGGCCGCAGCGTAGCGTCATATCGCCAGCCAGAACCGATGCGCCGGAAATCGCCTGCTGGCGGGCGCATAGGGCTGCGTCCAGCACGGCTTGCATATCATGCCGCACGACGGGTGTGCCGCCCGGGGGCTGTTTGTCGTTTTTGGCGGCAAGGCTCAGCGGGGTTTCGCCGTCATGGCGGGCGCTGTCGGCGCGGGCGCCAGCGGCGACAAGGGCATGCACGTTCTGCGGGCGCTCGAACATCACAGCATAATAAAGCGGCGTCTCGCCCAAATTGTTGCGCGGATCGATATGCGCCCTGGCATCCATCAGTTTCTGGGTGTGGCGTGCATCGTCACATTCGGCCGCGTAATGCAGCGGTGTGTTGCCGCTGCTGTCGCGCGCGTTGATATTCGCGCCATGCGCCAGCAGCCAGTCGATATGATCGCTGTCCCTGCCGATGACGGCGAAATGCAGCGGGGTCAGGCCATCGGCTTCGGCGCAGTGGACGGCTTCGGGCCAGCGCGTGATGATATGGCGCACGGTCGTGACATCGTATTGACCCGCGGCCTTGCACAGCACGGCGGCTGTCGCGGCGGTGAAGCTGCCGGCGGCATTGTTATTGGCGGCGCCAAAACCCAGACGGGCCGCGGCGCGCAATTTGTCAAGAAAACGGGAGGACATGGTTATTCGAATCAGGCTTGCAGTTTCAACAAGCCCTGCACGTTACACCTGCGGCGGCGGGGCTGTCAAAACCGTTTTCCGTATTTGTGTTATCCAGACACCTAAGAAGGCCATAAAAACCAAAAAACATCACGCAGAGGCACATAAGCACCGCACCGTTCATGAAAAAAGGATGAGGGGATGTGGTGTCAGGCGTGGCCGGCGTCAGCCGACAGGGCATGTGCATCGATGCCAAGGCGCGACAGGGCCTTGCCCCACTTGTCATCGAGCGCTGTGCCGAAAATCAGATCTTCGTCGGCAGGGATGGTCAGCCAGCTGTTGTTCTGGATTTCGGATTCCAGCTGCCCCGCACTCCAGCCCGCATAGCCGAGGGCGAAAATGCTGCGTGACGGGCCGCGTCCTTCGGCAATCGCCTCCAGAATATCCACGGTGCCGGTGATGCATAGCGTATCGTTGATGCGCACGGTGTCTTCGCGGATGAAATCGGTGGAATGCAGCACAAACCCGCGTCCGGTTTCGACGGGGCCGCCGAAATGCACCACAGGTTCGACCAGAAGGGATGAGCGCGGCAGTTTCAGCTGCGATAACAGCTCCCCGAATTCCACATCGGGCAAACGCTGGTTCACCACGATGCCCATCGCGCCAGCCGCGCTATGCGCGCAGATATAAACAACGCTGCGGGTGAACAGCCCGTCCTGAAGCCCGGGCATGGCAATCAACATCGAATGGCGGAACGGGCTGTCGCCGTCCAGCAAATTCGGGTCAATCTGTGTGCTGCCCTGAAGCTCTTTTTTCATCATGTCTTATCGTAGCAGAAAACCATGAAGGAGGGGTAAAGTCCAGGATATCTACCGGCAATCTTATGAATCTTATGGGGTTTTGTTGCTTTCATCCGCAGGGGGCTCCGCGACAGGCGCAGGGTTTTTGCGTACCTGACGCCAGCGCTGCACGTTGCGGTTATGCTCCTGCAGGGTTTTGGCAAAGGCATGCCCGCCCGTGCCGTCGGCAACGAAATAGATGAAATCATGCTGTTCGGGGTTCAGCGCCGCCGCCAGCGATTCATAGCCCGGATTGGCAATCGGCCCCGGCGGAAGCCCTGCGTATTTGTAGGTGTTATAGGGGGAATCGACCTGTTCCAGATCTCGGCGCAGCAGCGCGCGGCCCAGACGCGTCTTGCCCTCCGTCAGGGCATAGATAACGGTGGGGTCGGTTTGCAGCTTCATGCCCATGCGCAGGCGGTTCACGAATACACCGGCAACGCGCGGGCGTTCAGCGGCGATGGCGGTTTCCTTTTCGACGATGGCGGCCAGAATGACGGCTTCTTCCGGTGTTTTAATCGGCAGGTCGGGGGCGCGTTTTTCCCAAAGCTCGTCAAGGGCGGCATTCATCGATTTTTGCATGCGCGCGACGATATCGGCCCGGTGCGCGCCGCGTGTGTAGTGATAGGTTTCGGGCAGCAGGCTACCCTCGCGCGGGATATCGGTGATTTCGCCCTGCATCGCTTCGGCAGCGTTGATGAGCGCGATAATCTCGACGGCCATCAACCCCTCGGGGATGGTGATGCGGCGCTGGAATGTTTTGCCCATGCGCAGGATGCGGATGATATCGCGGGTGGAGGCGACGCCCGGCATCAGGTACTCGCCCGCCTTGAGCCCGCCGCCGCCATAGCGCCACTGCATGTAACGCGCGCCGATTTCAAACACACGCGCATCGGCAATAAAGCCCTGCGCTTCAAGGTCACGGCCGATTTT
This sequence comes from uncultured Micavibrio sp., assembly GCA_964551435.1. Taxonomy (GTDB): domain Bacteria; phylum Pseudomonadota; class Alphaproteobacteria; order Micavibrionales; family UBA2020; genus UBA2020. The sequence goes on from CAZKBS010000039.1 coordinate 5,715, forward strand.
GGCGATGCCGCCGCCCGGCTCCACGAACATCATGGTGTTTTCGGGCATGACGCGCATGGCGTGAAACGCACGGTCGAACCACAGGCCCGCCGCCAGCACGGCGCAAAGCCCTGCCAGCGCGGCATAAGCCACAAACCGACCGAACGTCACGCGCTACACCTTGCGAAAGACGAGCGAGGCGTTGGTGCCGCCAAAGCCGAAGGAGTTCGACAGCGCGACATTCACCTTTTTCTCTTTCGCCTTGTGCGGGACAAGGTCCACGCCCGCCGCCACGTCGGACGGGTCGTCAAGGTTCAGCGTCGGCGGCAGAATGCCGGTTTCAATGGCCTTGATGCTGTAAATCGCCTCTACCGCGCCCGCCGCGCCCAAAAGATGGCCGATGGCCGATTTGGTCGAGGAAATGGAAACGGTTTTAATGGCATCGCCAAACAGGCGCTTGGTCGCGCCCAGTTCGATATCATCGCCGAGCGGCGTCGAGGTGCCGTGCGCGTTGATGTAATCCACTTGGTCGGGCGAAATGCCGGCGCGCTTCAGCGCGGCTTTCATCGCGCGGAAACCGCCATCGCCGTCTTCGGCGGGGGAGGTCACGTGATACGCATCGCCCGACAGGCCATAACCGACGACTTCGGCGTAAATCTTCGCGCCGCGCTTTTTGGCGTGCTCGTATTCTTCGAGAACCACAATGCCCGCGCCTTCGCCGATGACAAAGCCATCACGGCCCTTGTCGAAGGGACGGGACGCTTTTTCGGGCGTTGCGTTATAAGACGTCGATAGCGCGCGGCAGGCCGCAAATCCGCCCACGCCGACGCGGCAGATAGCGGCTTCGGCGCCGCCAGCGACCATCACGTCGGCATCGTCAAACGCAATCAGGCGCGCGGCATCGCCAATCGCATGGCTGCCCGTCGCGCAGGCGGTGACCACCGCGTGGTTCGGGCCCTTGAAGCCATAGCGGATGGAGACTTGCCCGGAAATCAGGTTGATGAGCGAAGAGGGGATGAAAAACGGCGAAATGCGGCGTGGGCCTTTTTCGGCCATCAGCAGCGATGTGTCGTGAATATTCGACAGCCCGCCAATGCCCGAGCCAATGAGCACGCCCGCACGGCAGCGCGCTTCTTCGTCTGCAGGGACATATCCGCTGTCTTCGACGGCATCCACGGCGGCGGCGTAGCCGAAGTGGATGAACTTGTCCATTTTCTTCTGCTCTTTGGGCTCGATGTATTTATTGACATCGAAGGGCGCTTCCGCGCGTTCCCAGACGGGTACTTCGCCCGCGACTTGCGACGGAATATCCGAAGCATCAAAACCGCGGATGTTGCGGATACCGGATTTGCCGGCGGTGATGGCCTGCCAGTTATGCGCAAGGCCCTGGCCGAGCGGACTGATGATACCCATGCCTGTTACGACAACACGTCTCATGTTTTATCCCTGTCTGGTCTTGATTGGTTGGTGGATGCGGCGTGATGAATGGTGAAATAGTGCGGGGAAGTAAAAGAACAGCCCCTCTCCTGTTTTGCAAAGAGAAGGGCTGTTCGAATCCGTATAAACGGCGCGCCGGTTAGGCGGCTTTCGCGTTCTGCTCGATAAAGCTGATCGCGTCTTTTACGGTCTGGATTTTCTCAGCCGCATCGTCGGGGATTTCGATACCGAATTCCTCTTCAAAAGCCATGACGAGCTCGACCGTGTCCAGGCTGTCTGCGCCCAGATCGTCGATAAAGCTGGCGTCGTCCGTGACTTTGGCGCCATCGACGCCCAGATGTTCGACAACGATTTTCTTGACGCGTTCGTTGATGTCGCTCATGTAAAAACCTCGTTTGATTACGTTAAAGTCTGTCCCTGCCGCGCAGAGTGGAGCATTAGGTAACATAAATTTTCCGCATTGCAAATAGAGATTGATGTTTTTTACATAATATAAAATTTACCAGAGCCGATATTCATTAGCGTTAATTTTTCTCATCTGGTCGTAGAGGGTTGAGCCTCTCCTGTTTCTGCTACGGGGATGTCCAAAACAGGATAAAGACGTCTTTGTAAAATAGTTTGAACTGAGTTGTTTTGTTCTATCCAGTGTGCAGTGTCAGAGCACATCCAGCGGAGCACTTTCAGGATGCTATTATAGTCACTGGCTAGGTGGCGGTGAAAAATGGGCTCATGGTGGGCAATTCTGTTTCTGAACACGCGTAGATGGTCGAGGGTTGAGTGAATTTGTGAGGGTTTTAGGCGTGCATAGGGGAACGCCTTGTGCAATGCGGGAACCCATAGTGTGCCGTGATATTTGCGGCTGAGCAGAGAAAGCCAGAATCCGAAAGAAAGCTCTGCTACAACATGAGGGGCGTGAACGAGCCCGTGTTTGTTTGCGACACTGGCTTTTGCCTCGTCCAGTTTCTTGAGTGCGGAGCCATGTAGTGGGGCGATATCAAACCAATTAGTTTGTTGATATTTGTGGCTGAGTTGATAATGCAGAGCGTTTCGCAAGCAGACTTCTAGCCCTTGTAATGGGGTGTAAAAAGCGGCGCTAATTTCGCTATTCCAGATATAAAGTTTCAGGGCGCTCTCTGTGTCAAAGTTGACAGCGGTTTCGTAGCGTCCAAGCCTTTCGGGAGAAAGAGACTTTTTTAAATTTTTAATATTTTCAATGGTATAGATGAATCTGCTGGTTTCTTTATTCACTTGATATTAACTCGTTCCATGTTATATTTCAGGTGTACGGCCCCGGATGTCCCTGCGTAAGCATACTACCGGGGCCAAGCTTTTTAGGGCCGAGTGATTACGACACTTAACTAGGGTCCAGACTCATTAAGCCCACCATACGAGCGTAGAGACGAGGCATATTGA
>CAZKBS010000040.1:0-8510 GCA_964551435.1 uncultured Micavibrio sp.
TGCGGGTAACGATACGTTGGCCGGCGGTGACGGCGATGACCTGCTGATCGGCGGTGCAGGTGCTGATACCCTCACGGGCGGCAATGATGCCGATACCTTCCTGTTCCAGGCGCTGAGCGCATTCAGCGCCGTCGATACGATTACCGATTTCGACACAGGCGAAGGTGATGCTATCAATATCGCGGATATTCTGTCCGGCTTCTATGACTCGGGTACGGACGATATCCTTGATTACGTGCGGCTTGAGGATTCTGGCGGAGATACAATTGTTAGCGTCGACCGCGATGGCGCGGGCACATTGTTCGGCTTCCAGCAGATCGCCATTCTGACAGGCGTTACGGGCCTGACAGACGAAGAAGCGCTGGTTGCGGGCAATAACCTGATTGTCAGCTAAGTCGGACTAACCGGCCGCGCGGCGTATGAAGCCTTCGATAAAAGCCTGCGTTTCTGCATCGGCAAGGGCGGGGACGTGGCCGGCTTCGGGGCATATATGCAGGGCAAGGTCGGGACAAATGCGCTGTAGATCGGCAATTTCCGCAGCGGTGCAGAGGTCTGATTTTCCGCCAGCTACAAGCGCCACCGGACATGCAATTTTTTCCGCCCCGGATGTAATGTCAATGCCCGCGCGCAGGGCGGGGGCTGCCAGCCGCGCGATTGTCGGGTCGAAATGAAAAACATATCCGGCATCCGTTTTGCGCAGTTGATGTTCGGCGTAATGCCGCCAGACATCATCGGCGACGCGGCCCAGCGGCAAATTGACCTTCAGGATATCGATGAGCACATCGATGGATGGCAGCACAGGCAGGTTTTCGACGACATAGTCGGCGATGCGTGCGCAGGCGACGGGGTTCGGTTTATGGGTGATATCGACCAGCGTCAGTGATGCGAAATTTGGCGCCATGTCCTGCGCCAGCATTTCAAGGGCAATCAGCCCGCCCATTGACGTGCCAATCCAGTGCACGGGTGCGGCGAAATGCTTTTTGAGCATAGCCGCGAAAATTTCCGCATACCGGGTCAAATGGTATTCTTCGGGGGGGAGACGCAGGCTCTCGCCGCGACCGGGGGCGTCGAAGGCGTAGAAACGCCAGCCCCTCACCGCCAGCGCGCGGCCCAGATAATCAAAATCGCGCTTTTGCCGCGTCAGGCCATGGACGGCAACAGTCGTGCCCTTCAGCGAAATATCCGCCGGTGGATCAAAGCGGATGCAGGCGAGGCCTTCCAGCGTTTCAAAGACGGGCGGCGGAAAAGATGCGGACATGGTTAACCCTCCGGAATAAGCTGCAGTTTAAAAGCTGCGGACGGAGAGGACAAGCCCGCGTTTATGCTCTTGCAGCGGATTGCCTGCGGACACTGCGGCGGGGTAGACTAAAAAGTACTGAGTAATCCCGTGAATAAAGGGCGCGCGTCGATGTACATATCCGTGAAGTGGAAAAAACGTATTCTGGTTCTGGCTGCCGGCGTGATGATCGCGGCGATATTCTTTTTCCCGCCGCTCGCGCAGGATTTATCCTATCACGACTTTGCCGATAAACGTCCGGTGCCGCCGGTGCCCAATGCGGGGGATGTTCTCAGCAATATTCCATTTTGCATTGTCGGCCTGTGGGGCATAATCATGATGCGAAAATACCGCGCTGGCGATGCCAAAGCTTGCGCGTTGTGGCATATATTCTTTTTTGGCGTATTTCTGGTGGGCTTTGGCTCCGGCTATTACCACTGGATGCCCAATAACCAGACGCTGGTCTGGGATCGTTTGCCGATGACCATTGCCTTCATGTCGCTGTTTGCGCTGGTGATTGCCGAACATGTGTCGCGCCGTGCCGGTTATGCACTGTTTCCCTTTTTGCTTATCGCGGGGATTGGCAGCGTCTGGTACTGGGACTACACCGAAAGTATCGGGGCGGGTGATTTGCGTCCCTATGCGCTGATACAGTTTTTGCCCATTGTGCTTATCCTCATGATCCTTTCCATGTTTCCGTCCGCGGCGGGCGGCACGCGTTATTTGATGTGGTGTCTCGGGTGGTATATCGCCGCCAAGGGGCTTGAACATTACGACGACCAGGTTTTCGACTGGCTGGACGGGCATGTCAGCGGCCATAGCCTCAAGCACCTGGCGGCGGCGGCGGGTGTGGCCTGTCTGCTGCCTTATGCGAAATTAAGGCTCGATAAAACGCCGGTTGACGTCTGAAACCGAGGGGGCGGGGTTTCGCCGCCATCCGATTTCCGCTAAGCTGTACCAATGGACGGGGACATTCTTACCAATCAAACGTCGCGGCGCGCACTGCCGCTTTGGGCTATGATGCTGGTCGCGCTTTGCGGCGGCATTGTGGCGGGTATTCTGCTGGGCCCGGAGGGGCCTTTTGCTATCCCCGCTGATATCCTGAAGCCGCTTGTGGATTGGGTGATGCTGCCGGCACGGCTGTTTCTGGCGCTGATTACCATGGTTGTGATGCCGCTTGTGTTCTGCTCCATTCTGCTTGCGATTACCGAAAGCGGGGGGCTTTCATTCCTGCGCACCGCGGGCACGCGTGTGACGATATATTTTGTTATCACAACGTTTATTGCGGTCATGCTGGGGGTAGGTATTTCTGCCGTCATGAAACCCGCGTCGCATGTGCCGGAAAGCTGGGTGTCATCCCAGATCGGCAGCGCAGAAGAAGCCCTTAAAAAGGCCGCCGGCGGCTATGCCGAGGGCAAAACAATTCCGCAGATGATTGTGGATATTATCCCTGTCAATCCGGTGGCTGCCGTACTGGAACAGCAAATGCTGCAAATCGTGATTGCCGCGCTGCTGGCAGGGCTTGCGCTCGCATCCTTGCCGCGCCGCGACGCGCAGCCGGTGATTTCATTCTGCATCGGCGCACAGGCCGTGTGCATGAAGATCGTGTTCTGGGCGTTGTGGCTGGCCCCCATGGCGGTGTTTGCTTTTCTGTTCCGTCTGACCGTCGAAACGGGGATGGATACGCTGGTCATGCTGTCTTGGTATATCGCAACGGTTTTGCTAGGACTTCTGGCGATTATGGCGATGTATATGCTGATCGTCTTTTTCGTGGCCCGCCATTCACCTGTGGTCTTTCTGGTGGCGGCGCGCGATGCGTTGATGCTGGCGTTTTCCTCCTCCAGCTCTGCCGCGACCATGCCAGTCACGCTGGCAACGGCAGAGGCGAAAATGGGTGTCCGCCCCGCCGTCGCGCGTCTCGTAGTGCCGCTGGGAACGACCATCAATATGGACGGCACCGCGATTTATCAAATCATCGTGGCGTTGTTTCTGACCGGGCTTTTGGGGATTGATCTCAGTTTCGGGCAAACGCTTTTGCTGGCGGTTACGGTGGTTGCGGCCGCGATTGGCACGCCGGGCACGCCGGGCGTGGGGCTTGTGATTTTGTCGGTCATTCTCGCCAATCTGGGTATCCCTGCCGAAGCGATCGGGATTATTCTCAGCGTTGATCGCATTCTGGATATGTGCCGCACGGTCATTAATGTGACGGGCGATCTTGTTGCCTCTGTTGTTGTTGAACGCTGGGCGGAAACCGGCGCTGTAAAGGCGCCTGCCGATAGTCACTTGCAGGGAAATACCATATGAAACTGACATTCCTCGGCGCCGTTGGGACGGTGACAGGCTCGCGTTATCTGCTGGAAGACGACAGCCGGAAAATTCTGGTGGATGCCGGATTGTTTCAGGGGCGCAAGGAGCTGCGCGAGCGTAACTGGACGCCGCCGACGTTCGACCCTGCCGAAATTGATGCCGTTTTGCTGACTCATGCGCATATCGACCATAGCGGTTATATTCCACGTCTGGTCAAGGAAGGGTTCCGTGGGCCCGTTTACTGCACTGCCGCCACGCAGGACCTTTGCAATATCCTGCTGCCCGATAGCGGCCATTTGCAGGAAGAAGACGCCGAAAGCGCCAACCGTCATGGCTATTCGCGCCACCATCCGGCACTGCCGCTGTATACGCAGGAAGATGCCGAAGTGGCGCTGGAGCATTTCCGCCCTGTCGAATTCGGCAAACGCTATGCGCTGAAAGACAGCCTGCTGGGCTTTACCATGCACCGAGCAGGGCATATTCTGGGCGCGGCATTTATTCGTATTGACGATGGCATGACGTCTATTTTGTTCGGTGGAGACATTGGCCGTTTGAACAATCCCGTCATGAAGCCGCCCGCAAAAATCCAGCAGGCCGATTATTTGCTGATTGAATCGACCTATGGCGACCGTCTGCACAATACCGATGACCCGACGGAAGATATTTTCCGCATCGTGCGCGATACGGCGGCACGCGGCGGTACGGTGGTGATACCGTCCTTTGCTGTCGGGCGTACGCAGGCGCTGCTGTATCACCTCTATCTGCTGAAAAAACAGGGCCGGATTGCGGATATTCCGATTTTTGTCGACAGCCCCATGGCTATTCGTGCGACGGCGCTGCTGGGGCGGCATCCGGCAGACCACCGCCTGTCTCCCGATGTCTGCAACGGGATTGACGAGATGACGCGCTATACCCAAACGACCGAAGAGTCGAAGGAAATCAACAGCCGCCATAACGGCATGCCGAAAATTATTATTTCAGCCAGTGGCATGGCGACGGGCGGCCGCGTACTGCATCATTTGAAATATTATATTGGCGATGCGCGCAATACCGTTTTGCTGGCCGGTTTTCAAGCCGAGGGAACGCGCGGCGACAGGTTGGCGCGCGGGGAAAAAGAAATCTCCATCCATGGCCAGATGTGGCCCGTGAGGGCGCAAATCGTCAAGCTCGACAATATGTCCGCACATGCGGACTATAATGAAATCCTGACGTGGCTGGGTAATTTCAACGCCCAGCCGCGCCGCGTATTTATTACGCATGGCGAGACGGAAGCGGCGCAAGCCATGCAGGGACATATCGCAGAGCGTTTTGGCTGGGATTCGCATATCCCGTCCATGGGCGAGAGTGTCGATTTGTAAAAAGGAAAAGGGGCAGGCATGCAGGTGCCGGTCAAATATCTGAACGCATACAGAAACGTCAAGGGCCGCCTTGATCTGATGCGTTTTCTGTTCCGCTGGGACAGCGACTACCGCAAGGATCTGATTATCACGGTCCTCGCCTTTGTGCTTTTGGGGTATTCGATTTACGACCTTGATGACTGGATGGATTTCGTCGCGATGTCTATCGAGGCGGCCATTATCATGATCCAGCTGGGCACCGAACTGTCGATATTGCCGCGCGATTACCGTCCGTCTTACGGCGGTGTGCGCTATACCGTGCAGACCAGCACGCATATCGCCTATGAAGAGCTTAGTTTTCTGATGTCTGGCGTTTATCCGCCCGTGGTCGAGGAAATGCTGGGTTTCCACTATCCGATGGCGATTGTAGGCATGAGCCGCGAAAGCCCGCTGGTCAGTCCGTCGTTTGACGATACGTTCATGCTCAAGAATAAAATCGTTTATCGCGAAGACGTGCAGGAGCGCCGCTATATCCGCTCCCGCCACCAGATACGCTATATCGCCATCCGCGTGGCGGACAAGCTGCAGCACACCACCAACGGCGTCAAGCTCGCGTTGCAGGGATCTGCCGACGGGCTGCTGTCGGGCTGGCCGGTGGCGCTGCGAAAATCCTATTATTTCGATGCGCTTCTGACGCTGGAGGCCTTCCGCAGCCGTATCTTCCGCAACAATATCGACGGACAGAAAGAAGTATATACCGACCTGACGACCTATTTCCCCGTATACAAGGAAACCATCAACGGTCAGGAATCCGTGCGTTTCACCGCCGATTTTCATGAAAAAGTATCCGGCCATATCGGCATCACCTCCGTGCTTATCACCGAAAACCGCCGCGTCGCGATGCTGTTTCAAGGATCGACCAAGGCGATTGGTTCGCGAACGGTCAGTCTTGGCGGTTCGGGCTCTCTCGATTACGGCGACATGCAGCGGGCCAAATATCCCGAAGATCTGCGCGAATTGCTGGCCGCAGGTATGGCGCGCGAAGTTGCCGAAGAAACCGGCTTCCCCGACCATGTGGGCGAAATCAAGGACAATACCTTGATTACAGGGTTTTTCCGCTGGGTTGACCGCTGCGGCAAGCCGGAATTCGTCGGGTTGACCCGCCCGGGTAAAATCGAATTTGCGAAAAACAAATCGATTGATGGCGATGAAGTGATCGGTTTTGAAGAAATTCCGGTGACCATCAACAGGCTGGAAGATTTCATCGATGTTTTCAAATATATCCGCGACAACGATATCAATGTCTCGCTGTCATCGCTGATGGCGCTTTACAGGCTTGTTGTTGTCGCGCGTTATAGCCGCAGCGGACAGATGACCGAAACCCAGCGCAAGGTTTACGACCGCATTTCCGCTTTCCTGTTCGATGGTGTACCGATTACGCCTGCAGACGGCGAATAATATCAGCTCTCCGCCGTATCAATCACCGTTTCGCCAACGGCAGTGCCGCGCCAGTTACGCAGTACGGGCAGGCATAGCGGACGTATCGCCGCCAAGGTGTTTTCGTCGGCGAGATTATGCTGCGACAGCAGTGCGTATAGCGCAGCCTGCGCCGCGCGTGTGGCGCCATCTTCGGCCTTGAGGGCGATGACAGTATCTTTCGCCGCTATCACGGCGATATAGCAGCCTTCGGCCCCTGTTTTGGACAGGATATTTCCGCCTGCCGCCTGCATCAAAACCGTATCCAACCTGTTTTTGCTGCCACCGACATGCACCGGATGTTCGACCATCGCCTGATAGATCTGGCGGCAAGCCGTGCCGCGGTGAAAACTGGCGCGCGCAGGACGCATGAATGTCGCAAAGCCGCGCGCGAGTGCCGATAGCGGCATGGCCGGATTGGGGGCGGAGCAGCCGTCAATACCGCAATCACTGCTGCAAAGCGCATGGCCGCACATGTCGCTGACGGTAGATAAAATGGTTTTTTGCACCGGATGTTCTGTATCCAGATAATCACCGTCCGTCGCCTTCATGTGGCGTGCCAGTGTCAGCATCCCCGTATGCTTGCCCGAACAGTTATTTGCCAGCAGGCTGGCGGGGCGGCAGTTGTCGATGTAGGGGGCATGCGCGCCGCAGCCCAGTGCCGTTTCATCAAGGCCCAGACGCGCTAGCCAGGCCTGTATCGCATCGGTATGCAGATCTTCGCCGCTGTGCGAGGCGCAAGCGAGGGCGATTTCCGCATCGCTGACGCCGAGCGCCGCGGCGGCGCCGCTTTCGACCAGTGCGATGCTTTGCTGAAGCGTCCCGACTGGCAAGAACATCTGTTTCCGAATGTGCGCGAAGCGATTGAAACCCTGCGTCTGATGGGCGTGACGCTCGGTATCTATACGGGTACGCGCGAAGATGCGCTGTCTGCGCAGCTTGAATATCACGCTCTGCAGGAATATTTCGATGCGCGTTTTATTCGTGGCAAGGACAATATCCGTGATGCCGGCGTCAAAACGGCGGATTTGAAATCGGCGCAGCTCGCGGATATCGTCGCTGCTTTCCGCCGTGACGCTGGTGAGAATGCAGTCGTGGTGGTTATCGGTGACAGCGCGGCGGATGCGGCGGCGGCACGCAGTCAGGGGCTGGATTTTGCGGGCTTTGCCAAGGATGAGCGCAAGCGCGATGAAATGATCCGCGCAGGTGTGCAGGATATCATGCGCGATTTTGCCGATTTACCTGATTTTGTGATGCGCTTCCTGCGCCCTGCCGGAAATGACAATGCGCCAGCGCTTCGCGCGCCTGAAAACAAACCGCGTCCGCGCACGCCCCCTAAGCCATAGTTTTATGTTATCGAGTGATACGGGGGCTTCAGGACCGTTAGTCAGAGTCCTTTGCCGCGCCGAGGATCAGCCCCGGCGTCAGGTAATCGAAGATCGTTTTAGACGAGGTCGTATTGACCTGTCCGCCAGTCAGGAACGGTTTTTGATATAGTTTGCCATCTTTAAAAATCAGGTTCAGGCGGTAATCAAACCCCTTGGCGTCTGTCTGTACGCGAATAACCGATGTAAACCCGTGTCTGCGTTTCACGGTTTTGTATTCGATACGGTAACCCTCGAGAGAGTCGAGGAACGACAGGATGTTTTCATCGGTATAGAAATGCACGGGGATACCTGCATCTTCACCGCCAAAAAGAACTCCGACGATTTCATTGCGCGCAAGGCGGCGGAAGTCTTTTTGTACCCGGCCAAGGCGGGCGAAGGTTTCTTCGCGGCTCATCCCGACTTCAAGGCTGTTGACCCATGATTCAAGATCGGCGTTGGAATTGTAATAGGATTTGTTAATGCTGTCAGAACCACCCGGCAAAGCGCCTGCACAGCCGGAGAGCGCCAGAAGCATCGCAAGCACAATAAGGCTAAAGCCCCATTTCGCCCATACAGCGCCCACGCCTGTTTGTTTGGCGGCGATAGCGAGGGCGCGGGCACGGCGGCGTTGTGGGTGCATGTCTCCTGCCTGATGGCGCGGTTGCAAAAAATTCGTCGGGCATCTGCCATGCCGCAGCGGTGGTCTTGTACCTTCATTATGCGGCATAAAAATGAAATAAATCATTA
>CAZKBS010000041.1:0-235 GCA_964551435.1 uncultured Micavibrio sp.
GTGCCGCCGGTGGCCGGCGTGTAGTAGAAGCCGCCGTCGGGATTCTTGGCCGCGAAGGCGGTCGTGTTGTGCTCGGTTTCCAGATTTTGGCACCGCGACACGAAGACGAGCGCCTTCTGCACGGCCGGATCATCGGGGCCCGCGCCGGCCGCGCGGAGCGCGTCGATCAGGAAGCTGGTGTTCGACAGGTCGGGCCGCTTGCTCTTGCCGTAGCCCGCGCCGCCGTAGTTCGTGC
>CAZKBS010000041.1:269-8489 GCA_964551435.1 uncultured Micavibrio sp.
GTCCCACTGCAAGCCCTTGAGAAATGCGTCGGCCTTGGCCACCAGCGGGCGGTATCGCTCCTCGCCCGAGGCCGCAAAGGCCAGCACGGCCAGGGCCGTTTCGTAGTTGCGGTAGTTGCCGTCGGGCGCGTAGATGCCGCCGTCGGCCTGAACGAACTTCTCCAGGTAGGTCAGCCCCCGCGCCACGAGTGGATCGCTGGCCGGCCGACCGTTCCGTAGCACGCCATATACCACCAGCGCGGTCACCGCCGGGCCGGCGATGATGGGCGCGCAGGTCGCGAGCAGCACCAGCGGCAGCTGGAAATCGGCGGACACCATGTTGAAAAACGGGTTATCCATTTTTTCGGGATGCGCCAGAATCATCGCACCCTGACCGAGGTAATTCAGCGTCAGCGCCGGAAACACAAACCATCCCCACGCGCCCTGAATGGGCAGGCGGCCGAAATGGCCGAGGTCGGCATAAAGCGCCTCCGCCCCCGTGACGGCCAGAAACACCGCCCCCATCACAAACAGCGCAATCCCCGTATGGTCGGCAATAAACCCGAGGCCATAGAGCGGATTGAACGACAGCAAAATGTGAAAATCATCCGCGATATGCATGGCGCCCATAACGCCAAGCACGCTGAACCATATCACCATCACCGGCCCGAACAGCTTGGATACCGACGCCGTGCCGCGTGATTGAAACAGAAAAAGGCCGAGAAGAATAATGACCGTAATCGGCATGATCAGCGCATCGGAATCGGGCGCGACGGTCTTGATACCCTCGACCGCCGACAAAACCGAAATCGCGGGGGTAATCATGGAATCCGCATAAAACAGCGCCGCGCCCAGAATACCCAGATACAAAAACACGTTGGTGTTTTTGTATATCACCCGCCGCGCCAAAGCCATGAGCGCGAGCGTGCCGCCCTCCCCCTTGTTGTCGATACGCAAAAGGATGGAGACGTATTTGCACGTCACAATCAAAATCATCGACCACAGAATGAGCGAGAGAATACCGAGGATGCTGTCGCGCGCAATCGCGCCTTCGGCATCGGCCAGCACATGCAGCGCCTCGCGGAAGGCGTAAAGCGGGCTGGTACCGATATCGCCGTAGACCACGCCGATGGCGGCAACGGCGAGCATGAAAACATCATCTTTGGAAGTTTTGGATTTTTTTTGTGCAGACATGGTGCGTCAGAGACCTTGCTGAAGCCTTTTATCCGGGCAAAGCCCGTGTTTGGCTTTGACTCATACGCCTTCTGCACAGGCCTGCAAGCGAATTATTTGCGCGCCGCAAAATAAACGGAAATGGTTTTTGTTTATGAAGGGCTTAGATAAAAACGCCGCGCGGCATTAACGATTGCATTTCAGCGACGACAGATAGTCGTGCGACGGCCAGTAGCGCACGCGCCCCGTATCCACATGCACGAAATCATCGGATGCGTAATAACCGACGCCGCCCAGCTTGAGGCAGGTCGCGATATCGCGCAGCTCGCGCGTGGAGAGGCCGGGCACGCGGATATCCATCGCCTGCCCCGTCATATGCAGGGAGTTTTGCGCCTGCCCGCCGCCCGCCCCGCGCAGGCCATCATTGGTGGCAGGGGAACGGTAGCCGGAAATCACATGATATTCCACGCGCAGGCCGGGATGGCGTTCGTTGATGGCGTCCTGCAGTTTCGACAGCAGGTCAAAAAGTTTCGGGTCCATGCGTGCAGGCTCCGCACGGCGGAAATCGCGCATAAACCAGTTGGCTTCGCGGCTGATACCATCGCCGATGCTGTGGGGCACGGCTATGCGTTCATTGGTGTGCAGGTTATAAAACCGCAGCGTGTCTGCGGCGGGGGCGCTGTCCACGGCGGCAAGCGCGAAGCTTTGGGTATCGCGCCTGATGCCCTGCCCTTCGGGCTGGACAGACGGCGTGGGGCCGGATGTGCTGGAGCAGGCCGCTGCATTGAATGCGAGGCAAACGGCGGCACCGAGTTTCGCGACTTTTTTGATTTGTGGGTGCATGATTCCGTCTCCCTTCTGCCATGTGGGTCTCACTTTGTAGCAGAAGTTTTGAAATTATGCAAAACAAATAAGGTTAACGCGGCGCCATTTTTGCAGCCGACGCCAAACGCGCCACGCCGTCGCCAATCACCTTTTCATGCAAAAAGGACTGGGTCGGCACATCGACGGAGCCTTCGACCAGCGAGGTCGCGACATTGATATGCACGTTCCCCGCCGCCACAAAGCTGATGTAATCGCCCGGCTTCATGCTGGGCTTGCTCACTTCGCAGAAGGTTTCGGCAGCCGACAAATCGCCCGCCATGGTCACAGTGCATACAGCCGCGCGTTCGAACGCAGCCGCAGGTTTTTCCAGCATGGTTTTTTCTGCGCGGGGTTCTACTACGGCAGGCTGTTCAATAACCGTGTTGGGCGCAGCGTCAGGCAGGGCAGCGCCTTCGGTCATCGGCTCGATCCGCAGGCCTTCGCCGCAGATGGCGTCAACCACACGCTCCTGCACTTCGCCCGTCACGGGGTCAGCTTCGAGAATAACCGTCTTGATGGGCTGTTCTTCGGGCAGGGTGATTTGCGTCAGCGGTTTTGCTTCGGGCGGCGGCGCCGCTTCGGGTACGGCTTTCACTTCGGGGGCGAAAACATCTGGCACGGCTCTGGGCGCGGCAGCGCCGTCGATATTCAGCCCGCGCGGTTTCCATGTGCCGTCTTCGAGTTTGGCAAGGTCACGCAGGAAGCCTGCGGCCTGACGGTTGCCGCGCGCCTGCGCCTCTTCGGCCAGTTCACGCGCCAGCGACAGACGCTCCTGCCACGGCAGGTCGGTCAGGCGCAGCACATCATGTGCGCGGTCTTTCAAAAACTGCGGTGTCACCGATGCCAGATTGTCGGGGTCCGCCTTCAGCATCTGCGCCATGAACACGCCCTTGGCCTGATCCGACATCATGGCGGCATCCCAGAGTTTACCCAGTACGGTTTTGGGCGCTTCAGGCGCAGCGATGACCTCAAGCCCGCGGCGCTCCGCATCCAGAAGGCCATGCGCGGAATCAATGCGCGCGATAATGTCATCTTCGCTGACTGGCGATGCGGCAGCCGCCGCATGCGCGGCTTCGTGGGCATCGTTGATACGCGCGGTGATTTGTTCGGGCGTCAGGGTGGTGACATCCGGCGCCGCCTGCGCCAACGTCAAATCCGGCGCCATTTGCGCGGAAACGGGCGTGGAGAAGAAGCCCAGCGCGCTTTCAATCATTTTGCCGCCCCAGTGCTTCGCCATATCAAGCCCGGCCTGAAAGGTTTCAGTGCCCGCCAGCCATGCACCGAAAGCGCCGCCCGCAACACCGAACAAGAGCGCATTGCGCGCTTTTTTCAAACGCTCTGTATCGACCCAGCGGAAACTGTCATCGCCGTCGCGTTTGGCGTCGCGCCATGCGCTGTAGGTATCTTTGCCATAGGAATAAAGCGCCGCACCCGCGCCGGAGGCCACCGCCGCAACGCCGATGCTGACAAACGCCGAAGCGCCCGCACCCGCCAGCGCCGTGACGGCCGTGATTTTGATGGCCTGCGTCACCGCCGCACGGCCCGCGATATCCGCCGCCTTGGCAAAAACACCAGACAGCCATTTTTTCTTGCGTTTGGGCAGACCGTCTTCGCGCACGGCGCGTTCGTCGCGGATTTCTTCGCTATCGGCATCCAGCGCCGCGTCAATCGCGGCGTGTTGGGCGGTCAGCATCATGATGAAAACACCTCTATATTTTGCCGCGCGTTCGCGGCTTTGTTTGCGGCCCTGCCCTAGGGGCAAAACCTTCGGGCCATCCGTTTGCCGGACATGCCGCATTGTTTATTAGGGCGGGAAGATACGCCGAGTCTCCGCAATATGCAAATGAAATTATGTTTTAAATAAACTTGACATATTCACGGAGACTCGGTTATGTTCGCCGCCATTCGGGTTGTGATTGGCCGTATGTAAAATAAACCAAGAGCCGACAAACACCGTTTTATCCAAACAAAACAAGGTAATAGATCATGAACAAACCCTTTCGTACAGCCGTACTGACGTCTGTGATTGCCCTCAGCGGCGCGTTCACCACCGCAGCCCAAGCAGAAGGTTATCGCAACGAAGGCGGCGCAAGCGCCAGCCAATACCAAGGCCAAGACCAGCAGCAACAACAGCAGCAAAACCAAGGTCAAAATCAGGGCCAGAACCAGACCGCCAACGGCGGCCATGCGGTTTCCGGCTCCACGGCTGTGTCGGGCTCGACCGCTGTATCGGGTTCGACCTCGGGCGCTGTTGCGCAAACGGGCCCCATCACGGTCGGCGCGACCGGCGGTCAAGGTGGCCAGGGTGGTCAGGGCGGCCAAGGTGGCCAAGGCGGTCAGGCTGTATCGAACGCGCAAGGTGGCTCTACCGGCCCCATCAGCGTTGCGCCGAACCAGTCCACGGTGAACAACTTCCGCTCTTTCGTCGGCACCAACGCACCGAACCTTGCAGGCTCGGTTGACAACTGCCTCGCCGTTCTCGGCTGGAGCGCGGCTGTGAACGTTTTCGGCTCCACCGGCGTCGGCATCGGCGGCGGCAACCAGCGCGCTGAATACATCGAGCAGTGCGCAGCCGTGAAATCCGCGTTTGAAGTCTGGAACCGCGCCAACGGCGACGTTGCCAAAGAAACCTTCGCCATCGAAATGCTGATCAAGGCGCTGCCGAACTACGGCGCCCCCGCGATGGAAAAGGCTGTCGAGCGTATCAACACCTACATCGAGCAAAACGGTGATACGGAACCGTCTTCGGTCATGAACATCTTCGGCGCCCGCGCCTTCCGCAAATCCGCGGCGGCCGCACCGGCACCCGAAGCACCGGCAGCCAACACGAACGGCCTGACGATCAACGTCAACCCCGTCGTGCATACGGTTGAAAAACACACCCGCGAAGTCCGCACTGTGGTTCAGCAAAAACCGAAAGCCGCTCCGGCACCGGCGCCTGCAAAAGCCAAAGCGGCTGATTGCGGCTGCAAATAAAAACACGCCCCGCGGCCAACACCGGCACCCGGCTTAACGACCGGTGACCCGCGGGACGGGAGATCGCCAACGAAGGGGGCAGGCTTCACCACCTGCCCCTCTTCGGTTTAAGCATCTGCAATTCAAACATAATATTTGATTTTTATTGACATAATGCGCAGACTCGGATAAAGTCTCCCGCATCTTCGGGACACGAAGAAGCAAATAAAAATCAAAAAACGAACCATCAAAAACGAAGCGGTGTGACATGACGGGACTGACAGCAAGAAAAGGTTTACTGACCCTCGCCTTTGCGGGCGCGACCCTCGGTCTGGGCGGCTGCGCGACCATGAACCACACCAGCACGGCAGATTGCGTGGAGCGCAACGGCGTCTCGCTCAACATCCCCCTCATCGCCAGCTACAGCAAACGCGACGACAAATTCAGCGAAGCCTGCGCCACAGCGCGCGCCGCGACCACGATTTCGCAAATGAAAAAGAACGACGGCACGCCGGACATGAATATGTATAACCTCGCCGTCGCCCTTTACGAACAAAGCAACGCCAAAGTGCGCGAATTTATGGACAAGATGCTCAAGGAAGAAGGCACATCCATCGAAAACCTGAAGTTCGAAATCGCCAAAGAAAAAGAACCCGTGGTTTGCGAACGCGTCGAAACCAAAGCTGCGAACGGCAACGTGCAAACAGGTTTCCGCTGCATCAACCGCGCCCAGCCCCAGACCGCAACCGCAACACGGTAATTCCCAAGCTGTTCCGCTCCCCGCCCTTCCCAGCGCCGCGCACCAGAGCCGCAGCTGTGCGCCTGCCCGCAATGGGTCGAGGTAACCCACCGTATGAAAGGCAGCGCGGGCATGACAGGGGCGCATCTGTTGCAAAAGATTTGCGCCCGCGCGCAAGGCATGACCACCGCCAGCAAAGACCAGCGCGAACAAACGCTGGGCGATATCCGCCGGACCTTCGAAGAAACCCGCACCTATCTGCTGCAACAGATTTCGCAAAACGCCGGACAGGCCAATCCCCTGCCCGCGCAGGAAGGCGCGGCAGGATAATCAGCGCGGAATGTTTACAGACCGCGCGCGGCTTTTTTCACGGATACGGGATTACGTCGGCGTGAATTTGCTGCCGCCTGATTTGGACGGCGCGGATGATGAATATCCCTCGGCTGGCTTTTTCATTTCGGCCATATAGGCCTGCTCGCGGCAGATATCGTTCACCAGCTTGCGCGTATCGCCCGCGTGGTCGGCGCGGAAACAGACAACCGGCAAACGCGTCGCCGCCGCCGTCATCAGCGCCAGCGGATCGCGGATACTGTCGGCCTTGACCGTCTCCGCCGAGGTCGAGGTAAAAAGCCCGATGCGGTTCGATGCGCAAAATTCGACAAAAGCCGGGCGCAGGTCGAACACGATGCAATCAAACGCATGGCAGCTGATTTCGTTATGCAGGGATTTGAGCCGCGCGAAGGCGTCGAGGCAGTAATTCGCCCCCTCTTTCACCTTCCAGCCCGGCATGGTCACGTTTTCCTTGCCGAACAAATCTTCGGTGCGGATGGCGGGGATAAGCTTGAGGTCTTTGTCGAGCGCGCGCAAATCGCGCAGGTTGTCCCAGTTGAAACTGTTGAACACAAAATCTTCGCTATTCACATACCCCGCATCGATATAGGGCTTGATGGTGCGGTAAACCGCATCCGCCACGCCCGCGCCCTTCAGTTCGATATCGATCATCAGGTTCTTGCCCGTGCGCGCGTGATAGGCGGTATTCGCGGCAATCATGAAATCCATCACGTCGGTCAGGTTCGGGATACCTTGGCCGTTGCCGATATCCATCGCCGAAAGCTCCGCCATGGTGCGTTCGGATACGAGCCCCAGTTCGGTGCCCTTGCGGTCGGCACCCGCGATTTTTTTATTGAGCTGGTTGTCGTGAATAACCGCCACGTCACCGTCGCGCGTGATATGCACGTCAAATTCAAGACCGTCGGCACCGTGCTCCAGCGCGCGCGCAAAAGCCGCCAGCGAATTTTCCGGCAGCGTATGCGCTTCGATGGACGGCAGGGTGCTGGTCGGCCCCATGCCGCGATGTCCGATAATCACAATCCCCATTTTCAACCACAGGTACGGGTGTTATTAGATTCTTGCTTTTACACGAATATTATTCCATAAGCACTTGACGGAAACAAGGTTTATCACATGCCGCACCAGCAAAAAGGCTTTAAAATCATAGGGCACCGCGGATATGGCCCCACGCCCGCCGCGCTGAAAACACCCGAAAATCTGGCCACACGGCTGCCAGAGAACAGCCTTGCCGCTTTCAAATACGCCCTCGACCACGGCGCGGACGGCATCGAATGTGATGTGTTTTTGTCCGGCGACGGTGTGCCGATGGTTATCCACGACGATGAAATTGACCAGCATGCAGCGCCCGCTGCGGCCGCGCCCCTTGCCGGACAGCTGGTATCACGCATGACGGCGGCGGCGGTATCCACCATCGATATCGGCGGCGGCCATACCGTGCCGCGTCTCGAAGATTTATTCGCGCTGGTTTTCGGCTATACAGACCGCCGCGTCATTATCAATCTGGATATCAAGGACACCACCTGCGTCTCTGCCGTCTGCGCGCTGATGCAAAAACATGTCGCGGCACTGGCGGCGCATGACGTGATTGTATCGTCGTTCAACTGGGACATCCTGCGCGATTTCCGCGCGCGCGATGCGCATATCATGCTGGTGCCCGCGATCAAATCCAAAATCCTGTTCGGCGCGGAAAACATCGGCCCCGGCTATGTGCCGCTGGTTGAGAACTACCAGAGCGCCGCGCGCGATATTCTGGAGGCGCTGCACAGCGAAATCCGCATTGCCGCCTATGACACCACCACCACCGATTTCAAACCCGCGCTGGGCGATTGGGCGGCGGCGGCGGGCCTTGGCCTGCAGATTTCCACCGCCAACAGCCGCGTGAGCGCCGAGAGCAGCGATTACACCACCCTCCGCCACCTCAAAACCCTCGCCGATAGCGGCGCCGTGCCCTACGTTATCATCAAAGTCGACGAGCCCGACAAAGTGCGCGCGGCGCTGGGTTGACCGGCCATAGACCACAAATACCCACACAGTGACAAAAACCCGCCATCCATGCTATACTGAACAAGTGTGGGGGACTTCATTTGAAACACATCAAGTTTTTTCTAGGGCCAAGACTCATTAAATCCACCATACGAGAGCGGCGACGAGGCAGACAG
>CAZKBS010000042.1:0-4706 GCA_964551435.1 uncultured Micavibrio sp.
CTGTCTGCCTCGTCGCCGCTCTCGTATGGTGGATTTAATGAGTCTTGGCCCTAGCCGCCGTTTTTCGGGGCGTCGCCTTTCTTTTTCAGCTCGTCAACTCTGGCTTTGACTTCCGCGCCGAATTCGGCAGCGGCTTTTTCGCCTTTTTCCAGCAGCTCTTCGCCTTTTACGACGGCGTTTGCGAACGCGTCAGCGGCCTTTTGCTTGCCTTCTTCGAATTTCTTTTTCCAATCGAATGCCATGTGTTTTCTCCTCTATGCGTTTCTTGATTTTATATGGGGGTTGGCCAGAGTCTTAGCACAGGCGACCGCGCCGGGTCAAAATGTTATGTCCAGATATGTTTTTGCGTTCAAAAACAACGCATTTCAGCGGTCGCTAGACCGGCCTGGCCGTTTCGGTGCGCTCAGGCGCGGCACGGGGATATCCCGCGCTGCCGTGGTGGCGGCCTGTTTGAACGCGGCGGTCTGTGTATCATGCGCTTCCTGCAGCATCGGCAGCAGCGCGGTGCGCGACAGCCGCGCGGCCATGGCCAGCAGCTTGTCATCAACCCGCGCGCCCGCATCCAGCAGCAGGCGCGCATTATCCGCCTTGCCCGCCGCAACGGCGCAGGTCAGCGCATCATTGCCCCCCTTGTTGCGCAGGTTCACATCGGGTTTCGCATCCAGCAGCAATTTCAAAATCTCGCCGCCGCCGGCGGCCGCGATAATCAGCGCGGTGTTGCCGGCCTCGTTCGGCTGGTCGGGGTCGGCGGCGCGGTATAGCATTTCGCGCGTCAGGTCTTTGAGCTGCATACGCACGGCATGATGCAGGGCGGTATCGCCGCGCGCATCGGCCACCTCGAAGCTCGCGCCGTTTTTCACCAGCCACAACGCATCGTCCATATCGGGAAATTGTTTGCGCAGCGCCGCCAGCAGTTCATGGCCATAGGTGCGCGCCTCCGCGTGATGCACGCGCGCGCCTGCCTGATTGAATGTCGGTTTCGGGTCAGACATTGCAAAGCCGCCAAAGCGTATCGGTTGTATGAACGGTCTTCAGGGTAGGGGCGGAGGCGCCTTTCGTCAACCGCTGACGGCAGCTACGCGCGAAAACCCTGTTAAATCAGGCTGTCGAGGCCTTGCTGGAACGGCTCTTTGGGGCCGTATTCGACGCGCACCAGATGCAGGCCGCTGGCGGGGGCCATGGGGCCGGCCTTGGTGCGGTCGCAGGCTTCCAGTACGGCTTTCACATCGTCGGGGTGCCATTTGCCTTCGCCCACCAGCGCCAGCGTGCCGGCGAAATTGCGGATTTGATGGTGCAGGAAAGACCGCGCCTCCGCCCACATCGTCAGGTGGCGGCCCAGCATGGGATTTGTTTTATCTTCGATGAATTCCAGCCGCGCCAGCGTACGCACGGGCGATTTCGCCTGACATTCGGCGGCGCGGAAACTGCTGAAATCATGCGTGCCGGTCAGGTGCTTCGCCGCCTTGTTCATCGCGTCGATATCAAGATCGCGGCTGTGGTGCCAGACCTGACCGTCGCCAATCGCGGGCGCGGCGCGGCGGTCGCACAAAATGCGGTAGGCATAGACGCGCCATGTCGCGCTGAAACGGGCGTGAAAATCGTCGGATACGCTTTCCGCCGATACAATCGATATCGGCAAGGGGCGCAGGTGAAAATTGATGGCGTCACGCACGGTTTTTTCATCGGCGGGGCGGGCAAGGTCGATATGCGCAACCTGTCCCAGCGCATGCACGCCCGCATCGGTGCGCCCCGCGACATGCACGGTCACACGCTCGCCGCTGTATTTTTCTATCGCGTCTTCGATGCTGCCCTGAATGGTGGTGATGCCGCCATCCTGCCGCTGCCATCCGGCAAAATCCGTGCCGTCGTATTCGATGGTCAGTTTCCAGCGCCGGGTTTTACGCGCAGGCGCGGCGATATCTGCCGCCGCTGTTTGCACGGCGGGCAGGCCGCTTTGCGCAGAGGGTTTTGGCGCGTTGGCCGCAACCTCGACGGCTTCGGCGTCGATGACGGGCGGGCGGGTATCGCTCATCCCAAAACCTCGCCAATCGTCACATGGCCGCCGTTCATATAGGATACGCCGTCCATCGCCTTGCGGTTTTCGGGCTGCACCGATATCAGGCGCAAGCTGCCGCTGCCGCAGGCGACGACCAGATGGCGGTCGATAATCTCGCCCGCTTTGCCCTGCGTGCCGTCCGGTTTTTCAATTTGCGCGGCCAGAACTTTCAACCGCAGGCCGCGATGCAGCGTCCACACCCCCGGCCAGCCGGAGAGGGCGCGCATCTGGCGTTCGATATGCGCCGCGCTTTGCGTCCAGTCAATTTTGCCGTCTTCCTTGCTCAGCATATGGGCATAGGTAACGCCGTCTTCGCCCTGCGTTTCGGGCGTCAGCGAGGGCAGCGCCGCCAGCGTTTTGACGATCAACTCCGCGCCCTGCGCTGCGAGCGCGTCATGCAGGCTTTGCGCCGTTGTCGCGGTTGTAATGGGCACGTGGCCGCGCATCAGCACGGGGCCTGTATCCAGTCCGGCCTCCATCTGCATGATGCACACGCCGCTTTGCGTATCGCCCGCCATAATGGCGCGCTGGATAGGCGCCGCCCCGCGCCAGCGCGGCAGCAGCGAGGCGTGGATATTGATACAGCCATGCGCGGGCGCATCCAGAACCTCCTGCGGCAGGATCAGGCCATAGGCCGCAACCACAGCGACATCAGCCTTCAGCGCCGCGAAATCGGCGCGCGCCGCGGCGTCTTTTTTCAAACTCAGTGGATGGCGTACGGGCAGGCAAAGCTCTTGCGCGCGGCGATGCACGGGGGAGGGCTGCAGCTTGTGCCCGCGCCCTGCGGGCCGCGGCGGCTGCGAATAGACGCAGACAATCTCATGCCCTGCGGCATGCAGCGCCTCCAGCGCCGACACGGCAAAATCCGGCGTACCCATGAAGATGATTTTCATGCGCACCTCGCAGCGGCGGCGGTGCCGAGAAGCCCCGCGCGGGTTTTGTGCACGCGGCGCAGGTGGCCGGGGAAAAAGCCGCGCGTTTCGATATCGGCCAGCGGCACCCATTCCAGTCCCGTACTTTCATGCGATACGGCGAGGGGGACGTCGGTATCGGCTTCGAAGGCGAAGCAGACGTCGAAATGCACATGCGTCGGCTCGATGCCCCATGCCTTGCGGCGGGCGCTGACGTGGCCGGAATTGAGATCGAAAATGCCGCCCCCCAAAAGCGGGCGCAGGTGCGCGGGGCCGAGGCCCGCTTCTTCTTCCGCTTCGCGCAGGGCAGCGGCGAAAACATCGGGGCTGCCGTCGCAATGCCCGCCCGGGGCCATCCAGAATTTATTGAGACCGTGTTCCACCAGCAAAACTGCGTCGCGCGCGGGGTTCACAATCCATGCGTCGGCAACCACATGCGCGGTCAGGTTATCGCGGCCATAGGGGTTGGGCGATTGCGCCAGAAACTGGCGGAGCTGCACCAGGACGGCGGCTTCGTCGTCGTCCTGCGGCGTGAAACTCTCCAGCAGGGCCGGGAGCATATCCATGCCTTACGCGGCCTTTTTCTGCTGGTTGTTATAGGCGTCGAGCGCAAGACGCGCCAGCGGCACGGTATTCGCCGCCGTGATATCCTTGAGCGGCATCCAGACGCAGCCGCTGCTGTTGCTGTTTTTCTCGACATAACCGATGGGGTTGCCCGCGATGGTCGCCACGTAAATCGCGGCGATATGGCGCATGGTCATCGGCTCCCCGTTGGTTTCGATGAAGGGAAACAGCGCACTGAAGGCGCCCAGCTGGCGGCTGTCGGTGACGTAGCAGCCGGTTTCTTCGAACACTTCGCGCACCAGCGTTTCATGCAGGTGTTCGTGCGGCTCAGGCGAGCCGCCCGGCAGATCGTGCAGCCCCTTGTAGCAGCCGAGCACCTTGTTGATGAGCAGGATGCTGTCCTTGGCTTCGTTGAAAATCAGCGCATAGACGCCGAAATGCGAGGTGTATTTGGGAGCAGAGGAGGTCATGGCAATACATAGCTCTCTTTCATGTCTTCTTCGTGTTCGCGCG
The DNA here is from genome assembly GCA_964551435.1 of uncultured Micavibrio sp. Taxonomy (GTDB): domain Bacteria; phylum Pseudomonadota; class Alphaproteobacteria; order Micavibrionales; family UBA2020; genus UBA2020. Next base: position 4,045 of record CAZKBS010000042.1, read on the forward strand.
TCCATTTTTTCAGCTTGCGCATCAGCATATCGCGTTTCAGCGACGACAGGTGATCCACAAACAGCACGCCGTCAAGGTGGTCGATTTCATGCTGCACGCAGGTGGCAAGCAGGCCGTCGGCCTCCATCTCCTGCGGCTGGCCGTTCTCATCCAGATATTTGACGCGTACTTTTTCGGGGCGTTCGATCTCGGCATACTGGCCGGGGATGGACAGGCAGCCTTCTTCGTAGGTGTTCAGTTCTTCTGACGACCAGACGATCTCGGGGTTGATGACGGCAATCGGCTTGCCGGGCGTCGGCGGGGGTTCGTGGTCTTCGGCACGGTCGCCGGTTTGCTCCACGTCCATCACCAGCACGCGCAGCGAATGCCCGACCTGCGGCGCGGCAAGGCCGATGCCGCGCGTGGCGTACATGGTTTCGAACATGTCCTTGATAAGCGTGCGGATCTCGTCCGTCACCGCGGCGACAGGTTCGGCGGGTTTTTTCAGCACCGGATGCGGCGCGACGTAAATGGGCAGCAGGGCCATGATTTCTATCCTTTAATTCCTGCTATTTACTTAAAGCGAAAGCGCCCAAAGGTCAAGCGGGGCGGCGGGTGCGGCGGGGACTGCGGGGTGCTGAAAAATCAGCGCTTTTCAATTTTGCGCGCGGCGGGGGTGTTGT
>CAZKBS010000043.1:0-3843 GCA_964551435.1 uncultured Micavibrio sp.
TTATGAATAGCAGAATCACACTTCTGCCTGGACTCCTTTATAGGGGGCAGGTCATTTTTGCATGGGTTATATCAGTTGGGCGTACCTGTGGAAGTCGTTGCTCTGGCTTTATGCAAACGCGCTCTTAACGAGAAACAGGGCAATAACCCATCTATATTTGCGCGCGACCTTACGGGTCGGGCCTTGCCCGAGTGCTCACCTTTGGCGGTGAAGCTTGGCTATTGGTTTGGCTACAACACAACGGAAAAAATCTTTTCAGCTATTATAATTTTAACAATTGCTGGTGGAGCGTATGCGGTTTTTTCCGACAATGTTCCAAGATCGCTACTTTGGACTCTTTTGTTTTTGTTTATGACGGCAGCGTCTTTTGTTTGGATCGTGCTTTTTATCAGCCAATGGTTAAAAGGAAAGTTACGGTTCAGGTGGAGTTTTCAGAATGCGGGGATGCTTTTCTTTGGGATAATTTTCTTTTTGATGCTGTGGCTCGTCTCTCTTTTACATGTTTTTTTGATTTGGTATTAGGTGCACCCCCTTTGCTTATGCAAAATAATTTGCCTCTGCATCATTTGTTTTCCCGCCGCGTTTCTGTTAAAACCTGAATCCTGCAAGGTTGCCGCATATCCCGTGGGGCGCGGCTGCCAAAACTTTTCTATATCTAGAGGACATCATGCACGCCTATCGCACCCATACTTGTGGTCAGCTTCGCCTTGCCGACAAGGGCCAGACGGTTAAAATCTCCGGCTGGATTCACCGCAAACGCGACCACGGCGGCCTGCTGTTCATCGACCTGCGCGACCATTACGGTCTGACCCAGTGCGTCATCAATACCGACAATGCGGTTTTTGCCGAAATTGAAAAACTGCGCCTTGAAAACGTGATTTGCATCACGGGCGAGGTTCTGGCGCGCACGCCCGAAACGGTCAACAAACATCTGCCGACGGGTGAGATTGAAGTGAAGGTGAAAGACTTCACCCTGCTCTCCGCCCCTGTCAACGACATGCTGCCGCTGCAGGTGAATTCTGACGAGCCTTACGGCGAAGACGTGCGCCTGCGCTACCGCTTCCTCGACCTGCGCCGCGACGTTTTGCACAAAAACATCGTCCTGCGCAGCGATGTGGTGTCGTCTCTGCGCCGCCGCATGCTGGAGCAGGGGTTCCGCGAATTCCAGACGCCGATTTTGACGGCGTCTTCGCCGGAAGGCGCGCGCGACTTCCTCGTGCCATCGCGTCTGCATCCGGGCAAATTCTACGCCCTGCCGCAAGCGCCGCAGCAGTTCAAACAGCTGCTGATGATGTCGGGCTTTGACCGCTACTTCCAGATTGCGCCGTGCTTCCGCGACGAAGACGCGCGTGCCGACCGCACGGCGGGCGAGTTCTATCAGCTCGACATGGAAATGTCCTTCGTGACGCAGGACGATATTTTCGCCGTCATGGAAAACGTGATTGGCGGCATGTTCGAGGAGTTTTCTTCCTTCACCGGCAAGAAATTCGACGTATCGCCCGCGCCGTTCGTGCGTATCCCGTTTGATGAATCGATGCTGAAATACGGCAACGACAAACCCGACCTCAGAAACCCGCTGGTCATCACCGATGTGACCGAAGTCTTCGCACGTGAAGATGTTGAATTCAAGGCCTTCAAAGGTGTGATTGCGGCGGGCGGCGTTGTGCGTGCCATCCGCGCGCCGAAAGTCGGCGACCGTCCGCGCAGCTTCTTCGACAAGCTCAACGACTGGGCGAAAGGCGAGGGGGCTGTCGGTCTTGGCTATGTCGTGTTCGAAGGTGCCGAAGGCAAGGGCCCGATTGCCAAGTTCATTCCCGCCGCCGCGCAGGACGCGCTCAAGAAGCTCACGGGCGCTGAAAACGGCGATGCCGTGTTCTTTGTGTGCGATCAGCTTGCCAAGGCTGCGCTGCTTGCAGGCAAGGCGCGCACCAAAATCGCCGAAGACATGGATATCATCGACAAATCCAAATTCATTTTCTGCTGGATTGTCGATTTCCCCATGTTCGAAATCAACGACAAGACGGGCAATATCGACTTCTCCCACAACCCGTTCTCGATGCCTGCCGGCGGGCTTGAGGCGCTCAATACCCAAGATCCGCTCAAGATCAAGGCCGTGCAGTACGACTGCGTGCTGAACGGTGTCGAACTGGCATCGGGTGGCATCCGCAACCACATCCCCGAAGCGATGGAGCGCGCGTTTGAAATCGCGGGCTATCCCAAGGGCGCGGTGCAGGCGAAATTCGGCGGCATGTACAATGCCTTCAAATTCGGCGCCCCGCCGCATGGCGGCTGTGCTTTCGGTATTGACCGCATGGTCATGTTCCTTGCCGACGAGCCGAACGTGCGCGAGGTCATCGCCTTCCCGATGAACCAGCAGGCAGAAGACCTGCTGATGGGCGCGCCGAGCGAGGCCGAACCGCATCAGCTCCGCGATGTGCATATCAAGCTTGAACTGCCGAAAAAGGCAGAGCCCGTTAAGGCGGCAGGCTGAGATGAAAGCCGCAGCGCAAGCCCCCGGCAATAACCGTATTGCCGGTTATGAAGGCAATTACTACGCCAGCACGCTGACGGAAGACCGCACGTGGCCCGCGCTTGATGGCGCGCAAGAAGCGGAGGTTTGCATCGTCGGCGGCGGTCTGGCGGGCGTGAATACGCTGCTGGGCCTGCGCGAACGCGGCGTGGATGCAGTGCTGCTCGAAGCCTCGCGCATTGGTTGGGGTGCCTCGGGTCGCAACGCCGGTTTCGTTGCCAAAGGTTATGCCGCGGGCGAAGGAAGTTTGCTGGGCAAATACGGCAAGGACAAAGCCAAACGCCTTGTGACACTCACTAAAAACGCGCGTGGCCTTATCCGTGAGCGTATTGCCAAATACGATATTGATTGCGGCCCTGTGGTCGATGGCGTTTTGACGGTATCATGGCATGACCATCCGGGGCAGGTGGTCGATGCCATCCGCTCCGCCAATGAAAATTTCGACCTCGGTTTCGAATTCCGCAGCCGCGAGGAAGTGCGCGAGCTGTGTCGCACCAGCCGTTATCACGACGGTATTTTCTCGCCGCATGATTTCCAGCTGAACCCGCTGAAACTGCTGCGCGGCCTTGCTTTCGCGGCCGACAAACTGGGCGGGCGCATTTACGAACAAAGCGCGGTAACGTCGCTGACCAAGGACGGCGCGGCGTGGCTGGTCAAAACCGCTGCGGGCACTGTGCGCGCGAAACATGTGGTGCTGTCGACATCCGTATACGGCGATCAGGTCGACAAGCGTTTGCAATTTGCGGCAATCCCCGTGCAAACCTATATCATGGTGACCGAGCCGATCAGCGAAGATGCCTATGCCGCATCGCTGAATACCAAATACGCGATTTACGACAGCCGTTTTTGCAGCGACTATTACCGCCGCCTGCCCGAAGGCCGCCTGCTGTGGGGTGGGCGCGTGGGTCTGTTCGCGCATCCCGACAACATTGCCGAGGCGATGACAGGCGATATGCTGAAGGTTTATCCGCAGCTCAAAGGACTTATCAAACCGGCTTTCGCATGGTCGGGTCTGCTGAGCTATGCGGCGCATAAAATGCCGATGATCGGCATGCTCGAAGACGGGCTTTGGTACAATACGGGTTATGGCGGCCACGGCCTTTGCCCGACGACGGCGGGCGGCGAGATTATGGCTGCCGCGATTGCCGCAGGTGATCAGGGCTATCATGCATTTGACGATTTCCGCCTGTCTTTTACGGGCGGCAAGGCGGGGCGCTACGGCGCGCCGATGGTTTATTTGTGGTGGAAACTGCGTGACCATCTAGGGTCCGGACCTAATAAATTTCTTGATAACAGAATCGGATAGTGATTCC
>CAZKBS010000044.1:0-2348 GCA_964551435.1 uncultured Micavibrio sp.
CGTGAAACTCACCTCAAAACAAGTATTCCCTGAGAGTCGTCGAAGACTACGACGTTGATAGGCCAGATGTGTAAGGACAGCGATGTCCTCAGCTTACTGGTACTAATAGCTCGATCGGCTTGAATCATTACCACGCGTAGTGATAAAGCCACTGTGTGTTGTACACACGATTATAAAGCTGCAATTAAGCTTTTTTCCGGTGTCAGTTGGAACTTTGAGTTTGGATGACTTGGTGGTCATAGAGAGGATGAAACACCCGATCCCATTCCGAACTCGGACGTGAAAAGCCTCATCGCCGATGGTACTTTGTCTTAAGACACGGGAGAGTAGGTCGCTGCCAGGTCTTCCAAACTCAAACTTCCGACGAGTAAATCGAATACGAAATCGCAAGCAAGAAGCCGGTCTGTAAAGACCGGCTTTTTTGTGTTCTAGTCTTGCCCGCATGCTCGCAGCAGGCTGTCTAACGGGATAAAATGCCTGCACGCCGCCGATGCCTGAAAGAGTTTTCCGCCTTGAAAGCGGTGGCTGAACTTTGTTGTACGTGTATCTATCACGGATTACGCGGCACCCTCAGCAGGCGCATCGGATGCAGGCGCGTGGTCAGGAATCTGTGCTGCTGCTCAACCGCGCGGGAAAGGAGTGGTGCCTTGTGGATGCACGCTCGTCTCCTGTGTGCTGGCCGTGAAGGCATACCGCAAAATATGGATGAAGATGCAAAAGAGGCATTCACTCACGTACGGCTCGGCATGGTCTGGAAGTAAAGAACTATCCCTTAAACTTCTTCGGAATGGATTGCCAGACTTCGTAATAGTTTTCTTGCAGCCCCGTTTTCAGTGCGGCTTCGGTCGGGCGTAAAATGTATTTGCTTTCGAACATAAACGCCATGGTGCCGGAGAGGTAAACGGGCTTCAGCTCCGCGTTCTCCGCCTTGTCGACGACGTGTGCGTCCGGGCCGTGTGCCGACATCGAATTGTGCAGCGAACAGCCGCCGGGTGCGAAGCCGCCGGCTTCTTTGCCATCATAAACGCCTTTAATGAGGCCCATGAATTCGCTCATCAGATTGCGGTGGAAATAGGGCGGGCGGAATGTATGTTCCGCGACCATCCAGCGGTCGGGGAAGATCACAAAATCCACATTCGCAACGCCCGGCATGCCGCTCTGCGATGTCAGGACGGTAAAAATAGACGGATCGCAGTGATCGAAACTGACGGTATTGATCGCCTGAAATTTTGTCAGGTCATATTTATACGGTGCGTAATTGCCGTGCCACGCCACAACATCCAGCGGTGAGTGACTGATGGGTGATTGCCACAGTGCGCCATCGAATTTGGCGATGACAGTGAAATCGCCGGCGCGGTCTTCGAACGCGGCAACGGGATACAAAAAATCACGCGGATAGGCGAGGCCATTGGCACCGATGGGGCCAAGATCGGGCAACGCAAATGGTGCGCCGTAATTTTCACAGATATAGCCGCGCGCGCTGCCATCGAGCAGGTCGACCGCGAATTTCACGCCGCGCGGAATGATGCAGATTTCACCGGGCGTCACATGCAGTTGTCCCATCTCGGTACGCATAAGCAGCGCACCGCTTTCGGGTACGAACAACATCTCGCCGTCGCCATTATAAAAAAAACGGTCGGTCATCGATTTGTTGGCGGCGTATCTGTGCGCTGCCATGCCGCTCCAGCTGGAGGTATCGCCGTTGCCGGCCATGGTGAGAATACCGTCGATGATGTCGGTGGGCGTCGCGGGCAAGGGTAGAGGGTCCCAGCGCAGCTGGCTCGGGTTTGCGGGCGCGAAGGGGGCGCTTTTGAACTGCGGCTGCGCATAGGGCGTATAAGGCTTGTGCTTGACCGACGGGTGAATGCGATAAAACCAGCTGCGCAGGTTGTGTGCGCGCGGCGCGGTGAAGGCAGAGCCGGAGATCTGCTCAGCATAAAGCCCGTGCGCGGGCTTTTGCGGCGTGTTCTGGCCATCGGGGAGGACGCCCGCGCGTGCTTCCGTGGCGAATTCATTGCCGAAGCCGGAGTTATATTGCAAAGCCGTTGAATGCGCTGCGGTCATGTGTTGTCTCCCCTTGCCGGTGCGGCTGTAAGCCGCCCCCTTGATCTGAACCATATTTATTATAGAAGCGGTAAAAGGGGGGTAAAGACGTTAATTTCCTTTGGTTTTTCAATATTTTCGCTTTTTTGTCGTAAAGGGGTTGCTTTGGCAGGGGCAATCCGTTATGTTCTGCGGACTGAATTCGCCCGTCTGGGCCGATTGCCGACGCCAAGGCAATTTGTAAGGTTATCGCGGGGTGGAGCAGCCCGGTAGCTCGTCAGGCTCATAACCTGAAGGCCGCAGGT
>CAZKBS010000045.1:0-2324 GCA_964551435.1 uncultured Micavibrio sp.
CTGTCTGCCTCGTCGCCGCTCTCGTATGGTGGATTTAATGAGTCTTGGCCCTAATTAAACCAACAATTTCAAATGTATTTGATGTAATTGGCGATAGATAAACTTTTATCTATACCGCGTACGCGTCCGATGTACGTCTTTGTACGTTCGGGTACGTCCGGAAATTTACTGATATTGGTGGCGTTATTTTAGCAGGCGCATGGGGGCGCTTATGCACCGCGCGCGGCGCCTTTGTGTGGCTGCGGCGCGGCGGTGCTATAAATTTTTTTGCGATATCGGCTGCGCGTGATGCGGCGGTTCGCAGGCGGCATTCATAGCGATGATTCGCATCACCAAAAAACGCCGCCCCGTGTTTTCAGGGCGGCGCTTTTTGTTTTTTTATTCTCTATCGATGCCAGTCAAGAGCGGTAGCCGTTCAAGGCGAGGGTGAAATCGCCCCGCTTATTCGGCCGCGCGAATGACTTCGTACAGCGCCACAGCGGCGGCGTTCGATACGTTCAGGCTGGCGATCGGCCCGCTGGTCGGCAGTTTGGCCAGCGTGTCGCAATTTTCGGCAACCAGACGGCGTAGGCCATCCCCTTCGGCGCCCATCACCAGCGCGACGCGGCCACGCGGGGCAGCTTCGGCGATGGTGGTTTTGCCGCGCTCGTCAAGGCCGATGCAGGTAAAGCCCGCGTCGCGCAGTTGTTCAAGCGCGCGGCTCAGGTTTACTTCGCGCACCAGCGGCACATGTTCAACCGCGCCGGAGGCCGTTTTGGCCAGCGTGCCCGTGATATCGGGGGCATGCAGCTTTTGTACCACAACGGCGGTCGCGCCAAAGGCGGCAGCCGTACGCAGGATCGCGCCCACGTTATGCGGGTCGGTGACCTGATCGAGAACGATGATGGTCGAATTGTCGGCAAGGCCGTTCAGGATATCCTGCAGGAAAACGTCTTCCAGCGGCTTGACGTCGGCCATGACATCCTGATGCACGGCGTCGCGCGGCAGCAGGCGGTCGATGTCTTCTTTTTCGACAAACGTCGGCTCCGGCCGGCGGATACCGGCGGCGAGGGCGGCGTCGTAGGCTTCCTGAATCTGCGCGAACCCGCTTTCTGTCACCAGCAGACGCTGGATATGACGCTGCGGGTTTTCTATCGCCGCACGCACAGCATGGTGGCCATAGAAATATGCGGGCGAGGGCGCGCCGTAGGAGGCGCGATCCGATTTCAGCTTGCGGCGCGTATCATCCGAAGCCTCGACGGGGGCGCGCTGTTCATAGGTATCGCGCGTGCGTGGCGCGGATTTGCGTGCGGAGGGCTTTTCGCCATAGCGTTTGGCGCTCGGCCCGCGGTCATCAAAGCTGCGGCGGGGTTTGAAATCACCATCTTCGCGCGGACGGCGGGGCTTGAAGTCGCCATCATCACGGCGCGGCTTGCGGTCGCCGAAATCACGCTTGGGACGGAACTCGCCGTCCTCACGCGGGCGGCGCGGACGGAATTCACCGTCTTCGCGCGGACGGCGTGGTTTGAAATCACTGCCTTCGCGGGGCTTCCTGAACTCGCCGGCTTCGCGGCGGGGACGGCGCTCGTCTCTATCTCCTTCAAATTTATTGCCAAATTTTTTATTTTTGCCGCCAAAGCTGCGGCTCGGTTTGCCAAAGCTTTTGCCCCCAGCCTTCCCGCCATCGCGGGAGCCAAATTTGCCGCCGCCGCTGCGGCCTGCAAAATTTTTAGATTTGGGCTGGAATTTCTTTTCTTTTTGTGACATAAAGCTTCAATCTTTCGTTAGACGTTTCCGGCAATTTACCTTAATTCCTGCAACTGTCAACGCGAAATTTAATAAAAACAGCAATTTATTGTGTTTTCATGATAATAGCTGTCCCCGTGTGGTGGAGTGGCCGAGCGGTCAATGGCAGCAGACTGTAAATCTGCCCTCTTATGAGTTCGTAGGTTCAAATCCTACCTCCACCACCATCTTTTCTTCTGTTTTTGGCGATTCCAAGGTTTCAGCGCGAAAAGCCCGCTGTTGGCGGGGTTTTTGGCGGTGCCTTTTTCGGGACACTACTGAGACACCCTGGATTCAGGCGGGTTTGGGGGCTTTGTCTCTGGAGGGGGTGGGAAGAGAGTCCCTTCACGCCCAGTGCTATCCTGCATCCTGACGACTTTTCCTTCCACTGCTTATATACTGGGGAAATAAAATCAGGAGACCCAGGGTTGAGTAAAGGTGTTAATAGAAACAGTCTTATTAAGAATTGCCTTGCTAATTCAGAGAAGTTACTTGCATCTGCTGAATTAGGGTCCGGACCTAATAAATTTCTTGATAACAGAATCGGATAGTGATTCCCT